>CAVQRP010000001.1:0-676461 GCA_963715295.1 uncultured Chloroflexia bacterium
GTCCATCGCCGAGGCCTTCGAGTTCCTGCCCGCCGAGGAGTAGGCGGTCCACCTGTTGGGAACCTGCTTGGGGATCTCAGCCCTCCGGTCGTACGGATGACCCGCCAGCGGCGCGTCAGCGCCGTCTGGTACGGGGGCCCGGCAGGGGGTGGTCAGAGGACTGTCCGGCGCCGCGGAGGTCTACCAGACCAGCGCCGGCGACCTGGTGCAGCCGATCAGCAACGCCCGGCCGAATGCAGCCAAGTCTGCAGCCAAGTCGATGGACAGCAGCGGACGCCTTCGGCCCGATGACACGGCCATAGCCCGGCTCTGAGCACGACCTGCACCCTGGTGGACACCGCCAGACAGCCCCCTGTCGGTTTCGTAAACAGCAGGTCCTCGGTTCAAATCCGAGTGTCGGCTCCACTTCCCCCGCGTGACATGGCCCGTTTCGGGTTGTTCGGCCCCTCGCGTCAACGCCCAGTTGCCAGGAATACGGGGGTCATCGGCGAACGCGTGCAGGCCGTCGAGGCCCTGAGTCCAGGTGACTCTTCGTGGGGTCTGCGGTCATGCGGCGGATGAACCGCACCTCCGCCTCGTCGTAGGGAGTGCCATCAGCCCGGAAGATGTCGTGGTACCAGACCGCGGGTTCGGGCGCTCCCGGTGGCGAGCACCAGGGATAGTGCGTTTGCGTCTTGCCGGCGACCAGGCCCCAGTTGATGCACCCGACGCCGGCATTTCTGAACAGCGGCAAGTGGGTCTCGAAGTAGCTTTCCGTGGTGCGCGCCAGGTACTCCGTGCAGACCATCGGCCGGCCGATCTGTCTCGAATCGCCGATGAGCTGTCTGACGGTCTCGGCGTCTTCGTAGCTGTGGAAGGTCACGATGTCCGAGTTGGCCTCGCTGAAGGAGTTGAGCTCGGTGAAGGGATCGCTCCGGTTCCAGTTGCCGACGGTGAGCGGCTGCGACGGATCGACCTCGCGGGCCCAGTCGAAGACCTCGCGCAGCAACGGCAGGGCGTTATCGATCAGGCCTTCGTTGCCCGGTTCGTTGTAGAGGTCCCACATCAGGACCCGCTCGTCGGCGGCGAGCCGCTCGAGTACACCTTGCACGTACTCGCGGAGACGCGGCCACGCCGTCGGCTCTACGACTTCCGGCGAGGTCGGACTCTGGACCCAGCGGGAGTTGTGCACACCAGGGATCGGGTCGGCTTGCGGACCGACGTAGGCTCGGTTGTTCCACACGCCATCGAGAAAGACCACGATCGCGCGGATGCCGTGGTTGGCCGCGAGCCCGAGGAAGTGGTCGACGCGTCCCATGAACCCGTCGGCATCCTGCTGCCACAGCAGGTCGTGCAGATAGACGCGAACGGTGTTGAAGCCGAGGCCTGCCGCAAGCCCGAGCTCGCGGTCGATGGTGTCCGAGTCGAACGTCTCTGCCTGCCACATCTCGAGCTGATTGGAGGCCGTGCTGGGGGTGAAGTTGCAGCCGACGATCCACGGCAGTCGCCGGTACCAGGCCCAGGCGCGATCCTCGTCCCAGCGGCGGGGCTTGTCGTTGGATGCGAGAGTGTCGAAGTCGCTCAAGGGCTCGTCCTTCTGGGTAGCGAGTAGTAGCGGCGAGGTTCGTGGTGCCCGATGCCCGGAACGGCTCAGCACCATCCCGGGCATCGAGTACCAACAGCGGTGGCTGGGAGCAGCCGGTCTAGTTCAGCTCCTCGTTCATCCGTGCCTCAGCATCGGCCAGCGCCTGTGCCTGGTCCTTGCCGGTGATCCACGTCGCGTTCAGTTCCTCTGCGAGGGCATCCCAGGCACCAGCCCAGCCCTGGACGGCCGGAACGAGAACAGCGATATCAGCTGTGTCTGCGTAGTTCGACCGCTGCGGCGCATTGACGTACTCATCGCTCGCGATGACGGACACGCGGGGGGCGATATGGCCGGTCCCGATGGCCCAGTCGCCGACGTGCTCGTAGAGGTACTTCAGGAACTCGACCGACGCTGCCGTCTTGGCAGCATCCTCGTCTGACTGCTTCGGCATCACCCACATGTGGGAGTCGCCCCACGCGGCCGGCGTGCCGTAGATGTTGGGGACGTTCGTCGCGACATAGTCGAACTCGGTGTCACGGTCGTACTGGTCGACGACCCATGTTCCGTTGTGCAGCACAGCGATGTCCCCGCTAAGGAAGCCCGCCTGTGAGTCGGTGTAGCCCTGGGCGGGATCACTGCAGGTCGTGGCGAGCTCGTTGAGCAGGCGCACGGCCTCCTGGCCCTCGGGCGTGTTGACGGTGGCGGACGTGCCGTCGCTCACTACGCCACCCTGCTGCGCAACAAGGCCGAGGAACAGACGCGCTCCGACACCGAATTCGAACCAGTCATTGCCGAAGTACTGCTTACCGGTCGCGTCCTGCAGCTGCTGGCACTGCTCCAGCAGCTCGTCGGCACTGGTCGGCATGATGGGCATGCCATCCTCGCCGACGAGGCCGGCCTCCTTGAAGAGGTCGACGTTCATGTGCCACAGGCTGGCGTGGATGTCGAACGGAACAGCAAAGATCTGCCCGTCGTATGTCGCGCCGTCCTGGGCAGGCTGGGTGTAGTCGCTGAAGTCCACGCCCGCCTCGGCGAGCGCATCTGCCAGGGGCATCAGCAGCCCGCGGCCCGCGAAGTCCGGCAGACGATGCTGGTGCATCACGGCCACGTCGGGCGGATCACCTGCAGCGAAGGTGGTGCTCAGCTGCGGGTAGTAGTCGCCCCAGTTCTGGCCGCCAAGCTTCTCGACGGTGATGCCGTTGTCCGCAGCATTGAAGGCGTTGGTCAGGATCTGGATGACCTCGCACTCGGAGGTGGCTTGCTTGACGTCGGTGACGCCCTGGGTGGTGTCGTCGCAGTCGCCGAAGAAGCGCGCCAGCGAGATGGTTACGTCGCCGTCCTGGGCCGCGGCGGGCATGGCTCCCGCCACGACCAAGGCGGCTGTTGCGGCGATGATGCCGAGTCGTGTCCTCATGCTGATTGGTTCCTCTCTTGATGCGTCGTTGTCGTGATCTCTACCCCCCGGTCGAAGACTCGTCATCTCACCATGCACTTCCTCCTCGATCGTTCAGATGGGTGCATGCGGGCGTGCCGAGCTGTTCATGTGGCGCTCTCGGAGCGCTCACTTGCCGCCGCTGCCGATGGAGATGCCGCGAATCAGCTGTCGCTGGAAGACGAGGAAGAGGATCAG
This sequence comes from uncultured Chloroflexia bacterium, assembly GCA_963715295.1. Lineage (GTDB taxonomy): Bacteria > Chloroflexota > Limnocylindria > Limnocylindrales > CSP1-4 > JAFMJV01. The sequence continues at coordinate 3,195 of CAVQRP010000001.1, forward strand.
CAGGGGGAGGCTGGCGATCACACCCCGGGCCATGAGCGAGCCCAGCTCAGTCGCTTGTGCGAAGTTGCCCTGCAGTGACGCGAGGCCTGTGGTGATGGTGAACATCTCTCGGTCTGTCGCAGACACGAGCGGCCACAGGTAGTCGTTCCACGTCAGGACGAAGGTGAAGATGGCCAGTGCCGTCAGTGCCGGCACCGACATCGGCAGCATGATCCGCCAGAAGATGCGCCATCGGCCAGCGCCGTCCACGACTGCCGCCTCCTCGATCTCTCTGGGGATGGCGGCCATGAAGGCGGTCATGATGAACACGCCGAGCGGAGCGGCGATCCTCGGAAGTGCGAGAGCCTGGTAGGTGTTGTGTGCGTCGGCCTCGGCGAACATGAGGAAGAGCGGCACGAACATCGCTTCTCTGGGCACCATCAGTCCGGCGAGGACCAGCGGGAAGACGATCCGCTTCCCACGGAACGGGATGCGGGCGAAGGCGTAGCCGGCCATCGCTGACAGCACGACCGTCAACACCGTGGTCACACCTGTGACGATCACGCTGTTGAGCAGCCATCGTGGCGTCAGGCCGACCTGGAAGACCCCGGCGAAATTGTCCAGGGTGGGCTCGACCGGGAGGATGTTCGTGGTCGATCGCTGCAACACGTCGTTCGGTGTCAGCGACAGCGAGAACATCCAGACCATGGGGATGATCCAGACGAGCCCGGCCACGAGCAGGAAGGCCATGAACGTCAGGCGTCGCAGCTTCGCCGACCGTGGTGCTCGGGTTTCAGCGAGCGGGGCAGCGGACGTGCTGAGTGCGGTCGACGTCATGGCTACGACTCCTGCGGCTGAAGGAAGCGGAACTGGGCCGCAGCGATGGCGATCATGACGATGAACAGGAAGACCGACATCGCTGACGCATAGCCGAGCTCGAAGTCACGGAACGCTGACTCGTAGATGTGCTGGATGGCGACCCGTGTCGCGCCGTTCGGTCCGCCCCTGGTCATGATGAAGACCTGCCCGAAGATCTGGAACGAGGCGATGACCTGAAGGACGATGACGAGGAGCAACGTCCGCTGGAGTCCGGGAACGGTGATGTATCGGAACTTGGCCCAGGGGCCAGCTCCATCCAGGGACGCGGCCTCGTACATGCTCGGTTCGATGTCCTGCAGCCCTGCGAGGAAGAGCACGACATTGAAGCCGACCGTCCACCACAAGGTCGTGACCACGATGGCCGGCATCGCCCAGGTCGTGCTGTTGAGCCAATTGACGGGCTCCAGTCCGATGCCTTCGAGCCCTGCCCCGATGAGGCCGAGTTGGGGATTGAGCAGGAACGCCCAGATGAGCGTGAGCACGGCGACCGACAGGACATAAGGCGCGAAGAAGAGGGTTCGCAGCACACCAGCCAGCCGGCCTGGGCGGTTCAGGGCGATCGCGATGGCGAGGCCCATGCCGACGATGAGCGGCGTCGACAGGATGACGAAGAGGACGGTGTTGCTGAAGGAAAGCCAGAACTGCGAGTCGTACCAGCGGCCACCGGCGCCGGGATGGATCCCCAGGATGCCCACGAAGAAGACCAGCAACCCGATCGTCGAGACGATGGCGAAGCGGCGCGAGACTGATCCCTGGCGGCGCCAGTACCAGACCAGTGGGATGAGCAAGAGCCCAAGGACGCGCCAAAGCAACAGTGGTGCCAGGCCCCACGTCATCTCCGTGCCCCAGAACATCCGAACGTAATGGTCGAGACCGACGTACTCGCGATCATCGATGACGAGGAGGTCGACCTCGAAGAACCCCATCCACACGGCCTGGAACACGGGATACAGCAGGAAGATGAGGTAGATGATCAGGAACGGCGCCAGAAACAGCCAGCCGGACGTGGTGTCGCCGAAGCGTGCGCGCCACCGGTCGAGCGAGCTACCGCCTGGTGTAGGGCCCGGTGCGGCCGCGGATGCCCCGGTCACCGGCCGTTCTCCTGCAGCGTTGCTTCGCTAGCGAGGTGGTCCCCGGTGCGCCCAGGACACGTCCTCCCCCTCGTCAGCACCCGACTCGTGCGATGGCGTCCATGTGCTCGCATGGCCCCTCCTCGCGACTTGTCCCACAACTATTGTGAGAGTGCTCTCACATAGTAGGACCCGTGTCAAGCGCATGCCAGGGCCTCGGCCAGGGGTGCGTGAGTGAGCACCTGGGCGTTCAAGATCGGTGCGAGATCGCTTGCGCCAGGCTCGGTGGTGCCGACACGCTGTCTGGCCGCGGCACCGATCGTGAGCGGGACCGGCGCGGGGGTCAGCTTGGGGGTGGGATCAGAGCGCGAACGCTGCGGTCGGCGATTCGAACTCCAGGCTCAGGACGAGATCCTGCGGGTAATTCCCGAACGCACGGCCGAAGAGGTTGAGGCCGCCGACGTGGCGAGCTCCGGGCCGCACTCCGATGCGGACGCGAATCGGGCGATCGGGCTGCAGATCGAGCGCGTCGAGCGCGACCTCTGATAGACGGACGCCGTCGAGTGATGTGCCACCAGCGCTGACCTGCCAGCGCTTCTGAAGCCCGTACTGGGTATTCGTCGAGGGCCACCACGCTGGTGTGAGGCGGCCCCGTCGGTCACCGAAGTCACCCGGACACGTCCATTCCCCGAGGTGGACGCCGTTGATCCAGACGCTGACGTCGCTTGGCCAGTCCGGGTCATACAAGGGCGCCTCGCTGCAGATCTCGCAGCTGAGACCGACTGAGGTGACGGCAGAGCCCGCTGGTGCGCGGTTGGGGAACTGGTACTCGACGTACCCCGCGCCGAACCAGAGCAACTGTGCTGCGACCCGATCAGGGTCGTAGAAGGAGCTCTGATCGTCCTGCAGGCCGATCAGTCCGTCGGCACCTGCGAGGCCGCATGTCGGTTCGACCTGGAAGTCCATGTATGCACCGATGGGCATGCTGACTTCGATGACGTGATCGTCATCGCCGTCGCGACGGGGCAGGTCGACGAGGATGGCCTCATACCTGCGCGCCACGACCTTCTCAAGCCCACGTGTGGCCGGTCGCATTCCGGTGTGCACCAGGCCGACGTCCTCCAACAGGGCGATGTGGCGGCTCGCGGTGGATGCTGGTAGTCCGAGGTCCTGGGCGATCTGGTTGACCGGGACGAACCGCTCGCTGAGGTAGCTGAGGATGCGCCAGCGAGAGTCATTGCCGAGCGCCTTGAACACCTCGACGGCCACGCCGTTCGCCGAATCTGAGCCCAGGCGGGCCAGCTTCCCGGTGATGTCGAGGTGCTCTCGTCGCTCCATGGGGCGAGCATACGCCAGCCGAAACAGGCCATCGACGACGCCGGAGCCGCGGTGAGGAGCTGGCTTGTGGAAGCAACGGATGGAAGCAGCGCCGGCGGACACTCCCGGTCGATCAGCCGCTCAATCCCGCCGAATCGAGTGTGGACCCGGTCACCGGCGGACGTCGGCGGCATCCGCGGCGCTATCGGGGCGCGCCACCAGCGTGCGCTCGAGGGGCTCAAGGTCCTCGCCGACGCCGGCGTGTTGCGGCAGATCAGCTCCGGAACATACGACCGCCATTACGCGGCGGACGAACTGTTCGAGCTGATCGAGGAATACGAAGTCGAGGTGGCTGACCGCACTCGACGATCAGCGGGTCCGGCCGGTACCTCGGTTTCGTAAACAGCAGGTCCTCGGTTCAAATCCGGGTGTCGGCTCCACTCCCCACGCGTGAGATCGCCCGTACCGGCGTGTCCGTGGCCTCGAGGCGCCAGGTCTGACCCACTCAAGCCGCTACGGGAAGTCGCGCAGGGCCGCTCGGCAGGTGACCAACGAGTCCGCCCGGCCGGGGCTCGGCGATCAGGATGGGGGGTCGTGCGGGAGTGCGAGGCGTCCCATCCGGAACGTGGCATAGGGGCCGGGGAAGAGCAAGTTGGACACACGGGACGTGTAGATGTCGGCGTAGCGCTCGATCTGGCGAAAGAACAGGCTCTTGTCTTGTTTGGCCCGCGTCAGCGTCCCCCACCCCTGGTTCTGCAGTCGGCTTGCTTCATCCTTCAAGGGCGCCATGAGTTCGTTGAGCTGGGACAGTTCGGCCTCTGTCTCGGCTATCGACGCGAGGTGGCCTTCATTGGGCCCCAGCGGATCGGCATGGCCTTCGGCGGCTCGGAGTTGGGCGAGTCGTTGGGCGCCTAGCTGAGTTTCGAGTCTCTGGCGGTGGTCGATGAGTTCACTCAGACGAGCCTGGGTCGGCCTGAACTCGGCAAGAGCGCGGATCTCCGCCTCGAGTTCCTGAAGGATCAGAGCTGTTCTCCAGCGACGCAGAGCCTTGGAGTAGTGGACGTCGCCGTAGAGGTGGTCGCCAACATAGAGGATCTCGTCGCCGATGAGTCCAAGGCTCTCCTCCAGAAGCTGTGCGTTGCCGCCGTAGAACACACCGCCACTGTCCAGGGGGCCGAAGTGGGGTTCGAGCAGACCGCGCTCTTCGTCCACGACCCGGTATAGCGGGTTCGACGAGGTGAAGAACCCCGGCTTGGCTGATGAGACGACCACGATCTCGAACAGGTCGCGCCACTTGTCGCCGCCTCTCAGGAAGGGGTCGAACGTGTGGGTCATGATCTTGTTCGTGTAGCTCCACTCGGAGTTCGTGATGAGCATGAGGAGCTTTCCTGACACTCTCTGGTCAAGGAGACTCGCCACGATGTCCCCATCCAGGGAGATGAATCGTCCCGGGTCCGCCAGGACGCCCTTCTTCAGCGTTCCGTCCCGATGGATCCGATCCACCGAGTCCACTACCGCGGCAAACATGTCTCGATACCCCATGCCGCCGGGAAGCCTCCCAGCGTCGAGCAGCTCTACGCCTTGGGCGAACAGGCTCGCTTCTGAGAGCGAGAACAAGGAGTTGAGCAGTACGTAGCGGTCCTCCGACAGGTCGATGGGAGTTCCCAGATAGGTACGTCGCACCTCGTCGTGGTCCAGGAACCGACTGCCGTGTCTTGCCCTGACGACCCAGCCGAAGCGAGTTGCCTTGACGAGGTTCCCGAGGTCTTGATCGACCACGAGCCCTCGGGCTGTCGAGGCTGCATCGAATGAGAGGGCCCTGACTGGCCAACCGAGTTCGGCGAGGAGGCCGCTGGCGTGGGAGAAGGCGAACTCCTCGAATGCCTCCGCCTTGTACTGCGTGAGGGTGTAGTCCATGTCGTAGCCGACCGCGCGGATCGACTTCATCTTCAGGGTGCGATTGGCGAAGACCCGACGTTCGGGAGCGGGTTCGGGAAACCGTCTGTCGCTGGCCGTCATCGTCGAAGGGTAGCGCTTGGCACATGCCTTCCTGGAAGCCACTTCAGGCCAGCCGGCAACTGCGGGGTAGCCGTCAAGGGCCCACGCCACGTTGATGTCGCGGGCAAGGGTCGGGTCAACGACTGCTGGTCAGTTCCGCTCGCTCCAGGCGTAGTGCGCTGGTGGTCGGGGACACGGCAGAGACGGTTGGGGAAGAGCTCCTGCAAGCTGACGACGTTGTTCAGGCGTCCGTCCCTCTCGTACAGCGCGGTCAGATCAGACCGACGGAGCGCCCCGAGAGATCGTGGCCGTTCGAAGCACCATGCCACGAGACTGGCACCCGTCGCTCGATGCAGACACCACGCTGATGCCGGCACCCGGCACCAGCAATGACTACACCTGCTGGTCACGAGCCCTGCCCGTGCCCCGCGGCCTGGAGCGGCCAAGCGGCCGGGTCCTCGTGATTCGTAAACAGCATGTCCTCGGTTCATATCCGAGTGTCGGCTCCACTTCCCAAGCGTGAAATGGCCCCGTTTCGCATTGCCTTGCTGCGCAACTGCCTTATCTGACCCCTACGCTTACCCCTGCGATCCCACGCGTGACGGTCGGAGGTCCAAGCGTGGTAGCGCCAGTTTGACCCACCTTCGGTTCCGGCCTCGGTTCGTGCTCGAGAACGTGACACCGGCGACGCGGGAGAGGCCGGCTGGTCGCGGCTGCAGGTCGGAGTAGCCACTTCCCGTTTCGTGCCGATGCCTGTTGACACCAGCGGAACATCGGCTATGATGTGGAACGCGTACCACATGGTATGGGTACCACATCGGTCGCAGACAGGAGCAGGGACTGACCATGGCCAACATCCGAGATGTCGCGAGACGGGCCGGGGTGACGCCCCCGACCGTCTCGAGGGTGCTCAATAACAACGGCTACGTGAAGGCGGAGACACGCCAGCGGGTCGAGGCCGCCATCACCGACCTCCACTACGTTCCCAGCAGCCTGGGCAAGAGCCTGCGCTTCCAGCGGACCGACACCATCGGCCTGCTCATCGCCGACATCTCCAACCCCTTCTGGGTCAGCGTCATCCGTGGTGCCGAGCACGTCGCGAGCGCCAACGGCTACAACATCATCCTGTGCGACTCGGACTCCTCGTCCGAGAAGGAGATGCAGCACCTCGAGAACCTGCTGAAGCGGCAGGTCGACGGCGTGCTCATCACGCCCATCGAGGCCGTTCCGGGCCGATCGAGTACGTCAGGGCTCGAACGTCCCCGTCGTCGTCGTCGGCTACGCCATGCGCGACCTCGACGGTCGACGTCGTTCGCTGCGACACCGAGCAGGCGGCCTACGAGCTGGTCATCGCTGCTCATCCGACTGGGCCATCGCCGCATCGCGGCCCTCAGCGGCCCCGCAACATCGTCACCGCCACCGACCGCGTGGCCGGCTACGAGCGAGCCTACGGAGAGGCCGGCCTCCCGGTCGAGCCGGCGCTCATCCAGTACGGCGACTTCAGTCCCGACGGCGGCTACGCCATGGGCCGACGGATGCTGGAGCTCGAGACGCGCCCGACGGCCGTCCTCACCGGCAACAACTTCATCGCCATCGGCGCAGCCAAGGCCCTGCGCGAAGCACGACCTGAGCGTCCCTCGGGACATCTCGGTGGTGACCTTCGACGGCTCGTCCCCGGACCTCGTGGTCGACCCCTTCTTCACGATGGCCATGCAACCCGGCTACGAGATGGGCCGCAGCGCCGCGGAGCTCCTCTCGAGCGACTTCGCGGCGCAGCCGGACGCGATCGTACCCAGGAGGTCCTGCTTCCCACCGAGATCATCGAATACGAATCGACGGCAGCCACTGACCAGAGACCTGACCCAGCAGCAGGGAGGCTGCCGGGTCTTCTTTGTGGCCCGATGTGGTACGCGTACCACATCAGAAAGGAGGAGGCCGAAAGCGACCGGCAAGACCGAGCCGTGATAACCCGATCAGGAACGAAGCAAGCGGTCCGCACGAGCCGGACCGACAAGGAGGAAGTGTGAGAAACCGAACCCGGACGATTCCCAGCCTGGCCCTCGCAGGCGCGCTGGCCGTCGCATCCGTCGGCAGCGCCGTCTGCGCAGGACGACGAGCAGGTCACCCTGCAGTACTGGGCCTGGTTCCCGCCGCTCCCGACGACCGAGAAGATGATCGAGGCCTTCGAGGCCGAGAACCCCAACATCGACGTCGAGGTCAACATCTTCGAGTCGCAGGTCTACCAGGACAAGCTGCCCCTGGCGCTCGCCGCCGGCGACGCGCTCGATCTCGTGGCCGTCCAGACCAGCTCGATGGTCGACCAGCTCAAGGGCGACCTGCAGCCACTGGAGCCGCTGCTCGAGGAGCACATCGGCGCTGACTGGGCCGAGATGTACGCGGCCAAGGCCGTGGACCAGGCCAAGCTGCTGGCCGACGACGGCGAACTCTACATCCTGCCATTGGGCGGTCTCGGCTCGGTCGTGGGCTACTACAACGCCGAGCTCATGGACGAGCTGGGCCTCGAGGTGCCGACGAACTACGACGAGTTGAAGGCCTACGCGGATGCGGTCACGGCGGCTGACCCCAACCTGTTCCCGGTGGTCTTCAGCGGTGCCAACTGGTTCGAGGACGAGATCCTGCTCACGCTCATCGGCCAGACTGACCCCGAGTTCTACAACGACATCCGCTACGGCGATGGTCGCTGGGACGACCCGGCCTGGATCGAGGGCGTGACGACCTACAAGCAGATGCACGATGACGGCATCTTCTCGCCTCGACACCATCGACATCGACTACAGCACCGCACTGGAGATCTTCTACGGCGGCGGCGCACCCATCCTGCTGCAGGGCACGTGGGAGGCCGGCATGCTGTCCGAGCCCTACCGCACGGAGAACGGCATCGCCCTCAACGAGGTCGGCCTGATGCCCCTCCCGGTCGTCACCGAAGGCGGGACGCCCTCGATCCGCTCGTTCATCGAGATGGGCATGGCGGTCCCGAACAACTCGGACAACCCCGAGGAAGCCATGAAGCTGCTGGAGTTCCTCGTCGTTCGGCGATGGCGTCGATGTGTGGGCGCCCACGCTCAGCTTCGTGCCCGCCAAGCTCGGCTACGCGCTGCCGGAGACCACGCTCACCAGCGAGGTGGCCCAGGAGGGCTTCGCCACGATGAGCGAGCTCATCCAGAATCCCTCGAGCGACCGCAACAACACGCCCTTCTCGCAGATCGTCGGCGACCACATCATCGAGGTGCTCAACGGCGCCGATCCCGAGGATGTCGCTGCCAGGCTGCAGGCCGAGTGGGAGAGCGGCCGCTACCTCGACTGACCATCCTCCTCCACCTCGCGGGGCCGGTCCTTCGCCGGCCCCGCGAGGTCCATTCCATCCGACTGAACCAGAGACGAGGGACTCGATGACCCAGGCAGCAGCCTCGATCGGACGCAACCGCGTTCGCACGGCGCTGCTCTTCCTGGCCCCGCTGACGCTGTTCTACGCTCGTCTTCTACGCCTATAGCTTCTTCTACGTCGGCTTCGCCAGCTTCTTCGACACCGATGCCACGCTGCGCGACCTCGAGTTCGTCGGCCTCGACAACTACGAGCTGCTGCTGACGCACGACCGCTTCTGGATGGCCATCGTCAACACCATCGGGTTCGCCTTGGTGGGCATCGCGGCGGCGCTGACGATCGGCTTCTTCCTGGCCGTCGTGCTCTCCACCAAGCTGCGCGGCCACGGCTTCTTCTACGCGGTCTTCTTCCTGCCCGCGCTGATGCCGATGTCGCTGGTGGCCTCGGTCTTCGGCGTGATGCTGGCCTCGCGCTCCGGTACGGTCAACGAGATCCTGCGATTCGTCGGGCCTGGATGACTTCACCCAGCGCTGGCTGGGCGATCCCACGCTGGCCTGGATCTCGGTGGGCATGATCTTCGTCTACGTCATCGGCCTGCCCATCATGTACTACACGGCCGACCTCTCCACCATCAACATCTCGCTGCTGGAGGCGGCCGTCGTCGACGGCGCGGGGGCGTGGCCGATGTTGCGGCTCATCCTGTTCCCGCTCCTGGTGGGCGCACGCCGCACGATCATCCTCTCGATCCTGCTGGGCACGTTCCGCGCCTTCGAGGTCGTCTACCTCTCTACGGGAGGTGGTCCTTCGGGGCGGACCGAGATCGCCGGCACGTACCTCTACACCTTCGCCACCTCGGGCGTGAACGTGGGCTACGTCTCGGCGGCGTCGGTCGTGGTGCTGCTCTGCGCACTCTCGATCTCGATCATCAACCTCATCCTTCAGAAGCGCGGCGAGAGGCGCTAGGCCATGAAGATCCTCATGGCGCGTCGACGCGACTCGATCATCCTCGGCGTCCTCCTGCTGATCATGGCCGTGGTCTGGCTGGTGCCCATCTTCAGCGCCCTGAACCGCTCGCTCGTCTTCAACGGCCTGGAGAACTACACCAACCTGCTGACCGAGCCCATCGGCGACATCACCATCTACCAGACCTACTTCAACTCGGCGGTCATCGCGGCCGGCCACGCCACGTTCGTGGTGGCCATCAGCGCGTTGTCAGGCTTCGCCTTCGGCAAGCTCGACTTCCCCTATCGCAACCTGATCTTCTACCTCGTCGTCATCTGCCTGGCGGTGCCCGGCACAGCCATCATCGTGCCGCTCTTCCGGATCCTCGGCACGCTCGGGATCCTCGACACCTACTTCGCGGTGATCCTGCCCGAGACCGCGCTCACGTTGCCCTTCGGCGTGCTGCTCATGCGCAACTACTTCGCGGGTCTGCCCAACGAGTACATGGAGTCAGCCACCATCGACGGCGCGGGCAGTATTCGCGGTCTTCCGGCGCATCTACCTGCCGCTGGCACGGCCGGCGCTGATCCCGCTTGGCGTGCTCGCGATCATGTGGTCATTCCAGGACTTCCTGCTGCCGTTGATGTTCATCACCGACCCACAGCTGACGACCGCGTCCATGGCCGTCTCCAGCTTCCAGGAGTACCTCAGCTTCACGCCCGACAACATCGGCAAGTACAACGCCAGCCTCGTGCTGCTGGCGGTGCCGGCGCTGGTGCTCATCGTCTTCGGGCAGCGCTTCATCACTGCCGGCCTGACCAGTGGGGGCATCAAGGAATGAGCGTGGTCGACAGCGGTCGGCGCTTCGAGCCGACGTGGGCGTCGCTGCGCACCCACGAGGTGCCCGAGTGGTACCGCGACGCCAAGCTGGGCGCGATCATCCACTGGACGCCATCGTCGGTGCCGGCGTGGGCGCCGGTCGAAGGCGATCTCGTGACGCTCGCTCGCGAACGCGGCTTCGACTACTACTTCGCCCACAACCCCTACACCGAGTGGTATCAGAACACCATCCGCATCGACGGTAGCCCGTCTCAGCAGTACCACCGGCGGACATATGGGGTGCAGGCGAAGTACTCAGACTTCGCGCCCATCTTCCGCGAAGCGGCGGAGGCGTGGGACCCGGAGGCGTGGGCTGCCACGCTCGCAGCTGCCGGCTTCCGCTATGTGGTCTTGGTGGCCAAGCACCACGACGGGTTCCTGCTCTGGCCGAGCAGCCGACCGAACCCGCTTCATCCCCGACTACCACCTCGAGCGCGATGTCATCGGCGAGCTCGCGGCGGCGGCGCGCCGGCGGGGCATTCGCTTCGGGCTGTACTACTCGGGCGGGCTCGACTGGGCCTGGAACGACAGCCTCATCACGGACATCGCCTCGATGTACCAGTGCATCGGGCAGAGCCCGGAGTACGCCGCCTACGTGGACGCGCACTGGCGAGAGCTGATCGAGCGATACCGGCCCGACATCCTCTGGGGCGACATCGGCTACCCGGCTGCGGCCGACCTGGAACGCTTGTTCGCTGACTACTACAACGCGGTCCCCGAGGGCGTCGTCAACGACCGCTTCGCGCAGGAGTTGCCCGAAGGCATGGACCCATCGGAGCGCGTGACCTCGCCAACGAACGAGCACTTCGACTTCATCACCCCCGAGTACAGCGGTTTCGAGACTGCGACCGACTTCGTGTGGGAGTCGACACGCGGCATCGGGCTCGGTTTTGGCTACAACCGGATCGAGACGCCGGAGACACACGCCTCCAGTGGAGAACTCGTCCGCTCCCTGGTCGACGCGGCCGCAAAGAACGGTAATCTGCTCCTGGGCATCGGGCCCATGGCCGATGGCACCATCCCGGCAGCACAACTGGAGCCACTTCTGGGCCTGGGCCGATGGCTCGAGGTCCAGGGCGAGGCGGTCTTCGGCACACGACCGTGGTCCGCCCCCACGACGACGTCAGAGCGAGGGGTAGAGATCCGCTTCACGCGAGGGCACGATGCCGGCTTCGCGACGTTCATCGGCGATGTCGCCGACCGACGGTTCGAGATTCCGGAGGTCCACCTCCATCCCGATCGCGCGCCGGAGCTCCTGGGGTATGAGCGCGGTGCAGACCTCGTGAACACCGGCCGCGGCCTCGAGATCCGTTTCCATGCGGACCTCCCCAGCTCGGAGGCCTACGTGGTCCGGATTCCCCGATGACCCACCCGAACATCATCTACATCCTCGTCGACGACATGGGCTACGGCGACGTCAGGACCCTGAACGACGGCTGCGCCTGGCCGACCCCCAACCTCGATCGCCTGGCGAACGAGGGCATGACCTTCACGGACGCCCACAGCTCGTCGGCGGTCTGCACCCCTTCGCGCTACAGCATCATGACCGGCCGCTACTGCTGGCGCACCACGCTCAAGTCCCATGTCATCGGCGGAGTGGGCGCTCCCTTGATCGCCGCCGACCGTGTCACCGTCGCCGACCTCCTCAAGGACGCCGGCTACCGCACCGCCTGCTTCGGCAAGTGGCACGTCGGCTGGGACTGGGCGGTGAAGCCGGGCATGGAAGGCGTCGTCGATCGTGACGATTGGCTCGGTGAGAGCCAGGACTGGATCGACTTCACCCGGCCGGTGGAGGGCGGCCCCGCCGACCACGGCTTCGACGAGTTCTTCGGCATCGCCGGTAGCCTGGACATGCCGCCGTACGTGTACGTCGAGAACAGACAGCCGGTGGAAGCCCCGACCGCCTGGGGCACGGAGGACGAGTTCGGTCGGGCCGGGCCACGCATGAGGTCGCTGCGGGCCCACAACGTCCTCGGCACCATCACCGATCGCGCCGTCGACTACATCGAGGCGCAAGACGGTGAGCGACCCTTCTTCCTCTACCTCCCCTTCACCAGCCCGCACACGCCCATCGCTCCGGCCCCGGAGTTCCTGGGTGCCAGTGGCGTCAGCCCCTACGGCGACTTCTGCGTCGAGACCGATGCCCGCGTCGGCCAGGTCCTTGACGCGCTCGACGCCAAGGGCATCGCCGAGGACACGCTGGTGATCTTCACGTCCGACAACGGTTGCGCCCGTGGCCCGGCCCGATGCGACGACCTCGAGAAGCACTACGGCCACCGCGCCAGCCATATCTACCGCGGCTACAAGTCCGATATCTGGGACGGTGGCCACCGCGTGCCGTTCCTTGCCCGATGGCCACGGGTGGTGGCCCCGGGTAGTGCCTGCGATGCCCCCATCGGTATCTTCGACCTCTTCGCCACTGCCGCCGAGATCACCGGCCAAGCCCCTGGCCCCGGCGCCGGGGAGGACAGCGTCAGCTTCCTGCCCGGCCTCACCGGCGGTGACTTCTCCACCGCTGCCGCGCGGCCGCTGATCCACCACTCCATCGACGGGATGTTCGCCATCCGCAAGGGCGACTGGAAGCTGTGTCGCTGTCCGGGTTCCGGCGGCTGGACCTACGACGACGCCCACGCGCGCGCTGACGGCTTGCCCGAGATCCAGCTCTATCACATGGTGGAGGACCCGGCCGAGAGCGACAACACCCAGGCCGACCAAGCCGCCTTGGTCTCTGAGCTGACGCAGGAGCTCCATCGCGTGGTCGTCGGCCACGAGAACGATCCGTCGGTGCCCATCGAGGAGTGGCCCCAGATCGTGTGGCGTAGCGAGTTGCCGAAGGGGTTCATCCTCGACGATTGACCGCTTCCTGCATCAAACGGGCGTTTGCGGCCTCCGCTGAGCGATCCCGGTAGGCTACCCCGTCGAGTGAGCGTCGAACGGCTGCTGGGCAACGCAGTCACCTCCTCGCAACAAGGCTCTCGCTCATGCGCTCTGGACCATCGGCGTGGCCGAGTGGCAACGCGTGGGCATCAAGACGATGTGTCAACAGCACCAGGATGGCGAGCGGACGACGCTGTGGCGTCCCGGGTGTTCCCACGGCGCCGTCGTCATCGGCCGCCGACCTCGACCCTATACTCGGGATCGTGACTCCTGTGCGTATCGTGCTCGCGGATGACCATGCTTTGGTGCGGGCCGGGATCTACAAAGCACTCGCTGAGATGCCCGGGTACGAGATCATCACCGAGGCCAGCGACGGGCCGACCGTCGAGGCGGCATTGGCGCGATCGCAGCCCGACCTGCTGCTGATCGACGTCGCCATGCCCGAGTTCGAGCCGCTTGCCGCGATCAAGGCGATCCGTGACGACTACCCGCAGATGAGGATCCTCGTGATCAGCGCTCACGATGACAGCGTGTATGTCCGGGGTCTGCTTGCCGCCGGCGTCGACGGGTACCACCTGAAGGACCAGTCGCTGTCTGAGCTCCGGCTGGCAGTCGAGCGGGTCATGAGTGGCCAGAGATGGGTCACCGGTCGACTCCTGGACCGATTGGCGACCGCCTCGGACGCTCCTTCGGCGAGCACGGACGCCTTGTCGACCAGGAAGCGCGACATCGTCTCGCTGCTTCTGGCCGGCTACGACAACCAGACGATCGCTCACCGCATGGGGTTGAGCGTGAAGACCGTCGAGAAGCACCTCACAGCCATCTACCGCCAGCTCGGGGTGCAGAGTCGTCTGGAGCTCGTCAGCTACATCTCCCAACACCCGGACGCTCTCGGTCCCGAAGGTCGGCACGTCGATGCGGATCACCCCGCTGAACCTTCGATGGCGCGACCCGTCTCGATCCTTCTAGTGGACGACAATCTCCGCTATCGCCATCGACTCCGGAAGATCCTCGACCGTATCCGTCCTGGAGCCACGGTCGACGAGGCCGGAGGCGTCGAGGAGACCATCGAACTCCTCCGCACCATCTCCCCCGACCTCGCGGTCGTCGATGTCGTGCTCGGTGACGAGGACGGCATCGAGTGCACGCGGCAGATCAAGGCACGCTCACCCGGCACCCGAGTGGTGCTCATCAGTGCCTATCGCGATCGCGCCTTTCGTGACCAGGGTCTCCAGGCCGGCGCGGTCGCACTGCTGGACAAGAAGGATCTGGACGTCGCCTCGCTGAGGCTCGTGGTCGACGACCTCGACGACTGACCGTCAGCCGGCACGGATGCCTCACTCCAGGACGGTGGGCGTCGGCGCTTCGACACGCGGATGAGGGACTTCCACCTCCAGCAGGAAGCCGCCGCTCGGCCGATTCTCGAGCCTGAGACGGCCGTCGAGCAGGGCAACGCGTTCGCTCAGCCCAAGCAGCCCATAGTGGCCCTCCATCGAGAGTCTCGACAGGTCGAAGTCCGCGGGTAGGCCTCGTCCGTCGTCTGCCACGGAGATCATCAGCCTGCGCGGCGAGATGTGGCGCAGGTGGATCTCGACTGTCGTCGCCTTCGCGTGCTTGCCGACGTTCCTGAGCCCCTCCTGGATGATGCGGAAGACCGAGAGCTCGATCGCCTCCGGAAGGCGACGCAGATCTGGGGACGGATCGAACTCCACCCGGATCCCCGTCCGCTCACTCCAGAGCTGGCTGTACGACTGGAGCGCGGCGACCATCCCGAGGCTGTCGATGGTGGGCGGGCGAAGATCTCCACAGATGCGACGGAGGTCCGCGACGAGCTCGCGGATGCTCTCGCTGATGTCACCGATATCGGCCCTGAGTGCCGCGCTCGCCGCAGAGTCCTCGGTGATGTCGCCGAGCTCGTAGTTGACGCTCAAGAGATCCTGGATCACCTCGTCGTGCAACTCGCGGGCCAGACGCTTGCGTTCTTCCTCCCGCTCGATCAGAAGCCGCCGCTGGGCCTCCTGCAGAGCCATGTTCGCCTGATCGAGCGCCTTGACCTGGTGACCAAGCTGCTCGATGAGCTGCTGGTTGAACGTGCCCTGCGCTTCAAGGCTTCGCTCCAGCAGCTCCTGTTGCTGGCTCAGTCCGTCGGCCCGGTCGCGGGCACTCCGGAAGCTGTCGAGCGCCCACAGAGCTGGGTCGACTCCCGGGGATCGCTGGCCCCAAGCAGGTCCGCCACGACCTGATGGCGAGTCGATCTCGTCAGTACGATGCGCGGCCACGCAGGTCCCGTCCCGGAGGACGAGGATGCGGTCGGTGACCGCGAAGAGGTGCTCCAGCTCCTTGCTGCCGAACACGACCGCCATGCCCTGCTGGCGCCACGCGAGGATGCGAGCCAGGAGCCGCTGCTGGGACCGATAGGACAACTGCTCCGTGGGTTCGTCGACGATGACCAGCCGCGCGGATCGGCTCATCACCTTCGCGATGGCCAGGAGCTGGCGCTGCTCGCTCGAGAGGTTTGCGGCCCGCTCGTCCAGCGACGTGACGGTGACGCCAAGGTCCGCCAGGATCCGGGAGGCCTCCCCTTCCATGCGCGTGCGGTCAGGGACGGTGAACCATCGTCCCCCCCGCGACCAGTCCGCTTCGTGGCCCAGGAAGATGTTGCTGGTGATGTCCATCGTCTCCACGAGCTCGGGCCGCTGCGTGATGACCTCGATGCCCAGGTCCTGCGCGACGAACGGCCACGTCAGGCGCCGTCCGTCGAAGGTGACCTCGCCTGTATCCGGTGCGATCAGGCCAGCCAGGAGCATCGCCAGGACGGACTTGCCCGCGCCGCTCTGACCGGCGAGGCCGAGCACTTCGCCCGGGTACACGTCGAAGGAGATGTCCCTGATCACGACCAGGTCTCCGAACCGCCTGGACAAGCCCTTGGCGGTCATGAGCGGCCGCGCTGTGTTCGTCGCCACGTTGCCCGCCTTTGCTGTCGCGGTACGTCACATGTTCTCGCGAACCGCCGCCAGCGTGGGCCCGGTGTCCAGGCAGTCCGACTCGGGAGTGGAGGGAAAACCCTACAGTAGCGGGCGGGTTATCCGCCTATCGGGCCGCGGGTGCGCAGGGTCGCCGCGACCGACCCACTTCCGTATCGTGGCTTGGTGGCCACGCCCGTCGCGCGTCTGGAGGAGACGAGCCGGGTGCGTCCAGCCAAGGGAGTCGAGGCACTCGTGCTGGAATTCCGATCGATCTCGAAGTCGTTTCCGGGGGTGCGCGCACTCAATAGCTTCTCGCTGACGGTCCGGACAGGCACGGTCCACGGTCTCGTCGGCGAGAACGGAGCCGGCAAGTCGACTCTCGGCAAGGTACTCGGTGGCGTGTATGCCGACTACGAGGGTGAGGTGCTCCTCGACGGGCACGCCCTGCACTTCAGGGATCCCCGCGACGCCCAGCGCGCCGGCATCGCCCTCATCCACCAGGAACTGCAGCTGATCCCTGAGCTGAACATTGCCGAGAACATCTTCCTGGGCCGAGAGCTGCGCACGAAGCTCGGGTCGCTGGACAAGCCGGCCATGCAGCGGGAGGCACATTCCTACCTCGAGCGTCTCCACCTGGACATCTCACCCAAGCGAGCCATCAAGAACCTCCGAGTCGGTGAACAGCAACTCGTCGAGATCGCCAAGGCGCTCTCGCTCGATGCCAAACTCCTCATCTTCGACGAACCGACGGCCGCGCTCAACGAGACCGAGATCGCGCACCTCTTCGAGGTCGTCCAACGGCTGAAGGCCGATGGCCACACGATCATCTACATCTCACACAAGCTCGGCGAGATCTTCGAGATCACCGACGAGGTCACGGTGCTGCGCGACGGCGAGTATGTCGACAGCCGCCCGACCGCCGACTGGACCGAGCGCGACCTGGTCGACAGCATGGTCGGGCGGTCGCTCACGGACCTGTACCCCAAGACGGCCGTCGAGCTCGGCGAGGTCGTGATCGCGGCGGATGGCTTGTGCCTCGAGTCGCCCGACATCGGCCGGCGAGGGCTCAAGGATGTCTCGTTCACGGTTCGACGAGGGCGAGATCGTCGGTGTCGCGGGCCTGCTGGGCGCTGGTCGTACTGAGTTGCTCGAGACGCTCTACGGCGTCTATCCGCGCGAACCGCGTCAGTGGCGAGGTCAGCATCGGCGATGACTCGGGCATCTTCAAGACGCCGGCCTTGGCCATCAACGCCGGCGTGGCCCTGGTGACGGAGGATCGCAAGAACCTCAGCCTGGTGATGACCAGCTCAGTCGCGCACAACATCACGCTCGCAGCGTTGGGGCAGTACATGAAGGCCGGCGTGATTCCGCCGGCAGCCCGAACGTGCGGCAGTGCAAGAGTCGATCGACGAGCTGCGCATCAAGACCCCGGGTCCCGATGTCAACGTATCCACGTTGTCGGGCGGCAACCAGCAGAAGGTGGTCGCTCGCGAAGTGCCTGCTGACCAAGCCCCGCGTCCTGCTGCTCGACGAGCCGACCCGAGGCATCGACGTCGGCGCCAAGGCCGAGATCTACGCCCTCATCGGGCAAGATCGCCCAGACCGGTACGGCCGTTGTCATGGCATCGTCGGAGCTCCCGGAGTTGCTGGCGATCTGCGACCGCATCCTCGTCCTGTCCGACGGCGAGCTGGTCGAGGAGCTGACCCAAGCCGAAGCGACCGAGGAGAACATCATGGAGGCAGCGACCCGGGCGCATCGGTCACGCCCGATCGGTGCGACCCAGTGAGGCCCAGACGATGACGACGCCCACTACCACAGCGAGCACGCAAGGCAGCAGCCGCGCGCGCGACCTGGGTCGCTTCGCCCTTCGTCATCAGGGCTGGCTCATCCTGCTCATCCTGCTGGGCCTGGCCGCCTTGGCCTCGCCCAGCGAGACGGGACCATCGTCTTCCTCCAGCCAGCGAACCTGCTCAACATCGTCCGCTTCGCGTCCGTCAACGGCATCATCGCCATCGGCATGACCATGGTCATCCTCATCGGAGGCATCGACCTCTCGGTCGGTGCGGTCATGGCGCTCGGGGCCGTGGTAGCCGCCAAGGGTCTGATGCAGCTGGGCCTGGACACGGTCCCGGCCGTGGCGCTGACGCTGGCGGTCACAGGCACCGTAGGCCTCGTCAACGGCTGGGTCACCACCCGCTTCAACCTCCAGTCGTTCATCACGACCTTGGCCATGCTCAGCGTGGCGCGCGGCATCGCCTCGCTCCTGGCGGGAGGGTACGCCATCCCGCTCGCGTTCGGCGATCGCGCCGATGCGGCGCCGGCTAGCTTCAAGACGCTCTTCGGCGGCACGGTCGAGATCTTCGGACTGGACGTCCCGACGGCGACGTTCTACTTCATTGGGGTCGGGATCATCGCGACCCTGCTCCTGAACCAGACGGGCTTCGGTCGGCACGTCTATGCCATCGGCGGCAACAAGACCGCCGCACGGCTCTCGGGTGTGAACGTCAAGCGCGTGACCATCACCGTCTTCGCGATCTGCAGTCTTCTGGCCGGGCTGGCGTCACTGCTCCATGCCGCGCTCGTGAGCCAGGGCAGCCACGTCGACGGCAGCGGCTACGAGCTGAACGCCATCGCCGCCGTGGTCATCGGCGGGACCCTGCTGTCCGGCGGCGTCGGCACCATCGTGGGCACGATGATCGGCGCGGTCATCCTCAGCATCCTCGACAACATCCTCGGTCTCAACAACATCTCGTCGGAGTTCCAGCTGATCCTGAAGGGCGTGATCATCGTGCTCGCCGTAGCCATCCAGCGCCAGCAGGGCAGCAACCGTAGCGAATAGCACATCGGCGTCCGCGTCGGGTAAGGACGCGGGCGCCTCGCACTCCCGTCAACCCATAGGAGAAAGGAGGGCTCCCCGACCATCTCACATCGCGCGAAGTCCAGAACCGGCGAGCGGACACGCTCAGCCTCCCGGGCCGCGCACCCACGACAGTCAATCGATATCGGAGAGGTGGAACTCGATGATCAGGAAGAATCGAACAAGCACACGCCTCGCGATCGCCGCGGCGGTCACGACGCTCATGGTCTCCTCGCTGGCCGCGGGCGCCTTCGCCCAGGACGAGCAGGAAACCTATGTCATCGGCATGTCGCAGGCGAACAAGGGTGAGCCGTGGCGCCAGGCCATGAACGACCAGATCCAGCTCGCCGCCGACCAGTACCCGCAGATCGAGGTCGTCTTCGCGGACGCCGCTCAGAACAACGCCAAGCAGGTCGCCGACGTCGAGAACTTCATCCAGCAGGGCATCGACCTGCTGATCATCTCGCCCAACGAGGCCGCTCCGCTGACCGACGTGGTCAAGAAGGTCAACGACCTGGGCATCCCCAACATCCTGCTCGACCGCCGCGTCCTCGGTGAGGACTACATGATGTTCATCGGCGCCGACAACGTGCTGCTCGGTCGCGAGGCCGGCAAGTTCGTGGCGCAGTGGTGCGCGGACCAGGGCCTGGAGCCCTGCTACGTCGGTGAGATCCGTGGCCTCGAGGGCACCTCGGGCACCCTGGAGCGCGGCGATGGCCTGCGCGAGGGCATGGCTGAGAACCCCAACATCGAGATCGTCTCGGAGCTCAACGCCGACTGGCTGCGCGAGAAGGCGATCCCGGTGTCGCAGCAGATGCTGACGGCGCACCCGGAGATCAACGTCTGCGTGGGCCAGAACGACCCCATGGCTGAGGCCTGCATCATCTCCGCCGAGGCGGCGGGCATGGACCTCTCGAAGATGCTGTTCGTGGGCTACGACGGACTGCCCACGCCTGACGGCGGCATCCAGTCGGTCATCGACGGCCGGCTTGGCGTGACCCTCCTCTACCCCACCGGTGGCGCTGAGGCCATCGACTACGCGGTCCAGATCCTCGAAGAGGGCCTGGTCCCCGAGAAGGAAGTCACCCTCGGCACCGCAGTCATCACGGCTGAGAACGCCGAAGAGATGCTGGCCCAGTTCTCGGGCGAGTAGCAGCCCTCCGATGAGCGGACTCGTCACCTCGATGGTCCGGGCACTTGCCCCTTGCAGGCTCGATCGCAAGTCGACCTGAGACCACCTGGGGACTGGCGAGTCCATCCTCCTCCACCACAGAGCCCCCGGCACCAGCCGGGGGCTATGTGGTGTTCATGATGCCGGAGGTGCTACGCCTCCGGAGGTGCTCCACCGGGCGCCTCGTCGGAGACACCGAGCGCCTCCATCAGGTCGCCTTCGGCGAGACCGAGCGCGGCGGCGGCGGCGGCTAGATCAGGTGATTGTCCACCCCCGTCCCCACCGCGGCCTCGATCGGTCTCGCCATCCTCGAAGACCACGACTCGATCGGGATCAACCGTGGTCGGATCACCTTCTGGCGTCTCGGTCACATAGCCGTATCGCACCAGGCGCGCGAGGTGGTAGACGACCCCCAAGGGCGTACCGTCAGAGACCTCTTCAGCCTTGGTGTCGAAGACGATCGAGCCCGCGCCGTGCCGGTCGTGGCCCTCGGTGTCAGGGTTGTAGCCGGAGGCGAGGAGCCAGGCGTAGGTGTTGCCCCGCGCGTAGTCCCCACCGGCGTCGGCGGCGTCGGCCTCTTCTTCGTACGCTTCGCTGAATGGGCTCGATGGCGCTGCTTGACCGGCTCGGCGATGATGATGCGAGCAAGGAGGCGGACGGAGGGAGAGCCCTGCTACTGGCGTCCTGACCCGGACGCCCACGACCCGTCGCTGAGGATCACGACGGCTCGCTCATCTCCCACCACTCCACGGGACATCACCCCGCCGACTGGTGCGGGCTTCTGGTGTTGGGTCGACTTGGACTCCATCACAGACCTACCTCACCTGAAGTACAGGATTACCCTCGACTACCTCTGCTAGCGGCAGACCCTTGCTGATGGGCAAGTCGTGGAGCGTGACCCCTGAGTTGACCCCTGCGGGATCGTGGCCAGGATGCGCAACAGGGCCACCGTGCCACGAGGGGGCCGTAGAACCGCTAGCGATCGGCGCCGGTGCTAGGAAGGCGTGCGCCCATGTGCCGCACGGGGCCGACTACTGGAGCGCCGAGGATGGTCGGTCCTCGTACATTCGTAAACAGCAGGTCCTCGGTTCATATCCGAGTGTCGGCTCCACTTCCCAAGCGTGAGATGGCCCGCTTCGGGCTTTCCATGGCCGGAGTCAGCAGAGCCTGACCCCTGTTGTGACCCCTGAGAAGACCCGCCAATGTGACCACCGTAGGTGCACGACCGCGGCTGGCTTGCCAGGCTCTAACTAGTGTCCCGATTCCGCATTGGCTGGCGGCTTGCGGACCACCTTGACGAAGACCTCATCGATGCTCGCGACCAGCTCCGTGACCGACAGGAGATTGCCGTGCTGAGCGGCATGGCGGCGGAAGCTTCGGTTGATCTCAACACCAAGCCACCAGGCACTGGCGACCCGAGACACCAGGGCGGCAACCAGGCGTGGACTCAAGCTGGTTCAGCGGTCACACGCTTCGTCACACGGCCGGTCGTCAAGGTACGGCCCATCGAGCGCATCCCCGACGTTCGACCGACCGGAGACACATCGAATGACCATCACGCAGCGAACCGCAGGACAGCCGTCCCAGCCGGCCCTCGCCAACCCACCCTTCACTCGGCTGCTCGCCGCCATCCGCCGACGCGCGGCGAACGTTCGTGCTGCCTACGCGCAGACCCTCATCCGCGGACAGCTCGGGCCGGTCGTGGGCCAGCGTGATCACCGTCGACCCGAGCCTCCGTTCTCCGGCTCTCGCTACTACTGAGCCTTGTGTCAGGGTCGGAACACGGTCAGGATGTCCGGCCTATGAGTCTCCAGATCGAACTGCTCGGCGCGCCACGTGTGACCGTGGGCGGCGAGGAGTCGGCACCGCCAAGAGGACGCAAGGCGTGGGCGCTGCTGGCTTACGTGTTGTTGACCACGCGGCCGCAGCCACGAGAACGGCTCGCCACGCTGCTGTTCGATGAGGCCGCAGATCCGTTGGGTGCGTTGCGCTGGAACCTGGCGCAACTTCGACGCACGCTCGGCGATCGCGTCGAGGTCGGTGGCGAGCCCCTGACCATCCGCCTGCCGCAGGGCAGCGTCATCGACACCGAAGTCCTCGCCCATGGCGACTGGACCACGGCAGTCGAGGTCACGGGCCTGGGCCACGAGCTGCTCGAGGGGATCGACCTGCCCGGCAACGCCGCATTCGAGACATGGCTGCTCGCCGAGCGCCGCCGTTTCGCCGGCATCAGCGCATCGATCCTGCGCGAGGCGGCGACCGCACGACTTGCGGCAGGTGAGGTGATGCCTGCGGTGGATCTCGCCTCTCGCCTCGTGGCCATCGAAGATTTCGACGAAGAGGCCCACGCACTGCTGATCCGCGCCTATGCGGCCTCAGGCGATGTGGAGCGGGCGCGGCAGCAGTCCGTCAGGTCGGCGGCGTATCTGCGAGAAGAGCTCGGCGTCGAGCCCTCGGCAACCTTGGGTCGGGCACTCAGTGGCGCGCTGGCGGCACTGGAGCCAGACACCCGAACGGTGCCAAGCGAACGGGGCATCGAGGCACTCATCGAGGCTGGACGTGCAGCCTTCAACGCCGGCGCCACAGATGCTGGCATCCAGACGCTTCAGCGGGCTACCGATGAGGCGAGGGTCATCTCGTCGACGCAGCTCCAGGCCCGCGCCCAACTGGCTCACGGTGTGGCCCTGGTGCACACGGGTCGGGGCCGTGATGGCGAGGGTGCGACGATCTTGCACGCGGCGCTGAGCTCTGCCGTTACCGCAGGAGATGCGCGTATCGCCAGCGAGGCGTCGCGCGAGCTCGGGTACATCGAGTTCCTGCGAGGTCGCTACGACCGTGCCCAGACATGGCTGGAGCGGGCCCTCGAGTCAGCACCCGATGAGATCGAGCGCGCATCGGCGCTTGCCATCCTCGGGGCCACCGCATGTGACCGCGGCCGGACGGGCACAGCCATCGAAGCGCTCAGCGAAGCCGCCGCGGTCGCGGCACGAGTTCAGAAGCCACGCATCGAGGCCTGGGCGCGTGCGCTCCTGGGCCGTGCACACCGGCTGCGCGGCGAGCTCGACGAGGCCGCCTCTGAGCTGGACCGTGCCGTCGAGATCTGCCGTGCCGTGGGCTGGATGTCATTCATGGGCATGCCGCAGTCGATCCGCGCGGACGTGCACCTGCTGCGCGGCGATGTGGGCCCAGCATCGGACGACTACGAAGCGGCCTTCGCACTCGGTTGCCAGATCGGCGATCCTTGCTGGGAGG
This sequence comes from uncultured Chloroflexia bacterium, assembly GCA_963715295.1. GTDB lineage: Bacteria > Chloroflexota > Limnocylindria > Limnocylindrales > CSP1-4 > JAFMJV01. The sequence continues at coordinate 26,726 of CAVQRP010000001.1, forward strand.
GACTCGGTGCACGGGGCATCGGCCTGGTCCACTTCGAGCGAGGACGCATCGATGAGGGCTTCGAGTGGCTCGGAGATGCCGCTGTGCGCTGCGTGCGCACCACCGATGCCTATCTCTGGATCGAGGCGTTCTGTCTCGACACGCTCTGTGCTCGCGGCCTGGAACACAGCCGCCGCGAAGTCGCCGACTGGGCCGGACGACTCGAGACCCTCGCGGCGCGCACCGATATGCGCGAGATGCTCGTGCGCAGCCAGATGCATCGAGCCGCCCTTGGTGTCGTTGATGCTGGGGCGGCAGCACGACTCTTCGCTCGCGATATCGACAATCCTTCGCTCCTGAGAGAGCTGTCCGGGACGCCAGCGCCCGCGTAGGTGTTATCCGCCGGTGGCAGTCGATGCTCCCCGGCCTTCCGACGACGATGACCCCTGAGCTGACCCCTGCCACAAACAGTGGCCGGAGGGCCGCAGGGCTCTGGCGGGGGAGCACGAAGCCGACACTGGCTCCAGAGCTTCCGAGGCGCTTGACTTACATCACCTAATCGAGAAGTGATATCATCTGGACATGATTCGTACGCAAGTGTCCCTTACCCCAGAGCAGATGGGACGGCTCCGTCAGGAGGCACGCCGCCGGCACGTCTCCCTCGCGGCCGTCGTGCGCGATGCCGTTGATCGTGTCGTGCCCGACGAGGATGAGTTGCGGCGCGACCGTATCGACGCGCTCCTGAGCGTCGCCGGGTCTGCGGCCTCGGGCAGCGGCACGGTCGCGAGAGACCATGACGAGGTGCTCGGGGAAGGTCGCTGGTGACCCTGTTCGTGGACACCAGCGGGCTCATCGCCTTGGTCGACCGCGATGATGCAGCACATCCTGGGGCGGTAGCGGCGTTTTCCATGGGCCGCGAGGAGCCGCTCACGACACATGCCTATGTGATCGTCGAGACCCTTGCCGTGGCCCGACGGCGCTTTGGCGCCACCGTTGCTGCCGACCTGATGGATCGCGTGCTGCCCGCCCTGGAGGTCCAGGAGGTAGACGCGGACCTCCATGCGTCAGCGCTGATGGCCTTCCGCGAGGCCATCGAGTCTTCGGTCTCACTCGTGGACCGGACGAGTTTCGCCTTCATGCGTCGCGAGGGCATCGGGCGCGCCATCGCGCTCGACACGGACTTCAGGACAGCGGGGTTCGAGACGGTCCCCTGACGTCCGCGCGGCGTCCTTGCGACCCATGAACAGCAGGTCCTCGGTTCAGATCCGAGTGTCGGCTCCACTCCCCACGCCTGACCTTGCCCGTTTCGAACTGCGTGAAAGCGAAGACAGCAGCGCCTGACCCCTGGGCTGACCCCTGACCGGGAACCGCGACGCGGGATGGCCTCATCCGCGGCTGGCAGGTGCGCCGGATTGCGGGAATCCACGATGCGCAGACATCGGCGGCCCACGATGATGTCGCCGTGCGATCAGGCGTCCTCATCGTCGACGACCATCCCGACTTCCGTGACTCCGCCCGCGCCATGCTTGAGGCGGCTGGGTTCGAGGTGGTCGGCGAGGCCACGGACGGGGAAGAGGCACTGAGCGCGGATCGACGGTCCCGGCCAGCCGTCGTGCTGCTGGACATCCAGCTGCCGAGGGTCGATGGCTTCCAGGTCGCCGAGCGACTGGCGGCAGAACCAGACCCGCCGGTCGTCGTGCTCGTCTCCAGTCGCGAGGCCGCTGCCTACGGTGACCGGGTCGCCTCGAGCCCCGCACGAGGGTTCATCTCGAAGGTGAGGCTGAGCGGAGCCGCGCTGGCGGAGCTGGTGCGGTGAGGCGCCCGCGCGTGTGGGCGGTGCTGGTGGTCGCAGCAGGCGTGGTCGCCCTCGGACTCGTCTCGGAGTTGGCTGCGTACGGCCCGGATGGCTACGTCCCCGCGTGGCTCCGCACGACCTACGGCCCGTTGCTGGACCTCGTCACCGGCTACGTCTTCCTCGCAGCGGGCGCGATGGTGACCCTGCGCCGTCCCACCAGCCTCGTCGGCCCGCTGTTCGTCCTGACCGCGGCTGCCTGGTTCCTGGGCACGCTCATCGAGCCCTCCCGCTTCATCGGCACGCAGCTGGCACCGTCTGTCGTGTTCCTCTATCGAGGCCCGCTTCTCCACGCCATCGTCACCTTCCCCACCGGCCGGCCCGCCGGACTGATCGAGTGGGTCGCCGTCATCGGTGGCTATGCGGCCGCCCTCGTCGCGCCGCTCTGGTTCGACCCGATCGTGAGCTTGGTGCTCCTTGGCCTGGTGACGGGCGTGGCGTTCCGCGCCTACCGGCATGCGTCGGAACGCGCCAGGCCGGCCCGTCGCGAAGCGCTGGCGATGGCGCTGCTGCTGTGGGGCACCGGGGCCGTCATCGCCGCGGGCGGCGCCACGGATCTGCCGTACCCGTTCGATGACGCTATGAGGACCGCCTTCCACCTGGCGCTGATGACGGTGCCGCTGCGCCTCACGCAGCGCCTGCTGCGGTCGGACCGGACGGAGCTGACCGATCGGGTCGTGGAGCTTGCCGGCGGCTCCACCGCGTCGCTGTCGGGTGAGCTGTCACGGCTCCTCGGCGATCCGTCGCTTCGTGTCGGGGTCTGGGATCCAGGGGCCCAGGTGTACCTCGACGAGGCCGAGGTGCCGGTTTCGCTTCCCGTTCCCGGTGGGGACCAGGTCGCGACCCGCATCGACAGGGACGGACGTGAGCTGGCAGTGGTCCTGCATGCGTCGGGCACGATCGACGAAGCGGAGCTGCGTGAGGCCGTCATCGACGCCGTCCGCCTCGCGGCCGCGAACACCCGGCTCCGTGCGGAGGTGGAAGCGCAGGTCGACGAGCTGACGGCCTCCAGGCGCCGGCTCGTGCTGGCGGCCGACGCCGAGGGCGAGCGCCTCGCTGAGCGGCTGCGGGATGGGGCCATGCGCCGGCTCGAGGCCGTCGGCGGCCACCTCGACGCCGCTGCCGTGAGCGTGGCCGGCACAGGTGCAACGACAGCCGCAGTCGAGCGTGCGCGCATGCGCCTGACCCGCGTGACCGATGACCTGCACCGGTTCGCCATGGGCCTCGACCCACGACCCCTCTCAGAAGGCGGACTGGCCGCCGCCCTGGCCGAGCTGGCGCGTGACTGCCCGATCCCGGTGGACCTCGACGTGGACATGGTCGAACCGTCTCGGGAGGCATCGAGGGTCACCTACCTCGTCTGTGCCGAAGCCCTGGCCAACGCCACCAAACACGCGCGGGCGTCATCGGTGCAGGTACGGCTCACCGCTGCGTCAGGCGTGCTCCGACTGACGGTCGCCGATGACGGGGTCGGCGGCGCGGTGCTCGGCGGTGGCCACGGCCTGCGCAACCAGGCCGACCGCGTCACCTCATTGGGTGGCTCGTTCTCGCTGCGCAGTCCGGTCGGAGGAGGCACGTCGATCGAAGTGTCTCTGCCCGTGGTTGTGGAAATCCACAGCAGCGACGTCACGATTCCGGTGGTCACCACGGATGCCGCGCCGTCGAGCGGACCCTAGCGTCGAGTCGTCCATCCCACATGGAGGAAGCAACGATGAACGGCAGACACAAGGCCCTGGCCATCTCCGTGTCCGCGGCCACGCTGGCCGCGATGCTCGGGGGCGTCGGAGTCACGGCTCAGTCCGGCAAGGAAGGCGGGTCGGTCCCGCCGGTCGCGCTCGAGATGGCCGTGGCCGATTGGGCCGGCAATGGCCGCGTCGACACGTTCGCGGCCAAGGTCGACGAGCTCTCGGGTGGCCAGATGCGCATCGACGTCGACTGGGAAGGCGGAAGCGAGCAGGTCGTTCCCGGTCGCGTCCAGGCCGGCGAGGCCGACCTGGGCTGGGTCTACGCGCGCGGCCTCAACGCTGCCGAGGTCCACGACCTCGATGCCCTGATCGCCCCGTTCCTTGTCTCGGACGGACGGCTGCTGAACGAGGTCATCACCGGACCGTCGGCGCAGACATGCTCGCTGGGCTGGCCGACGACGGACTGGAGGGGTTGGCCTTGCTCCCGGGGAACCAGCGCTTCTTCGTCGGCATCGGGACCCCACTGGCGACACCCGCGGACTTCGATGGCGCTCGCCTCGCGCTGGTGCGCACGCCTTTCCTCGATCGCCTCGTCGAATCGCTGGGCGCAGAGGCGGTCACGTTCGAGCAGGACGACCCTGCCGCGTACGAGGCCCAGGGGGTCGACGGCATCATCACCGTCGCCGACAACCTGGCCCTGTTCCCCGACACCTTCATGACCAGCAATCTCGTGCCCTATACCGTGCCGACCATCATCCTGGCCAACGCGGCGAGACCATGGCCGAGCTGACACCTGAGCAGCAGGACGATCCTGCGCGCGGCCGCGGTCGAGGTGCGCGACCAGCTGCTTGCGGAGATGCCGGACGTGGAGAGCTCGGCGGTTCGCTGCGGCATCGGGCGCATCGGTCATCGAGGCGACCGATGCGGACGTCGACGCCATGGAGGTAGCCACGCGGCCGGTGCGAGACTGGCTCGCGAGCGACCCGGCGACCGCTGCGTTCATCGAGCGGATCGAGACGCTGAAGGCCGAGTTGCCCGCACCGGCCTGGCCGGCAACGTGCGGAGCAGCGCCGCGCCCGGATGCCACTGTGGCGGGTATCCCCGATGGCACGTACCTAGCTGCTGGGACGCGTCAGGACTCTCTCCGTACGGGCTGGGCGAGCGACTGCGACCTTGATCTCGTCGATCAGCACATCGCCCTGGTCATCTCAGGCGGTGGCACCGACTGGACGGCGCTCGTGGCCTGTGGTGATCGGCCATTGGAGGTGGGCGCCGCCGGCACGCTGGAGTACTCCGCATCCGGTGACCAGATCACGCCGCTGGAGCCCGGCTACCCGCGTGGGCCGACGTATGCGTGGTCGTTTGACGGAGGAGCACTCACGTTGACGATCGTGGAGCCCGGTGAGCCCAGTGAAGAGGACCTGAAAGCAGCGAAGTTCCTCTTCGAGCGTACGTTCACGCTGGACGCAGCGGACACCCCGGTCGCGCGAATCCCCGATGGGACGTACACGACGCAGGTCACCAAGGCCGACGCGGTGCGGACCGGTTTCGAGGACGAGTGCGCCCTGAGCGACCAGGTGAAGACCGTCATGCTCGTGATCGAGGGCGACCGCTTCACCGAGCTCCAGGCATGTGGTGACGGTCCGGCCGACATCGGCTCCGATGGCACCCTCGAGTTCTCGGGCGACCAGGTGGTCATGCGCACTCCCGGTACGCCGGGTGAGGCCACGTTCGCCTGGCGGCTCGATGGTGACACGTTCAGGCTCGAGGCCATCGACGGCGGCGAGTTCGCTCCCCTGTCGGTCCTGCGGTTCCTCTTCGATCACGAGTTCGTGAGGTCATCCTTGTGACCGTGCGCTCGGAGCGCATGTGACGCTCGAGCACAGCGCATCCGGCGTGGGCCGGGTCGGGAGCCTCGCGTGGGTTCCCCGGCCCGGCCTTCGGGCCGTCCTGGCGGCGGCCGGAGTGATCGCGGCGGTCGCCGCCACGCTGGCCGTCTCCGACTCGGCCACCTGGAACACGAGCCATGCCGCCGCCGGGCCGGAGGCCGCCATCGGCGACCTGGCGGCAGGCCTTGGCCTCATCGCTGCCGGGTCGTTGGTGAGCGGCCAACGCCGCTTCCACCGGCTCGGTCTGCTGCTGGTGTTGCTGGGAGCCGCCTGGCTGGCGGCGGACTTCGTCGGCTGGCAAGGGGCGTCGCCCCAACTACGGGTGTTGTCCTGGGCCGGCTCGATCCTGCTCGTGCCGCTCCTGCTCGATGTGGTGGCGAGTGCCCCGGCCGGAGGCCCGGCCCCCTCACGACTGCGCTCGATGGCGATCGGCGCCTACGTCGTCTCGGCATCGCTGGCCGGGCTGCTCGTGCTGTCGCGCGACCCGTTGTCGGACACCGCCTGCTGGGATTTCTGCGGGGCCAACCCGTTCCTGTTCGCGAGTCTCACCGGCCTGGAGCCCGGCCTCGCCGCGATGGTCACCGCGCTCTCGGCGTTCGGAGGCGCAGCCATCGCGATCACATCCGCAGCGCGGCTGGTCGGCGCTACCGCGCCGGCTCGCCGAGACCTGGCGCCCGTCCTGTTGCCGGCCCTGCTGGCCGGGACGCTCTTGGCCGGCAGGGCCGTGCTGTTCGCGGGTCGACACGCGCCCGGACCGTCCGACCCCTCGTCGCTCGCGCTCCACCAGGCTCTGGCCTGGGTCCTCGTGGTGCTGGCCGCCGGAGTCATCCTGGTGGCAAGACGTCACCACCGTGTACGCGTCGCACTCGCGGAGCTGGCCTTCACCGCCTCGGACGGAAGCAGCAGGCGTTCGGCCGCCGCAGCCCTTACGGCCGCCACCGGCGACACCAGTCTGCGAGTGGCCTATCCGCTGGCCGACGAGCGCGGCATGGTCGACGCCCACGGCTTCCACGTGGAAGCGACGCCCCGTGCCGGTCGAGCCCGCACCACGGTCACGCGCGCAGGAGCGACGATCGCGGTCATCGAGCACGACCCCGACGTCATCGACCCCGCCGAGCTGGCCGAGCAGATCGGTCCGGCGCTCCGACTCTCGCTCGAGAACGACCGACTCGACGCGGAGCTGTGGGTCCGCCTGCGAGAGGTTCGTATGTCCCGGGCGCGGATCGTGGCCGCGGGAGACCGGGAACGGGTCCGCCGCGAGCACGCCCTGCACGACGGTGCTCAGCAGCGCCTGCTGGCGTTGACGTACGACCTGCGGGCCGCTCGCGATGCAGCGGCGGCCGAAGCCGGTGCCACGGTGACGGACCATCTCGACGCCGCCGTCGAGGCCGTGCATAGTGCGCACGATGAGCTGCGGGAGCTGGCCCACGGTATCTACCCGGCGGTCCTCGGCGAGGCCGGGCTGCAGCCGGCCCTGGAGGGGCTCGCGGAGCGGGCACGGGTACCCGTTCGCCTGGATGCGGACGGCGCCGACCGCTGCGATGAGAGTGCCGAGATGACGGCCTACGTGGTCGCGGAAGCGCTGATACACGATGCCGGGGCCCGCGAAGCCACGCGCGTCAGCCTGCGCCTGGCCCGTGAGGACGCATCGCTGGTCCTCACCGTGGAGGACGATGGGCGAGCACCCGAGGTGCCGATCGTCCACGGCGTGGACCGGGCCGGTGCCGCCGGTGGCCAGCTGATGCTCTCGGGCCGAGACGGCCTCGTCTTGCACCGCCTGGAGGTCCCGTGCGCGTCGTCGTAGCCGAGGACGTCATGCTCACTCGCCAGGGCATCGTGCGCCTGCTCGCCGATGCCGGCGTGGAGGTGGTGGGCGAGGCAGGCGAGGCATCCACCCTGCTCGAACGGGTGCGCACGTTGCGCCCGGACGTGGCGATCGTGGACATCCGCATGCCCCCCACGCATACCGACGAGGGCCTGGTCGCCGCTGACCGCATCCGCGAAGACACCCCGGAGACCGGGGTGTTGGTGCTCTCGCACTACGTGGAGTCGAGCTATGCCATGCGCCTCATCGCCGACCATCCCGAGCGTTCCGGCTACCTCCTGAAGGAGCGCGTCTTCGACGTAGCCGTGCTGCTCGATGCACTGCAGCGCATCGTCGATGGCGAGACCGTCATCGACCCTACGGTCGTGTCTCGGCTCCTGGCGCGGAAGCGCGAGCACGACCCGCTCGACGAGATGACTCCGCGCGAGGGCGAGACCCTTGCACTGGTGGCTGAGGGCCTCACCAACCGTGCCATCGCCGAGCGCCTCTTCGTCACCGAGCGCACCGTCGAAGCCCACGTCAAGCAGGTGTTCGACAAGCTCGGACTACAGGAGTCGCCAGACCTCAACCGTCGCGTTCTCGCGGTGCTCGCCTACCTGCGCCCCTGACGCCAGGCGCCAGGTCGCGCCGGCCGGCTGATCAGGTGGAGTGCGAGTTCGGCCATGCCAGGCCTCGGCGAGCCCACCGCCCGAGTCCACGAGGAGACCGCGGCCGTTCGGGCTCGATCGCGGATCGCTCATGTCCCGATGTGCCGATTCTCTGGCTGCATCGAACCGTCCGGCGGGGTCGAGGTCCCAGTAAGGGATAGAAGCCGCCTCAAGGTGGCACCGGGGGGCGAAGAAGGAGAGACTTGATGACGACCAAGCGAACCAGCCTGGCGGCACTACTGGCTATCGGCATGCTCGTGGGGAGCGCGGCAAGCGTGGCCGCTCAGGACCCGAGCACGAACGGCATCGGCCAGGACTATTTCACCGCCACCACAGGGGAGCCGGCTGACGTTGTCGTACCCGACGAGACGCGGACCGACATGGAGTGGGCGATCGACGGCATCGAGATCATCGACGTGCCCTTCGAGGCCACCGATCCTCGCATCAGCGGCCTGCTGACGGCGGTGCATACCGGACGCGGAGGCATCACCACGAACGGACAGGCGACGGTCGAGAACCGCGCGGTGCGTATCACCAACCCGCATGGCGCCTGGTCAGGGACGGCCACGAGCATCCTGGCCTTCGAGGGTGAAGAGCCCGTCCTCGACCACTCGCTGGCCGTGCTCGAGGGCGAGGGCTTCTACGAGACGCTCACCGCCTACTTCATCGTCGAACCGGACGGGAATGGTGACTACATCACCCACGGCGTGATCATGAGCGTGGAGCAGCCTCCGCAGCCGGAGCCGATCCCCGCCCAGTAGCCCCAAGGTGGGGATGACGGGGGACCGCACACGAAGAGACCCGGGTCGGCACATCGCCGGCCCGGGTCTTGTGCCAAGCCCCGTCAGTCGGTCGCCTGCGCCGGTGTCGGCGGATCCGGGAACGGCGTGGGTACCTCCGGCAGGATCACCCCGCGAATGTCCGGGCCGTCGCCCTCGGTCGCGAAGTCGAACGTGACGTACGCGGTCAGGCCGTCGTAGGCGCCGACTCCCTCGAAGACGTGGAACGCCTCGCTGGTACCGTCGAGGACGGACCCATCCTCCTCGAGGAAGTGGTTCATGAGCGTGCCGTTGCCCGTCCACGCTCCCGCTTCATTCTCGAGCCGGATGGTGTGACGTTCGACCTTGACGATCTCCTCGCGGTCGCCAAGCGACACCGGCCACTCGTCTGCGTGGTACGTGTACGACCACTCGCCACCGAACCTGGGATCATCGGTCTCGATGGTGATGCCGTGGACCTCGCCGTCGCGGGCGTCCATCCAGACACCAGGCTCGAACTCGACGGTCGGTTCGAACACGATCGGCTGGCCGGTGGAGGTACCGGTGAACCAGGCAGGGCCGGAGGGCAGCGCCTCATCCTGACCAGCGGCGCCGACGGCCCCGAGGGCCACCATGGTGGCGCCCGCGGCGAGCACGCGAAGCGGTCGTTTCATCGATCCCCTCCATCTTGGGTCATGTCGGACAGGTCTCACCGATCTCGTTATCACGGATCTCGGACGTCGCCGAGTCTGACCTGAACACGTTGGTCTCGTTGGCGCAGATGGTGTTGGCTGCGAGGGTCACCACGGTCTGTGGCCCGATCGCCACGCCCGTGGCGGAGTCGCGGATGACGTTTCGACGGATGTCTGCATCGGTGCCCTCATGCGACACCGTCAGCGCGGTTCCCGGCACGTCCCGGAGCGAGTTGTCGCGGACGGCGAGCTCGCTGCTGGACTCGATCCTGATAGCGCTCCGGTCGAAGGTGTTGCCATGCACGTCACCACGCACACCGTCGGTGGCGACGAGCTCGGAGCCCTCGTTGAAGAGGTTCGCGGAGACCGTCACCCACCCTGGGCCGCTGGCCTCGATCGGGCCGCTCAGCTCGCTTTCGATCAGGGACATCGAGGATGCCTCGGTCATCACCACACGGTCGTCGAGCCGAGCATCCGAGATCGAGGCGCTCGATCCACCGGCCAACAGCGTCGCGATGGAGGTACCGGCCGGGTCGTCGATGGAGATCTCGATGTCGCGCAGGGTCGGAGCCCCGCCGTTCACGCGGATGCCCACGAGCGGCTGTTCGCTCCGCAGGACCAGCCCTTCGATCGTGGCACTGCTGAGCTGGATGTCGATGCCGACCGGCAGGCCGGCCTCAGCTGGCGTGCCCCGGTCCACGATGGCACGGACGCCTGTCCCTGGGGCCTGGATGACGATGGCATCGCGAGCGCCATCGCCGCGAACGGTGATGTCGTCTCGGATCACAAGGTCTTCTTCGTACCGTCCTGGACGAACCAGGACGGTATCGCCATCGACGGCCACGGCCACGGCCTCGCTGATGGTCCTGAAGTCTCCGCTGCCATCGGCCGCGACGACGTGCGTCTGTCCGCGGCCCAGGAACTGTGCCCCGGCGACCGCTGCGCCGGCGAGCGCCAGGACGAGCAGCATCGTCGCCGCCAGGAGCATGGCGGTGCGCGCGGTCGGCGAGCCCGACACGAGTGCGGAGTCGTAGCGCATCGGCTTCTCGGTGAGCCGGGCCCACCAGCGCGGGCGCGGATGCATCATGCCGGTGACCGCGAAGACATCTTCCAGGAGATCGTCTGGGCCACTAGAGGGCGCCGTGCCGTCGAAGAAGGCGGTGACGCGTCGTTCGAGGTCACGTTCGTCGTTCATGCGATGTGCTCCCCCATCGACTTGGAGGCCTCGGCGCCGGTCATCGATCCGCGCAGCGCCCGCAGGCCATAGTGCAGCCGGGATTTGGCCGTCCCGACCGGGATCTCGAGGACGTCCGCCACCTGCTGCAGCGTGAGGTCGGCGTAGAAGTGCAAGACCATCACGGCGCGCTGGTCGACCGTGAGCCGCCCCAACTCGCGCTCCATCCGGTCCCGTTCCTCCACCGGTAGCGCGAAGTGCGATCCCGGATCAGGTCGTGGCTCCGCGATGACGTGCAGCTCGACCACGCTCCGGCGCCGCTCCTTCCTGGCCAGCCGGTAGCAGGCCCGGACCGTCAGTCGATGCAGCCACGCCTCCCACTTGTCTGGATCACGGAGCGCCCCGATGTCGCGCCAGGCCGCGATGAGCGACTCCTGGACCGCATCGCGCGCGCGCTCGCTGTCTCGCAGGATCAGCGTGGCCACGGCGAACTGGCGATCCATCGAGGCACGTGCAAGCTCGGAGAAGGCATCGTGGTCCCCCTCCATCGCGCGCTCCACGGTCTCTCGCCGCATCGACCCTGCCCTTTCACACGTCGCGGCTCGTTCGGCCGCGCACATCCTATATGGGTGCGCGAGTGGCCCGAACGGTTCGACGGCTGCTGCCCCGATTCGCTTCAGGGGCAGAGTGGGATCCCTGCGACTCGGCTGGACCACAGGTGAGACCATGATGTGGAGACTGCAGATGCAGGGGTTCAGCACACCGATGGAGGACGCCATGGCCACCGATGAAAGCGGACGCGAGGGACTCTCGGCGGGAGCGATGGCGAAGGAGCTTGGTGCCTCACCGGCCAAGGTGAAGCGAGCCCTGGCCGACCTCGGAGTCGAAGCGGACTTCGTCAAGTCAGGCTGCGCCTACTACTACCCCGAGCGCGCGGCAGCGGTGAAGAAGATCCTCGCCAAGTCCTAGCAGACGACGCCGCGAGCTCCGCTACCAGGACTCACTCGCCCGGCTGGAGGGCATCCTCGTGGACATGGATACGTTCATCCGAGCGCTTCCCAAGGCTGAGCTGCATCTGCACATCGAGGGCACGCTCGAGCCCGAGCTGAAGCTGCAGCTGGCGGCACGCAATGGGATCGAGCTGCCCTATGCCTCAGTCGATGAGGTGCGGGCGGCCTACGACTTCGACGACCTCACCTCGTTCCTGGCCCAGTACTACGAGGGCATGTCCGTCCTCCGCGTCGAAGCCGACTTCCACGACCTCGCCATGGACTACTTCGAGCGGGTGGCGGCGCAGGGGCTCGTCTACGTCGAGATGTTCTTCGACCCCCAGGCCCACACCAGCCGGGGGCTCAGCTTCGATACCGTCATCACGGGCTTGCGCCGGGCCCAGGAGGAGGCCGCCGGACGCCTTGGGATCCGCTCGCGGCTGATCATGTGCTTCCTGCGCGATCACTCGGTCGAGTCGGCTTTCGAGACGCTCCAGCAAGCCGCGCCGTACCGGGACTGGATCATCGGGGTCGGGCTGGACTCCGACGAGCGAGACAATCCGCCGCTCAAGTTCCGTGACGTCTTCGCCGCCGCTCGCGAGCAGGGCTATCGACTGACCATGCACTGTGACGTCGACCAGCAGGGCTCGACCTCGCACATCCGCCAGTGCCTCGATGAGATCGGCGTCGAGCGCATCGATCACGGCGTCAACGCGCTCGAGGACGACGCCATCGTGACCGACCTGGTGCGGCGTGGCGTCGGCCTCACCTGCTGCCCGATCTCCAACTCGTATGTGACCAGCGGGACGAAAGCGCAGGCGATCCGCGCGCTTTTCGAGCGAGGCGTGCTGGTCACGGTGAACTCGGACGACCCCGCCTACTTCCCCGGCTATGTCGCGGACAACCTGGCCACGCTGCAGCGCGAGGCCGCGCTCACGCGCGACGAGGTCGTGCATCTCGTGCGCAACGCCTTCACCATCGCCTGGCTCGACGATGCCGAGCGCGGGAGCTACCTGCGCCGGCTTGACACCTGGGTCGCGAGCCACTGAGCAGCCAGCCGGAGGCATGCATGGGAGGAGTCTGCCCGGCAGACCCGCGCAGTCGTGAACAACTGGTCATCGGCTCGGTTCGAAGCCGCAACAGGGGGTAGGACGTGATGAAGCTGCAGTTCGTGGGAGCGGCCACTACGGTCACGGGCTCCCAGTTCCTCCTCAGCACCGACCGGGCCCGGGTGCTCGTCGACTGCGGCATGTTCCAGGGCCTGCCCTCGGACGTTGAATGCAACCGCGCGGGCCTCCCGTACGACCCCGCGTCGCTGGACGCGGTGCTCCTCACGCATGCCCATCTGGACCACTGCGGCTACCTGCCGGTGGTCGTGCGGGAGGGCTTCGACGGCCCTGTCGTCCTGACCTCCGCCACGGCCGACCTGGCCGCCCTGATCCTGACCGACAGCGCCAAGATCCAGCTGGAGCGGGCCCACCGTCGCGCTCGTCGCAAGAGTCGGCGATCCGACGACGCCGATGCGCGGCGCGATCGCAGCGACCAGAGCCAGGAGGACGAGGAAGCGCACCTGCGAGCACAGCCCCCCGAGGTCAGGCTGCGCGACGACGAGCCGCTCTACGACCTCGACGACGTCCTCGAGGCGACCCGACGTTTCCAAACGGTCCGCTACGGCGAGCCGCGCGTCGTTGCACCAGGCATCACGGCCACGTTCGAGGATGCCGGCCACATCCTGGGCTCGGCCATCATCGTCCTTGACGTCGAGGAGGCGGGAGGCTCCCAGCGGCTCGTGTTCTCCGGGGACCTGGGACGTCCCGACACGCCCATCATCGAGGACCCTACGCCCATCACCTCCGGGGCCGACTTCGTCATCACCGAATCGACGTACGGCGGACGCCACCACGAACCGGCCGCGGAGGCGGTCGAACAACTCGCCGACGCGGTCCGGGAGACCGTCGATGGCCACGGCGTGCTGCTCATCCCCTCCTTCGCGGTGGGCCGGACCCAGGAGATCGTCTGGCATCTCGACCGCCTGCTGAGCGCCGGCGAGATCCCCCACGTGCCGCTCTACCTCGACTCGCCCATGGCGTCGCTCGCAAGCGACATCTACCGCAAGCACCCGGGCTACTACGACGAGGAGACCCGCCACCTGCTGGAGACCGGAGAGACGCCGCTCGACTATCCAGGTGCGATCGTCGCCGACACGGTCCGCCGCTCACGTGCCATCGCCACCGCGCCGCGGCCCCTGATCATCGTGGCCTCGAGTGGCATGCTGACCGGTGGGCGCGTGCTGAACCACCTCGCCGAGCTCATCGACGATCCGGCCATGACGTTGCTCTTCGTCGGCTACCAGGGTCAGGGCACGCTGGGCGCGCACATCCAGTCCGGCGCCCGAACGGTGACGCTCGAGGGTGTCCAGCGGGAGGTCCGCTGCCGCATCCGGTCCATCGACGGGTTCTCTGCCCACGCGGACGAGACAGAGCTGCTCGACTGGCTCTCTCACTTCGCCCGGGCCGCGCGCAAGCCGCAGCGGGTCTTCCTCATCCACGGCGACCCCGAGGCATCGGCTGCCCTCGAACCCAAGGTCCGGGCGCTGGGCCTGGAGACCTATCGACCGGCCTGGCGAGAGGAGGTCGAGCTGGACGGATCGCGGACGGCGGCCGACAGCTGAAGGGTCGCGACCGACGCAGCTCAGGACAAGGCCCGCGCTGCCCTCGGCCTGGAAGCCGATGCGGCTTGGGCACGCGGGGCAACGACTCTCGTTCGAGGACGCCATCGCCGAAGCGTCCGCAGCATCGTCGGGACGTCCGCTACAAGACGCACTCCGAGTCCAGGCAAGGACTTGCAGGGCCGACCCAGCGCGCGTGCCGCGGGGGGCGCACATGCCAAGAGGCACACGTCTAGGTCGCTCGATACCTCATCGCATCGCCGGCAGCCAGGCAGGTCTCAGCGGAGGTGATCCCGTTCGACGTGTGATGGTGCTGGACACAGGCTGCCGCAGCGGCCACGCCGAGCCGGAGACTCGCCTCCACGGACCAGTCTTCATGGAGCCCGAAGATGACGCCAGCAGCGAACGCATCACCGGCCCCGGTGGTGCTGCGCACCCGGTCCGGCGGCACGCGGACCGAGCCTTGTCGCCAGCTCCGTCCATCGGGGGTGGCCCCGACGCTGCCCGCCGGGAAGTGCACGACCGCCAGCCTGGAGACTCCGCGCTCGAGGAGTCCGTGCGCCAGCGCCAGCATGGCGGCCCAATCGACCAGTTCGTCCGCCGTCGATGCCGAGATGTGGGTACCGGTCAGGGCGCTGGCCTCCACTTCGTTGACGATGATCGAGTCGAGGTAGGGCAGGCACGGACCAGACATCGCCGCCAGGCGGTGCGGCGGGAAGGTCGCCAGTTCCAGGTTCGTGTGCATCCCGGCCGCCTGCGCCGCGGCCAGCAGCGCTGACCAGCCGCTCGAACCATCCGCCTCCGCGTCATCCATCAGTGGATGCGCTCCAAGATTGCCCACGTGGAGGATGCGGGCATCCGAGCCCGCGAGGTCGGTCGGCTTGGCGCGGAACAGTGCGTTCGCCCCCAGGTGAGTGAAGAACGTGCGCCGACCTCCATCTCGCTCCACCATCACGTCCGTGAACGCGGTGGTAACGCCCGGTTGGACCCGGACGCGCCGCGCATCGATCCTGGCATCGGCACAAGCGGCGCGGACGAAGTCTCCGTCAGCGTCATCGCCCACACAGCCCATGACGCTGACGTCGAAACGCGCGCCCAGGCGACGGAGATCGACGGCCATGTTGAGGGCTGCCCCACCGGTACTCAGCGAGATGTCCTCGATCGTGGCCAGGCCGTCGCGTGACGGATAGGCGTCGATGACCTTGCCGTAGTCGACGAGCAGCGTGCCCGCGCACAACACACCGCTGCGCTCCCTGGCTGGGAGGTTCATTCGGAGCGGAGTACCCGGTCCGTCAGCTCCAGATCCTCATCGAGGCTTCGGCGCGGCGCGACCCCCTTCCGGGCCAGTGCCTCGTGGTAGGCCCGTACCGCGTCGGTCGGGCCTAGCTCGCCACGGAGGACCGGTCGCAGCAGGTCGACAAGGTCGAGTTGAGACTCAGCGTGCTGGATCTTGCGGCCGAAGAGGGCCACGCGAGCTCCGTGCAGATGTGCGCGATGCAGCAGCTCGAACGTGTCGCGGGTGGTGCCCACGGTGCCACCGTAGACCCCCACGACCAGCGACGGGTCGTGCTCGCTCAGCTCGAGCAAGGCATCGGCCCCGTTGTAGCCCAGCTTCAGGAATATGGGCCGCTGCGCCTGGGGGACGCCCGCCAGTGCGCGCACGATCGAGTCGTTCACGAAGGCTGCGACCTCATCAGGCTCCAGGCGACTGGGGGCGTTGGGATTGAAGACCTCCAGGAAGTGCCGCATCCCGATCGCTGTGGCCTCCCGTCGGAAGGCCGCGTAGGCCTCCAGCGAGACGAGGTCCGCCTCGAGATCGTTGTTGAAGGTGATCGAATAGAGGACGAGGTCGCAGAACGGGCGGATCGCCGGCAGGTCCACCGTCCGAAAGGGGCGAGACGGCATGGTGGCGTACCCGGCGCCGCGTCCGACCCAGACGTCGCTGGTGTCGTTGGCGCGGATGGCCAGGGTCAGGTCGTCGGGCAGCGAGCCATCGCGTGCGAGGCGCTCCCCATTGGAGGCAGAGGTCAGCAGGATGTCGACCACACCATGGTTCGCCTGTGCGCGCATGTCGTCGAGATAGCGCTCCCGGGTCTGGTAGCGACCGGGACCGAGCACGCCGGCCGGTGCGCCATCGACGGCGCCGGCCGCCGTCAGGCCGAAGCCCATGTCCGCGTCCTTGGCGTCCGCCAGCACGAAATCGTCCGGGGTGTAGCGGCCCGCGGCGACAGCCCGCAGCTTCCGGTCAAGGCCGCGGTCATGTTCGGTCACGTGAGGTCTCCGACTGCACAGGTTCTGCCGGCGCGGGTCAGGCGGAATGAACGTAGCGCCAGACTTCCGGGCCGTGGAGCGTCATCGCTCATCTGCGCACGGTACAACGACGCGAGCGTGCGTGGAGGGCGGCGGGAACTCACAGAAGAACGGGTCACCGACCAAGGCGGGAGCGAGTCACGCGGGCGCGACAGCGCGGACGTTCGGGGCCGTCAGTCCGGGTGACCCTTCGTCGGGTCTGCGGTCATGCCGCGGATGAACTCCGCCTCGGCATCGTCGTAGGGGCTGCCGTCGCGGCCGACGCCGCCTCCCCACGTCAGGGGGCCCAGATCCGGAGGTCGACGTGCCGTGCCATCAGCTCGAAGTCCCGGTCGGTGGTGAGCATGACGAGCTCGTGCCGGCGACAGAGCTGGGCGAGAAGCGCATCGATGGTGCCGACCTGGACGCCGCTACGGCGGCAGGTGTTCCGGAGCTCAGCCGCCTCGACATGGTCCGCTCGGTCGGGCACGAGAAGCGGGAGGGCCCCGAAGCGCTCGACGATCGCGTCGCGGGCCTTCGGTCCCCGGAAGCCCTGCAGTAGTTCCTGCAGCACGAGCCCGGTCGTGAAGACCCCCTCCCCCGTTTCGAGCGAACGACGCAGTCGCTCGACAGCCGGCTCGTGCTCGCTGACGTCACGGCGCAAGGCGAGCGACCACACGCTGGTGTCGACGAAGAGGTCCACTCAGCGCGTGCGCTCGGACTTGTAGTCGTACTGCGGATCCCAGTCGAGGGCCGCGAAGAGCTCGACGATGCGCCGCTGTTCGTGGCGAGCCACGTACTCACGCAGGGCGCGGGTGACTGCCGCGGTCTTGGTGCGCTCACCGCTGACCTTGACAGCCTGCTCGAGCAGGCGGGGATCGATATCGAGATTGGTGGGCATGTGCAGATACTCGCACAACGCCCTGCACAACACCAGTGGTGGCGCTCATGCGTCCTGATCCTCGACGACCTTGCCTGATAGCGACCGGATAGCCCGACGATAGCGGTC
Organism: uncultured Chloroflexia bacterium; assembly: GCA_963715295.1. Classification (GTDB taxonomy): domain Bacteria; phylum Chloroflexota; class Limnocylindria; order Limnocylindrales; family CSP1-4; genus JAFMJV01. The sequence continues at coordinate 44,182 of CAVQRP010000001.1, forward strand.
GGGCTGTCCGAGGTCACGATCCCACGCCCAGGTCTGGCTCGTCCCTAGAGCTTGCCCACGACATGGCCGAGCACCTGCGACATCTGGTCGTGGGGGCTGAACTCGACCATCCTGACCGCTTCCTCTACCACGATGGTGTGGCCTGAGGGCCAGTAGTAGATGTCGCCTGCGCCCACGAGCTCTTCGGTGCCGTCCTCGTAGCTCACGCGGATGCGGCCCTCCATGACGAACCCCCAGTGCGGGCACTGACAGTGATCCCGCTCCAAGCCCACGAGTAGTGGCCCGAAGTCGAGACCGGCCGGGTACTCCATGTACGCGCTGGTCGTCCCGCCCCAGTCCTGTCCACGGACCATCTCCCCGAGGGCCTGGTGGGCGATCGGGAGGTCCTTGACGTTGCTCTTCATGTGCGAGGTCTCCTCGTGGCTGACTGGAACAGATTCGCCACCTCACGCCGGATCAGCCACACCGGGCGATATGGGACAGCGCTGAGGCCCGGCGGACCCCGAGCGTCGAGCATGGCGGGTGCGGGCTGCTACGGGTGTCGCCAGCCCGACACGAGGCCAGTCAGATGTTTGTCAGCTCACAGGGATGCGACCGGCGCGAGATGCGGGGATGGTCGCCGTGCAGGCGCCGTGCCACTCATCGGCGCGGCGTCGGGTTTGGTGCGTGATGCAGGCGAACCGGTCGAGTTCGAGGAGCGTAGGGACGCCGTCGCGCCGGCCTGACGCCATCCCGGAGCGCTGAAACGGGACCTCGGCGGAGATGATCGCAGGACGATCATGCCTGCGGCCTGCAGCTTCATGCTCGGTTCGGCTGAAGATGGCCTCGATGGGCAGGTCGAGATACTCGGAGATCCGGAACGCGAGATGGAGACTCGGGTTTTGTAGGCACCACGTTCGAGGTGACCCACGGTCTGGTAGTCGATGCCCAGCGCCGACGCCAGCTCCTGCCGGGACCGCGCAAGAGCACAGACATCTGTCGATCGACCGTACTCTTCACGTTCGTGAGACCGCCTCGTTCGCGGCGCTTCCGGGAATCGTCCGGCAGCGATTGACAAAGCCTGTCATCGCGCGCATCGTGGACGGTGCAGAGGAGGCTGAGCTTCGCCAGGTCGTTGAAGACCCGGAGCCCACGACGCGCCGCCCTGCTTGGCCGTGGTTGACCTCTTCTGCTTGACCGTGGCTGGATATGGTTTCGCGACAGGTCGGAAGTCGAAGCATCGATCCGTTGTCGGCCCCGACCCCGCGCGGCGCGCGGAACGCTAGCAGGGCTTCAGTGGCACGGATCGCGCTTGCCTCTACCTATCCCCCGCGACGCTGCGGCATCGCCACGTTCACGGCCGACCTCGGACGGGCCATCGGCGACCGTGAGATCGTCGCCCTCAGCGGCCCTGGCGAACACATCCCGATCGATCACCCGACCCATCACGTCATCCGGACAGGTGTTCGTGCCGACTATGCCCGGGCCGCCCGGTCACTCGGCGCGTGCGGTGTCAGTGCGGTCTCCGTGCAGCACGAGTACGGCATCTGGGGTGGCAACGACGGCGAGGGCGTCCTCGATTTCCTGACGGCGCTCTCTGTACCGGCCGTAGCGACCCTGCACACGGTGCTGCGCCACCCGACCGTCGGGCAGCGGCGCGTCATGCAGGGCATCCTCGATGCCACCGCAGCCGTGGTCGTGATGTCGAGCGCCGCAGCTGCCATCCTGTCCGACCGCTATGCCGCCGATCCGAGCCGCGTCGAGATCATCCCCCACGGCGTGCCTGACCTGCCGTTCGTCGATCCCGACAGCGTCAAGTCGGAACTCGGCATGGGCGGCCGCCAGATGCTGCTGAGCTTTGGCCTGGTGGGGCCGAGCAAAGGCTACGAGTCGGTCATCGAGACGATGCCCGACGTGGTGCGCGCGGTGCCGAACGCCTGCTATGTCATCCTGGGAGCGACCCATCCGGAATTGCAGCGGACCGAAGGCGAGCGATACCGGACCAAGCTCGAGACCATGGCTGCCGATCTGGGCATGACCGAGCACGTGGTCTTCGTCGATCGGTTCGTGAGCCAACACGAGCTGGGTCGGTGGCTGGAAGCGGCAGACGTGTTCGTGACGCCATACCCGAACCTCGACCAGATCGTATCGGGCACGCTCTCCTACGCGATGGCGGCCGGCAAGGCGTCGGTCTCCACCCCCTATCTCTATGCTTCCGAGATCCTCGCTGATGGACGCGGCCGACTGGTACCGCCGGGGAAGCCGGGCGCCATGAGCGACGCACTCATCGAGCTGTTGACGGACCGCGACCTCCGAGCCGCGATGGCCCAGCGCGCCTACCTCCACGGGCGGGGCATGGTCTGGTCCCGAGTCGCAGCGGACTACGAGCAGCTCTTTGCGAGACTGCGGACGGCACCGCGCGACATGGCTGTCCTGGGCCTCCCGGCGGCGGTGATGCAGAGTGCCTGAGCTGTTCCCGCTGTACCCGGTGAACCGCCGACACCTGGAAACGCTGACCACGCGGATCGGGATCATGCAGCACGCGCAGGGAGCCCGACCGGATCCGGATCACGGCTACTGCACCGACGATGTGGCCCGAGCCTTGATGGTAGATCTGCTCCACGGGCGCGAGCTCGGCTGGCAGACCGTCGAGATGAGCGCCGCCCGGAACGTGACCTTCCTGGCTGAGGCGTTCGAGGGTTCGAGCGGACGTTTCCGCAACCTCAGGCGATGGGACGGCGCGTGGCTGGACCACCCCGGGTCCGAGGATGCGGATGCACGAGCCCTGCACGCGCTCGGCGAGGTCATCGCTTCGGCACCCGATGGCACCCTGCGTGACGATGCCGCGGCCCTGTTCGAGCGTGCCCTCCCGGCCGCGAGCCAGGTCATCTCGCTGCGGCCACGAGCGACGGTGATCCTGGCGTGTGATGCGGTGGCGCACGCGGGCATGATCGACGAGGTGTCCGACGTCTACCGGCGGGTAGCAGATCGATCTCTGGCGGTCGTTCGCCGAACCGCCGTCGGATAGTGCCTGGCCCTGGCCCGAGGCGATCGTGACCTACGAGAACGAGCTCCCGGCCCAGGCCCTGATCGTCGCTGGCCGGTGGCTCGATCGACCAGGCATGGTCCAGGCCGGGTTGCGCGTCCTCGACTGGCTCATCGAGGCACAGACGAGCGCTGAGGGGTACGTGCGGACCGTGGGCAACGCGGGCTGGTGGCCGCGAGGCGGTCGCGCGGCTCGGTTCGATCAGCAGCCCATCTCAACCACGACGCTGCTGCTCGCGGCTGAGACCGCGTTCGAGGAGACCGGCGCACCGCGCTACCGGGAAGCCATGGAGTCTGCATATGGCTGGTTCCTGGGTCGTAACGATGCCCTCGCGCCCGTCGCCGACCCGACATGCGGCGCCGGTGCCGACGGCATCGGTCCGGCGGGTGTCAGTCGCAACCAGGGGGCCGAATCCACGCTGATGTGGCTCATCGCTCTTGAGCACATCCGCGGCCTGCGCGCTCGCATCGCGCAGCCGATCGCGAGACCGGGTGATGCCCTCGCAGCCGTGGCCTGATGGCAGCCAGCAGCAAGCGGGCTAACCACCTCGGCGGTGAGGCCACGTCGAAGCGTGGCGGTCGGACACGGACCCAGCATGTATGACCTGCTCCGCGTGGCCGTGCTCGCCCCCGTCTCATGGCGGGTGCCGCCACGTCACTACGGTCCCTGGGAGCAGTTCGTATCCCTCCTGACGGAGGGCCTCGTCAGGCGCGGCGTTGACGTCACGCTGTTCGCCACCGCCGATTCGGTCACCAGCGCGCATCTCAGCGCCTGTGTCCCACGTGGCTACTCCGAGGATCCGACGCTGGACCCCAAGGTCTGGGAGAGCCTGCATATCTCGGCGCTCTTCGAGCGGGCGGACGAGTTCGACCTCATCCACAACAGCTTCGACTTCCTGCCGCTCACCTACAGCGGCCTGGTGAAGACGCCGGTCCTGACGACCGTCCATGGCTTCTCATCGGAGCGCATCGTGGCCGTGTATGAGAAGTATGCGGACCGAGGCTACTACGTCGCCATCAGTGAGGCCGATCGCCATGAGAGGCTGCCCTACATCGCCACCATCCACCACGGCATCGACATGGCGGCATTCGAGGCGCGTTCGACCCCGGGCACGTATCTGCTCTTCTTCGGCCGGATCCACCCCGACAAGGGCACCGCCGTGGCCATCGACGTGGCGGAGCAAGCCGGCCTCCCGCTGATCATCGCCGGCATCATCCAGGACCGCGAATACTTCGAGCGCTTCGTGGAACCACGACTGGACGGCGATCGCATCAGATACATCGGGCCGGTGGGACCGGAGGCTCGCGGAGACCTGCTGGCGGGCGCCCGGGCGTTGCTGCACCTCATCGACTTCGATGAACCCTTTGGCTACAGCGTCGTCGAGGCCATGGCCTGCGGCACCCCGGTCATCGCCAATGCCCGGGGGTCGATGCCCGAGATCGTCGGTCAGGGAAAAGGTGGATACCTGGTGCACAGCCTCGATGAAGCGGTGGCGGCGGTCCACGCTGCAGGCGGCATGGATCGCCGTGGTGTGCGGGCGTCGGTCGAAGGGCGCTTTGACGTGGAGCGGATGGTGGACGAGTACCTCGAGGTCTATCGCCGCGTCATCGCGCGTCAGCCAAGCCGGCCGAGCCTGGCTTGAGGCCGACCGGGGCGAAGGGCGGACGGCAGCCTGGTGGTCCTCAGGTGAGCCGGTCGAGGATGTCCCCGAGCGGGATAGCGGCGATGCCACTGCCCAGGTCCGAGAAGCCGTACGGGATCACCAGCTCTCCGCCGTGGATCATGCTCCCGCACGAGTAGACCACGTTGGGCACGTAGCCGTCGCGCTCGTCCTCGTTCGGCACCAGCAGCGGCTCGGCCAGATGGCCGATGACCCGCCGCGGATCTTCGAGATCAAGCAGGATCGCCCCCAGAGCGTAGCGGCGGAGCGGGCCGACACCGTGGGTGATCACCAGCCAGCCGGCGTCGGTCTCAAGGGGCGACCCGCAATTGCCGAGTTGCATCAGCTCCCACGGCTGCTCGGGCTGCTGGATCCGGATCGGATCGTGCCAGGTGCGGACATCATCCGAGAACATCAGGTAGTTGCTCTCGTTGTCCTGTCGCGACAGAGCCGCGTAGCGGCCGCCGACCATGCGCGGGAAGAGGGCCATGCCCTTGTTGGTCGCCGCTTCGCCGTTGAGCGTGGCGACACGGAAGGTGCGGAAGTCGGCCGTCTCGATGAGCTGCGGCAGGATCTGGTAGCCATCGAAGGCGGTGTAGATCGCGAAGTAGAGGACCGAACCATCATCGTGGCTGAAGCGCACGAAGCGGGCGTCTTCCATGCCCTGGGACTCGGCCGGACCGGACGGGAAGATCGACCCGCTCGGAGATGCGCGAACCCTCGGCGAACTCGATGGTGTAGTTGGAGGCAGCGACCCAGTGGATGATCCTGGTCGTCTCGTACGCCACGGCCCGGTCCACGCCGTGCCGATCCAGGTCGGCGATGGCCGCCTCGAGCTGCTCCAGCGTGAACTGGGGCGGAAGCGGGTCAAGCACCAGGCCGGCGATCTCGTTGAGCACGCCCAGCTCCTGGAGCTTCGAGCGGAAGGCTCGGTGCTGATAGAGCGGTTCACGACGCTCCCCGATCGTGGTGAAACGACCGGCCTCTTCGATGGTGATGTGGCCCCCTGCGTCGATGAGACCTGAGCGAAACTCGATCGACGAGAGATGCCCTTCGCCGATCGCGCGCAGGCTCACGATGAAGCGCTGCTCCCCGTCACCAAGACCGGTCTGGTCCGGTGCCGCGACGATGGATGGATTGGAGAGCGCCGCGGCCTCGATCGAGTACTCGTGGGTGAAGTAGGCGCCGATGAGCAGGCGCCGGTCCTGGGTCAGCCGCTCAGGCTCATCGATCAGTCCGGCCACGGCCTCGTAGTTGCGCAGCAGTGCACCATCGAGGTCGGGGTGCCGTTGGGCGAACTGGGTCAGCGTCGATGCGAGTGTGGCGGCCACGCTGGCTTCGGAGAGACCAAGGATCCGATCGATGACCTGGCGCGCTCGCGTGTGGCCATTCGACGGGATGTGGGCGCCGGGCATGAATGGCTTGATGACCACCCGCCGAGCATCGGGACGCAGGCGGACCTGCGTTCGGGTAACGGGAATCACGCTCGGGCCGAGAGCCCAGGACCCCAAGCGTTGCCATAGCTGCCAAGCGCGCGTACCACGTGGAGAGAGTACGGCATCCACCATTCGACGCGATAGGAGCTTCGTTCCGGTGCTGGCTCGAGTGCCGTGGCTCACGTCTCCCACCCGTCTCGGCCGCCGACCCGATGGCCTCCCGCGTCACCGGCGACCGGCCGGGTCCGCAAGGTGCCAGTCCCCCGGGTACGTTGGGCCGGGTGTGCTCGCCCATCGCGAGCAGGGAGACTCAGACGCCAAAGAAGAGCGACGAGGAGGCAATCCATTGACCTATCAGCGGATCGCGCTCGCTGTGGGTGCGATCAGTGCGTCGGTCGTCCTGGCGTTGGGCATGACTGCCGCCGGTTTCGCACCCGGGCCTGCAGGCGCCATGCAAAGCGCCGCCGGACAGGGCGACGCCGAGCCGGCGGTAGCCGAGCCGGCGTCGCAGCCCCGGAAGATCTACGTGAAGCCCGCACCGAAGGCCAAGACGATCGTCGTCCGCGAAGGAGCGCCCAGTCGAACCGAGACCGCCTCGGTCAAGACGTCGCCCGCGCAGCCCAAGAGGACGGCGCCCAGGACCCACAGGAAGAAGAGCGCAAGTCCCCCCGCGGAGGCACCGCGGACGCCGCCGAGCGAGCGAGAGGGCGAGGCCGCCAAGCACGAGTGCGAGCGTGCCGCCGAGAGGCTCCACGAGACGGACGAGCGGGCAGCCGAGGAGCTCAAGAAGCAGTGCGAGAACCGATGATCGATCTGACTGATGCGCGGGCTTCGGAACGCTAGCCGCGAATTGGCCGCCACCGTCTCGGGCCAGGCGAAGCCACGTCGTTCGCGCCCCGACCCCAAGCCGTCCCGGCTCGTGGTTGGCGCGGGTGCCGTCGCAGCATTGAGCATCATCGGGGCCGGACTCGTTCGGTTCCCCGCGAACGCGGACGGGGCCGACCCCAGCCAGGCCGGAGTTGCCGCTGCGGCGAAGGTGGATGCGAAGGCCGCCAAGAAGCGCCCGGTCAAGTACGTGCGCCTGAAGCCTGGGCAGAAGGCGCCGCGCGGGGCGCAGGTCATCCGGGAGAAGGCGCCGCCGCCGCGCATCGTGGTCATCCGCGCCGGGACCGCGACGGTCACGTCCTCGGGAGCGAGCACGTCACGCCAGCCAACGGCCACCAAGCAGCGGCCCAAGGCCCCAGTGGCAAAGGCCCCGGTGGCCAAGGCCCCGGTGACCAGGACCCGACAGTCGGGTTGAGGCTCCACTCGTCGGGCTCGGTCGGATCGGCCGAGGTCACACGGGAACCGCGGATGGATGAGACGCACAGCGAGCCGCACCTCTCGGGTCCTGCCATGGGAGGCGCGCTGACGCTGCGTGTCGCATGCCCAGCGCATGCCGTTCCACAGGCGGAGCGTGACCTTCGGCGCGTGGCTGCCCGGGTAGACGCCTGGGCTCGGCGCCTGACTCGGTTCCGGGATGACTCGGACCTGAGCGAGCTCAACCGCTCCGTCGACACGCCAAGCGTGCGCGTGCGCCCCATCCTCGGAGAGATCCTCGTGCGAGCGCATCGGGCGAGGGTACGCACCGAAGGCCTGGTCGACGTCACGCTGCTCGACGCCCGACTGGAGGCGGAAACGGCGACGTTCAAGCTCAGGCAGGCGGGCCGGTGGTGGGTCGAGGGACGCGGGCGGGACAGCGTGGTCATACGCGAGGGCAGGGTCCGCTTCGATCTGGACGGAGTTGCCAAGGGCTGGTTTGCCGATCGTGCCCTCGCGCTGCTGGGCGCCTATCCGGCCGCCCTCGTGGATGCGGACGGGGACGTGGCGCTTCGCGTGCCGACATGGTCGAGCTGGCAGGTGTCGATCGCGGATCCCTTCGACGAGGCGGCCGACCTGGCGGTTCTCTCGGTCCCGTTGGCACGACGAGCTCACCCGTTCGGTGTGGCCACGTCCGGCACCAGCGTCCACCGCTGGCGCGGGACCGATGGATGGACACACCATCTCATCGACCCGCGCACCGGGAGGTCGTCGGAGACAGACGTCGTCCAGGCAAGTGTCGTGGCCGAGAGCGCCCTCGCCGCAGAGGCGCTGGCCAAAGCCGCAGTCATCGCCGGTTCCGACGAGGGCATGCGGATGCTCGAGCGCTCCGGGGCCTGGGCTGCGGTGCTTCTCCTTGAGGACGGCGAGGTGATCGCCTCGCGACAGGCGGTGCGATGGCTGGCGTGAAGTACCAGGGCCTGAGCCCCAGGACGAGACGCTTGCGCTGGTCGCTCCTGGTGACCCTCCTCATCGTGGTGCTCGCCGGGACGAGCGGCCAGGCCCTTGATGCCGTTGCCGGATGGCTGCGGGATGAGTTCGACCGCCTGCCCTGGTATGCGACCCGTACGACAGCCCTGCTGGCCTATCTGGCGCTTACCGGATCGGTCATCTACGGGCTCCTGCTCTCCACCAAGATCCTCGACGCTATCGCTCATCGGGCCGTGTCCTTCACGCTGCACCAGGACCTGGCCTCTATCGGGCTGGCTCTGGCGCTTGTCCACGCGGCCGTGCTGATGATCGACCGAAGCGTGTCCTACAGCCCCGCTGAGGTCCTGGTCCCGTTCAGCGGTCCCTATCGACCCCTGTGGGTGGGCCTTGGCCAACTGGCACTGATCGCGAGCGGCGTCGTCCTCTTCAGCTTCTACTTCCGCAAACGCATCGGCCAGGGAGCCTGGCGCCGCCTCCACTATCTGTCCTTCCTTGCGTTTCTCGGAGCCACGGCCCACGGACTGATGGCCGGCTCGGACACCCAGGCGGCCTGGGTCTTCTGGGGCTACATGGCCATGACCGCGACCGTCGTCTTCCTTGTCGCCTATCGCATCGTCCTCTCGGTCGGGGCAAAGATGGCCGCAGCGGAGCCAGCTCGCTCGAGCACCTCCACATCGCTCGGCGGCGGCGCCCGCTCGGCCTGACATCGGCGGTCGTCAGTCCCTGCAGGGGAGTCAGCTCGTCGTGACGCGCTCCCCGGATCCACCTCACGCTACCCAGCCGGTCGCCGGGCGATCGGAGCCTGTCGTGCCACGTTCCCGCTGATCTCAGGCTTGCAGACGAGAGACGACACCGGCGACGACCGCGATACAGCCGGCGAGCCCGAGGACCCGGCGCCACGGGTTCACCCCCCTGAATACCTCGTCGATGGCCCACCAGCCGAGGGTGAACGAACCGGCCCATTCGAGCAGCGTGTCGGCCGTGGTGCCCTGTACGGTGAGCTGGCGCGCGAGCACCGTGGCAAGCCAAAGCAGGATGGCCAGATTGGGGACGTGGGCGATAAGGATCCTGCCGGTTCGGCGATCACGAAAGAACCAGTCGAAGACCGATCGCAGCATGGTTCGGTCACCTCGGAAGTGCGACGATCAGCCCAATCGAAGGCCCATCAATAGGCCCCCGGGCTCGCGCTCCACCTCGCGGAACCCCAGGTGCTCGTAGAAGCCGATCGCGTTGGCGTTGTCAGTGTCCACACCAAGATGCACGCCACGGATCTCCCGGCCGCGCAGCTCGGACAGTAGCCGCTCGATCAGGGCGCGGCCAAGACCCGTACCGCGGGCTCTCGCCTGGAGGTCGATATGGAGGTGCGCCGGGAACTCCCGGGTGATCTCGATCGGCGTGCGCGGCGGCTCGTGGATGAGACGGACCATCTCGGCATCGGGCGACCCATCACCGAGCGGCGGGTAGCGGAGGCGCAGCGGCGGCCACCAGACCGTCTCTGCCCACTCCTCGAAACGGAGGGTGTCGTCGGCCGAGAGCAGGTATCCGGCCGAACCCGCCTCGTCCACGACCACCAGCTGCGTGCCCGCCCCCTGGGCGAGGTACGGCCCGACATAGACGTGGCCCAGCAGGTCCGGGTCGCGATACAAGGGAGTCGCGTCCTGCCCAGCGTCGCCTGCCAGGAGACAGCTTCGATACGCCCCCGGCAAGTCGTGGAGTCCGGCAGCTTCGATCCGCAACATGGCCACAGCGTAGCGTCTTCGGCAAATGCACAGGCAGTGGCTCGACTGGTCCACTCGAGGGGTGTCGCAAGGATGGTTGATTGGTCTACGCTCAGCCAGCAACCACCTTCGGATTCGGGCGTAAATGGTCTACACGTAACGGGCGACGGACTTGCCCGATTGGTCTGCCCTGGGGCTTGCGCCGAGCCCTCGCTCTGCACTACCCTGCCGCTCGTGTCCACCCGGAACGAGATCACCAGGCGGGATGTACGAGCCCGGCTGCGAGAGCTGATCGCCAGCGCCGAGGCCGGTGATCGCCTGCCCAGCGAACGAGCCCTGAGCCTTCGCTGGAACGCGGCACGCATGACCGTGCGGCACGCCACCGACGCACTCGTCACCGAAGGACTGGTGGTACGTCGGCGTGGTTCGGGCACCTATGTCCTGCCCTCGCCCGTGGTGCGCTTGCTGGGGCTGACCTCGTTCACGCAAGACATGCGGGAACGCGGGCTCATCCCCGGCAACCGCCTGCTGGACTTCGAGATGGAAGCCGCTGAGCGCGGCGTCGCGGCTCGATTGCGCGTGCCGTGCGGCGAGCCGGTGCTTCGTTTCACGCGCGTGCGCCTGGGCACGGGCGAACCCATGGCCATCGAGACCGTCTGGATCAGGTCGGCGCTTGTTCCGGGCTTGGCACGCGCCGACCTCGACGGCTCGCTCTATGAGCTCCTGGCGAGTCGCTACGGCCTGGTGCCAGGCTTCGCTGACGTCACCATCGAGCCACTGTTGCCGGACCAGGCCACCCGGCAGGCTCTCGAGATCCCGCCGCAGCAGGCGTGCCTGTTGATGCGGATGACGGACGCAGACAGCGGTGGCCAGGTGATGATGATCGCGGACTGCATCTACCGCGGTGACCGTTACCACCTGAGCGCCCACGTCCCCGCTCGAGCCTTCACCCCGACGTTGCCGTCATTCCAGCCGACGCAGCCGGTCGCTTGAGTAAGGTGCTGGCAGTGGACGGCGGCCAGTCTGCCATCCGCGTCTGCCATTCGAGCGCGAGCGAGCACGTGGAGGTCGAGGGCATCAGTCGGCTGGAGGGGGACACCATCAGCGCGGTCGCCGAGGCGGTAGCCGCGGGATGGCGCCAGGCGGGCGCCCCGCCCACCGAGCGGGTCGTGCTCGGACTGACCACCGCCCCCACCGATGAGCCGTCGCGCCGCCGTCTCTGCTCGGAGGTGGCCGCCAGGGTCGAGGCACCCGAAGTGTGGCTCGCCGATGATGCGGTGACCGGACACGCGGGCGCGCTCTCGCGAGCCTGGGGCTGCAGCGTCATCGTTGGAACAGGCGTGGCAAGCCTGGCCCTGCCCCGCGAAGGGCGGGCGCGCATCATCGGCGGGCATGGATACCTGCTGGGTGACGAGGGCGGCGCGTTCTGGATCGGAAGCGCGGGCATCCGCGCGGTGTTGCGGGCGATCGACGGCCGCGGAGCATCGACTGCGCTCGTAGCGCCCGCGAAACGCCACTTCGGTGGCCTAAACGACCTGGGCGATCGGTTGCACAGCAGCGATCGGCCGGTCAACACCATCGCGCGCTTCGCACCCGACGTGCTGGAGATGGCAGCCAGGGGAGATGCCGTGGCGTCGACCATCGTGGACACCGCAGCCAGCGAGCTGTTGGCCCTTGTCAAAGCCACCGTCCTCCATGTCGCAGCCGAGAGCGACCCGGTGCCACTGGCGCTCGGTGGTCGACTCGTCGAGGCGGGGGTCTTGCGGGACCGGCTCGAGCAGGCCATCCTGCGGGTTCTGCCGGCCGTCACGACGCGCAGTGCGGACGGCTCGCCACTCGAGGGTGCACTGCTGCTCGGCCACCAGGCCGATCCGGGCAGGTATCGGGACCTGGTCTATGTCTGGGAGATGGCCGCATGACGAGCGATCCTGGGACGACGAGCGATATCTCCGCGGGCCAGCGCTATCTTCACGCTGTGGCCGGCCTGATCGAGCGCCTGGAGCGGCTTGAGTGGCCCAACATCGAAGCTGCCGCTGACGTCATCGCTGAGGCCATGGCCGATGGCCGCGTCCTGCATGCCTTCGGCTCAGGACACTCGCACATGCTCGCCGAGGAGCTGTTCTACCGTGCCGGCGGTTTCGTGCGGGTCCGACCCATCCTCTTCGAGGGCCTGATGCTTCATGCGAGTGCTCCCCTGAGCACGACCCTGGAGCGGGTCTCCGGGCTGGCGACCGCGATCCTGTCGATGATCACGCCACTGACCCGGCGATGTGCTGCTCATCGCGTCCAACTCGGGCAGCAACGCGGTCGTCACCGAGATGGCTCTGCCGCGCGTAGCCGCGGGGTCAGGACGATCGCCATCACCAGCGTCGAGCACGCGACCTCTGACAGCGCACGCGAGCGTCCCGGCGGCCGCGGCTCCACGCAGCTCGTCGACGTGGCCATCGACAATGGCGGGGTGGTAGGTGACGCGGCGATCGCCGTCGAGGGGACTGCCCAGGCCGGGTCGCGCCCACGTCCACCGTGGTCGGCGCGGCGATCGTCAACGCGCTGGTGGCGGAGGTGACGAGCGCCTCGTCGCGCGGGGCATCGTGCCGGAGGTGTTCATCAGCAGCAACGTAGCCGGCGGGGATGCCGTCAACGAGGGCCACTGCGCAGGAGCGTCGGGCGGTGAGCGGCCTCGCCGTTCGCCGATCCGAGGCGTCATCGAGGGCTTCTACGGCCGACCCTGGACGCACCAGCAGCGCCTGAGCCTCATCGACTTCCTCGCTGACCGCGGCATGAACACGTTCGTGTACTCGCCCAAGGACGATCCGCTGGTCCGCCGATGACTGGCGGCTCCCGTACGACGGCGCAGGCGCTCGGCCGCCTGGCCGAGCTCGTGCGACCGCTGTCGAGCGGTCGGCATGACGTTCACCTGGTGCATCTCGCCGGGGCTGTCGATCCGCTACTCGGACGCCGCCGAGTCGACGCCCTCATCGCCAAGATGCGCAGCGTCATCGCCCTGGGCGTCGACCCGTCTGGGCCTGTTCGCTGGACGATATCCCCACCCAGCTGCAGCATCCGCAGGACCGCGACGCCTTCGCCAGCCTGGTGCGACGCGCACATCGCACCTCATCAGCGAGGTGTTCGCTGCACTGCCGCCGGGCGTCGGCGCTCATCGTGTGCCCCACGGTGTACTGGGGCACGGGCGACGGAGCCGTACCTGGCGGCGCTGGGCGCAGGGCCTCGATCCGCGCATCGATCTGTTCTGGACCGGCCGCGCGATCTGCTCGCCGACGCCTGGACCTGGCGGACGCCGTGACCTTCACGCGTACCGCCAACCGCCCGCCCACCTACTGGGACAACTACCCGGTCAACGACGTGGCCATGGGCGTACGAGCTGCACATCGGTCCGTACCGCGGTCGAGACCCGCTCCTGTGGCGTTCGTCGACGGGCATCATCGCCAACGGCATGGAGCTGTTCGAGGCGTCGCGGATCCCCTTCGCGACCATCGCCGACTACCTCCGCGATCCGCGAGGGCTACGATCCCGAAGCCGAGCTGGCAGCGTGCGATGCGCGACGTCGTCGGGCGAGGCGGACCTGCCGAGGCGTTCGCGCTGTTCGCGGACAACGTGCGCTCGTCCTGCCTCTGGTCCGAAGACGCGCCCATCGTGCACGGCGTCCTGGAGTGCGGCGCTGTTCGAGCTGGAGCACGGGGATGCGCACCAGGCGGAGGCAGCCCGACCTCGGCGCGCTGGCGGACCGGCTGCTGGCCGCCGCAGACCACCTGCTGCGAGGGCCCGGTCGACGAACCGCGCGCTCCGGCGACGAGATCCGTCCCTGGCTGCGTGGCGTTCGAGATCGGCGCCCAGGCCATCCGAAAGATCGCCGACCTGGTCGCTGCGGGGCGGCTGGACGAGGACGGGCCCAGCGGAGTTGGCCCCGTTCCTGATCAGGCTGCGTCGCGCACGCGTTCGCGTGTTCGGCGACGCGTTGGAGATGACCTTGTCCGTCCTGTCCGGGACGATGTTCCGGCCGGGCGAGGTGCCAGGAGCAGAAGGAGACACTCGATGAGGAGAGGACCGCGCACGTCCGTTGCGGTCTCGGCCGCGCTCGTCGCGTCGGCATGGCCGGGAGCGCAGCGGCGCGCTCGCCCAGGACACCACGCTGCGCGTGGCCATGGGTTCGCCCGGCGAGCCGGCATCCGGGTCTGGGACGACATCGCCGCACAGTTCGAGGCGACGCATCCCGGCGTCGATGTCGAGATGAACTACCAGGACGACGACCTGTACCAGACCATCGGCCTGCCCAACCTGCTCGCCGGACGCAACGCTCCGGACGTCTACTTCGAGTGGACCGGCGACCGCATGGCCCAGCGTTACGCGGATGGCTACGCCGCCGACCTGACCGAGGCCGTGACCATCGGGCCCACTCGCCGGCATCTTCGACGAGGGCGTCTTCCCCGTCGCCTCCGTCGACGGCAAGGTCGTGCTCGTGCCGCACACGGCCGACGTCACCAACGTCCTCTGGTACAACGTGCGACATCCTCGAAGCAGCAACGGCGTGACCCCTCCGACCACCTGGGAGGAGCTGCTCGCGGCCTGCGACACGCTCAATGCGGCCGGTGTCATCCCCATCGCAACGGGCAACAAGGACCTCTGGGCCGCGGGCAACTGGCTCAGCCACATCGCCTCCCGCGTCGTGGGCGAGGACGTCTACGCCGCCACGCTGAGTGGTGAAGGCGTCTTCTCGACGCCCGAGTGGGAGCAGGCCCTCGGCTACGTCGAGGAGCTGGCCGCACCACGACTGCGTCAACGAGAGCGTCAACGCGGTCGACGACAACGCCGGCGCACAGCTCTTCTTCCAGGGCCAGGCGGCCATGCACCCCATCGGTTCGTGGCTGGTGAGCTGGGCCATCGACGAGAACCCCGACCTCGAGTTCGACTTCGTCAACCTGCCCGCCATGCCCGAGGGATCGGCCGGCGACCAGGACAGCGTCATCGCGGTCGAGACCGGCTACATGGTCAACGCCAACAGCGAGAACATCGACCTCGCCATCGAGTTCCTGGCGCTGGTCAACAGCCCCGAGAACGTCCCGAACTTCATCAACGATGCCGGAGTCACTCCGCTCGCCGCTGTCGGCATCGGCGGCGACGTCGGACGGCGGTCGGCGCGCCTTGCCGACCTGCTCAAGACCGCGTGCCGCTGTGGTGCTGCCGCCGGACACCGGCTATGACCTCGAGACGGCCACTCGAGCTGTACGCCGCTCAGGCGGCGGTGCTCGGGTGGCCAGGCCACACCGGCCGAAGCACTCGCTACGCTCGACGAGCGCATCGGACGCTAGCGCAGCAGACGGGCCGAGGCGCCCACTACGGGCGCTCGGCCGTCTGCACGACCGCTGATCCGAGCGGGTGATCGCGTGAAGCCGACCCGCCGCATCACGCCCTGGCTGTTCCTGGCCCCGGGACTGGCTGTCTTCGGGGCTGCGGTGCTGCTGCCGATGGTGCTGACCGGCGGGCTACAGCTTCACCGAGTGGAACGGCTTCGGGCCCATGACGTTCGTCGGCCTCGACAACTACGCACGGGCCATCGGCGACGCAGCTCTTCCGCGACTCGTTCGTGCACGTCGTCATCTACATCGCCGCGACCATCGTGCTCGAGGTCGGCGTCGGCCTCGCGCTCGCGGGGCTGATCACCATGCGTCGGGGCCGGCATGTGGTTCCGGGTGGCCATCTTCGTGCCGGTGATGCTGCCGTTGGTGGTCGTCGCGGTGCTCTGGTCGTTCGTCTACAACCCCGACTTCGGCCTGATCAACGGCGCACTCGAGGCGCTCGGCCTCGAGGACCTCCAGCGCATCTGGCTGGGCGATCCAGCCGACCGCGCTGCTGGCCATCAGCGTCGTCTCCGGCTGGGTCTTCGCCGGCTTCTACATGGTCATCTTCTACGCCGCCTTCCGGCAGATCCCGAGGGAGGTCGTCGAGGCCGCCAAGCCTGGACGGCGCCAGCGAGTGGGCCCTGTTCCGCCACATCAAGGTCCCCATGATCCGCGGCGCGATCGGCGTCGCCATCCTGCTCTGCGTGACCGGCGGGTTCCAGGGCTTCGATCTGTTCTTCGTGCTGACCAACGGTGGCCCGTACGGCTCCACGGAGATCCCCACGACCCTGCTGGTCAAGACCGTCTTCCGCAACGGCGAGGTCGGCTACGGCTCTGCGATGGCGGTATTGCTGACCGTCGTCGTCGTCGCGGTCGGCATGATGTATGCGCAGGCTCGCCGCCGGAGCGAGCGTCGTGGCGCCTCTGAGACCGGGGCGACCGGCCGATGAGCAGCCAGCCATCCCGGCGGGACACCGCGCTCGGCCCACGCCTGGCGCAGTGGCTGACCGGCGCGGCCATGGTGGTGCTGGCGGTGGTCTTCTTCTTCCCGTTGGTGTGGATGGTCCTGTCGAGCTTCAAGACCAACGGCGCCATCTTCCAGTCGCCCTTCGCCCTGCCTGAGTCGATCGATCTGTCGCGCTGGGCCGAGGCCTGGGACGTGGGCAACCTGGGCAAGTACGCGGTCAACAGCGCCATCGTGACCGGGGCGTCGGTGTTCCTGATCCTGCTCATCGCGTCGCTGGCGGCGTTCGCGTTCAGTCGTTACCGCTTCCGCGGTCGGAGCCTGGCCCTGGGCCTGTTCGCGCTGGGCCTGCTGCTGCCGCTGCAGTCCTACTTCATCGCCCAGTCCAACCTCTTCACACAGCTGGCCATCACCGACACGCGCTGGGCGCTGATCATCCCGTACACGGCGATGGGACTGCCCCTGGCGACGTTCCTGCTCAAGGTCTTCATGGACGGATTGCCCGAGGAGCTCTTCGACGCTGCCCGCATCGACGGCGCCAGCGACCTGCGAACCTACCGCCAGGTGGCACTGCCACTGCTGCGGCCGGGCCTCGCGACGGTGGCCATCTTCTCCGCGCTCGCGGCCTGGAACGAGTTCCTGTTGGCGCTGCTGTACATCCAGGACGACGACCTCAAGACCATCCCCACCGGCCTGCTCGCGTTCTCCAGCCGCTACCAGACCGACTACTCGACTGCTCTTCTCGGCGCTATCGATCGTCACCATCCCGATGATCGTGATCTACATCGTCTTCAACCGGCATATCGTGGATGGCATCACTGCCGGCAGCGTGAAGTAGACGTCCATGCGCGACGACCAGGGAGGCACATGACTCGAGCCAAGGTCCATGATCTGCCGCCTATGTTCCCCGGTGGGAACCGCATCGGTCGCGAGGAGGAAGAGGCCGTCCTCCGCGTACTACGGTCGAAGCGTCTGTTCCGCTACTACGGCGCCGTCGACGGGCCATCGGCGGTGGAGGCCTTCGAGACGCGCTTCGCCGAGCTGGTGGGATCCGGACATGCCCTTGCCGTCGCCTCGGGGACGACGGCGCTGACTGCCGCCCTCGCTGCCGCGGGTGTCGGTCCCGGCGATCAGGTCATCGTGCCCGCGTACACCTGGGTCTCGACCGCGGCAGCGGTCGTGGCCGTCGGGGCCGTGCCCGTCCTCGCCGAGGTAGATGAGATCCCTGACCATCGACGTGGCGGATGCGGCGAGCCTGGTCAACGCGCGCACCCGGGCCATCATCCCGGTCCACATGCGCGGCGCCGCCGCGGATATGACGGCGGTCCTGGGGTTCGCGCAGGAGCACGACCTGGTCGTCATCGAGGACGCAGCGCAGGCGATGGGCGGACGCTATCACGGCCGACGCCTGGGCTCCATCGGTGACATCGGCTGCTTCAGCCTGCAGTACAACAAGATCATCACCTGTGGCGAGGGCGGCGTCGTCACCACTGACGACCCGGGACTACACGAGCGGGCCCTCATGTACCACGACGTGGCCGCCAGCATGCGGGCGGAGGCAGCGGGAACCGCAAGCTTCTATGGCATCACCTGTCGGATGTCCGAGCTGCAGGGTGCCGTGGCCGACGTGCAGCTGGGACGGCTGGACGAGATCATCGCTGCCTGCCGCGCGAACCGCTCGGCCATCGTCGAGATGATCGCCTCGAGGCTGACCGGACGGGCGTTCGGCTGCGGGCATCACACGATGAGGCCGGCGACACGGCCATCGCCCTCATCCTGCGATGCCCCGAGGCTCGCCAGGCGGAAGCGCTTGTCGGCGTTACGCGGGCCGCTGGGCTCGATACGGAGGTCATGTTCGACCCGGACACGCCCGACCTGCACATCGCCCCTCACTGGACCCCGATCCTGGAGCGGAGGAGTGCGTCCGGGCGGGGTCCCTGGGCAGAGCAGGAAGGTGAGTTCTGGTACGGCCCCGATCGATGGTCGCGTACCTGTGACCTGCTGGCCCGATCGGTCCACCTTGACGTGAGCCCGGACCTGACCCCCGAACAGGTCCGATGGGTCGGGAACGCGCTGAGCGAAGCGCTGTCCACGCTTTGAGCGAACCAGCCGACACCTCGGTGCTCCGGGTCGGCCTTCTCGGCGCGGGCATGATCGCCACCATCGACTATGGCTATCTGCCCGGCCTGGCCAGGATCAGTCAGCGGGCCCAGGTCGTCGCCATCGCCAGTCGCACGCCGGAACGCGCCCGAGCGGTGGCTGAAGCCCACGGCATCCCGGCCGTCTACCCGTCGCTCGAGGAGATGCTCGAGGCAGACCTTGACGCCGTCGTCAACCTGACGCCCATCCCGCTGCATTTCCAGACCTCCAGGGCGATCCTCGAGTCCGGGCGGCACCTGGTGACCGAGAAACCGATCGCCTCGACCATGGCAGAGGCCGATAGCCTGATCCGACTCGCCCAGGAACAGGGTTTGCTCATCGTCGCGGCCCCGGCCGACATGATCACCGACGAGTGGGTCGAGGCGCGCCGGCTGATCAACGAGGGCGCCATCGGCAAGGTCGCGTTCGCTCGCGTCCAGTCCTCACATGCCGGGCCAGCCGGCCTTGGCTGGCCGGTCGACCCCACAGCGCTCTATCAGGATGGATCGGGGGCTCTGCTTGATATGGCGGTCTATGGCCTGCACCAGGTGACCGGCGTGCTGGGACCGGCCAGGCACGTGATGGCCATGTCCGGCATCACGACCCCTGTCCGCAGGGCGCGCGGAGGGCCCTTCGATGGCCTCGAGATCCCGGTGTCATCGCCCGACAACAACCTCGTGATGATCGACCACGGGGAGTCCACGTTCTCGATCGTCGACGGCACCTATGACGTCGTGGCGACGAAGAGTCCGCGTATGGAGATCTACGGTCTCGAGGGGACGCTCATCGTCAACCGCGACGATGTCGAGGCACCGCCTCTGGAGATCTTCCGCCTTGACGCAGCATCCGCATCCCCAGGCTGGGTCGCGCCCCGAACCGATGGTCGGCGCCATCGCTCGAACCGCTTCGCGGAGCTGCAGCGCGGCGTGCTCGTGGAGCACCTCGCCGACTGTCTGCGAGACGGCAGCCGGCCGGTGCTCAGCGGCGAGCACGCGCGTCATGCCCTGGAGATCATGATCGCCGCCCAGCGGTCGGCGCGCCAGGGAGTGGCGGTCGAACTCGAGACCACGTTTTGACGCGGCGCTGCACGGCGCCACTGCGTGGCCTGCGTGGCCTGCGGTGGCCGTGGAACGGTCGAGACTCGCGGCACGCACGCCACGCTCAGACCCGATGAAGCAGGAGTAGGTCATGTCGACTCCCGAGTCCACGCGCGATGCGCACGGCTTCAGCCAGAGCGGAGGCAACGTTCCTGACATCACAGTCGCTCGGCCGACTGGCCTACCTCGACCGTGAGGGTGCGCCCGTCGTGGTGCCGGTCGGCTTCCGCGCGATCGAGGACGACCCGGCTGGTCCAGCCATCGCCATCGTCGGTCACGAGCTGCACAAGAGTGCCAAGTTCCATGCCCTGCGGCGGGATCCCCGCTGCGCTTTCGTGGTCGACGCCGGCATCGGGCCGAGCGCCCAGGGCCTGATCGTACGTGGCCGCGCCCGGCTGGTCGACGGGCCCCGGCGGCCCGCCATCATCATCGCCGCCGAGCGCGTCACCACCTGGGAAATCGACACGCCAGCGTTCGAGCGGCGCCATCGACAGCTGGGGGACGCCCGGGCGACGACCTGACGTATCGCGTCGATATCATGACGTTGCCGCCGCGGATCCCGCTGCCAGGCTCCGCTCACATCTCCTTGACGGCGGCGTACCAGACACGATCGGCGACATCGACCACCGTATCGGCGATCCGCGACAAGCGCCGATAGAGCTCGCGACGCCCGGTGACCTCGCGGACACGTTCGTGTTCAGACGAACCTCCTTCGTCGAGGGCCAGCAGGCCGCTCATGGCCAGCCGATAGACCTTCTCCGTCCGCCGCGCCGATTTCGTCGCATCATCGGCCGCGGCAGTCGCGGTGCGATGATCGTCCTTGCCGCCGTGGACGGCGATGGCGTCGAAGGCCCGCGACAGGTGCTCCGTGCCCTCGAGCAGGTGCTGGGCCATCTCGGCCATGGGCGTGTCCGGCGACATATCGATGACCTCCGCTTCGCGGACGACGTCCTTGGAGGCGTTCAGCACCTTGTCGAGCAGTTGGCTGAGGAGGAAGATGTCCTCCGGGCCGATCGGGGTGATGAAGGCGTCTCGCAGCGCGACGCGCACCGCGCGCTTGGCACGGTCAGCCTCGTGTTCTGTCTCCCGGACCCGTTCCGCGGAGTCCACGTTGCCTGCTGCCCAGGCCGCAAAGGCCTCCATGCCGGAGACCGTGATGTCCATCTGCGACCTCAATCCCCCCAGCACGTCTGGCTCGGAGGGCAGGAACCAGTGCACGGTCGGCCGTCGGATCCGCATCGTCACGCTCCAGCCAGGTACAGCCACAAGGGGAGGCTCATGATGGCGAGGATTGCGGCTGCAGGCATCGTCGTCAACCAGGCCACACCGATCTCGCGCACCACGCCCCAGCTGACGTGACGCCAGCGCCGTCGCCCCGCGCCGATGCCCACGACCGACGAGGACACGACCTGGCTGGTCGAGATCGGTAAGCCGCCGAGCGAAGCCCCGAAGATGACGCCTGCCGAGCTCGTCTGGCTGACAAGCCCATCGAGGCTGCGGATGGGGTAGATGCGTCGGCCGATGGTGCGCACGATGCGCCAGCCACCGAGCGCCGTGCCCAGCGTCAGCGCCAGGCTGGAGCCGAGGATGACGAGTATGCCCACGTCCGCGACGTCCTCGATGACGCCGGTCGCCACCAGCAGCGCAGCGATCACCCCGACGGTCTTCGAGGCGTCGTTGGCTCCGTGGCTGAACGCAAGCCAGCCCGAGGTCACCCACTGGGCCCTCCGCACGGGTCGGCCCGCGGCGACAGATGCGCGCCGCGCAAGGCGCATCGCGACTCGTTCGAGGATCCACGAGGCGCCGAAGCCGAGGACCGAGGCGATCAGGATCCCGGCGAGGATGCCGAACACGCCGCCGATGCTTCCATCGACGACCGGTCCCCAGGCCACCGCCTGGACGCCGACAGCGACGATGGCCGCGCCGACGAGACCACCGACCAGGGCGTGCGACGCCGAAGATGGGATGCCCCGGTACCACGTGACGAAGTTCCACGAAACCGCACCGGTGAGACCTGCCCCGATGACGGCGACCGCGGTGTCAGACTCGACCGTCACGATCCCGGCCACCGTCCTGGCGACCGCAGCGCCGAGCACGAACGGGCCGAGCAGGTTCGCGAGCGAGGCCATGAGGATGGCCGGGAGCGGCCGCGCGGCACGTGTAGCCACGAGCGTGGCGATGGCGTTGGCGGCATCGTGGAACCCATTCGTGAACGCGAAGGCGAGTGCCATCGCGATCGCTGCAACGAGGCCAACGTCCACCGTTACGCACCCTTGGAGCGTGGGGGCTCCATCCACGTGGGAACCACACGACCATCATGTCGGATGCCGACCACATCGGCCAGTTGAGCCTCAAGGTCAGCGCGGGCTACCGGCTCCAGATCCAGTCCGTCGAGACACCGACCGGGCAGGTGTTCGATGAGCAGGAAGGCGTAGGGCGTCGACTCTCCCGATCCGCCCTCCAGGTAGACCTGCGGGACGGGACACGCCGTCTCCGATCGCAGGTACCTGAGTGCCCGCGCCTCCGTGGTGAACGTGTCGTGACCACCCCTGTGCAGCCTCACGACCGCACGCTGCGGCGGCTGGTCGAAGTCCAGCCGGAGGACGGTGTTCACGAGCCCGCCCTGCAGCCGCTGCATCTCCAGGAGTGTCACCGGGGCACCCAACCAGTCCTCGAGCAGTCGCTCGGCCTGGTCGGCTGTGAACTCCAGGTCTGCTTGCAGCTCCACCATGCCGGATCAAGCGGGTGCGGGCACGGCCGCCCCACGCGTACACCGCACACCATGACCACCCCGGCGGGCTAGCACCCCGAGCGTCCTCAGCCCGCCACGGTGCGCAGCGGGCGCTGCTCGGCCAGATCGGCGATCTCGATGGCCTGGGCCGGCGTCACGTGGCGATGCGTGCGACGACGCGGGCCGTGCTGGGCTCATGGCTACGGCCGTGCCAGCGTGCCGTCGGGCAGTCGAGTCTGGGTCCATTCGACCACGCCGTCCTTGAACTGGGCCATGTCGGCATGGAGCGGGTATCGCTTGGCGAGCTCCTCGTCGACGTCGACACCCAGGCCCGGGCCGTCGCCCGGGTACAGGTAGCCATGACGCAGTTCCGGACTACCGGGGAAGACCTCGCGCAGGGCGTCGGGGATGCCGGTGAATTCCTGGATACCGAAGTTCGGCAGGGCCAGGTCGAGGTGCACGTTGGCGGCATGCCCGACCGGAGAGACATCGCTCGGTCCGTGGAAGGCAGTACGAACCCCGAATGCCTCCGATAGCGCCGCGAGCTTGCGAGCGCGTGTGATCCCTCCGATATCGCAGCGCCGAGCCTGGACAACTTCTTCGAAGCCTGGGACAAGGCCAACTTCGCGCAGTACCTGCTTAACAGCATCCTCTACGTCGTCATCTCCACCGTCGTCTTCGTGGTCACCGGTACGTTCCTGGCGGTGGCCATCGCGCGACGCTTCATCCGCGGTGGCGGGCTCATGTTCACGCTCTTCCTGGTCGCGGTCTTCCTGCCTCCCGCGCTCATCCCGCAGTTCCAGCTCATCCTGCGCCTGGGCCTGTTCAACAACCCGCTCGGCTACGTGATGCTGTTCGTGGTCAACCCGATCGGCATCGTCATCCTGGTCAGCTACATCCGGACCATCCCCAAGGAACTGGATGAGGCGGCGGCCATCGAGGGTGCCGGCTACCTGCGCTATGTGCTCCAGATCGTGATGCCACTCGCCAAGCCGGCGATCACCACGGTCGCGGTCCTGCACTCGATCGGCGTCTGGAACGAGCTGATCCTCCCGACCATCTATCTGACGAGCCAGGAGAACTACCCGGTCACACGCGGCCTGATCGTCTTCCAGGGCGTCTACGGCAACAACTGGCCCCTTCTTGCGGCCGGTGTCCTGATGATCGCGCTGCCGATGGTCGTCTTCTTCATCTTCATGCAGCGGTACATCATCGGTGGTGTCACGGCGGGCGCCGTCAAGGGCTAGCCTGATAGCGACGTCGACGAGGTCCCGCGAGGAGGCGAGCAGGTTGTTAGGCAAGAGGCGCCGTACCGCGGCTCAACATGGCGCGACGGTGAGGGACGTGGCGGCACGGGCTGGCGTCTCCACCGCCACGGTCTCGCGCGTGGTGAACGGCAACCCGCACGTCGGGCCGGAGGCCAAGGCGGCGGTCACCATGGCGATCGAAGAGCTCAGGTACATACCCAACCCCTCGGCCCGGAGCCTGATGACCGTCGCGCTGGAGTGGGAACCCGGGCGTATGGCCTGGTTCCTCGACGGGGCCCAGTACCACCAGGTGTCCCGTGAGGACGTGGCGCCGAACGAGTGGGTGTTCGAGCAGCCCTTCTTCATGCTGCTCAATGTCGCGGTCGGTGGCAACCTCGGGGGTCCCGTCTTCCCGGACACCGCCTTTCCCGCCCAGATGCTGGTGGACTACGTCCGCCTCTACCAGCCCGAACCGGCATGAGCGCCCACAAGGCCACACTCGTGCCGGCCCAAACGCTGCTCGCCGCGGATGAGCTCAGCGTCGGCGGCGGCTTCGTCACGATCGATGGCGAGCGCTACGCCCGCATCGACGACGTCGATGCGATGCCACCCTTCCTGATGAGCGTCGCGAGCGACAGCGATGTCTGGCTGTTCGTGGGCTCGAATGGGCCCTTCACGGCCGGCCGGATGGATCCCGATCATGGGTTGTTCCCGAGCCAGACAGCCGACAAGATCCTGCGCGACCCCAGGGCCAGTGGCGTGCTCACCGCGTTCCTCGTCTCCCGGGGCGAGCAGGTCACCCTCTGGGAGCCGTGGCAAGGCCCTGCGGGCACTCGCTCGATACAGCGCAACCTGTACAAGCGCATCGACGGCACGGCCGTGATCTTCGAGGAGATCCACGCCGGGCTGGGCCTGCGCTTCCGCTGGACCCTCGCCGCGTGCGAGCGCTTCGGGTTGGTCCGCCATGCCGTCGTCGAGGAGACCTCGGGCGAGCCAGTCGACGTCCGCTACCTCGACGGCTGGCACCAGCTGATCCCGGCTGGGGTGGACCGTGACCTGTATGCGCGGCTCAGCTACCTGGCCACGGCATACATGCGCCACGAGCGCCTTGATGGCTCGCCCCTGGCGCTCTATACCCTCAACACCGTGGTCTCGGACCGGCCGGAGCCATCGGAGGCACTGCGTGTGGCGAGTGCCTGGTCGATCGGCCACAAGGACCCCCGCATCCTGCTCAGCGCAGACCAGGTCGAGGCCTTTCGGCGAGGTGACGCGCTGGCGAGCCAGTCGGAGGTTCGCGGGGCGATGGGCGCATACCTCGCCGTGGACGAAATCTCGCTGGAGGCGAACGGGTCCAGCGACTGGTACACGGTCGCGGACACCGGCCTCGATCACGCAGCCGTCCTGGATCTGCGGCACGCGCTCGAGGCCCCGGAGGCCGCACTGCGTTCGAACCTGGAAGCCGCGCTCCGTGCGGACCGCGCCGGTGTGCAGCGACGCCTGGCCGGAGCAGACGCGATCCAATGGAGCGCGGACGAGGCGGCCACCGCCAACCACGTCGCGAACGTGCTCTTCAACATCATGCGCGGCGGAACGCTGGAACACGGGTATGAGGTCCCACGCCACGACCTTGCATCCTACGTGCATGACCAGAACCGGGAGCTGGCCGCGCGTCACGGGCGTTGGCTGGCTTCGCTGCGGGAGCGGATGCCACTGCACGAGGTGGTGCGCGAGGCGGAGGACCAGGGCGACCCGCAACTGACCCGGCTGCTGCGTGGCTATCTGCCGCTGACGTTCAGCCGCAGGCACGGTGATCCGAGCCGACCCTGGAACTGGTACACGATCCGGGTGCATGAGGACGACGGCGACCTGGTCTACGGCTACGAAGGCAACTGGCGTGACATCTTCCAGAACTGGGAGGCGCTGGGCATCAGCTACCCGGGCTACCTGGCCCAGTTCGTCACCGTGTTCCTGAACACATCGACCGCCGATGGCTACAACCCGTACCGCATCACCCGAGCCGGAGTCGACTGGGAGACCGAGGATCCCGACGATCCATGGAGCCACATCGGGTATTGGGGCGACCACCAGATCATCTATCTCCTGCGACTGCTCGAAGCCTGGGAGCGGCACGAACCGGGAGTCCTCAGCGAGCGATTGGGCGAGCGCATCTACGCCTACGCCGACACGCCCTATCGGATCGGTGATTTCGACGCCATCGCCGACGACCCAAGCCACACCATCGTCTTCGACCGGGAGCGGCACGAGGCCCTGCTCGAGGCCAGCCGACGATCAGGCGCCGACGGCCTCTTGATGCGGGGTGCCGATGGCGAGGTCGTGCTGGTAACGCTGGCTGAGAAGCTGCTGGTCCCGCTGCTGGTGAAGCTCACCAACCTTGTGCCGGACAGCGGGATCTGGCTGAACACCCAGCGCCCCGAGTGGAACGACGCCAACAATGCCCTGGCGGGCTCTGGCCTGTCGC
The DNA here is from genome assembly GCA_963715295.1 of uncultured Chloroflexia bacterium. Lineage (GTDB taxonomy): Bacteria > Chloroflexota > Limnocylindria > Limnocylindrales > CSP1-4 > JAFMJV01. The sequence continues at coordinate 70,324 of CAVQRP010000001.1, forward strand.
TGGTGACACTCAGCGCCATGGTGCGCCACGCACGTTTCCTGCTCCGAGCGTTCTCGGGAGACGGCGTCGCGGAGCTGTCGAGAGCCGTCCGCGAGCTGCTCGACGCGGTGGCCGGCATCCTGGAGACCACGGATCTGCCGCTCGACGACGAGGCACGCTACACAACGATGTCACGGCTCGGGCGAGCCGGCGAGGCACACCGGCATGCGGTCTACGCGGGAGCGCTGGGGGCGGCCGAGGCCACGCCACTGGCAAGCATCCGGGCACTGCTGAGCGCCACGATCCGGTTGGGCGAGACGACCATCAGGGCCAGCCAACGACCCGATGGGCTCTACCACAGCTACGACATCCTGCACCTCGACGGCCAGCGTGCGAGCGTGAGCCATCTCGGGCCGATGCTGGAGGGCCAGGTGGCGGTGCTCGACTCCGGGACCCTGGACGGCCGCGATTCGATCGCTCTCCTGCGTGCCCTGCGGAGGAGCGAGCTGTACCGGGCCGACCAGCACAGCTACCTGCTCTATCCCGATCGAGCTCCAGTACCGTTCCTCGAGCGGAACACCCTCACGCAAGCGCCACCGCTCGAGGATGCCTCGCTCTTCGTGCGCGACCGGAACGGGGCGTGGCACTTCCAGGCGGACCTCTCCAAGCTGGCCGATGTCGACGCCCGCCTCGAAGCCATCGGGGCCAAGCCAGTCATCCGAGCAGCCGTGCGCGAGCTCTGGCGGACGACGTTCGCCCACGCTGAGTTCACCGGTCGCAGTGACCGCTTCTTCATGTTCGAGGGGCTCGGGAGCATCTACTGGCACATGGTCGCCAAGCTCGCGGTGGCGGTGCAGTGGTGCTTCGGCCGTGCGACCGACCCAGCCGAGGCTGCCGAGCTCGCCGACATCTACCAGGATGTGCGCGATGGCCTGGGGTTCCGCAAGGAGCCCGGGGTCCAGGGCGCCTTCCCTACCGATCCCTACTCGCACACGCCACGGCACCTCGGCGCACAGCAGCCGGGCATGACCGGACAGGTCAAGGAACAGATCATCACGCGCTTCGGAGAGCTGGGCGTCGAGGTGAAGGATGGCCGTCTCCACTTCGAGCCGCGGCTGATCGCCAGGCGCGAGCTCATCGATTCACCCAGGCAGGTGGACTTCCCTGCCCTCGGCGATGGATCGCCGACGCTCCAGCTCGAGCCCGGCAGTCTCGCCTTCACCTACTGCGGAGTGCCGATCGTCTACCGTGAGGGAGGAGGTGCGGCGGTGGAGCTCGAGCACATGGACGGTCGGATCGAGCACGTGGACGAGACGCGGCTGGACCGATCGCAGAGCGCTTCGCTCTTCGGGCGGCGGGGAACCTACCGTCTCCTGAGCGTGACCGTGCCCAGCGGGTGGCTGTACGAGTGATGGCAGCGGCGTCCCTGTACGATCCGGCGGCCGACCCGAACCCGCTCGGGTTCCCTGACACGTTCCTGTGGGGAGCGGCAACGTCCGCGTACCAGATCGAGGGCGGAGCCGCCGAGGGCGGGCGCACGCCATCGATCTGGGACACGTTCTCGCACACGCCAGGCAGGACGACTCACGGCGACACGGGCGATGTCGCCTGTGATCACTACCACCGCTGGGCCGAGGATGTCGACCTTGTCAGCGACCTCGGCCTGAACGCCTATCGGCTGTCCGTCTCCTGGCCGCGCCTGCAGCCAGGCGGATCCGGCGACCTCGACGCCCGTGGCGTGGCCTTCTACCGCTCGCTCCTCGAGCGTCTGCGTGAGGCAGGCGTCCGGCCCTTCGTCACGCTCTACCACTGGGAGCTGCCGCAGGAGCTCGAGGACAAGGGTGGCTGGCCCGACCGCGATACCGCTGCGCGGTTCGCCGAGTTCGTTGCTCTGACCGTGGGGGCCCTGGGAGACCTCGCCAGGGACTGGATCACCCTGAATGAGCCCTGGTGTCAGTCCTTCCTCGGGTATCACAACGGCATCCACGCCCCGGGTCGCCAGAACCTTCGAGACGCCGTCGCTGCAGCTCATCACCTGAACCTGGCCCACGGGCTCGCCGTCGGTGCCATCCGCGCGACGGACGCCGAGGCAAGAGCCGGCATCGCCAACATCCTGACCCATGTGCGCCCGGCGTCGTCGCGACCAGCCGATCTCGCGGCTGCGGAGCGCGTCGACCTGAACAACAACCGTCTCTTCCTCGACCCGGTGCTGCGGGGCCACTATCCGGCAGCCATCCACGACCTCTACGAGGCGCAGGGGTTCTCCGACCAGGTACTTGCCAGTGACGAAACCACCATCGGCGCCCCCATCGACTTCCTGGCGGTCAACCACTACCACCACATGCTCATCGAGGCGGACTCGTCTGACCCACACCTCGGCGCACGCGGTGTAGCTGTCGAACCTGCGACTACGTCGCTCGGCTGGTCGGTGACCCCGCAGGCCCTGCACGCGGTGCTTCGGCGGGTGCACGACGAGTACCCGTCGATCCCTCTCTACGTCACCGAGAACGGAGCCGCCTTCGCCGACTACGTCGATCCGGCCGGCGAAGTGCGCGACACGGAGCGCATCGAATATCTACAGGGCTACCTTGGCGCCGTGGCTCGCGCCATCGCCGATGGCGTCGACCTCCGCGGCTACTTCGCCTGGTCGCTGCTGGACAACTTCGAATGGGGTGAGGGCTACCGGAGCCGGTTCGGCCTGGTCTTCGTCGACTACGGCACCCAACGACGCATCCCCAAGGCCAGCGCTGCCTGGTACCGAGACCTCATCAGTCGGCACCGTTCCGCGGCAAGGCAGCGCTAGCGGCCGATCGGGGCGCGGGAGCTGGCTCGAACACCAGACTCTCCTTGACAGCCTGCTCGAAGAAGTGCCGGAAGACATCTCGGACGATCGAGGCCAGTGGCAAAGCCGATGGGCAGGCCCGCGGCGAGCCACCGATCGCCGAGTATGGTGGCGATGACCACGACCGGGATGGCCGCGATGCCGGCCAGCAAGACGGGACGGAAGCCCGCGAGCAGCGCCGCTCCGACCGAGAGGGCCGATCCCAGGACGAGTCCCATCGCGCCACCGGCGTAGCCGAAGGCGATGAGCAGCAGGCTCGGCGCCAGCACCACCAGGAGCAGCAAGGCGGGCCGGAGGGCCCGACCCGTGGCCGCCTTCAGCAGCGTCCGTCACGAGAGCGGCTCAGTGGCGATCATCGGGTCGGTCGCCCCCAGGCGGGTCCGGCCGTCCCCCGCTGGCGCTCACGCGCCGTCCGCGCCCGACTCGTCTCCCGACTCGGTGCCGACAATATGGCGCGCCCGCACCCGCTCGGTGCGATCGGCAACCATCGCGTTCACGACTTGGCTGGCGAATGCGACGATGATCCCGACCCCGGCGAGGATGAAGACGATGGTGAAGCCCTTGCCGAGGTCGGTCTGGGGAGCGAAGTCGCCGAAGCCCACGGTGGTCAGGGTGACGACGCTGAAGTAGAGCGCGTCGAGCGGCGACCACCCCTCCACGATCGTGTAGACCAGTGTGCCCGCGACCAGGAGGCCGGCAGCGAGGCCCACGATCGCGCGGAACGTCTCGTCATGCCACTGCACCCGGAATGCCCGGATGAACGCTGTGATGGTGCCCATGTCGACTCCTCTCGCTTGCCGGTCTGACGCCCCGAGCCCCGCCATGGTCGGGTCCGCCGTCTCCTGCGCCGGACGTCAACGAACGCTCTGGAGGTCGCCCCTGGCGACCGTACCTTACGGCCCGAACCTGGGCCGCGTGATGGGCGGACGCACGAGTGCCCTGCCCACCGTCAGTGTCGTAGCGCTCGTCTCGGGACAGCGGGGTATCGCTCAGCGGACATCCAGGGACGCCGGCGCAGATGACTGCTCCAGCGATGCCTTCGCCAGCCCATCGATGATGAGGTCGAGCCCGAACTCGAAGGAGTCGCCGAAGTCGTAGCCAGGCTGGAGAACGTGCCCGGTCGTGAACTCGGCCAGGTTGGGGTAGTCGGACAAGCCGTCCTCGAACATGGCCCCGGCGAGGTCCACGATCTCTGGCGCCACCCCCACCGGGCAGGTTGGCCTCCTCGAGCGCGAAACCGTAGACATAGCTGTCGATGATCGCGTACGCGTGCGCCGTCAGCGCGAGCGAGAGGCCGCCACGCCGGAAGCAGCCCAGGACGTGAGTCATGGTGGCGGAGGGTCGCCGGACCCGGCTCACGCCGCGACTCCATCAGCGGTGGAGCCCACGGATGGCGTCGGAGGACCACCCGTGCCGAACGGCAGCGGCTGCGGATGGCGGTCTGCCAGTCGACGTCAGCGGCCGGCAGCTCGATCTCGCTGAAGATGATGTCGACCATCCCATCGATGATCTCGCTCCTTGACGGGATGTAGTGGTAGATGGACATCGGCTTGACGTCCAGAGCCGTGGCCAGCCGCCGGATGGTGAACGCCTCGATGCCGATCTCATCGACGAGCTCGATCGCCCCCGTCAGGATGCGCTCGCGTGTCAGGGCTGGACGTTGTGGCGTGGTCGGCCTGCATCGCTGTCGTCATCGTCGTCTCCCCTTGACATTGTCGTACTTAGTACGTTAGTGTTCCCGTCATCAGCTCGTACTAAGTACGATAGCACGCCCAGAACGGAGGCCGCATCGATGCAGGCAACGACACATCAGGACTCGCTCCGAGACGACCGCAGCCCCTCACCCGTGAGGAGCAGCTCGACACGATGCGGGCGATCGTCCAGCACGCCTACGGATCGACCGAGACGCTCCAGCTCGGCGACGTCGCCCGCCCGGCCGTGAAGGACGGGCAGGTGCTCGTCGAGGTGCACGCCGCCGGTGTCGACCGCGGCGTGTGGCACCTGATGACCGGCATGCCGTACCTCATTCGAGTGCTCGGCTTTGGCCTGACCCGGCCCAAGAACCCGACCCCAGGCGCCGACGTGGCCGGCAAAGTCGTGTCAGTCGGTACGGGCGTGGAGCGCTTCAAGGTCGGTGACGAAGTCTTCGGTATCGCCAGCGGCTCGTATGCGGAGTACGCCGTCGCAGACGCGGACAAGCTCGCCCTCAAGCCAGCCTGCGATCTCCTTCGAGCAGGCGGCGGTGGCATCCATCTCTGGCAGCACGGCACTTCAGGCACTGACCGAGATCGGCAAGCTCGAAGCGGGCCAGGACGTGCTCGTGATCGGTGCTTCGGGCGGCGTCGGTAGCTACGCGGTCCAGCTGGCCAAGGCACTGGGTGCGCGCGTCACCGGTGTTGCCAGCGGAGCGAAGGCCGAGCTCGTCCGCTCATTCGGCGCCGATGCCGTCATCGATTACACGCAGGACGACTACCTCGACGGTTCAAGGCACTACGACCTGATCATCGATATCGGCGGTCGCAACCCATTGCGCAAGCCTCCGCCGGCACTCACGCAAGCGCGGCACGCTCGTCATCGTGGGTGGCGAGGGCGGTGATCGCCTGACCGGCGGGATCGGCCGCCAGCTCGGAGCGGTGTTGATGTCACCGTTCGTCTCGCAGCGGATGACGATGTTCATCAGCAAGGAGCACTACCGCTACATCGAGACACTGGCCGGCTTCATCGAGCGGGGCGAAGTGACACCGACGATGGGCGGCGCTACGCCCTTGAGCAGGCTCCCGAAGCCATCGCGGACCTCGCAGCGGGACGAGCGAGGGCAAGTCGGTCATCGTCGTCCGCTGACGACGGTGTCCGTCACGCGCCGGTCTGCCGTGGTCCCGAGCATCAGGGTCCTGGCTCAGCAGAGCGAGCCACTCGCCGAGCTCTTCCGCGGGCCCAGGGACGCGAACCCATCGGTGTCAGTTCGTCGCGGCCGCGGTAGCCTCAAGACGTGCCATCGGCGCCTGGACGCGCCGAGCAACCACTGGAGGAGACACAGGATGCCTGAGCGCCGTGAAGTCGGATACGAAGAAGCTCGTCAGCTCGTGGGTTCCGTCGCCGATCGGCTCGAGTCACAGGGGAAGGGTGCGGCAGTGGCCGTGGTGGACGCCCACGGCGAGCTGGTCGCGTTCCTGCGGACGGACGGATGTCCGCTGCCGTCGATCAAGATCGCCATCCAGAAAGCCTTCACGGCCGCCCGTGAGCGGTCCGAATCGAGGGCCCTCGGGGACAAGGCTCGCGCCGAAGACTTCCCCCTCACCAACTTCGGGGAGCTGGGCTACATCGGTTGGGGCGGAGGCGTGCCCCTCCTGATCGACGACGAGGTGATCGGGGCCATCGGCATCAGCGGCCTGCCGGAGACCGACGACGTGGAGTTGGCCCGCTGGGCGGCGGCGCGCTTCGGAGGCACCAGCTAGCGAAACGTGAGGTCGGCTGGCGCAGCGGGCGTGCGGGTCAACCCTGCGAGTCCAGGGTCGGTGGATCCACGCGCTCGAAGGTCGCCTCGCCAACGGGCCCGCGAGCGACATACGAGACGATCGCACCGTCGTACTCTTCGAACCGGATCGTCACGGCGGGTGTGATGCGCAGCCTCCAGATACCAGCATCATCGGGAGGGAAGAGTTGCAGGGGCTCGCTGGTCTCGGGTATCCGCAGCGCCAACCGGCCGGCCTCGAACACGACTTCGACCTCGCGTCCGGTGTCCGCATCGCGGAACCAGCCTAGGTACGGCTCAACCTCGGAACGCTGCAATACGACCTCAGCCTCGGGCTCCGGCTGCCCCTTGGGGAGGTCGATGATCTCACCGCCCTGGTGGATGCGGAGACCTGTCACCTGCCCAGCATCGGTCCGCTCGAATGAGATGGTGGTCGCTGGTTCATCACGGAGCGCCCAGGTGCCCTTCTGGTCGGCCGGCTCAAGGCCGAGGATGAACTGGCTGGGGATGTCGAGCGCCAGGTTGCCATCGCGCCAGATGATCTCGAACGGCTCGTTGCGGAACGGCCCGAAGTCGGCCGTGTACGTGCCCAGGTAGTCGGCCTGATCCGCCGGCATCTGCGGGGCTGGCTCAGCTCTCGGATCAAGGAGCAGGCGCTCGATCTCAGCTTCGAGACGGATCGCCGTCGGACCGCCGCGTGATTGCGTGAAGTACAGGATCATCAGATCGCGCTCGGGCCAGGCCCAGGCGTTCGTGCCGTCGGAACCGCTGTAGCCGATGATCGTCGGCGCCACCGCGCCTGGAGCGGCACCCTCCAGCCGGTCGTCGGCCAGGTGCAACAGGGCCATCTGCCCGTGAAAGGCGGTCAGGTCGCTGAACAGCGTCGGATACGGCGCGTCCGAGCCGAGCTGGCCCATCTGGACCGTCGGTGTCAGCGTCCGGGCCACCGCTTCGGGCGAGAGGATCCGGTCATCGGCCGACATGCCGTCGTCCATCCACATGGCCAGGAAGCGGGCGTAGCTCAGCGGCGTGCTGTATAGGCTCTGCGAGCCCCACGCGTACGGATAGAAGGGCTCCTCGTCGGGTCCCCAGAACCTGTTCCAGTTGCCGACACCACCAACGTAGAGGCTCGCGACACGGTCCAGCCTGGGATCGTCGCGATCGTCGGCGAAGCAGGCATCCTCCATCCCGAGGGGCTGCAGCAATCGGTCGGTCACGAAATCCTCCAGGGACGATCCGGACGCCTGCTCCACGACCGCGCCCAGCGTGTCCGCGCCGGCATCGCTGTACCAGAACTTGCTGCCGGGCTCGAACTCCGGACCGCCCTCCCCGATGGCGTTGGCCATGGCGTTCAGGCTGTCGTAGTCGCGGGTCCCCTGGAGGGTCGACAGGGGAAGGCCGCTGCGGTGTGTCAGCAACTGCTCGATGCTGATGTCCCGGGCAGCGTCGTTGTCGAAGCCCGCAAGATATTCGGAAACGGGATCATCGAGGGCGAGCCTGCCCTCGTCGATCAGGACCTGGGCCGCCGCTCCCGTGATGGGCTTGGTCATCGAGCGGATGTTGAACAGCGTGTTCCGTTCCATCGGGATCCGTGCCTCACGGTCCCGCCAGCCGAAGGCCTCGTGGAGCACCGCGTGGCGGTTCTTGATCACCAGCAGCTCCGCCCCGACCACCATGTCACGCTCGACGTACTCCTCGACGACATCGGCGAGTGCCTGCAGGGCCTCGGATGACAGGCCCTGGCTCTCGGGGGTCGCCACGGGGTAGCCGTCCTGGGCCAGGACCTGAGCGTGAGTTGCCATCGGCGCCAGGAGCGCGAGCAGCACGATGGCAACGACGTGACGAAGCGGCGAGATCCATGGACGGGACCGCGACCGAAGCATCGAAGCACCTCCCCTCGGATGCCACGCCAAGCTAGCTGAGGCAGACACTGGTTCCCAGTGCCGGACGTCATCGGCCACCCGGTCAACCGGTCGTGATCCGCTTCGCCGACCAGCGCCAGGGTCTGCCTCACCGCTGGCGCTGGCGCCGCGTAAATGCCGGAGGCGAACGGTATCGCGTCGAGGGGGTGGGAGTGTTACTGTCGCGCGGTGCCAGTCGGAGCCGCCGAAGATGCATGAGCAGCGCTCGAAGCGCGCCACGCTGATCCTTGCTGACATCTCCGGCTACACCGGCCTCCTGTCCTCGGTGGGCACGGCCCATCATGAGCAGCCGGAAATGGGTGAGGCGCTCGTGGCCACGACCGGCTGGCCGGCGTACGCGCTGCTATCTGCCGCCGCTGTCTCATATCTGGACATCTCGACCGACGTGGGTTCAGCGCTCGAATCGGAGTACGCCCACTCTGGTCCGATGAACGCCCTGGTGATACCGCTCGGCGCGAACGGGTGAATACAGAGGGAGGACTCCGATGAGCGAATTTCCCGACTTCAGCCTGCAGGGCCAGGTCGCCCTCGTCACCGGCGCGGCACGCGGGTTGGGTCGTGCCATCTCGCTGGCGCTGGCGAACGCCGGCGCTGACGTCGCGCTGGGACTGCGACGTGTCGAAGACGCGGAGGATCTGGCCGACCGAGATCACGGCTATGGGCCGCCGCTCGATGCGGGTGCAGATGGACGTGCTGGACCGGGCCCAGATCACATCGGCCGTGGAAGCGGTCGTCGAGTCGTTCGGCAGCATCGACATCCTCGTCAACAACGCCGGACTGGGTCCGCCCGAGACTCCCGTCGAGGACGCGACAGAGGAGGACTTCGATCTCACCTTCGACCTCAACGTCAAGGGCCTCTTCTTCACCAGCCAGGCGGTGGGCCGCCTGATGATCGCGCAGGGCTCCGGCAAGATCGTCAACCTCAGCTCCCAGGCCGGCTTCATCGCGCTGCCCGGCGAGGCCATCTACTGCGCCTCCAAGGCCGCCGTGTCCCATCTCACGAAGTGCCTCGCGATCGAGTGGGGCCGCTACGGCATCAACGTCAATGCCGTCGCGCCCACCTTCATCAAGACACCTGGCACAGCGCCTGCGCTGGCTGATCCTGCGTTCGCCGACGACGTCCTGGAGCGCATCGCAGGCCTGCATCGCGTTGGCGAGCCCGTCGACGTGGCAGGTGCCGTCGTCTACCTGGCGTCACCGGCAGCGTCACTCGTCACGGGCACGACCCTCATGGTGGACGGAGGCTGGACCGCTCGCTGAGGCTCAGGCCGGAACATCCTCCACCGTGGCCTAGCGACCAGTGTCGCGCGGAGGCTCGCCCATCGCGTCCGCCCCGGGCGCCACCGCCCCCCTGGGAGCTGTCCTTGGACTGCCCCACAGCGCCGCCACCGCCACCGACGCTGCCAGTCCCATGCCCAGCCAGAACAGCGGCCACGCCGACCAGGCAGACGCGTCTCCGTCGAGGACCCGGTCGGCGTCGACCAGGAAGCTCAGCACGACGAGAGTGCCGCCGGCGAGTGCCACGAGCATTCCCAGCGGCCCGACGCGGACGCGGTGGCCAGCGCGCAGACGTGCCGCCGCTGCGAGCCCGAAGCCGACGAGCGCAGCACTCACGGCCATCGGTGCCCAGACCGGTCCGACCCAGGTCGCAGGCAGGAGGAAGAGGATGTCCCAGGTGTCGAGCGCGGGAGGCCAGCCGATGGCCAGCCAGAGACCCAGGTAGTAGGCGATGTCCCAGCTACCGAAGACGACGGCCGCCCAGGCGAGGCGCTCCAGCCATGTACGACCGGCGAGCCAGCCAACGGTGGCGATCATCACGAGCGTGGCCAGCTCACGCGCGGCCTCGATGGCCGCGTATGCGTCGAATGCGCCCGGATCGGCCACCGGCACGACATCGAGCGGGCCGAGGCCGAGCGCGGCCCGCAGATAGACGACGACGGTTGCCTCGAGGTAGCCCATCGCAAGGCCAAAGACGAGCATCGCGACGGCCGTCGAGGTGAACGAGCTCGATCCCTGGCTAGGCATATGCGCTTCCGGTGGTGCGGTTCCTGGGTTCACGCTCCCGGCGAACCCTGCTTCACATCGACATCGAGGGTGGACAGGCCCATGCCACCGTCATCGTCGAGCACGGTGACGGTGACGAGGTAGCGACCGGGCTCGGCATAGGCGTGGGTCGTACCGTCACCTGCGCTGCCGTCACCCCAGTCCACGACGATGTCGTGCTCGTCGTCGCCCGCGTCCCGGATGTTGACCCGAAGGTCAACCGTCTCTCCGGCGTGGAGCGTCAGATGATGGTCGGTCTTCACGACCGGATCCACGTTGCGAACCGTCACCGTGGTGCTGGCCGAGTCCGATGCACCCTGGTCGTCGGTCACCCGGAGCTCGATCTCCACGCTCCCGTCGTCGGGAGCGATGAAGCCCGGCCGCTTCTTCGTCGGGTCGTCGAAGAACCGTTCGGGCGACCACTCGTATGCGACCACGCTACCGTCGGAGTCCCGGGAAGCCGAGCCATCGAGGCGGAGGCGCGTGCCCTCGTCGACCACGTAGGGGCCGCCCGCATCCGCGATCGGTCGGGCGTTCTCGGGCGTGGGCTCCTCGGGCTTGTTGGGCTGGTTGGGCTGGTTGGGTTCATCGGGCTTGGTGGGCTGGTTGGGCTGGTTGGGCTCATCGGACCCGTTGGGCTCGCCGGGCTCGGGCGCGGGATCGGTCGGCCTCTCCGCGTCGAGCGCGGTCTCACCTTGACTCGGCCCGTCGACGAGCCCGGGTGGAACCTGCGGTAGCGGCACGTCCCGAAGTGGCACCAGCAGGCTGCGGTCTCGTAGCTGCGTGACACGTGTCCCTACGGCACCCGTCGAGGTGCGCACGTCGGGTGCAGCGCCGGCCGTGCTGACACCGAAGACGTGATAGATGCCGTACTTGACGGTGAAACGGACGCGTCGGATGTCGAACACCGACTTCCCTGTTCCACCCAGGCCTTTCCAGACCATGATCGCGGCATGGGCCTTGCCGTTGCTTCGCCGGCCCTCGCCCGACGTGCCCAGACCGGCCCACGTGTACCTTGGCCCGATCTTCTTGGCGACGTCGTAGTTGGCAAGGTCCCGATAGCCACCGAGTCGCGGATCGTGGAGCGCTACGACCGCCTTGTGCCCGTTGGGCGACTTGCCCAGCACCTTGAACGTCATCCAGCCATACATGTCGGCTGTCGGGACGGCGAACTGGTACCCGACGGTGGCGAATCCGCGATTGGAGATGAGCCGGACGCCATCAGCCCACTGCGAACCGGCAAAGCTGATCTTGGCGTCCTTGCTCCAGCCCCACAGGGCGATGCGCTTCCCGTCCCTGGTGACGCTCTTGGTCTTCCATTCGACCCAGTCCTGCGAGAGCGTGATGCGCTCCTTGACCTTCTTCGTACTTCCCCCGGCATCGGTCAGGACGACAGTGATGTCGTAGTCGCCGCCATACGCCGGGTAGTCGTCGAAGCGCGTGCCGTCCCAGACGATCTCGAAGTCGCCGCTCCCCGCAGGATGGTAGAGCGAGCGGAAGACGGAGCCGCCGGTGGAGACATCGCCGATGTCCACGCGCACGGACACCACCTCGTCGCGAGTGCCGCGGATGAAGAGCTCGTCGAAGTAGCCGTCGGGAACGGGATAGAAGATCTCCGGCGTCACAGAGGCAGTGGCCTGGACGTCTCCCACGCCCTCGACCAGGAGGGGCGTGACCCGCGCGCCCCAGTAGGTGTTGTCGCCGATCTGGAGATACGCATGGTGCAGCCGGTTCGTATGCGGCAGCGCAGAGACGCCGATCGTGCAGCTCTCACCAGGGGCGAGGCTGGCGTACTCGCAGCTGCTCGTCTCGATCCGGAAGTCGTCCTCGTCGGTGCCGTGGAAGAAGGCGTGCGTCAGCTTCACGGCTTCAGTGCCGATGGACGTGATGGTCACGTGCCTGGTGTCCGTACGTGTCCCACTCTCCACCTGCCCGAAGTCGAGGCTCGGTGGCTCGGCGCGCGCCAGCGGGAAGTCGCCTGCGGCGTTGTAGCGGACCAGGCCATCGAACGGGCCCAGGTCGGGGTAGCAGTTCTGTCGCCAGGAGGCCGAGAACGCGGATACCTCCAGCCCGACGAAGGCCACTTCATGGATGGTGAAGGCTCCACGGATGTCACTGCATCCGCCATCGCCGATGGTGAAGTCGTTGCCACGGACGAAGATGCCCGGCTGATCGGGCCGGCGAACCGCAGGTGGCGCCGCGTCGTAGTACTGGCCAGTGGCAAGGGCCGCTCCGTCCGGGGCTTCGAGCTCGATCGTCCACGGGTAGTCACCTGCCCGGCCCCCGGTCTCGGCGGGCGTGAAGACGATGCGGATGTAACCGTGGCCGGCGCGGGTCTCGGCGACGACGCTGCTCGAATTGGCCGCGTCGAGGACGAACTCCTCGCCCCCGGAGATGGGGTCAGGGTCACCTCCGTCGATGGCCATCAGCGTCATCGTGTCCGCCGCAACGACGGACTCACTGGTGATCACGCCGGTGCTGGCGATGCTGGCGATCAGGATGATGACGACCGCGACCGGCAGCAGGATCGATCGCTGGGTGCTCTGCAGATCCATGCTGACCCCCGGTGTGGTCGGGCCTCCACGGCACGACTCTTCCGTGCCGCGCGCGACGGGTCCCAGTCTCAGCCGGCCTGCGGGAGCGTCAAGTGCCGGTTGGCTTGGTGGCGGTGCTCGAACGCGCCACCTCGCCGGGGGATCGACCGGGTGTTCACAGGCCCGGGTTGCGATCCAGGTCCCTCTCGGCGGAGCCAGCTCGACGTGGGCCGTCTACATCGCGCGGATCTCGTCATCGTCAGGATCGACCAGCACCCGACCGCCGCTGCCATCGACAAGGACGAGCGCGTCCGGCGCCACTCCGAGGACACGGGCTCCCAAGTCGAGCACGAGTGGCAGCTCGAGTGATCGGGCGATGATGGCAGCGTGCCCGACGAGCGCACCGGCGGAGAGCGCGATGCCGGTGATGAGCTCCGGCCGCAACAGCCCCCCGCGACGACGTCGATCGTCGCAGTTCGCTTGTCGCCAAGTGGAAGTGCTCCGGTGGTCATGCTGGTGTGACCGAGGATACTCGGCACGAGCGGGCCGATCAGAGCGTATGGAAGAACGAGGCCTCCGGCCCGGAGTCCCTGAGCCGCTCGATGTCCGGCGACACTCCCGATCCATCGGCGGCCAGCAGGACAGCCCCGTAGACGGGCTCGACCGTCGCCGTGGTGACGGCGAAGCCCGGCAGCCCCGCGCCCAGCTGGCCGATGAGCTCGGGAGAGGGATGACGCATGAGGCCACCGCTCAGCACGACCTTCGCTCCCCGTTGGGGCAGCCCCACCCGCGCCGCGGCCGCACGCACATACCCACTCAGCAGCTGCCCGTGCTCATCGACGATGGCCCTGGCGGTGGGGTCGCCCTCGTCCGCGGCGTCGAGCAGGACCGCTGCCAGCCGGCCCAGCCCACTGCGCCCGCGCCCACCCAGCCGGGTGATCTCATGGACCAGCGCCTCGACATCGTCCACCGCGAACGCATCCAGGGCGGCGCGCTCGAACGGCGGTTCCGTGCCGGACCCGTACGCGCGCCGGACGAGCAGTCCATAGACGCGTTGGCCCAGCTCCACGGCACCAGATCGCTCCATCCGATCGCCCGAGAACCAGGTCGCACCGGTGGGGCCACACGCCGCGATGGCCGCACCGGTCCCCATCACCAGGGCCACGCCGACGCCATCAGGCGTGCCGGCACGCAGTGACGCGAAGGCATCGTTCTTGACCACGGGCGCAGAGGCCAACGCCAGGCGCTCCTCCAGGGTCGCGGCGTAGTAGGCATCGTCCTCGGGCCAGTCGGCTCCGCAGAGACAGAACGCACAGGCGTCCACGTCAGCCGCTCGCACACCGGCCATGGCGGCAGCCTCACGCACGGCATCGGCGACGCGATCGACAGCCGCGCCCGGCTCCGGGGCAGCCTTGATGTCGGACGAGCCCGAGCGTCCGGCCCCGAGAACCGACCCGTGCTCGTCAGCCACCAGGGCCACGGTCTTGGTGGCCCCCCCGTCGACGCCGAGCAGGAGTGTCCCTCCCTGGCTCACGCCAGCAATCGGTCGGGCAGGAACTCGCGGTGAGCGTGCGGCCATCTCGTCGTAGACGGCCTCAGCCTTGTGCAGCGAGAGCAGCCAGGGGTGACTCGCCAGCGCCCGAATGGCATCCAGACGCGTGCCCGACCAGGCCGCTTCAGCCGTCAGCCACTGGTACTCCCCGAGCATCTCGAAGAGCCCGCGCAGGTGTCGCGGCAAGGGTGCCATGGCCTCAGGGTGCACTCCGTTGCGATCGACCGTGGCGAACACCTCCACCACGAGGTCCTCGGGGAACCCGTGTAGCGCCCCACCGACGTTGGGCGTGTTGACCGGGAGGATGCGCCCCAGGTCGTTGTAGAAGGAGTCCATGGCGTCCAGCGCAAGCTCGAGCTCGAAGATGCCACCGCGTGACCGGGCCGGGTCGAGGACCGGGTCGTCCGACTCGGATTGCTCGATGTAGTGCGCCCAGTAGTCGGGCACCAGGGCCAGGATGTCCTCTGCGCGCGTGGTGGCCTTGGCGCGCAGCTCGGCCAGGATCTCGTCGTGGTAGTAGTAGTAGCGCAGGTACTGCGGCCGGTATGGCACCCATGGTCACTGCCAGCTCGACGAATCGCCGGTCGTGCGGGTCCACGTCGGGCTCGCGCAGCATCTGTTCCCAGGCGGCCTCGATGGCGGGCATGGCGTCGGCACCGTCGTACGTCCGTCTCGACGCTCCAGGTGGTGTGGTTGAGGCCGATCATGCGCGCGGAGATGCGCGATCGATCGAGCCCAGCGGCGTCGGCCAGCTCCCGCGGGAAGTCGTAGGTGCCTTCGCAGAAGGACGTGAAGGGGATCGTCCGAGTGCAGGGTGGCTGCCTGGGCGACGATGTTCACCGGGTTGGTGTAGTTGAAGATGCGCGCCCCGGGCGCCACCTGCTCCAGGTCCGCGAGCAGGCCCTGGAGCACATGGATCGAGCGCAGCGCCATGAAGAAGCCGCCGGGGCCCTGCGTCTCCTGGCCGATGACCCCATGCCGGAGCGGGATGCGCTCGTCCAGGACGCGCGCCTCGAAGCCACCCGGCCGATAGCTCGAGAGGACCGCGTCGACGTCGGTCAGACCGGCACGCCGGTCGGTCGTGCACCGGAAGCGGATGTCCAGGCCCCGCACCTCGGCCATGCGCCGGGCGAGCTGCTCGACGATGGCCAGCCGCTCGGGGAACAGGTCGATGAGCACGACCTCGGAACCGGCGAAGCTGGCGCCATGGTTGTGGATGAAGGCCGCCATCGTCCCGGGGGCGCGGGTCGAGCCACCGCCCAGGTAGGCGAGCTTGATCGATGCCATGTGTTACTCCCTGACGGCTCCGGTGAGGAAGCCACGGATGAATTGTCGCTGCAGGAGGATGTAGGCCGCCACGACGGGCAGGGCCACCAGGACCGCGGCCGCGGCCACCACGGTCTGGTCGGTCGTGCGCTGGGCGCCGGCGAAGTACGACGAGCGCCAGCGGCGCCGTCAGGAACGTCGCCGCTCGGGTTCATCACCAGCGCCAGCAGGAAGTCGTTCCAGGTGTACATGAACACGAGCACCGACAGGGTCAGGATCGCGGGCATCGCGCTGGGCATCAGGATGCCGACGAGCGTCCGGAAGTGCCCGGCGCCGTCGACACGCGCCGCCTCCACGATGGCCGGCGGCGTGGTCCGGAAGAACGAGCGCATCCAGAACGTGCCCAGGCAGACCGAGACACCGATCTGCGGCAGGATGAGCGCCCAGCAGGCTCTCCGTCAGTGCCCAGGTCCTTGAAGATCCGGTAGAGCGGGATGATCAGGGATTCCCAGGGGATGATCAGCCCGGTCATGAGGATGAAGAAGACGAGCGTGGCGCCCGGGAAGCGCATCGTGCCCAGGGCGTAGCCGCTGAGCACGGACAGCACCACCGATGCCGACCGTCACCGTCGTCGGCCACGATGAAGCTGTTCAGGAGCGCCTGGTCGAAGCCGACCCACGGTCCAGGCCGTCGTGGAAGCAGTCGAGCGACGGGTTGGTGGGGATCGTGAACCCGGTCACGAGGTCGGTCTGGCGGCTGAGCGCCAGGAACAGCACCGACACCAGCGGATAGACCGCGATGAGGCTGAACACGATGAGCAGCCCGTGCGTGAGGGCACGCTCCAGCGATGCGCTCATCCGGTCCGCTCCTCCGCGCCCCGCTCACCGAGGCGCACGATGACGACACGCGACGATGAGGATGAGGATGGTCATGAGGACGGCGATCGCCGCGCCGGTGCCCAGGCGCCGCGACTGGAACCCGAACTCGTAGAGCAGGATGCTGGGGCACCGTGGTGGCATCGCCCGGCCCGCCACCGGTGGTGACCCAGATGAGGTCGAAGTTGCGCAGCGCGAAGATGACGGTGAGCGTGAGCACGACCACGATCTCGTTGCGCAGGCCGGGCAGCGTCACGGCGAGGAACTCCCGGAACGGGCCGGCGCCGTCGACGCGTGCCGCGTCGTACAGGTCCAGCGGGATCTTCTGGACGCCCGCCACGAAGAACACCATGCACAGGCCCGCGTTGAGCCATGTGCCCACCAGGCCGATCGCCGGCAGCGCGAGGTCGAAGTCACCGAGCCAGGCGTGGCGATGTCGCCCAGACCGAACGCCCGAAGCGACTCGTTGATGATGCCGTTCTTGGCGTAGATCCAGCCCCACGCGATGGCGATGACGACCATCGCGATGGTCTGCGGCAGGAACAGCAGCACCCGGTAGGTGCCGACGCCCCGGATGCGCACCCGCGACAGCAGCGCCGCGAGGCAGCAGGCCGATGCAGACCGGCAGGACCGACGCGAAGAGGATCAGGATCCCGGACCGGATGAACGCCGTGTACAGGTCCGGGTCGCTCAGGATCTGGACGTAGTTGTCGAGGCCGACATCGCCCGGCTCGCCGATCCCCCGCCACTGCCAGGTGGAGATCTGGATCGTCTGGAGGAACGGCCAGATGCCGAAGATCAGGAACGCGATGAGCGCCGGCGCGACGTAGAGCAGCCCGACGAGGCGCGGCTCACCGGGCGAGTGAGCGCCGGCGAGCCGCGACCCTCGGTCGCATCGAGGGTGGCTAGCGGGACGCCTGGAAGGTCGCCCAGTCCTCCTGGATCGTGCTCACGAAGTCCTCCGGCGTGATCCGACCACCGATGAGCTCCTGGAGGGTGCCGCTCAGGTTGTCGTACATCGTGTCGGTCGCCCAGTCCTGGTAGAAGGTCAGGCCGTCATCAGCGGCGATCGCGGTCCCAGGCCTCGGCCACCTGCTGCGTCAGCGCGTCGCCCGGCGAGCCCGACCGAGCCGGCAGATGCCGGGATGCGGCCGTTGTCGAAGTAGACCTGGCCCTTGTCGGGGTTCATCACGAAGTCGATGAAGCGCGGCGGCGAGGTCCGGGTTCGGCGGACTTGCTGGAGATGTGGAACGGCAGCGAGAGCGCGGCCACGCGACGCGACCTTGCCGGACTCGCCCGCAGGCGGCGCGATGAAGCCGACCTTGTCGTCGCCCATGGCGTCGCGCAGGCCCGGCGGCGAGCCAGCTGCCCCCGGGCAGGAACACGCCGTCGCCCTTGCGCGAACTCCTGCCAGGCCTGGTCGTAGTCGAGGGCGTTCGCGTCGTCGTTGATGTAGCCCTGGTCGACCCAGTCCTTGAACGTCGTCGCCGCCTGCGAGGTTGCCCGCGGCGGCGAAGTCGGCGCCGTCCTCGCCGAACACCCAGGCGCGCTGCGTCGGGCGCGGGCCAGGTCGCGCCCTGCGGCGATGCCGAGCACGTGGATGGCGGGCCAGCCCGCCTGGTTGCCCAGCTTGATGGGCAGCTCGCCGGCCTCCTTGGCAGCCGCCAGCGCGGCCTCGAAGCTCGGCGAACGTGCCGGGCGGCTCGCAGACCGAGGGCCGCGAGCTTGTCGACGTTGTAGTAGACGCCCACGAAGTCGGCCGACTCGGCGATGCCCCAGAGCGGACCCGAGCCGAAGTCCATGCCGTCCTCGGTGAAGCGGAACTGGGCCTTGGCGCCGTCGCCGTACCAGTCGTTCCAGCCGTAGGCCTCGTAGTACGGATCGAGCGGGATGATGAGGCCGGCCTCGACGAGCGGCCCGTCGACCGTGTAGCCCTGGTCGCCGAAGATGATGTCCGGGGCGTCGTGGAGTCGGCGATGTTGAGCACGGTCCCCATGAAGGCTGTCCCAGTCCTTGATCTCGAGTCGACCGTGACGTTGGGATACTGCTCCATGAACTGCTCCGCCAGCGTCGTGAGGGTCGCCTCCGATGACGACTCGCCCGCTAGCCGCAGGGTGACGTCGCCGAGCGACTCCCAGCCGCTCGTCTGCGACGTCCTGGGCCACGGCCGGTGCGACTGCGCCCGCGCCCAGCGCGGCCACGAGCAACGCTCACGCCACCAGCGGCGCGCAGCGACGCCGCGAGTCCTGGATCGTTCCACTCATGTGAACCTCCTTCTGACTCTCCGTCCCGGTCTACGGGCCGGACCGTTCTCCTGACCACGCCGCCCGGATAGGCGGCGCATCGAGCCAGATCTGCGCCTCGCGGCAGCGATGGATGAACGTCGCGGGCCAGTCGGGGTCGAAGTCCGTCGCCGCCAGCAGCGCGCCGCCGCCGTCCCGCTTGCCGTCTCCATGGATGACCAGTCGTGACACGCCGCGACAGGCGCATGATGGTGCCCAGGCCCACGGAGACCCCGTGGGTCGGCACCTCGTCGAGCGAGCCGAAGTCCGGGAAGGTGGCCAGTGTTGTCCCGGCGCGTGGTCTCCGCGAGCGGGATGATCGAGACGTCGCCGTCGAGCGGCGTGCCCGGCTTGACGAAGGCCACGTGCCCGTCGCTGGCGCCGCTGGCCACGATGAAGAGGTCGACACCCCCCGGCGTCTTCGAGGCGGCCGACGGTAGGCGGCCGGATCGCCGGATCGGGCAGCCAGATGTGGTCGGGCGCCACGCCCACGGCGGCGGCCTCGTTCGAGCGGTGCCACGATCTCGTCGATGCGCGAAGCGCCGGCAGCTGTAGTGGGCATCGCCGGGCACGTGCTCGAGACCGCCGCTCGGCCCGCGGACGATGTAGTCGTCCATCATGGCGATGACCAGGTGACCCAGGTCGGCGCCAGCTACCCGAGTCGGCGCCAGCGCCTGGTACGTGGAGCGGGCACTGCGGCCACCAGGGCACCCCAGCACGTAGCGCCGCCCCGAGCGCGGGCCTCGTCGATTCCGGCCAGCGATCTCGTCGGCCAGCGCCGCACCCAGAGCCGCGTCGTCGGGGAACACGCGGACCTCGGTCATCGTCGCACCTCCGTTCCCTGCCGACGCTGACGCACCGATGCGCGCCAGCGCGTCCTCGACCCAGCGCCGGTTCTGCGGCCTGCTCCGCGGCCACGGGCTCGATGGGGTCATGCGCCGAGCGGCAGACGGTCCTGCTCGATCACGAGCCAGCCGTCGTAGTCCTGGCGGTCGCAGGCGCCTCGAGGAAGCCCGACGAGGTCGACATCGCCGGCGCCGAGCGGCGTGGACACGTCTCCCCACCAGGTCGTCGAAGTCGGTGCGCCCCTCGGCCTTGGCCCGCTCCAGCACGGTGCGGCGCACGTCCTTGAGGTGGACGTGGTTGACGCGATCGCCGAAGCGCGCCGAGGTGCTCCCCGGGGTCAGCGCCGGCCAGCCGGAAGTGGCCGGTGTCGAGGGTGAGGCTCGACGTCGGTCGACTGCAGCAGGCGCTCCACCTCCCAGGGCGACTCGACGTAGGTGCTGATGTGCGGATGGAACGAGGTCGGCACGCCGGCCCGCTCGGCCAGCGCCAGCGCACGGGCCATGCCTCGGCGGCGAGCCGCCGCCAGCCGGCGTCGTCGAGGGCCAGGCGGCGGTCATCCGGGTCGCGGGCCGGATGCCGCAGCAGCTCCGGGCGAGCCGTCGTCGGCGAGGATGGCGAGCCCGGGCGGCGGACCCGCAGGCGGCCAGCTCGGCGAGCGTGCGCGACATCTCGGCAAGGTCACGGCTCGACGGTGGCCTCGTCGGCGCTCAGGTGGATGGGGACGTACGCGCCGACGGCCGTGAGGCCGCGGCCGACGAACGCGTCGGCCGTGTCGTCGGGCGTGCCGAAGAAGCCGGGTGGGCCCAGCTCCATGCCTTCGTAGCCCGGCCCAGGCCGCGTGGTCCAGCAGGGCCAGGGGCAGGGAGCCGGAGCTGCTCACTCCGTGCCATACACCCCGAAGCTGACCGGCGCACTGCCGATACCGCGGATGTTCATCGCCGGTCGCCCGTCGCGGCTGCGGCCGCCTCACCACCGAGCGCGAGGCCATGGCTGGCGGCGAGCGCTGCGGTCAGGGCCTGCAACGAGGCCGTGTCGGTCAAGGCCTCGTCAGCGCCGGTCGGGATGGGCGCCCCGTGGGTCACCGCCGCATGAAAGACGCGCAGCTCCTCGAGGAAGCCGGAGTCGCGACGATGTCGGCCATCATCGAGCGTGGCATCGCGTCCGTCCGGCCCGCGGACGCTGAGTCGGGCCGGTACGTTGGGTCCGTAGGGCTGCGGCATGTCAAGGAGGATGGCGCCGGCGCTGCCGACGATGTTGATGGTCTCTTCGTAGCGCGGGTAGTCCGGGACCCAGAGCCACTGCAGACGCAGGATGGCACCGCCGTCAAGCTCGGCCGTGGCAGCGATCGAGGGCGGCTCGGCTGCGCCATC
The DNA here is from genome assembly GCA_963715295.1 of uncultured Chloroflexia bacterium. Taxonomy (GTDB): domain Bacteria; phylum Chloroflexota; class Limnocylindria; order Limnocylindrales; family CSP1-4; genus JAFMJV01. The sequence continues at coordinate 91,307 of CAVQRP010000001.1, forward strand.
CGCGGGGTCGAAGGGCCAGGCCACGACGTGCTCCCAGCGCAGCGGTGGTCGGAAGCCGAGTGCTCGCAGGGCCGCCAGCTCGTGGATGACCGATCCCAGCAGGACCCCGCGATAGAGACGGCCGATCCCGACGGGCACGTCACCCAGCGCGACGAGGGTTTCGGCCATCTCGGCAGCCTCGGCAGCGCTCGCGACGGCGACTTCGAGATCGGGCGGCCTGCGGTAGTCCAGCCTGGCGATCTGGCTCTCGTGCGTGGGATGACGCACTTCGATGCTGACGAGCTGGATGTCTCCAAGGTCCTCCAGCGCGGCGCGTGCACGCGGCATGGACGGGTCGAAGGCCTTCATGTAGGCGACTTGAAGGACCAGGTCGCGCTCGGCGGCGATCGCGCTCAGCCGGTCGGCCTCGGCCTGGGAGACGCAGAGCGGCTTCTCGCTGAGCACGTGCTTGCCGGCACGCAATGCGCTCTCGGCCAATCCTGCGTGGGCACCGGGCGTCAGCAGTACGACGGCGTCGACCTCCGGGTCGGCGATCACCTCGGTAGCTGCGACCGAACGGCGCGGGGCGCCGGGCAGGCTCGACGCGACCGCCTCCATCAACGGCGTCGACACGTCGCTGACGTGCGTCACCACGAACGAGTCTCCCAGCCGCAGGAGATTGGGAAGGTGTGCGATCTGGGCGATCAGGCCGAGGCCGACGACCCCGATCCGCACGCGCTCGCTACCAGACAGTCGGCACTTCCTCCAGCACTGGGACAGCCCATGCGATCAGCCCCCTGGGAGCGCGGCCCGTCGCCGCCGCGACAGCGTCACTGCGCGTCCGCTCACATCGGCTGCGAACGATAGCATGCGGCACTCGCGGCGGAGGCAGCCCCTCGTGCACGGCCGAAGCAGGATCGGCGCATGGGCGAGCGGCGATCGGCCCGCAGGCGCGCTGGGGTCGCGAGCGCGCTGGTAGTATTCGGCGACCCTCACCCCAGGAGCCATGACCAGCGAAGAACTGCGACGACTGATCGCTCCTCACGCGAACGCCATCGGAGGACCCATCAGTGCGCTCCGAACCCTCCAGCAGCGTCATGGCTGGATCGACGGGGACGCGGTCGCCACGGTGGCCGACGTGTTCAACCTGAGCCGGGCCGAGGTCCGTGGTCTGGTCGAGTTCTACTCGGACTTCCGGACCGAGCCGCCCCCGACGCATGTCGTGAAGGTCTGCCAGGCCGAAGCGTGTCAGGCTGCCGGATCGCGCGAGCTGACGGAGACGCTGGCTGCGCGGCTAGGGATCGGACTGGGCGCGATGACGCCGGATCGCTCCATCGGGCTTGAGGCCGTCTACTGCCTGGGGCTCTGCGCGAGGGCCCCGGCCATGATGGTCGACGATGAGCTGGTCGTCGAAGCCGACGCATCGGCCGGCGTGCTGGAAGGCCTGCTGGAAGGCCTGCTGCCATGAGCGGCCATGCGTACGTGCCACTCGAGTCGGTCGCCGTAGCCCTGGGCGCGGCTGACATCGCGGGGGCTCTGGCCGCGACCGGGATCGAAGTGACCCGCAACGGATCGCGTGGGCTGCTGTGGGCCGAGCCGCTGGTCGAGATCGAGCGCGAGGGCCGCCGCATCGCCTACGGGCCCATCGGCAGGCGCGACGTGGAGCAGCTGGATGCGCGCGAGCTGGGCGCCGTGGACGATCTCCTCGCCGGACAGACACGCGTGATCTTCGGCAACTGCGGCAGCTACGAGCCGACATCGCTGGACGCCTATCGCGCGAACGGGGGGTTCAGCACGTCCCTGGGCGACCCACGCTCGATCATCGACGAGGTCAGGACCGCCGGCCTGCGTGGATATGGCGGTGCCGGCTTCCCGGCCCATCGCAAGTGGCAGACGGCGGCCGATACGGCTGCCGACCAGAGATACGTCGTCGCCAACGCTGATGAGGGCGACTCGGGCACCTTCGCCGACCGACTCATCATGGAGGGGGACCCGTTCCTGCTCATCGAGGGCATGCGCCTCACCGGCCACGCCATCGGAGCCACCCGTGGTGTCATCTACCTGCGCTCCGAATATCCGGTCGCGGCGGCCGTCCTCGACGAGGCGCTCGCCAAGGCGCGGGGGGCAGGCATCCTCGGGGACGCCTTCGACATCGACCTGTTCATCGGCGCCGGTGCCTACATCTGTGGCGAGGCCACGTCACTGCTCGAGAGCCTGGAAGGCAAGCGCGGCGAGGTGAGGGTGAAGCCCCCGCCGATGGCGGTGCGCGGGCTCTACGGCAAGCCGACGGTGGTGAACAACGTCCTGACGCTGTGCGCGGTGCCGTGGATCATGCGCCACGGTGGCGCCGCCTACGCTCACCTCGGCGTCGGTCCGTCCACCGGCACCATGCCCTTCCAGCTGGCCGGCAACGTCAAGCGCGGTGGGCTCTACGAGCTCGAGTTCGGGGTGACCCTTGGTGAGCTCGTGAACGACTGGGGCGGTGGGACGAGGAGTGGTCGGCCCGTCCGCGCGGTGCAGGTCGGCGGACCCCTGGGTGCCTACCTGACGCCCGATCACTTCGATGTGCCCATGACCTACGAGGCGCTGCGTCAGATCGGCGCCGACCTCGGGCATGGCGGCGTGGTGGTCTTCGACGACAGCGTGGACATGGCCGCGCAGGCACGCTACGCGTTCGAGTTCTGCGCCCACGAATTGTGCGGCAAGTGCACTCCATGCCGGATCGGATCGGTACGCGGGGCAGAATTGGTGCAGCAGATCGTGGACGGTGCCGGTGCGGACCACCTCGTCGTGCTGGACGACCTGTGCGACATCCTCAAGGAGTCGAGCCTGTGTGCCCTGGGCGGCATGACGCCCGTGCCCGTGCGCAGCGCGCTCAAGTATTTCCCCGAAGACTTCGGACTTCCCCCGGAGGGCCCCTGACATGCGACTGATCGAGACCGACTACGGCACGCCGCCCGGCCTGGGCACTGACAGCGTCACGCTCGAGATCGACGGCGTCCCCGTCGAGACCACCAGCGGCACCTCCATCCTGCGTGCAGCCGCCGAGGTGGGCATCAGCATCCCCAGGCTCTGCGCTACCGACAGCGTGAAGGCATTCGGGTCGTGTCGGATGTGCATGGTCGAGGTCGAGGATCGGCCCGGGTTCAAGGCGGCCTGTACGGAGCCCGTGCGCGAAGGCATGCAGGTCCGCACCCAGTCCGACGCCGTCGCCAAGCTGCGACGCGGGGTCATGGAGCTGTACATCTCCGACCATCCCCTCGACTGCCTGACCTGCTCGGCCAACGGCGACTGTGAGCTGCAGGACGTGGCCGGCGCCGTGGGCCTGCGCGAGGTGCGCTACCAACCGGTGGCCACGCACCTCGATGCCGCGCAGGACGAGTCCAATCCCTACTTCACCTTCGATCCCAGCAAGTGCATCCTGTGCTCGCGCTGCGTGCGGGCCTGCAACGAGGTGCAGGGCACCTTCGCGCTGACCGTGCTCGGTCGCGGGTTCGACTCGACCATCGCCACCGGCGCCGCCGACTTCATGTCGTCGGACTGCGTCTCCTGCGGCGCCTGCGTGCAGGCCTGCCCTACGGCCACACTCATGGACAAGACGGTCATCGAGCACGGGGTGCCCGACCGCACGGTGCTGACCACCTGTGCCTACTGCGGCGTGGGCTGTTCCTTCAAGGCCGAGCTGAAGGGTGACCAGGTCGTGCGCATGCTGCCCTACAAGGACGGCAAGGCCAACCACGGCCACTCGTGCGTCAAGGGTCGCTACGCCTGGGGCTATGCCAACCACCAGGACCGCATCACCACGCCCATGATCCGCGACTCGGTCGACCAGCCCTGGCGCGAGGTCTCGTGGGACGTCGCCATCGACTACGCCGCCACGCGGCTCAAGGCCATCCAGGCGGAGCACGGCACGTTCGCGGTGGGTGGCATCACCTCGTCACGCTGCACCAATGAGGAGGTGTGGCTGGTCCAGAAGCTGGTGCGTGCCGCGTTCGGCAACAACAACGTCGACACGTGCGCGCGCGTCTGCCACTCCCCCACCGGCTACGGGCTCAAGCAGACGTTCGGCACGTCCGCGGGCACCCAGCACTTCGACTCGGTCGAGAGCGCCGACGTGATCATGGTGATCGGCGCCAATCCCACCGACGCCCATCCGGTGTTCGCCTCGCAGATGAAGCGACGACTGCGGCACGGCGCGCAGCTGATCGTGGTCGATCCACGCGCGACCGACCTCGTCCGGTCACCCCACGTCGAGGCGGACGTGCACGTGCCGCTCAAGCCCGGCACGAACGTGGTGCTCATGAATGCCATCGCCTACGTCGTGGTCACCGAGGACCTGGTCGATCGCGCCTTCGTGGAAGCGCGCTGCGACATGGGATCCTTCCGTGACTGGCTCGAGTTCGCCGCGCGGCCGGAGCACGCGCCCGAGGTGGTGGCGGCGGAGATCGGGGTCTCAGCCGCGACCATCCGGGACGCCGCGCGGCTCTACGCTACGGGCGGCAACGCGGCCATCTACTACGGTCTCGGCGTCACCGAGCACAGCCAGGGCTCGACGATGGTGATGGCCATGGCCAACATCGCCATGGCCACCGGGAACATCGGCCGGCTGGGCGTCGGCGTGAACCCGCTGCGTGGGCAGAACAACGTCCAGGGCTCGTGCGACATGGGCTCGTTCCCCCACGAGCTGCCGGGCTACCGTCCCGTCACCGACGACGCGGTGCGCGCCTCGTTCGACGAGCACTGGGGTGTCCGTGTCCATGCCGAGCCGGGCTATCGCATCCCCAACATGCTCGATGCCGCGGTGGCGGGCGAGTTCAAGGGCATCTACATCCAGGGTGAGGACATCGCCCAGTCGGACCCCAACACCCAACACGTGGAGGCAGCGCTGGGGGCGATGGAGTGCGTCATCGTGCAGGACCTGTTCCTGAACGAGACCGCCAAGTTCGCCCATGTGTTCCTGCCGGGCACATCGTTCCTGGAGAAGGACGGCACCTTCATCAACGCCGAGCGGCGCATCAACCGCGTGCGCCCGGTGACCAAGCCGATGACGGGCATGGCGGAGTGGGAGGTGACCCAGGCCCTGGCCAACGCCCTGGGCTACCCGATGCACTACGACAGCGCGTCGCAGATCATGGATGAGATCGCCGCGCTCACGCCGTCATTCGCGGGCGTCTCCTTCGACTTCCTGGACCGGCACGGCAGCGTGCAGTGGCCCTGCAACGAGTCGGCGCCCACGGGCACGCCGATCATGCATGTCGACGAGTTCGTGCGCGGCAAGGGCATGTTCGTGCTCACGGACTACCAGCCGACCGAGGAGCGCGCCAATCGCAAGTTCCCGCTGCTGCTGACCACCGGGCGCATCCTCAGCCAGTACAACGTGGGGGCGCAGACCCGTCGCACGGAGAACATCCGCTGGCTGGAGCAGGACGTGCTGCAGATCCACCCTGCCGACGCGGAGCTACGTGGCGTCCGCGAGGGCGACCTCGTCTCGGTGGCGAGCCGCAAGGGCGAGATCGACCCTTCCGGCCACGATCAGCGAACGGGTCGCGCCCGGAGTCGTGTACACCACCTTCCATCATCCCGACACGGGCACCAACGTGGTGACCACGGAGCTCAGCGACTGGGCCACCAACTGCCCGGAGTACAAGGTCACCGCGGTCGAGGTGCGGCCGGCCAACCACCGTTCCGAGTGGCAGCAGCAGTTCACGGCGCGAGCGGCCGAACAGGCCCGCCTCCTCCCGGTCCTCGATTGACGTGGAGCTCGCCCGCCCGGTAGCCGGCGGACCGGTCGGTATCGCAGGCGTCGATGTCGACGTCGTGAGCGACGGCGCCATGACGCGGCAGCGCGACGTGGTGACCGTGGAAGAGCCGCTCGAGATGCGGCTGCTGTTCGGTCCGCCGGACCGGCGTGTCGAGCGCAGCATCGCGGTCACCATGCGCACGCCGGGCGACGACCTGGCGCTGGCGACGGGCTTCCTCTTCGGCGAGGGCGTGGTGCGGTCAGCGCAGGACGTCCTCGCGGTCAGCCACGTCGAGCCATCGCACGACGGGGACGGAGTCGACAACGTGGTCCGGGTCGAGCTCGCGTCCGGTGTCGCCTTCGACGAGGACGCGCTCACGCGCAACGTCTACACCACGTCGAGCTGCGGCGTCTGCGGCAAGGCTTCGCTGGACGCGGTGCGCGTCCAGATCCCGGACTTCGCCGGGCGTGACCGCTTCGTGCTCGATCATGACGTTCTCGGCGCCCTGCCCCAACGGCTCCGCCACGAGCAGGAGGCCTTCGCCCACACCGGCGGGCTGCATGCCTCGGCGGCGTTCGACATGAGCGGACGGATCGTGGCGGTGGCAGAAGACGTGGGTCGCCACAACGCGCTGGACAAGCTGGTCGGACGGTTCCTGGCGGAAGACCGGCTGCCGCTGACCGGGCTCGGACTCCTCTTCAGCGGCCGCGCCAGCTTCGAGCTCGTGCAGAAGGCGGCCATGGCCGGGTGCCCCTTCGTCGCTGCGATCGGGCCGCCCTCAAGCCTGGCGGTCGAGCTCGCCGCCGAGCAACGCATGACCCTCGTCGGGTTCCTGCGCGAGCGCCGCTTCAACGTCTACACGATGCCGCATCGCGTGCACGCGGGAGCCTGAGTCGGCCGTGCGCTCCGATGAGGTCACGGCCATCATCCTGTGCGGCGGGTCGGGCGTGCGCCTGGGAGGTGCCGACAAGCCCATGAAGCCAATCCAGGGTCGCCGACTGGTCGACTACGTCATCGATGCGCTCAGGCCGCAGGTGGGCACGATCGTGATCAGCTGCGGCCGCGATGGCGCCGCCTACCGGGAGCTGGGCTATCCGGCCATCGCTGATGATCGACCGGGCGAAGGGCCGCTCGGCGGCATCGTCAGTGCGCTGGCCCACGTCGAGACCGACTGGGTCCTGACGTATCCCGGCGATGCGCCGTTCGCGGATGCCTCCCTCGTCTCGCGACTGGTCGAGGCCGCGGAGGCCACTGGCGTAGCTGTGCCGAGGGCCGGAGATCGGCGACAGAACCTGATCCTGTTGCTCTCGCGCCCGAAGGCCGACGCGCTCGCGCGCTTCTACCGGCAGGGTGGCCGTGCCGCACGGGACTGGCTCGACGACCAGGGGGCGGAGGGCGTAGACATGACCGACATCGCCGACTCGTTCTTCAACGTCAACACGACTGCCGATCTGGCGGCATGTGAACAGCGGCTCTCAAGCCCGCGATAGCGGGCACCTCGTCCGGCGCCCTATGTGTTCTCGGGATCGGCAAGGCCCAGGCTGAAGCCGCCGTCGACATCGATGACCGCGCCTGTGACGAACCGGTTGTCCTCCGATGCCAGCCACGCGACGGCGGCAGCGATGTCACGTCCGTCGCCGATGATGTCGAGAGCCTGGCGTCCGGTGACGCCACCAGCGGAGAAACGAGCCCGCTCCTCCTCCTCGGTGGAACCCCGGAGCTCCGAGGGGATGATGCCGGGTCGGATGGCGTTCACGCGGATGCCATCACGACCCAGGTCGACAGCGAGCGCGCGGGTCATCGCCTCGACGGCCCCCTTGGACGCGACGTAGCCGAACCGACCCCGCGGGGGCCGGGAGACGACGGTGGAGCCGATGTTGACGATGGCGCCGCGACTGGCCCGAAGAGCCGGGAGAGCAGCGCGAACGCACAGGAAGATGCTGGTCACGTTGGCTCGGAACATGCCCTCGAGATCCTCGAGAGACAAGCGATCGATAGGGCCCTGGACCTCGCTGCCGGCATCGTTGACCAGGACGTCGATGCCTCCGAAGGATGAGATCGCCGCCTCAGCCATCTCCGCGCATGCCCGTGGCGAGGTCACGTCTGCACGGAACGGCACGACCTGCCCCGGGGCGGCGACGAGGTCATCGACCAGTCGCTCCAGGCGGTCGAAGCGGCGGGCGACGGCCAGGACGTTCGCACCCTCGCGAGCCAGGGTGCGAACAGTGTGCGAGCCGAGCCCACTCGAAGCGCCGGTGACGATGATGCGACGGCCTGTGACGTTCACGACGGTGCTCCTCCTGCAGGGATCGACGGCTGTTGGAGGCCAGGGGCCTCAGATCTCGGAGCCGGCGTCGCCAGCTCGAGACCGCTGCCATGGCCAGCGACCCTCGTTCTCCAGCACGATGGACCAGACCAGGAAGGTGCGGATGAGCACGAGGAGCCCGAGTGCAGCCACGTTGGCGAGGTCCAGGTCGAGCGTCACCGTCCTGATGACATCAGCCGCGATGAGCAGCTCCAGGCCCAGCAGAAGCCAACGCGACATCTCGCGTCTGAAGATGAGGTAGTTGTTCCCAGCAGGATCAGCCAGCCTTGCCTGGAGGGTCGCGAGCGCGGCCACCAGGACGCCGAGTGCGATCACGAGGATGCCGACGGTCTCGATGACCGTGACGGTGATCTCCGCAAGGTGCCAGTCGCCGAACTGCATCGAAGGTCTCCCTGTGTGGGCGGTACACGACAGAGTGCCATCCCTGGCCATCAGCCGGGGCGACGCCGGCGCGGCCGGGACTGCGCCGGTGCCGCCGGGACCGTGCCGGTGCCGCCAGGGACGGCCCTCAACGTGGTGCGTTTGGTCAACATGGCTACACGTCGTCCGCTGCGCACGAGCCCGGGGCCACCATACGTCGTACCATCGGAGCCATGAGCGAGGCCGACTGGTGGCTCTGTGGTTACTGCCGGAGCCTGAACAACCTATCGGCGCGGAAGTGCTACTCGTGCCGTCAGCGCAAGCCAAAGAACACCGTTCGCGCGAGTGAGTACCTGGGATACGTGCCGGTCTTCGACGAGAGCGGCAAGGTCGCGCTCGAGGCCGTCGCCCATCCCGCCGACGCCACACGAGCAGCTGCTGCCGGGCCGCCGCCCCTACGCGACCCGATACCTCGCGACACGCTGGCGGTCGCGCCCAGGCCGCCCCACGGCGCGCGCATCACGTACGAGATAGCAGACGCGCCTCCGGTCACCGCCGAGGAGCCGGTGGCGGCGCCGCTACTTGGGCCAGCCCTTCTGCCTGGGCCAGCGCCGCTACCTGGGCCAGCCCCACTCGTGGCCGTGGGTCCGGGACCGGGCCCCCAGTCACCTGCACCCGGCTGGCAGGCCGTCGGCCCGGGGATCGTCCATCCTGCGACCGAGCGATGGCCTCACTGGCGGGAATTGCTCGACGTGCCCAAGCCAGAAGGCGTGCGCGTCAGGGCCGCGTACGCAGCTGCTGCCGGCTCGTCGGCGGGGACGACCGGAGCGACTGCGAATCACAACACCGGGCTGAGCTCCGCCATCAAGAGCGCGCAGCACCAGTCCGATGGAACACGCGAGTTCATCCCCTGGCCGGCCACCGACCGTGCGTCGGCCACGACCGACGGCGAGGGTGACCCCGACACGTAGGGTGCAGGGGCACTACCGGTCACCCCGAGGGCAGGACGAACCCTCGCGCGGCGCGACGATAGACTCGCCTTGTGCGGTTCGAACGCGAAGAGGACCTCTACGCCCCGGTCAAGGCCTTCTTCGAGGGTCAGGGCTACGAGGTGAAGTCAGAGGTGCGCGGCTGTGACCTGGTTGCCCAGCGAGGGGACGAACCACCGCTGATCGTGGAGCTCAAGACCGGTTTCACCCTGCCGCTGGTCCTCCAGGGTATCGACCGCCTGGCCATATCCGATCACGTCTACCTCGCGGTAGCGGTGGCCTCCAAGCCGGCCCGAACCTCACTCTGGCGACGCCAGCGGCGAGGGATCCTCAAGCTCTGCCGGCGCCTGGGCCTGGGACTCCTGGCCGTGCATGAGCCGAGCGGCGAGCAGCCCTCGTTGGTGGAACCCCTGCTTGATCCACTGCCCTATCGGCCGCGGCCGAACCGGCGGCGTCAGACCCTGTTGGCGCGAGAGTTCGCCCATCGTGTCGGGGATCCCAACAGTGGGGGCGTCAACCGGAGGCCGATCGTGACGGCGTATCGACAGGCGGCCCTGCTATGTGCAGCGCGGCTGCGAGAGAACGGCGCGACGAAGGCGGCCGAGGTAGCGCGCGCCACCGGTGTCGGACACGCTGCCCGGATCCTGCGAGATGACGTCTACGGCTGGTTCCAGCGGGTCGAGCGAGGGATCTACGAACTCTCACCCAGGGGCGAAGCGGCGATGGAGACCTACGCCGATGTGCTCGTCGGGCTGCGGGTCCGGGACACGGACACACTGCAGCCCGACTGAACGAGGACGCCGGCGAGCTAGCTCGAATTCGACGATCAGCCAGCTCACCTCGGTCTCGGCGCCGCGGGGTGAGGACAGGCGGACGACGAAGGTATCCGAGTCCTCTTCCTTGCGCACCCAGAACATGCGGTCGCGCAGATTGGCATTGGGCGTGACGAGGATCACGCTGTCGGGGCCGAGGTCCACACCGGGTTCGACGACCACGCCGAGGCGATCGGCCGGGATGATAGCGGTGCCGCTGGCCTGATCGACCTCGGGTCCGACCGGACCCTGTGGCCCTTCGGGACCTGGCTCGCCCTGGGGGCCCTGCTCGCCCTGGGGACCGGGATCGCCCTGGGGACCTGCGTCACCGGCTGGCCCGGGGTCGCCCTGGGGGCCCGGGTCGCCCTGGGGACCCGGGTCGCCCTGGGGACCGGGATCGCCCTGGGGACCGACGTCACCAGCTGGACCGGGATCGCCCTGGGGACCGACGTCACCAGCTGGACCGGGGTCGCCGGCTGGACCGGGATCGCCCTGGGGACCTTGAGGTCCTGCGGCACCCTCTGGACCGGAATCGCCCTGGGGACCTGCGTCACCGGCTGGCCCGGGGTCGCCCTGGGGACCCGGGTCGCCCTGGGGACCTGCCGGACCCTCGGGGCCCTGAGCTCCTTCCGCGTTCCAGGCGATGAACGTGTCGGTGGCAGCACAGGGGTCGGCCGGAGCTTCACCCACGCCGACACCAACGAGTGTCATCTCGGGGGTGATACAGCCGTAGTAGTCATCGGCCGACACGGTCACAGCTGTCGTGGCAACTAGTCCCGTTGCCACCAGCGTCGCGACTGCCACGGCCAACGGCCGAACGCTGGGCCGCGCCGGCACTCGGAGCAACTGCCCCATGGAGCCCTCCTTCGTCGTTGTTCATACGACGTCATGCGAGGTCATGACGGGCACTCTCGCGGATCCGTACCGCCAGGCGAAACGCCCGGTGCGGACCTTGGCGCGCCCAGACGACCTCCGTCCTACGGAGACGCGCCACCATCTCGAGCGCGCGTCCCCCTGATGCTGAACGAACGGTAGCAGGCCGGTCCACGCACGTTCGCCCTGGTTAACCTCGACTGGAAGGGCCAGGCACGCGTAGTACCTATGGGCTACTCAAAAGTGCACGTCACTACACCCAACATGGCACAAGTGACCTATCCGACGGGCACACGACCCGTTGGGTGGCATCGCCGTGGACGTCGAATGGTGTAGCAGTGACGAGCCTGACTCGCATATCGGTCGACCCAGATCCGGTTTCGGGGGGCACCGCGCTGCCCTCTGATCAGGCTGCCCTTGGTGCGGCACGCGTGCGTGCGGTCGGGAACCGATGAACGACGCACGCCTCTGCTCTGCCTGTGGTGCAGCCAACGAACCAGACGCCCAGCTCTGCCGCGACTGCGGCGCTGCCATGCTCGCCGGGGAGCCAACGTGGCCGGAGGCCGACCTGGAGCAGCCACGAGTACCGGTCGTGGTATGCCCGGGCTGCGCAACGCCCAACCCAGCGGATCGCATCTACTGCTGGCGTTGCCTGGCCGACCTCGAGGGTGCTGAGGAGCTGGCCGAGGCGCCGGTGAGTGCGCCGGTCCCGCTGGTGCCGGGCATGCCCCCTACACCCGTCCCGCCGGCCCAGGCGGAACCGATCGCGGACGAGGCTGCAGTAGCCTCGACGGTCGAGCCGGCGGCACCCGAGCCGGAGCTGCCACCGGAGCCTGAGCCGGAGCTGCCGCCGGCTCCCGAGCCGGAGCTGCCGCCGGCCCCCGAGCCGGAGCTGCCGCCGGAGCTTGAGCCTGAGCCGGAGCCAGAGCCCACACCTGATCCAGCGACGGCAGACGAGGCTCCGCCCGTACCCGCGGGCACATCCGCGGCCGACGCGCCCGTTGAGACGCTCATGACCGTGGCGCCTACGCTGGCTACCGGGGCGTCACAGCGCGGCTCGGGGCGGCGGCTGCTGCCGTTGGCGATCGTCGCCATCGGGGCTGCGGGCCTGCTCGGATTGGTGCTCATCCTGGTGTCGGGCCCCTCCAGTGATGACGGCCTCGTGGCTGCCTCCCCCAGCGCGAGCGCGAATATTCGAGTCCTGGCTACACCCAGCGCGCTCGACGAGTTCACCGATCGGGCCACACCGCGCCCGAGTCCGACACCGGCTCCCACGGCGAGCTCGGCTCCCACGTCTGTCCCGACGCCCGAGGCCACGCCAACAGCGAGTGCGAGCCCGACTCCGACGCCAGAACCGACGCCCGCACCTACGCCAGAACCCACGCCGAGCCCGACACCTGAGCCCACGCCTGTCCCGACCCCGACGCCCGAGGCCACGCCAACACCGAGTGCGAGTCCGACACCCGAGCCCACGCCGAGCCCGACGCCTGAGCCCACGCCGAGTCCGACACCCGAGCCCACGCCGAGCCCGACGCCTGAGCCCACGCCGAGTCCGACACCCGAGCCCACGCCGAGCCCGACGCCTGAGCCCACGCCAACGCCGCGTCCGAGCCCCACACCAGAGCCCACGCCGAGCCCGACGCCTGAGCCCACGCCGAGTCCGACACCCGAGCCCACGCCGAGCCCGACACCCGAGCCCACGCCGAGCCCGACGCCTGAGCCCACGCCGAGTCCGACACCCGAGCCCACGCCGAGCCCGACGCCTGAGCCCACGCCGAGCGCCGACGCCCGAGCCCCACACCAACGCCGCGTCCGAGCCCCACACCAGAGCCCACGCCGAGCCCGACGCCTGAGCCCATGCCGAGTCCGACACCCGAGCCCACGCCGAGCCCCACACCCGAGCCCACGCCGACGCCGCGTCCGAGCCCCACACCAGAGCCGACGCCGACATCGAGTCCATCGCCCGAGCCCACGCCGACGCCGAGTTCGAGCCCCACACCCGAGCCCACGCCGGTGCCTACAGCCAGCGCCTTGCCAGAACCGACCGCCGAACCCACGCCCGCTACCGAGCTGACCGCGTCCGAGACGGACCTCCTCGAACGTGCCGCAGGCCTGGACTGCGAAGCCGTGCGCTCAACGGACGAACCTGTCGCAGGTGGTCCGCAAGCCACAGTCAACTGCCAGCCGCCCGATGAGGCGGCTGCGACCGTGACGTTGCGATCATTCGAGGACACCGAAACGCTGCGCGCCCGTTGGGAGGACGATCTTGCCGAGGTCCAGCCGGCGCTACAGGAGACGGACGATGCCTGCGAGTCGGGCGAGGCTGGATCACGTAAGTGGGGCTTCGGCGCCGTCGGCTGCCTCGTTGATGGAGGCATAGCCCAGCTCACCTGGACTGATACCCGCAGTCGGACCTACGGTGTCGTCGAGGGGCCTGATGCCGACCTGGCAGAGTTGTACAGCTGGTGGAAGAGGAACGCACGCAAGGTTGGTCGGCCGGTCGACGCGACCGAGACCGATACGGTGGAGCCACGACCCAGCAACGCCCCTCCCCTCGTGCGGGTTCCCGGCCGCCCCCGCGACATCAGCTGTGACGACCTCACCGAACCGATCCTCGACACGTACGACCGCAAATGGCGGCTCAACCGCGTGCGGTTCCTGAATCGTGGCGGCTATGAGCGCGTGGTCCTTGAGCTTGAGCGAACAGGCATCAATCGCAGCGGCACCCCGACCGGCGTTACCGTCACGCGCGTGCCGGTGTCACGGCTCAAGGATGTGGCACCCAACGCTCCACGACCCAAGCGCGGCAAGACCGCGATGCTGGTCCAGCTCGACGGCGTGCGCGATGCTCCGGACCTGCGAGCCTACCGTCCCACCAGCACTGGCATCACCAAGGAACTCTCCGTCCTGCGAGATGGCAGGTCGCGCACGGTGCTGTTGGCGGTTCCGGGCGATGCCTGCTATCAGGTGCGAGTCCCGGTGTTCGGACCGTCCGCCTCTGGCAAAGAGCGAAAGGCCGAGGTCTTCATCGACCTCAAGCAGTGACCGTAGGCGAGGATGATGTGACCGCACCAGCGTTGATCCCTCCGGGCCCCTCCCGTCACCGTGCCGGGACGGCACTGCTTGCCTATGGAGTCGTGGGCGTGATGTTGCTCGGGGGACTCCTGCTGGCGCTCGTCGCCACAGCCGCCAGCGCACAGGGCATGGTCGAGACGCTGGAGACAGCACGCGATGAGCTCGTCGTCACGCTCGACGAGATCGACGCGGCGCTGCAGACGTCAGAGCAGACGCTGACCGGCGTCAGTACGAGCCTGGAGGAGACGGGGGCGTCACTGGTCCAGGCTGGTGTGCTGGCATCCATCCTCGCCCCGGGGACGTCAGGGCTGGCCGACCAGGCGAGCTCGTTCGGGATCCTCGGCCAGCTTCCGTTCGAAGGCATGGCGCAGCCGCTGCGGGACGTCAGCATCTCGCTGCAGGAACTGTCCGGACGGCTGGACGCAGCGGGCGTCTCCATCAGTGGCAACGGTCCCACTGTGGCAGCCCTCGGCGCGCGTCTGGGCGGCGTATCTGACAGCCTGCAGGCGAGCCGCGATCGGCTTGATGACTTCGATCCGAGCGGCGGCATCTGGGTGACCATCGCGCTCTCTGCGATCGGCCTGCTGGTGATCTGGCTGATGGTCCCCGCCGTGGTGGCGGTCTGGATCGGTCGCCGCTGGCGGCGTGAGAACGCCTCCGCCTAGCCTGGCGCGAGTAGCGTTGAAGACGCGTCGGCGCTCAGGCGAAGGGCGCCGCATCCGCAGCACTCGTGTGGGAGGCGTGAATCTCGCGGAGATCCGACGATCGAGCTCGAGGGCATCAAGGCCTGCCACGGTACCGTGCTGCCTGGGTCGGGCCAGCTCCGCCTGCGGCTCCTAGACCGTGACGTCGATCACCCATGGCTGCCACGTCATCCGCCACCCGGCCGTGTCAGGAACTGCCGGATGACCTGCCCGTGTGGCCGGAGATATCGACGACCAGGAAGCAGCTGGGTCTTGCGATGTCGATGCCCGGCAGCTGTCGCCATGGGCGTCTCGATCCTCCGGGGGCCTGTTCGATCACGCGTCGCGGGCGTAGGCTGCGCGCCGGGGACGCCACGGAGATCATCGATGACGACTGACACCACCACGACCACATGACCCACGAGTACGTCATCGCGCTCAATGGGCGCGTGGACCCTGCCGCCGGCCACACCCAGACGGCTGCACCGACCGCCGTGGCCTGGGCGGCTGACCACGTGCTGGCCGTCGGGTCGGACGACGCCATGCGCGCGCTCTCGCGCGGGGACTCCACCTTCCTCGACCTCGACGGCTGCCGGGTGACAGCGCTGCCCACGGACCTCGACGCTGCCACGGAAGCGTTGCGCGGCGCTGGTCCGAGCGCGGACCCCGGTACGCTCCTGCGGCACGCCAGACTCCTCGATTCCGACGCCCGCCCCGAGACCGGCTCCGCCGCGGACCTCGCCTTCTGGGATGGCGGCCGGCTCGTGGCCGTGGTGCGTGGGGGTGCCTTCGACGAAGGCGATGAACACCGTGGCCCGTTCCCATCTGCCGACGCCGCGCCGTAGACCGCCGTTCCTCGTGTTCCTCGGTCAGCGCTAGCCCTGACGACGAGCGCGCGACTGCAGTGTCGGCGCCAGCTGGACCACGACCACGCCCGCCAGGGCCACGGCCAAACCGATCACCTGGAGCAGGTCGAGCGCCTCGTCGAGCACCACCCACCCGAACGCTGCCACGAGGACGACGGTGAGATCACCCAGGACGCTCGACTCCACGGCGCGCAGGGTACGCTGGGTCTGCGTCCAGAGCGTGTAGGTCAGCGCCGTGTTGATCGCGGCCAGCCAGAGGATCAGCAGCCACGCCATCGGGCTGAACGAGGGCACACCCTCGACCACGAGCCCGAGCACCAAGGTGGTGACGCCGCCGGCCGTCATGGCCAGCGCGGTCAGGCCCAGCGGGCCACCGAAGGCGCGCCGTGCGTCGATCGCCAGGTAGCGGCCCAGTCGAGCGCTGCCACCGACCACGATGGGGATGGAGAACGCGGCGGCGAGCGCCAGCGGAGCAGCTGTCGAGGGCAGCTCCAGCCCGAAGAAGGCGACGACGCCGATGATGAGCACGCCGATGCCCACGAACTGGAGCGGACTCGCCCGCTCGTCCCCGCTGCTGATGGTGAGCACCGCGGTCACGATCGGCGCGAGGCCCATCAACAGGCCCACCGACGAGGCGGTGAGCTCGCTCAGCGCCACGTAGAACCCCAGCTGCGCCACGCAGAACATCAACAGACCGTAGATGGTCACGCCGACGAGCGGACGTCGGTTCGCGGCAGTCCACACTCGCGCAGCTCGCAGCTGCGGGGTTGCCAGCGGAACCAGGATGATGGCTGCCAACGTGAAGCGGACACCGGCGAACCCGATCGGTTCGACTTCTTCCTGGGTGAGGCCGATGCGGATCGAGCACCACCGAGGTCGCCCACAGGATGGTGACCGCCACGCCCATGACGATGGCCATGCCACGACTCGGAGCCGAGCCGGTCACGTGTCGGGTCCGTAGGCTGATCGTTTCGCGTCCATGGCGCACAGTGAAGCTACAGCCCGGGACCGGAGCCGATCCGCTCCCGTCGGGCCCGACCGGTCCGTGCACTGTTGGCCTGGTGATGCCGAACGGCTCTTGTGGTCGCATCGATGCGATCGGACAGTCATCATTGGAACCAAGATGAGATCGTGGTGGCGAGCTGTCGTTTCATATCCCCCGTCCTGGGTCGCGATCGTCGCAGTCGTGATAGCGGTCGGGGCGATCCTCGTGCTCCTTGCACCGCCACCCATCCTCGCCATCGCTGTCGTCGCCATCGGCGTGGTGGCGATCGCGCTCTGGCCGGTCACATTGTCGGCTACAGGCACCCTCAACAAGCTGCGCTACCAGGCACCACGACTGCCGGAGGTCAGCGCGCTCGAGTTGCGGGCACTGTCTCAGGACCTGGACCAGCTAGAGGACCCGCGCCCGGCCTATCAGCTCCAGGCCATCGGGGAGAAACGCGACAACCTCGTGGCGACCCTGGGGCGGCGAATGGACGCTGGCGAGCTGACCTACGCGAGATATCGGTCCGTCGCGCAGCAGGTCTACCTCGCGGTCATCAGCAACCTGCGTGAGGTCTCCATCGCCAGGAGAAGCATCAGCGCGATCGACACCGACTACATCGACGGCCGCCTCCTCGAGCTGATGGCCGAGGGCGATCCGGGATCACATACGGAGATCTCGACCCTGGAGGACCGCCGTGCCCTCGCCGTGACGCAGGAAGCCAAGGTCACCTACCTGCTCGCCCAGAACGAATCGGCGATGACGCTGCTCGATCGCACGTCGACGGCGCTCGCGGATGCGCCGATCGGGCTCGCCCCGCAGGACACGGAGGCGGCGATGGACGCCCTCAAGGAGCTGGCCGAACGCGCCAACCGATACGCTTCGACGTGATCACCCGTCCGAATGACACACCGCGATCATCGATCGAGCTGCAAGGGAGAGCGACATGACCGACACGAACAGCAGTGAGCAGCGGGCTCTTGCGTTGCGCCTCGACCTCGATGTGCCAGGCACCAAGGCTGAGGTGATCGTGGCCGAACCCGACGTCAGCGAGGAGCTCCAGGCCCGCGCCATCGCAGTCGCTGACCAGCTGGTCAGCTTCGATCCCGACGACCAGGACTCGCGCGTCGTGACCATCGATGCGGTAGAGGGTATGGGCCGTGACCTGCAGCGCCGGGCGGCCACACGTAGCCGGATGCTGCAGGCACCACTACGGGACCTCGCCCGCGAATCAGACGAGGGCGGCCCGGTCGCCAAGTCACTGGCCGACCTTCGCATCGAGGTGGAGAAGCTCGACCCGACATCGCTGGACCTGGAACCAGGACTCTTCAATCGTGTCCTGGGGCTCATCCCGGGCGTGGGCACGCCGTTACAGCGCTACTTCATGCAGTTCGAGTCGTCGCAGGGTGTCATCGATGCCATCATCCGCTCGCTCGAGAGCGGCCGCGAGCAGCTCAAGCGCGACAACATCACGCTGAATGAGGACCAGAAGAACATGCGCGAGCTGACGGTCACGCTGACCGAGCAGGTCGCGCTGGCCAAGGCGCTCGACGCCGCCATCAACGCCCGACTCGACCAGGAGATCGGACCGGACGACCCGCGACGGGCGTTCGTCGAAGAAGAGGTCATCTTCGTCCTGCGTCAGCGCACGATGGATCTCATGCAGCAGCTGGCCGTGAACCAGCAGGGGGTCCTCGCCACGGCACTCATCGTGCGAAACAATCGCGAGCTCATCCGCGGCGTGGAGCGAGCCCTCGACGTCACCATCAGCGCCTTGCAGGTCGCGGTGTCGGTCGCGATGGCGGTGGCACACCAGAAGGTCGTGCTCGACAAGGTGGACGCCCTGAACCGCACGACCTCCGACATGATCGCCGGCACAGCCGCGCGACTGAAGACGCAAGGCAGCCAGATCCACCAGCAGGCCTCAAGCGCGATGCTTGACATGGACGCGCTGAAGTCCGCCTTCCGCGACATCAACGTCGCGCTCGATGAGATCTCGCGATACCGGCGCGAGGCGCTGCCGGAGATGGCCAGCACCATCGTCGAGATGGACAAGCTCACCAGCGAGGCAGAGAAGACGATGACGAAGTACCAGCGCAGCAGCGCCGCTGCGAACGTGTTGGATCTCGAGGTCGCGGCGCCCGAGGCCGCATCCACGGAAGAAGCGTGAGGCGCAGGACCTGAAAGGGGAACAGGGCATGGAACCACAGCGGCGAACGATGGCCGCCCTCGCCTTCCTGGTCAGCGCCGTGCTTGCCCTGTCAGCCTGCGGCGCTGACGATGGCGGCGCACCGATGGCACTGGCGGACGCCGAGCAACGCGTGGCCCAGATCGCGAGCGAGATCGGCTGGGCAAACGAGCCGATCGACCGGAAGGCGAGTGTGGCGCCAGGTGGCGACAAGCAGCTCGCTGACACCCTGCCAGACATCAGCGAGTTCGGGCTGGTCGTCGACCCGGGCGTCCGCCCAGGGAGCGTGGTGGCGGAAGTGTTCGCCTCGACCGAGAAGTCGGGCACGGGCACCGACGGCTGGATGGTGGAGGCTGCCGAGTCCTTCAATCGATCGGGCGCCACGCTGGCTGACGGACGCGAAGCCCAGGTCGCCATCCGCCGGATCCCGTCGGGCACGGGCTACCAGTTCATCGCGGCTGGCGACGCCATACCGGCAGGCTTCAGCCCCTCCAATCAGCTGTGGATCGAGATGGCGAGCGTCCACAGCCCCATGTCGGTCGTGACTGACACGACGGTCCCGAACGTGGCGGGCATCGTCATGAAGGCTGAGACGGCTGATCAGCTCCGCGAGCGGTATGGCGAGCTCAATGCCGCCGTGCTGTTGCAGGCGGTCGTGGCCGGCGAGCTGGTGATGGGCTACACCGATCCGTTCGCCTCCTCGACCGGACTCAACTTCCTGCTCACGGTCCTCGATTCATTCGCGGAGGGCGATGAGACCCGTCTCGTTGCACCCGATGTGGCCAGCGTCTTCGAGACCTTCCAGGAGCAGGTGCCGTTCGTCGCCTTCACCACACTTCAGATGCGCGAATCGGTCGAGAAGGACAATGGCTCGCTGGACGCATTCGTGATGGAGTGGCAGACGTTCGTCAACACGGAATCGCTGCGCTCGGGCTTCGAGTTCATCCCCTTCGGCGTCCGCCATGACAACCCGCTCTACGCCTTCGACAGCGCCCCGGCGGAGCAGCGCGAGGTGCTGGAGCTGTTCGCCGACCACCTCGCCGGCGACGAGCTCCGCGAACGTGCCGGGGAGTACGGCTTCGCGCCACCGGACTACATCTCCGATGTGGCCGTCCCGTCGGGTCAGACGCTCATCAGGGCTCAGCAGCTGTGGAAGGACAAGAAGGACGCCGGACGTCCGGTGTACGCGGTGTTCGTGACCGACACAAGCGGATCCATGTCGGGCTCGCGCATCATGGCAGTCCAGCAGGCGCTGGAGTCGTCGCGTCAATTCATCAATCCTGAGGCGTCCGTCGGCATGGTGGAGTTCGGTGACCAGGCACGCAAGCGCCTCGAGATCGCACCCTTCGACCTCAACCAGCAAGCGCTGTTCGCGGCAGCCGTGCAGGACATGGATCCGGTCGGTGGCACCGCGATGTATGACGGCGTGATGCTGGGCCTGTCGATGCTGGTGGACCAGCGGAAGGTGGACCCCAGGGGCAAGTACATGCTCATCGTGCTCACCGATGGAGAGACGAACGAGGGCTTGGGTTTCGGTGACGTGGACAGGGTCATCGAAGGACTTCGCATCCCGGTCTTCACCATCGGTTTCGAAGCCGACCTCGAACAGCTGGGCCAGCTGGCATCGCTGGTCGAGGCCGCCTCGATCAATGCCAGCGAAGGCGACGTCGAGTTCAAGCTGGCATCGCTCTTCAACGCCGGGGTTTAGGTCCAGCGTGCGTCCACTCGCGAATCTTTCTCGTGGGGCTGCTCGTCGTGTTCGGAGCGATCGCGGCAGTGATCGTGATCTCACGGCCGACCGAGCGCGTCCTCGTGGTGGTCGATAGCTCCTTTCCCATGCGCGCCGTGTGGGACCAGGTCCCCGGGGCACTCGCCGAGCTTGAAGCACAGGGCTATGCGGAGTTCGCCTTGGCCACCGAGAAAGGACTCCTGCACTCGTGGCAGGACTCGCCGACCCTCCGCGGTCCAACGCCCTACGCACCCTGCGACTTCAGCGGGATCGGCTCCCATGCCGAAGCAACGGAGGCGGACGAGCGCGTACTCATCACCACAGCCGGCTCCTGCTCGACGGAGGGGCTGTCGGACTGGCAGGTGATCAAGCTCGCACCCTGAGTGGAGGCGGTCGCAGGGCGACCGGCTGTCAATGCTGGCGAGGCTGGTGCTCATGAGCGTCCGGCCCCTCGGGTGGGCTTGACGAGCGGGCGCGGCCCAGGAGCTCACCGACCGAAGCGCGGATCGCCGCGACCGAACCTGCGACCGACTCCCTGGCGCGTGTAACGGAAAGCCGGATCGAGGCCGTGAGTCGCCGCACCGATGCCGACGCCCGACTGGCCGCCTGCCGCAGGGAGAGGCGCATCGCCGATGCCATCGCGCGGACTCGTTGCGCCGCCCGGCGCACCGACCGACCGAGCGCGCTCCTGAACGCGACGGCAGCGTTGCGGACCGACGCGGAAGCCCGTCGCAGCGAGCGGCTGATCACCGCCCTGACTGCGGCCGCCATGCCCCGGATGCGACGGGTCGCGCGCGCCACGGCTCCGGACAGGACCCGACCCGCAGCTGCGACTTGCTTCCAGATCACCGATAGCGTTCGGCGGGTCAGCACGAACGCGGCGCCGACGGCGAACACACCAGCTCGTAGAACGGGCGCTACGACTCGTGTGAGGACCGAGCGCATCGCTCCGGCCAGCTGACCGGCCCAGCTGCGCGCAGCTCCCAGCGCACGTCTCACGCCAGCTGCCAGCCTGCCCGCCAGGCGAGCGCCCACGCTGATGGCTGAGTTGATCGGTCGCCAGACGACCCTGGCAGCGCTGCCGAGCGCTGCGCGTGCACGCCGGGCCACCGCCGCAGCGATCGACCAGCTCTTGGTGAGGATGGTCCCGATGATCCGCAGCGCCGAGTCGACGATGGCCCTGGCCAGACCAGCACCGGCTGCCACCCTCAGCCCGATGGTGCGGATCCCGCTGCGCACGACCTGGTAGGACCTCACGACCACCACCGTCACGGTTCCGACGATGTCGAAGTAGAGGACCGCCAACCGTGCCCCGATGCGGGCCCCCAGCCGGCGCAGGGCGGCGAGCGCGAGGCGCAGCGGTCGGAGCAGCAGCGCGACCGTGGCACGGGCGAGCACGAGCAGGCGGCCGAGGATGCGGCGCAGGCCGTCGGCCATGGTGGCGAGCGTGATGCGGATGGCGTCGCCGACACGGCGGGCGATGGCGGCGATGGTGCGGGCGGCCGCACGCAGGACGGTCGCGATGCGGGCCCCCAGCCGGCGCAGGGCGGCGAGCGCGAGGCGCAGCGGTCGGAGCAGCAGCGCGACCGTGGCACGGGCCGAGCACGAGCAGGCGGCCGAGGATGCGGCGCAGGCCGTCGGCCATGGTGGCGAGCGTGATGCGGATGGCGTCGCCGACACGGCGGGCGATGGCGGCGATGGTGCGGGCGGCCGCACGCAGGACGGTCGCGATGCGGGCCCCCAGCCGGCGCAGGGCGGCGAGCGCGAGGCGCAGCGGTCGGAGCAGCAGCGCGACCGTGGCACGGGCGAGCACGAGCAGGCGGCCGAGGATGCGGCGCAGGCCGTCGGCCATGGTGGCGAGCGTGATGCGGATGGCGTCGCCGACACGGCGGGCGATGGCGGCGATGGTGCGGGCGGCCGCACGCAGGACGGTCGCGATGCGGGCCCCCAGCCGGCGCAGGGCGGCGAGCGCGAGGCGCAGCGGTCGGAGCAGCAGCGCGACCGTGGCACGGGCGAGCACGAGCAGGCGGCCGAGGATGCGGCGCAGGCCGTCGGCCATGGTGGCGAGCGTGATGCGGATGGCGTCGCCGACACGGCGGGCGATGGCGGCGATGGTGCGGGCGGCCGCACGCGCTGCATCGATAGCCCGGCGGCCGACACCCCCGATGGCCGAGACGATCGACTTGAACGTCATCCAGGCGAAGACGAAGGGCAACGCGACCCAGGTCAGAACCCTGACGACGAGCGGATCAGGCGACCTCGGAGCGTTAGCCGGAATCATCGGCGGTCTCCCGCCGTAGCTGTTCGTTGAGCATCTCGAGTTCGGTGATCGCGCCGCTACGGCCCACGGCATCGAGTGGTTCGAAGCTCGAGGCGGCCGTTGCGGAGGCGCCAGACGGAGAGAAGGGGGCTGACTCTGCGGCTGTCTTCGCCACCCAGCGGTCATGTGATCGAAGCATCTGACGCGTCAGCGCCTCGATCGCCTCGGTGCGGATCGTGACGAAGCGGACCTTGGCCTGGTTCGCGGGCGGTTGACCGGCCAGCTCGGTAGCCACCTCCACCATGGCCGAGTGTCCTGCGGTGACGGCTCGCTTGGATTACCCGTGCCCTGGAGGCACGACATCTGGATCAGGTGGGCATAGGCGTCGATGAGCCTGAGGGTCGCCGGGTGCGAGGCGTCCAGCAACAGCCCTCCGCCGATGATGCGTCGACGGAGCCCGTCCGAACGGGAGAAGCCGTACTTGCGCAGGGCCGAACGTATGGGCAAGGCGAGGCCGAGCACGACCGCAGCGATGCCGATCCACAGCGCCAGGGATATGCCGCCGAGGAGACTGGCCCAGGCGATGAGCAGGAGGCCGACAACGACGAGGCCGGCATCGAAGAGCCCTGGCTTCTCGTCGGTGGTGGCGCCGAACAGGTCGTCGATGAAGTCATCGAGCTCGTCGCGTGCGCGCGGCCGCTTTGCCTTGTACTCCCTGAGGAGCCCAGGACGGCGCGGAACGATGACCATCCGGCGCGGGCCGCCGGAGTCCGACTCGTCGACCGTGGTGGGTGACCCCGACGTCATCGACACTGCTGACTCCTGAAACCTGGACAGTTCGGGCACCGGAGCTCTCCCAATCCCAGGTTCATCGTTCACCGCGCGAGCGAAGGCCGCAAGTAACCGATGGCCCCTTCTCAGGCCTGCTCTCCCCCGCCGGATCGGTCGCCCGAGGACGCCCTCGGCTACGCCCACACGACCGGTCGGCGCCTCCGCTGTTGCGGGCTCCAGCCGGATGATATAGTTGCGTCGACAAATATCTACAGCCCAACCCTCCCCTGTCGCAGGGGCCCCGCTCGACCAGGAGACCATCACATGCGCATCGGCGTCGGACTGCCCAATACCATCCCCGGCACCCCAGGGCCGCGGCTCGTCGAATGGGCGCGCGAGGCGGAGGACATGGGCTTCTCCACCCTCGCCACCATCGGGCGGCTGGTCTTCCCGACCTACGAGGAGATGCAGGCACTGGCGGTGGCAGCAGCGGTGACCGATCGCATCAACCTGCAGACCAACGTCGCCATCGGACCGGTCTACGACCGTGCCCTGCTGGCCAAGCTGGCTGCAGGTGTCGACCAGATCTCCGAGGGTCGCTTCGTGCTTGGCCTTGGTCCCGGATGGCGTGACGAGGACTACGTCGTCGCGGGCAAGGAGTACAAGGGCCGCGGCAAGCGCTTGGACCAGGACATCGAGTACATGCTTCGCGCCTGGCGCGGCGAGCTGGTGGAGGGTGCTACCAAGAAGCTCACGCCCACCCCCACCAATGGAGTATCGGTCCCGCTCGCGTTCGGCGGCACGGCACCGCGCGCGTTCGAGCGGGCCGCCACGTACGGCGTCGGCTGGTCCGCCGGTGGTGCGTCGCCCGACGAGGTGAGCGGCCTCAACCAGGCGGCGCGTTCCGCCTGGACCGAGGCTGGCCGCGACGGACAGCCGAAGCTGTGGGCCCTCGCCTACTACTCGCTCGGTAGCGACGCCCGGGAGACCGCGACCGCCTACCTGTCCGACTACTACGGTGACTTCGGCGTCGCCATGGCGCAGCAGATCCCGACTGATGCGGCGAGCATCCAGGGCGCCGTCGCGGCCTACGAGGCTGCCGGCAGCGACGAGTTCATCTTCAACCCGGTGAGCTCGGATCTGCGACAGCTGGAAGGGCTGGCCGAAGCCCTGGGTGGCCGTCTCTCCGCCTGAGACTTCGCTCGCCATCGCCAGTCAGACGCGAGGGCACTCGACCCAGTACGCTCAGCAGGCTCATGCCCATCAGCAGCCTCGTGATCGTCAATCCCAACGCGGCTCGCGTTCGTGATGTGCGGGCCCGTCACTCCCTGCTCGAACAGATCCGCTACGTGGTGGAGCAGCGTGACGGAGTCGCCCCCGAGGTCATCGAAACGGCCAGCGCCACCGACACAGGACCCGTGGTCGAGGCTGGCCTGGGCAGCGGTGTCGGTACGGTCATCGGCGTGGGTGGCGATGGCACGTTGCGAGACATCGCCGCCGTCCTGGCCGGAAGCGGCACGCCGCTCGGCGTGATCCCGGCGGGCACCGGCAACCAGCTGGCTGCGGTCCTGGGCATCCCGCTCGCGACCGAGCGAGCGGCGGCCGCGTTGTCGGCAGCGCGACCGCGCGCGCTCGACCTGGGGGAGGTCACGCTGCACCGCCCGGGCAGGCCCGACGAGACGAGCTTGTTCACCATCGGCTGCGGTGCCGGCTTCGATGCTCGCCTCATGGCCACCACGCCCTCGGCATGGAAACAGCGCTTCGGCTCGGCGGCCTACTTCGCACAGGCCATCCGGCTGGCGGCCAAGGTCGGCGTGGTGCCGTATCGCATCAGGGTGGACGACCGCCTCATCGAGACCGACGCCACGATCGCGCTGGTCGGCAACATGGGCCAGCTCGTTCCAGGCCGATTGGGGCTCCGGCTGCCCATCGAGCCGGACGACGGCCAGCTCGACCTGCTGGTCGTGGGAGCACGCCATGCCGTCCACGGCCTACGCGGGTTGGTCGACCAGGTATGGCGGACAGCGCCCGGCGGCGGGTCAGGATCCAGCAGCATCCGCTTGCGCGGCCGGCACATCTCGATCGAGGCAGACCGGCCGGAGCCGCTGGAGGTCGACGGCGACTACATCGGTGAAGGCAGCTTCGACGCGCGCATCCTGCCGGCTGCCATCGAGGTCCTGGTACCGGGTCTCTGAGGGCACGACCCGGGGCAGTCCGTCCGGCACTTGACCCCGCCGTGGCGGCGCAGAACATGACGGGCAAGGTACGCTATACGTGTCGACACGGAGCCGTGTGTTGTCGGCATAGGAGGGTTCGCCACGACTGAGTTGGAGTCGGTGCAGACTCGTCCCTTGGAGCGTCGCAACCAGCGTCTGCTGCTCGTGGGGATCGCCTGCTATGCGCTGCTCGTCGCTGCCCTGACGCTGCAGGGCGGGGTCGCGCTGACGCCCGATGTGGCGGCGGTCGCACTCGGCCTCGCCGGCGTGCTGCTGGTCAGCGGCCGCCTGCACCTCGGTAGCTGGCTGCCCATCGTGGCCCTGCTGCTGGCCTATGAGCTCATGCGCGGATTGGCCGACGACGGTGGCTTCCCGTTGCACATGGAGGACCTGATCGTCGCCGAGCGCCTGTTGGCCTTTGGCAACCTGCCGACGCAGGTGCTTCAGGACGCGCTGCACTCCGGCGCTGGCACCGATCCGGTGGCCTTCCTGGCTACCTCGGTCTACATGGTCCACTTCCTCATCCCGATCTTCACGGGCATCGTCCTGTGGCTCTGGCGGCGCGAGTTCTTCCACGACTACATGGCCGCCCTCATCCTGCTGAGCCTGGCCGCCTTCGTCACCTACCTGCTCTTCCCGGCGGCGCCGCCATGGTACGCGGCCAGGGAGGGCCTGCTTGCAGGGGCCGATGGGTCGCCGCTGATCGCCTACCTCAAGCCGGAGGTCGTCCATTCCGTGGCCGCATCCGTCGGCAGCGACGGCAGCTTCCTCTACTCCTCGGTGTTCTATGGCCTGGGACCGAACGACGTGGCGGCTTGGCCTTCGCTCCACGTGGCCTACCCGTTCCTGATGTTCCTCTTCCTGCGGCGAGCATTCGGCCGCATCGCCTGGCTGGCCTTCGCCTATACGCTGCTGGTCGGCTTCTCGGTGGTCTACACCGCCGACCACTGGCTGCATGACACCATCGCCGGTGCCGCGTACGCCTATCTGGCCTACTACGCCATCGTGCACACGCCGCAGCCCGTGCGAGCGCGGCTGGACCGGCTGTTCGACGGCTCCAGACGAGAGACCCTGGTGGGCGAGCCCTCCTAGACAGTGGCCACGGCGGCCCTTAGCCTCGCCGGGCGTCCACGCCGTTGATGCCCAGCGCGCTCAGATCGATGGCCAGCCCCTGGAGGTCCTCCACTCCCACATACAGCGCCGGTACCTCGAAGATCGTCCAGCGCACCGGCTCGCGAAAGTCGAGACGGACGCCGCCCCGTGGGCTGCCGGCGAAGCTGACGTCACCGCCGCGGATGCTGCGGCGGACTCCGATGGCAGTGAGCCATCGCCACGGGCCCTCGATGCGCCAGGCCACGATGTCGTCAGTCGCGACTCGGAGCTCCCACCAGCCGAAGCGCGCCACCAGCTCAGCGTCGTTCAGGCTCACCCAGGCTCGCTCGGCCGTCGCGCCGAACAGGAGGCGCAGCAGGGGGGCCGAGCGCTTACCGATGCGCATGGGATAGACACGGTTGTCCGCGCCCTCTCCTCGGCCCCCGCTCACGGCAGGACGCGGTCCGCACTGCGGGGCTGTCCACTGGCAGGTGTGTCGTGGCCAGCCCCACCACCACGCGCCTGGCTAATCGCGATGGCGCGAGAGACATCTTCCGGCGTGACGAGCCCGACCACGTCGCCGGCGAGGGTCCCGCGCTGGCGGACCAGGGCGCGCGGCGCGCGGCCGTCCAGCCGTGCGAGGAGCTCGACCACCAGCTCATCCGCGTGGGCGAACGGCACATCGTCGATCGGCGTGGCCACCTCCCCTACGCGCCGGGTCAGGCGGTCATCGCCACGAACCGTGCGCAGCTGATCCACGTCGAGCATGGCCGTGACCGCCCCGCCCGATGCGACAAGCAGCCAGGTGGACGAACGGCTCTGGCCGAGCGCGGCCGCCGCCATCGTGTCCACGGTCAGGGTGGCCGGGAGCCGCATCGGGTCGCGCGTCATGATCTCCTCCACGCGAACACCGCGCAGACCCTCGGTCAGCTCGCTGGCACGTCGTTCGGCGCCTGCCGCCGCACTCAGGAAGAACCCCAGCAGCACGAACCAGATGCCACCGACATCGCCGCTGGCGAAACGGAAGACCCCGATCCCGACAAGGGCGTAGCCGAGCACCTGGCCCAGGCCGGTCGACCAGCGCGTGGCCTGCATCTTGTCTCGTCGCCAGCGCCACAGCACCGCACGGGCCAGTCGGCCGCCATCGAGTGGTGCGCCCGGCAGCAGATTGAAGGCGGCCAGGATGAGGTTGACCAGGGCCAACCACGCGGCGGCTGCCACGGCGAGCGAAGTGATCTCGCCTGCCGGCGCCAGACCGATGACGAGCGTCGCCAGGCCGAAGATGATGGCCAGCACGAAGCTCGTGAGCGGGCCCACGCCGGCGATGCGCGCCTCAGCACCCGGCGAGGGCGCGTCGCCACTCATGCGGGCCACGCCACCCAGCAGCCAGAGGGTGATGCCGGAAACGGCCAGGCCCTCGCGGCGAGCCACGACGGCATGCGACAGCTCGTGTGTGAGCAGGGAAAGGAAGAAGAGCGCAGCCGCAGCCAGCCCGGCGACCCAATAGACGCCAGAAGCAAGGCCCGGCACCTGCACCGGCAGCACCTGCACCGCGAGGCTGAAGGCGATGAGCCAGGCGATCACCAACACGCTCCAGTTCATCCGCACGGGTATCCCCAGGATGGTCGCAAGGCGTATCGATCCGAACATCTGGCCCTCCAGCCACTTCCAGCCGAGCGTCCACCCGGCTATCAAGGATACGCAGGGCGTGATTACATGTCAATGAATTCGTGTATTGTCTGTCGCATGAATGTCACATTCCCGGACGCTCCTGCCGCGACCCAGGTGGACGCTCCTTCCGGCGGCCAGCGCTGGACGTTCCTGACCAACCACACGCACGTGCTCATCGCGCTCGCCACGAACCCAGACGCGCGAGTTCGCGATGTCGCCAGTCGAGTCGGTGTCACGGAGCGTGCCGCGCAACGGCTGCTCCACGACCTGGTCGCGGAGGGCTACGTGCTACGCCAGAAGCACGGACGACGTAACACCTATCGGCTGCTGCTGGATCGGCCGCTGCGCCACCCCATGGAGGCTCAGCACACGGTCGGGGACCTCATCGAGGCACTTTGCACCTCTCGCTAGCGTGACCTACGCGCCGGCGTGTCCGCTGCCCGCTGGGGCCGCCGGCATCCGGGTCACCGGCGGAAGCTTGATGCCGGATAGACCGCCGTCGGCAGCGATGTGCTGCCCGGTCATCCAGGCGGCGGCTGGAGACAGCAGGAACGCCACGAGACCGGCGATATCTGCCGCCTCACCCACGCGACCCAGGGGATGCATCGCCTCCGAGGCTCGCAGTGTGGCCTCGTTCTCCACGAGCCGCGCGGTAAGCCGGGAGCGGACCAGGCCGGGTGCGACAGCGTTGACACGGATGCCGCGCGAGGCGTACGAAGCCGCGGCCGCGGTGACCAGGCCATCCACGCCCCCCTTGGCCGCCGCGATAGCCTCGTGATTGACCAGGCCGATGTGCGTCGCGGCTGAGGAGAACAGCACGGCCGAAGCCGATGCGCCGCGGGGAACAGTGCGCACGAAGGCACGCAGGGCGTAGAAGGCCGATGTCAGGTTGGTCGAGGATGATGTCGTCGAATTCGGCATCCGTGATGGCATGCGCAGGCTTGAGCAGCGTCGAACCGACGGCGTGGACGAGGCCGCTGGGCGCGCCCATCTCGTCCACGACTCGAGTGAAGGCGGCATCGAGCGATGATGCATCCGTCGCCTCGGCCTCGAAGGGACGCACTGCGTCTCCGATCGTCGTCGCCACTGCCTGGAGACCGGCAGCGTCGCGACCGATGACGGCGACACGCCATCCATCGTCCGCGAGACGCCGGGCCGACGCAGCTCCGATGGCACCGTTGGCCCCGGTGACGATGGCGATGGGATGCGTGGTCATGGCGCCTCCAGCCCGCTCATCGACAGACGATCGCGGGCCGCCGGCGGGATGGGGCGTCGCCTGCCACATGATAGACGTTCGTTGCAGGTGTGTCTAGGGTTTGTTCAGCCTGCAAGGAGAGACTGCGCCTCAGCCACGGTGGGCTTGCGGCGCGCATGTATGGTGTGCGGACTGCAGCAAGGTGTCGGAGGAAACGAGATGTCCAGACCCGTTCGAAGGTCGAGCCTCGTCCTGGCGGTCGGGCTGTGCCTGAGCCTGCCGCTGGCGGTGCTCGCGCAATCCGAGCCGGAAGCGGAGGCGACGCCCGCCACCGTGCCGCAGCTGGAGGGACTCGCCTGGTACCAGTCGGTGGATGTCACCGGCGCCGAGATCCAGAGCACGCGAGATACGGCAGAGGTGGCTGAGTGGGCCAAGCTGGTCGAAGGCGCCGGTGCCACGCTCGACGAGCTGGAGTACGAGTACTTCAAGGCGTTCGAGCCAGCGGCCCTCCCCAGCATCGGTGAGTACGCGACCGTACGTGTGGCCGGCGCGAACACCGACGCGTTGCGTGCGGCAGTCGTGCAGGACATCGTCGACCAGATGGTCGGCCTCGGCGGGGAGGCCCCGGTTCCGCAGGAGACGGTCATCGACGGCAAGGATGTGGTCACCGTCGCCCTGCCCGAGGCGCTCGGGTTGGCTGATGCCATCGTGTACGCCAGCGGAGACATCGCCTACGTCCTGCTGCTGGACGAGGAGCTGGCCGCACAGGCGCTCGCGCAGCTGCCCTGACGACGCTCGTTCGGCTGGGGCGCGCCGCGGCCGCCCTGGTCGTGGCATCCTGCCTGGTGCTGGCACCGGGCTTCAGCGCGTCGTCGCTGGCGGTCCTGGTTCCGGACGGTCTGCGCTGGTCCGGCTGCGGGGACATGCCCCCGCCGGTCGAGTGCGCCGAGCTGACCGTGCCACTCGACCACGCCGACCCCTCATCGAGGACGATCCGGCTGCCGCTCCGGCGGCTGCGAGCGAGCGACCCCGACGAACGCATCGGTGTGCTCGTCACCATCGCCGGCGGACCAGGCCAGCGCGGCACGCTGTGGGTGCGTCCGGGTGCCCATACCGACGCCATCAGCGCGCGCTTCGATATCGTGAGCTGGGATCCTCGTGGCACCTCCGGCGAGACGCTCATCGACTGCGTCCCCGAGTGGGACCCGTATCGGGGCCTTGACCGCACGCCCGACAGCGCGGCAGAACGGCAGGTGCTCGATGCAGCGATAGCGAGATTGGCGGCTCGTTGTCGCGACGCACACGGAGAGCTGCTGGCCCACGTCGGTACGCTCGAGAGTGCGCTCGACCTGGAGCGACTGCGGCAGGCGCTGGATGAGCCGCAGATCAGCCTGATGGGGACATCGTACGGCTCACGCGTCGCCTTGACCTACGCCACGCTCTTCCCCGGGCGGGTGCGTGGCGTGGTGCTCGATGGGTACAGCGACCCGAATGCGACGCCGGGCGAGCGTGAGCTCGAGCAGGCGCGCGTCTTCGAGCGCGAGCTTGAGCGGCTGCTGTCGGCGTGCGCGGCCGATCGCGACATGCCCCTTCCACCACGGTGCATCGACCGGCGACGCCCTCGACCGCCTGCTCGAACAGCTCGATGCCATGCCGCTACCGGTCGGAGGGGACAGGGCCCTGACGCAGTCGGACGCCCACGAGGCCATCGCCGGGGCCCTCGTTCGTGATGAAACCGCGCGACGCGGGCTGCTGGAGGCGCTGGCGCTGCGCGGAACAGGGGGATGGCCGTCCGCTGCTGGACAGCGCCGACACGATCCGGCGGGAGTATGAGTCGAGCGGCCTGACACAAGGTGCCTTCATGGCGGTCTACTGCGCCGACTCGGCAGCGTGGTGGCAGGGCTTGTCGAGCCCGGCGGTAGCGGACCTCGCGCAGCAGGTGCAGGCACTGGCACCACGGCTCGGCGCCTGGCTCTGGTCCCCGCCAGCTGCGCCGGAGCTGCCGCCGGTGGGACTCTGTGCGATGCAGCCGCCCGGGACGTCCGTGCCGCCGGTGCCGATCGACGCGGCCGGCGCGGGACCCGTTCTCGTGCTCGCCTCGAGCGGTGACCCGACCACGCCTGTCTCGTCCGCGCGCCGAGCCCTGCGCGACCTCGACGACGCGGTGCTGCTGATCGTCGACGCCGACCACCATCTGGCCTACCAGTACGCACTGGCCGACCCGATGCAGCCGGCCTACCACTGCGTGCTGGATGCGGTGGAGGCATACCTGATCGCGCGCGTAGCGCCCACGCAGACGCGATGCCCTGATGTCCAGCCGACAGCGTCGCCGCTTGCGTGGCGCATGTAAGGTGTGCGGACCCTGGAGTCTGGAGGTGGAGCATGCGTGACAAGGCACGCCGCGTTCCGGCGATCGTCGGCCTGGCGCTGGCCGCGCTTCTGATCATCGGCGCACTGCCGACGATGGCCACCGCGCCGCAGCCGGTGATCCCGGTGGACGGCGGCACGGGTTGGGGGAAGACGGTAGCCAGGGCGACGGGCAGCCGTCGCCCGAGGAGCAGCCCGCGGATTGCCTCATCGGGTCGTCGGGAGCGAGCGCGACACTGGCGAGCTACCCGGGACCCGTGATCCGTGTCGGACCCGCCGATCCTTCTCCATCGCAGCCTGAGCCCACGTCGCCATGCACGACACGCCTGTCGTTGTCCCTGGAGGTCAAGTCCCCAGACGAGCGCAAGCCCCAGGGTGCGGACGCCGACGTCGATGGCGCGGTCGCGCCTCGACCGGTGCTTGAGGCCGGCTTCGAGACCATCCTGCCCGCTCGGAGCCGCACGATCTCACTCAGCAACCCCGGCGACGACTGGGAGATCACCGCTGTCAGCTGCACCTGCGGCAGCGCCACGGCAACGGCGCAGCTGGCGAGCTATCCACAGCCGGTCATCGCGGTGCCGTCGTTCGATCCGGGCGCGCGCCCCGGCTCCAGTGCCTGTGGCGCGGGGGGCGGGTCCGGCGTGTCGCTGGCCGCGACTCCTTCGCTGGCGCTGGGCTATCACCCGATCGGGGAGCTGGCCACGTATCCGGCGCCTGTCATCCCGGTGCCCGGCGGGACCGTGCCGACGACACCGGCACGACCGGAGGAGCCCTCCCGGACTCCCGCGACCGTCTCATGGGATGCCAACGGAACCGTGTCCATCGAGGATGCAGATGCCCTGGGAGGAGCGGTCACCTGCCGCTGGACGGTGGAACTCGTGTACGGCGATCTCATCGTCAGGACGAAGACGAAGCCGCCCGGCAACGAAGGTCAGTTCCGGTACGTGGCGACGCCCGCCAGCTCCGAGCATGCTGCGTCTCCCCGGGCGATGGCCGGTTCTCCCTCCGGTGACATGGCGAAGCTATGGAAGGGCTCCTGGTCCCTGGAGATGCAAGACCCTGACGAGCGCTTCGAGCTGACGGGCTCGAGCTGCCAAGAGGCCGATGCGACGACATCCAGCACCGCCTCCGGTACGACCGCGGTGATCGGCCTCGACCCCGGTGACAAGGTCACCTGCACCTTCGAGATGAAGCTGCTGGCGCCCAGACCTGGCAAGTGGAATGCCAGGAACGGCAAGGGCCTCGTCTCCTGTGGCGTGCCCGCATTCAAGCTCCCTGCGGTGACCGAGGCGGGCTCCCTCAAGGTCAAGCAGC
The DNA here is from genome assembly GCA_963715295.1 of uncultured Chloroflexia bacterium. GTDB lineage: Bacteria > Chloroflexota > Limnocylindria > Limnocylindrales > CSP1-4 > JAFMJV01. Next base: position 124,799 of record CAVQRP010000001.1, read on the forward strand.
GTGGAGACAAGCTGGTCACCCGCGGCCTCGCGCCCGGCAGCGACGCGACGTGGACGCTGTATCGCGACCCCGATGACCCGCGGCAGTACCGCGGAAAGGTCAGCCTGTCGTTCGCCGGTGGTCGCGGTACCTTCACCAGCGAGCTCAGGCTCCTGGACGAGAAACACATGCAGGGTGGCTACGGCGGCACCATCAAGGTTCGAGGCAAGAGCTGCGCGTTCAGCCGACCCCTGAAGTTGACGTACGCCGGCGGCTAGCGAGCCACGGTCAGCGCATCGAGATCTGCGGCCACTCGGCCAGCGGACCTGCGCCGGCCCATCTCGATGAGCGGCGCGAACGGCTACGCGACCTGGGTGACCTCGACGCTGACGGTGAGGTCGCTGTGGGCGCCGGTGAAGACACCCTTGAGGGGCATGACGTCGGCGTACTCGCGCGCGCGGGCCACGACGACGTGGTGGTCACCCACGACCGAGTCGTTGGTGGGGTCGTAGCCCAGCCAATCGCCGGCCCACCACTCCACCCAGGCATGCGACTCGCCCTGCACCGTCTGGCCCAGCTCCACATCGCGCGTGGGATGGAGGTAGCCCGACACGTAGCGGGCCGGGATGCCCACGCTGCGGAGCGCTCCGATCGCGAGGTGGGCGAAGTCCTGGCAGACACCCGAGCGCTCGGCCCAGGCATGCTCGGCCGGCGTGTGCACGGTGGTGGCGCCGGGCACGTACTTGACGCTGTCGTGGAGGTAGGAGCAGATGGCGCGGGCGGCAGCATCCGGCGCACCACGCCCGGCCGCCTCGGCGGCGAAGTCGGCCAGCTCCGCGTGTGGCTCGGTGGCCGGCGTGTTCTCCAGGTACTCGGCCAGTCGGTCGCTCAGGGCTCGGCTGTGCAGCTCGGCCCAGTCGGGCGCCTGCCATGGCATCAGCTCCGGCATGACCTCGACGCGTGAGCTGGCGACCACCTCCAGGCTGCGGTGGGGGCGGAGCACCTCGAAGGCGATGACCCGCGTCTCCCAGTAGTCGACGTAGTTGGTCTGCCATGTGAGCGGCGCGATCTCGACGCCCGAGGTCAGGACACGTTGTCGCGGCAGATGCGCCGGCGTGACGCGTGCCTCGTTGTACGAGGTGGGGATCTCTTCCGAGTACTCGAAGCGCGTGGTATGGCGGACCTCGATGGTGCTCACACGGCCTCCTGGGTCCAGACGGTGATGGCGGGCTGGAAGAAGCGATCGCTGATGAGGTCGGATGCTTGCGCGCAGGCCAGCTGCACCGCCTGCATCTGGGCCGGCAGATCGTCGAGGATCTCGCGCACCTGGCGGTACTCGAGATCGCTGCGCGCGCGGCCAAGGGCGAAACGAGCCTGGTCGGCGGGTGAACGTCGGTGTCCTTCAGGCTCGAGCTGCGCCAGGATGCGCTCGGCCTGGCCCAGGTTGAAGGCGATCGAACGGGGGAAGATGCTGTCGATGAGCAGGAACTCCGCGGCCCGTTCCTCTGACACCAGCGCCCGTACCCGACGCAGGTAGGCCTCGTGGGCGGCGCATGAGCGCAGCAGCGTCGTCCAGTTGGGGCCGATGGTGCCGGCCAGGGAACGGGTCATCAGCAGGCGCGCGGTCATGTCGGCCCGTTCGATGGAGCGTCCCAGCTCCATGAACAGCCAGGCGTCGTCGCGGGAGGTGGTGGCGCCCGACAGGCCCCAGACCACGGCAGCGCGCTCGCGGACCCAGGCGAAGTAGGTGTGCGGTCGCCGTCCCCGGGAGCGGGAGCCCAGCTGTTGCCAGGTGGTGTTGAGCGATTCCCACACCTCCGTCGAGATGACCTCGCGGGCGCGCCGGGCGTTCTCGCGAGCCCCGGTGAGAGTGCCGGCGATGGACGAGGAGCGCGCCGGATCATAGGCCAGGTACGAGAGCACATCGTCGCGGCTGACGTTGCCGGAGTGCTCGCAATTCATCACTGCCAGCAGCGAGGCGTTGGCGGTGGGCTCGTCCACCCACGGATCCTCCAGCAGCACGTTGAAATGCACGTCCAGCAGGCGCGCCGTGTTGTCCGCGCGGTCGACATAGCGACCGATCCAGAAGAGCGACTCGGCGATGCGGCTCAGCATGGCGGCTCCCCTGTCCCGTGTCGGGAGCACAGTCGCTGTCGTTGCTGCTGCTGTTGTTGTTGCGCCTGCTGCTGGCCGTGTGCCTGGTCCTCGGGATGGGTCGACTGCGGCACCGCGTGGATGCCACCCAGCTCAGCCGAATTCCTCACGCACCTCATCGCGGCGGTGGGCGGCCGCGGCCGGGCGGGAGAGGTCGATGGCCCCCAGGACCCAGGTGTCCTTGGAGCCGCCGCCACGCGAGGAGTTCACGACCAGCTGTCCTCGCTCCAGGGCCACACGGGTGAGGCCGCCGGGCAGCACCCAGATGTCGTCCCCGCCGGCGTTGATGGCGAAGGGACGCAGGTCCACGTGACGAGGCTCCAGACCATCCTCTCCGAACGTGGGCACCGTGGAGAGCTGCACGACCGGCTGCGCGATCCAGCCACGGGGGTCGGCCTGGAGGCGCCTGCGCGCCGTAGCCAGCTCCTTCTTGCTGGCAACGGGCCCGATGAGCACGCCCTTGCCGCCCGAACCATCGACCGGCTTGACCACCAGCTCCTCCAGGCGCTCGATGACCTCCGCGCGCGCCCCGTCATCCTCCAGCCGCCACGTGTCGACGTTGGGGAGGATCTGCTCCTCGCCCAGGTAGTAGCGCGTCAGCTCGGGCATGTAGGTGTAGACAAGCTTGTCGTCGGCGACCCCGTTGCCGACGGCGTTGGCGATGGTCACGTTGCCGAGGCGAGCGACGTTGATGAGCCCCGGTGCGCCCAGTGCCGAATCGGGTCGGAAGTGGACCGGATCAAGGTACTCGTCGTCGACGCGCCGGTAGATGACGTCCACCCGCTGTCGCCCGGCGGTTGTGCGCATGTAGACACGCCCCGCCACCACCTCCAGGTCGCGTCCCTCCACCAGCTCCACGCCCATCGTGCGTGCCAGCAGCGAATGCTCGTAGTAGGCCGAGTTGTAGACGCCCGGCGTGAGCACCACGATGGTCGGGTCATCGACCCCTTCGGGTGCAGCCGCGCTCAGCGCGGAGCGCAGCCGTTGCGAGTACTCCAGCACGGGGCGGATGCCCATGGTGGCGAATAGCTCGGAGAACATCTGCGACATGGCGCGCCGGTTCGAGAGCACGTAGCTCACGCCTGAGGGCACGCGCACATTGTCCTCGAGCACACGATGGATGCCGTGCTGGTCGCGCACGATGTCGATGCCGCTGACGTGGACTCGCACCCCGCTGGGTGGATGGATGCCCGCGGCCGCACGGTGGAAGTGCTGGGAGGAGGTGATAAGGCTGCGCGGCACCACACCATCCACGACACATCGCTGGGGACCGTGGACATCGTCGAGGAAGGCCTCGATGGCGCGCACCCGCTGCGCCACGCCGGGCTCGATGATGTCCCAGTCGTCGGAGCTGACCACGCGGGGCACGATATCCAGCGGGAACGGCCGCTCCTCGCCGGCGTGGTCGAAGGTGACGCCCTGCGCCAGATACGTGCTGGCCAGGGCCTCCGCACGCGACTGCAGGTCCTCGTGCGACATCTGCTCGATCTCTCGATAGACGGCCTGGTATGGCCCTCGCACACTGCCTTCGACATCCATGGCCTCGTCCCAGGCGTGCCCGGGCGCGTAGCCCAGCCAGGGAGTCGAGGTGGCGGGATCACTCATGTGCCAAGGGTAATGTCGTTGAATTCGAGGATGCGTTCTGCAGGAGACACGCTTCGGTGGCCTCGATGGATGCACTTCGGTAGCAGGCCCCTGATGGGCTGTCCAGCCGAGAGCTCAGCCGAAGAGCGGCAGCGTGCTTTCCTGCGCACAGATGGCTTCCACGTCATCCGGCTCGACCGGCGCCATCGCCGAGAGGTTCTCGTGGCCGTCGGTAGTGACGAGGAGATCGTCCTCGATGCGCACGCCGATACCGAGGAACTCGGCCGGCACCTCGAACGTGAGCGAGCCCGCTTCCTGCTCGCGGCGCTCGACCTCGGCCTTGGCTGCGGCGCCGCCCAGCTCGAAACCGAGGCGCAGCCGCTCGTCGGCATCGTACGTCGCGTGCGACAGCGTCAGGCTGGCTTTGTCGCGCGAGATGTAGACACCGGGCTCGACCGTGAAGACCATGCCCGGCTGCAAGGGGCGACCCAGGCCGCCCTCGCGGTAGGCGCCCGCGTCGTGCACGTCGATGCCCAGCCAATGTCCGGTGCCGTGGAAGTAGAACTGCCGGTACCAGCCCTTCGCGATGACCTCCTCCGCGGAACCGGGCAGCAGGCCCAGGTCGACGAGGCCCGCGGAGAGGATCTCCACCGCACGCCTGTGCATGTCGCTGAAGGGAAGTCCCGGCCGGATGAGCTCGATGACCGCGCGCTCCGCCGCCAGGACCACGTCGTAGACCGCTCGCTGCGAGGCACTGAAGGTGCCTCCCACGGGGAAGGTGCGCGTGATGTCAGCGGTCAGATGGCGGTATTCGGCGGCCGCATCGACGAGCAGCAGATCACCGTCACGAAGGGGCTGATCGTTCTCGACATAGTGCAGGATGACTGCGTTGTCACCACCCGCCACGATGGAGCCGTAGCCCACCCGCTCGGCGTCCATCTGGGCGAAGACGTACTCCAGCACTGCCTGCACCTGCCGCTCGCTTCGACCGGGAGCCGCGAAGCGCATGGCCTCCCGGTGCGCGGCGGCGCTGATGCGACAGGCCTCGCGCAGCGCCTCGATCTCGGCGCTCGACTTGATCAGGCGCAGCTCGTGGATGCTCGAACGGATGTCGACGATACGGTCGGGCACACGCTCGCCGGAGCGCTCGGCGTAGCCGCGCGCTGCCCGCATGGCTCCCAGCACCAAGTCATCGATCGGCCCACCCAGCACGTAGCCCACCGAGCCACGGCCGATCAGCCGGCGCCTGAGCCAGTCTCCGAGCTCAGCGATGGGATGAGCGGCGTCGGCACCAAAGCGCTCGACGGCGCCCGACACACCCGCTCGAAGACCGTTCCATGCCTCCCGCTCAGGGTCGCGCGGACGCACGAAGAGCGTGAACGAGTCGGGCGTCCCGGGGTCCAGGACGGCCACCGCGTCCGGCTCGCTGAAGCCGGTCAGAAAGTGGAAGTCGGAATCCTGGCGAAACGGGTGCGCGACATCGTCGTTGCGCGTCTGCTCGACGGCGGCGGGGATGACAGCGATGGTGTCACCCAGCCGGGCCAGCAGATCGGCACGACGAAGGGCGAAGCGGTCAGTGTTCATGACGGCCTGAGCCTAGCGGCTTCCTCGCGCTGCCGACGTGGAGGAAGCCGCCGCGCCGTCCCCAGTGGCTGAGCGACGCTGTCCCTAGTGGCTGAAGTGCGTACGCGCGGCTGACTTCGTGGGCGGATCGGCCAGGAGGTCGTCGGCCGCCGTCTTGAGGTCGGCCAGCAACGCTTCACCGAGGTCGCGCGTGAAGCCCTCGCGGACCACGATGCGCAGCACGACCACGTCGGTCGCGTTGTCCGGCATCGTGTACGCGGGAACCTGCCAGCCGTTGTAGCGGAGATGGTGGGAGACGTCGTAGGCGGTGTAGGGCAAGTCATCCGCCACCGTGAATGCGAGCACCGGGATGGCGCTGCCATCACTCACGATGCTGAACGGTCCCATCTCGGCGATACGGGCTGACAGTGTGGTGGCCACCGCCTGCAGTGTCTGCATCACCCTGGTGTAGCCGGAGCGGCCCAGCCGGATGAAGTTGTAGTACTGCCCCACCACCTGGTTGCCAGGTCGGCTGAAGTTCAGGGTGAAGGTGGGCATGTCGCCCCCGAGGTAGTTGACATGGAAGATCAGGTCCTCGGGCAGCTCGTCCGCACCACGCCAGATGACGAAGCCGATGCCCGGGTAGACCAGGCCGTACTTGTGGCCTGACACGTTGATCGAGACGACGTTGGGCAGGCGGAAGTCCCACTCCAGCTCCGGATGGATGAAGGGCGCCACGAAACCACCGGAGGCCGCGTCGATGTGGAGCGGCACGTGGCGGCCACTGGCTGCGTTGTCGGCCACGAGAGCGTCGTGGATCTCCTTGATGGGCTCGAACTCACCGGTGTAGGTGGTCCCCAGGATCGCCACCACGCCGATGGTGTTCTCGTCGATGCGCGACAGCACCTCGTCAGGGGTGATGACGTAGCGACCGTGCTCCACTGGCACATAGCGAGGCTCAACGTCCCAGTAGCGGCAGAATTTCTCCCACACCACCTGGACGTTGGAGCCGAGGATGAGGTTGGGGCGGGAGCCGTCCTGGCCGGCCGCCTCGCGGCGCTGGCGCCACTTCCACTTCATCGCGAGGCCGCCGAGCATGACGGCTTCCGAGGAGCCGGTCGTGGACACCCCCACGGCATCGCCATCGGCCGGCGCGTGGAAGAGATCGGCAACGATGTTGACGCAGCGCTTCTCGATCTCCGCGGTGGCCGGATACTCGTCCTTGTCGATCATGTTCTTGTCGAAGGCCGACGCCATCAGCGCCTCGGCCTGCGGCTCCATCCAGGTGGTGACGAAGGTCGCCAGGTTGAGCCGCGCGTTGCCGTCGAGCATGAGCTCGTCGCCGATCAGGCGCTCGACCTCGTCGGGCAGCGATCCTTCCTCGGGCAGGCGGTACTTGGGCACGACCGCGAGCGAGGTGCGGTGGGTATAGGCAGGTGCGAGGATCTCGCTCTCGAGCTCGCGAGCGCTGAGCTTCTTGACGACCATCGTGCTTCTCTCCTTGGCTCTCTTGTGTTCGTACCCTGGTGTGATCCAGCGACTACTCGGCGAACCGGCGCCCGCGAGCTTCCATCATGCAACAGACGCGTTGCGGGCGATCAGCTCCGCGACCGCGGGAGCCTGGTCCTCCTGCAGGAAGTGCTTGGCCGGAACGACATCGATCGAGGTCAGGCGTGTGGCGGCGAGGGCCATGAAGCCGTACTTGCGAAGGGTCAGCATCGGGTCAAGGCCGCCCCAGACGAGCTTGACCGGATAGCCCACGAGACGCGAGTCGATGACGGACTCGATGCGGCTGCGGTCATGACCCTCGTGCACGTGGCGCATGATCTCCAGGTAGGTGGCACCCTTGTTCTGGCCCAAAGCAAGGTCGCGATAGGCCAGCACTTCCGGCATCGGCAGCGCCAGCTGGTCGGCGACGCCGACTCGGTACATCATCTGGCGCCATACCGTGGCAGATGCCATGGGGCCGCCCACGCCCTTGACAAGGCGAGCCAGGACCTCGCCGGGATACGGCCGGGCGGGCAATCGCACCATCGTGTTGAGGATGGTCAGCGACGCGATGCGATCGGGCGACTGCGCCACGACCTCGAAGCCCACGGGACCGCCAGCATCATGCAGCACGAGATGGCAGCGATCGACCCCAAGCGCCTCGATCGCGGCCCCTACCCACGTGGCCAGTCCCCGGATGCTGTAGTCGAACTCCGTGGGCCGCTCTGCCAATCCCAGCCCGGGCCAATCGAAGCTGAGCGCGCGGAAGCCCCGCGACGCCAGCTCCGGGATGACCTTGCGGTACAGGAACGACGACGCCGGGAGGCCATGTATGAGCACGACCGGCTCGCCGTCCCCACTTGAGAGCAGGAAGCTCTGGACCCCGGCCGCCGTGAAGAAGCTCCCGGCCTCACGATGGGCTGCGACGACCTCCTTGGCCGCTGTCTCGTCGTTCACGTGCGCATGCTCCTGCTGCTGGGTCAGCGAGATCGGCTCGGGGATGGGCCGGGCCGCTAGGGCTGGACTTGCTCGGGCGCGGTGTCGTGCGTGGCGGACCAGACCGCACCCGTGGAGCTGAGCTGGTCCGACAGCGCCTGCAGGCACGCTCCCGAGAGGAACGACTTGATCGAGCAGTTCTGCCCCTGGGGTGCCGTGAGGCCCATGCCGTTGAACTGCGTGACCTGAGCGGAGGGCGGATCCTGCGGCAGCGGCAGGGTCGGGTCCGTCGACTGCGGGCAAGGTGCACCGGCTGTGACGGAGTTGGGACTCAGCGAGTCCGGCCACGTATCGTTGGGCCCCTTCTCACGGACGACCAGCAGGTTGGGCGCCTTGTTGTTCTGGACCCCGCTGCGAAGGATGTTCCAGCCGTTGGCCTTGACCACCGCGTCGATCTTCTCGACCTGTTGGCTGGTGGCCGACTGCGGGTAGAGCACGATCGTGGAGCTGCCGTCGGCGTTGAGCTCGATCTGGCGGTTGCCGATCTGCGTGTTCTTGACGGTGCCCAGCGCATCGAGCTGCTTGGTCGCGCCGTAGACAACGACGCTGTAGAAGAGCAGGTCGTACTGGTCTGAGTCGTTGACCGTGGAGGCCGTCGCGCCCCGGTAGTCGGGGAACGTCGGCACCCGCGGGATGTGGACCAGCGAGACGACGTCGTTGGGCAGGTTGGCCATCACGTAGCCACCACAAGCATCGGGCGGGTCGCTCACGGGCGGTGCCGCGACGACATCAGCGTACGGCGAGTTGGCAGCGACATTGCGGTAGAACTGGACCTGCTCCGGGACCGGCGCCGGTGCGAACTCGCCACCCAGAACGCCGGCCACCGAACCGGTCTGCAGCTTGAAGCGCGGGATGTCGGTCAGGTCATCGCTGGTCGGACGCGGCGCCTTGACGAAGGTGAGGACGGGCTTGCCCGTGACCGGGTCATAGGCGATGCGCTTGGGTACCTGGCTCTGGGAGGCGCAGTCGTCGACAGGCGTGTCGGTGATCTTCGCCAGTATCGGGGTCCGTCAGGAACGCGGCGATGGTGTGGACGGGCGTGTCGGTGGGCCCGCCATAGCCGAAACGATCCCACTCGCCGAGGTCGTCGTTGGCAAGCGACCAGTAGCTGCGGAAGACGAAGGATGTGCCCGTGGTGCTGCCGATCTCGGGCAGGACGGCCACGTTCTCACCCGCCTCCTGCATGGCGGTGATGACGCTATCGGGTGTGTCATTCGGCATGACCGTGATCTTGTAGTTGCGCTCTGGAGCCAGGATGGGTTGGCCCGACACGAAGGGGTTGGTGGAGCCGGGCTCCGGGATGATGTCCTGGTCGGACAGCTTGAAGAGCGGCTGCCCCTTGGTGTTGTAGAGGTACCAGGACATCCAGTAGGAATAGGGGAACTCACCGCTGATCACATAGGCCCAGTCGGCGGTGTCGTCGTTCAGCTTCTGGCCGGCGAGGGTGTAGCCGGCCGAGAAGCTTGGCTGCACGGGGTAGAAGTCGGCGGAGGATGCGTCCAGCACCTGCGGGCACAGGTTGCCCGCAGGGACCGAGCCGCCACTGTCGGTGGATACTGCGCCCGGCGACGGGTCGGCCGCAGTGGCGGGCGCTGCCGTCAGGGCCAGCAAGAGTACGGCTGATGTCGTCAGGGCGAAGGCTCGGTGGTCTGCTGGCCGGCTCCTGCGCATGGTGTCTGTTCCCTTCGTTGCGACGCCGCGACCCGGCACGGCGCGGATGGCACGTAGTGGCAAGCATTGAGACACGCACGGCGGGGCGCGGCATCATCCCATCCGCATGAGACCGGCTGACGCCTGCGTGCAGTTCAGGGGCCGAGGGCAGGCTCGGGGGTCGCGGAGGGCACAGGCTCCGCTTTGCCCTCGCGCTGACCCATGACGCCGAGGACGGTTCGCCACGTCGCTGCCACGACGCCGATGGCGGGCACCACGATGAACATCCCGGGGATGCCCGCGACCGCGGACCCGGCCGGGATGGCAACCAGCACGATGGCCGGATGGATATGGACGGTCTTGCCGTACACGAGCGGGCCCACGATGTTGCCGGTCACGATGTTGAACACCAGTGTCCAGATGGCCATGATCACGATGTCGCTCTGTGAGCCCACAGCAAGCGTGATGAGGAAGGCGATGCCCGTCGAGAGGAAGCCGCCGATGTAGGGGATGAAGCCCAGGAAGAACGAAAGTACGAATACGGGCAGGGCGAGGGGCAGCCCCAGCACGACCATGATCACGAACTGGCTGGCCGCACCCACGAACGAGATGGCCGCGGTCCCGATCATGTAACCGCCCAGCACATCGAAGGCGCGGCTGCCAGCCGCATCGACCTCCGCCAGCGTGCCCGGCCGCAGACGCGAAGTGGCGCGGCTCCACAGCTCGCCACCGTCACGCAGGAAGTAGAAGGTGAGCAGCGTGCTCAGGAGGACGATGACGGCGACACTCGCGAGTGACTCGCCTACCTGCGCAAGCGTCCGCACCATGCCAGCAAGCCCGGCCGCTGTGGCATCGGCGGGGATCTGCAGATGGCCACCCAGCGCATCGTTGGCCGTGCTCGCGCCTGCGCTGACACTGTCGGACAGCTCGCCGGCCTGCTCGATGAGTGAGACGACGGTCAGGATGAGGATGCCGCTGATGGCAAGGAAGCCACCACCGACCACGATGCCGGCGGCTCGGGACCGGGCGCGGCCGCGGCGCATCAGCGTCCGCACGAGCGGGTCGAAGGTGGCCGCGAAGACCAGCGCCAGGACGACGGGGATCAGCACCAGTGGTACGACCGTGAAGACGAGGATGACCAGCGCGATGAGGGCGATGGCCACGAGCAGCCGCCAGCTGAACTGGGCCATGCGGTCCAGCCAGCTGGGCACCAACCCGGGCAGGACCGGCGGCGGGTCTGGGTCGACGACCGCGACGACCGCACTCGCCACCGCCAGCACCACGGCCGTCACCGGAACGGCGGCGAAGAGGCCGATGACGCCGGCCAGCTGATAGCCAGCCGGCAGGGCGATCAGCACGACGGCCGGGTGGATGTTGACGGTCCGGCCGTAGACCATGGGCCGGACGCCGTAGCCCAGCACCAGGTTGCGCAGTCCGATGAGCACGATCATCAGCACGGCGGGGCCGGTGCCGAGGGCCGCCAGCGTCACGAGGAGGACGATGATCGTGGCGACGATGCCGCCGAAATAGGGGATGTATCCACCGAGGAAGACGAGCACGGCCAGCGGCACGGCCAGCGGCACGCCCAGCACCAGCATGAACACCAGGTCGGTCAGGGCCATGAGTGCCGCCAGCACGGTGGTACCGCGCAGGTAGCCACCGACCCGGGCGAGGGCATCGTCGCCGGCCGCCGTGATGCGCTCGCGTTTCGCGTCGCTGGCGTCCTGGAACAGCCAGAGCCAGGCCTTGTCGCCGTCGCGCAGGAAGAAGAAGACCAGGAAGGTCGCCAGGATCCCGACCGTGGCGAGCTCGGCGGCGGCGGCTACGAGCCCGCCGCCATCCTGTCGGGCGTCGTTGCGGACGATACCGATGAGGTCATGTGCGATGGTGCTGACGAAGGCGGGGACCTGCAGGTCCGCCAGGCTGGTCTGCAGCTGGCCAAGACCAGCCTCCAGGCGCGTGAGGAGCTCGCTCAGGTACGGCAGGAACGCCACCACCAGCAGGAGCAGGACGCCGCCGATGCTGACCACAGCGGCAACCCAGACGATGGCTGGCCGAAGCCGTCCTCGAGCGACCGCGATCGCGCAAGCGCAAGACCAACGGGGCGAAGACCGCCGAGACGATGATGGCGACCAGGATGGAGGCCGTGACCGTCCACAGCGTGGCAGTGATGATGCCGAGCACCAGGACAAGGCCTGCGACGGCCAGGACGCGCCAGCCAAGCGCCGCCAGGTTGATCAGCCAGTCAGGCACGAGATGTGCGGAAACGGAGGGCTGGCCGGCCCCTGGCGCGTCCGGGCCAAGCGATGGCCGAGCGTGATCGCCCGGCTCGTCGCGCGTTGGGCGCTCCGTCGGACCGGCCATGGATCTTCCTCTGGGACCGGGCTGGTACGGGTGACTAGAAGCGGCGGCGTCCCGGGGTGACGGCGGCGCCCACGACGGCGGCCTTCGCCACGGGCGAGGGGCCGGGCTTGACGGCGGCGCCCACGACGGCGGCCTTCGCCACGGGCGAGGGGCCGGGCTTGACGGCCGCGGTCACTACCGCGGCCTTGGCGACTCGGGATGGTCTGAGCGGCATATCAGGCTCCTTCTGCTTCGGCAGCCGCGTCGGCTTCGACGGCGGCGATGATGGCCTGGATGGGGATGCGACCGTCGGCGACCAGCTGGCCACCGGCACGACGCAGGGCCGAGGCGAACGGTGCGGCCCAGAGGTTCTCGTACACGACCATGCCGGCCACACTGCCGGGGGCCATGGCCTCGGCGAGCGTGATGACATCGTCAGCGGCCAGCGTCTCGGCCAGCTCGGCCTCGAGACGGACGAACTCGCCGAGGTTGGGCGCGTCCGACAGCTCCATGGCGTCGACGGAGCCGTCCTCGTCCTTGACCACGATGACCAGGTCCATGATGCGGATGGTGCCGGCGTCGTGGAGCTTGAGCAGTTCGCCAGCGGCCTCGCCAGTGAAGTTCTGCTGCCCGGCAGGGAACTCGATGATCAGATAGTCGACGGGCCCCAGCTCGTCGATCGATCTCTCGGTCATGCTCTGTCCTTTCGATGTGGTGAAACCGTCTACCTTGCACGAGCGATCGACGTCCGTGCGGTCCGGGGTACGAGCATGGTAACCGCACGAGTGCCAACGTCGCGGTCCTTCGGCGCGCGTCGACGCTGCCGCGCCTGTCTTCCCCCCGGGGCAGGCCCCCTCCTCGCCCGACCGCCGTGTTCAGGACGCTGCCGTGCCCGTTGAACCGGCTCGGGCGGACTGCCGGGCGGCGACGGCGGCAGCGAGGTAGGGCTGGACGATCATCACCGCGGCGACGGCCAGGACGATGAGGGCGACCAGCTCCGCGTCGGCCTCGAGCATCACCGCGGTGAGCAGGATGACCATGAACGGCGCGCGGAAGAGGACCATCAGGAAGCCCGCCATCACGCCACCGATCACGACGCTCACCGAGAATCGTCGGGAAGAGCAAGGCTGACGGCGAGGGCCACGCAGACCGAGGCGAAGATGGCGGGGAAGGTGGGGCCGCCCAGGAAGCCGCTCTTGAAGGCGACCGCGAGGAGGGCCAGCTTGCCCATGGCCATCAGGAGCAGCAGCGACGCAGTCCGTAGGCGTCTGGATCGGCGACCACGGTGTGGATCTGGGTCTCACCCGAGAAGAGCAGGATGGGCGAGACGACACCCATCACGCTGAAGATCAGGCCAGCGATGAGCGCACGGGTGACGACGCGATCGCGCCAGCGCCCGAAGAAGCCGTGCCGACAATGCGAAAGAACAGGCCAGCGACGACGCCGAGGAACAGGCCCATGAGCCCGAAGACGACGACCAGGACGACGTCCGGCCAGCGTGATCGGCCCTGCCGGCGCCAGATCCAGGTAGTTCACGATGCCGGTGCTGCCGATGGCGGTGAAGATCAGGAAGCCGATCGCCCCGCCGATGAGGTTGGCAGGCAGGTTCCGGGCCCGCGCCTCGGAGTCCTTCATCAGTTCGGTGGCCAGGACGCCAGTGAACAGTGGGTTGGCGACGAGGCCGTTGTACGCCGACGCCAGCGTCGAGAAGATCAGGCGCGAGCGGTGCTCGACCGGCATCGCCACCCGCTCGCCGATAGAGTGCGGCCATCTTCGATGCGATCCCGCCGATGCCGCCTTCGGGGCCCAGCACCGCGCCCGACAGCAGCGATGCCCAGGCCATGACGATGTTCACCGGCAGCTTGCGCCAGTCGATCGTGGACACGTCCTCGTTGAGGGTGTCGAGCATCGACTCGTCCAGGTTGGTGGGAGCCTGGCGGTGCTTGACCAGCAGGCCCACGAGCAGCGAGAACGGCAGGCAGATGAGCTGGGAACACCCAGCGAGTTCGCCTCGATGAAGTCGTTCTCCCAGAGGAGGGCGTTCATCGCCTCCCAGGCGATCGAGCCAGGCCAGGACGCCGACGGCACCGACGATCGCGACGATGACCACATGCACGTACAGGTGGACGTGGTGATCATCGGCATTGCGATTGTCGATCCATGCAGGCCCTCCTGACCAATCGATCCATCGCGCCGGGCGATGACCGACCGTACGAGGGCCCCGAGTCTAATGCAGGCTCAGCCGGCTGCGCCGGCACCTACGGCCTGTGCCGTGTGCTGGGAATGCAGCGCCAGCTCGTCCGCCTGAACCATCGGCTTCAGGTCGAACACGACGCTACCAATCGTCCCGGTGAACGGGTACGGCGCTCTGCCCTCGTAGTCGAGGTCCACGACGCCCCCGTTGTCCCGGCCGATGTCCATGCCCGCATAGGTGCTGAAGATGAGCGAGATGGTGTGTGGCAGCGTGCCCTCACCGATCTGTTCATCGTCTGCCCACAGTGTCACGCGCCCACCCGATCCCGGAGTCGGCTCATCGATCTCGAAGAGCATCTTGAGGGTGACATCGCCGGTCGGGATGGGCTTGCTCGAAGTCTGCCTGTAGGTATCCACACCGAGGAACTGGTAGGTGTGGTTCAGCATCCCCTGCTCATCCACCCAGAGTGCGAAGCCGCCGATGAAGTCGGCGAAGGCTACGAGGACGCCCTGGGCCCCGTCATCGGGCACGTGGACATTGGCCTCGATCGAGTACGAGCGACCGTAGATGCGCGGGATCATCGTGGTCTGGATGTTCTGGACATCACCGGCGTACGTGTATCGGCTGATCGTGGGCATGGGCGGCAGATCGCCCAGCCACACGGAGAACGGCGAGAGCAGCGGCAGCACGTGGTTGCGTTCGGCCTCCTGCCAGAAGAGTTCCTGCAGCTCGGCCAGCTTGTCCGGGTGCTGGTGCGCCAGATCATGTGCCTGGCTGAAGTCATCGGGCAGGTAGTAGAGCTCCCAGCGGTCCTTGTCAGGGTCGTAGACACCGGGGGCGAACCGCTGCAGTGTCTGGGGTGTGAAGTCCCAGGGCTCCTTGTCCAGGCGGGCGCACGCCCACCAGCCGTCCTTGTAGAGGGCGCGACTGCCCAACATCTCGAAGTACTGGAGGGTGTGTCGCTCGGCGGCAGCGGCATCGTCGAGCGTATAGGCGAAGCTGGTCCCGTCCATGGGTTCCTGCTCGATGCCGTCCACGAACTTCGGCTCCGGGATACCGGCGAGTTCTAGCACCGTGGGTGCGATATCGATGCAATGGGTGAACTGGCGTCGGATGGCGGCATCGGGCTTGATACGCGCAGGCCACGCCACGACCATCGGATCGCGTGTGCCACCGAGGTGGCTGGCCATCTGCTTGCCCCACTGGAAGGGGGTGTTGTTGGCGTGTGCCCACGCGGCTGCGAAGTGCGGCGCGGTGTGGAAGCCACCCAGCGCTTCGATGCCACCCCACTTGTCGATGATCTCGAGCTGCTGATCTGCCTCGAGGATGACGCCGTTGAAGAAGGTCGTCTCGTTGAACGAACCGGTCAGCGTGCCCTCCATGCTGGCGCCGTTGTCGCCCCAGATATAGACGATCATGGTGTTCTCGAGGTCACCCATCTCCTCGATGGCGTCGATCAGGCGACCCACGTTCCAGTCGGCGTTCTCGGAATAGCCAGCGAAGACCTCCATCTGTCGGGCGTAGAGCTGCTTCTGTGCGTCGCTCAGTGAGTCCCAGGCGGGGAAGAGGTCGGGTCGGGCCGAAAGCTCGGTCTCCTGCGGTACGACGCCGAGCTCCTTCTGGCGAGCCAGCGTGCGCTCACGATAGGCGTCCCAGCCATCGTCGAACTTGCCCTTGTACCTGTCTGCCCAGTCCTTGCCGACGTGGTGCGGGGCGTGGCTGCTGCCGGTGGAGTAGTACATCATCCACGGCTTTTCAGCGTCGGTCGCACGGACCGCGTGCAGCCACTCGATGGCCTTGTCGGTGAAGGCATCGGGGAAGTAGTACTCGCCTCCGTCCTTTCCCTCCGGCACACCGATGGTGGTGTTGTCCTCGGTGATGATGGGGTCGTACTGACCTGCCGCACCGGTCAGGAAGCCGTACCAGTGATCGAAGCCCCACGAGAGCGGCCAGTGGTCGAAGGGACCCGCCTGGCCCATCTGGCTGCCGGGCGTCAGGTGCCACTTGCCGAAGCCGCTGGTCACGTAGCCGTTCTCGCGCAGGATGCGAGGGAACGGGGCGCAGCTGCGCGGACGCGTACCCGTATAGCCCGGGAAGGGCGCGGGCAGCTCGGCGATCGTGCCCATGCCGACCCGGTGATGGTTGCGCCCTGTCAGCAGCGCGGCACGAGTCGGTGAGCAGACCGCGGTCACGTGAAAGGCGTTGTAGGTCAGGCCCATCTGCCCGACTCGCGTGAGCGTGGGTGTCTGGATCTCGCCACCGAACGTCTCGGGCCCGCCGAAGCCGGCATCGTCGATGAGCACCACGAGCACGTTCGGGGCGCCTTCGGGCGCCTTCGGTGACGGGATGATGGTCCAGTCGCCGACGGACTTGTCGAGCGTGCGGCCGATCGTGCCACCGAAGGTGCGATCCGGGATCGGCAACACGGTCCGATCAGGACTGAACTTGCCCATCGCCTCGGCGAGCGAGTCAGCTAGCGCCTTCGTTCCCTTCCTGTCCGACTCGACCACGGACTTCATGGGGGACCCGGGCAGGGCCTGCTCGACGGCCAGGCGCTGGTCCTCGTCGAACTGGGCGATGATCGCGGCGGTGCCCGGCTTCATGGCCTCGCCGAGCTGGTCGTGGAGACCTTGCTCGATCTTGTGGCTGGCGATCTTGCCGAGCACAGCACCACCCGCCGCGCCCAGCACCGTGGCTGCCAGCAGCGGCGGTGACGCGAGGCCGACGAGGAAGCCCACCGTGCCGCCCCACTTGGCGCCCTTGCGACCGAGATGATCGCCGGTGTCCACGACCGTGACGTTCCCGTCAGCGTCGTGCGCGACGAGGATGGCTGCATCGATGCTGACCTGCTTCGCCCGACGAGCGCGGTCAGCGCATCGAAATCCCTGTGCGCCACGTCGACGGACTGGTATCCGGCAACGAGCACGTCGCTGAGTTCCTGAGCCATGAGTCGAACCTCCAAGAGCAGCGGGCGAGGCGAGGATCGCCTATCGGTAGACGTCGGTGGCGATCAGCCGTCCGGCACCCGGATCGTCAGTCCTGTGGGGTGGCCAACGCCGCGTGAGCCTCGGCCTCCTCGGCCGTCATCAGACCGATGGCGACCAGATCGACGGGATCGATGAAGCCTTCATCGATCCTGAAGCCACCGGCACGGCCAAGCGCGTCCCGCAGTGGCACCGCCCAATGATGCTCGATGAGCAGCAGGGCCGCGGCCAATCGCGCGGGATGCTGGCCACGACGTCCCAGGCATCCTCTTCGGTGAAGACCCCGGCGTCCGTGCTGGCCGCATACTCGGCTCCAAGCTCGGCTCCGCTCTCTGCGCCCTCCTCGCCGGCGTACCCGAGCCCGATCAGCGCACCGATCTTGGAACCGAGCTCGATCGACTCGTCCTCGCTGAGGTTGCCCAGGCGCATGCTGGCGACATCGCCGTCGGCACTCTTAACGACCGTGAGGCTATCGATGAGACGGATCGTGTCCGACTCGCGGAGTCGTTCGATCTCATCGAGGATCTCGCCCTGGAAGTCCGGGTGGTTGAAGCCGATCACGAGTAGCTGGATGGGTCCGATGGCCATGATGTGTGTCCTCCTTGGGTTCGTGATGGGGATCTCTGACCGGCTGGCGGCCGGGCAGCGGGGGCCGCCTACGGTGCGGCAGACTCGATGGCTGCCTGGGCATCCGCGGCAGCGGACTCAACGGCCGTCTGGGCATCCGCCGCGACCAATTCGACTGCCTCGGCAGCAGCGGAGGCCGCCTCCTGGGCCTCGACGAGACCGCACTGTGCGGTGCCGGCCTGGACTCCGGCCTTCTTGAGAGCCCGGATCTGGGGTGTCAGCGAGTCGAGGGCGGCGACGACCGTGTCGTTGGTGTCGACGCTCTCCGCCGCGAACTTCAGGTCAGCCGCCGCGGACTCGATGGCGGCGACCTCGCTCTCGGCCAGTTCGCCCGCCGCTGACTTGAACGACTGGAAGGCGTCCTGGACCGCGATCGCACCAGACTGGACCTCGTCGACGGTGTCGGTCGGGCCCAGCTTCTCCATGTCGACCACCGCCGCGGTCAGGGTCTGCAGGGAATCACAGAACGCGACTTCCGGGTTGGGCGTCGGTTCAGCGTTGTCACAGGCGGCGAACAGCAAGAGCGACGCGGCGCCGAGCGCGAGCAGCTTCAGGTGCATGGACATATCCCCTCGATCGAGACTGTGGTCCGGCTATGGGTCATGACGCCGGATCGGTGGGCACGTGGATGTCCGGGTCGGTCGGGCCACGAAGCTCGCAGACCTGGAGCGTGACTATGGCGGGACCATAGGTCGGACGCAGCGCAGCGCCATCATCCGTTCCGGATGATTCACGGCCGCGAGTTGAGGCACGCGTGAGCCGCCGATACAGTCCACCTGTGCCCGATACCTCCTTCGTGCAGCCGCTGCTGGAGGCGGCAGTGACGCCGCTCATCGTGTTCACGCTGTGGACAGCCGGGCTGGGCATGGGCATGTCTATCCCGGCGGCGGCCATCATCGAGTCCCTGGGCCGGCGCCGGATCGTGGCCGGCACGATCGCGCTGGACATCGCACTGGTGCCACTCGCCATGTGGGCGATGGTTCAGCTGCTGCAGGTCGAGGCTGGTCTCGCCACGGGCCTGCTCCTCGTCGCGTTCGCCTCGGCTGGGCCTCTGGCCATCAAGCTGTCAGCCGTGGCGGGCGCCGACACGGCATACACCATCGGCGTCGTGGTGTCCCTCGAGCTCGCCAACATCGTGGTCGTGCCCGCGTGGGTATCGTTCCTGGGTGTCGCGACCGGCACGGAGGTCGTCACCGAGATCGTCGTAGCGCTGGTCGTGTTCGTACTGCTGCCCATCGGCGTCGGGCAGGCGATCGGTCGCATCAGACGGGGTGGGTCAGAGAGATGGGTCCCCCTGGCGGTGCGGGCCTCCAGCGTCGGTCTTGCGCTCACGATCGCGACCATCGTCGCGCGCGACATCCAGGTCGCCTCTGCGGCCATCGCGAGTGCGGCCGGGCTGGCTGCTGCCGCCGTCGTCGGCTTCGCCATGGTGGCAGGCTGGTTCATCGGCGGGCCGGAGCGGCCGATCAGGCTCGCCACGAGCCTGGTTGCCGGCACGCGTGCGAACGCGGTCGCCCTGGCTGTCGCCTCCACCGCCTTCGCTGCCGACCCGCAAGTCCTCACAGGGGCCCTGACAGCCGGGCTGGTCTCGATCACCCTGCCCAGCCTGCTGGCCCTGGTGGTCAGCCGATGGCGGGGGTCGCCGGTGCCGGCGGCTCAGCGACCCGGATAGCGCCGCGGGGCGGACCCTGCCAGCCCCAGCCGCTGAGGATCCTCCTTAGCCGTTGAGGATCTTCTGCTTCTGCGTCGCGAACTCCTCGTCGGTGAGAGCTCCCAATTCGTGCAGGGTCGCGAGCTTCTGGATCTCGGCGATCTTGGCATCCATCGGGTCGGCGGCCGGCGGCGGCGCCTGGGGGGCCGCCGCCTGCGCCTGCGCCAGCCCGGCTTCGTATGCGGCCTGCTGGTCCGCCGCCGACTGCGCCTGGTACTGCTGCTCCATCTGCCCTTCGTGATAGCGCGCGACCGCAGCGCCGGCAACCATGCCACGTCGGCGCATGCGCCGTCCTCGTCCCAACATGGGTCTTCTCCTTGCGATACATCGGATGGCGGATCATCCATCGCCGTCGGCCCGACTACTCCGATCGGGCAGTGCTGACGGATACTCGCTCCACCATAGGGCGGCATATCCGGAGGACCTCATCCGGAATGGATGAACCGCCAGGCACAACGTACCGACAGGGCTGACGAGCTCTGGCCGTGGCACCGGGCAGGAGCCCTGACCGCGGCCAGAGCAAAACCCGCGGAGCTGGGCTCGCGCAGCCGAGCGCGTCGCCTCAGGGGCCGGCGGGGCTACCGATCCATGCTGCCGCGGGGCGATCCCGGGAGCGGCTGCCTCGGGATGCCCTCGAAGGCCCCATCGAGGTCGTATCCGACCGAGGCAGCGACGAACGGCGCCGCCGTTACGACCCGCGCCGTGCCCACCGCGGGGGCGACTGCAAGCAGCACATCGACGACGTCCTCGGCCGTGGCACCGGCCCCGAAGGCGGCCGCCACGGCGGCGTCGATGGCCGCAGATCCCACATCGAGGGCGATGAGCGCCCCAAGGATGACCAGCCGGCGTGTGCGATCGCCGAGCATGTGCGCCGTGTCATCCACGTCACCTGCTCGCCGGACACCGACGTACTCCCCCATCATCGCGGCCACGAAGGCCTCGTCATGCAGCGAGAGACGCCGGAGCGTTTCCTCGTAGCCGAGGTGCTGCTGGTGTTGCGTCGATCGAGTCATCGTCGGGACACACACTCCGCGAAGCGCCGTGCCACCTGGGAGGGAGCACTGACCGTCCCATTGGAACGCCCAGGACAGGCTCGCGCATCATCCCGACGGGGTGAAACCCCGACTGTCCTGGCCGTCGAGGTGGTCGACCCAGCTCGCCGCCTCCAGCACACTCGGAACAGCCGCGGGGTCGAGAAGGCCGCAGCGCACGGCCGCGACCACCGCTTCCGAGCGCGAGGACGCGCCCAGCTTGCGGTAGATCGCGAGTGCCTCTGTCTTCACCGTGTTGGGCGAAAGGAAGAGCCGCTCACCGATCTCCCGGAACGAGAGATGGGTCGCCAGCCAGGGCACCAGGCGAAGCTCGGCGTCCGTCAGGGCAGACGGACCCGACGCCATCTCAAAGTGAGTCGATGCCTGTTCCTGCAGCCGTCGCGTTTCGTCCTCCAGCGCGCCCATCCCGGGCCGGCGCCGCAGGATGTCGCTGGCCTCGCGCAGGAGCATGCGCGCGGCGGTCGCGGCGGCAAGGGCAAGGTGCGCCTGGACCAGGTCCAGGCGAGCGATGAGCGCGGGCCCCGGAATGGCCCACGTCAGCAGCGGGCGCACGGTCTGGGCATGGGCAAGGTAGGAACGAGCCAGGGCGAGATCGGCGTCGGCGGTGATGGCCAGGCGCGCCTGGAGTGCATCGATCATCGCCTGCATGCCCTGGCCGCCGATGCCGTGACGGGCGCGTAACCGCGCCGCCTGCTCAAGGTGCTGCCTGGCGCCCTCCAGGTCACCCGCGTCGAGCAGTCGTCTCGCCAGCAGGGCGTAGGCGATCGAGCGCGAGTTGGCATCGGGGCCCTGGGGCCGGTGTGGATCGACGACCTCGAGCAAGGCGGCCTCGCTCTCGGCGGGCCGGCCGTTCATCATCAGGCACAGCCCCAGCGTGGTCAGCGCAGCGCCCCGCCAGGGGCTCCCGCTCCCGATCAGCTCACAGGCACGGAGGGCATCCGTCAGTGCGGCGGACGCGCCCGACCGACAGGCGACCCCCGCCGCGAGGGCGCTCCACCCTGCGCTCTCCTCGCGGCCGCCGCCGGCCGCATCGTGGAGGAATCGCGCCCAGCGTTCGGCACGCTCTCCTTCCCCGCCGAGCGCGGAGACGAAATACCCGGACATGGCCAGGAGTGGATCGCCACGAACCAGGTCGGATCCCTCCGCCCAGTCCAGCCAACGTCGCACCGTGGGTGTGCGGCCGGCGTTGAACGTGGGCTGCGCGAACATCTTGATGAGCCGGGACGTGAGGTCGTCGTCGCCTGACTCCATGGCGTAGCTGACCGCCTCCACAGGATCGTCATGCAGGGCATACCACTCAGCGGCGCGGCCACGCAACGTCGCCACCAGGGCTGGGTCCATGCGGTTCAGCTCAGCCGAGAGCGCCTCACGGAACATGTCGTGGTAGCGGCAGCGATCGCCCTGCACACGCGTCATGAAGGCGTTGGAGTCGCAGAGCCGGCCGAGCAGGACGGCTGAGCCGGTTCGCTCAAGCACAGCGTCGCAGAGGGGTGCGGAGAGCTCTCGCAGGACGGAGGTCTGGAGCAGGAAGTCGACCTCGTCGGGCGACATGCGTGAGAGGACCTCCGAGTGGATGTACTGACCGAGCAGATCGCTGCCGCGCGAGGGCTGGCGACTGGGCGCCCGAGCGGAATCACCCATCACGTTGAGCAGCAACCCACTGACCCAACCCTCGCAAGCCCGGTTGAGCTGAGCGCCTTGCTCCGCAGTCATCTCGATGCCAGAGGTGCGCAGGAGCTCCCGCGCCTCGTCATCTGAGAGCCTCAACTGGTCGACGCCGATCTCCACGATGCGTCGTTCCAGGTGGAGCCTGGGCCTGTCCAGCCCCGTCGCTGCGCGACCGGCGATGACGAGCTGCGACCCCGCGGGCACCTGTAGCGCCAGCGAGTTGACCACATCCAGGCACTCGGGCTCGCTGATCTCGTGGATGTCATCGATGACCTGGATGAACGGCGACCTCGTCGTCAGCTCGGCGGACAGGCGAGGCATGAGCAGCGACCAGATCGAGGCCATGGGCGTCTCAAGCGCTTCCTCGATGGCGCGAGCCGATGGCCAGGCTTGCAGGATGGCGAGGGCGATACTGGTGGCCAGGGTCACCGGATCGTTGTCGCGTCGATCGAGCGACAACCATACGACCGGCAGGTCGGCGGCCTCGACCCAGCTGTGGAGCAGCGTCGACTTGCCGTATCCGGCCGGCGCGATGATGGTGACGACCGAAGCCTCCACCGGATCGGGCCTGAGGCCGAGCAGACGTTCCCGGGCCACGACTGGTCGGCGGACGGTGGGCGGCTGCAACTTGGTGGCAGCCGAGGGCGATACGATCGTGGTCAACGCGAGCCGAGCAATTTGACACCCTGAGATGAGTGGACGCCAGTGGGGACCGTAGCACGCATACTATGGCCGATGATTGCGGTTTCATCCCTTTCGGATGTCGCGTGATCGACGCACGAACCCGAGAGTATCGATAGCGATCTCGCCACAGCATCGGATGGAACGTCGGACATGAGACACCGCCCTGGCCCCGGTCTTCAGCTGCCATGAACAGCCTGAACAAGCTCGTCGCACTCTATCGAACGCAGATCGGGCTGCTGTGGCACTGGCGCCTGGGCCGTGGTGCGCTCGTCAAGCGAGCACTCATCTCCCTGGTCGCGGCCCTCATCGCCTTCTGGCTCACGGCCTGGCTCGTGCCGGGCCTCCTGGAGATCACCGAGCTCGGCGGCGGTCTGCTTGCGATCCTGTTCATCAGTGCCCTCAACCTGCTGGTGCGCCCGGCCCTGCTGGTGCTGGTGGCCGGACGCTTCGTGCTGCTGGTGATCGCGACACTGCTCTTCCAGGCGCTCGTCATCTGGTTGCTCACGCCGCTCGTCCCGGGCGTCACGGTGGAGGGCGGCATCCTCGGCGCCCTGCTGGTGTCGTTCATCCTTGGCTTCTTCACCGGCGCCGCCGGTATCCTCTTCGGCCTGGGTGAGGACGACTCCTACTACGGCGCGCTCGTCCGCACGCTGGCGACGCACCGGGACGACGTCATCCACAGCGACGAGCCCGGGCTCATCATCATCCAGGTCGACGGGCTGTCGCACGATGTCCTGTCGCATTCGCTGCGCGCGGGGCGCGTGCCCTACCTCAGCCGCCTGGTCCGCTCGGGAAGCCACAAGCTGGCCCACTGGACAGCGCTGCTGCCCTCGACCACACCCGCAAGCCAGGCCGGCATCCTGCATGGCAACAACGACGGCATCCCCAACTTCCGCTGGTACGAGAAGGAGACGGGGCAGCTGCTGGTGGCCAACCATCCCGAAGACGCCACCATCATCGAGTCTCGCATCTCCAACGGCGAGGGCCTGCTCAGCCCCGGTGGTGCGAGCATCAGCAACATCTTCACCGGCGACGGTGAGCGTGCGTTCCTGGTGATGTCGACCATCAAGGTCAAGGAACGCGGCCTGGGCCAGTCCAACGCCTTCGCGCTCTACTTCGCGAGCCCCTACAACTACCTGACCATGCTCGCGAAGTACATCGCGGAGGTGGTCAAGGAGAACATCCAATCACGGCGCCAGACCCGAGCCGGCATCGAACCGCGCATGCATCGAGGCTTCCCCTACCCCTGGGTGCGTGGCGCGACCAACGTGGCCCTGCGTGCGCTGGGTACGTCGCTGATCATCGAGGAGATGATGCGCGGTACACCCGTCGTCTACATGGACTACACCGACTACGACGAGATCGCCCACCACAGCGGACCCGAGCGGCCGGAGTCGCTCGATGCCCTTGACGGCGTGGACCGCGAGCTCGCGACATTGGCCAAGGCTGCGGAGGATGCGCCGAGACCGTATCGCTTCGTCTTCCTCGCTGACCACGGCCAGAGCCTGGGGGCCACGTTCCTGCAGCGCTACGGCGTGACCTTGCAGGACGTGGTGCGTTCGCTCATGGGGGGACGGGGTTCGGTGGCGGCGGCGACCGCGCAGATCGAGGACTGGGGCCCGCTCAACACGTTCCTCAGCGAGGTCGGCCAGACCGACGGCGTGGCCGGCTCGGTCACCCGCACCGCGACCCGCCACCGCAGCAAGGACGGCCAGGTCGACCTCGGGCCCGACGAAGGGCTCGTGGTCGAGGGCGCGACCGCTGGCACCGAGGCAGGGTCCGGCGAGGACGAGCCCGCGGACCTCATCGTGGTCGCCGGCGGCAACCTCGCGCTGGTGTACTTCACCGCCATCGACGGGCGTGCCAACTTGCAGCAGATCGAGGCGGCCTATCCCGACCTCGTGGACGCGCTCGCCAACCACCCGGGCATCGGCGTGCTCATCGTGCGCTCGGACGCCCACGGGCTGCTCGCTGTCGGCAGCGACGGCATCCACTACCTCGACGAGGACCGCGTCGAAGGCGTCGACCCGCTCACCGTCTATGGCGAGCACGCGGTCGCTTCCGTGCGGCGCCTCGATGAGATCGAGCATGTCGGTGACATCGCGCTGATCAGCACGTACGACCCCGAGACCGGCGATATCGCCGCCTTCGAGGAGCTCATCGGCGCCCACGGCGGGCTCGGCGGACCGCAGACCATGCCGTTCCTGCTGCATCCGGCCGACTGGGAGCTGGACCTCGCGCCGCTCCTGGGTGCCCCGATGGTCTACCAGCAGCTGCGGCGCTGGATGGAGGACGAGCTGGGCATGACCTTCGGGCCGCGCCACGATGAGGACGATCCGCTCACATAGCGGATCCGGAATCGCCGTCCGGCTCGGTCGCGGCCGATGGCGTCAGGAACACGTTGGCGAGATAGCCGGTGAGCGTGCCGAAGACGCCCACGCCGATGACGATGATCAGCGAACCGATGAGTCGGCCGAGCTCGGTGACCGGGTACTGGTCGCCATAGCCCACGGTGGACATGGTGACGATGAGGTACCAGACTGCATCAGACGCGGTGGTGATGTTGGCCTCGGGGCTGCTCCGTTCGACGGCAAGGATGGCAAGGCTGCCGAACTCGAGCACCAGGATGGCGATGAGGAACACCAGCAGCAGGCCGCCGGTGGCACGGTCGGCGAAGAACACCTTCAGCGCCTCCGTGGCACCGCCCATGCGGCCGACCACACGAGAGACGCGCACGATGCGCAAGAGGCGTGCGATGCGCAGCAAGGGGATGATGCTGATGGCATCGAGCCAGCCGCCGCCCCTGGTCAGGTAGGCGCGATCGTCCTTCGCGACGTTGAGACGTCGAACCAGGTCAGCGGCAAAGATGACGGTGAGGACGACGTCCATGATGACGATGACCTGATCGAGGTCGGGGTTGCGGAGCAGGATGGACAGGGCCAGGTTCACGATCGACAAGATCGCCACGCCGAGGACGAACACCTCCCACGGCATCGAAAGCAGGACCTGGCCGTCCTCGGTCTGCGAACCCCATGGGGATCTTCTCGGGCTTGGTGTCAGACGTCATGGCATCTCCTCCGTGCTCTGGGCAGCGAACCTGGAACGGCACCCGCCCCGCGGCTATCGCTCACTCGGGCATCGATACCACATTCCCCGGGAGGTACGCTCCGTGCCCGCCTCGGACGGGTACCCTGAGCCGGTCATATCCGAACAACGCGAGGAGAGTCGATGCAGCTGGCTGAGGCATTGCTCGAGGCGCTCCGGCGCGCTGGCGCGCGAGAGATCTTCGGCATCCCCGGCGACTTCGCGCTGCCCCTCTTCGAGGTCATCGAACGCAGCCGAGACGCTGCCGCTGTACACGCTGAGCCACGAGCCGGCAGTCGGCTTCGCAGCCGATGCGGCCACGCGCTTCCACGGCGGCATCGGCGTGGCGGCCATCACCTACGGCGCCGGTGCCTTCAACCTGGTCAACGCCATCGCCGGCGCCTATGCCGAGCGCACGCCGGTGGTGGTGCTGTCGGGCGCCCCCTCGCGTGCCGAGCGCTCCAGCGGCCTGCTGGTGCACCACCAGGCACGCACGCTCGACTCGCAGGCCAACGTCTACCGCGAGATCACCTGTGACCAGGCCGTGCTCGACGACCCCTCCACGGCAGCGGACGACATCGCGCGTGTGCTTCGTTCCGCGCGCGAACGCTCGCAGCCGGTGTACCTCGAGATCCCGCGCGACATGGTGGGCGTCGAGGTGGGCGCGGTGCCTGAGCTACCACCGAGCGCAGTCGATCTCGATGCCGTGGAGGCCGCGGCAGTGGAGGTGCTGGCTGCGCCTGGCAGCGGCGCGATCGCCGGTGCTGATGGTCGACGCCGAGATCCGCCGCTACGGCATCGAGGAAGAGGTGGCCGACCTGGCGCAACGCCTGGGCATCCCGGTGGTCACCACCTTCATGGGTCGCGGTCTGCTCGCCGAATCAGCCAACCCGCCGCTGGGGACGTACATCGGCGTTGCCGGCCAGCCAGAGATCACACAGCTGGTCGAGTCGTCCGATGCGCTCTTCCTGCTGGGCGTCATCCTCTCGGACACCAACTTCTCGGTCTCGCTGCGCCAGATCGACCTGCGCCAGACCATCCTCGCGGCGGAGCGCCAGGTGCGGCTCGGCTTCCACGTCTATCCAGACGTGCCGCTGGGAGAGCTCGTCAGAGCGATGGCCGCGCGGGCTCTGCCGCTCGGCACGCGCCCGGACCTGCCGGCGCCGCCTGAGCCGCCCTATGACCTGCCGGCCGACGATGCACCGGTCACGCCGACCGACATCGCCACGGCCGTCAACGACATGATGCTCGCGCATGGCCCGCTGCCGATGGCCTCGGACATGGGCGACTGCCTGTTCACGGCCATGGATATCGCCCAGCACGCTCTGGCTGCGCCGGGCTACTACGCGGGCATGGGCTTCGGCGTGCCGGCCGGGCTTGGCATCCAGGTCGCGACCGGTGAGCGTCCGCTGGTCCTCGTCGGCGACGGCGCCTTCCAGATGACCGGCTGGGAGCTGGGCAACTGTCGCCGCTACGGCTGGGATCCGATCGTCATCGTCTTCAACAACGCCTCCTGGGAGATGCTGCGCGCGTTCCAGCCCGACGCCGGCTACAACGACCTCGATGACTGGCCATTCCATGAGCTGGCCGGGCCCCTGGGCGGGCTCGGCATCCGGGTGCGCACCCGCCGTGAGCTGGCTGAGGCGCTGGAGCTGGCCGTGGCCACGCGCGGTCGCTTCGTGCTCATCGACGTCGTCATGGAGCGCGGACGCATGTCGGACACGCTCAGCCGCTTCGTGGATGGCTTCAAGCGCCGCCGGGCGGCCGCCGAGGCGGGCTGAGCGCCCGCGAGCAGGGGCTCGCTGGCAGTGTCGATCTGATGCACTGCGGCAGCCACGAGGGCATCCCCGTCGGGCATCACTGTTCCGTGCCGGGACGACCTCACGGGGAACCCGGATGCGGCTGAGGCTAGCCCTCAGGCAGCGACATGAAGCTGCCGTCGGGGAGACGGCTGGCGCGGACGCGCTGTCGCTCGCGCCGCCCATGGCCGGCCTTCATGCGCGGCCCGGCAGCGATCACGTAGGCAACGCGGCTACCGACCGCCACCTCCGTGCCTGAACGTGGCCGGGTTCGTAGCACATGGCCTTCGGGGACCTTGTCCGATCGACGCGTCCCGCGTCGCTCGGGCGTCAAGCCCACCGCGTGCAGCGCGGCCACGGCCTCGCTCTCCTCGCGACCATGAAGCTCGGGAACGATCACCTGCGGGCGTCCGCCAAAGGTGATCGTGATGGCGTCACCGGCGACCATCGTGGCTGCGGGCGGCGGATCCTGGCTCAGGACGCGGCCCCACAGATCATCCGGAGCAGGGCTCTCCTGCATATCGAGATGGAGGCCCACCAGTCGCGAGACGCGACGCGCGTCGGAGGTGGACATACCAGTCAGGTCAGGCACGGTCACCGGCCCGGGCTGAGCCTCCGCGGTCCTCGCGACGGCCGGGTCCGTCGCCCGCGAACCGGTGGCATCGGTCGGGGTTGATGCCTCCACGTCCTGGTCGATGGGCAGGGGAGACGGGCCCCCCAAGGAAGCTGGAAGGTTGCGCCCCATGGGCCGACATCCTCGATGAGTGGCAGCAGCGTCCTCGATCGACCCGATCTGGCACCGACTCATGAGCGCTGCGAACGGGATTGTTGCGCTCCCGGGCAGGGCCCTGTCAATCGGACGATGATGAAGAATCCGTAACCGCTGCGACATCGATCGTTACGCCACCGTGCCGCGTCCAAGGGAGTACATTCCGGTGCGAAATCGGGGTGCGTATTCCGGCCAGCGAGGGCCTTGAGCGCGACCGCGGCGGTGAGGTCTCGACGGATGGCAACGCATCGCCAGGATGTGGCCGTCGGCCTTTGCCGGCCCTCCCCATCGACTGCGGACACGACGGTGACGGAGTGGGTCGCCGATCTGTCCATTCCGGGGTCGTCCGCGGACCCCACGCGGACGACCCCTCCCCTGGCCACGCTGGTGGCGGGGCTCGGATACGTCGGCGACGACGTCATCGACACTCGCGGCGAGCCCGACTGGTGGCACGCAGCTTGAGGGTTCTGAGGCGCCGACGACGCGCGACTGCCGCAGTCCTCGGACGATGGACGCGTCCGTGACCGTCGAGCACGAACCGCGTGAGCCGGAACGGCTGGCCGCCGACGAGGTCGCGACCGCCGTCCACGAAACCGGGGTGACGCCAGACGTCATCGGACTGGGCCTGGTGGACGCGCACCGGATGGCCCGGCGACACGGCTTGCGGCTGACGGTCTCGGTGTGGCAGACGAAGATCGGCCCCTGGGGCATGGTCCTGTCGCAGCAGCCGGCGCAGGGTTCCGGGTTGCGACCGGGTGCGCACATCCACGTGGTAGCCGCCGGCCGGCCCTATCTCGCCGTGCCTGACGTGTGTGGGCTGGAGGAGAGCACGGCGATGCAGTTACTGCGAAGTGCGGGCTTGCGGCCGGAGACGATCGAACCGCGGGTCTCTCGTACCGTCCCGCTCGGTCACGTCATCGCTACTCGTCCGCGATCAGGCACACTGGTGGTGGACGGTACAGGTGTCGCAGTCGTGCTCTCCCGGGCGCCCACGCCGCGCCGGTCCGTGACGATGGGGGGCTGAGCGTCGGCGCGGGCTGAGGAGCGACGAAACGCCCAGCGCGATCCACGCTCGGAGGTCGAGCCGGGGCCGCCGGATGAGAGCCCGGCCGCGGCGTCGTCGTGAAGATCGCGGCGTCGTCGTGAAGATCGTGGCCGCGACGGTCGTCCCGGCGCTCGTGGTCTCCCTGCTCCATTCCGTCACCAAGGGGTCGAGGTAGCGGTCGCTATCGCCATCCAGGGGTTGGCCTGGACGGCTGGCCGGCCTGGCTGCCTGCGTCTCACGCACGCGGCCTCGACGCGTGTCGGCTGCGGACAACCGCCCTACGATGGGCTGCGCGCCACCCGCAGCGGGAGAGCCCCATGACCGCACAGACCGACCGCCAGTACCTCGAGCGCATCCGGGAGCTGGCCGCGTCCGACGACCGCGCCGGCCTCGATGCCGCCATCGGAGCACTCGAGCCGACCGAGGCCATCCGCGCCATCCTGCGCCTGGACGCCGCGGACCAGCAGTCGGTGTTGACGACCCTTTCGCCACCCGAGGCCGCCGACCTCATCGAAGACGCCCCCGATGAACAGGCCGCCGACCTGATCCATCATCTGACACCGACCGACGCGGCGGCCATCGTGACGCAGATGCAGAGCGACGAGCAGGCCGACCTGATCGCCGACCTGGACCGGTCGGAAGCGGCCGCGATCCTGGGCCAGATGGAGCCCGACGTGGCCAGCGAGGTGCGCGCCCTGGCCGACTACCCGGACGACGTCGCCGGCGGCCTGATGATCACCGAGTTCCTGCAGGTGGGCGAGAACGCCAGCGTGGGTGAGACGCTGGACGCGCTGGTGGTCAACGCCGAGGACAGCGATGACCACTTCAGCCGCTACGTCTACGTGCTCTCGCCACTGGGCCGACTCGTGGGCGTTGCGGCCGCCAGCACGCTGGCCGCAGCGCCGCGGTCGCAGCGTGTCGCCGACGTGATGGTGCCGCCACTGTTCACCAGCGGCTCGACCGGTCTGGATGACTTGCGCGAGTTCTTCGAGGCGCATCCCATCGCGGCCGTTCCGGTGGTGGATCCACGCGGGCGCCTGCTGGGCGTCACGCGAAGGACGGCCGTGCTTGACGCCATCACAGACCGCACCGAGCGCGAGATGCTGCGCATGCGCGGCATCGTCGGTGGCGACGAGGTGCGCTCGCTGCCGACCGCCACCAGGGCCCGTCGCCGGCTGTCCTGGCTGAGCATCAACATCCTGCTCAACGTCCTCGCCGCGAGCGTCATCGCCCTCTACATCGACACGTTGGACCAGGTCATCGCGCTGGCGGTGTTCCTGCCCATCATCAGCGACATGTCCGGCGCCAGCGGCAACCAGGCGGTGGCCGTCAGCATGCGCGAGCTCTCGCTCGGGCTGGTCAGGCCCTACGAGGTCGGCCGCGTCTGGCTCAAGGAGATCACCATCGGCTTCATCAACGGTGCCGCGCTGGGTCTCCTCATCGGCGCCGTGGCCACGATCTGGGATGGCAATGTCTGGCTGGGATTGGTGGTCGGCGTGACACTTGGGCTCAACACGCTGATCGCGGTATCGATCGGCGGCACTGTGCCGTTGCTGCTCAAGCGCCTCAAGGTGGATCCAGCCGTGGCTTCAGGACCGATCCTGACCACGATCACGGATATCTGTGGCTTCTTCATCGCGCTCAGCCTGGCCAGCCTGTTGCTGGCGCAGCTGACGTAGCCCAAGCGCTAGTCTCTCAAGGTCATGGCCACCACCCGCAAGCGTCCTCCTCGCATCACCGTCGGCTGGCGGGAGTGGGTGTCGCTTCCAGACTGGGGCGTACCATGGGTCAAGGCCAAGATCGACACCGGCGCCCGGACCTCGGCGGTGCATGCGTTCGACATCGAGCTCTTCGATCGCGAAGGGGTGCGTTGGGCGCGCTTCGCCATCCACCCCTGGCAGGACACATCGGAGGACGCGGTCGTGGCGGAGGCACCCCTGGTCGATCATCGTGCCGTGCGCAGCTCATCGGGCGCACAGCGCGAGCGTCCAGTGGTCCGAACCAGCATGCAGCTGGCCGGGCGGATCGTCCCCATCGAGGTCACGCTGACCAGGCGTGATGAGATGGGCTTCCGCATGCTCATCGGTCGGCAGGCTCTGCGGCGCACGTACGTGGTAGACCCAGCACGTTCGTATCTCGGCGGTCGGCCATCGCGGGAGATCAGACGGCGCAACCGAGGCCGAGCATGAGACCGGCGCGACGAGCTGACTTCGACTTCTCGGGTTTGGCGGTCCCGGCGGGACGGGCCGCCACCGCCGAGCTGCCTGTGCCGAGGCTGGTCACCGGCACAGTGGTCTCGCTGCCGGTACGCGTCATCCACGGCCGCGAGGAGGGGCCCACGGTGTGGATCAGCGCGGCCATCCACGGCGACGAGATCGGCGGGGTGGAGATCATCCGGCGGGTCATCGGCCGGCTGGATCCGCGACGCATCCGGGGCACGGTGATGGCGATACCCATCGTCAACGTGCATGGCTTCCTCACCGGCGAGCGCTACCTGCCCGACCGGCGCGACCTCAACCGTTCCTTCCCGGGCTCGGACAGCGGCTCGCTGGCCGGCCGCATCGCCCACGCCTTCATGCAGCAGATCGTGCTCCGCAGCGACATCGGGATCGACCTTCACACGGGCTCCGACCACCGCACCAACCTGGCACAGGTCCGCGGCAACCTTGACGATCCACGTACGCGCGAGCTGGCCCGGGCTTTCGGTGCTCCGCTGCTGCTGCACGCCGGGCTGCGCGACGGCTCCCTGCGCGCCGCTGCGACCGACGCCGGGGTCACCGTGCTGCTCTTCGAGGGCGGCGAAGCCTGGCGCTTCGACGAGGACGCCATCGCGGCCGGTGCCAGCGGCACGCTGCGGGTGCTGGCGCATCTCGGCATGATCGACATCGAAGACGCACCCGCACCGGGCCTGCCGGTCGAGAGCCGGCGCAGCAGCTGGATCCGGGCACGGCGCAGCGGCATCAACTCGATGACCGTCTCGCTGGGCGAGACGGTCAGCAAGGGCCAGCACGTCGCGGTCATCCACGACGCGTTGGGTCGACGCCTCAGTCGGGCCAGCGCACCGTTTGACGGTATGGTTGTGGGAATGACCCAGCATCCACTCGTGCACCAGGGCGATGCGCTCGTCCATCTCGCCGCAGTCGAGACGAGATGAAGGTCGCCATCCTCTCGCGTGCCCCGCGGGCCTATAGCACCCAGCGCCTGAAGGCCGCGGCGATCGACCGCGGCCACCGTTGCCGCGTCCTCGACACCATGCGCTTCGCCATCGATCTGTCCGCCGGCGACCCGGACCTGCAGTACCGTGGCCGGCCCTTGTCGGACTATGACGCGGTCATCCCCCGCATCGGAGCCTCCATCACCTACTTCGGCTCTGCGGTGGTGCGCCAGTTCGAGCAGATGGACGTATACACGCCCAACACGGCCAACGGCATCGCCAATTCCCGCGACAAGCTGCGCGCCATCCAGTTCCTCTCGCGCCACGACATCGGCATGCCGGCCACGGCCTTCGTGCACGATCGCAACGACGTGCGACCGGCCATCGAACGAGTCGGTGGCGCGCCCGTGGTGATCAAGCTGCTGGAGGGCACCCAGGGTATCGGCGTCATCCTGGCCCCCAGCCTGCGGGTGGCCGAGGCGATCGTGGAGACCCTGCACAGCACGCGCCAGAACGTGCTGATCCAGGAGTTCATCTCCGAGTCCAAGGGCAAGGACATCCGCGCCCTCGTGGTGGGCGATCGCGTCGTGGCGGCCATGCGCCGCAGCGCGCAGGGCGACGAGTTCCGCTCCAACGTCCACCGTGGTGGCACCACCGAGAAGGTGTCGATCGAGCCCCGACTACGAACGCACCGCCGTTCGCGCCGCACAGATCATGGGGTTGCGCGTGGCCGGCGTGGACATGCTCGAGGGAAAGGATGGTCCGCTGGTGATGGAGGTCAACTCCTCGCCCGGCCTGGAGGGCATCGAGACCGCCACGGAGTTGGACGTGGCCGGCGCCATCGTCGACTATATCGACAATCAGGTGGCCTTCCCTGAGCTGGATGTACGCCAGCGGCTGTCGGTCAGCACCGGCTACGGCGTGGCCGAGCTGATGGTGCGTGACGATGCCGAGCTGGTAGGCAGCACCATCGCCAGGTCGGGCCTGCGCGAGCGCGACGTCGTGGTGCTGACGCTGCATCGTGGGACCGAGGTCATCCCAAATCCACGCGAGTCACGGGTGCTGGAGCCCAACGACCGGCTGCTCTGCTTCGGCAGGCTCGAAGCGATGCGCGACATGATCCCGGCCCGCCGCAAGCGACGCGCGCGCGTGCGTCGCTTGCCTGATGACCCGCTCGCCGGCGGTGAGCCCCCGTCAAGCGGCTCCGTCGACTAGGCGGCGAGCGCGCGTCAGCGTGCGGCTACCCTGAGTCGATGACATCCATGGAAGCGCCGACGGCACCCACGCTGACGTTCGGGGTGTGTGTCCCCAATTTCCGTCCGGGCGCCGGCCCAGAGGCCATGCTGGCCGCGGCCACGACGGCCGAGCGGTTGGGGTGGCACTCGGCCTGGACCACCGACCACATCCTCATCGACGGCGCCCAGCGCGGGGCCGACTACCGCCACATCTACGAGGCCCTCAACGTCCTGGCCTGGCTGGCCGGTCAGACGCACAGGCTGTGCCTGGGCATGAGCGTGCTCGTCGTGCCCATGCGCAACGCGGTGGTGGTAGCCAAGGAGCTGGCGACCATCGACGCCCTCAGCGGGGGGCGACTCATCGCCGGCGTGGGCATCGGCTGGAACCGCGCCGAGTTCGAGAACCTCGGCGTCGGCGAGCGGTTCAGCCAGCGGGGTGTCTACCTGGAGGAGACGGTGGCCCTGTGGCGGCACCTGTGGGGCGGCGGCACAGGTCCCTACGAGGGCCGCTTCGACAGCTTCGGCGAGGTCTACTTCTCGCCCCTGCCCCCGCAGGGTGCGGACCTGCCGGTGTGGATCGGTGCCACTGCCGAGCCGGCGCTTCGGCGCGTCGGCCGCATCGCCCAGGGCTACCAGGCCACGGGCACAGATGCCGCGACGATGCGCGAACGTGTACGCACCATCGCTGCGGCGGCGCTCGAGGCGGGCCGCCCGATGCCACTGCTGTCAGCACGGGTCGGCGTGGTCTTCGGTCGCCACGCGCCGGGTCCATCGGTCCTGTCAGGCACGCGCGACGAGATGGTGGCGCAGGTCAGAGCCTATCGTGATGCCGGTGTCACGCACCTCGCGCTCGACTTCCGCGAGGTAGACCCGTCGGCTCTGGCGCGAACCATCGAGCGCTTCGACCGCGAAGTCGTGGCCGCACTCTAGCGCCCGACACCCGCGGGCCGCGGATCCCCCGTAGGAAGGGACATCTCGACCGCTTCGGTAGTGGACCCGTAGGTCCTGCCCGCCTCCCCGGATGTGCCGACGATCCTGCCCGCGGGATAGCACTTGGTCGCCGACGGCCGCCTGCTACCGTGCTCCTCAGTCAGGGCACATCGCAGGAGGTATCCGGGCATGAGTCATCCGATCGTCGGTGTCTGGGTCGTGGACGTCCGCTACCCGGACCGGCCGCGAACCGATCGGGGCACGCTGCTCTTCGACGAGGCCGGGACCGTCTCGATGGCCTTCGCGGACCATGCCGCTCACGCCGTCTGGCAGGCGACCAGCGATCACACGGCCGCCATCACCGGCGTCCGGCCCGTCGGGCCGAACGAAGGCTTCATCGGTTGGTACGAGTTCAGGGCGACCGCGACGATCGCTGAGGACGGCCGCTCCTGCCACATCCCCGCTGTCCAGAGTCGCCCCCGACCCGACGGCTCACTCATCGAACAGCAGATGACGATCACGGGAACCCGACTGACGGTGGCCACTGCCTGACCGCAACGCCCGACGCTAACGGCCCTCGGCCCTGATGACCGGCGTCGGTACACTCGCGAGTAGCGCGGCCTACGACCGGCGCATGGCGTCGCGGAGGGATGGGTGAAGTTCGGACGGTTCGATGACGAGCGGCGTGAGTACGTCATCACGCGCCCCGATACGCCGCTGCCGTGGATCAACTACCTCGGTTCGGAGGACTACCTGGGCCTCATCTCCAACACCGCCGGCGGCTACTCCTTCTACCGCGACGCGCGACTGCGCCGCCTGACGCGCTACCGCTACAACAACGCTCCCCTCGATATCGGCGGCCGCTACATCTACATCCGGGACGATGACTCGGGCCTGTTCTGGAGCCCCAGCTGGCAGCCGGTCGGGGGCGAGGTCGAGGAGTATCAGTGCCGCCATGGCCTGGGATACACGATCATCGGCTCGCGCACCGCTGGCGTCCGCACCGAGACGACGTACTTCGTGCCGCCTGCCGAGACCCTGGAGATCTGGCGCGTCCGCGTCACCAACGAGCGCGACGCCAACGCCAGCCTGTCGCTGTTCAGCGCGATCGAGTGGAACCTCTGGGACGCCCTGGACGACGCCACCAACTTCCAGCGCAACTACTCCATCGGCGAGGTGGAGGTCGAGGACGGTGTCATCTATCACAAGACGGAGTACCGGGAACGCCGCGACCACTTCGCCTGGTTCGCCTGCTCGGAGCCACTGGCCGGTTTCGACACGCAGCGCGATGCATTCCTGGGGCCCTACCGTGGCTGGGATCGTCCACGGGTGGTGGAACAGGGCGCGGCGACCGGTTCGATCGCGCACGGCTGGCAGCCGATGGGCTCGCACCACGTGCGCCTGACGCTGGCCCCAGGCGAGACACGCGAGGTCATCTTCGCCCTCGGCTATGCCGAGAACCCGGCCGCTGCCAAGTTCGATCCACCGGGCTCACAGACGATCGCCAAGACCGGGGTGCGACCGACCATCGCGCGCTACCTGCGTCCCGATGAGGTGCAGGCTGCCTTCGATGCGCTGCGGGAGCACTGGGACGAGCTCCTGGGCTCGCTCCAGGTGGAGACGCCCAACGAGCACCTCGATCGCATGGTCAACACCTGGAACGCCTACCAGTGCATGGTCACGTTCAACCTGTCGCGGTCGGCGTCGATGTTCGAATCGGGTATCGGCCGCGGCATGGGCTTCCGTGATTCCAACCAGGACCTGCTCGGCTTCGTTCACATGGTCCCCGAGCGGGCGCGGCAGCGCATCCTCGACATCAGCGCCACCCAGCTGCCCAGCGGCGGCGCCTACCACCAGTACCAGCCACTGACCAAGCGTGGCAATGACGCGGTCGGCTCCGGCTTCAACGACGACCCCGCCTGGCTGGTGCTGGGCGTGGCGGCCTACCTGCGAGAGACCGGTGACATGTCGCTCCTCGATGAGCCGGTCCCGTATGACAACGAGCCCGGGTCGGAGGCACCGCTGCACGAGCACCTGTCGCGCGCCATCGACTACACCCTCGGGCGGCTGGGCCCGCACGGGCTACCGCTCATCGGACGGGCCGACTGGAACGACTGCCTCAACCTCAACTGCTTCAGCCAGACCCCCGGTGAGTCCTTCCAGATCACGGAGAACAAGGGTGGCGGCGTGGCCGAATCGGTCTTCATCGGTGCGCTCTTCAGCCTCGCGTTGCGGGAGATGGGAGCGCTGGCGAGGCAACGCCACGATCGCGCCACGGTCGAGCGATGTGACAGGGCCGCTTCGGCCATGGTCGCAGCCATGGACGCACACGGCTGGGACGGCGCCTGGTTCCGCCGTGCCTACGACTACTTCGGCGAACCGGTGGGCTCGGCGCAGAACGAGGAGGGCCAGATCTTCATCGAGCCGCAGGGTATGGCGGTGATGGCCGGTATCGGCGTCGACGATGGGCGAGCGCGCAGCGCACTGGCGTCGGTGCGCGAACGTCTCGCCACACCCCACGGCATCGTGCTGCTGCAGCCGGCCTATTCCCGCTACCACGTCCACCTGGGCGAGATCTCGACGTACCCGCCGGGATACAAGGAGAACGCCGGCATCTTCTGCCACACCAACCCGTGGCTGATGATCGCGGAGGCGCAGCTCGGCAATGGCGATGGTGCCCTTGACTACTACCTGCGTATCAACCCTTCCGCGCGAGAGGACATCAGCGAGATCCACCGCTGCGAGCCGTACGTCTACGCCCAGATGATCGCCGGGCCGGATGCGGCGACCCCCGGCGAGGCCAAGAACTCGTGGCTCACCGGCACCGCCGCCTGGAACTTCGTGGCCGCCACCGAGTGGATCCTGGGCATCCGCGCCGAGCATGATGGCCTGCGCATCGACCCGTCCATCCCCGCCGACTGGGACGGCTTTCGCGTGACGCGCCGCTTCCGCGGTACGACCTACCGCATCCGCGTAGAGAAGGATCGTGGCGTGAGCGGACGGGTCAGGGCGCTACGGATCGACGGCCGGCTCATCGATGGCAACATCGTGCCACTGCCGGCGCAGCCGGGTGGCACTATCGTGGTCGAGGCGCGCATCGCGAGCGCCTAGCCGCGGGAGGGTCGACATGTCGCAGGACCAGGGCTGGGGACCGCCACCGGGCGGACAGCCGCCGGGGACGCCACCACCGGTGGGCTCGCCACCCCCGCATTGGGCCCCACCTCCGCCTCCCGGCCAACCGGGGCAGCCGTACAAGTACTGCTACGCCTGCTCATCGGTCATCGACAGCCGGGCGGTCGACTGTCCGCGCTGTGGCGTGCGCCAACCGGATGTCGTCGGCGGCTACGGCAAGGACCGACTCGTCGCCATCCTGCTTGCGCTGCTCCTGGGCACGTTCGGCGTCCATCGCTTCTACCTGGGCAACATCGCCGTCGGCGTCGTCTACCTGCTCTTCTTCTGGACCGGCATCCCGGGCTTCATCGCCTGGCTGGAGGCCATCTACTTCCTGACGCGCAGCAACGAGGACTGGGCACGGACCTACGGCGGACCGGTGCAGCAGCCCAATGGCTGTGCCCTGGGCTGCCTGTGGGCGTTGGCCCTGTGGCCGCTGGTGGCCATCATCGGCGTGGCGGTGCTGGTCTTCCTGGGACTGCAGGTCGATTCGATCCTCTCCGAGATCGAGACCGGCATCGCCTTCGTCAACTGAGCCACGGCCTCGAGAGGCTGGTGGCCGCTACGCCGGAGGCAGCGCCGCGAAGCCGCCCTCGCGCCAGCGGTCCAGCCAGCCGCGGCCCGCGTGGATGGCATCGAGGACGAGCTCGACCTCATCGGCATCCAGGCCGTCCGGCCAGCCGCCACGCAGCAGGTCGGCATCGTAGCCATGGTCGGCGCCGGCACGGCGCAGCACATCCAGCCCCGCCGCGACGCCCATGGCGTAGCGCGGCGTCGGCACACCTTCGACGAGCCCCAGGCGGATGAGGCCCACGAGGCGGTCATCCCAGCCCAGCTTGCGGCGCGGATCCCGGGCCGCGCGCTCGATGGTGTCGGCCAGCCAGGGGTTGACCATGCGGGCGAGCAGGTCATCAGCGAAGGCCTCGTAGCCACCCTTGGTGAAGAGCTCGTCCGCCCCTGCCCAGCGTCGTCGGAGGGTGGCGCCCGATTCCTCGATGAACGCCGCCCGCAGGAAGTCCAGCGCGCCGCTCACGTCGGCCAGGTCGGCGAACAGCGTCAGACCCAGCAGCTCACCCAGGAAGGCGCCCAACGCGTGCGTGGCGTTGTGGCCCAGCAGCTTGGCGTCCTCGAAGGGCGCCAGGTCGTCGACCTCGCGCAGCACCGGCATGCCCGGATGCAGACGTCCGGCGGGATCGACACGAGAGACGAGGATGCGATCGAAGGCCTCGACCAGGAACGCGGACGGCAGGGCCGAGGTGATAGCGGCGAGCTGCAGTGAATCGATCTCGGCCGGATCGGTGATGACACCGCTCATCTTGCCGATGACGGTGTCGACATAGCGAGCGCGACCCTGGACTGTCTGGCGCTCGTCCGCCGGGACCGACTCCAGCACGGCCTCCTCCAGCAGGCCCGCCGCATTGCGGTGGTTCTCGGCACAGAAGACGATCAACGGGTGCGGGAGTCTGCGCCGGCGCAGACCTTCAGCCAGCAGCCGATGAGGGCTGGAGGCGGAGTCGGAGCGGTAGAAGGCGACGCTGGGGAGGGCTGACGCGAACTCGTCGGCGACCGAGATGGCCGCGATGATGCGCCCCCGGTCGGTCGCGACGGTGGAATCGGCGACCTCGACGGGGCCGATGTCGGCCACGTCGATGCGCTCGGAGCGGGCGATGTTGACACGAGCGCGGCCATCATCGGCCCGCAAGCCAGCCACCAGGTCGGCGCGCACGTCGACGACGAGCGGCGGCGCGTAGTCGCCCGTGCGCTGGGCCTCGTAGACGAACAGGCCCGCTTGGATCGCCCCGAAGCCGAGGCCGACGAGCTTGCGGGACCCGTCGAAGGCCACCTCCCTACCCTGCCATCAGGTAGCGCTGCTCGTCGGCCGCGTCCCAGCGCGTAACGTCGCTGATGGCCCCCGCGGGCCTGTGGGGGTAGACGATGGCCTTGCCCTGCACGCGGCCCTCTCGTGCCATCTGCAGCAGCTCGGGC
This sequence comes from uncultured Chloroflexia bacterium, assembly GCA_963715295.1. Lineage (GTDB taxonomy): Bacteria > Chloroflexota > Limnocylindria > Limnocylindrales > CSP1-4 > JAFMJV01. The sequence goes on from CAVQRP010000001.1 coordinate 164,649, forward strand.
GCGTGTTCCAGGTCGCCCACATGCCCGATGTGAGCGGCCGCATCGATCTCACCGGCGGCCATCAGCCGCAGCGTCTCGATGATGTCCCAGGGGCCGCCACCGGAGGAGCCGGTGATGTTGATCTCCTGGTAGTGCACGAAGCGCTCGTCGATGCCGATGGTCTCCTTGCCCGGTGGCAGCCCGGCGAAGAGGTCCAGGACGCCATATCGAGCGACCAGGTGCTGGACCGACTCCATGAGGGGCCCGTCGGCCGCCGTGACGATGACATCGTCGGCGCCGCGACCGTCGCTGACACGGTCCACGGTCGCCGCGAGGTCACCGGACTGGGCATTGACCGTCACCAGCTCGACGCCGGCTGCGGTGGCGCGTTCGCCAAAGGTGTCGTGGAGCCAGCGCAACCGCTCTTCACGACGGGCGGTCACGATGATGACCTGCGGTCTGGCGGCGATGGCCAGGTCCACGTGGATGCGACCCATCGGCCCAGCTCCGATGACCACGACCACGCCGCCGGGCAGAAGTCCGGTCTGCGCCACCCGAGGCTGTGTGCGGTCGGGCTGCGAGAGGTGCATGTGGTGCGCGTGCGAGCTGATGATGCAGCTGATGGGTTCGGCGATGGCGGCATGACCGGCCGGCAGCGCGTGATCCGGCAGCGGCAGCAGACAGCCGGCCGCCAGCACCTCCTCGCCGATGAGGATGTACTCGGCCAGCAGGCCTGGCAGCGAGTAGCCGACCGCGATCTTGGCCACGCCACGGCCACCATCCCGGTAGCGCTCGAGGTGATCGATGGGTGCGATGTCGACGGCCGGCTGCACGGCGCAACGCTGTCCCACCGCGAAGCGGTCACGCAGGTCGGCCCCGACCTCGACGATGGTGACCACGCCCTCGTCGCCGACGATCGCCGGATACCGCGCGGGGTCCCAGCCGTGCATCAGGGGATGCTCGGCGCCCTGGTCGATCAGCTTGTTGACCGAGGTGCAGATACCGGCGGCATCGACGCGCGCAAGCAGCTGTCCCCGACCGGGGCGCGGCACCGGGATGCGGCGAACGGCGAGTCGCTCCCGGCCCTGACCTGCGAGGACGGTCGCGCGCATCTCCGCGGGGAGCGGAACGACCTCGCCAGGCAGGACCACGGTCATCGGGGAGGCTCCAGCCCTGCCATGCGCCACGGCAGCGAGCGGTCATCGGGGCCGCTGAACGTGCCGATGGTCGTCGTCGCCAGTGCGCCCATGGCAGCACCCAGGCGCGCTGCGGCCTCCGCGCCGAGACCGTTGATGAGGCCGATGAGGACGCCGCCGGTGAACGAGTCACCGGCACCGGTGGTGTCGATGGTGTCCACCCTGAAGGCCGGGATGTGGCCACTGAAGTCGTCGTGGTCGACCCAGGCACCACGGGGGCCGTCGGTGACGATGGCGAAGCGAACGCCCAGCTCTCGCAACCTCGCGGCAGCCGCTGCCGGGTCGGAGATGCCGGTGATACCGACGACCTCGGCGAGGCTGGGGATGAAGAGGTCGGTGTGGGCCAACGCCGGTACGACGCGCTGCCACTGCCCGGTCGAGTCATGCACGACATCGAGGCTGGTGTGGATGCCCCTGACCTTGGCCCGCTCGAAGAGGCCGGCCAGTGGGGTGCCATCGGGGTCGTCCAGCCCCGGCAGCACCAGCGCGCCACCGACATGCAGGAAGTCGCTGACCAGGCGCGCCTCGATGGCCTCGGCCGTGATGGATGCATCAGCGCCCAGGTTGTGCAGCATCGTGCGCTCGCCGTCGGCATCGACCGCCACCAGCGAGGTGGAGGTGGGGAGCTCGGAGGCGACGAACTCGACGTGCAGGTGCGGGGCGGGGACGGTCTCGCGGAAGGAGCGGCCGAAGATGTCATCGCCGACAGGGATGATGAGACGGGTCTCGATGCCCATCCCGGCAAGCACGCGGCCGGTGCGCAGGGCGGGGCCGCCCTCGGCCGTGGAGAACGTGTCCACCAGGCCCAGCACGCCGATGGGCAGCGGTCCCGCTGACTTGGCGAGGACGTCGAAGACGGCGCTGCCGGCGCAGGTGATCTGGATGTCGGTCATGGCTCCGATGATAGGTCGGCGCCTACAGCCGATGTGAGATGGGCGCGACCGCCGGGTAGACCTCCCGATACAGCTCGTACCGACGGGTGTAGGCCGCGTGCCGGGCCGGGTCCGGCTCGTAGGTCTGGGTCAGCTCCAGGAAGCGCTCGGCGCCGGCTGCGGCGCTCGGGAACAGGCCGGCGCCCGTGCCCGCGAGGAGCGCCGCCCCGAAGGCGGCCGCCTCCGTGACGCGCGGTGTGATGACGGGGATCCCAGTGACGTCGGCCTTGAGCTGCAACCACAACGCCGAACGTGCGCCGCCACCGATGGCACGGAGCACGTCGATGGCCACGCCGCCCGCCTGCAGCAGGTCCAGGTTGAGGCGCAGCTCGTAGGTGAGCCCTTCGAGGATGGCCTTGGCGATGTCGGTGCGCGTGGTGGAGAAGGTGAGACCGAGGATGGCGCCCTTCGAGGCGGTGTCGAAGGTGGGCGTGCCGGCACCGGCGAAGTGTGGCGATACCAGCAACCGGGTCGGCTCCGCGGAAGCGCCGGCGAGGATGAGCTCGTAGGCGTCAGCGTCGGTCTCGCTGGCGCGAGCCAGCTGCGGCTCGCAGAAGCCGTCGCGGAACCAGCGCAGGGCCAGCCCGCCGCTGTGGTTCAGCGTCATGGCCAGGAACAGGCCCGGCACGGTGGCGCGGTAGACGCTGATATTGCCCTCGTACAGGGGCTCGCTGACCACGGGCGTGCCCAGCGCGACCTCCACGACCTCGGCTGTGCCTGTCGAGACCATGGCCAGTCCGGGCTGCGTAAGCCCCACGCCCAGTGCGCCACAGGCCTGGTCATGTCCTCCCGTGACCACGCCGGGGGCAGACGCCAGGCCCAGGCGGTCGGTCAGTCCCGCCGACAGACGGCCCACCTGCGTGCCTGAGGGCGCGACCGCCGCCAGCCGTTCAGGCGACAGCTCCAGTGCGTCGAGGATCTCCGCGGACCAGCGACCGGCTTCGAGATCGAACAGCTGCGTGCGCGACGCCAGGCACGAGCTGATGAAGGCTCGCCCGGTCATACGTGCGATGAGAAAGTCCTCGACCAGCAGGAACTTGTCGGCCGCGGCCCAGACATCGGGCTCGTGCTCGCGTATCCAGAGCAGCTTGGGCAGGGTGTTGATGGTGTGGATGGGCATGCCCGTCTTGCGGAACAGCTCGCGCGCGCCGAAGCGTTCACGCAGCCACGCGTTCTGGGCGTCGGTGCGGGTGTCCATGCCCAGGATCGTCGGGCGCAACGGACGACCGTCCGCGTCGACCGGCGTGACGGCCTCCCCGTGCACGGAGAGCCCGATGGCCGCCACGTCACGCACCCCGGCCGCCGCGATGGCCTCCCCCATCGATGCCAGCGCCAGCTCCCAGACCGCGCCGAGGTCCTGCTCTGCCCACGACGGCTGCGGCAGATCGACCGGGTACTCACGTGAGGCGCTTGCCAGCAACACCCCGTCCTCGGCGAACACGACGGCCTTGCAGCCGGTGGTTCCGACGTCCAGTCCGATCAGGTTGGCCATGGTCTAGGCGTACCGCAGGGCGGCCTGGTACATGGCCTCGATGCGGTCGGGCGTGATGTCCGGCTGCAGGTTGTGGGCGGCACAGAAGACATAGCCGCCGCCCTTGCTCAGGGTCTCGATGCTGTACCTGACCTCGCGGTCGATCTCCTCCACGGTAGCCGTCGGCAGCACCTGCTGGACGTCGATGCCGCCACCCCAGAAGGCCAGCTCGGAGCCGAACTCCTGCTTCATCACCGCGATGTCCATCCGGGCCGCGCTGCGCTGGATGGGGTTGAGCGCGTCCACGCCACATTCGATGAGGTCCCCGATGATGTCGAAGACCGACCCACACGAGTGCATGAAGACCTTGGCGTCGGTCCTGGAGTGGATGAAGTCGTAGAGCTGCTTCAGATACGGCTTCACGTCGGCGCGGAACATCTCGGGCTTGATCCAGGTGCCGCGCTGCGTGCCCAGGTCGTCACCCTGCGCGACCACCTGTACGTAGGGCTCCACGTGCTGCAGGAACAGGTCCCAGAGCGCGATGTCGGTCTGGGTGATCTTGTCGAGGATGGCGTGGGCCAGGTCACGGTTCCAGTACAGGTCCATGCAGAACTGCTCGTAGCCACGCATGAAGCAGGCGCCCTCGAACGGGCCCAGGCACATGATGTCCGCCACGACCGCGTAGTCGGTCTCTTCGTAGAGTCGCCGCGCCTCGTCACGGATGCCCGCGACACGACCCGGGTCGTAGGGATCGGGCCATTGGACCGAGCCCAGATCGACTCGGTCGGTCAAGGTCGGCAAAGGGCCGCTTCACGACGTCGTAGTAGAAGGAGGCCTTCTGCCAGGTCAGGTCGTACTCGTCGACGAAGCGGTCACCCGGCAGCTCGCGCGTCTCGAACTCCCAGGGGCCCTTGAGAGTAGACCGGGCGGGTGTCGATGTCATAGCGCGCCAGGATGTCCTCGCGCGGATAGACCGTGTCCATCTGCCGATGTGAGACGTGCGGGTCGTCGTCAGGCGGCAGGTGCAGGTGCTCGAGCAGGTTCTGGTAGGCGATACGGGTAGCGCTGGTGACGATGGTCGAACCAAGGTCGATGGGGACGCGGTCGGTCTCCTGGTGATCCAGCGCCGCTACGACGCGCTGCCGGTGGTTCACGCTACTCCCTTTCCTGGCTCCATGACCTTGCCCGACCCGCCCGCTCCGTCGCTACGACGGGGCGGGCGCGGGTTTCGCCGTCGGTGGACCCGCATCTCCCTTCTCCACGCGGATGTTGCGCCGCTCCAGGCGCGAGAGGATGCGCATGCGTTGGGCGTCGACGAAGACGGCGAAGAAGATGACGGAGGCAGCGACCATGTCCTGCAGGTAGAGGTCGACCTGCAGGTAGACCAGTCCCGTCGAGATCATCTGCACCAGCAACACGCCGATGATGGTTCCCGGGAAGACGTTGCCGATCCCGCCGAAGAGGCTGGTGCCGCCGAGCACGGCCGCAGCGATGGCGCGGAACTCGACCCCCTCGCCGATGCCGGCGCTGACGCTGCCTTGCTGGCTGATGGCGATGACACCCGCCAGCGAGGCGCAGAAGCCGCTGATGACGTACACCGATCCGGTCAGACGGACGGTGTTGAGACCGGCCTTGCGGGCTGCCTCGATATCGTTGCCCATGGCGTAGATCTGCCGTCCCATGGCGGTGTAACGGAGGAACACGACCGCAGCGATGACCACGATCGCCAACACGAACACCGGCAGTGGGATGCCCAGCACGTCCGTGGCTGCGTAGGCCATCTGCGGCGGCAGGATGAACTGCCGCGATTCGGTCAGCAGCAAGCCGATGCCGCGGCCGACGGTGAGCGTGGCCAGCGTCGCCACGAAGGGCACCAGGCCGACCTTGGCGATGAGGAAGGCGTTGACGAATCCCCAGCTGGTGCCGGCCACGATGCCGGCGAGGATGGCCACGATGTAGTTGACATCCTGCTGCAGGAGCGTGCCCACGACCGCGGCGCGTGATGTACATCGTCGCGCCGACCGAGAGGTCGATGCCGCCGGTGAGCAACACGGCAGTCATGCCCACCGCGAGCAGACCGACGAAGGCGGACGTCTCCACGATGTTGGAGAAGTTGTTGATGGAGAAGAACCGCTCATCGAGCAGGCTGAACAACACGAACACGAGCACGAACAGGATCGCCGGCATGTTCCGCAGGACCGGCATGGTCAGCCGATTGCTGCTCATGCTTCGTGCTCCCGGAAGGCGGTGCGGATGATCGCTTCCCTGTCGAAGTCCGGGCGGTCGAAGGAACCGAGCACCTCGCCCTGGCTCATCACCAGGATGCGGTCGCACATGCCGGTCAGCTCCTCGATCTCGGAAGAGATGAAGAGCACGGCCGTCCCCCTGGCGGCGATCTGGTCGATGATCTCGTAGATCTCGTACTTGGCCCCCACGTCCACACCGCGCGTGGGTTCGTCGATGATGAGGATGGAGGGCTCGGTCATGAGCCACTTGCCCAGCACGACCTTCTGCTGGTTGCCGCCTGACAGGCCCTTGGCCTCGTTCCGGAACGCGTCATTGACCTTGATGCTGAGAACCTCGACCGTCTCCCGGACCGCCCGGGCCAGCGGGTTCGTTCGAACACGCTTGACCCAACGCGACGTGTAGTCGGGCAGGGCCGCCAGGCTGAGGTTGTCGGAGACGGTCGCCTCCATCAGCAGGCCCTCCTCGCGCCGGTTCTCGGTCACGAATGCCATGCCGCCCCTGATGTTCCTGGTCGGACTGAGGGACGTGGCGACCTGGCCATCGATGAGGATCTGGCCTTCGTCGAAGTCCTCCAGGCCGAAGATGATCTCGGCCAGTTCGGAGCGACCGGAGCCCATCAGGCCGAAGACACCGAGCACCTCGCCCTTGTGCAGCTGCAGGTCGATCCGGTGGCTGATGCCGGCCTTGCTCAGGTTTCGCACCTCGAGCATGAGATCGTCGGTGGGCGGGGCGGTGCGCCGGGGGTAGAGGTTCTCGATGTCACGCCCGACCATCGAGCTGATCATGCGGTCGATCGTGAACTCATCCCTGGGCCCAGTGGTCACCAGGCTGCCGTCGCGCAGCACGGCGATGGCGTCCGACAGCCGCATCACGTCGCCAAGGATGTGGCTGATGTAGATGATCGTCTTGCCTTCCACGTGCAAGCGGCCGATGAGGTCGAAGAGCCGCTCGGTCTCACGCGCCGTCAGCGACGTGGTGGGCTCATCGAAGATGATGGTGCTCGCGTCGGTCGAGAGTGCCTTGGCGACCTCGACGAGCTGGCGCTCGCCCGGCGCCAACCGTTCCACGGCCATGTCGGGAGAGACGTCCAGGTCGACGAGGGCCAGGTACTCCCGGGCTCGTCGGTTGAACTCGCGGCGGTTGAGCAGCGGGGCCCGACCGAGGGTCGGGAAGTCGCTGATGAAGAAGTTCTCGGCGATGCTGAGGTTGGTGAAGAGGTTGAGCTCCTGGTGGATGAAGGCGATACCGGCACGGTCGGCGTCGCCAGGGTCGGCCGGCTCGTAGGGCCGACCGTCGAGCAGCATGTGGCCGGACGTCGGCGGCACCACGCCACCAAGGATGTTCATCAGCGTGGACTTGCCGGCACCGTTCTCACCGACCAGGCCGACGGTGCTGCCGCGCTCGACATCAAGGTCGATGCCCTTGAGCACCGGGACACCGAAGAAGGCCTTCTCGACGCCCTTGAACTGCAGGATCAGGTCACTCATCGTCGACGCCCCTCACGCCTGCTGCAATGCCAGCCGGCGTCGGACGACGTCGAGCAGTGCGGCCAGCAGGATGACCGAGCCCTTGACGATGGCGACGTAGAAGTAGGGCACGTTGAGCAGCGAAAGAGCATTGCCCAGCAGCACCAGGAAGACGACCCCGAAGACCGTCCACATGATCTTGCCGCGTCCACCGAAGAGGCTGGTGCCGCCGATGACGACGGCCGCGATGATGTCCAGCAGCAGTGGCGCGCCCAGCGTGGGGCGCCCCTGGTCGACACGCGCGGTGTAGATGATGGAGGCGGTCGCGGCGCAGAAGGCACTGAACATGTACGTGGCGACGATGACCTTCTTGACGGGCACGCCGGACACGAGCGCAGCGCGCGGGCTGTTGCCGATGCTGTAGAGCCAGCGCCCGAAGATCGTCCGGCCCAGCACCAGCGACGCGATGACGGCGACGACGACCGCGATACCCATGGCGATGGAGAAGAACTCCAGGCCGTCGAAGCCGATGGCGAAGTCGTCGCCGATGACACTGAAGGCGTCCGGCAGGTCGATGATGTTCTCGGTCTTCACCACGAAGATGGCCAGCGCAGCCACGAACATCGAGGTCACCAGCGTGACCATGAACGGTGGGATCCGGGCGAAGGCGACAGCGATGCCGTTGAAGGCCCCGATGAGCAGGCCGACGAGGAGCATGGCGATGATGGCGACCGGGATGCCGAAGACGGAGTCGTGGAGGATGGCGCCGTCCTCGAAGAGCATGACCTCCCAGAGCGGGCTCTTCCTGAAGACGATCGGCTGGACCGATTGAGCGATGAAGGCCGCGCCGACGACGCTTGAGAGCGATACCACCGCACCCTGGGAGAGGTCGATGCCGGCGATGATGAGCACGAATGTCTGTCCCACCGCGATGACCAGCAGCGGCCACATGTTGGACAGCAGATTGCTGATGTTCCTCGGGCGTGGCGACCGTCGGCGAGACCAGGTAGAGCCCCACGAACATCGCGATGCACAGGTACAGGATCAGGTACTCCGACATCAGGATGCGCTTGCCGAAGCTCAGCGCGCGGTCCATGCCGGAGGCCTGCTGCGCGGCCGTCATGCGGCCGGCTCCTTGCGGTTGGTCGTGCGGTGATCCATCTCGTCCCGGTCACTCAGGGGGTGGTGCGGGCCCCGCGACGGGGGCCCGCGTTCCGGAGAGGCAGGTCAAGCCTGCCCCGCCCGTGGATGGGGCCTTGTTACGCGCCCTGCTCGGCGAGCAGGATGCAGCCCCACATGTCCATCTCACGCTCGGCAAGGTTGCCGGCCGTGAGGGCGAACCCGGGGTCATCCAGCCAGGCGTCGGGCTGGGTGTCACCGGACGCGATGGCCTCGAGCAGCGCGTTCAGCATCAGCTCGGCCTCGAAGTAGAGGTCCTGGACGCCGGTGGAGTCGACGAAACCGTCCTTGATCTGGCGGCAGGCGTTGACGTCGCCGTCGAGGCCGGCCATCAGGACGTGGTTGGGATCATCACGAGTGACCCACTTGCCTTCCGGCTCGAGGATGCCCTTGATGGTCGGGAACAGGAAGTCGGACGAGGTGAACAGGAAGTCCACGTCGGGGTTGGCCGCGATGGCCGCCTGCAGGTTGGCCTGCGCGGTCGCTGCGTCCCACTTGGTGGGGACCTCGATCACCTCGTTGAAGAGGTCGGGATTGGCGTCGATGACGTCGTAGAAGCCCTCGTAGCGACCGACGGCGTTGGGGTCACCCAGGTCGCCGACCATGATCAGCGGCGTGACCTTCTCCTTGCCCATCTCCACCGCCACGTCGGCGATGTACTGGACGGCGTCTCGGGCGATGGTGCGGTTGTCAGCCTGCACGACGATGGCGGCGCCATCCTCGCTCTGGGGCGGACGGTTGAAGATGCCGATCGGGATGTCGGCGGCGTTGGCCTCTTCGATCAGCGTGAGGGCGATGGAGCCATCCTTGGGGATGACGAAGATGCCGTCGACCTCCTGAGCGATGCAGTCCTTCAGCAGCTCCAGCTGCTCGTTGGCGTCGGGGCCGTAGCGCTCGAGGACCGTGTGGCCCTGAGCCCTCAGCGTCTCGGTCATGGCCTTATGGCCGGCCAGCCAGAACTCGGTCTCCAGATCCTCGTGGATGAAGCAGATGTCGTAGCTTTCGCCTGCGGCAGCTTCGTCATCCTGCGCGAACGCAGGTGCGGCCGACAGGACCAGCGCGCCGGCCATGGTGAGTCCGATGACTCCCTTGAGATTCCGCATTACTTGAGTCTCCTCCAAGATCAGTGCCTAGATGGACTTCTGACTCTCCCCTTTTGGCCTTCAGCACCTCCCGCTTTCACTACTCATGTCGGAAGACCTCCCAGTCGAGGTAGTTCTCGAGCGCCTCGGCCACGGCGTCCGCGGTGTGCGCGGGGCTCATGGCGCAGTGATGCTCGAACCCGACCTTGCAGATGAGCTTCAGGAGTGGCTGGAAATTGGGGATCTCCACGACGGCGCGGGAGCCGAAGGTGTCCAGCGGATCGTCGAGGAACTGCCCCTCCGCCACGTAGGCCTTGCACTTGCCGTTGACGTCATCGGTGCTGATGCGGGCGATGGTCAGCGGCGCTGCAGGTGCGCGGCCGTTGATCGCGCCGTAGACGTTCTCGTGGCCGAGGGTGGTGCCCAGGACGTCGGCGATCTGCATCTCGGCCTCGCCCTCGGGGTAGAAGTTGAGGGCCAGTTGCCGCAGTGGAAGAGGACGCACTTGTCGGGGTCGTCGCCATAGTTGTTGTTGAGGTCGACGATCGCGGCCGGCTGCTCGGCGGCCAGCTGTAGCGCGTACATCGAGGCCAGGCCGGTGATGTCGGTCTCGCAGGCGGAGGGCATGAGCTTGTTACTCATGATGCTCATCAGCGTGCAGACGTTGACGCCGTAGTTCTCCTGCAGCGAGCTCCAGCACTGCATGGCGGTGGCATCGAGGTCGTTCTCGGCCATCCAGTCGTCCACGACCACGCCCAGCTTGGCCATCTTCACCAGCTTCTCGGGCGGCACCGTGGGATGGGCCATGTGGGCCCTTGATCTCGTCCAGCTTGGCCTTCGTCTTGGCGTCGTCGTCGGCCAGCCGGTTGGCGTTGCCGAAGACCTCGCTGAAGTCGATGACGCTGACGGCGATGCCGCTGGCCTCGAGCAGCTTCTCGCTGTAGCGCACGGTCTTGAAAGCATCTGGCCGGGTGCCGATGGCGCCCAGGCGAGCGTGCTTCATGCCGTTGGCGACCTTGCACACGCGTACGAACTTGTCGAGGTCGGCGCGGAAGGCATCGGACTGGACCGGGACCGTGTGGGTCTCGGTCAGCGAGTACCTGAAGCCGTACTGGCGCAGGTCGCTGGAGACGGAGATCTTGCCGCAGAAGGCATCGCGCCGGCGGTCCAGCGTGAAGGCGGTGACGTCGTCGGGTAGGCCTGCAGCAGGATGGGCACGTCGAGGCCGGACAGCCGCATGGTGTCGGCCACGCCCTTCTCGTCGCCGAAGTTCGGCAGCACCACCAGCACGCCCTCGATGCGCTTGCGGTTCTGGTCGAACAGCTGCGCACAGACCTGAGCTTCGCGCCAGGTCTCGACGCCGCCGAGCTTGGTCGCATCGGCATCGAGGATGACGGCCTCGATGTCCATCTCCTCGAACAGGGCGAGCACGTCGGCGCGTGCCTCGGTCACCAGTGCGTCGGGGAAGAAATCCCGGTTCCCGACGATCACTCCCAATGTGGCTCGTGCCATGTCCTCTCCTCCTTGGACCCTCGTCCCTTACTCGGTCGCCAGCTGGTCGATGGCTGCGAGCAGCTCTGGATCGGCGATCGCCCCTGCGACCACTGGTCCTGCAGCTGCCGCAGGCTGTAGACGGTGGATGGCTTGATCTCGATATCGGCCGCCGTGATGGGCGTGTCCATGGCGACGGGCCGGATGACCCTGGCGCCGGTCGCCAGGCCGATCGGCAGCAGGCGCTCGGCGGAGGCCGTCTCGTACGTGTCGATGAGGCTGTAGTAGGCGCTGCCACCGATGGCGTCGAGCGTGTCGCCCGCGACCAGGTCACGCTTGGCGACGGCGAACACCTCGGAGGTCAGCCGGTCGAGCGGCACCATGTTCGACACCCGCGCGGATGGTCAGCAGGGCGCAGGTCAGCGGGACCTCGATGCTGCACAGGTGGAACGGACGGAAGAGCGTGTAGTAGGGGCCGTCACCCATGTCGCGCAGCACCATCGCTTCGCGCAGACGCGGATGATCGGTGTAGACGATGACGAAGACCCCTGGCGCGACCTTGCCGATGCCGTAGTCGACCACGCCCATCTGGCTGAGCACGCCGCCGTCCTCCTTGAGTCGAAAGGCGTCGGTGAGGTGGTCGCGGTCGGTGTCGGGGCCGTGCATACCCCGGATGTCGGGGACCAGGCCGGTGGCGTTGGACGTGGCGGCCATCTCGATCATCGTCTTGGAGCCGTCCACGAACTCGACCAGCATGTTGGGCGAGAGGCCCCGGCGGGCAGCCTCCTTCTGCACGGCCGGGTCGACCGGCGTGGAGTGACGGTCGAGCGGGTTGTTCTTGCCCTTGCCGGCGGCCACGATGGTGAAGCCCATCGAGACGGCCAGGTCGTAGAGTTCCTTGCAGGCGGCCGGCTCATCACCGGCGGCCAGCGCGTACAGCACGCCCTTCTGCTGCGCGTACCAGTGCAGGATCGGGCCCGACCGTGATGTCGGTCTCGACGTTCATCATGGCCAGGTCCTGGCCACTGCGGGCGCTGCGGAGGGCGGCACGGGCACCGATCTCGGGCACACCCGTGGACTCCAGCATCACGTCGATGGTTCGCATGTCGGTGACGATGCGGTAGTCGCGGACGGCCACGCGCTGGCCGGCCTCGACGGCGGCGTCAGCCTCGGCGGCCGTCCCAGCCACCACGACCTCGTCCTCGATCAGGCCGATGCGGTAGGCGTCGCGGGCACGTTCGATGTCGAGGTCGGCGGTGACCACGACGCGGACCCCCTGCATCTCGTGGGTGGTGGCCACCACGTCGGTGCCCATCTGCCCGGCCCCGATGAGGCCGATGCGGACGGGCTGGCCCGAGGCCTCCCGTTGCTCCAGCTCGGGGTTGAGTCCGATCATGGGTCAGGCCTGTCCTTCCTGGCCGATCTCGACCATGACCTTGAGCGCCTCGCCGGCAGCGACGGTGCGGAAGACCTCGTCGACCTCATCGAGGCCGAAGGTGTGGGTGATGATCGCGTCGGGATCGACCTGGCCGCGCTCGAGCAGCCGCAGCGCCCGGGCGTGGTAGTCGGGGTGGTAGCTGAAGGAGCCGATGACACGGATCTCGTCGTAGTGGATGCGGTTGGCGTCCAGCGAGGTCATGGGGTCGGCCTTGGGCAGGCCGCCGAAGAGCACGACGGTGCCGCGCTTGCGCACGGCCTCGACGGCCTGCTGATGGGTGGCCGCGACGGGGTTGGCGCAGATGGCGCTGTCGGCGCCGAGGCCCGCCGGTGAAGGCCTTGACCTCGGCCACGACGTCCTGGCGCATAGGGTCGAGCACCAGCTCCGGGGCGAACGGCTGGGCCATCCTCCGGCGCAGCTCGTTGGGCTCGGAGAGGATGACGCGGGCGCCACGCAGGTGGGCGATGGCGGTGTGCAGGCAGCCGATGGGCCCGGCGCCCATCACCAGCACGGTGTCACCCAGGGTGGTGCCGATGTCCTGGTGGCAGGCCTGGACCGAGCTGAGGGGCTCGCCGAGGGCGCCCTGGCGGAAGCTCGAGCGACGCCGGCATCTTGTGGATGGTGCCGCCGGCCAGGGCGTGTGCGGGCAGGACGCAGTACTCGGCCAGCCCGCCGTCGAAGCCGGGGCTGATGCCGATCATCGTCATGTCGTCACAGAGGTTGTAGAGGCCCACGCTGCAGTACCAGCACTCGAGGCAGTGGACGTCGGGCGCCACCGCCAGGTGGTCGCCGACGTCGTAGCCGGTCACCTTCGGGCCGACCTCGACGACCTCGCCGGCGAACTCGTGGCCGGGCACGGTGGCCGCGCCTGCGGCCGGGCCCTCGCGCCAGCGGCGCAGGTCGGAGCCGCACACCCCACAGGCCTTGACCGCCAGGAGCACGCCGTCGTCGGGGCACTGCGGGATGGGGATGTCGACGAGCTCGATGGTCTCGGGCCCGGTCAGTCGGGCGGCTTTCACGTGGTTCGTTCTCCCTGATCTTGTGGCCGACGGCACCACCCGGGTGCGTCTCGCCGAAGTCGTCGACGGAGTAGCCGCGCAGCTCGAGGAGCGCCACGCAGATCGCGTCGGTGAAGGCGGAGTTGAAGAGCGAGCTGCCGGTGGCGATCATGCCGTAGGGGTCGATGCCCTCCGGCGCGGCGACGTGCAGGACCACGTCGGCCAGCTGGCCCAGCGTCGAGGCCGGCTGCTCGGTGAGGGCGACGACCGTGGCGCCGCGCTTCGTGGCGATCGCCGGCGAGGAAGATGACCTCGGTCGTCTCGCCGCCCTTGGAGATGCCGATCCAGACGTCCTTCGGCGGTCACCGCGCCGGCGGCGCCGTGCTGGCTGTCCCCGGGATGCAGGAAGAGTGCCGGCGTGCCGACACAGGAGAGCAGGTGCGCGAAGCGCAGCGCTACCGCGTGCGAGGTGCCCGAGCCCGAGACGAGGACGTGGCCCTCGCAGTCGAGCAGCAGCCGCACGGCCGCGGCGAACTCGTCGGGCAGCTGGTCGGCCAGGCTCGCGGCGGCGGCGCTTCGTCGCGGATGACGCGCGCGCCAGGGCGCGGATCTGCCGGTCATCCATCGGCGTCCTCCAGCAGCCTCTCGGCGGTGACCGAGTCGGTGATGAGCACGTTGATGAGCCGGCCGCGCAGGGCAGCCCGGATGGCCGCCAGCTTGTCCGGCCCGCCGGAGACGCCGACGATCCGGGGCACCTGCTTGATCTGCTCGAGCGTCATGCCGATGATGCGCTCGTTGATGTCCGACTCGATGCACTCGCCGTTGGCGTCGTAGTAGCGCAGCGCGATGTCGCCGACCGCGCCCTTGCGCAGCAGGCCATCCAGCTCGCCGCGCGTGATGATGGAGCCGTCGCGCATGGTCACCGAGTCGAGGCGTGGGTGCGCCGATGCCGACGAAGGCGATGTCGAGGTCATCGAAGGCCTCCACGGCGCGCTGCACGTGGACGTCGGACAGCAGCGCCTCGCGCGTGCGCTGGTCGGCCACGATGCCCGGGCACCGGCAGCGAGCGTCAGCCGGCAGCCGAGCGAGCGCGAGACGCTGCGACACAGCTCCGTGGCATGCACCTCGGCATCCGGCTGGCCGAGGCCGCCGATGATCTGCACGACCTGGGCGTTGGGATAGCGCTGCGGCGTCAGCGCCGCGGCCATGTGGCGCAGCGTGTCGCCCCAGCACATGCCGATGGTGCTGCGCGATGACATCGCCCGCAACGAGGTAGCCGGCGGCGGCACTGCCGACGGCACGGCTGACATGCCCCTGGGAGTCGCCCGGCTGCGCCTCGACGACGAGCGCCTCCTGCAGCCCGAAGCGCTCCTCCAGCCGGCTCTCGAGGTCGAGGAAGAGGTCCTCCGGGGCGACCACGTTGATCTGCACGATGCCCGGTCTCGCGCGCCTGCGCCATCAGCCGGGACACCTTCGAGCGCGACAGGCCCAGGCGCGCCGTGATGGCGTCCTGGTTGAGGCCGTCCTCGTAGTAGAAGCGGCTGACCTTCACCAGCAAGCGGAGCTCCTCGTTCGAAGGGTTGGTCGCCATCAGGTGGGCCTCTTCTCGCTCATCAGTCGTGAAAGAATTCCCACTACTGAGAATATTCTCAGCCACCCTAGCATGGGCCGTGGGGCGGCGTCAACCGGAAACGCAATCGAATGCACGACCGAGCGGGTGGCTCGACGCGGACCGGTCAGGCCTCGGTGCCTCGGAGTCGTGCCGGCGGACGCCGCGTGCATGTCGTGGGCGGTGCGGCTCATGCGCCGGGGGTTCCGAGTCGCTCGGCGGTGGTGCGGCTCATGCGCCGGGCGACTCGACCGACCAACCCGCCCGAGCAACGTGGTTGATCCCTGCCGTGGGCGACTCGGATCGCCGATCACGTGCACATCTCAGTCACGGTGACTGAGATCTCCAGGGGGCCGGTGCCCGCGTGGTCGTCCGAGTCACAGGCGACTGGCACCCGCGAGCGGCACGTTCGCCAGGCGTGGCGGCACAGTCGACGCCGCGCGCTACGCGCTGCTCGCTCAGCACGGCGCTACGCCGCTCGTCGAGGCACTCGCTACTCCTCGGGCGGGTAGATCTTCTCTGGTGGCGCGCGGCGCCGGGGGCGCTGGATGAGCTCGAGGTGACGCCGTAGTCCTTCTCGGTATCGAGGTAGGCGTAGTGGCCATCGCCGTCGGGACCGAAGCCGGAGCCGTCCATGATCATCGTGAAGCCGGCAGCCTCGGCCTGGGCCAGGGCCGCGCCCATGTCATCGACCAGCACGCCCAGGTGCTGCACCCCGAAGCCGTGCTCGGCCACGAAGTCGGCGTAGACGGTGGGGCCCTCGACCATCTCGATGAGCTCGATACGCATCGGTCCGAAGTAGGAGAGCGCCACGCGCATCTTGTACTCGCACGGCTGGCCGTGATAGGACATCTTCTTCACCAGCGGCGGTCCGTAGGTGTAGAAGTGCCACGGCCCGATGCCGAAGATCTGCGTGGTACAGCTCGACGGTGCGGTCGAGATCCTCGACCACGAAGGCGATCTGGGCGATGCCGTTGTCCAGGAACGGCAGTCGCGTGGGTTCGGTCATCTCGCTCCCCTACCCGTAGAGCGCGTCCTGCAGACGGCGCAGCCGCGCCACGAAGGTCGTCTCGTCGACGTCCACATCGTCCTCGGTGAGGGTCGCGCCCGGCGCCGATGCCCCGTTTCACCACCGCCCCGGCGCCGATGCCGATGGGCACCGCCTTGACCGCCCGTGCCTCGGGGTAGGTCATGATCTTCCCGTACCAATCGGTACCGCCGATGCCTTCGAGCGTCGTGCCCGGCGCCGATGATCGCGTTTGGCTGTGCACACCACCTCGGCGTGCATCTCCTCGGCGGTCACGGTGACCTCGCCCAGCAGGACCGCCTCGGCCACCGACTGCGGCGTCTCCAGGTCGCACAGGTGGTAGGGGCGGAAGTGCAGGTAGTAGGGCCCGTCGGCGTGGGTGATGAACTTCATCTCCTTGCGGATGCGCTGGTCGTATGAGCGCACGACCGCGAACACACCTGGCGCGATGGCCCCGGTGGAGTAGTCCACGCAGCCGGCCTTCGAGAGCAGGCCGCCATCGGCCTCCGGGATGAACGTCGTGACCAGCTCGTCCAGCTCGACCTTGGGACCGTGCATGCCGGGCACGTCGGGCACCAGCCCGGTGGCATTGGACACGGCCGCCATCTCGACCATCGTCTTGGTGCCGTCCTTGAAGGCGGAGAGCATCTTGGGGTTCATGCCCTTGCAGGCGGCCTCGGCGATGCAGGCGTCGGGCGTCGCGGCGAGGTCGATGACGTTGTTCTTGCCCTTGCCCAGGCTGACGACCTCGAAGCCCATCAGGATGGCCTGCTCATGGAGCATCTTGAGCACGCCCGGCTCGTCGCCCGAGGCGACGGTGTAGACGGAGCCCATCTTGCGCGCCAGGCGGTCGAGGTAGACGCCGATGGTGATGTCGGTCTCCACGTTCATCATGATCACCGGCATCCGGTTCATGATGGCGTCGTGGGCCACACGCGCACCCACGTCGGGCACGCCGGTGACCTCCACGATGGCCTCCAGGCCCTCCAGCTGCGGCATCGCCAGCGCATCGGGCGTGACGACCGCGGCTCCGGCGCGGATGCCATCCTCGGCCGCGCCGAGGTCCTCGGCCACCCGCACATGCGCCGGCTCACGCCCCATCTCCTCGTAGGTGGTGAGACCACGTTGCACATCCAGGTCGGCGATGGCGGCGACGCGCATGCCCTCGATGTTGTTGATGGCATGGGCCAGGCCCGACCCCATCTGCCCGCAGCCGACGATGCCGATACGAATGGGATCGTCGGCCGCGGCGCGCTGCCTGAGCTTGCTGACCAGCTCCATGTGTGGCTCCTGTCTGTCGCGCTAGCGCGAGCGGATGCGGGCGAGCTCGACGAAGTCTCCCTTCAGGTCCTGGTAGACCTGCTTGAAGAGCGCGAACCGTTCCATGTAATCGGCATGGGCCTCGGGGTCTGGCTCCATGGGGTCGATGGTGGTGGCCCATCCCCTGGCCACGGAGAAATCGTCGAAGACGCCGGTGGCGACACCGGCCAGGATGGCGTCACCGTAGGGTGCGCCGGTGCGCCGCTCCAGCAGCACCGTGCCGACATCGAAGACGTCGGTGATGATGCGTCGCCACAGCACGGACTTGGCCCCGCCCTCGTTGAGCACCAGCGGGTAGTTGACGCGCAGGCCGGCCGCGCTGAGCGTCTCGAAGGAGTGGTACAGGGCGAAGGCCACCCCCTCCATGGCCGCCCGCACGACATGGCCCCTGGTGTGGTTGAGCGAGAGCCCGAAGAGCACTCCGCGGGCGTTGACGTCCCAGATCGGCGTGCGCTCCCCCATCAGGTAGGGCAGGAACAGCAGGCCCTCAGCGCCACGCGGGACGGCGGCCGCCTGCTCGTTGAGGACGTCGTAGGCATCGGGCCCCCCAGCCTGCTCACGTTCGACCTCGAGCGCCGAGAACTGGTCGCGCAGGTAGCGCAGCGTGCCCCCGCCGGTGGTCGTCGTGGGCACCGTGATGTAGGTGGTCTCCGAGTCCACCGTGTAGGGGAAGTTGATGGACGCGGCGCCCGACTGGCTGAACAGGAACTCGCGCGAGCGATGGATGATGCCGAAGTTGCCGGCCGTGCCCAGGTTCATCTGGATGTCGCCCGGCTCGATGGCGCCGCCCTGCAGCCAGCCGGCGTTGCAGTCGACCTGCCCGCCGGCGACCGGAGTGCCGGGGGCGAGCCCGCACTCACGCGCGGCCGCCGTGGTGACCTCGCCGATGATGTCCTCGCAACGGCACAGCTCGGGCATGAGCACCGGGTCCACGCCCATGGCATCGAGCAGATCGGAGTCGAACCGGCGGGCGAGGATGTCGTAGACGCCGAAGAACGGCGCGGCCGAGTAGTGGGCTGTGGCGGCGCCGGTGAGCTTGAAGCTGATGAAGCCATCGATGGTCAGGACCTTGGCGATGGTCCCGTAGCGCCGCGGATGATGGGCGCGCTCCCAGAGCACGTTCATCAGCGCTGGATGGTCCTCCAGCCGATTGGCGGTGATGTCGAAGATACGCTTCGCGCCGATGTGCTCGGTGACCCAGGCGACCTCATCGGTGGCACGGCGGTCCATGAGGTTGTACGCGCGCGGCAACGGGTTCCCGGTGCCATCGATCAGGACGACCGACGGGAGCGCGGAGGAGGCGGCCACGCCCCGGATGTCGGCCGGGTCCGCAGCCGTCTCGGCCAGGACCTTGCGAGTGAGGCGACAGAAGACGTCCCAGTAGCGCGGCGCGTCATGCTCCGACCAGCCGGGGTGGTCGGTGTAGATGGGGTACTCCTCGAAGGCGTAGCCCAGCTGCGCGCCGTCAGCGTCGATGAGGGCGACCTTGGCTCCGCCGGTGCCGAAGTCGGCCCCCAGCAGGTAGTCAGCCATGGTCGGGACCTGTCGACATGTGTGAGAATTCTCTCGATACTGAGAATATTCTCATGCCAAGCTAGCACGGGCGGGGCCGCAGCGTCAATGCGCGATCGAGCCGGAGCCCGTTGTCAGGAGATGTCACTCGAGAGGATGGCGGTGGACGCGCCCGGCTCGCCGCGCGGCATCAGTTGGCGTTCCGCAGCGTCGGCCCAGCGTGCATCCGACCAGCGATAGAAGCCGTAGGCGCTGGCGCACAGCACCAGCCCGGCCACGGCGAACGGCAGCATCGTGCCGTCATAGAGTCGGTCGATGAGCGCCCCCATGATGGCGCCGCCCAGCGTCACCACCGAGCCAACGACAGCGGCGGCAGTGCCGGCGATGTTGCCCATCGGCATCATGACGGCCGAGTTGAGGTTGGGGATGACGAAGGAGTGCGCCAGCAGGACCGGTAGCAGGCCGGCCAGGAAGAGCCAGAACGGCGGCCTGCCAGCGGTGGCCACGGCGATCGTGGCGAAGACGATGACCGCGACCACATAGCCGCTGAGCACCAGGCGCAACCATCGGCGCAATCCGAAGCGATCGATGAGACGCGGGTTCATGAGCATGCCCGCTCCCAGCACCAGCGCCGAGCCGCCGAAGATCAGGGGGAACCACGACTCCAGGCCGAAGACGTCGCGGATGATGAGCTCGCTCGAGGCGAGGTAGGACGCGAAGAAGGCGAAGACGAGCATCTGCGCCAGGACCAGGCCCATGGCGAAGCGGCTGCTGAGGACGGCGCGAGCGGCCGTTGCCAGGCGGCCGGCGCGCAACGGCAGCCGCCGAGCGGGCGGCAAGGTCTCCGGCAGGCGCGTGGCCCAGGCGCCGACCACGAGCGCGAAGACCACGAAGAACCCAAAGACCCAGCGCCATGAGCCCGCGCTCAGCACCAGCGAGCCGACAGAGGGCGCGATGACCGGCACCAGGATGAAGACGGCCATGATGTAGGAGAGGACCTTGGCCATGGCCTCGCCGGCGTAGGCGTCACGAACGACCCCGTGCGTGATGACGCGGACGGCGCCGGCGCCGAAGCCGCCCACGAAACGCCACAGGAGGAGCACGCCGAGCGACGGTGCGAAGGCGGCCCCAAGTGCTCCCACGATGTAGATCGTCAGCCCCACCCAGAGGATGCGCTTGCGGCCCAGGGCGTCGGACAGGGGGCCCCACAGTGGCTGGCCCACGCCGAGGCCGACCAGGAAGACGGTCACCACCGACGCCAGTGCATTGGAATCGGCAGCCAGGCCGAAACCCTCGCGCATGGCACCGAAAGCCGGCAGCATCATGTCGATGGCAAGCGCCGTCAACGCCATCAGCATCGAGATGATCGCGATGAACTGGCGCGTGCCCAGCCGGGCCTCGATGGCGTCCCGAGCAGCGTTCACACTGATCGCCTCAGCCGAGATCGAGGGGGGTCCCCACCATGCGCCGCGCCGCACGGGCCACCCGGAGGAAGTTGGTGACGTGTGAGCCGGGCCGGATATGGCTTCCGCCGGCCTCGTCATAGATGGTCGGGATCGGCACCCAGTCGATGACCAGGCCGGCACGGATGGCGTCGGTGATCATCTCGACCTCGAACTCGAAGCCGGCCTCGGCGCTGTCGAGCAAGTGCGGCAGCAGGGGGCGCGCGATGAGTCGGTAGCCCGACTGGTTGTCGTCGATGTGGCGGCCGACAGCCCAGCTGAAGACCCACGTGCCCAGGTTGTTGGCCAGGCGCCGCGACAGCGGCATCTGGCTGAAGTCGCGGCGGCCGATGATCAGCGGCGCACCACGCTCGTGCCAGGCGGCCAGGAAGTCGGGCGCGCAGGCTGCATCGTGCTGCCCATCGGCATCGAGCGTAAGCACGGCCACGGCACCCCGCTCGAGCGCATGTCGGAAGCCCCGCCGCAGTGCGGCTCCCTTGCCCTGGTTCGGCGTTTGGCGCAGGACCTCGGCGCCGGCAGCCTCGGCCACTGCCGCCGTTGCGTCGCTGGAGCCATCGTCGACGACCAGCACCGGCAGGTGCCGGGCCGTCTGGCGCACGACCGCATCGAGCGTCGCCGCCGCCTGGTAGGCGGGGATCACGGCGATGACCGTGTCCTGATCGTCGTTCACGTTGCCATCGTAGGGCGTGATGATCGACGGACTCAGTCGATCATGATGGCGTCGGGCGCAGGCACGCCGGTGGGCGTCGTGACGCGCGAAGCCGGCAGCCGTCGGTTGAGTGCGAACTCACGCATGGCCGTCGCACCGGACAGGTTGTAGACATCCTTGAAGCCGTGCTGCGCGAGGATGCGGGTGCCCAGGTACGAGCGCAGGCCCGAGCGGCAGGCCACGATCGTCGGCTTGGCCGGATCGAGCTCGTCGAGCCGGTCACGCAGCTGATCGAGGGGGATGTTGATGATGTCATCGCACTCGGCCAGCGGCAGCGCCTCCACCTCGTAGGGCTCGCGCACGTCGACCGTCTGGTAGGGACACAGGTCGATGTCCGGCTGTACCACGCGCGCCAGGCCGTCGAGGTGGTTCTCGGCCGCGAAGGCGGCCATGTGCAGTGGATCCTTGGCCGAGCCGAACGGGGGCGCGTAGGCGAGATCCAGCTCGGCAAGGTCATGCACGGTGCCGCCGAAGTGGGTCAGCGTGGCGATGATGTCAAGGCGCTTGTCGACGCCGTCACCACCACAGGCCTGCACGCCGAGGACCTTGCCGCTGCCCTCCTCGAACACCAGCTTCAGCGCCATCGCCTGCGCGCCGGGATAGTAGCCGGCATGGTGGTTGGCGATGACGTGGACGGCGTTGGCCTTGAAGCCGGCGTCGCGAGCTGCCCGCAGCGAGAGGCCGCTGATGCCGGCGGTGGTGCCGAAGACGCGCACGATCGACGTGCCCCAGGCAGCCGGTGCCCGCCGCGACGCGCCGGTCGCAGCGTGCTCCCCGGCCAGGCGACCGGTGCGGTTGGCGGGCCCGGCAAGCGGCACGCGCATCTTGGCGCCGGTGCTGCCGAAGGTGTACTCGGCGGCATCGCCGACGGCATAGATGTCCGGATCGTTGGTGCGCATGAACTGGTCGGTGGCGATGCCGCGACCTGCGCCCAGCACGATGCCGGCAGCCTCGGCCAGCCCGACGTTGGGACGGACGCCTACGCCCATGAGGATGAGGTCGGCCGGCAGGCGCGTGCCGTCGGCCAGCACCGCCGCCACCGCCCGGCCATCGCGCTCCTCGATAGCGGCGATGCCGTTGCCCAGCTCCAGGCGCACGCCGTTGTACTCGAGCTGGCGATGGAGCGGCTCCACCATCTCGCGGTCCAGGAACGGCATCACCTGCGGCTGCATCTCGACCAGCGCCACGTCCAGGCCCTTGCGGCGGAACTGCTCGGCCGTCTCAAGGCCGACATAGCCGCCCCCGATGACGACTGCCTGGCGGGCATTCGGCATGGCTTCAGCGATACGGTCGGTGTCCTCGAGATTGCGCAAGGTGAAGACACCCGCCGACTGCACGCCTGGGATCGGCGGCACAAGCGGATCGGCACCGGGAGCGAGGATGAGCTTGTCGTAGGTCTCGGAATAGGTGCGGCCGGCATCAAGGTCCTCGATGGTGATGGCCTTGGCCGCGCGGTCGATGGCCACGACCTCCTGGCGGGTGCGCACCTCGATACGGAAGCGGCGCTTGAAGAGCTCGGGCTTGGCGATCAGCAGCTTGTCGCGATCGCTGATCTCGCCGCCGAGGTAGTAGGGCAAGCCGCAGTTGGCGAAGGAGACGTACGAATCGCGCTCGAGGATCACGATGCGCGCGTCCTCGTTCATGCGGCGGGCTCGGGCGGCAGCGGAGGCACCACCGGCCACGCCGCCGACGATGAGGATGGTCGGGGCAGAGTCGTTCACGGGTCGATCTCCGGATCGAAGGTGGAGGCTTGGTCGATAGGCTGATACTGAGTCTCAGGAGCTCTCACGACAGCGGCCGCGAGTCGTGGAATCAGGGAGCCATCCGGACCCCAGGATGCGGCGTTGACGTCAGCGCTTCCGGGCGCAGGGCTGTTCGATTGGACGGCAGGGGGCCGCTGCTCTAGGTTGATGGCCCACCAACCAGCATGGGGTACACCGAGTGGACGACGGCCGGTCGACCAACGAGCAGCAGACGAGCGCAAGACTTGCCGCGCGTGTCCTCGTCAGCGGCCACCCCTTCCCGCTCAAACGGGCGGTGGCCGGGCTCTCCGACCGACTCATCGGCGGCCTGTTCCCGCAGCTGGCAGTCGAGCCTGCGGTCGATGCCTCCGACCTCGCCAGGCGCATCACCGAGGCCTGCCATGACCTGGAGAGCGTGGCGCGCCCTCTTGTCGGCGGGCGCGGGGACGGCCTCGCCCGGGACCTGCTCGAGGCCTTGCCGGATGTGCACGCACGAAGCCTCGAGGACGCACAGGCCATCCTGGATGGGGATCCCGCAGCGGAGTCGCTCGACGAGGTCATCGCTGCCTACCCCGGCTTCCTGGCGATCGCGATGCATCGGCTGGCGCACGCGGTGCACGTGCGGCAGGTGCCCATCGTGCCGCGCTTGATGGCGGAGCTGGCCCACTCACGCTCAGGAGTCGACATCCATCCCGGCGCTACCATCGGCCGCTCGCTCTGCATCGACCACGGCACCGGCATCGTCATCGGTGAGACGGCCATCATCGGCGATCATGTGAAGCTCTACCAGGGTGTCACCCTCGGCGCGCTGTCTGTCTCCAAGGCGGCGGCTGGCACCAAGCGCCACCCCACCATCGGGGACCGGGTGGTCATCTACGCCAATGCCACCGTGCTGGGAGGGGACACCACCATCGGCTCCGACACCATCGTCGGCGGCAACGTCTTTCTCACCAGCAGCGTGCCGCCGGGCTCGCTGGTGTACCAGACCGGCGGCTACCGCGTCAGGCGGCACGACGCGGGCTTCGATGATGCCGACTTCGTCATCTGACAGAGGAGAACCCCCGATGCGCTACGACTCCATCCTCGAGACCATCGGTGCGACCCCACATGTCCGCGTCAACAAGCTCTTCGACGACGCCATCGAGGTGTGGTCCAAGCAGGAGCGTGTGAACCCCGGCGGCAGCATCAAGGACCGCATCGCGCTGGCGATGATCGAGGACGCCGAGGAACGCGGCGTGTTGAAGCCCGGCTCGGTCGTCATCGAGCCGACCTCCGGCAACACCGGCATCGGTCTGGCGCTGGTGTGCGCGGTGAAGGGCTATCGGCTCATCCTGGTCATGCCCGACTCGTTCTCCATCGAGCGCCGCAAGCTGATGACTGCCTACGGGGCAGAGCTGGACCTCACGCCACGTGAGTTCGGGATGAAGGGCTCGATCGCCCGCGCCGAGGAGATCGCGGCTGGGACTCCCGGTGCCTGGATCCCCTCGCAGTTCGCCAATCCCGCCAATCCGGCGATCCATCGGCGCACCACGGCCGAAGAGATCGCGCGTGACTTCCCCGACGGCCTCGACTACATCGTCACCGGCGTCGGCACCGGCGGCCACATCACCGGCTGCGCGGAGGTGCTGAAGGAGCGCTGGCCGCAGCTGAAGGTCTATGCGGTCGAGCCCACGCTCTCACCGGTGCTGTCGGGCGGGGACCCCAGCCCGCACCCCATCCAGGGCATCGGTGCCGGCTTCGTCCCCGAGGTGACGCGACCGGAGCTGTTCGATGGCGTCGTCCAGGTGGCGCCGGAGGACGCCATGGGATACGCGCGGCGCTCGGCGCGCGAGGAAGGCGTGCTCATCGGCATCTCGTCGGGAGCCTCCCTGGCTGCGATCGCCCAGCTGCGCCCCCAGATGCCCGATGGCTCACGGATCCTGACCTTCACCTACGACAGCGGCGAGCGCTATCTGTCCGTCGACGCACTCTGGGCGATCGGGTAGGTCTCGACCGCGGCGCGCTCGGAGCTGCCGACCTCGCGGCCGGGCGGCGACCTAGCTCTTCTGCGGGGGTCCCTCGCGCGCCACGAGCAGCGCGGCCTCGACGCGGCTGCGTACCTGCAGCTTGCCCAGGATGTTGGTCATGTAGTGCTTGATGGTCTTTTCGGCGAGTCCGAGGCGCTCCCCGACCTCCTGGTTGCTGAGTCCTTCGGCCACGAGCTCCAGTACCTCTCGCTCACGCTCGGTGAGCTCGTCATAGGGTGAGGTGCGGGGGGTGCGCAGCTCGCGCAGCATGCCCCAGGCGAGCGCCGGTGCGACATAGACCTCCCCAGCGTGGACCGAGCGGATGACGCCGGCCAACTCGCTCGCACCCGCTCCTTTCAACACGTAGCCT
Source organism: uncultured Chloroflexia bacterium (assembly GCA_963715295.1). Classification (GTDB taxonomy): domain Bacteria; phylum Chloroflexota; class Limnocylindria; order Limnocylindrales; family CSP1-4; genus JAFMJV01. The sequence continues at coordinate 189,886 of CAVQRP010000001.1, forward strand.
GAAGCCCCGGCCTTCATGGCGGCAAGCAGATCGTCTTCGTCCTCCGAAACGGTCAGCATCACGATGCGGGTCGCCGGGCACGCTGCTGCGATCTGCCTCGCCGCTTCCAGGCCGCTACCGGGCATGGCGATGTCCAGGATCATCACGTCCGGCAGCTCTGCCCGGGCCAGGGCCAGGGCAGAGGCGGCATCGCTGCCCTCGCCGACCACGTCGATCCCATCCTCCTCGCGCAGGGACATGACCACGCCGGCGCGGAACATCGGATGGTCATCGGCGACCGCGACGCGAACCACCTCGCTCACGCGTCGACCGCGCCGTTCTGCAGGGGCCACCACACGCGCAGCACGGCTCCTTCACCGGGAGCGGAATCGAGGGCGAAGGTGCCACCAAGGATCTCGGCCTGCTCACGGATGCCGGCGAGGCCAAGGCCATCGTTCGAGTCCAGTGTCGCGGGGTCGAACCCGGACCCGTCGTCACTGACGATGAGGCTGAGCCCGGGCCCGCCACCGCGCTGAGGATCCGCGGTACCACTGAGCCTGACCTCGATCGCCGCGCAGTGGCCGTGGCGCGTGGCGTTCGATAGCGCTTCCTGCAGCGCGCGGAAGAGCGCGATCTTGACCGGCAGCGGGACGTGAGCGGGGATCTCGCCGCTATCGAGATGAACGGGTGTCCCGCTGCGCCGCTGGTGGTCGTGTGCGGCGCGCGACGCCACGGACGCCGCGGTCATCGGTGCCAGCTCCGGAAGGCGCAGTCCGGCGGCTACGCTGCGCATGTCGCTCATGGCCTCCTGCAACACGTTCTCGACCTCGGCGATCTCCTCGGACCGCGGCGGATCGCCGCGATCCGCTCGCCGCTGGAGCCCGTCGAGGCGAAGCAGCGCCAGCGAAAGCATCTGCCCGGGTCCATCGTGCAAGTCGGCGCTGACCCGCCGCATCGACCGTTCGTTGAGGGTGGTCGTCCGCTCCGCGGCCGAGTGCACGCGCTCGCTGAGCTCGGCGTTCTGGTCGAGCAGGCTCGTGAGCTCGTCGACCTGCCGCGACAGCGCCGCCTCCTGCCGCCTGATGGTGTCGCTGCCACGCTTGACCAATCCGTACAGCAGCACTCCGGCCAGCACGATCGCAAGCGTCACCAGCGCCCACGTGGTCAGACGCGCCGATGCCACCTGGTCGTCGATCTCGGACGGTGGCAGGTAGAACTCGGCCACCGCGATGATGCGGTCGGTGCCGCGCTCGCGCACCGGGATGTACATCTCCAGCAGTCGGTCCCAGCGAGCGCGCTCCCAGGCGTTCTCCTCGCCGCTGAGATCGTCCATGCTGCTGCTCACCTCGCCGGCCCAGGCCTCGGCCAGGTGTCCGTCGACCGGGAAGCGTTGCCCGATCAGGTCGGCGTTGGGGCTGTAGACGACCTGACCGTCCTCTGACCACAGGCGCAGTGAGCGCACCCGGTCGGAGAGAGCGCTCGAGGCGAGGTGCGCATCGAGGGTACTGATCTCGTCCGTCGTGAGTGCACTGCCGCCTGCCATCGACGCCACGCTCGGCTCGATGATGGACTCGACGTAGAGCGCGGTCACCGAGGCCGTGCGGTCGACGATGCTGCGCTCGAGCTGGTCGCCCACCCAGACCCCGACCACCAGGCCAGCCACGAGCAGGATGGCGAGGTTGGCTAACAGGAACCGCTGGGCGAGGGACATCGAGCCGAACGTGCGCCAGCGTCGGTCGGGCGCGTCAGGACGTGCGGGTTCGGCGGCGGCGGAGGCTGACATCAGCGGCATGGTAGGCCGCAGACCGCGCCGAGCGCATCGGACCAAGGTCCGAGCAACTTCCCGACCCCGGGCCGTTCCCAGGGCAGCCGTCTCCGCGACACCATCGGCAGGCACCTCGTCGCAGTGGGCGACAGGGCCAACGTATCGGAGAGATGGAGCGATGGGAAGGATCCCCGTGGGCCGCGTCACGGCCCTCATCACCAGCGTGCTGGTCGCGACGACGCTCGTGGCTGCACCCATGACCGCAAGCGCCAAGGATGGCGACATCATCCGGCAGGGCAGCTGCACGGCCCGCTCGGACTGGAAGTTGAAGCTCAGCCCGGAGAACGGTCGCATCGAAGTCGAGTTCGAGGTCGACCAGAACCGCAACGGCCAGAAGTGGCGCGTACAGATGAAGCGCAACGGCAATAGCTTCTGGCGAGGGACACGCACCACGCAGCCGCCCAGCGGCTCCTTCGAGGTTCGTCGCCTCACCCGCAACGGCGCCGGTGCCGACAGGATCGTCGTTCGCGCCAGGAACGTGAACAGCGGCGAGGTCTGCCGGGGCGTGGCCACGTTCTGATGGCGGCCGACATGCACAGAACAGACAGGGAGCAGCACATGAACACCCGATCAAGACTCGCGCCACGGCGCGTGCGAACCGTCGGTGCCCTGGCGATCGCCGGCGTCATGGCGGTGGCCGCGACAGCGGTCGCTCCGCTCGGCAGCCTGGCCCAGGAGGACGCACCGGTCACGCTGTCGACCGCGACGGACGACCTTGGGACCTACCTCGTCGGCCCTGAGAGCTTGACGCTGTACTACTTCACGCGGGACGTCACGCCAGGTGTCAGCACCTGTTTCGGTGGCTGCCTGGAAGCATGGCCTCCACTGCTGGTCGGCGAGGGCCAGCAGCCCGCGGCCGCCGCGGATGTCAGCGGCACTCTCGCGGCGACTCCACGCGACGACGGCTCCATGCAGGCCACGTACCGCGGCCGCCCGCTCTACTACTGGCAGGGCGACACCGAGGCCGGCCAGACCAACGGTGAGGGCATCGGCGGTGTCTGGTTCGTCGCCCAGGTGGACGGCTCGATGCCGGCCAACCCTCCGGCCCTGACGCTGGAAACGGCGACGACGGACCTCGGGACCTTCCTTGTCGGTGAGGGCGGCCGCAGCACCTACTTCTTCGCAGCCGACGCCAGCCCCGGCGTGAGCGTCTGTGAGGGCGACTGCCTGGTCGCGTGGCCACCGGTCACCGTACCGCCCGGCAATGCGGTCGCTGCCGGTGATGGCGTGACGGGCGTGCTCGGCCTCATCACCGGCACAGACGGCTCCACGCAGGTGACCTACGACGGCCGGCCGCTGTACTACTGGCAGGGCGATACGGAAGCCGGCCAGACCACGGGCCACGGTGTCAACGACATCTGGTGGGTGGCTGACGTGAGCGGCTCCCTCCCGCCGCAGTAGCACCCTCGCCTCGACGCCGGCTCTCGTGTCACCAGCCCGAGGGCCGGCGTCCCAACAGGCGGAGCCGTGAACGCGTACGGCCCAGCTGGCGCCAGGGCGATCACAGGTACCCCAGGCCCTGGGCGATGAGCAGGATGCCGAACAGGACGAAGGAGACCGCTGCGAAGGCCTTCACGTACTGCTCGGGCAAGCGGGTCCCGACCGCCGCCCCGATGGCCACCGCGACCGCGTCTGCCGCCACCATGCCGAACGTCGAGCCCAGCCACGTCCCCACCGGCTCCTCGGTGCTGGCCAGCGTGACCGTGGCCAGCATCGTCTTGTCGCCCAGCTCCGCGAGGAAGAAGGCCGTGCCGATGGTGAGCAGCGCCCAACCTCCTGAGCGTTCGGCCCGCTGCTCGTCACGCTCGCCAAGCTCATCTCCGCGGAGCGTCCAGGCGGCGAAGCCGAGGAACGCCAGGCCGGCCGCGACCTGGATGACGTCGGTCGGCAGAGCCAGCGCGAAGACAGCGCCCACGATCACGGAGCCAGCGTGGACGAGCAGGGTCGCCAGGGTGATCGCGACCATCACGACGACCGCGCGATAGCGGGTCGCGAAGGCCAGCGCCATGAGCTGGCTCTTGTCCCCCATCTCGGCGAGGAAGATGATGGCGAATGAGAGAGCGAAGGCTTCCATGCACCCCCTGCGCTGGCCCGTATCAGGCGCTGATGGTCGTCCCGATCGTGGCGCTGAGCACCACCGACGGACGAAGACCAGCCTCGCCGGGTGCAAGCTCAGCATAGCGCTGGGAGCGATGCCCATCGGAGCCGGCCGCTTGAGGCATCATTCACCGATGCTCAGCCGACCGCTACCTCTTCGACACCGCCCCACGAGGCCCCGCTGATGGACGTCAAGACCGTCATCTTCATCTACGGCGTCTTCGCGCTCGTCGGGCTGGTTGCCCTGTTCTGGCTGGGCCTCATGTTCGTCGCTTCACGCATCTCCGACGGAGTCGACGAGAGCTTCACCCGGCTGCGCCGACGCCTCGGCCCGCTGGCCATCACGGGGGCGTGGGGCGCGGCCACGCTGGCGATGGCCGGCAGCCTCTACTTCAGCGAGGTCGCCAACTACACGCCCTGCACGCTGTGCTGGTACCAGCGCATCGCCATGTACCCGCTGGTGCTGATCCTGGGTATCGCCGCGTTCCGGCGAGATATCGGCATCCGGATCTACGCCATCCCGCTGGCGACCGTGGGCGCCGTCATCTCCGGCTACCACTACCTGCTGGAGTGGTTCCCCGAGATCGACACCGGCGCCTGCACGGTGGGCATCCCCTGTACGCAGGTCTGGTTCCGCGAGTTCGGCTTCGTCAGCCTGCCGCTCCTGGCGCTGATCGCCTTCGGCCTGGTCATCGCGCTGCTGCTGATCCCGGTCCGCAGTCCCGACCCCGCCGACGAGCTCGAGGCGGGCGAGGGATCGGCCGCGGACTGATCACGCCCGTCCAGGCGACGACCGCGCGTCAGCGCGCACGATGGCCGTGGCGATGGCGATGTCCTGCACGGCCACACCGGTCGAGTCGAACAGGGTGATCTGGTCAGCCGTCGTGCGCCCGGTCGCCTGCCCTGCCAGCAGGGCCCCCAGCTCGATGGCCTTGTCCTCATCGATGGCGCCGGCCGCCACGGCTCGAGCGACCTCGCCACGCGTGCGGCACTGCTCCAGGCTGTCGGCCACCACCACGTCAGCCCTGGCCAGCACGTCCGGCGCAAGCTCCTGCTTCCCGGCCGTGTCGGAACCGATGGCGGTGATATGCGTGCCCGGCCGGATGTCGGCGGCGCGCAGCAGCGGCTGCGTCGACGGGGTGGCGGTGACGATGAGATCGCAGGCCGCCGCGACCTCGGCCGGCGTGCCCGCCACCTCCACGCTGTAGCCGGCCGCACGCATGTCGGTGCGGTAGCGCTCCACGCGCACCCGGTCCCGGCCCCATGCGACGACCGCGCGGGTCGCCACCACGGGCGCGAGATGCTGCACCTGGAGCCGCGCCTGGGTACCGCTCCCAAGCACGCCGATGCGCTCCACGTCCGGTCTCGCGAGTGCCTTGGCTGCGACAGCACCGGCAGCGGCGGTGCGCACATCGGTCAGGTGGCCCTCGTCGAGCAGGATGGCCTCCGGCTCACCGCTGTCGGCGCGAAAGACGAGCATCAGGCCGTTGCTCGACGGGAGGCCGCGCACCGCGTTGCCGTAGAAGCCCGACGCGACCTTGATGACATAGTGGTCGTCACCCCGGATGGCACCGTACTTGATGTGGACCTCGCCTGACTCCAGCAGCAGCTCGCCCACCGGCGGCACGATGGCTCGACCGGCGGAGTAGTCGAGGAAGGCCTGCCCGATCAGCGGCAGCAGGTCGAGGGACGCAAGCAGCTCCTCGATGCGGGCACGGTCGATGATCCTCATGCCGAGTCGCTCGCCGGCGCGACGATCGCCCGCAGCTTGTCCACGCCTACGTTGCCGCCGCACAGGATGACCGCCGTCGTGCCCTCGACCGAGCCTGCGTGGGCACGAGCCGCGGCGTAGGCCATGGCGGCGGAGCCTTCGACCAACAGGTGCTCGACCTCGATGAGATCGAGGAAGGCCCGCCGGATGGCGTCTTCCCCGACGGTGACGAAGTCATCGAGGAGCGCGCCGAGGATGTCGAAGGTGATGGCGTCGACCTCCACGCCACCGGCAGTACCGTCGCTGAGGGTCGGTTCGGAGGGCATATCGAGGACGTGCCCGGCCTTCAGCGAGTGGTACATCACGGCCGACGCTGCGGGCGAACAGCCGATGACGCGAGTCGCCGGCGAGAGCGCCTTGATGATCCCCGCCGTGCCCGACGCCAGCCCGCCACCCCCGACGGCCACGTAGACGACGGCCAGTCCGTCGACCTGTGCCAACAGCTCCAGCCCCAGCGTGCCCTGCCCGCCGATGACCTGGGGATCGTTGTAGGGCGAGATGAAGGTGGCTCCGCGTTCGGCAGCCAGGGCGCGTGCCCCCATCTCGCTCTCGACGCTGTCGCTGCCGTGCACATGGATACGCGCACCGAGACGCTCGATGGCAGCGAGCTTGCTGGGGTTGGCGTTGTCGGGCACGACGACCAGGGCATCGGCACCCACGATGCGCGCCGCATGCGCCACGGCCGCGCCGTGGTTCCCGGTCGATGCCGTGACGATGCCACGGGCCAGCTCCGAGGGCGACAGCGAGAGCGTCTTGCTGAGCGCCCCACGCGCCTTGAACGAGCCGGTGTGCTGCAGGTTCTCGCACTTGAGCACGACGGGCGAGCCGATCGCGCCCGTCAGGCCCACGGCGGGCACGACCGGTGTCGTCAGCAGGTAGGGCCGGATGCGATCCTCGGCCGCGCGGACCTCGGCGGTGACATCGATCACCGGCGCAGCTCGACCACCGACTCGTGGATCCGCGCGAGGCCGTCGATGAGCTCCGGCCCGGGGACCGCGAAGGAGAGGCGGATGTGCTGCTCCAGGCCAAAGTGGTCGCCCGGCACGATGAGCACGCCCTTCTGGTCGCGCAACTGCTCCATCCATTCGGTCGAGCCGATGGGCAGGTCGTACCTCAGGAAGGTGATGGCCGCGGCATCGGGCGGCGTGCCGGTGAAGACGCCGTCCTGTTCGCTCAGCCACTCGCCCAGGAGGCCGTAGCCGCCCTTCAGCAACATCCTCGTGCGGGCGAGGATCTGGGGCCGTACGGTCGGCGACAGCGCCGTGGCGGTGAGGTGGTTGGACAGCATCGTGGTCGTGATGGTCGTGTACTCGTGGCGGCGCCACATGTCGGCGACAGCCTTCCTCGGTCCCACCGTCCAGCCCACGCGCAGGCCCGGCAGCCCGTAGGCCTTGCTCATCGAGCCCTGCGCGAGCACCTTGTCATAGCGGCCGTGAGAACGAGGGCGTCTCCTCACGCTCACGCTCGGCACCGCGGTAGACCTCGTCGGCCAGCAGCCATGCACCCGAGCGCTCGGCTGCAGCCACGACGGCGTTCATCTCCACCTCGCTCATGATGCGGCCGGTGGGGTTGTTGGGGTTGACCACGCAGATCATCTTCGTGTCGGCGCTGACCGCCTCATCGAGCGCGTTCGTGTCGAGCGCCCAGTCGCGGTCCACGTCCAGGTAGACCTCCCTCACGCGACAGCCGCGGTTCCTGGCCACGCCCCAGACCTGCATGTAGTTGGGCAGCACGATGACCACCTCGTCCCCGGCATCGAGGAACGTGGTGATGGCGAGGTAGTTGGCCTCAGCGGCGCCGACCGTGACGAGCACGTCGTCCGCGGTGGCGCCGGGGTACAACGCCGCGATCGACTCGCGCAGCTCGACGCTGCCGTTGGCCTGCGGGTAGAACATGCCCACGCCGGCGAGGTCGTTGGGCTCGCGGCCGTCCATCGCCAGCAGTTCACCCAGGGTCATCGGGTGCACGCCGCTCTCGGACAGGTTGATGTCCACGACGTTCTCCCACTCGGACATCATCTGTTCCATCACGAACGGCTCGAAGGCGGGCATGGCGAGGCTCCTGGGCACGGCGGTCGGTAGGCCACTCAGTCTAGGGCGGTGCTTCCCGACATCGCTGCTGAGCGAGCGCCGGCTGGCAGACGCGCGCGCCGGCGTCTACGGCTCGGGCTGCGGTGTGGTGGCGATCTTGACTGCCAGCAGGCCGACCACGACCGCGCCGGTCAGGAAGATCGGTTGGGGCGTCAGGGGCGTCAACAGCACGAGCACGATCGCGATCGGGCTCAGCGCCATGCGCAACCGCGACATCGGCCGCGGCACGTCGTGCAGCACCCAGATGCCGGCCAGGTAGATCGCGACGGGGATGGCCACGGCGGCTCCGGCGACGTGGATGTCGACCTCCGCGTGGTCGGTCAGGACGTCGACGCCGACGGCGATGCCGGCGCCGACCGCAGCGGCGGCGATCCAGATGAAGTAGTGGCCGTAGCCCCACTCGAACGCACGCGCACGCGACGTCAGCAGGTCATCGCTGCTGCGCTCGAAGTAGAGCCACCACATGGCGAACACCAGCAGCAGCGCACCGATGGCCAGGAAGAGCAGCTCGAGCTCGGAGAAGGCCTCGGTCTGCGACCGACTCGAACGCGGTGGCTCCCGCGAGCACGGATTCGCCCAGCACGATGATGGTCAGCAGACCGTACCGCTCGGCGATGTGCTCGGCATGCCAGCGCGTCGCCCGATCGCGCGTGGCGACGATGGGCACTGCCAGCTCGCCGGCGACCAGCAGCAGGAACGCGACGACGAACAAGTCGCGCCGGCACAGCCAGGAACGCCACGATCCAGAGGATCTGCATGAGGGCGATGCCCGACCGCCCAGCGGATGTTCTGAGCTCGGTGCGACGGATCGTCGCGAGCTGCTCGCAGCCACTGGAAGACGAGCGCGATGCGCATGACGATGTAGCCCACGAGCACGAGCGACCAGTCGGCCCCATCGAATGCCCGGCCGATGCCGGCCGCGATGATGATCGCACCCGCCATCTGCACGAAGACCGCGATGCGGTAGGGCACGTCGTCGGTGTCGTAGCCCGCAGCGAACCAGGTGAAGCTCATCCACGCCCACCAGATGGCAAAGAAGGTGAGGATGTAGCCGATGACCGCCTCGAGGATGTGATCCTCCGCGATGGCGTGATGCAGCGACGAGGCCGCTACTGCGATGGCGACCACGATGACGAGGTCGAAGAACAGCTCCAGCGGCGTTGCTGCTCGATGTTGCTCGTCAGGGTCCCGCCCGCGCATGGGGACGATCCATCGCTTGAACTCGCTCATGGCCGCGAACGGTAACAGGCCGCTCAGGCCAGCGGGTCGATGGCCCCCAGGTCCCGGTTCGAGACGTCGACCAGTTCCCGGCCACCCCGGAAGGTCGGGAGCGGCGGGAGGTCCGGGGTGTATGGGGCCGGTTCCAGAAGCCGTCGAAGTGCCAGCTCCACCAGCTCCGACATCGTCGAGCCTTGCCGAGCAGCCTCTGCCTTGAGTTCACGCATCACCTGCTCATCGATGTTGAGCGTCCGTCAAGTGGGTAGAGCAACCCGCCGGATGGGCAGCGATCCGACGTCGTAGAGCGCACGACTTCCGAGAGGCTTGGGAAGCGTGATGGTCATGCGCGCAGGCCCCAGGCCGTGACACATGTCGCTGTGGATCTTGTCGCCCATGGGGATGGCGATGAGCGCAGCAGTCTTGGTGTAGGTGATGCGCGCCTTGCCGCGGCGTTCGGTGCCGTTGCAGCCGGCGTTGCCGATGACGTGCAGCTTGCGCGTATCCGGACCGGGTGCCGGGTAGCGCGGGTCGAGCCGCCACTCGCCGCCCAGACCGCGACCGAATGCCGCGACCGGCTCGCAATCCCCTCCGCGCACGAAGTTCCAGGCATCAGAGAAGTACTGCTCCGACTTCGCCCGCTCGAGCTCCATGGACTCGACGCCACGGCCGTCGACCGCCAGCGCCAGGACTCGACCATCGCCTCGCTTGACCACGTACCAGTCACCGTCATCGTCGGAGAGAATGCGACCGTGGTCCTCGATCGCGCCACGCAGGGGCGGCTCGGCGTGGTCGGCCGGCGTGGCAGTCGCCAGCTCAGACGCCGTGAAGGGGGTGGCATCGCAGTAGTAGCGGAGCCCCAGGTCGTCGGTATCGAGTGGCTTCCAGAGTGAACGGAACGGAGATGGAGGCAGCTTGATCTCGACCAGGGAGGGTCGCTCCACGACCACGATCGCATCCCCGAACTCTGCCAGTCGCTCCCGCGCCACGTCCGTCGCCGCGACGACGCCGACCTCGACCCGTTCGTTGGCCGCGTCGATCGCCACCGCTGTCACCTCGATACCTTCCTCCGCGAGAGCCTTGCTCGAGCGCCGGATGTCGGTCCGGACCCGCGATAGCTCCCGCAATGTCGTGTCGACCTGGTGGATCTCGAACTCGATCCCAGGCAGGAGCCTGGCGATGCGATCGCGGACCTCGTCGACGGGACGGTCGAAGAGGAACACCGGGATGCCGCCGCGACGCTGATCGAGGTAGGCCTCCAGGAAGCCTGGCTGCCCACTGGGGATGAACGAGGTCACCTGCCGCTGGACCTCCAGGCGCGCCACCATGTCGGCCTGCTCCGCGGACGTCAGTGGGAGGTTCTCCCACATGTACGGGAATGTCTCGGGGTCGCCCAGGCTCTGTGCCACGTACTCGGGATCTGCCCGCAGGCCGAAGCTGTCGCGCACCACGATGGCCTCGTAGATGGAGGGCAGTTGCTCGCCCGGCGACCACGTCGGCACTGGTGTCGCCGACTCCTGCGCCTCCACGGTCCCTGGCGGAGATGCCAGCAGTACGACCATCGCGACGACCGGCAAGAGCGCGCGCGGCAGGTTCACAGGTCCCGCACTCGGCCGCTGCTGATGCGCACCGGCACCCCGAGCCGTTTCTCGAGCTCGGACCTCCGGGCGCGCATGCGCTCCACGTCGTCGGGGTCGTACATCAGCTCGAGCCCTCCCGCGCTCAGTTCGACAGCAGCCGCCCACAGGATCGCGTCGGGGTCGAGCCGCTTGGTCACCCGGTCGACGCGCCAGAGAGCGCGTTTCAGCTCCTTCTCGGTGAAGGGCACGATGACCAGGCGCCAACGGCCCGCCATCCAGCCGTCGATCCGCGAGAGGACCTCGGGATCGGCATCGGTGAGCGCGATGGCGAAGTCGCCGCCGGAACGCTGGTCCTGCCACAGGCCGGCATAGGTCGGCAGCTTTCGAAGGCGTGGTTGGACGTGACCGGCTTGCGATGCCTTCGCGCTCATCGACCAGATGGAGCTCTCCTCGGCCGCGGTCATGGGGAAGCCGAACCTGCGACTGGCAGGCTGCCACGGGTCGCGCATGATCTCGCGGACGACCTGGGGGTCGGTATCGAAGCCGTACCGGCGGCGACTCGAGATGGCGCGCTTGAGCTTGTCACTGAATAGGCGCGTGTCCGCGGTCACGGCCTCGCGCCGGGGCCGATAGACGATGCCGTCGGGGAAGGCGCGGCCCGAATCGCCGTACGCGCCCGACCAGATGACGTACTCGCGGCCGGTCCAGACCGTCGCGCCGCCGGTTCGGGCGCGGTCCTTGACTCGGGGGACGCGGTAGCACTGGCCGGTGCTGGGATCCCACGCCCGTCGCTCCCACCGCGGTTGCACGATGAGGCGGCCGGTCCAGTCGGCCCCGGCAGAGGTGACGGCGCAGTCCGTCTCGATGGCCCGCCACCGTCGAGCCACCGGATCGTATGTCGCGTTCGAGATGCCATCGCCTGAGGGGTCTCCGAAGAGGAACCAGAGGCGACCCTCTGCGTAGACCGGGCGGGACAGATGGCTCGACGGTGGTGCCTGCGGACCGGGCTCCCAGCCCCAGGTGCCGGGGTCGAAGGAGACGACGCCGATGGGCACGCGCGGCCACTCGGTCGCGACCACCGCGAGCAGCTCATCGCCCGTCCAGTGAACCGAATCCAGCTGCCACTCCATGGCCCGCCACGTGCGCGCGTTCTCCGGCAGCTCTGGAAGCGGCATCTCCGGCACGCGGAGCCAGCAGTCTGCAGCCGGGTCGTAGGCGGCCATCTGGCGATCAGGCGCGGCCACCAGCAGCAGGCTGCCGGTCCAGACGGTGTCACGTCCGGCGTCGATCGGCGGCGGGGCGATGGCGCGCCAGCGGCCACGAGCCGGGTCGAAGGCGTAGCCGAGACTCTCGATGGAGTCGGGCCGGTTGCGATAGCCCAGCAGGATGACCTCGGACCCGGTCCACGTCGGCTCGGAGAGGCCATTGATCGTCTCGCCGGCCGCCGGATCCTTCCCCGGCATGCGCTGGTGCTCCTCCCAGCGCCGGGTCGGTGGGTAGTAGGTGGCGGTGCGTCCTCGTCGCGGGTCGAAGGCCATCATGCGATCACCGGCCCAGACCGCCAAGGGGTTGGCGGAGGCGAACGGCGACGGCGGCAACTCGCGCCACGTGCCGCGGAGGGAGATGTCCATCGGCGGAGGCGGCTCGGTCGTGGTGGCCGGCGAGAGTGCCCCCGGGGGCGGTGGTCCCTTCAGGGGCGGCAGGGCCACGGGCGTCGTAGCTGGTTCCCCCATGCTCGGAGTCGGCACATCGGGACGCTCATAGCCCACGGGACAGAGCCCGCCATCGGAAGCAGCGGAGGCGACCGCCGAGGGCAGGAGCAGCACCGTGAGCGCGAATGCCAACGACATGGCGAGCGTGATCACCGGACGACGCGGCCTCTCCGTTCCCCGCATCACCACAGGTTCGACCTGCGGGGCCAGCGCGTCAATGAGGACGCATCGCGGGCAGGTCAAGTTATCGCAACGCTTGTCCCGCGCAACCACGTTGCGACCCCTCACCCGGTTGTCGCGGGGGTTGTCATGCGCGTAGGGTCGGTCGCGATGACGGGCTTGCGAGGGGCGGCGACAGTGACGAGAGGCGGCATGCGAATGGCCCTGGCCCACCCGAAGGATCCCGAGGTCGAGCCCGCGTGAAGCAGAGGCAGTCGACATCGGTCGAGCCTGATCACGACTGCCGCCTGCGAGCCGTCAGGACGACACGTTGATGTGGATCACGCCGGAGGTCGTCTACCAGGCGAAGCTCACGGTGCCAGCGCTGAACGGAGGACCGGGTACGTTGCCCTGCGGCCCTAGACTCCGGCCATGATGGCGGTGCGAAACTTGAGGATCGTCGAGGACGACGCGCGCCGGCCGGTGCCGAACGTACCCGATGGGCCGCTGCGTACGCCCCGACGTTCGACGCTGATGCCCGAGTGAGCAGGGCCAGGTCGCCGCGGGGTCGCGGCATGCTCGCGGTCGTCACCGGGCTCATCATCGGCGCGTTGATCGCCGTCGGCGGACTGCTCTTCGTGCTGGCGTGGACCGGCACGCAGCCCCTCGATCTGATATCCCCGGGCCGCGATGACGGCCCTCCCGCGGTGCTCGCCGGCGGCCTGGTCACGTCGCTGCCGGACGGCACGCAGCCCACCTCCCTGGCGCTGGGCCCAAAGGGCGACGCCTACTTCATCGATGCCGCGACCGGATCGGTTCGGCTGGTCAACATCAAGTCGGGCAAGGTCTACCAGATCGTCGGGCCGGGCGACCGGGCGGACGGCGCAGAGCGCGCCATCGGCAGGCCGACGCAGCTGACCGGAGCCGGTGCGGAGGTGGTCATCGTGGATGACTCCCGCCATGCGTGGAGCTGGCGCCCGCAGGGCCGCAAGGGTGGCGGCACCCTGGCCCCGCTGCAGTTCCAGGAAGCTGAGGTCCTCCCCGATGGTCCCGCGGCTGCCTACGACCCCCAGGTCGGCGACTATCGACTCTATGTGGTGGATGCGGCAGCCCATCAGATCATCCGCTTCCAGCAGACACTCGGGGGCAGCTCGTTCTCAGCACCAAGCGACTACCTCGTCCGGCCTGACGCCGGGGTCGATGACATCGAGCAGCTCTATCTCGATTTCGATCTGTACGCCCTTGCCGGCGACGAGATCCAGCGCTACCAGTACGGGCGGCGCGACTGGATGTGGACGCCCCAGGACGCAGGCGCCGGCGACTACCGACTGCTCGCCGGCAGTGGGCGCCAGAGCAGCGAGGGCCGACTGTATGTGTACGACGCAAGGGATGACCGCATCATCGGGGTCGCCAAGGCCGACGGCAGCAGGGTGGCCTCGTGGCAGACCGGCGACGGCTCCATGCACGATGTCCGGGGCATGTACGTCATCGAGGGTGGCCTGAACAAGAAGGGCGTGCGCAAGCACGACACGCTGGTGTGGATCACGCCGAGTGGTCTGTACCAGGCCCGGCTGCGGCTGCCGGACCCTACCTGAATGGCCGCGGACCGCCGGCCCGCCCCCTAGACTCAGGGTCATGAGATGGGCTGATGAGGACCTGGCCGCGACCGAGGGAGAGGGCCGGCGCATCATCGAGTTCGGACGGCGTGCGCCCGCGCGAAAGGTGTCCCAGTACCCCACGTGGACCTTGCGAGACCTCGTCATCCACGTGGCCGGCGTTCACGCTCGCACCGCCATGGTGTGCCGTACCCTGTCTGCCGAGCGCCCTCCGATCCCCCATCTCCCGGCGGGCGCCGATGCCTTCGACTGGGCCACCGAGCAGCTCGAGCAGATGCTCGCCGCGATGCGAGCTACCGACCCCGACGCGTCGGCCTGGACCATGGTGGCCGACCCGGCGGTTCGGTTCTGGGGCCCGCGCATGGTCATCGAGACCGGCGTCCACCGCTGGGACGCCCAGGGTGCGCTGGAGGAGCCGGAGCCCCTGCTGCCGATCGTGGCGCGGCACGGACTGGACGAGTTCGCCGACCTCTACCTGCCGCGACTGGGCGAGCTCCCTGCCATCGAGCTGACGGCGACCGACCTGGGCCGGACGTGGCATTTCGGCACGCGCGCACCGGTCGAACCCATCGAGGCCACAGCGTCGGCCCTGTTCCTGCGCCTGATGTCGCGGCCTGGTGCACAGCTGCCAGCGGAGTGGGAGGCGGCGGTCGATGCCCTCGGGTCCCCTGCCGATCGATAGGCGCATGCAGCTGGAGATGCGACGCGGACCGCAACTGCTGACCTATCCCGGTTCGCTGGGCGGGTCCATCGGCGGCATCACCCGACTGCTGCGCGGGCCCTTGGCCGGCCTCTTCGACGGCGTCCACGTGCTGCCGCCCTTCCCCTCATCGGGCGATCGAGGCTTCGCACCCATCGACTATCGGCAGATCGACCCGGCCTTCGGCGACTGGGCCGATATCCGCGACCTGGCCCGAGACCACGACGTGATGCTGGATCTGATGGTCAACCACATCTCGCGCCAGAGTCCGCAGTTCCGCGACTTCGAGCAGCACGGCCGCGAGTCGGCCTACGCCGACCTCTTCATCACCCTCGACAAGATCTGGCCGGACGGGAATCCGCCAGCACAGGACGTCGCGCGCATCTTCCTGCGCAAGCCCAACGACCCCTTCTCCGAGATCACCATCGCTGACACCGGCCTGACCGAGCGCATCTGGACGACCTTCGGCTTCGGTGGTCGCGTGGAGCAGATCGACCTGGACCTCGGTTCCGCCGCGACGCGCGACCTCATCGCCGGCTGGTTCGCCTACTTCGCCTCCCAGGGTGTGCGGGTCGTACGGCTCGATGCCGTGGGCTACGTGGTCAAGCGGCCGGGGACAAGCTGCTTCATGGTGGAGCCCCAGATCTACGCGGTCCTCGACTGGCTGGTCAGGGCCGCGGCTGAGCACGGCCTGCTCGTCCTGCCGGAGGTCCATGACCACCACGCCACGCATCGGAAGCTGTCCGCACGCGGCTACTGGACCTACGACTTCGTGCTGCCTGGGCTTCTCCTGCACGCATTCGCCAGCGGTGACGTGACCTGCCTCGCCGACCACCTGGCCCTGTCGACCGATCGCCAGGTCACCACGCTCGACTGCCACGACGGCATCCCGGTACGGCCGGACCTCGACGACATCCTGGCACCGGCCCAGATGACGGCGCTGGCTGAGGGTGTGCTGGCGACCGGCGGCAATGTCAATCGCATCCTCGGCGACACGGGCGGCGGCGTGGACGTGCACCAGCTCAACTGCACGTACTACTCCGCGCTCGGTGCCGACGACGACCGCTACCTGGCGGCGCGAGCCATCCAGCTCTTCGCACGCGGGGTGCCGCAGCTCTACTACGTGGGGCTGCTGGCGGGGGAGAACGATCACGACGCCGTGGCTCGGACCGGTGAAGGACGCGCCATCAACCGCCACGACTACACGGCGGCTGAGGTCGCTGAGGCACTGGAACGGCCGCTGGTGAAGCGCATCCTGGAGCTCGTGCGGCTACGCCAGGAGCACCCCGCCTTCGATGGCGAGCTGGAGGTCGCACTGGAGCACCGCTCTCGGCTGCGCCTGACATGGTGCCGCGAGGATAAGGTCGCGGAGCTGATGGTCGATGTCGCGACCGGGCAGCTCAGCGTCATCGACTGACGCGCCCACCTCGCCGCTCCCGAGGGGATGACCGCGGGACGAGGACCATCAGCCCGGATCTGCGCGATATCGATCGAGGCCTCGAGTGGAGATGAGGCGGCCGTCGAGAGTGATCGCGGCTGCCTCGTAACCGGGCAACAGATCCACCCAACGCAGGCCCTCGACACCCATGGCGAACGCGGCAGTGGCGTAGGCGTCTGCGCGGCCCAGGTTGGGCCCGGCGACCGTCACGGACACCAGCGCAGCGGCGACCTGGCCATCTCTCCCGTCCACGATATGGTGGCCGCGCTCGGCCGTGCCGGAGGTGGCCACCGCGAGGTCATCCGCCTGCAGCACCAACGCCACTGCGTCGCGAGCACCCGGGTTGGCGATGCCCACGCGCCAGGGGACGCCGGCTGCCTGCCCACCCCGTACCAGCACGTCGCCGCCGGCGCTGAGGAAGAAGCGGTCGATGCCCCCAGCCTGCAACACGGCGCCGGCGCGATCGACCGACCAGCCCTTGACGACACCGGTCGGGTCCGGCGCGCCGTCCGCCCGGTGCGTGCGGATGTCGAACGCGCCGTCGCTCAGCAGCTCCACCGCGTCCGCGATCTCGAGTACCTCGACCAGGTCGTCGGAGAACGCCCCCGGCGTGATCTCGCCACGCATGAGTCGGCTGACCTCGCTGTCGGGCTTGAAGGGGCTGAAGCGGCGATCGACCTCATGCAGCCACCCGAAGGCAGCGTCGGCAGCAGGCGAGGACGCGCCACCGTCAGGCGCGAAGAGACTGATGACGGTGCCCATCGCCTGCTCGACGCGCCGTCGCGCAGGATCCCGGGTGGGCACCTCGACGACCGACGCCACGCTCGCAGGCATCAGGCCTGAGCCTGGTCGAGCGCCGACTGCAGTGACATGGCATAGGCCTTGCTGGTGTAGGTGGCGCCGCTGATGACGTCGACGGCCGCGCTATCGCGGCTGATCGCCTGCTGGCGCAGGTACGGCTCCACCTGGCGGCTGATGCTTGCCGAACGGCGATCGCCCTGCGGGACGGCGAGAGCCTCGACGTCGACGATGTCCTCGCCCTCCAGTGTGACCGCAACTTGCACATTCCCGTACCTGAACGAGACCGGAGCGCCGACCAGGGTGACGCTCGCCGGAACCGGCTGACTGGTCGGGGTGGGCGGCACGGCGGTCGGCGGCACGTCGGTGGCCGGCACGGCGGTGGCCGGCACGGCGGTAGGCGGAGGTGTGGCAACAAGCTCCTCAGTGGCCGCCGGCTGATCGGCCAGGGCAAGCACCGGTCCTGCGGCGGGCGCGTCCGGCGTACGGAAGGAGAGCAGCAGCGCCATGCCGCCGATGGTCAGCGTCAGCGCGATGGCACCCCGCATGGGGACGCGGCGTGGGTCTCGTGGTGGGGTCGGCATGTCAGTACCCGAAGCGTTCAGCGTGGATCTGCCCGGACGGGACGCCCAGGTGTTTGAGACTGCGCAGCACGCACTCGGTGAACGAACGTGAGCCGCAGATCATGATGTCAGCGTCGGCGATATCGGGGACCAGGCGCGAGAGCGGTTCCGGCGCCAGCGGATCGACCGGCATCAGGGGTGTTCCCCGATGGCCCGCAAGGATGCGCACGTCAGCTCCGCTGCGCGCCGCGATGGCGGCGAGCTCCCGGCCGAAGATCACTTCCGAGGGATCGCCCTCGCGGTACAGAAGCGTGGCGCGGCCGGGGCCGGGCGGGAGGTCCTCCAGGATCGCCCGCAGCGGCGTGACGCCGATGCCGCCCGCGAGCATGACCAGGTGTGGCCGTGTCAGGAGCGCCGAGGTGAAGGCTCCGTACGGCCCCTCCACGAAGACGGGCGTGCCCACCGGCATCGACATCATCCTCTGCGAGTCGTCGCCAAGGCGCTTGACCGTGAGGCGAAGATACTGGCCGTTGGGCGCCGCCGAGATGGAGAACGGATGCGGCCGCCACCAGCCGCCGCCTCGCAGGAAGCGGACGTGGAAGAACTGTCCGGAGCGCACGGAGAGATGCGCCATGTCGCGGCCGGTCAGGTAGACCGAGACCGTAGTGGCTGATTCCGGCACCACCGCTGCCACCCGCAGCCGATGCCGCGCCGACAGGCGGATGGGCGCCAGCACGCGGTACCAGAGCAGGAGGCCGAAGGTGACCACGTAGAGGCCGACCCAGAAGGCGACCGCCATGCCGTCACCGACGAGATCGCTGCCCAGGGTGATCTGATGCAGGAACGCGAGCGCGATGCCGACGTAGGCGTAGAGGTGCAGGCCGAACCAGGTCTCGTAGGAAAGGCGACGGCGAGCCGCTGCGATCGAGGTCAGGGCCACCATCAGCAGCAGCACCATGCCGACCGTGGCGATGAGGATGTCCCAGATCCCGTTCATGTCGATGAACTCGGCGACGATGCTGGAACCGGACGCCAGCGACCACCCCAGCGTGGTGAAGATGAGGTGCGCGACGAGCAAGGTGATCGTGCCCCGGCCCAGCCGGCGGTGCCAGGCCATGAGGCGGTCGCTGCCGACGACGTGGTCGATCCAGGGCACACGGGCCATCAGAACCACGGAAACGAGCGCGAGATACGTCCCCAGCAGGGCCGTGATCTGGCCCACGGCCGACGCCAGCCCGGCCGGGGTAGCCGATTGGTCCAGCCCGCCGTGTCGCATCCACATGCCGGCGACCAGCACGCCCAGGCCCGTCAGCAGCAGCACGATATCGGCAGGGCGGATCGGCCACGTGCGGGGCGTCCGCACCCGCGGAGGGACGGACACGCCCACGGGCCGGGTCAGGGTGGTCACGGACGGCTGAGAGACAGGGTTCGCATGGTCGTGAGTCTCGGGGGTGAAGGTCAAGCGCCGGTGTCGTGCGCGTAAAGGCTGTGTAATCGAAGGCCGCTTGTGCCTAGGCTTCTAGCGACACTCGGCTTCCGTTCCATCAGCGAGGCAACCCACGATGAGCTACCGGCCCGTGCCGACCGTCCACCCCTACATCCCCAACTCCATCCCGCGAGGTGCGGGCGGCCATGCTCGAGGCTGTCGGAGCTGCGTCGGTGGAGGACTTCTACGCCGACATCCCGGATCGGCTGCGGCTGGACCGAGCACTGGACCTGCCCGCCCCCCTGACCTCCGAGTCGGAGCTGCTGCGCCACGTCGGCGGCCTCATCGAGCAGCAACACCTCCACGCGGCAGCTCGTCAGCTTCCTCGGTGCCGGCTGCTACGACCACCAGGTGCCGGCGGTCTGCGACGAGGTCAACGGCCGCGGCGAGTTCCTGACCGCCTACGCCGGCGACCCCTACGAGGACCACGGGCGCTTCCAGACGCTCTTCGAGTTCGCCTCGATGATGGGCGAGCTGCTCGAGATGGACGTCGTCAGCATCCCCACCTACGACGGCTTCCAGGCCGCCGCCACCGCACTGCGCATGGCCGCCCGGGCAACGGGTCGCCGGCGTCTGCTCATCGCCGATGCCATCGGCCGCGACAAGCGCTCGCAGGATCGTCGACTACTGCCAAGCCCGACTTGCCGATGATCTCGCTGCCCATGGATGCGGCTCGGCCAGGTCGACCTCGAGGCACTGCGGGGCCTGCTGGACGATTCGTCGCCGCCGTCTACCTCGAGCAGCCCAACTACCTGGGTGTCGTGGAGACGCAGTGGTGCAGAGATCGTCCGCCTCGCTCACGCGGTCGGCGCCCTGGCCGTCGTCTCGGTCGAACCCCTCCACGCTGGGCGTGCTCGCGCCGCCCGTCGACTGGTCGGCGCGGACATCGTCTGCGGCGACATCCAGCCACTGGGCATCCACCAGCAGTTCGGCGGCGGCCACGGCGGTTTCGTGGCCTCGGCCGACGACCCCAAGCTGGTGCATGGAGTACCCGACGCGCCTGTTCGGCATCACCAGGACCAGCGTCGAGGGCGAGTACGGCTTCGGCGACGTGGCCTACGAGCGGACCTCGTTCGCCGTCCGCGAGGAGGGCAAGGAGTGGGTCGGCACGGCGGCCGGCCTGTGGGGCATCACCGCCGGCGTCTACCTGGCGCTCATGGGGCCCGCAGGGCATGGCCGAGCTGGGCGAGCGCATGATGGCGCGCACCCGCTACGCGATGGAGCGGCTGGCGGAGCTGCCCGGTGTCCGGCTCCCCTTCGCCGACAGCCACCACGTCAACGAGTTCGTGGTCGACTTCAGCGCGACCGGGCAAGACCGTGGCGGAGATCAACATCGAGGGCTGCTGGAACGGGGGTATCTCGGCGGCGCCGACCTCTCCGGCCAGTTCCCCGAACTCGGCCAGAGCGCGCTGTACGCGGTGACCGAGGTCCGCACCCAGGCCGAGATCGACGGTCTGGTCGAGGCCCTCGGGCGGTGCTCCGATGACAGTTCGAGCGAAGCACGCCATCGCGCCCAAGCCCATGCCGCGCCGCTTCCACCAGGCACGCTGGGACGAGCCCATCATCTTCGAGCTGTCCGTGCCCGGTGCGCGCGGCGTGCTCCTGCCCGAGGTCGAGGATGGCATCCGCGAGCGCGTGGGCAGCCCGCGACGGCCTGCCCGGCGGGCGTGCGGCGTGACGACGCCACCGGCGCTGCCGGAGATGGCCCAGGTCAACGTCCTGCGGCACTACACCCGCCTCTCCCAGGAGACGCTGGGCGTGGACGTCAACGTCGACGTCGGCCAGGGCACCTGCACCATGAAGTACTCGCCCAAGATCAACGAACGCTTCGCACGCGACCCCAGGATGGCCGATCTGCACCCGCTTGCAGGACGAATCGACCGTGCAGGGCGCCCTGGCCATCATGTGGCACCTGGAGCAGCTGCTGTGCGAGATCAGCGGCATCGACCGTGTGACGCTGCAACCGGGCGCCGGCTCGGCCGCCATCTGGACCAACGTCTCCATGATCCGCGCCTATCACGCGTCCCGCGGCGATGCCGAACAGCGCGACGAGGTCATCACCACGGCCTTCAGCCACCCCTCCAACGCGGCCTGTGCGCGTACCGCCGGCTACACCAGGTCATCACGCTGCAGCCGGACCCGGTGAGCGGGCCGACCCACGCTCGAGGCCCTGAAGGCGGCGGTCTCGGAACGGACGGCGGCGCTGCTCATCACCAACCCCGAGGACACCGGCATCTACAACGACGAGATCGACGAGTTCGTTCGCGTCGTACACGAGGCCGGCGGACTGGCCTGCTACGACCAGGCCAACGCCAACGGCATCCTGGGCATCACGCGGGCGCGCGAAGCCGGCTTCGACCTGTGTCACTTCAACCTGCACAAGACGTTCTCGACACCGCATGCGTGCGGCGGTCCGGGCGCCGGCGCCTGTGGCGTGACCGGCAAGCTGGTCCCGTTCCTGCCCGTTCCCACCGTCGAGAAGGACGGCGAACGCTTCTGGCTCGACCACGAGCGCCCACAGTCGATCGGCAAGATGCGGCCCTGGTACGGCGCGACTCCCAACCTGGTGCGCGCCTACGCCTGGATCATGAGCCTGGGCGCGGAGGGCCTGCGCGAGGTGGCCGAGATCGCCGTGCTCAACAACAACTACCTGCTGCAGCGAGGTGCTCAAGATCCGCGGCGTGTCGGCCCCGTACGCCGAGGGCGAGCGACGCGTGGAGCAGGTGCGCTACAGCTGGAAGCAGCTGTACCGACGACACCGACGTCCACCTCGACCAGCTGGGGATGCGCCTGAACGACCACGGCGGGCACTTCTGGTCCAGCCACCACCCCTTCGTGGTGCCCGAGCCGATGACGCTGGAGCCGACGGAGTCGTACTCCATGCGACGACCTCGACCAGCACGTCGCCATGCTGGCTGCCGTGGCCGAGGAGGCCTACGCCGATCCCGACGACGGTGCGCTCGGCGCCGCACCGATCGACCATCCACCAGGTCGACCACTCCTGGCTGGACGACCCCGCACGCTGGGCCGTGACCTGGCGCGCCTATCTGCGCAAGCACGGGCAGCCGCGGAGCCACGGGCCGACTGATGTCGGGGCAAGCGCGAGCCGCGCCGCACCGCGACTGGCACTTATCGTGAACCCCATCGCCGGGCCTCGGCGGCCGCGTCGGGCTCAAGGGCACCGACGGCGCGGACGTGGCCGCCACGGGCGCTGGAGCTGGGCGCCGAACCACGCGCTACGAGCACGTGCCAGCGGCGGCCCTGCGCGCCTGGCACGAGGCGCTGGCCTGGTGATCGCGCCCGGCCACAGCTGTTGTGCGGCCCGCGGCGCGATGGGCGCGGCCGCGGCGCGGGCGGCCGGCTGGGCGCCGTACAGGTCGATCGTGGCCGCCGCCCTGACCACGGCCGCGACACGCGCCGTCTCGCCAGAGTCGCTCGCCGGGGATGGTCGACGTGCTGCTCTTCGCCGGTGGCGACGGCACGGCGCGGGACATCCTGCGAGGCGCGTGGGTGAGCGAGTCGCCGGTTCTCGGCATCCCGGCCGGGGTCAAGGTCCAGTCGGCCGTGTTCGCCACCAGTCCGCGGGCAGCCGGGCAGATCGCAGCCGAGTACCTGGCCAGCGGGAACCGCCGCAGCGTGGAGCGCGAGGTGCTCGACCTCGACGAGGAAGCGTATCGCTCCGGTGACGTGCGGCCGCGGCTGCACGGCCTGCTGCGTGTGCCCGAGGGACGGCTCCTGCAGTCGCGCAAGTCGCCGACCCCGGCCGGCGACGAGGTGGCGATGGCGTCGATCGCTGCGGAGGTGGAGTCCCTGCTGGAGCCGGGTCGGCGCTACATCCTGGGCCCGGGTACGACCACGGCAGCCGTGGCGCGCCGGCTCGGCATCGACAAGACGCTCGTGGGCGTGGATGGTTTCGTGATGGCGGATGATGGCGCCCGCCTCGCCGGCTCGGGACGCCTCCGAGCGCGATCTGCGCGCGTTCGTCAGCGAGGGACCGGCGTCCATCCTGCTCACACCCATCGGCGGCCAGGGTTTCCTTGTCGGGCGCGGTAACCAGCCCATCTCGCCGACCGTCATCCGTGCTGTCGGCGGGCACATCACCGTGCTGGCAACGCCCGGCAAGGTGGCCGCGCTGGCCGGGCATCCGCTGCTGGTCGATACCGGGGATGAGACGCTTGACGAGGAGCTCGCGGGCCACACCCGTGTCATCACCGGGCGCGGGACAACGAGTCATCCTGCGTATCGAGCCGGCATGAGGAGGTGACAGATGACGATCGGCGGGCAAACGAGCGCTGGTGACGGGCGCCGCATCCGGCATGGGCAGGGCCACCGCCGAGCTGCTGGCGCGCCGAGGGCGCTCGCGTCGTCCTCGCCGACATCGATGTGCCGGGCGTCGAGCGCTGCCGCCGCGGCCATACGGTCCGCGCGGCGGTGAGGCCGTCGCCGTCGGCTGCGACGTGGCCAGGGGCGATGACGTGCAGCGGGCGGTGGACATGGCCGTGTCCTCGTTCGGAGGCCTGGACATCGTGGTCAACTGCGCCGGCATCATCCGTCGGGCCAGCGTGGTCGAGACCACCGAAGACGAATGGGAGCGTGTCATGGCTGTGAATGTCGGCTCGGTGTTCCTGGTCGGCAAACACGCCGTCCCGATCATGGCCGCCGGTGGCGGCGGCAGCATCGTCAACATCAGCTCGGGCTGGGGCCTGAAGGGCGGACCGCAGGCGGCCAGCTACTGCGCATCGAAGGCGGCCGTGGTCAACCTGACACGAGCCATGGCCATCGATCACGGACCCCAGGGCATCCGCGTCAACTGCATCTGTCCCGGCGACACTGACACGCCCATGTTGCGCTCCGAGGCTGCCCAGCTGGGGGTCGACGAGGCGCGCTTCCTCGAGGCATCGGCCGATCGCCCGCTCAAGCGCCTGGGCACAGCGAACGACATCGCCCGAGCCGTTGCGCTACTTCGCGTCCGACGATTCAGCCTGGGCCACCGGCTCCATCCTGGTCGTCGACGGCGGCGGCCTCGCCTAGGACGACGGGCCACCCACAGCCATGCCCGACTATCCCCTCCGGTCCGCGGAGCCCATCGCGCGCGGCAACACCTCGGACATCCACGCCTGGACCAGGACCACGGTGGTCAAGGTCCTGCGTCCGGAGATCCCCCGTCACTGGGCGTCGATCGAGGCCGACATCACGCGGCGAGTCCACGCTGCCGGTCTGCCGGTGCCGGCCACCGAGGGCGTGGTGGAGGTCGACGGTCGGCCGGGGGTGGTCCTCGAGCGCGTGGATGGACCGACCATGTGGGAGCGGATGAAGGCAGCGCCTTCGGAGGTGCCCGGGCTCATCGATAGCCTGGTGGGACTCCAGACCGACCTGCAGTCGACGCGTGTGCGCGGGCTGCCCGATCTGGCGCGACGGCTTGGGAGCAAGATCGACGAGGCCGTGCAGGTATCGGCCTCGGAACGACAAGAGGCGCAGGCGCTCCTGGCCACGATGCCTCCTGGTGCAGCCCTCTGTCACGGGGACTTCCACCCGGCGAACATCGTCCTGGCGGAGCGCGGAACGGTCATCCTCGATTGGTTCGATGCCGCTACCGGACACCCCATCGCGGACTACGTCCGAAGCTCCCTGCTGATGCGTCCACCTGTCGACCGGGCCGCCATGCCCGCGCACCTCGGTGGAGCCACCAGCGACTCGCTCGATCGACTGCATTCGGGGTACGTGGCAGCCCTCTCGCGGCACGGTCTCATCGAGATCGATGCGTTCGCCCGGTGGGAGGCCGTCGTGGCGGTCGCACGCATGTCCGAACCCGTCCCGAGCGCCGACCTGGTGAGCCTGTGGAGGCGCTGGCGAGTCGATGGCGCGGTGCGAGTGCGATCATGATCGAGCGCTGCATCGAGGATGCTGCCGTCCTGGGCGTGCCGTCGGACTAGATGACCAGCCGCCGCAGGCTCTCGTGGATGGCGGGCCCCGCGACGACCATCAGGTGGCCGTTGGCGTCATCAGGCCATTCGAAGCGCGCGCCAGCTTCGGCCGCGATGAGCGCACCGGCGGCGTAGTCCCAGTACTGCATGTTGCGCTGGTAGAAGCCGTCGAGTCGGCCGCAGGCCACCCAGCACAGGTTCAGCGCCGCCGAGCCGAAGCAGCGGATGTCGCGAGCGGCGGGCAGCACCGCGTGCAGGTATCGAGCCTCCGCCGGCGCGGCCCTCGGGCGTGTAGTCGAACCCGGTGCCCACGAGTGACTCTGGCCAGCTCGGCGGGACCTCGGAGACCGTCGATCGGCGGAGCCGCCGCGACGGGCGCCGCTGCCGCGAGCTGGCGCTGAAGACGTCGTCGTGGCGGACGTCCACGACCGCGCCGGCCACGACCTGGCCATCCAGGGTGGCGGCCACCGAGACGCTCATGACAGGCAGGTCGTAGGTGAGGTTCACGGTCCCGTCGATGGGGTCGATGACCCAGCCCACGTCGGAGGAGCCGCTGGCGACGCCATCCTCCTCGCCCAGGACGGTGGCGTCGGGTGTGCGCTGGCGAGGACGGCGCGGATGGCGCGCTCGCTCGCGAGGTCGAGCGAGGTGACCGGGTCGGTGCGGCGTGGACTTGGTGCGAACGGTCCCAAGATCGCCGGCTGCGGCCCGCACCACACGCGCGCCCTCGGGCGGCGGCGTCGATGGCGATGGTCTCGAGGTCGGCCACGGCTCGAGGCCCGGCCACCTGCGCCCGGCGCCTCAGGCACGGACGACGACCGGACCCTGCTCTTCGAGGAGGGCGACGGTGGCGTCATCCATCCCCGTGTCGGAGTAGATGATGTCGACCTCGTCGATGTCGGCGAAGCGGAAGAGCTGTTCGTTGCCGACCTTGGAGTGGTCGAACATCATCACCACCCGTCGGGCGGCGGCCATCATGGCCCGCTTGATGGCGACCTCCTCGCGGTACGGCGTGGTGAAGCCCCGCTCGGGCGACATGCCGTCGCAGCCGATGAAGGCCACGTCGACGGTGATGTCACGCAGCGTGTCCACGCCGGTCTCGTCCACGAAGGCCAGTCGTCCTGCGCCGCAGCGCGCCACCCAGCACGACGACGTTGGGGCGCTCGGTGGTGGCCAGCGACCGGATGATGGGCACGTGGTTGGTGATGACCGTCAGGTCACGCTCGCGATCGAGGACGTCGGCCAGGTGCAGCGCCGTGCTGCCCGAGTCGATGATGAGCGAGCCGCTCTGCGGCACCTCTGCCACGGCGGCCGCGGCGATGCGGCGCTTCTCGTCGACGTTGTCGGCCCTCGCGCACTTCCAGGCGTGGGCACGAGCATGGAGCCGCGCCAGGGGACGGCGCCGCCGTGGACGCGCCGCACGAGGCGCTCGCGCTGCAGCTCGGTGAGGTCACGGCGGATGGTCTCGCCGGTGACATCGAACTCTTCGGCCAGCTCGCCGACGTCGACGCGGCCGCGCTCCAGGACGCGCTTCATGATCTGCGCCCGTCGCTCGCCCTGGAACATCGGCCCCGCGCGCGCGATCTCGAGATCGGGCCCCGCCGTCGGCCTGCGTCATCACTCGTCTCCGTTCAGCCACCTCGAGAGGGTACGGTACGTCCCGACCTCGCGGATCGAGGTCAGTGCCTCGCCGAAGGCGGCCACGAAAGACGGGGTCCGCCGGCAGGCGCCGGCCGAAGACCTCGGCGAAGCCGAGGAAGGCCGCCGGATCCGCGATCGAGGCCCGGGCGTAGCCGAGCGCTTGCTCCAGCCGGGGATCGGCCGAGATCACGATGTCGCCGCCCTCGTCGTCCTTGCCCAGCAGGTACTGACACCAGCCGGCCAGGGCGAGTGCGGAGAGGGCGCACGGGGCCGCCCTTGTCGAGCTGCGACTCGATGGTGGGGACGAGGAACTTGGGGAACTTGGAGGTGCCGTCGAGGCAGACGCGGGCGACCTGGTCGCGCACCTCGGGGTTGGCGAAGCGCTCCGCCACCACCCGCTTGTAGTCCTCGACGTCGATGCCGGGGACCGGCGGCAGCGATGGGGTCACCTCGTCATCGTGGAAACGGCGCATGTACCGCGCCAGGGGTGGGTCGGCCATGATCTCGTGGATGTAGACGTGGCCCACGAGCGCGGCCATGTACGTCGTGGTCGAGTGGCCGGCGTTGAGGATGCGCAGCTTGAGCGTCTCGTAGGGCCGGACGTCGTCGGTGAGGAGCACGCCGGCGTCCTCGTAGGGCGGTCGGCCGTAGGAGAACTCGTCTTCGATGACCCACTGGATGAAGGTCTCGGCCACGACCGGCCAGCGATCGACCAGCCCGTACTCGGCGGCCAGGAACTCGCGGTCGGCGTCGCCGTCTGCGGCGTGATGCGGTCGACCATGCCGTTGGGGAAGGAGACGTTCTGCGCTGACCCACTCCTCCAGGCCCGGCTCGACCATGGCGGCCACGCCCAGCGTCGCCGTCCGGGCCGTGTCGCCGTTGCCCATGATGTTGTCGCAGCTCAGGACGGTGAAGCCGCGCAGGCCGGCGTCACGCCGGGCCTTGAGCGCGCGCGCCAGCGCCTCGAAGGTCGGCGGCAGGGACTCGCCGCGGGGCCGGGGAAGTCACCCGTGGCCTCGTCCACGGGATAGCCGCCCTCGGTGATGGTGAGCGACACGATCCGTGTCCCGGGCTGCGCCAGGCGGTCGCCACCAGCGGCGTCGAGGCTCGGCGTCGCCAGCACGTAGTCGACGATGGAGCCGATGACGCGCACGTTGGTGCCGTGGCTGTCGCGGGTGACCAGCGTGTAGAGGTGGTCCTGGGCCTCGAGTGCCGCGGCCATGGCGGCGTCGCCGGGCAGGACGCCGGCGCCGGTGATGGACCAGTCGGCCACGCCAGCCCGGCAGAGGTCGTCGAGATAGACCGCCTGGTGGGCGCGGTGGAAACCGCCGACACCGATGTGCACGATGCCGCCGCCGAGCGTCGCGGCGGTCATAGCCAGGGATCGAGACCCGTGGAGTCGAGCTCGGCCGAGGGTCTGGTGGAGAGTCGGATCCCACGCTGGGGCTCGTTATGGCCAGTCATGTGCACCACCCTACTCCAACAAGGACACAGATGAAATGCGGAAGTATTGCTTGGTGTTACTTGTGTTAGGACTTGATTTCCAACATAGTACCAACTAGGATACCGGCTCGAGCGGCACGATACGCCGCGCGGAAGCGGGTCGCCGCGTGGACCCGACAGGAATAGGAGGAGAAGACCTATGAGGTCTATTGTGAACCGCACGTGGCGGAGGCCCCCGGGCCCTGGTCACTGGCGTGGCGCTCGCGATGGTGGCCTCGACGGCCATCGCCGGGTCGGCCATGGCCCAGGACGAGAAGACGATCAACGTGGCGATCGTGGGCAACCCGCAGATGTCGGACATCGCGAGCCTCACCCCCGACTTGTTCACCAAAGAGAGTGGCATCAACGTCGAATACACGATCCTCGAGGAGCAGACGCTGCGAGAGATCGTCACGCGTGACGTCGGCGCTGGTGGCCAGCAGTTCGACGTGGTCATGATCGGCATGTTCGAGGCCCCACAGTTCGGCCGCAACGGCTGGCTCGTGGACCTCAACGAGTACGCAGCCGATGACGCTGACTACGCCATCGATGACCTTATCCCCGCAGTTCGAGATGGACTGTCGTACGACGGAGGGCTCTACGCCGCGCCGTTCTATGGGGAGTCGTCGTTCCTGATGTACCGCAAGGACGTCCTCGATGCGGCCGGCATCACCATGCCCGACGCCCCCACCTGGGACGAGGTCGCGGAGATCGCCCGGACCATCGATACGACCCGAGATGGCCGGTATCTGCCTGCGTGGCCAGGCCGGTTGGGGTGACCTCGGCGCCGCTTTCACCACCGTGCTGAACACGTTCGGTGGGACGTGGTGGCTGGCTGGTGAGAACGACACCATCGGCGCTGCGCAGATCGATCAGCCCGAGTTCAAGGAAGCCCTGCAGTTCTACGTCGACCTCATCAACGACGCCGGCGAGGACGACGCCTCCAACGCCAGCTACAACGAGTGCACCAACCAGATGCTCGATGGCAAGGCCGCCATGTGGTACGACGCCACGGTCGCGGCGAGCAACCTCGAGGCAGCCGATAGCCCCATCAAGGGCAAGCTCGGCTACGCGCTGGCGCCGACCAAGGTCACCGACGCCTCCGGCTGGCTGTGGTCGTGGGCCCTGGCCATCCCCGAGAACGCCCCCGACAGGGAGACAGCGTGGGAGTACGTGCGCTGGGCGACTGGACCGCAGTACCTCGTCGAGGCCGGCGAGACCCTGCCGGGTGGTTGGGCGACCGTGCCGCCTGGCACGCGTCAGTCACTCTACGAGAACCCCAACTACCAGGAGGCGGCCGCGGCCTTCGCGCAGAAGACCCTCGACGCCATGCTGGCAGCTCCCATCAACAACCCCGGCACCACGCCACGCCCCGGTCTGCCCGGCGTGCAGTTCGTCGGTGTGCCGCAGTTCCAGGACGTCGGAACCCGCTGCACCGAAGAGTTCTCAGCAGCCATCGCCGGCCAGAAGTCGGTCGATGATGCCCTGGCAGCGTGTCAGACCATCGCCTCCCAGGTGGAAGGCGAAGCCTGGTAGCCACCAGCACAGCTGGTAGCGACTAGCGATATCGAGGGGCAGCCGTCATGACAACGCAAGCCGTGACCAACGGAACGCCAGACCCCGACGCCGAGCGCGCCGCGGCGGTCAAGGCGTACCAGCGTCGCGACGCGTGGCGTCGGCGACTGCCCCTCCTGCCTGCGCTGCTGTTCACCATCGTGGTGACGCAGATCCCATTCCTCTTCAACATCTTCTTCAGCCTCCAGGACTGGAAGATCGTCCCGCCTCGCGGCCCGGACTTCATCGGGCTGGAGAACTTCACCGAGGGCTACTCGAACCCGTTCTTCCTCAACGCGGTCACGATCTCCATCGGCATGACCACCGCAGCGGTGCTGCTGTCGCTCTTGGTCGGGACTGCCCTGGCGCTTCTGCTTGATCGCCAGTTCTTCGGCCGGGGCATCGCCCGAACCTTGTTGATCACGCCCTTCCTGATCATGCCCGTGGTCGCCGGCCTGCTCTGGAAGAACCAGATGTTCAACTCTTCGTTCGGCGTACTCAACGCGGTCATCGAAGGTCTCGGCTTCGACGCGGTCCCATTCGTGGAGCGCTTCCCGTTCTGGGCAGTCGTCGTCGTCCTGGTCTGGCAGTGGTCCCCATTCATGATGCTCATCGTCCTCGCCGGCCTGCAGGGCCAGCCCACGGACATCCTGGAGGCCGCGCGCGTGGATCGCGCGACTGGTCGCGGGATCTTCACCCAGATCACGCTGCCCATGTTGCGGCCCTACCTTGAGCTTGGGATCGTGCTCGGCTCGATCTACCTGCTCCAGGTGTTCGACCAGATCGAGGTTATGACCGGAGGAGGGCCTGGTTCGACCAACGTGCCCTACTTCGTGTACCAGCGCTCCATCGGCGGCGGCTGGGACTTCGGTCTGGCCTCTGCCTACGCCATCATCGTGGTCATCGCGTCGATCATCATCGCCACGTTCGCACTGCGAGTCCTGTCCAGCCTCTTCCAGCGCCAGGAGCCCGTATGACGCTCACCGCACGAGATCGCGTCCTGCGCGGCCAGTCACGCTGGGGCACCGCCGCCCTTGGCCTCGTCACCTGGCTGGTCGCAGCAGTCTTCTTCTTCCCCGTCTTCTGGATGGTGCTGAACAGCTTCAAGACGGAGCTGGTGGCCAACACCAAACCTGTGCTCTTCTTCGAGCCCACGCTCGACCGGTGGCAGGCCGTGGTCGCGACCACGCGCGGGCTGCTGAGCTTCAGCGAAGCGTTCTACAACTCGTTCCTCATCGTCATCGTTTCCACGGTGCTCGTGCTGGCCCTGGCCATCCCGGCGGCGTACGCCCTTTCGATCTACCCGATCAAGGCCTGGCGGGACGTGCTGTTCTTCTTCATCTCCACCAAGTTCCTGCCCATCGTCGCCGCCATCCTGCCGCTGTGGATCATCTCCCGTGACCTGGGCTTGCTGAACACGCCGCTGGTGTTGATCATCCTGTACACGGCCATGAACCTCCCGCTGGCGATCTGGATGTTGCGTTCGTTCTTCGGTGAGGTCCCACGAGAGCTCATCGAAGCCGCACAGATGGACGGGACGGGCCTGTACGGGCAGCTCAAGGACGTGATGTTGCCCATCGTGGCCCCGGGCATCGCGGCCACGGCACTGCTCTGTTTCATCTTCGCGTGGAACGAGTTCTTCCTTGCCGTCCAGCTCAACCCGGTCGAGTCCTCGACCGTGCCCGTCTGGGTCAGCACGAACGTGACCACGCGCGGGAACTTCATGGCCCAGCTATCAGCCGCGTCCACGCTGGCCGTGCTGCCGGTCGTCATCGCCGGTTGGGTCGCCCAGAAGCGGATGATCCGCGGCCTATCTATGGGAGCCATCAAGTAGGGAGTCATGGCTGAAGTCAGTTATCGAGCAGCGACCAGGATCTATCCGGGCACCGAAGCGCCCGCGGTCGATCGCCTCAACCTGACCATCGAGGACGGGGAGTTCCTCGTGCTCGTCGGACCGTCTGGGTCCGGCAAGTCCACGGCTCTGCGCATGCTCGCGGGCTTGGAAGCCTGCGACGAGGGATCCATCTTCATCGGTGACCGCGATGTCACGCTCGTCCAGCCCAAGGACCGGGACGTAGCCATGGTCTTCCAGAGCTATGCGCTCTATCCACACATGACCGTGGCGCAGAACATCGGCTTCCCGCTCAAGCAACAAAAGGTGCCCAAGGATGAGCGCGCCAAGCAGGTACAGGAGGCGGCCAGGATCCTGGACCTGGAGGAGTACCTCGATCGCAAGCCCAAGCAGCTGTCTGGTGGGCAGCGCCAGCGCGTGGCCATGGGCCGCGCCATCGTTCGCCACCCCCAGGTCTTCCTGATGGACGAGCCGCTCTCCAACCTCGACGCCAAGCTGCGAGTCCAGACACGCGCCGAGCTGGCCGACCTGCAGGCGCGCCTCGGCGTCACCACGGTGTACGTCACACACGACCAGGTCGAGGCCATGACCATGGGTCACCGCGTCGCCATCCTCGACTACGGGGTCATGCAGCAGGTCGCCACACCCGGCGAGCTCTACCGCCATCCAGCCAACCTCTTCGTGGCGGGCTTCATCGGCTCCCCTGCCATGAACCTGGTCCCCACCACGGTCGAGGCCGGCTCCGTCGTGTTCGGATCGGCGCACGTGAAGATGGACCCAGCGGTCGCCGCGGTGGTGGCCACGGGCGAGACCGGGGATCTCACGCTGGGCGTGCGCCCACAGGGCCTGTCACTCGGCTCGGAGGGCGTCCCCGCCAGCGTGGTCGTGGTGGAGGAGCTTGGCTCCGAGACATTCGTCTTCGTCGAGCTGGAGCATCAAGGCCAGACCACGCGCATCCGCGTTCGTGTCGATGCCGACTACCGCGTCCGACGCGGCGATCAGACCAACGTCAGCGTCCTCGGTCCGGTCCACATCTTCGGGGCCGATGGTCTCCGGCTGAGGACATCCACCGAACAGGAGAGCTGACGAGCCATGCCCACGGTCTACGACTTCAGCGGCTCGACAGCTCTCGTGACCGGGGCTGCCGGTGACATCGGACGGGCCGTCGCGCTGCGCCTCGCGGCGGCCGGAGCCAACGTCGTGGTCACCGACCTCGAGCGGGCCGCCCCAGGGCTGGAGCAGACTCGTGATGCCTGTGCCGCTCTTGGAGGTGCGGGCTCCGTGCTCGTGCTGACGGCCGATGTCACCGACCCGGTGAGTGTCGAAGCCTGCTACGGGGCAGCCATCGAACACTTCGCGGTGCCGGACCTCGTCTTCAACAACGCCGGAGTACAGGGCGAGCTGTTGCCGTTGCAGGACTACCCCGTCGATGACTTCCCGTTCGTCATCAACGTCAATGTCTTCGGCATCTTCAATGTGCTCAGGGAATCCGCGCGGCGCCTGCGCGAGGCCGGAGTGCCCGGCGCCATCGTCAACTCGGCCTCGATGGCCGGTGTCGAGGGTGCGGCCAACATGCCCGCCTACAGCGCATCCAAGGGCGCGGTCATGAGCCTGACGCGCTCGGCCTCCAAGGACTTCGCGCCGCTGGGGATCCGCGTCAATGCCATCTCCCCGGCCTTCATCGGTGAGGGCTTGATGTGGGATCGTCAGGTCACGCGCCAGGCACAGGCGAAGACGCAGTACTACGCCACCGACCCGGCAGTCGTGGCACAGCAGATGATCGACGCCGTCCCGCTGCGCCGGACCGGCACGCTTGACGAGGTCGCAGCCAGCGTGCTGTGGCTGCTCTCGGATGAGTCCTCGTACATCAGCGGCCACAACATCATCGTCAGCGGTGGCATCTAGCCGCTCACTCGTCGATACTGGCAAGGTCGAGCACGATGCGCCGACGACCTGTCGGCTCCAGCGACCTGTGAGGAGCGCCACCATGCCCACGGGCAAGCCCAATATCCTCGTCCTCTGGGGCGATGACATCGGTTGGTACAACATCAGCCACAACAACCGTGGCGCGATGGGCTACCGGACCCCCAACATCGACCGCATCGCCCGCGAGGGCATCGAGTTCACCGACTACTACGCGCAGCAATCGTGCACGGCCGGCCGCGCTGCCTTCCTCACGGGACAGAACCCGGTGCGGACGGGCCTGACCAAGGTCGGCATCCCGGGCGCCGAGGTGGGCCTGGCCGCCGAGGATCCGACGATCGCCGAGCTGCTCAAGCCGCTCGGCTACGCCACCGGCCAGTTCGGCAAGAACCACCTCGGCGACCGTGACGAGCACCTGCCCACGAACCACGGCTTCGACGAGTTCTACGGCAACCTGTACCACCTCAACGCCGAGGATGAGCCGGAGCACCCCGACTACCCCAAGGACCCCGCCTTCCGCGAACGCTTCGGGCCGAGGGGTGTCATCCACTCCTATGCCGATGGCCGCATCGAGGACACCGGCCCGCTGACCAAGAAGCGCATGGAGACCATCGACGACGACGTCACCGAGCGGGCCATCGCCTTCATCCGCGACGCACATGCCGCGGGCACGCCCTTCTTCGTGTGGTGGAACTCCACGCACATGCACATGTGGACACGCATCCCGGAGGAGGCCCAGGGCATCAGCGGGCAGGGCTTCTACAACGACGCCATGGTCCTGCACGACATCAACGTGGGCCAGCTGCTCGACCTGCTCGATGAGCTCGATATCACCGACGACACCATCGTCCTCTATGGCACCGACAACGGCCCGCACTACAACACCTGGCCTGACGGTGGCATCACGCCGTGGCGCAGCGAGAAGAACTCCAACTGGGAGGGCGCCTACCGCGTGCCCTCGTTCGTTCGTTGGCCGGGCAAGTTCGAGGCGGGCAAGACGCTCAACGGCATCTTCACCCACCAGGAGTGGCTACCGACGCTGTTGGCAGCCGCCGGGGAGCCCGACATCGTGGCCAAGCTGCGGGCCGGGTACCAGGCCGGTGACAAGACGTTCAAGGTCAAGATCGACGGCTACAACGGCATGCCCTACCTCCTGGGCGAGACCGACCAGAGCCCGCGTGAGTGGTTCTTCTACACCAACGACGATGGGCTGGTCGTGGCCATCCGCTACGGCGACTGGAAGGCGGTCTTCTACGAGCAGCGGGCCAAGACGCTCCAGCTATGGGCGGAACCGTTCGTGCCGCTGCGCCTGCCCAAGATCTTCAACCTCCGCCGCGACCCCTTCGAGCGTGCCGATGAGAACGCCAACAGCTACTGGGACTGGCTGCTGGAGCACGTGTTCGTGATCTATCCGATGCAGGCACTCGCAGCCGAGCAGATCCAGTCGTTCCGCGAATTCCCGCCGCGGCAGGAGCCGGCCTCCTTCAACCTCGACGCGATCATGGAGAAGATGCGGACCGTCAACGACGGGGGTCTGCACTGAGACGTGTCGCCCTGCGGATCCGGCCCCGCCTGAGGCCGCGTCCCGTTTCGCGACGCGGCTGGGACCGGGTCCGGCCTCGCGCAGCTAGCGCGCCATCACCTGTGCCACGGCCCGGTCGATGGCGGCACGCGACGGCAGCGGCCGGTCGCCGTGGCAGCGCTTGAACTTGCGCCCTGAGCCGCACGAGCAATCATCGTTGCGTCCACGCACGGCATCCTGGGACGCATAGGCGTACATGATCTCGGCCGCTGGACGGCCGGCCTTCAGCAACGTTTCCATCTGGCGCATCGGCTGGGTCACGTGGCCGAAGAAGCGCTTGAACCCGGCACACAGGTAGTTCAGGCCGGGCTCGCCGAAGGGATCGTCGCGGAAGCGATCCTTGGGGCAGCCACCGTGACAGGCGAAGCGCACATCGCACTCACGGCAGAAGCGCGGCAGCTGGTCGCGCTTGTCCAGGCCGAACTGCTGCATCTGTGGCGACGCCACCAGGTCCAGCATGTGCGTCTGGTTGATGTTGCCCAGCTTGTACCTGGGCTCCACGAAGTGATCGCAGGTATAGAGGTCGCCGTTGTGCTCCAGGGCGGGCCCTCGGCCGCACGTCTCCGAATGGATGCAGAGGCTGGGCGGGGCACCCACGAAGTTGGCCAGTGTCACGTCGAACATCTGGACGTAGACCGAGCCCACGTCTCGGCGCACCCACTCCTCGAAGATGTCGACGAGGAAATCGCCGTATTGCTGCGGACCGATGGAGCGACCCGTGACGAGCGAGCCCGACTGCGTGTATAGCGGCCGGCCCTTGACGTTGTCGCCCCAGCCAGCTTCGGCCACCTCGATGAGCTCGGGCGTGGCCCGCTCGATGATGGGGATGAACTGCATGAAGCTCGCCCCGACGTCGTCGCGGAAGAAGCGATACACCTCGCGGCCCCGGTCGCCGTTGAGCTTGTGGACCGTGCACAGGATGTTGAACTCGGCCCCAGCAGCCTGCAGTAACCGGGCGGCGCGCATGACCTTGCTGTGGGTGCCGGCCCCGCCCTTGTCGACACGCTGAGCGTCGTGGATGTCGGCCGGACCATCCATGGACAGGCCGATGAGGAAGCCATGCTCGGCGAAGAAGGCGGCCCACTCCTCATCGATCTTCGTGCCGTTAGTCTGGAGCGTGTGCTCGATGACCTGGCCGGGGCGTCGGTAGCGCTCGACCAGGGCCAGGGTGTCGCGGAAGAAGTCGAGGCCCATCAGAGTGGGCTCCCCGCCCTGCCAGGCCACCGTCACGCGCTCGGTCCGATGGGACTCAAGCAGCTGGCGGATGTACTGCTCGTGCGACTCGTCGGTCATGCGGAACTTGCTGCCCGGATACAGCGCCTCCTTTGACAGGAAGAAGCAGTAGGTGCAGTCGAGATTGCAGATGGCGCCGGTGGGCTTGGTCAGCACGTGGTAGGCGGGCGGCGCACCACCGGGCAGCGGGTCGGGCAGGAGTGGCAGCGCGCGCGTCCCGAAGCGCTCGTCCGGCCCCCCGGCGGCCGACTGCAGCGGGCCCGTCACGACGTCGCCGCGAGTGAAGGCGCGGTTAGGGTCCATGCGCGAGAGACTACAGGCCGCGTACGCTTGCCGGGAATCTCGCCGCTGGAGGAGCTACTGCCGATGAACCAGGCCAAGCTGCCATCGTGGCGGTCGGGAGCGACACGTGACGCCGTGGAGGCGTTCCTGGACGCCTCCGAGATGGTCCCGGTCGAGAAGCGGGTCGCGGTGTTCGACAACGACGGCACCCTCTGGTGCGAGAAGCCGCGGTATGTCCAGGTCGAGTTCTACCTGCGCGAGCTGCGTGCGGCAGCGGCTGAGCGGTCGGACCTGCTGGAGCGGCCCGAATACCGAGCGGTGCTGGAGGGTGACCGCGTGGCCATCGGGCAGCTGGGAGCGGTCAACGTGGTGCTAGCTCTGGCAGAGCTGCACACGGGCCTCACGCCCGAGGACTTCGAGGAGCGCGCGCGCGCGTTCTTCGCAACGGTACGGCACCCGCACCGAGACGTGCCGCTCTCACAGATGCGCTATCGGCCGATGCTCGAGCTGATCGGCGAGCTACGCGCCCGCCTGTTCTCCGTCTTCGTCGTGACCGGCAGTGGCACCGAGTTCGTGCGTGCCATCAGCGATGCCTTCTACGGCATACCACCGGAAGGCGTGGTCGGCTCCCAGGTCGGCTACGAGCTCGACCACGGCGACGGCACCCCGCGCTTGCGTCGCACCCGAGACATCCTCGGTGACCCCAACGAGGGAGCAGCCAAGATCGCCAACATCCAGCGGCTCCTGGGCCGGAGACCCATCCTGGCCGCCGGTAACTCGGCCGGTGATGCCGACATGCTCGAGTACGCGCTGGCATGGGATGGCCCCTCGCTGGCGATGCTCGTCGAGCACGACGACGCGGAGCGAGAGTACGCCTACGAGAGTGCGGCGGGGACGTTCGAGAGCGACGAGCCCATCACCGCCATCGCCCGTCGGCGCGGCTGGGCGGTGGTCTCGATGCGTGACGACTGGGAGGCGATCTTCGCCGGCCGCTAGCGATAAGGAAGCCGCCGCCGGTCATCCCGGCGACGGCGTTGCGGCCCTGGAGCGGGCTGTCTACCTCGAGGTGGGAGTCGGCACGCCGACCTCATCCTCCAACGCCTTGATGCGCGCGTCCTGCTGGGCGTCGGTCTCCTCCAGCGCCTTGATGCGATCTCGGAACCGGTTGAGGGTGTTGTCGATCCTGACGATGGCTTCCTCGTTGGCCGTGATGCGATTGCGGAAGCGTCCGATGGTGGCGTTGATCTCGACGATGGCTTCCTCGTTGGCAACGATGCGGTTTCGGAGCTTGCTGACATTGACCGAGGAGAATTCCTCGTTCAACGTAGTGATCTGCATATCCGCCAGGTCGATCTGCGCCTGCAGGGTATCAAGCGTCTCGATCAGGACCTCGACATCGGTAGCGGTGATGTCGACCGTGGCCTCGGCGTACACGAGCGAAACCTCGCCATCGGAGCCGGTCAGGACCAGCATGCCCGCTTCATCGATGGTCCAGCCGGCGACGGCGCCCAGCAGTGGCAGGTAGGCATCCTCGACCTCTTGCGCGGTGCCCTCGCAGAACTTCTGCGTGCTGCCGAAGGGCCCGGGGAAGACCAGGCCGGTGGCGTCGATCACGTACGAGCCGAAGTAGGAGTTGCAGCCGGCCGAACCGGAGGCGTCGCCGTCGGTCATGAGCAGCGTGACGTCCACGTCCGCAGGGACATCGATGAGGATCCCCCCGGACAGATAGGACCCCAGCTGCCACTCGACCCCCTCAGCCGGCTGCGGGACGACCTCAACCTCATCCTGCGCGAATGCGAGCCCGGGCAGCGCGCTGGCGATGAGTGCGGAACTCAAGATAGTGGCGACCAATCGTCGCTTGTTCATATCGGATCTCTCCTGCGTGAGTCGGGCCGCTTCTTCTCGAGCGACCTCTGCGTGTGTACCCGCATTCTGACACCCGGCTCGGCCTGGTTCGGTTTGCCGATGGTTCGGCTGGGTACGCGCTAGGCTCATCGGCATGGAATACCGACGACTTGGCAAGACCGGCTACGAGATCAGCGCCATCGGTTTCGGCGCCTGGGCCATCGGCGCCGACTGGGGCACCGTCGACGACGACGACAGCCTGGCGGCGCTACATGCCGCTGCCGATGCGGGCATCAACTTCATCGACACCGCCGATGTCTATGGCGATGGTCATAGCGAACGACTCATCCGCCGCTTCCTGGCCGATCGCCGTGGCGAGCGCGTCTACGTCGCCACCAAGATGGGCCGGCGCGTGGAGCAGAAGCTGCAGAACTACACGCCAGAGGCGTTCGTGGCCTGGACGGCTCGCTCTCGTGAGAACCTGGGCACGGACACGCTCGACCTGGTGCAGCTGCACTGCCCGCCGACGGACGTCTTCTACCATCCGGAGCTGTTTGCCGCCTGTGACGAGCTGGTCGCGAGTGGCGTCATCGCTCACTACGGCGTCAGCGTGGAGAAGGTGGAGGAGGCGCTCAAGGCCATCGAGTACCCGGGCGTGGCCAGCGTCCAGATCATCTTCAACATGGTCCGCCAGCGACCAGCCGATCGCT
Source organism: uncultured Chloroflexia bacterium (assembly GCA_963715295.1). GTDB lineage: Bacteria > Chloroflexota > Limnocylindria > Limnocylindrales > CSP1-4 > JAFMJV01. The sequence continues at coordinate 228,943 of CAVQRP010000001.1, forward strand.
TCCTGGCTGAGGCTGCGGCCAACGATGTGGGTGTGCTGGCGCGAGTCCCGCTGGCGTCCGGCCTCCTCACCGGCAAGTACGACCGGGCTTCCACCTTCGCTGAGAACGACCATCGCAACTACAACCGCCACGGCGAGGCCTTCGATGTGGGTGAGACCTTCGCCGGTCTCGACTACGAGACAGGCCTGGAGTTCGTCGCCGCGCTGCAGGAGCTCGTGCCCCAGGGTGTGACCACGGCGCAGCTGGCACTGCGCTGGATCCTCATGCAGCAAGCCGTGACAGCTGCCATCCCTGGCGCCAAGTCACCCCAGCAGGCTCGCGCCAACGCCGCCGCGGCCGATCTGGCGCCCCTGTCTGACGAGGTCATGGGGCGCGTCACGCAGCTCTATGAGCAGTACGCCAAGCCGCTGGTGCACCAGCGCTGGTAGAAGGACGGTTCGCTTTCGTTGGCTTGACGAATCGCTACAGTCGAGCATAATCACGTTTGTGACCATAACTATCTCCCCACCCGGGCCGCAGCATGGTCGATGACGACATCGTCGAGCAGATCATCGATGAGGCACAGCCCCTGTTCAACGCCCAGCGACGCGTCATCGCCAGGGTCTGGCAGGACCGCTCCATCAGCAAGTTGAACCTGCACCTGCTGATGCTGCTGGAGGTCAACGGCCCCCAAGCCATGAGCAGCCTCGCCGGCTTGGCCGATGTGGCCCTGCCCAACCTGACCGGCATCATCGACCGCATGGAAGAACGGAAGCTGGTCCGGCGAGTGCGGGACAAACAGGATCGACGCGTCATCATCATCCACACCACCAGCGAAGGGCGCGCCTGCCTGGCTGAGCTCGAGACCGTCCGCCGGGAGGAGCTCCGACGCATCCTGCAGCAGCTGGAGCCGGCTGAGCAGGAGCTATGCCTGCGGGCCATGCAGGCCATCGCCCGCGCGGCCACCGACCCGGAGACGTCACCCGCATCCGCCTGAAGCCAGCACACAATCACCGACGCCAGCCCCAACGAGGACCACCAAGACCACTGCCATGTCCATACCCACCCCGCCATCCCTGGCTGAGCTCGATCCCGCGCTCGCCCTCCCGCATCGCCGCAAGATGGAGATCCTCTTCGCGGTCCTGCTGGTCATCTTCCTGTCCGCCCTCGACCAGACCATCGTGGGTGTGGCCCTGCCCCGCATCGTGGGCGAGCTGGGGGGGGACCAACGAGCTCTACACCTGGGTCATCACCAGCTACCTGCTCACGGCCACCATCACCGGTGTCTTCTACGGCAAGCTCTCGGATATCTACGGTCGCCGGCTCATGCTGCTGTTCGGCGTCACCGTCTTCCTCATCGGCTCGGCCCTCTCCGGACTGTCGTGGTCGATGGAGAGCCTCATCGTCTTCCGTGGTATCCAGGGCATCGGCGCGGGCGCCATCTTCCCGGTCTCCCTCGCGGTCATCGGTGACCTCTTCAGCCCGCGTGAGCGCGGTCGCTACCAGGGCCTGTTCGGCGCCGTCTTCGGCGTCGCCTCCATCATGGGTCCGCTGCTGGGTGGCTGGCTCACCGACAACCTGAGCTGGCACTGGATCTTCTTCGTCAACCTGCCCATCGGCGCGGTCGCCCTGTACATCGTCTACCGCTACCTGCCCTCGGTCCACGGTGAGCAGCCCACGCGCAACCTCGACTACGCCGGAGCTGCGGTGTTCACGGTGGGAGTGGTCTTCCTGCTGCTGGGCCTGACCAACAAGCAGTCGGCCGACTGGACATCCTTCGAGGTCGGCGGCTATCTCATCATCGCCGCCCTCGTCACGCCCGTCTTCCTGTTCATCGAGTCGCGCGCCGCAGAGCCCATCGTTCCGCTGGGCCTCTTCCGGATCCGCAACTACGCGGTGACGATCCTGGCCACGTTCCTGGCCTCGATCGGTTTCTTCGGCCTGATCATCTTCCTGCCCCGCTGGTTCCAGTTCGTCAAGGATGTGAGCCCGACGGAGTCCGGGCTGCAGATCCTGCCCTTGCTGGTCGGGGTCATCTTCAGCTCCATCGTCGCCGGCATCCTGGTGAGCAAGTCAGGGCGCTACAAGTGGATCGTGTCCGGTTCGCTCGCGATCATGACCGTGGGCATCCTGTTGTTCACCGCGCTCAATGCCACCACCGACCTCACGCTGCTGTGGATGTGGATGCTGATCGCAGGCCTGGGCGTCGGCCCGACGCTGTCGGTCTTTACCATCGTCATCCAATCGTCGGTGCCGTTCAGCCGACTGGGCGTGGCCACCGGCAACCTGACCTTCTTCCGGCAGATCGGTGGCTCGGTCGGCCTGGCGATCGTGGGCACGATCTTCGCGGAGTCATTCACCTCACGCCTGGAGCCGTCCCTCGCCGAGGCCGGTGTCTCGCCGGAGCAGGCCGGCATGGTGGGCCAGTTCGCCAGCAGCGGCAACGACCTCACACAGGTCGGTGGCTTGAGCCTGCCGGAGCAGCTGGCGCAGATTCCGCCGCTGCAGGGCATCGTGGACCAGGTCGTCGCCGGGATCCACCAGGCCTTCTCGCTGGCCATCGCCGACACCTTCTGGTTCGGCCTCGCGGCGACCGTCGTGGCCCTGGCCGTCGTCACGGTGGCCCTGAAGGACCAGCCGCTGCGGTCCGACGAGTTGGTAACAGTGCCCGGAGAGGACCCGGCAGGGCCGGCGCCAGCCAAGGCACTATGAGGACAGACGGAACATCGAGGAGGCACGAATGAAGGTCGGATTGTTGGCACCCCAGGGCTGGAAGGGCGAGTACGACGGCTGGGACCCGGGCGAGGCCTGGGCACGGACCGTGGAGCTGGCCGTGCAAGCCGAGGACCTGGGCTTCGAGTCCCTGTGGGTCTTCGATCACTTCCACACCGTCCCGGAGCCGACCGACGAGATGACGCTGGAGTCCTTCTCGGTCCTCTCGGCGCTGGCCATGGTCACCGGTAAGGTACGCCTGGGCCACATGGTCATCTGCACCGCCTTTCGCAACCCGGCGCTGACGGCCAAGCTGGCTTCCACCATCGACGTCATCAGCGGCGGCCGCTTCGAGGTCGGCATCGGTGCCGGCTGGAAGAAGGACGAATGGCTGGCCTACGGCTACGGCTTTCCGCCGATCGGCGAGCGGATCAGCACGTTCGAGGAGCATCTCGAGGTCATCACCCGCATGCTGGCGCCGGGCCACGCCACCTACGCGGGCCAGCGTGTCCACGTTCGCGACGCCATCAACGAGCCACGCGGCATCCAGGAGCACATCCCCCTCATCGTTGGCGGCAACGGCCGCGTGCGCACTGCCGGCCTGGCGGTGAAGTTCGCCGACGAGCTGAACCTCGTGTTCATCGGCCCCGACGAGACCGCCCGCCGCATGGCCGACGTACGCGCGATGTGTGAGGCCGCCGGCCGCGATCCGGCATCACTACGTTTCTCCGTGTACACCCTCGACGAGGACTTCAACACGGCCGGCCAGGAGCGGGTGGACCTCATCGGTGCGTTCGGTGACGTCGGCCTGGACCGCCTCATCTGCTTCCCCACCAAGTACGAACCCACCACCGAAGCGCAGGCCCGCTTTGCCGAGGACGTCCTCGCCGCCGGCGTGAAGCTTGACGGGCCCGCCTAGCGTGACGTCCGCGCGACCTCTCCTGGGCCTGGGCCTGGCGGCAGGCATGATCGCGACAGGCCTTGGCGAAGCTGCGGTCGCGGCCGACGAAACGGGGCCGATCGTCGTGCTCGAGGCGCCGGATCATGCAGAGGTTCGGGTAGCAGCGGGTTTCCCCGCCGGCTGGCGAGCCGAGGCGACGGTTGAGGGGGCCACGCGGCGTGAGATCAACGATCTCTGGGCCGACGAGCGCTGTGAGCTCGCGACGCGGACATCGGAGTTCAGCGACCCGGTCGTGGACGTGGACGATTTCGTGGTCGGGCTGGGGCCGGGCTCCGGCTTCAGCCTGCTCGGGCGAGCCACCGTCGAGCTGCCCGCGGGATCCGCCGAGCGCATCGAGTTCGCCGACGACGGCGGCGGTGCCTGGGCCGTCTACATCCTGCCGGATGGGCCGCGGATGCACGAGCTCTGGTGCCGCGCCGACGAGCTTCCCGAGGGACGCTGGCTGTCCATCGCCGAGACGATGGAGCTGGGCCCCGAGACCAGCCTGGTCGACTCCGGCTTCGACGGCCGCGTGGTGTTGCCGGAGCATGGGGTGGCGCTGACATTCCCGGAGGCCTGGCAAGTGAGGGGCAGCTCGACCCGGCTGGGCGCCCTGTATGCGGCGAGCGACACAGCCATCTGCACCGTCAGCGACTACACCTCGCTGGCTGCCGACGCCGACTGGGGCTCGCTCGACGACTTCCATACGAGCTACGTGGCCAACGCCGAGGAGAACGCCGCCATCCGCGTGACCGAGGTGAGCTACGTCGAGACACCAGCCGGACCCGCCGGGCTGGCCGACCTCGCTTGGGACGACGGCACCCGGGCCATCCGCTACTCGCTCGCCAACGAGGGCCGCTGGCTCTCGTTCTTCTGTGTCGGCGACCCGGTACCGGACGACCGCTGGCAGTCGCTGGTGGCTTCGCTGGAGTGGCTACCGCAAGGCTGAAGGCCTTGCGGTGAGCACGACGGCGAGCGCGGAGAGCACCACCGGCAGGGCGACGGAGTACTAGGGTTGCGCGATGGACGTTAGCGGACTCCAGCAGTGGCTCTCGCAGAACCTGCTCACCCTGATCATCATCGGCATCGGTCTGGTACTCCTCTACATCTACTCGGGACCGATCGTGAACCGACTCGTGCGGCGGACGCTGCGGGCCACCGAAGGCGACTTCGAGGTCACCGGCGTTCACGAGGCCGAGCTGGAGAAACGGTCGGCCACCATCGAAGGCCTGGCCACGACGCTCATCCGCCTGGCCATCATCTCCATCGGTGTCTTCGTCTTCATCGGCCTCACCGGCGGTGGCTGGGTGCTCATCGTCATGGGCGTCTTCGTCGCCGGGATCGCCATCGCCGGCCAGTCGATCGTGCTCGACTACCTGATGGGCGTCCTCATCCTGCTGGAAGGGCAGTTCTTCCAGGGCGACGACATCGAGCTGGGCCAGCTGCCATGGAAGGGCACCGTCGAAAGCGTCGGACTGCGACGCACGGTCATCCGTTCGGTGGATGGCACGGTCTACTCGGTCTCCAACGGCGAGCTGCGCAACGTGGCTAATCGGACCCGTGTCTACGCCGCCGCTGAGGTCCAGGTCCGGGGCATCCGCCAGGGCGACCTGCGCAAGGTCGTGGCATCGATGGACCGAGTCGGCCGGGAGGTGGCGTCCGATCCAGGCTTCAGTGCGGCGGTCCTGGCGGCCCCGGCGGTCACCTTCGTCGACGATGCCGACGAGCTGGGCAGCACCGCCAAGATGCGCGGCAAGGTCGTCGCCAGCGAGCGCTGGCGCATCGCCACGGAGATCCGGATGCGGTTGGACGAGGCGCTCTCGGCCGAGGGCATCGAGCTCAACCGCCAGGCACTTCCAGGGGGGTTCCTGCGGCGTCGCTAGCGGGGCATGGGTGGACTGGCCGTGGTTCGACTCGGTGGTACGCTCGGGAGGTGGGTACCTTCGTCGCGCTGAACCGAGGCTGATGGCGGCTCTGTCCCCCGACATCGACCGAGCGGAGCAGCGACTGCGCGAAGCGCTCGGTGAGCGTGTGCACTCGGACCCGGGCGCACGGGCGCTCTACACGTCGGACGCATCGCTCTATCGCGCGCTTCCGGCCCTGGTGGTGGAGCCCGTCGACATCGATGAGCTCAGCCGCGTCGTGCGCATCTGCGGCGAGACAGGGACGCCGCTGACCATGCGCGGCGCCGGCACCAGCATCGCCGGCAATGCCCTCGGCCACGGCGTCATCGTGACGACGCGCCGCCTCGACCGGATCGTGGAGCTCAACGCCGACGAGGGCTACGCCGTCGTCGAGCCCGGCGTCGTGCTCGACGACCTCAACGCCGCTGCGGCAGCGCACGGGCTGAGGTTCGGTCCCGACCCATCCACGCACAGTCGCTGCACGATCGGCGGGATGGTCGCCAACAACGCCTGTGGATCTCACTCGGTGGCATGGGGCACGACCGCCCAGAACGTGCTGGAGCTCGACCTGATCCGCTCCGACGGATCGCGCGTACGCCTGCGCAGCCCCGATGCTCCGGAACGCCCGGCTGACCCTGAGTGGCCTGTGCCGAACGGCCCGCTCGCGGCCGACCTCGAGACCTTCGCGGCGGCCCATGCCGAGCTCATCCGCGGCGAGCTGCCGCCCTGGCCGCGCCGCGTGTCAGGCTACGCCCTCGACTGGCTGCTGCCCGAGCGGGGAGTCGACCTGGCGCGGGTCATGGCCGGGACCGAAGGCACGTGTGCCGTGCTTGCGAGGGCGACCGTGCGCCTGGTGCGTCCGCCCTCGGTACGAGCGCTGCTGATGCTGGGCTTCGACGACGACATCGAGGGCGCCAACAGCGTGCCGCAGCTGCTCGCGGCGAAGCCCTTCACGGTCGAGTCACTCTCGGCTGAGCTGCTGGCCCTGGCCCATGCCGACGCGGGGGACCTGGGACTGCCGAACGGCGGCGCCTGGCTCATGGTGGAGGCACGGGCCGACGATGAGGCTGCTGCTCGTGAGCATGGCGAACGACTTGCCGCCACCATCGGCAGGTCGCTTGACTCGGGATCGGTTCGGTTCATCCAGGATGCGAGAGCACAGGCCGTGTTGTGGAAGATCCGCGAGGACGGCGCCGGTCACTCGAACCGCCTGGCCGACGGCACGCGGGCATGGCCCGGCTTCGAGGACTCCGCCGTCCCTCCCTCGAACCTCGGCGCTTACCTGACAGAGCTGCGCGCCCTGCTGCGTCAGCACCGCATGCGCGCGATCTCCTACGGCCATTACGGCGAAGGCTGCATCCACCTCCGCGTCACCTTCGGCCTGGAGCAGACCGGGGGTGCTGAGCGCTTCGAGCACTTCATGACCGATGCCGCCGACCTGGTCGTCCGGCACGGGGGTTCGCTCTCCGGCGAACACGGCGATGGCCGTTCGCGGGGACCGCTGCTGGTCCGCCAGTTCAGTCCGCAGATGATCGAGGCCTTCGCCGAGTTCCGGCGCATCTGGGACCCCGTCGGCACGCTCAACCCGTCCATCATCGTGGAGCCGCCGCCCTTGACCACGGATCTGCGTGCCTCCGCGCCGACCCTGCTCGATGTGCAGCCGCGGCAGGCCTTCAGCGAGGACGGAGGCGATTTCCGTGCCGCGGTCGACCGCTGCATCGGCGTCGGTCGCTGCGTCTCCACGCAGGGCTCGGCGCTGATGTGTCCCAGCTTCCGCGCCACCCGCGACGAGCAGCATTCCACGCGTGGTCGTGCCCGGCTGCTGCAGGAGATGATGGTCGGTAGCCTGGCGGACGATGGCTGGGGCTCCCGCGAGGTGCACGCCGCGCTGGACCTGTGTCTCGCCTGCCGGGGCTGCGTCTCGCAGTGCCCCACGAGCGTGGACATGGCCGCCTACAAGGCAGAGTTCCTCGACCATCACTACCGGCGACGGCTCCGCCCACTGTCGCACTACTCGCTGGGCTGGCTACCGCTGTGGCTGAAACTGACGTCGAGGGTGCCACGGTTGGTCAACCTCCTGACACGTTCACGGCTGACCCGACGTCTGTTCACGCTGGCGGCCGGCATCGCGAACGGTCGCGGCATCCCGCCGATCGCCACCCGCACCTTCACGCGTGAGCATCGACACCGGCCCGGCGCGAGACGAAGCACGGTCGAGTCGTGCTATGGCCGGACACCTTCAACAACCACCTGACGCCGCAGGTGGCCCACGACGCAGTGCGGGTGCTCGAGGCGGCCGGCTTCGAGGCCGTGGTGCCGGGGCGATCCGTCTGCTGTGGTCTGACGTGGCATACCACCGGACAGCTGGGCATGGCCCAGCGAGTGCTGCAGCGCTCACTCGGCGCGGCCGAGCTTTCGGGTGACGAACCGGTGGTCGTGCTGGAGCCTTCCTGCGCCACCATGCTGCGGTCGGACCTGCCGCAGCTGCTACCGCATGACCCTCGCGCACACGACCTCGCGGGCCGCGTGACGACGCTGGCGGAGCTGCTCGACCGGGTCGAGTACAGCGGCCCGACCGCAACCACGGAGTCGGGGCGCGCCATCGCGCAGCCCCACTGCCACCAGCAGGCGGTGCTGGGCCTGGAAGCCGATCGACGGGTCCGCGAGCGCAACGGCATCACCGTGGGTGTGGAGCTGGAGGGCTGCTGCGGCCTGGCCGGCAACTTCGGCGCCGAAGCGGGCCACGAGGACATCGCCCAGCACGTCGCGGAGCTGGAGCTCATCCCGGCCCTCAGAGCGGACCCCGACGCACCCCTGCTGGCAGATGGCTTCAGCTGCCGCACCCAGATCGACTTCGTCTCAGGCAGGTCCGCACGCCACCTCGCTGAGGTCCTCGCCGCGCGCCTGCCTGGCGGCCCTGAGCGCTAGGCTGCGTGCCCCGACGCGGAGTTCGCGAAGCACGCTGGAGAGCGCCGGATAGAGTTCGCGAGACAGCTTGGAGATGCGTCGATAGCAGAGGCCGCAGGGATGGCAGCGCCGAGGGCTTTGGACTCCCCGTTCGGGGTGACCTCAAGCGGCCGCCCGAGGATGTCGGCGACATCGCCCTCATCCCGGAGCTTCTGGACGACGTGCGCTCTGGCCTGTGAGGTTGCCAGCCCGATGTGCGATGCTGCGGTCCTGAGCGGCGACGCGCAGTGAGCGACGCCGACACCGTGGAGTGCCGAGATGGACGAGACCACTGAGGCGATGGATCGCTTCGAAGCACTCGATGCCGAGCTGCTGGAGATCGCTGGTTCGATCCGCGTCCTTTCCAGCCTGACCTGGCCGCGCGAAGAGGAGTCCCGCTTCCTGGAAGGATGGCGCGTGGGCTCGCCTCGCCTGCCAGAGGTGGAACCGGCTCCACCCGACCACCATGCGGAGATCGAGGCCCTCGAGGCAATCATGGCGCGCTGCGACCGGAGCCACCCCATGGGTAGCCACCTCTACAAGACCGCCTGGAGCTACCTCACCGCGGCGCGCATGGTGGCCGCTATCGGCACCCCTGAGTTCACACAGCACTCGGTTCGGCTGTACGGCCGGCCCGACTTCGTCTACGAGCGGCAGGGCCTCTCCGCAGCCAGCGCGGCTGAGCCCCTGCTGGAGGTGACACGACAACTGCAGCAGTCGGACGCTGTGATGAGCACCACACCCGACATCGCGGCTCCGGAGTTCGCCGAGATGCTGCGGGCGGGTCTGGACGCATTCTTCACGCACGATCGTGTCGAGGTCGTGGTCGACGCCACCATGTCCGCCAAGGCCGCCGCCGGCAGCAAACGCGTCAAGGTCCAGGCAGGCGCCCACTTCTCGGAGCTCGACCTCGCTCAGCTGCTCAACCACGAAGCCTTCATCCACGCCGCCACCAGCCTCAGCGGCCAGCACCAGCCGCGGCTCAAGGTGCTGGGCCTGGGCTCCCCGCGCACGACGCGCACGCAAGAAGGGCTGGCCGTCTTCTCCGAGCTCATCACCTACTCCATCGATCTGGTCCGTCTCCGCCGCATCGCGCTGCGCGCCAAGGCCGTCGACGCTGGCCTGGCGGGTGCCGACTTCATCGACGTCTTCCGCATCTACCTCGAGGGCGGGCAGAGTGAGAGCGACGCCTACAACTCCGCGCAGCGCGTGTTCCGTGGTGGTGATGTCCGGGGTTCCGTGGTCTTCACCAAGGACGGCGCCTACCTGGAAGGCCTGCTGCTGGTGCAGACGTTCATGCGCAAGGTCATCGCCGAGGGCCGCGCGGAGCTCATTCCCATCCTCTTCGCCGGACGCATGACCCTGGGCGATGCCCTCGAATTGGAGCCGCTCTTCGAGGCCGGCGTCCTGACGCCGGCCCGCTACCTGCCAGACTGGATCTCCGGGCTTCGCCGGCTCAGCGCCTACCTCGCCTACTCGCTCGTGAGCGGCCGCATCCGCATCGAGAACGTGGAACTGCCCCGCTTCCTGGAGCTGGACGAGAACACCATGGCCTAAGGGCCACGGTCAGGCATCATCAGGACCGCTGTGAGCATCACGCGCGCGCTCGTTCCCCTTGCCCTCGTCGTGGCGGTGATCGCCGTCGTCGTGTGGCTGTCGTTGGTCAACGAAATCGTCATCGGCCCGTGGCTGCTGGCGCTGCTCGTGTTCGCGCACGGCTGGGTGCACCTCATGTTCATCTTCCCCAAGCCAGAGAGCCCGAATGCGGCCATGGGCGTGAGCGAGTATCCCTTCGATTTCGGACGCTCCTGGCTCATTCGTCGCGCCCGGCTGGACGGCAGCCTCGTGCGCACGCTCGGCCTGGCGTTGATGACGACGACCTTCGGCCTGAGCCTCCTGGCTGCCCTCGCGACCGTCGGGATCGTCGTCCCGGCCGACTGGTGGGGCGGCCTGATGATCCTCGCGGCGTCGAGCTCCAGCCTGCTGCTGGCACTCTTCTACTCGCCCGCGCTCATCCTCGGGTTCGGCATCAACGCGGCCATGCTGGCCCTCGTCCTGAGCGGTTCGTGGAGCCCGACCTGAGGATGGGTCCGCGGTCAGGCTGGCGATCGCAGCGGCGTCACCCGTCGCCAGACGTGCCCCAAGACGCCTGAGTAGACCAGCATGCCCAGCACGAAGGTACCGGCCACGCCCGCGGCGAAGAACCAGAAGGGCAACGTCTTGCCCGCTTCCCAGAGGGCACCCGATGCCATCGCCGAGACGATGATGGCGCTGGTCCCGACCGAGCCGTAGACGCCCTGCGCCAGGGACGTCCGACCCCTGGGAGAGCCACTGGCCACCATGGCGAAGAGCGCGGTGCCCAGCAATCCGGAGAAGCCGGCTTCGAAGGTCACCACCACCGAAGGCAGGACCGGCTCCCAGGCGCTGGCGAAGGTGATGCCGGCGCCGACCATCACCAGGCAACCGGCGACGACGAAGGGGATCGAGCCCCAGCGGTCCACCCAACGACCCATGATCGGTGCCAACAGCATGGAGGGGATGCCGATCAGCATGAAGGTGAGACCGACCCACTGGACGCTGGCGCCGAGGTCGATGAGGTACAGCGGCCAGACGACGTCGTAGATCCCGAATGTCAGCTGCAGGCCGAAGCCGACGATGACGGCCGCCACGAGGGTGCGATTGAGCAGCGCCGAGATGGGCGCCTGCCCAGGCGTCGGGCGTTCAGCCCGGGCCACGAAACGAGGCTCTGCTGCCGCCGACGCCTGGATCCCGGTCTTGACGAGGGCGCTGTCCACGGGCACGTCCCGGTGCAGTGGATCGATGACGTGCGGCTCGACGGGCTGATAGCGCCAGAGAAAGGCGGCTGAGACGAACCCCAGCACACCCATGAACAGGAAGGGGAAGGCGAAGCCACCGAGGATGGACGAACCGAGGGCGCCGATGGCCGGGCCCAGCACGAAGCCGCCCATCTGGAAGGCCGAGAAGTAGCCGAAGGCCTGGCCACGCGAGCCCGGGTCGGTCGCGTCGACCAGCGCACCTCGCGCGGCCGGGCCGAACATGCCCGATGCCACCCCGGCGATGAAGCGCAACGTGAACAATGCCGCCGCGGAGGTGAAGACGAGCATCAGCAGGGCCGTGATACCGACCAGCAGCAGGCTCGCCACCATCTGCGGCTTGCGCGAGTGAGAGTCCGCCCACCAGCCGAAGAACGGCTCCGAGACGAGGCGTCCGATGGCCCAGCCGGCGACGATGACGCCGAGCGTGGTGGCGTCGATGCCCTTCGACTGCACGAACAAGGGCAGCACCGGGATGACGGCACCGAAGCCGAGCATCACGATGGTGGTCGCCCCCAGCAGCGGCAGCAAGGGGCCCCAGTGTCGGAGCCAGGCGGCGATACGGGCGCGACCGATCGCGCGGATGTCGGGCATCGCCTCCACGATAGGCCCGCGGCGTGACCGCCGGCCTGGGCCGAGCGTCGTCCCGCGGCGGTCGCATCAGCCCCATCGTGAGCGGCATCCCCAGCCCCGGGTAACATCCACTCTTGCATCCGCACGCTCACCGGTCGCGGAGGGAAAGGAGCCGGCATGCCCCTGGTCGCCCACAACGCGCTGCCCACCTTCGAGCGACTGCGCGCGGAAGGCGAGGACGTCCTCAGCGTCGAGCGCGCGCAGCACCAGGACATCCGCGAGCTCCACGTAGGCCTGCTTAACATGATGCCGGACGCGGCCCTGCTGGTGACCGAGAAGCAGTACATGCGCCTCATCGGCGCCTGCAACCGCATCACCCAGATCTACGTCTACCCCTTCAGCGTCCCCGGCCTGGCCCGCAGCGACGCGGCGCGCGCCCACATCGACGCCTTCTACGCCGATTTCGAGGACCTCAAGGCGAGCGGCCTCGATGCGCTCATCATCAGCGGCGCCAACGTCACCAACCCGGCCCTGGACCTCGAGCCCTTCTGGGAGCCGCTGCAGGAGGTGGTGGAGTGGGCTGCCGACAACGTCACCAGCATCCTCTGCTCATGTCTTGCCACGCACGCCCTGGTGAAGCACCTCTACGGCATGGACCGCGAGCCGTTCGGGCACAAGCTCTGGGGCGTGTACCGCCACCAGGTGATCGACCGCGCACACCCGCTGACCCAGGACGTGAACACGCGCTTCGACGCGCCGCATTCACGCTGGAATGACGTCCCGCGTCAGAAGTGGGACCGCGCCGGACTGCGCGTCCTCGCGGAGAGCGAGGATGCCGGCGTCCATCTCGCCACCAGCCCCGACGGCTTCCGCATCGTCTACTTCCAGGGGCACCCCGAGTACGATCGCAACAGCCTGCTCAAGGAGTACAAGCGGGAGGTCGGGCGCTTCCTTGACGGCGAGCTGGGATTGCCGCCACCCTATCCCGAGCGATACATGACGCCAGCGTCCGACGATCTGGCACAGACCTATCTCCGCGACGCTCTCGCCGCACGGGCCCATGGCGAGGCCGATCCGGAGTTCCCGGAGGCGTCCTTCGACGCACACCTGGACAACACCTGGGGGGACACGGGCCGCGCGCTCTTCAACAACTGGCTGGGGCTGGTGTACCAACTCACCGGCCTCGACCGCCACGAGCCCTTCATGCCCGGCATCGACCCGACCGATCCACTGGGCATCGGCCAACACGCCTAGACCAGAGCCCTGGCAGCAGAGCAGGAGACCCCCATGAGAGACGAGACCCTCGCCGTCCACGCCGGCTACGAGACCGATCCCACCACCAAATCGGTGGTGCCACCCATCTACCAGACGGTCGCCTACGAGTTCGACGACGCCCAGCACGGTGCCGACCTCTTCAACCTGGAGGTCGCGGGCAACATCTACACCCGCATCATGAACCCGACCGCGGACGTGCTGGAGAAGCGCATCGCGGAGATGGAGGGTGGCATCGCCGGTCTCGCGCTCAGCGCCGGCTCGGCCGCCATCAACTACGCCATCCTGACCATCGCCAAGGCCGGCGCCAACATCGTCTCGGTGCCGATGCTCTACGGCGGCACCTACACGCTGTTCGCCCACATGCTGCCCGGTCAGGGTATCGACGTCCGGTTCGCCGAGGACGACAGCGCCGCCGCGCTGGAGAAGCTCATCGACGACAAGACGGCCGCGGTCTTCTTCGAGTCCATCGGCAACCCCGCCGGCAATATCGTCGACATCGAGGCCATCGCGAAGATGGCTCATAGCCACGGCGTGCCGGTCATCGTGGACGCCACGGTCTCGACACCGGTGCTGACCAAGTCCATCGAGTGGGGTGCGGACATCGTCGTCCACTCCATGACCAAGTACATCGGCGGCCATGGCAACTCGCTCGGCGGCGTGATCGTGGACAGCGGCAAGTTCCCCTGGGCCGATCATCCCGACCGCTTCCCCATGCTCATCGAGCCGGAGCCGGCCTACCACGGCGTCATCTACACCGAGACCTTCGGTCCGGCCGCCTTCATCGCTCGTGCCCGCACCGTGCCGCTGCGCAACACCGGCTCGGCCATCAGCCCGCTCAATGCCTTCCTCATCCTGCAGGGCATCGAGACGTTGCCGATGCGCATGGAGCGGCACGTGCGAGAACGCGCAGGCCGTGGCCGAACACCTCAAGGCCCACGACCGGGTGGCGTGGGTCAGCTACGCCGGTCTGCCCGACTCGCCCTACTACGAGCTGGCGCAGAAGTACACCGGCGGCAAGCCCTCGGGCCTGCTGAGCTTCGGCGTCAAGGGCGGCTTCGAGCCCGGCACCAGGTTCTACGACGCACTCAAGCTCTTCAAGCGGCTGGTCAACATCGGCGACGTCAGTTCGCTGGCAGCGCACCCCGCGTCGACGACGCATCGGCAGATGACACCAGAGGAGCAGGCGTCCGCCGACGTCACGCCCGAAATGATCCGCCTGTGCGTCGGCATCGAGCACATCGACGACATCCTCGCCGACCTCGACCAGGCCCTGGCTGCCGCCGGCTAGCGCCAGCGGACACGACCACCCCGGACCGCGGCCTTCTCGAGGAGGGCCGCGGTCCTCGGATCCCTCCGCGGTGGGACATCACCCCCACGCTGTCCGGTGGCGTTGCCACCGCAGCGATGAGTGATTTGAGGGGTTGATGGTGTGTTACCGTGCCTCCCGATACGGGTCAGGCAGGGGACCCTGCCGACCCGCTTCTCGAGGAGGGATTCGGTCGAATGAACCGACGTGGAGCCGTAGGCTCGATCCTACTTTCTGGCCTTCTGGCGGCCGGCCTGAGTAGTGCTGCTGCAGCCCAGGACGAGGGCAAGCTTGTCGTGCTCTGTACGCCGCAGGAGGACTGGTGCGTGACGGATGGTCCAGGAGTTCCAGGACCAGACAGGCATCGACACGAGGTATGTGCGCATGTCATCCGGTGAGGCGCTGGCGCGGTTGCGCGCAGGTGCCGAGGCACCAGAGTTCGACGTGTGGTGGGGCGGACCGGCTGACGGCCAGATCGCGGCAGCCGCCGAAGGCCTCATCGAACCCTACATCTCCCCCAATGCAGCCGCCATCCCCGACGAGCAGAAGGCTGCTGACGGCACGTGGACGGGTGTCTATGTCGGTGCCCTGGGCTTCTGCTCCAACCAGAGCGAGCTCGACCGCCTCGGCATCGAGGCACCCGGCTCCTGGGAAGACCTCCTCGCTCCGGAGCTCGTGGGGAACGTCGCAGTCGCCCACCCGGCCAGCTCGGGAACGGCATACACCACGTTCTACACCCAGGTCATCCGCCTGGGCAGCGAGGACGCGGCCCTCGATTACATGGGGCAACTGCACCACAATATCCTGCAGTACACCAAGTCCGGCTCCGCGCCGGGCGGCATGGCCGGACGCGGCGAGATCGCCACGGCCATCATCTTCAGCCACGACTGCGTCAAGAACTACGAAGAGGGCTTCACCGACCTGGTGGTCACCTTCCCCAGTGAGGGGACCGGCTACGAGATCGGCGCTGTCGCACTGGTGGCGGGCGCCCAGAACCCCGAGAACGCCAAGAAGTGGATCGACTGGTCACTGCAGGCTGACACCCAGGAGATCGGCCCCACGGTCGGCTCGTTCCAGCTGCCGACCAACCCGGACGCCGCGGTCAGCACCTCGTCGGTCGGCCTTGACCAGGTCACGCTCGTCGATTACGACTTCGATGCGGCGGGCGCAGCTCGCACGGAGCTGACGCAGCGCTTCGAGGACGAAGTCGCCGCCGAGCCGGTCGAGTAGGCGATCGATGACGCTCGACGGACACCAGTCACTAGCGAGGCTTCTAGTCCCAGCACGTACCGAACGAGGTCGGCCGTGACGCCGGCCTCGTTCCGTGTCGACATGACCGTCACCGACCGCGCAGGCCGTCCGTGACGCCGCGCTGCCCTCGCCACGACGAGATCCCCAGGGATCCCAGCGGCCCCAGTGGCGCGCCGTCGACCCGGCGCGTCATCGTCGCCATCCTGCTCTCGGCGGGCTTCGTGCTCATCGCCATCGTCTGGCCGGTCGGTAAGGTCATCGGGGAGGCCTTCTCGGCCGAGGCCATGCCCATCTTCGAGCGCTACATCACCTCGGTCCAGAACCAGGATCCTGCTCAACACCATCGTGTTGGGCCTCACCGTGGCCACCGTGGGCACATTCGTCGCGTTCGTGTTCGCCTACGTCCAGGTGCGCGTGCCCGCGCCGCGCCCGCTGAAGACGCTCATCCACGTCATCGCGCTGCTGCCGATCGTGAGCCCACCGTTCGCGCTGGCGGTGGCGGCTATCACCCTGTTCGGTCGCAGCGGCATCATCACCCGCGACATCCTCGGCGTCCGCCTGGACATCTATTGCTGGCCGGACCTCCCCGCTCGCTGCCGCCGGCCGGCCTCACGGTGGTGATGGCGCTGACCTTCTTCCCGATCGCTTACATCATGCTGATGGGCATGATGCGCGCGCTCGATCCTTCGCTCGACGAGGCCGCCGCGAACCTGGGCGCCTCCAAGTGGCGCACCTTCCGCAAGGTCAGCCTGCCGCTACTGGCGCCCGGCATCGCTTCGGCTTTCCTGCTTCTCTTCGTGGAGGCGCTCGCCGATCTTGGCAACCCACTCGTGTTGGGTGGCAACTACACGGTGCTCGCGAGCCGCATGTACATCGCCATCGTGGGTGAGTACAACCTGACGGCCGGCTCAGTGCTCGGCGGTCATGCTGCTGGTGCCAGCGCTCTTCGTGTACTTCGTCCATCGCTACTACTCCAACAAGGCCTCGATCGTGTCGGTCTCGGGCAAACCCTCCGGTCGTCACTCGGAGATCCGCAGCCGGCCCATCCGTTGGCTGCTGCTCTGCACGGTGCTGGCGCACGGTCGGCTTGATCATGCTGCTATACGGCACCATCGCGCGTCGGTTCGGTGACCCGGCTGCTCGGCGTCAATCACGAGTTCACGCTGGAACACTTCGAGGCGGTGCTCTTCGGCTACGGGTTCGAGGCGGTGACCGATACCGTGATCGTTGGCGTCGGTCGCCACGCCGATCGCCGGTTTCCTGGGTGTCGTCGTCGCCTTCCTGGTCGTCAGCCGCCGCTTCTGGGGTCGAGGCACGCTCGACTTCGGAGTCATGCTCGGCGTCGCTATCCCGGGCACCATCTTCGGCATCGGCTACCTGCTTGCGTTCAACACGCCCACGGAGATCTTCGGCGTGACCATCTTCCCCAAGCTGACTGGTGGCGCGGCCGTCCTGGGCGGCGCCATCGCCATCGTGATGGTCTTCATCCTTCGCTCGGCACCAGGTGGCCTTAGATCAGGTACGTCTTCGCTGCAGCAGATCGATCCGACCATCGAGGAGGCGGCGACGTCGCTTGGGTCCAGCCAACAGCACACCTTTCGCCGGATCACTCTGCCGCTCATCCGCCCAGCCTTCCTGGCCGGGCTGATCTACTCGTTCGCGCGGGCCATGACGGCGATCAGCGCCGTCATCTTCCTGACCACCCCGGAAGTGCGCATCATGACCGCGCAGATCCTGAACGAGGTCGACGCTGCGCGCTATGGCAACGCCTTCGCCTACTGCGTCGTCCTCATCGTCATCGTGCTGGTCGCCATCGGGATCCTCACCTTCCTGGTGGGGTCGAGAACCGACGCCGAGCAGTCATCTGGGAGCGGGACATGGAGCTGACGACAACGAGCACGGGCCGCACCGGCGGGCCGTCGACCCTGCTGCTGGAGCGGTTGAGCAAGCACTTCAAGTCGCCCGAGAGTCAGGTCGTGCGGGCGGTGGACGACATCACCATCGAGCTGGCCGGTGGCAGCTTCGTGACTCTGCTGGGTCCGTCGGGCTGCGGCAAGACCACCACGCTGCGGATGATCGCCGGCTTCGAGAACCCCACGTCGGGCCGCATCCTGCTCGACGGCAAGGACCTGGTGCGACTCACGCCGGACAAGCGTGGGATGGGCATGGTCTTCCAGTCGTACGCCCTGTTCCCGCATCTCACCGTCCATGACAACGTGGCCTTCGGCGTGCAGCTGCAGGGCAAGCAGGGCAAGACGCTGGAAGCGACCATCGACCAGGCGCTCGATCTGGTCAACCTCCACGGCCTCGGCGCCCGCAAGATCCAGGAGCTCTCCGGAGGGCAGCAGCAGCGTGTCGCCCTGGCGCGTGCCATGGCCATCGAGCCGCGGGTGCTGCTCTTCGACGAGCCCCTGTCCAACCTCGACGCCAAGCTGCGCGTGTCGCTGCGTTCGGAGATCCGACGCATCCAGCAGCAGCTGGGCACGACCTCGGTGTACGTGACTCACGACCAGGCGGAGGCGATGGCGCTCTCGGATGTGGTGGTGGTGATGAACGCCGGTCGGATCGAGCAGGCCGGTCCGCCCGACGAGGTGTACCGCCGTCCCGCCACCCGTTTCGTGGCCGACTTCATCGGTCGGGCCAACTTCCTGAGCGGCGACGTCCTCGCGGTAGGCGCGGAGAGCATCGATATCTCGATGATGGAGGTGGCCCTGACCATCCCCGCCGGGAGGGGCCACCAGCGGGGCGATACGCGCGGTCGTGGTGGCGCGGCCGGAGTCCATCCGCGTCGGCGACGGCGAGCTGCGGGCCAAGGTCAAGGGCAGCACCTTCCTCGGCTCATACGTGGAGTACGAGCTCGAGCTGGCGACGGCCAGGAGAACATGCTCGCGGTCGATGGTGAGTGGATGTCCCACGGCATCTCATCCGCCCGGCGACGACATCGCCTGGACGCTGGTGCCGGAGCGCGCCTACGCGCTGCCTGCGGCTCCGCAAGACCCGTCGGCTCCCGGATCGCCGGCGGGCTCCACCGGCTGACCATCGCGCTGTCGCCCACCGCCGGCTGACGATCGCGCCGTCGGCAGCGGTCATGCTGAGCGTGGATTTGTGACAAAGGTCACGTACTTGGTAACTGATTGTTCTAGCCAGGCCCGGACCCGGCCGCGCAGGCTGCCTTCCTGAGGGCCCCACACCGGCCAGCGAGACCGACGCGACCCTCTCTCTCGGAGGTGCTCCCGATGGCAGGTTCCCCCCGCGTCATCTCAAGGACGCGACCATGGTTGGCCGCACTGGCGGCGGCCGCCATGGCGCTCACGAGCGTCAGCGCAGTCGCGGCGCAGGATCGCCCCAGCGTCATCCCCGACCTGGTGCCCAAGGCGGAGATGCCGGCGGTGCCGGCCGACGAGATCAATGTCTCCCTCGCGCCGAACGTGCCGCCCCCGTCCAGGCGCACCGAGCCGGCCATCGTCGAGGTCGACTTCGAGGTGGTCGAGAACGTGACCGCCATCGACCCCGCCACCGGCGTCGAGTACGAGACGTGGGGATACCGCATCCCAGGCGACGACACGGCCTCGGGCACCCCCGGTCCCATGATCCGGGCACGCGTGGGCGACGTGCTGCGCTTCACCATCCACAACCCCGAGGGCAACTCCATGCCCCACAACGTGGACTTCCACGCCGTCACCGGGCAGGGCGGCGGAGCAGCCAACACGACCGTCGGTCCTGGCGGGACGGCCATCATCGAGGCGCGTCTCCTCTACCCGGGCATGTTCATGTACCACTGCGCCATGGGTGACGTGCCCGCGCACATCGCCCACGGCATGTACGGCGGCATCCTGGTCGACCCCGTCGAACCGCTGCCTTCCGTGGACCACGAGTGGTACATCGTGCAGTCGGAGTACTACACCACCTCGACCGAACCCGGCCTCGTCGAGACCGATCGCGCTGCGGTGACCGCCGAGCACCCCACGATGGTCGTCTTCAACGGCGCCAAGGGCTCGCTCGTCGGTGAGAACGCGCTGCGGATGCAGGTGGGTGAACGCGCCCGCATCTACTTCGTCAACGCCGGTCTCAACCTCATCTCCAGCTTCCACCCCATCGGCTCGCACTGGGATGTCGTCTACCAGGAGGCCGCGCTGCTCAATGAGCCGCTGCGCGGGTCACAGACGACGCTCGTGCCAGCCGGCGGCGGCACGGTGGTGGAGCTCATAGGTCAGGTGCCCAGCGCCATCATCCTCGTCGACCATGCGTTGGCGCGAACCTTCGACAAGGGGGCGATGGGTCAGGTCATGGTCGAAGGCGAGCCCAACCCGGAGATCTACGAGGCCATCCCCATCGAGTAGCCGCTCAGGGCTTCGCCCGTGGGAGTGGCTCAGCCCAGGCCTCGAGCCGCTCCTGCCACGCGGCGACCAGCGTCCGATAGATCGGCCGCTTGACCTCCCAGACCTCCTCGGCCAGCTCGCCGAGATCCATCCAGCGGTAGTCCCGGAACTCCTGGCGCTCGCCCTTGGCGGGCGCCAGGACGATGTCGGAGTCGGTGCCCAGGAAGCGGTACAGGAACCACTTCTGTACCTGGCCCCGGCCTCGTCGCTCGAGCCGCCGGGCCGGCGGCAGCTCATAGGCCAGCCAATCGGGATGCTCGGCGACCAGCTCCACCTGCTGGGGGCGAAGCCCGGTCTCCTCCTGGAGTTCGCGCAACGAGGCTGCGGCCGGCTCCTCACCCTCATCCAGGCCGCCCTGGGGCATTTGCCAGCGATCGGGCTGGTCGATGCGCTCCAGGGCAAGGACGCGCCCATCGGCACGCGCCACCACGATGCCAACGTTGGCACGGAAGAATTGACTGCTCACCTGCTAAGCATGCCTCACCACCCGCCAAGTGCGTAGCATCGCTCTCATCGTGCTCGCCGGCGAGCTGGTCCGGCGCCGGGCGGCTGCCGCGGAGTCGACCTGAACCACGACCCCGTCTCAGCGCCAGAGGCGGGGCGTACATTTCGCCCGCGGGCCACGACCCGCACGGTAGCCACACCGACGAGAACACCGACAAGGGGGCTGTCATGTTCCGAACCGTTGCCACGCTCGCGCTGCTGGGTAGCGCGCTCGCGATCCTCATCCCCAGTACCACCGTGGCACAGGAGCAGCCCGCCACCCCGGAAGGCAGCGCGTGGAACCTGGTCGAGTATGCGGGTAACGGCGAGCTCATCGCCGTGCCCTGGTATGTGGACGCCACCCTGGTGCTCGAAGGTGGCGACGCCCGCGGATCCGCAGGGTGCAACGCCTTCGACACGAGCTATCAGCTGGATGGTGACGTGCTCACCTTCGGCGCCGCCAGCACCACCGACGTCGGCTGCGAGCAGCCGTGGCTGGACGTGGAGGCGGGCTACACGGCGGCCCTGCCACTCGTCTCGAGCTGGGCCCTCGACAGTGGTCCTACCGATGTGAGCCTCCACCTCAGGGACGAGCAGGCGGACACCATCCTCACCTTCCAGCGATCCGTGGCCAGCCTGACGCGTGCCGACGTCTATGCCCTAACGGCTGAGCTCGAGTCGCAACGGTCCGCCATCGAAGACCTGGCCCGGCGCCTGGACGACACGCGCATCAGCACGCTGCGTGACCGCGTCAAGGCGCTGGAGGCCCAGGTCAAGGCCCTCGAAGCGGCGCGGCCCTCGGCCCCGAAGAGCGGCGCAGGCAGCGTCTTCAGCGCCGCCGAGCGGACGCTGCTGAAAGGCATACCGGCCAACGTGCGCCGCAGCTGCCGACCGCTCCGCGGCAGCAACCCCAGCGGCACACTGGCAGCCGTCGCCTGCAGTCCGGCGGCGAGCGCGGTGAGCGAGCTGGCGTACTACCTGATGCCGTACGCCGACGCCCGGAGGACCTTCACCCGGATCATGTCGGACAACGGGGTCCCACAGGCAACCGCGTGCCCAGAGGGCATCGATAGCCGTGGGGCTGCTTGCGCCATCGAGCGGCGAAGGTTGCTTCGTCGAGGCCGGCAGCGCCAATGTCCGCCTGATCGAGATGGCGGCCGACTGCCACCAGCTCAGCGTGGCGGGCAGACGCGTGGCGCAGCCGGTATCTCACTGTGGCCATCGAGGGCAGCAGCGACCGCATCGCCCCCGTGTTCAGGTGGGCCAAGGGTGCTTCGGGCTCCAAGGTGACCAAGCCCATCCCCCACGCCGCGGGTGAACCCATCTCACCCGCCTGCGACTCCGGCTTCTGACACGCTGCCGCCAGCAGCCTGACAGGCGCGGCATACGCGGCGGCGCTGCCCTCACCCTCCGGCCGCGACCGCAGCCGAGCGGCGATGACAGAGCCCATCCGCGGTGTACCCTGCCCAGTCGAAGACACAGCAGCGAGGTACTCCTTGGATGATCCACGCCTTGGCCGCAGCCGTCCTGGCGGCGGCCATGATCGATGGGGCTGCCGGCGGTGGCCGGCGCCCAGGCTGAAACAACGGCCACGCCCGAAGGCGTCAGTTCGTCCTGACCGCCTACCAGGACGATGTCACCGGCGAGATGGTCGGCGTCCCGTTCGGCGTGGCAGCGACGCTCCGTCTGCAGGACGGCATCGTCACCGGCTCAGGTGAGCTGCAACGACTTCAGCGGCAACTACGAGGTCGACGGCACTTCGCTGCAGCTCAACCAGGAGCTGGCAGTCACCCTCGCGCTCTGCGATGAGGAGCTCCAGTCGATCGAGGACGCCTACCTCGCTGCGATCGGCGAGGTCGCCACCTGGTCGCTGGGCGGGGCGGCCTGGTCGCGTGGCGACTGATAACGCGACTCCTCGTGTTCGAGGCGCCCGGCCCGGGCCTGATACAGCCGAGCTGCCCGGCCGACGACCTGCCGAGGCCGCGGACGCCTCGTCGCTGACCCGGAGTCTGGGTCGACGCCATCGGCGTCGCGAGGCTGCGTGATCGGATCAAGCAGCTGGAAGCGGCCAACGAACCAGCTGCAGCAGCAAGTCGCGGACTTGAGCAAGGAACCCAGGACAAGGCCGACCACATCGTTCTCGGCCACCGAGCGAGTGCTGCTCGAGGGCGTTCCGGGGCGAGCTGATCGCAAGCACCTGCGAACCGCTGCGTCAGCGCCTCCCGACCGGGACAGCGGCGGCGGTGCAGTGCCAGCCCAACACCACGAGCGTGACGGAGATGGCCTACTACCTGCTCGAGGCCAAGCCCGCCGTGAAGCTGTTCGAGGATCGCATGAAAGCGGGAGGCGCCACGCCCCTCGAGATCTACGGCCCTCCCGGCACGCCCACGTGCGCCGATGGCAGCCCGTCCTGGTTCTACGCGGATGGCGGGGGCATCTCTGCACTCGGCTGCTACGTGGATAGCGGGCGTTCCAACGTGCGTATCATCCAGGACGCGACGGCCTGCAAGCAGCTGGACGTGGGCAACCGACGATTGAAGCGACCGGTGATGTACGTCGCGATGAGCGGAGCCGGCACGGACATCGTGCCGCTCTACGACTGGGCTGTGCGGGGCCGAGGTGTCATCGAGACCATCGACCGACCCGGGGCAAGAAGTCGCCGGGCGTCGGCTGCCCCTGAGCGGAGCGGGCGCGTCATCGGTGTAGCAGTCGGAGCCTGCCCAGCCGAAGTTTTGAGCAGGGAGGTGCTCCGTGAACCACCAACGCCTCAGCGCGACACTCCTCGCGGCGTCGCTGATCGCCGGGTTGCCGGCAGTGGTCGCCGCACAGGAGGAAGCGCCCGCCACGCTGGAGGGCATCGATTGGCAGCTGACCAGCTATCTGGATAGCGAGACCGCCGAAACGATCAGCCTGCCCCTGGGGACGGAAGGCGACATTGCGCTTGCAGGATGGCCTCGCCTCCGGCTCGGGCGGCTGCAACGGATTCAACGGCAGCTACGCAGATCGACGGCACATCCCTGCTCTTCAGCGAGGAGATGGCGGTCACGCTCTCGCTCTGTGACGAGGACCTCCAGTCGGTCGAAGACGCCTATCTCGCAGCCCTGGGCCAGGTGGATGGCTGGATCATCGACGATGGCGCGCTGGAGCTCAGCGATGACTTCGGCGACGTCATCCTGACGTTCGAGGTCCCCGACATCATGCTGACGGCAGAGCCAGCTGAGCGCCCTCACGCTGACGCTCGAAGCCCTGCAGTCGGGCGCTGACGAGGCGGATGCTGAGCTCGTCGCGCTGCGCGATGCCATGGAAAGCCAGAACATCGAGCGCCTGCGCGAGCGCATCAAGGCGCTTGAGGCCGAGAACAAGAAGATTGCCAGCCAGCTCGACGAGCTCACCGACCAGCCCCAGCCCGATGCGACCAAGTCCGGCGGCTCGACGGCCTACAGCAAGGCTGAGAAGGTGCTGCTGGAGGGCGTCCCCGGCCGCATCGAGAACTTCTGCTCGCCCCTGCGCTCCTCGCTGCCCAAGGGCACGCGGGCAGCGGTGAGCTTGCCGGCCCAACACCAGTGCCGTCGCCAACATCAACTACTACCTGATGGAGGGCGACGACGCAGCGTCCGCCTATGCCGCCACCATGTCCACCTTCAATGTGCCGCAGGCCACGTCGGACACGCAGACCTGCGAGCAGGGCGTCAAGTCGCAGCGCCAGTGGGTGGGCGGCGGCTGGGAGGCTGACGGTTGCTACCGCACCAATCAACGGGCGGAGGTCCGCTTCATCGACAACGCCACCGAGTGCCGCAAGCTCAAGGTCGGCGGCAAGACGCTGCCCAGCCCGGCCTTCTACATCGAGGTCCAGGGCAATGACAACGATGTCGAAGGCGTCTACAGCTGGGCCACCAAGGGCCTTGACGCGGGCGCCGGGCAGCTCGCCTCCCTGACCGTCCCCATCAAGCGCCCCGACGCGGGCTGGTCGCCATCGTGTCCGCGCTGACGTAGCGACGAGCCGCGCTCGCGGCATCCGCTGCGATCGACCGCTGCAGCAACCAGAGCAGGAGGGACCGAGGCGATGACAACGAAGAAGGCGAAGAGCGTCAGGAAGGCGACCCCCAAGGCGCAGGGCAAGGCCATCGGCGGTTCCAAGCCGGCTGCAGCACCGGCTGCAGCGGGCTTGCCCAAGCGCTTCTACGAGCAGGAGCTGGCCAAGCTCCAGGTCGAGCTGGTCAAGCTCCAGGAGTGGATCAAGGCTCGCGGCCTGAAGGTCGTCATCCTCTTCGAGGGCCGGGACGCAGCCGGCAAGGGTGGGTCCATCAAGCGCATCACCCAGAGCCTCAACCCTCGCGTCGCGCGCGTCGTGGCCCTCCCCGCCCCGACTGAACGCGAGAAGACGCAGTGGTACTTCCAGCGCTACGTGCCACATCTCCCGGCCGGCGGCGAGATGGTGCTGTTCGACCGCAGCTGGTACAACCGCGCCGGGGTCGACCGCGTCATGGGCTTCGCCACCGAAGCGGAGGTAGAGGAGTTCTTCCGCTCGTGCCCGGAGTTCGAGCGCATGCTCGTGCGCTCCGGGATCATCCTCATCAAGTACTGGTTCTCGGTCAGTGACAGTGAGCAGGAGCTCCGCTTCCAACGTCGCATCGACGATCCCACCAAGCGTTGGAAGCTGTCGCCGATGGACCTCCAGTCACGCGCCCGTTGGGTCGACTATTCCAAGGCCAAGGACGACATGTTCCGCCATACCGACATCAAGCAGGCGCCCTGGTACGTCGTCAATGCCGACAGCAAGCGCCGCGCTCGTCTCAACGTCATCAGTCACCTGCTGTCACTGATCCCCTATCAGGACCTCACGCCGGAGCCGATCTCGTTGCCTCCACGCGAGCCGGAGAGAGGCTATATCCGGCCACCCATCGACGAGCAGTCCTTCATCCCCGAGCCCTACTAGCGGGGCGACGATCGATCCACCCTACTCCGGGCACTCGAGCAGCTCGGCCCCGTAGACCGAGGTGCCCGTGACCGACCCATCGGGCTCGATGGTGACCGACCACGAGTCGGCCCAGACGTCGCTGCCGTCGGTGGCGACCCAGAAGTCGGACACCCACTCGCACTCACCGCCTTCGATGGTGACCGTCTCGGTGGGCACCTCTCCCTGCGACTCGGACGGGTCGACCGGATCGTCGCTGAGCGTGCACTCCACGCGCTCGGCGAACGTCTCGTCGGGGAACTCGATCCACAGGGCCCGCTCGCAGGTGGCGCGCATCGTACGGGCCTCATCGACCGGGATCAGGGACTCGAACGGCCCGACCTCGTACCAGGCCGCGGCGTCTGCCGGTACACCCTGGGGCCGGTCCTCGGTGGGCTCGCCCCCCAGGCGCTCGACCGCCTGGACCACCGAGAGCCAGGCGTCATCGGGCACGGTCTCGCCGCCACAACCGACGTCGTAGCGGTAGCCACCGAGGTCGAACAGGTAGGCGACGCTGTCCGCGGAGTACTCGTAGTCCTTGAAGACACGCACCGCGTCGCCGACCGGCAGCGTCACCGGGGTGATCTCGACCGTGGCCGGGTCGGCCGGGTCGGCCGTGGCCAGGGACTCCTGCCAGGCCGCCTGCTCGTCGACCGATAGCGGGGTCTCGTCGAAGCGGTAGACCGCGCACCACCAGCCCTCGTCATGCGCGAAGGCAACAAGGTACTGGGTGAGGGGCACGGTCGCCGTCTCCCCGTACTCGGGCGGCAGCGTGGCACGCAGCTGCTTCTGCTCGGTGTCGACCTCCCAGGCCGGCGAAAGCGAGATGACCACGCCGGCGTCAGCGAGCTCGAACCGCTCCAGGTCGGTGCTGAAGTCGCGCTGATCCTCGACGTCAGGCTCGGGCTCGATGACGGGATCGCCGTCGAGCGGCTGCACCGAGTCGGCGATCTGCTGCCAAATGAGGTTCTCGGCGACGTCGCTGTGGCACTGCAGCCCATAGCGCACGCCGCCCGAGTCGAACAGGAAGATGCTCATGCGCTCGGGCCCGTCGGTACGAGTGAAGTCGATCCTCTCGGCGGCCTCGCCAGCGACCACCCAGGCCCTGCGCTCGACGTGGGTGGGCGGGTCGTCCGCCCCGAGCTCGCGGTAGTTCTGCACCTCCCACATGGCCTGCTCCTGGAGCGACATCGGGTTGTCGGCGTGCCTGTTGAGCGTGCAATCGTCGCCCATGCCGGAGTCGGCTTCCAGGACCTTCACGGCTTCGATGACACCGACGTCCTCGTACTCCGGGGGCAGTCCGTAGCCGAGCTCCTTCATCGTGATCTCGACGTCCCACTCGGGCGGCAGCAGCATGGACACGCCCGCCTCAGGCACGTCGACGCGTTCCAGCCCAAGCACAGCCGGGTCGTCGACCACGTCAGGCTGCGTATCGCCCGGCGCAGCGCTCAGCGACTCGAGACTCTCCGCGACCGCGAGCCAGTCATCGTCAGGCTGTTCCGCGGTGTTGCACATCAGGTATTCGCGGTCACCGCTGACGTCAAACAGGTAGATGGTCTTGACCACGCCCTCCTCGGACGTCTCGATCACGCGGACTGCATCCCCGATGGGCAATGACACGGGCTCCACCTCGGCGTCCCTCGGAGGGTCGTACGATGTCGCCGCGATCTCGGCGAAGACGTCGCCGTGGTCTTCGAGCGAGAGCGGGATGCCGCCCAGCATGTAGATGTCGCACCACTCGTCCTGGACAGGGTACGCCTGCATCACCCGCCACAGGTCGGACTCGGGGGCGTCAGGATCGCCGGATGGGTTGATCGCGTCGACGAACTCCATCACGGGCAAGACCTCCCAGTCGCTCGGCAGCGTCACAGCGACATCGGCATCGGCGAACTCGACACGCTGGAGCCCCAACTGGGGGAGGTCACCGTCGAGAGGGGTGACCGACGCCGCGATCGCGCGCGCACCCGCCCCACCATCACTACCGACCAGGCAGTCCACGACATAGCGGGTCCCTTCCACGTCGAAGACGTACGCCAGCGTCGTGCCGAAGAGGGACTCGTAGTCGACGCGATACGCCTCACCAGTGGGCAATTGGACGCGGGTCGTCTCCGGCAGTGCCTCCGAGAGCGAGGACCTGGCCGCCCAGCCGTGCTCGCTGGCGTGACGCTCAGCGCTCATGGGCATGTCCTCGTAGGACTCCACGAAACACATGCCTTCACCCACGGGAAACGCCGTGAGGATGTTCGTGCGCGCTACCGGCGTGCCCTCGTCGACATCGCTGGGAAGTGTGTACTCGGCAGGCTCCATGTCGAGGCGATAGGTCCAGAAGGCCGGGATGGTCAGGGCCATGTCGAACTCAGGGATCTCCACCCGCCGGTCCCACAGGCTCGGCTCGGATGGGTCGCTCGGCTCCAGTGTCTCAGCTGGCTCGGGTGCGTCGGATGGCTGCGGCGCATCTGATGGCTCGCTGCTGCGCTCGACGCCGAGCGGCGTGACGGACGCGGCCATGGCCTCCCAGGACGGGTTCAGCGCCAGTGAGCTGCCGCATTGCAGCTCGTAGCGCCTCGCGCCATCATCGATGAGGAAGATGCTCGCGCCACCAGGCTCACCTGCACGGCTGAGGTCGATGCGCCACCCCGGACGACCGCCAAGGTCGGCCGCCTGTCGCTCGACGCTCATGGCCTCCGAGACGCCGGCAGCCCACGTCGCCTCGTCCCAGGCGGCGTGTTCATCGAACGGCATGGGATGGCCTTCGAAGCGGCGGAGCAGGCACCAGTCGCCCATGCCCGACTCAGCCGAGAGCACGTCGACATGGGTGGCCGGACCGGCCTCCGCGTACGCGTCCGGCAGCATCGACTCGCCCACCTCGAGGGGCACCTCCACCTGCCAATCTGCCGGCAGCAGGATGGTCAGGTCGGCAGCGCCGAACTGTCGCCACTGCAGCTCGTAGGGCGGGGCCGCGAACAGGACCCCGGGCCCCGGCTCGTCGGGCTCGATGACCTCGGGCCCCGGCTCGTCGGGCTCGATGACCTCCGGCTCGACGACCCCGGGCTCGATGACCTCCGGCTCGACGACCCCGGGCTCGACGTCCCCGGTGTCCGTCAGCCACTCGATGCTTTCCGCGATGTCCATCCAGTCGCGTGCGTCACGTTCGTCACTCATGCAGCTGAGGTAGTAGCGGGCCGAGTCCGCATCGAAGAGATAGAACGACGAGTACTCGCCGCGGTCGGGGTCCTGGACGTCGATACGGTAGGCCTCGCCCAGGGGCAGCGAGACCGCCTGCCACTGGACCTCGACATCGTCGCTACCCGACTCGGCGAAGCGCTCCGCGGTGTACGGCACCAGGCCGTCAAGGTCACTCATCTGGGAGACGTACATCGTCACGTCGCACCACGTCACGCCGTCGTCGTGGGCATAGATCGCCGTCCAGTAGCCGGTTTCCGGGTCGCCCTCCTCGATCTCGGCGTAGTCCATCTCGATCTCGATGAGCCACTCGGACGGGAAGGCCATCGCCAGGCCCACCTCCGGCACCTCCACCCGCTCGAAGTAGGCGGGGTCGTCGCCCATGCGCAGGTCCTCGTCCTGCGTCATCGCTCCACCGGCCGTGGTCGTCAGCAGCACCGCGGCCGCCAGGCAGCTCAGCCACACCCGTCGCATCGCTCTCCCCCCTTATTCGATCGCATCCGTCTCTCGCGTGGGCTACGGCTCCGGTGACACCTCCGGCACAGCCAGCCACTCGATCGACGAGGCGATCGACAGCCAGTCGTCGGCGGCGCGTTCATCACTCACGCACTGCAGGAAGTAGCGACCCACCTCCGACTCGAGCAGGTAGACCGTGCCGAAGTCGTCCGTGGGCTCGTTGTAGATGACGAAACGGAATGCCTCCCCTGCCGGCAGCTCCGTGGGCGCCACATCGATGGTGCGCTCGACCTCGCTGAGGGTCGGCGTCATCAGGTGCTCGAACTCGACGGCGTGCTCGGCCAGCGTCATGGGGTGCTCCGGGTACCAGGTCACATCACACCAGGGCCGGCCATCAGCGCTGGCGTAAAGCACGTTCCAGAAGGTCAGGGGCGCAGCACCCTCGTACCGGTCCGACAGTCCCCAGTCTTCGCGCTCGCGCATCTCGATGTCGACGTTCCAATCGACTGGGAACGAGACCCTGATCGCCGCCTCGGGCACCTCGACTGCTACCTGCATCGGCTCTGACGTCTGGGGCGTCTCGTCCTGCGCAGCTGCCGGCGATGCCAGGGCGACCCAGAGGCTGGAGGCTGCTGCCAGGACGACCGAACCACGCATCGCTCTCCCCCCCGATCGGTGACCGCATCATCGTCCGCCTCTGGCCGTGGAGCGTCAAGGCATGAAGAGACCGCCGGTGGCCCGTGGAGGTCACCGGCGGTCTCAGCAACAGCGGCCGTGGGAGCTAGGAGGCGGCGTCCACAGCCGGCCAGACGATGGT
Organism: uncultured Chloroflexia bacterium; assembly: GCA_963715295.1. GTDB lineage: Bacteria > Chloroflexota > Limnocylindria > Limnocylindrales > CSP1-4 > JAFMJV01. The sequence goes on from CAVQRP010000001.1 coordinate 258,935, forward strand.
GATCCAACCGTCGGGACCCTCGGTCACGACGCGCTCACCGAGGGTGGCGGCATCAGCGATCTCTGGCGCCGTGGCGATGAGCGCCAGGAACTCGGGTGAGCCGACTGCCACCTCGGGCGCCTCCGTGCCAGGCTCGAAGTCGTCGCGCGTCCAGGTGCCGTCCACGTCGTAGTACGTGTGTGCGCCCAAGACCCTGGACGTCTGCGAACCAAGGACCGCGCCACCGTCGCGCAGCTCCTCAAGGGCATCGGCGCGGTCGACCGCAGCCTTGCCACTGGTCGGCTCCTCGGCCAGGGCCGCAGCTTCACCCGCCGCGAGACGGATAGCCCCGGTCACGGTCAAAGGCCATCTCCGGCTCCTCGGCCAGGTATGCGGTGTACGGGGTCACGATGCCGAACCGGCTGGCGACTTCGACGATCTCCTCGACCAGGGAGTCACGCACGCCCTCGATGCGCAGCTCCGTCAGCAGGTCGGCTACCCGGCGCTGTGCCCACAGCTGGGCCACTGCCGGATCGTCCTCGTCCCGTTCAGGGAAGACGACGTCGTAGACGAACTCCTCGGGGCCGGTTGCGGAGTTGCCGCTGACCGTCACGGCTGCCTCGCCGGAGCCGTCGTAGCGGCCGGCCAGGAGCGCCTGGTTGCCGGCGAAGATGCCGGGGATCTCGGCCGGGGCCAGGTCCCACGTTTCCACGCCGTCGATGCTGATCTGGATGTCCGACAGGACAGGCGTCGAGACGCGCTCCCACAGGCGCGCCACCTCGGTGTCGATGCGTTCTTCGGGCGTGACGTAGTGGCTGCTACCGATGAAGCTGTTGGCCAGCGCGTCCAGCAGCACCGTATCGACGTCGTAGCCGACGCCGAAGGCGAACAGCTGCGTGCGCTCGGGAGCGGCGCGTTCAGCCACCTCCAGGATGCCGTCGGCCTCCTCGATGCCGACGGTCGCCAGTCCGTCCGTCAGGAAGACGACCGTCCCGGGGCGCTCGCCATCGAGGAACTCCAGACCGCGCTCGAGCGCGCCGGAGATGTTGGTGTTGCCGCCGGCAGCGAGGCCACGAACGTAGTCGATCCCGGCCTCTGCATCGGCCGCGGGTCGCATGGCCTCATCGAACGAGCGCACATAGCGCGAGAAGTCGACGACGGCGAAGCGGTCGTCGGCACCGAGGTTGTCGAGCACGTACGCGGCAGCCTCGATGGCCTGCTCCATCTTCTCGCCCTCCATCGAGCCGGAGCGGTCGAGCACCAGCACGACGTCGCGCGCGATCGATTCGTCGAGCTCGACGATGGGAGCGAAGAGGAGACTGAAGTAGCCCTGGTCATCGCGCTCGCGATATGTCAGCAGGCGCGTGTCGATCAGGCCGTCGCCGCCTGAGAGATAGAGCCTGAAGTTGGTGTCGGGAGACCAGTCGACCGATGATTCCCAGCCCACGCCGAGGCGACCCTCGGCAGTGCGCTCCTCGTCGAGGTCGAAGCCGGGCGCGATGGCCGAGCGTACCTCCCAGGGCACGTCGACATCCACGTTCACCAGGGCCGCAGCTGGCCGTGGCGACATCCGCGACCATGGGACCTCCACGAGTGCCTGCTCGCCCTCGGCCAGGAGCGGGGTGGTGACGGTGAAGCTGACCTGGCGTTCCTCGCCGGCAGGGACGGGGAAGGCACGGACCTCGTAGAGGTCGCCCTCGAGCGAGCGCAAGAGGGCGGGATCGATCAGGCGGCGCACGATGTCCTCATAGATGCGCGTGGCATCGTCGGCGTCGAGCAGGCGACCTTCCAGTGTCTCCGGGCCACCCGAGAGGACGAGATCGGTGACAGAGCTGCCGGCGGGGACCGGGAAGACGATACGGCCCTCTGCGCCGGGGCCGCCGCGGCGGCCTTCGTGAGCAGGGTTGGAGAGATCGAAGCGGTAGCGCGCGATGGCCTTGCCGTCGCTCACGTCGATGTCAGCCTCGATGCCGTCGAGCTGAGCGACGGCACCGGCCGGCCACCAGCAATCCGGACACGGTCGCGGTGGCTCGGGTTCGATGATCGCCTGTGCACCGACGGTGGCCGGCAACAAGAGCAACGCGGCCAGCGCCGTGACGATGATACGGAACGTGGAACGCATGGTCATACCTCTGTGCGGGATGCCCCGCTAAGACGCGGATCCGCCGGCGCCAGTTCCCTCAGCTGTTGCGCGGCGGCTCCTCGGCCAGGTGGATGAACACGCCGCTCGATGGCTCGTCACCGAGCACGCGCGTCGTGTGACCGATACCGGTCACGTCCTCGACAAGCACGATGTCGCCCGGGCCCAGCACGCACGACTCTCCGTCGGAGACGGCGACCTCCAGGTGCCCGCCGAGGTTGCAGTAGAGCTGTCGGCGTGGGCTGGGGTGCCAGTCGCCGAACCAGCCCACCGGCATGGAGAACAACAGCGCGCGCTCGGCAGGCAGCGCCTCAGAGAGGTCCAGGGCCGGAGCGGGAGGCGCGTACTCCACGGGTCGCAGCTCGAGGTCGAGCTCCTCGAGATGCGAGGCACCATCAGCATCGCAGTAGATGCGTACGTATCTCACGGCCGCGTCAACGGGGGAACGTCGGGCTCGAGGCGTCGAGGATGGCGACGCGGACGGCGGACGGAGAAGCGTACGACCCGAGCAGCGACTGCAGATCGCGGAGAGCCCGGTCGATGTCATCGGCCGCCCTCGCATGATGGCCTTCGACCGTCAGCAGGATCTCGGAGGTGTCCTCGCGTGCGGCGCTGGATCGCGATTGACGCCAGCACCAGCGACGGGCGCTGACGTGCTCGTCGTCGTCCCGGAAGATGACCTCCCCCGGCTCCGGGTGCTGCGCCGCGCTGGAGCCGAGGTCGGTCCAGGACTCGCCCCCGTGGGCGAAGCAGACGCTGGTAGCGCCACTGATGTCACGCTGATCGAAGACCGCGACCGGCAGGGCGTAGCGGATGCTGACCAGGTTGGCGAGATCTACCAGCGTGCTGATGGCGGGTAGATCGCCCTGCTTGGTCAGGCGACGCAGCAGGGCCTCCGCAGCTGAGCGGTACTTGGTGGGATCGACACCGAACGCGCGGAAGACGCCACGCCAGGCGGACAACGTGGGCAGCTCGGAGAGCGGTGACTCGCCGATGCGCTCGATCACCGCGCGCTGCTCGGCCAGGAAGGCGGCCGCAAGCTCAGCGGGTGCCGCACGGTTGGACACACCCACGGCGTGGATGACACCGCCGACCACATCGGGGAAGCGCTCGATGATCTCGTGGTCGTAGCTGAAGCGCGGCATGGCACCAGTCTGGCAGGGCGCGGTCGCCGTCGTCCTTGTCGTCCCGACCAGGCGAGCGCAAGCGGGGACAGCATGCTCAGGTCCAGGCGATACGGTCGGCAGCGAGGTGGTCGGCGGCTCCATCCACCACGGCGCTCGCTGCCAGGACGGCTGCCCCGAACGCAGCGACCTCGGGCTCGTCGACCGCGGCCATGGGGCGAGCGTAGGCCTGCTGGCGCAGCTCACGCCAGAGCGGCACGCGAGTCGGATGACCAGCCACGAGCACGAGCGCATAGGCGCTGCCGCCGGCATGCTCGAGACGCTCGATGATGGCCGCTGAACGGCGGGCGAGACCTTCGAGGACGGCCCGCATGAGCGCGCCTCGGGGCGCGTCGTAGGGCACCCCGTCGAGACGGCCGAGTCGAAGGTCGTCGGCCACATCGAAGGTGATGCTCCCCGACGAGGTCCCCTCCATCTCCGCATACATCAGCTCGTCCTCGACGCCGGGATACAGCAGTCGGCGCCATCCCTGGAAGAAATGGCCGGAGTGGATGTTGATGTGCGCGTACCAGGTGTGGTCATCCACGAAACAGCCCTGGTCGATGTCACCGCCTGGCTGGCCCTCGATCGGAGACCGCAGCAATGCCAGGTGCGCTTCCGACGTTCCGGCCGAGAGGAACAGCTCGCGAGTCGACCGAAGACCAGACCCGAATGCTGCGACCAGGTGGTCATGACCGCCGCTGACGATGATGACGCCGGGCGGAAGGCCGATGTCGCGCGCGATGGCCGGGTCAACGCTCCCGATGGCCGAACCGGAGGACACCAGCCGCGGAAAGCCGATGTCCAGTCCCGCCGCCGCGATCGACATGGCGTCCCAGGCGCGCTCGATGATGTCGAAGGCTCCGGCGCGCGATGCATGCGACCAATCCATCACCAGCTCACCGCCGAGACCGTACAGGACATAGTCTCCGAGGTCGGTCCACGCCGTTGCGGCAGCGTACTGGCTTGGGCGGTGCTCGCGTGTCCACAGCAGCTTGAAGAGCGAGAACGTCGGGTCCGGTGGCCAGCGTCGGGACAGCGGGACCGCGCCGCCCGCGCCTTCCCGGTAGGCACGCGCCTGATCGAAGCCGCGAGGGTCGTACCAGGCGATGGCGTCGCCCGTGGGTCGGCCAGTGGCGTCGAGCAGCACGACCTCCTCACCCACGCTGGCAGCGCTGAGGGCAGACACCGTCGCGCCTTCGGGCAAGACGGCGACCACGCGGCGAAGCAGCTCGATGACCGTGTCAAGGACCTCTGCGGGGCGGTGGCCCTCGCCATGCTCGTCCTTGCGCACAGGCGTAGCGGCTGCCTCGAGCGCGAGCGTGCGACCGCTGACGACATCGAGCGCCAGGACCTTGGTGTGCGTGGTGCCGATATCGATGCCAAGCGTGATGATCACGCCGATGCCACCTGGCGGACGATGACGCGCGACGTCCACGCGACGGGGTCGAAGTCGGTCGGCAGTTCGGGCTTCAGCTGTGTGGCGCCGGCGGTGCCACAGGCCGCCCCCAGCGCGATCGCCTCGCGGGGGCTGTCGCCTCGCTCGATGCCCACGGCCAGCCCGGCCAACAGCAGATCGCCCGAGCCGGTGGGATTCACTTCCTCGATGACCGGCACGCTGGCATGGACCACACCGTCGGCGTCGGCCAGGAGGGCACCGTCGGCACCCAGCGTCACGACCACGACCTCGATCCCGCGGGCACGCAGATCCTGCATACGGGCCGCCAGATCCGGTAGCGACGTAGCCATGTCGCCGACATCGGCGTCGAGCAGCTCAAGCAGCTCGCGACGATTGCACTTGACCATCCATGGCGCGCGGGCGGACGCGACCTTGAGCGACTGTCCGTGGATGTCGACCAGCGTACGGGCGCCGGCTGCGTGGCCGATCTCGACGATATCTCCGGCCACGGAGGGAGCTACGCTGTCGGGCAAACTGCCCGAAAGGATGAGCAGATCGTCGCGGCGGACATCGGCACGCAGATCGCTGAGCAGACTCTCCGTCTCCGACGCCGAGACCTGGGGCCCGGGTTCGTTGAGCACCGTCGAGCGTCCCTGCTCCGGCTCCACCACGATGAAGCAGACGCGAGTGCCGGCGGAGATGGTCGTGTGGCGGTCGATCACGCCATCGGCGACGACCAGCGCCCGCAACGCCTCGCCCACCTGTCCACCGAGGAAACCGTAGGCAGTGGCCGGCACGCCAAGGCGGATGGTCGCGCGGGCGACGTTGAAGCCCTTGCCACCGGGAACGACGGAGACGCCCGCCGCGCGATTGACCTCACCCAGGCGTAGCGGTGGCCAGGTGGAGATACGGTCCATCGCGGGATTGGCGCCGACGACCCGGATCACCGCCGCGAACCTGGCTCCCATCCGGGGTCGGCCAGCTCGAAACCCTCGAACTGGAACGCCGGTGAGACGGTGCAGCCGACGAGTGTCCACGCGCCCGTCGTGGCGGCCGACTGCCAGCCACCCTCGGGCACGATGAGCTGGGGTCGCTGGCCGGCCTCCAGATCGGGGCCGAGCAGGTAGCGCCGCGCGGGCTCCTCACCCGTCGCCGCGGCCATCGAAAGCTCCAACGGGTCGCCCGCGTAGTAGTGCCAGATCTCGGTCGCATCGACTCGGTGCCAGTGCGAGCGCTCACCCGCGCGTAGCAGGTAGTAGATGGCGGTGCCGGAAGCCCGCTCGTCGGCGCCCACATCGGCACGCCAGGTCTCCCGGTAGAAGCCGCCTTCAGGATGGGCTGCGAGCTCCAGCTCTGAGATGATCGATCCAGCATCACGCATGTGCCAAGCCTAGGCCGTCGGCGGCGCTCCCGCGGTGCTCTTGTGAAGCAGCGACGCACCGAGACGGGCCGCGCGCGCCGCACGTGCCTGCGAAGGCCGGCCACCAAGGACGCCGGCATCGGTCAGCTCCTGGACGACCCTGGGCTCGATGCCGGCCTCGGCCAGCACGGCCTCCGTGTCTGCCCCCAGCTCTGGGGCCGGGGCGGCGGGGACCGGACCGAAACCACGGGTTCGGACATGCTCGTCCCGCAGTGCCTCTGCCGGGAGCTTGACGAGTGCGACACATGCATCGTGGTGAAACCGCCCCATACCAGGCTGTGCTGGTCCGGGTGAGGATCTCGGCAGCGACTTCGCCGCAGGCCTGCGGGTCGAACTGCCGAGCGGAGAGGTCCTCGCGATCGAGGCCGCGACAGAAGGCCTCCCAGAACTGCGGCTCCAGCGCGCCCACGGCCAGCCAGCGATCGTCTGCGGCGCGGTAGGTGGAGTAGCAGGGATAGGCGCCGCTCATAGGCCCGGCCGCGCGACCGGCGCGTGCGATGCCTTCACCCAGCGTGCCCAGCCACGAGACAGCCGCATCCAGCATCGAGATGTCGAGGTAGGCGCCGTAGCCACTGCCGGCACGTCCCACGAGCGCGGCCAGGATGCGGGCCGCAGCCAGGGTCCCGGTGGCTACGTCGGCGAGCTGGAGGGCCGGCGGCTGCGGCTGCGCGCCGGGCGGCCCGAGCAGGGAGAGCACACCGCTGACGGCAAGGTAGTCGATGTCGTGGCCGGGACGATCTCGATGTGGGCCCACCTGACCGTAGCCGGAGATGGAGCAGTAGACGATGGCGGGATTGGCCTCACGAACGGCGGCCGGCCCGAGACCGCAGCGATCGAGTCGGCCAGGGCGCGAGGACTCCAGGAACACGTCGGCCGTCTGCGCCAACTCGAGGATGACGTCGCGGCCATGGGGCCTCCGATAGTCCAGCGCGAGGCTGCGCTTGCCGCGATTGAGCGCCTCGAACACGCCGCCGAAGCCGGCCTCGGGCGGCGCCATGCGAGCGTAGTCACCGGCCAGCGGCGTCTCGACCTTGATGACGTCGGCGCCCAGCTGGGCCAGCAGCAGCGAGCAGTACGGCCCCGGCAGGAGGCGGGACAGGTCCAGCACGCGGATGTGGCTGAGGGGCCCGGCGGGGCCGGCTCGATGTCGCGTATCCATGGCCCTGAGTGTCGACGTAAGCCAAGCCCGATGCATCGGCACCGGCCTTAGCCCGGGGCTCATCCTGTCGAGCCGAGCACCTAGACAGGGCCTGTATCGTCTACGGTTCCATGGCCCTCCCGCTGCCCCCCGTGACTACCTCCGCGTCGCATGTCCAGCGCGTCTACCTGTTGCTGACGTTGCTGACGACCCTGGCCGCCTCGTTCATCTGGGGCGTCAACACGCTCTTCCTCCTCGATGCAGGGCTCAACAACACCGAGGCCTTCGCGGCCAACGCCTTCTTCTCCGTCGGTATGGTCATCTTCGAGGTGCCGACCGGCGTCGTCGCCGACACCAGCGGACGCCGCTTCTCGTTCATGCTCGGTGCGGCCACGCTCCTGCTCGCGACCCTGCTGTACCTGCTGATGTGGCAGATCGAGGCGCCCTTCATCGGCTGGGCCTTCGCCTCCATCCTGCTCGGCCTCGGCTTCACCTTCTTCAGCGGCGCCACGGAGGCATGGCTGGTGGACTGCCTCGGCGCGACCGGCTTCACGGGCAATCTCGAGACCGTCTTCGGCCGCGGCCAGACCATCGGCGGGGTGGCCATGCTGGGCGGCTCGGTGCTGGGCGGCGTCGTGGCCCAGATGACGAACCTGGGGGTGCCGTATCTGCTGCGCGCAGTCATGCTCGGCGTGGCCCTGCTGGCAGCCTTCTTCTTCATGCGCGACCTGGGCTTCAGCCCAAAGACCGGCGTCAGCACCCGGACCGCCGTCAAGGAGATCGCGCGTGGCTCGATCGACGGCGGGCTGCGCAATCGCCCGGTGCGCTGGATGATGCTGGCGGCACCCTTCACCGGTGGCGTCGGCTTCTATGCCTTCTACGCCATGCAGCCGTACCTGCTGGAGCTGTACGGACGACCCCACGGCCTACAGCATCGCCGGACTGGCGGCCGCGATCGTGGCCGGCGCTCAGATCGTCGGCGGCCTGTCGGTGCCCATCGTGCGTCGCTTCTTCAGCCTGCGCACGGACGCCGTGTTCCTGGCCGTCGCGCTGCAGTCGCTGTTCCTGGTGGGCATCGCCGTGGTCGGCTTCTATCAGGACCCCCTGGTCCGGACCGATTTCTACCTGGCTGTCCTGCTGCTCGTCGTGTGGGCGCTCGTCGCCGCCATCGCCGGGCCCATGCGCCAGGCCTTCCTCAACGGCATCATCGCCTCGGAACAACGTGCCACGGTGCTGTCGTTCGACTCGCTCATGGGATCGGTCGGCGGGACCGTCGCGCAGCCGGCGCTGGGGCGTGTGGCGGACGTGTCGGGCTACGCGGCGTCGTACCTCGTCGCGGCGTCATCAGCGCCATGGCGCTGCCCTTCGTGTTCCTGGCGCGCCGGGAGCGGGCACCGTCGACCCCATCGACCCGGACGAGCCAGTCGCCGCCTGACCGGGGTCCGAGTCGAGCCCAGGGCGTCTTGGCCTCAGTCGTGGGCGCCGGCCATCACGGGGATCGCGGCGCGCAGGATGGTGCGGTAGCCGGCGTGCGCCCGTGGGTCAGGTCCAGCACCGGGCCCAGGTCGATGGGCGGCCCGATGCCTGCGGACATCGTGGAGACGAAGGTGAAGGCCACCACCTTCATGCCGGCGTGGTAGCCAGCCATCACCTCCGGCAGGAACGAGTTCGAGGAGATGGAGCAGCCGGCCAGCTGGGCCAGTCGGATCTCAGCCGGCGTCTCGAAGCTGGGGCCCATCCAGTAGCCCGGCGACGCCGGTCGGGAAGGGGACGCCGGCGGCCTCGACCGGCCCGGCGCACCCGGTGAGCGTGAGCTCCTCGTCGTAGAGCTCCGCCATCGAGAGGTAGGGCGTGTCCCAGCCCTGGCCCTCACGCTCGGTCGCGAGCGGGTTGAAGCCGCTGAAGTTGATGTGGTCGCGTGAAGGCCAGGAACGATGCCCGGGGTCACGTCGTCTCGCATCGAGCCGGAGTTGGCCGAGTAGAGCAGTGTCTCGGCAGCCGGCCAGGGCGAGACTGCGCGCCGGCAGCCCACTCTCCTGCGACGGTGGCGCCATCGCAGGGCAGCACCTTGGCCTTGACGGCTCGCCACCGTGACGCCATCCAGCTCGCCCGACGTCGACCTCGTTGACGTGATCGGGGATGCGGCTGGGCCGGAAGCCGAGGTCCGCGAAGGGGATGCTGACGCGATCGACTGAGCACGTCCGTGCAGGGCGCGAAGCCGGTGCCGCAGATGACGCCAACGCTGGGGGCCCGGCCGGCACGCTCGCGGATGATCTCTGCAGCCCGCTCGGCGGCCGCTCGTGTGTCCATGGCGACAGCATACGAGCGCGCCGCGAAGCTGCGGCGATGCCTTGCCGCGCGCCGTCGCCGCGAACGTAGACTCGCTGTGCCAACCACCCGTGGAGGTTCGTCGTGAAGAAGCTGCTCCCAACCGTGCTGCTGAGCCTGCTGCTGGCAGCCGTCATGGCCTCGCTCGGGGCCACCGTCGTGGCCCAGGACGACCGAGCCGTCGCGCGGTGGCCGGCTGGAGCTGGTGGCGCTCAACGACCCCAGGACGCTGGACAACAGCCAGGCCGTCGACACCATCGAGTACAACACCGTCGCGGGTGCGCTCTACGAAGGGCTGTACCACTTCACGCCCGAGGGTGAGCTGGTGGCGGCGCTGGCGGACGGGATGCCACGCATCTCCGAGGATGGACTCGTCTACACCTTCGACCTGAAGCCGGGCGCGATGTTCGCCGGTCCCGACTTCGAGCCGCGTGCGGTCACCGCAGCGGATGTCGCCTACGGCATGACCCGCGCACTCGACCCCACGCCGGACGGCGCTCCGGCACCATCCTGGGGCAGCGGCTATCTGTTCCCCATCAAGGGCGCAGCCGCCTTCAACGCCGGCGAGGCGGAAGCCGTCGAGGGCATCGAGGTCATCGACGAGGACACGCTGCAGGTGACGCTGGAGGCGCCCACCAGCACCTTCCTGCTGGGTCTGACCATCGCCACCAGCTGGCCGGTGCCACCGGAGGCGGTCGCCGAGCGCGGCGAGGACTTCGGCAACCGTCCCGTGGGTGCCGGCCCCTTCTACCTCAAGGAGTGGAACAAGGGCTCTGACCTGACGCTGGCGCGCAACGAGGGCTACGTCGACCCGGAGCTGCCCTACCTCGACGAGATCCACGTCGACCTGGGCGTGGATGAGAACACGCAGGTGCTGCGCCTCGAGTCGGGCCAGGCGGACGGCGTCTACGAGCCCTTCTCCATCGGACCAGCCGGCCTGCGTACTGCTGGAGCAGGCACCCGACGTCACCGTCGAAGGCTGCCGTCGGGCCCCGCATCTACTACCTCGCGCTCGAGAACGGCGGCATGCTTCGGCAACCGCGACCTGCGGCTGGCCGTGGCCCACGCGGCTGACCCGCGACTTCACGGCCCAGTTCGGCGGCCTGGCCAAGCCCTGGAACCAGCTGATGGGCTCGGCCACGCTCCAGTCCGACCCCGAGCGGCACCCGCATCTACCCGTACGACCCGGAGCTGGCACGCGCAGTACCTGGACTCCGGGGGCTACGACGGCACGCCGCGTCAAGGTCATCTACGACGTCACCGATCCGTACGGCTCGGCCAACGCCACCGCGCTACGCCAGGACCTCGAGGCGGTCGGCTTCAAGGTCGAGCTGACCGGCCTGCAGCCGGGTGAGTTCTTCGGTGGCGCGGTCTACGACCCGGCCGCGCGCGACCTCTCGTCGACCTACTGGAGCGCCGACTACCCCGACGCGCAGGACTACATCTCCACCAACTTCGTGTGCGGCTCGTTCCTGAACATCTCGAACTTCTGTGATGAGGACATCGACGCGGCCTTCTACGCGACCGAGCGATGCCCTTCGGCCCGGAGCGGGACGCGGCGCTGCTGGAGGTGCAGCAGCGGCTCATCGACGAGGTCGCCGGCGTACCCGATCATGGAGGTGACACCCCAGGTCGTATACGGGTCGCGCGTCGGTGCCATGCCGACGCTGGCGACGTACGCGCCATACGACTGGAAGCGCGCCTGGGTCAAGGCCGACGCCTGATCCGACGCGGGAGCGCTGTGACGCACTCCGCTGCCGTCGGCAGCGTGCGCCTGCTGACCGTCGAGGGACCTGCGCGTCGCGGCGCGCGGCGGTGACATCCTGCGCGGCGTCGACCTGTCGGTAGACCGCGGCGAGGTCACCGGCGTCGTCGGGGAGTCCGGCTGCGGCAAGACCACGCTGGGCCTGGCCGTGCTGGGCCTGCTGGGGCGCACGCGCTCGATCGCTGGCGGCGAGATCCGGCTCGACGGCGAGGTCATCGGGGTCGCCGGACCTCGATCGGACCGCCGGCGCTGCGCGGCGCTCGCGTCACGTTCGTGCCACAGGATCCGTTCCGGGCCTTCGACCCGCTGCGCCGCATGGGGCCGCAGGTGCGCCGGCCACTGGAGCTGCACCGTGACCTGACCGCGGACGAGGCTGACGAGCGGGTGGCAGACCTGCTGGGGCGACTGGGCGTGCCCGACCCCGCGCGGCTGATGCGTGCCTATCCCCACGAGCTCTCCGGTGGCATGCTGCAGCGCGCAGCCATCGCCACGGCCCTCTCGTGCGAGCCGGAGCTGGTCATCGCCGACGAGCCCACCACGGCGCTCGACGCGCTGGTCCAGGTGCAGGTCATCGAGTCGTTCGTGGCGCTGGTGCGCGAGCTGGGCACCGCCGTGGTCGTCATCACCCACGACCTGCAGCTGCTCGAACGCATGGCCGATCGCATCGCGGCCATGTACGCCGGACGCATCGTCGAGTTCGGAGCGGCGGCTGACTTGCTGCAGCGACCACGCCATCGCTATCCGGCGGCGCTGCTGGCGGCGTCGGTCCGCGAGGCACGACCCGGCGAACGCCTCGCCACCGTCGAAGGACAGCCGCCGTCGCTGCCGGGCATGTTCGCGCCGTGCGCCTTCGCGCCGCGCTGCGGTTGGGCCGATCAGATCTGCCACGACGTGGAGCCGCGCTATGGCTGGCCGGCTGACGAGGGTTACGCCTGCCACCACCCGGTCGAGGCCACCCCGTGATCGGGCCCACCCTGGCTCCGACCAGATCGCAGCGGCCACAGGCGTGGGGCCTGCGGGTCGGCGTGAGCTTGCTGCTCCTCCTCTCCTGCTGGTGATCGTCTTCCCGCTGCTGTCGCCCGTGGACCCGACCTTCGAGTCGGTAGGGGGCCTGACGCCACTGGGCGAGCCCCTCGGCGCCGGCTCCGACGGCCACCCGCTGGGCACCGACCCGCGAGGTCGCGACCTGCTGGCGCGCGTCCTCTACGCCGGTGGCCTGACGATGCTGACGGCACTGTCGGCAGTGGCCATCGCCACGGTCGCCGGCGTTGCCGTGGGGCTGCTGGCGGCAAACACCAAGCGCTTCGCAGGATCGGTGCTGATGCGCTTCACCGACCTGGGCCTGGCCATCCCGGGGCTGCTGCTGGCGGCTGCCATCTCGACGATCCTGGGCCGCGGCACGCTCTCGCTCATCGTGGGCCTGGCGGCGGTGTTCTGGGCGCCCATCGCTCGCGTCACCTACGGGCAGGCAGTGGTGCTGCGCGAGCGCGAATACGTCGAGGCTGCGCGGGTCCAGGGCGCGGGATCGGTGAGCGTCCTGATGCGCCATATCCTGCCGCACCTGCTGCCGGTCGTCGGCGCCTATGCTGCGCTCTCGGTCGGCTGGGCCGTGCTCTTCGAATCGGCGCTGGGCTTCCTCGGCGCGGGTGTGCAGGAGCCGCAGTCGTCGATCGGCTCGATGCTGGGCCAGCACCTCATCTACTACCGCAGCCACCCGGGTCTGATCCTGTACCCCGCGCTCTTCCTGGCGCTGCTCGTGATCGCCGCCAACCTGGTCGGTGAGTCCCTGCGCACCCGGACCGAGGAACGCTGATGGGCTGGTACATCGGCAAGCGGCTGCTGGCCGCGCTGGTGACGGTATGGATCGTGGCCACGGCCGGGTTCCTGCTGATCGAGATCATCCCGGGCGACCCGGCCCGACAGCTGGCCGGGCCAGGCGCCTCAGCCGAGACGCTGGCGGCCATCCGCGAGGCCTACGGCTTCGATGACCCGCTGCCGGTGCGATACGTCGACTCCCTGGCACGGATGGCCCAGGGCGACCTGGGCTACAGCTTCGCCAAGGCCGAGCCGGTGACCCAGGTGCTGCTGCGTTCGCTGCCGCCGACGCTGCTGCTGACAGGCCTCGCCTTCCTCGTGGAGGTGCTGATCGCCATCCCGCTGGCATTGTGGGTCGTCAGTCGCGGTGGCTGGGCCGATCGGCTGCTGGTCATCCTCGCCGGCCTCACGGCCGCGGTCCCGGCGTTCCTCGTGGGCCTGCTGCTGATCTACGTCTTCGCCTTCCGTCTGCGGCTGTTCCCGCTGGGAGGCGCGGGAACGCCGGCCGCCTACGTGCTGCCGGTGCTGACGCTGGGCGTGCCCTTCGGGCTGGTGCTGGCGCGCCTGCTGCGGACCTCCCTGCTGGAACAGCAGGAGCAGCCGTACATCACCTTCAGCGCCGCGCTCGGTGAGTCGCCCTGGTCGGTGCGCTGGCGACACCTGCTGCCGAACGCCCTGCTGCCGCTGCTGTCGATCCTGGCGCTTCGACTTCGCCGGCCTCTTCTCCAGCGTGGCGGTGGTGGAGGTGGCCTTCTCCATGCCCGGACTGGGGGCCGACCTGTTGCTGGGCCTGCGACGCCTGGATACGGCGCTCATCGTGGGCATCGGCATCGTCGCCGGCCTGCTGGTCGCACTCGTCAACCTGGTCGCCGATGTAGCAGTGATCAGCCTCGACCCGCGCGTCCGCCGCGAGACCTAGTCCGGGTCGTTCGCCGGAAGATGGCAGGCCACCGGATGCCCCTGCCCACGTTCGCTGAGCTCGGGCACCGCCTCCGCACAGCGCGCCTGTGCGAGTGGGCAGCGCATGCGAAACACACAGCCAGAGGGTGGCCCGTCAAGGCGACCGGACTCGGGCCTGGCCTCGCTCCGCCTCTGGCTGCCGCTCGTGGCAGCCAGGAGAGCCCGCGTGTAGGGATGGCTCGGCCGGCCGAAGACAGCGTCGCGGCTGCCGGTCTCGACGATGCGTCCACCGTACATGACCGCGACACGCCGGCTCAAGTGGCGGACGACCGCAAGGTCGTGCGCGATGAAGAGATAGCTGATGCCGCGCTCCGCCTGGAGGTCCAGGAGCAGGTTCAGGATCTGGCCCTGGACGGACACATCGAGGGCGGAGACGGGCTCGTCACAGATGATCAGGTCGGGCTCAAGGGCAAGCGCACGAGCGATACCGATACGTTGCAGCTGGCCCCCCGAGAAGGCGGCCGGCCGCCGGCTACCCAGGACGGGGTCGATACCCACCCGTTCTAGCAGCTCGTCCGCTCGCCGACGGCGCTCATCGCGGTCGTAGAGACCGTGGATGACCCACGGCTCGGCCACGATGTCGCGGGCCTGGAACCGCGGGTCGACCGAGGAGAAGGGGTCCTGGTAGACGAGTTGCATGTGTCGCCGCATCCGGCGCAGCGCCGCCCCCTTCAGGGCGAAGAGATCGTCGCCACGGAAGGTGGCTGTGCCGGCGTCTGGTTCGACCAACCGGAGCAGGATGCGGCCCAGCGTGGACTTGCCAGAGCCCGACTCGCCGACCAGACCGAGGGTCTCGCCGGCTTCAAGCGTGAGGTCGACAGCCTGGACCGCCGCCACGGTCCTGCGGTTGGCGCCCCGGCCGCTGGAGAACGTCTTGCTCAGGCCGCGCGCATCGAGAAGGGGTTCACCCATGCACGAACTGTAGGCGGTGACGACGCCGGCGGCGCAACCGCCTCAACCAGCACAGCCGCCTCAACCAGCGCTGGGTAGGGTTCGAGCAGGAGGCCGACGCTGATGCCATCCGTGGCGGTCGGACGGTTCGGATCCCGGGAGCGGCGTTGCTGGACCGATGGCCCCCATTTGACAGGCCGAATGACCTGGGTGGGGCGCCTGCCGAGCTGCCGGCAGGGTGAGCGTGGGACGCGCGGCTGACACCAATTCGTGACCAACGGCTCGCGTGGGGCATGCCGCTGGTCACGCCAACGCCCATTTCGGAGGCCGCAGGTAGGGGGGCACGGGCAGTCACTTCGGATCAGCCTTGGGGCATTTCGGCCCTACTCCCTGCTGTGGCGCAGGCCAACAGTGCTCTTAACCGAATAGCTCGAGCCACCGGAGGCTTTTCCCCCTGGCGTCCCCGTCGACCCGAGTCGTGGGCCATGTCTGACACATAGCCGTCCGAACACCCGCCCGCGGTCGCCGTCTCTTCGCGGCCCGCGGGCGTTTGAGCACGAGAGGCGAACACATGCCAAAGGCTGCAGTCCCGCCACCGCCCGCTCCCATCGGGGGCAGACGCGCGGCTACCTTCCAGGAGGAAGTCATCGCCATGATCCCGGCTGACTCCCGCCTTGAGACCTGTATCCAGTGCGGCACCTGCGGTGGCTCCTGCCCGTCGTACGCAGACATGGACCACACGCCGCGGCAGATCTTCGCCCTCGTGCGCGCCGGTGCACGTGACAAGGTCATGGACAGCAATACGCCCTGGATGTGCGTGAGCTGCTACCTCTGCGCCGTCCGTTGCCCAAAGCAGATCCACATCCCCGACGTGATGTATGCCCTGAAGGCCAAGGCCACCCAGGAACACCGGGTTCCAAGCCACGTGGCGCCCGACTTCTCCAAGACCTTCGTCGACTACATCCACAAGTACGGTCGCAGCTTCGAGGTGGGCCTGGTCGCCAAGCACTACCTGCGCCACTACATGACCCGACTGCCGGGCATGACGACCTCCGGCATCGGCATGGTGACCAAGGGCCGGATGGGCTTCCGGCCGCATCAGATCCGGGGTGTGGCCGGCTTGAACGCCATCCTCGACCGCGCCACCGAGATCGAGCAAGCCAAGCAGCGCAGCGTCTTCGAGGAGCAGCCGCAGGCTGGAGGGACGCACTGATGGCCACCCAGTACATGTACTACCCGGGCTGCTCGATGGACGGCACCGGCAAGGCCTATCACGACTCCATCGAGGCGGTGCTGCCGGAGCTCAGCATCGGCCTCGCCGAGCTGGACGACTGGAACTGCTGCGGTGCCACCGAGTACATGGGCATCAGCCCGCTGCGCTCACAGGCGCTGGTCGGACGCAACCTGGCCCTGGCGGAGAAGCAGAAGAACGGCAGCGACACGTTGGTGGCGCCGTGCAGCGCCTGCTACGTCAACCTCGCTCGCACGGACGCCTACGTGCGCGAGTCGCCAGAGCTGGCCGCCAACGTCAACGACGCCCTGGGTGCGGACGGCATGAGCTACACGCCCGGTTCGGTCAAGGTCCGGCATCTGCTCGAGGTCATGATCGACGACGTCGGGCTCAACGAGATCCATCAGCACGTCACCCGCCCACTGGCCGGGCTGAAGCTGGCCCCCTACATGGGCTGCCTCGTCTCGCGGCCCGACTATGACGACCGCTGGCAGCATCGGGAGCATCCCCATGCGCTGGACCAGCTGTTGCTGCACCTGGGTGCGGACGTGGTCGAATACAGCCGGCGCACCGACTGCTGCGGTGGCCACATGACCCAGATCAATCCGGAAACGGGCCTCGAGCTCATCCGGCGACTGATCGTCGAGGCTGAACGGGTCGGAGCACACGCGCTGGTGACGGTCTGCCCGATGTGCCAGATGAACGTGGACTTCTACCAGCGGGAGATGAACCGTCACTTCCGTGAGGACCACCACATGCCCATCCTGTTCTTCACGCAGCTGATGGGCCTGGCTTTCGGCATGCCGGCCAAGAAGCTGGGCTTCGGACGGGAGATCATCTCCGCCCGCCCGGCCCTCGCGCACATCGGCATCGAGGCTCCGCTGACCGAGGAAGAAGAGGCCGAGCGCGCCGCGGCGGCAAAACCCAAGCGACGGCGACGAGATGACCCGACCCTGCCGGCGCCCGAGCCGCGAGCGGACGAGGAGGAGCTGCGATGACCGCCCCCAGGACCGGCGTCTATGTGTGCCATTGCGGCACCAACATCTCCGCCGTGGTCGATGTCGAGGCGGTCCGCGACTGGGCCCTCGAGGAGCTCGGCGACAAGGGTGTGGTGGTCGCGCGCGACTATCCCTTCATGTGCTCCAGCCTGGGCCAGGAGCTGATCGAGAACGACATCAAGGAGTACGGTCTGGAGCGCGTGGTCGTGGGCGCCTGCTCACCCCACATGCACGAGAAGACCTTCCGGGAGGCCAGTGCCAACGCCGGCCTGAACCCCTATCTCACCGAGCTGGTATCGATCCGTGAGCAGGTCTCGTGGGTCCATACCGACAAGGCCAGGGCCACCGAGAAGGCCAAGGCCGTCATCGCCGGTGGCGTCTATCGCGTAGCCGAGCAGGTTCCTCTGGAGCCGCTCATCGCGCCGGTCAACAGCGCGACCCTCATCGTCGGTGGCGGCATCGCCGGCATCACCGCGGCCCTCGAGATCGCCGACGCCGGCTACCCCGTCCACATCGTGGAGCGCGAGCCGTCCATCGGCGGCCACATGGCCCAATACGACAAGACCTTCCCCACCCTCGACTGTGCGGCCTGCATCCTGACCCCCAAGATGGTCGACGCCGGCGCGCACCCCAACATCACGCTGCACACCTGGAGCGAGGTCGTCGACGTCTCGGGCTCGGTGGGTGACTTCAAGATCAGGGTCAAGCACAAGCCGCGCTACGTCGTCGAGGCCGACTGCACCGGCTGCGGCATCTGTGTCGAAAAGTGCCCGGTCCAGGTCATCGATACCGGCTTCGAGTCGGGTATCGGCTACCGCAAGGCCATCTACACGCCCTTCCCGCAGGCCGTTCCCAAGTATCCGGTGCTCACGCCGGAGAACTGCACGTACTTCGCCAAGGGCACCTGCAAGGCGTG
Organism: uncultured Chloroflexia bacterium; assembly: GCA_963715295.1. Taxonomy (GTDB): domain Bacteria; phylum Chloroflexota; class Limnocylindria; order Limnocylindrales; family CSP1-4; genus JAFMJV01. The sequence continues at coordinate 277,078 of CAVQRP010000001.1, forward strand.
TGAGAAGTTCTGCCCGGTCGACTGCATCGATTTCGAGCAACAGGAGGAGTTCGTCGAGCTGAACGTGGGCAACATCCTGCTGGCCACCGGCTTCCAGCCCTTCGACGCTCGACGCATCGAGTCATTCGGCTACGGCCGGTTGCAGAACGTGTTCACCTCGATGGAGTTCGAGCGCATGAGCAACGCCGCCGGTCCCACCGGGGGCAGGATCGTCTTGCGTGACGGGGTGACCGAGCCTCGCTCGGTGGTCATCGTCCACTGCGTCGGCTCGCGTGACAAGAACACCAACGAGTACTGCTCGGCCATCTGCTGCATGCAGTCGCTCAAGTTCGCGCACCTCGTCAAGGAGCACACGGGTGCTGACGTGTACGAGTGCTACATCGACATGCGAACGCCGGGCAAGGGCTACGACGAGTTCTATAACCGGATCCAGGACGAGGGCACCCAATTCATCCGCGGACGCGTCGCGGAGGTGACCGACGCCTTGAGCTACCCGGAGGAGGCGGGCTGTGAAGGTCGCCTCATGGTCCAGGTGGAGGACACGCTCGCGGGCATCAAGCGCCGCATCCCCGCCGACATGGTCATCCTCTCCACCGGTCTGGAACCACAGCCGGATGCCACCGAGGTGGCACGCATGTTCGGCGTCGGCTGCAGCTCCAACGGCTTCATCATCGAGCGCCACGCCAAGCTGGCACCGGTGGCCACCATGACCGACGGCGTCTTCGCTGCCGGTGCCACGCTGGGACCACGCGACATCCCCACGAGCGTGTCGAACGGTGCGGCAGCGGCGGCCACGATCCTGAGCCGCATCGCCCAGGGTGAGATCGCCATGGAGCCGTATCGCGCCACGGTGGATGCCGAACGCTGCTCCGGCTGCCGCATCTGCAACGACCTCTGCCCGTTCAGTGCCATCACCTTCGATGAGGATGCGATGGTCACGGAGATCAACCCCAAGCTCTGCCAGGGCTGTGGCGTATGCGTGGCCGCGTGTCCCGCCAACGCCATCGCCGGCAGCGGCTTCAGCCACGATCAGATCATCGCCCAGATCGATGGCCTGCTGAGCTACCCGGGTGGTGGCGTCGGCAAACCGGTCGAGGAAGCGATGGGAGCGACGACATGACCGCACCCATGACCACTCCTGACACCAGCTCGCCGGCCGTTGCGACAGAGCCCTTCGAGCCACTCATCCTGGGCTTCACCTGCAACTGGTGCAGCTACCGCGCCGCCGACCTGGCGGGCACGGCGCGCACCAAGTACCCCCACAACGTGCGCCTGATCCGTCTGATGTGTTCTGGGCGCATGGAGCCCGAGTTCATCCTGGAGGGCTTCGCAAAGGGTGCTGACGCGGTCATCATGACCGGCTGCTGGCCGGAAGATTGCCACTACCGCATCCAATCGGTGAAGGCACTGCGGCGCTTCCTGTTCCTGCGGCGAACCCTGAGCGACTTGGGCATCGAGCCCGCGCGCCTGCAGCGCTTCTATGCCAGCGCCGCCGAGGGCCAGCGTTTCGCCGACGAGATCGCACGCATCGTGGCCGAGGTCAAGGCGCTCGGCCCCATCCCGCCTGAGATCAGAGTCGCGCTGGGCCCGGAGCCCGGTGTCCCTGTCGCAGCCGCTGAGCCCGTGGAGGTCGAGGCATGACCACCGAAGCCGTCATCCCGGCCGAGACCGACGCCCCGGCCGAGGCCAAGACCCGCTACAAGCTGGCGATGTACTGGGCCTCCGCCTGCGGTGGCTGCGACGTCGCCGTGCTCAACCTGGGCATGAAGCTCATCGAGTTCACCGAGCGCTGGGAGCCGGTCTTCTGGCCGGCTGCCATGGACGGCAAGCGCCAGGATGTCCGCGCCATGGAAGACGGCGAGATCGACGTGTGTCTCTTTGATGGCGGCATCCGCACCGACGAGGACGCAGAGATGGCGCGCCTGCTGCGCGCCAAGTCGAAGGTGCTGGTCGCCTTCGGGTCCTGCGCCAGTGAGGGCTGCATCCCCGGCCTCGCCAACCAACGTCCGATCGAGGCGATCTTTGCCGCGGCCTATGACCCTGAGCTCAACGACGTCAACGGTGGCACGCCCAACGGACCCTGGGAATCCCCCTACGGCGAGCTGGAGCTGCCGACCCTGCAGCTCCGCCTGCAGACGCTGGGCCAGGTCGTCGACATCGACTACTCGGTACCCGGCTGCCCGCCCGAGACCGAGCGCATCGCTGAGGTGCTCGGCGCGGTCACGGCGGCGCTCGATGGGACCGGGCCGCTCCCGCCCAAGGGCGCGGTGCTGGGTGCCGGGATCTCGACCGTCTGTGACGAATGCACGCGTGAGCGCGGCGTCAAGACCATCACGGAGTTCAAGCGCATCCAGACGCTCGCCGAGGTCGATCCGACCCTGTGCCTGCTGGAGCAGGGCCTGCCCTGCTGTGGCCCGGCAGCCCGCGACGGCTGTGGCGCCAAGTGTCCCGCCGCCGGCGCGCCATGCATCGGCTGCTACGGCGCGACCCAGGGCGTGAATGACTTCGGAGCGCGCCTGCTTTCGGCCTACGCCTCGGTGGTAGACGCCAGCGAGCCGGAGGACATCGAACGGATCCTCGCCGGGCTACCGGACACGGTGGGCCAGTTCTATCGCTTCAGCCTGGCAGCATCGCTGCTCCACGGGGGTCGGTCATGACACGCATCTCTATCGATCCCGTCACGCGTCTGGAGGGTCACGGCAAGATCGAGATCATCCTTGACGACGCCGGTGATGTCGAGCACACCTACTTCCAGATCCCCGAGCTGCGTGGCTTCGAGTCGTTCTGTGTGGGCCGTCCGGTGGAGGACATGCCGGCGCTGACGAACCGCATCTGCGGCGTCTGTCCCGAGGCGCACCACATGGCCGCCGCCAAGGCGGCCGACGCCGTCTACAACGTCACCGTGCCGCGCACGGGGCGCATGCTGCGAGAGCTGCTCTACAACGCCTTCTACGTCACCGACCACGCGACGCACTTCTACGTGCTCAGCGGACCTGACCTGATCATGGGGCCCGACGCCCCCAAGGCCGAGCGCAATATCCTCGGCGTGGTCAAGAAGGTCGGCGTCGAGGTCGGCGGCAAGGTCATCGACGCGCGCAAGGCCGGGCACCGGGTGATCGAGATCATCGGAGGACGGCGCATCCATCCCTGCACGGGTGTGCCGGGCGGCATGACCAAGGCCATCAGCGAGGACGAGCGCGACGAGATCAAGGCGCTCGCCGACGGGATGGTCGACTTCGCTGCCTTCAGCCTGGACCTGTTCGACTCGATGCTGGCGGACGAGGCCATCGAAGAGATCGTCAAGGGCGACCTCTACACCCACGAGACCTACTACAGCGGCCTCGTCGATGAGCATGACAAGGTCACCTTCTACGACGGACAGATCAAGGTCGTAGCGCCTGACGGGGAAGTGTTCGGCCAATACGAGCCCAAGGACTATCGCGACTGGATCAGCGAGAAGGTGGAGCCCTGGACCTTCCTCAAGTTCCCCTACCTGAAGAAGGTCGGCTGGAAGGGCCTCGTCGACGGCAAGGACTCGGGCATCTACACAGTGGCGCCGCTGGGCCGGCTCAATGTGGCGTCGGGTATGGCCACGCCCAAGGCACAGGCGGCGTACGAGAAGTACTTCGCCACGCTCTCACCCCAGGGCACCCCGGTGCACAGCCGCGGTGCCACCCACTGGGCCCGCCTCATCGAGCTGATGCAGGCAGCCGAGACGGTACAGCAGCTGGTGAACGACCCCGAAATCACATCGCCTGATGTGCGTGCCATCCCCACCCAGACCCCGACCGAAGGTGTGGGCACGGTCGAAGCACCACGCGGCACGCTCACGCACCACTACTGGACCGACGAGAACGGCGTCATCACGCGGGTGAACCTGATCGTCGGTACGACCAACAACTACGGTCCCATCGCCATGTCGGTGGACAAGGCTGCCCGCAGCCTCATCACGAAGGGCACCGTGGTGACCGACGGCCTGCTCGATCGCATCGAGATGGGCTTCCGGGCCTACGACCCCTGCTTCGGCTGCGCTACGCACACGATGCCGGGCCAGATGCCCATGCTCGTCACCATCCGCGACAAGGATGGCAACCCGCTCAAGGAGTTGCGCCGTGACTAGTCTGATCGAGCCCGGCGCAGCCTACGGCCTGCGTCTGGCTGAGCCCGGCGAGACGCTCGTCGTGGGCCTGGGTAACCCGATCCTGGGTGACGATGGCGTGGGCTGGCGAGTCATCGACGCGCTTGATGCGCTCGAGCATGACGACGCCAGCCTGCAGCAGGCCTGCGTCGGCGGCGTGAGCCTCATGGAGCTGCTGGTCGGCTATCGACGTGCCATCATCGTGGATGCCATCATCGATCCGGAGAATGCACCCGGCAGCGTCTGGTGTCGTCCGTTGGCGGACGTGGAGACGCGGATCGCGAGCCACCTGGACTCGACGCACGACGCGCCCCTGCCGGCCGCCATCGAGGCCGGACGTGTCATGGGCGCGGACCTGCCATCTGAGATCGACGTCGTGGGCATCGTCATCGAACGTGGCGATGTCTTCGGGGAGGAACTGAGCGACAGCGTCGCAGCGGCCGTGCCGGTCGCCGCGGCAGCGGTCGTGGGGGCGCTGCGAGGGCCGCGTCCGTCACCGCCACAAGGGGAGCCCGTCCATGCATGAAGCCGGAGTCACAGAACGCATCCTGGAGGTGGTGCTGGAGCACGCCAACCAGGCCCACGCGCAGCGCGTGACCGATGTCTACCTCGATGTCGGGGAAGAGTCGGGCATCGATACCGATTCGGTCGAGCTGCACTGGCCGCTGCTCAGTGAAGGCTCCGTGGCGGAGGGAGCGACCCTCCACTTCAACAGTGCGACCCAGGAACCCTTCTCCTTCCGCTTGACCAGCATCGAGGTCGACGAGGCAACCGACGCCTAGGCGATCTCCCGCGGCCTGCTCTCAGTCGGGTGCTACTGGCAGGGACGTAGCCGGTGGACCGGCTACAGGAACGAAGCGAGCCGCATCGAAGGCCAGGCGCCGCGCCAGTGACGGGGCCTCGCCGGTCTTGTCTGACAGTTGCACGATTGGCGTGCTCGACAGGTGGTGGATGCCAAGGCTCACCCATGTCCCACTCCGCTTGTGTTGATTGCGGATGCGCGTGACCCAGCCGGCGCTCGTGCGTACTCGGTAGGAGGCACGTCGGCTGGAGGCGTGCTCCGCCGGGACATGCACCAGGACGTCATACCAGCCGGCGGCGGCGAGGACGGGCTTCCAGGCGCCGTAGAGCGTGCGGGTGGTCTCGCGTGCCGCTGCCCAGTAGTGATATCCAGCATGACCACCGTCACTGGCACGCCAGCCTGAGCCGTAGCGGTGGAAAGCCGCATCGAGGTCGTCGATCGTCACGGTGACGTCCGGCGAGGGCTCGCAGGCGGTCCGGAGGGCGTCGATATCCAGCCGTGCACCGGTACTGCTGCGACCCGCCAGCGCGTTCGTGGCAGCACCGGTCTGGAGCAGCAACCCACGCAGCCGGCGCGCAGGCAGCGCCCGGTCGGTGCTGGCGCACAGTGCCACCGCGCCGCTCACATGCGCCGCGGCCATGCTCGTCCCGCTGAGGCTGGCGTAGCCGTCATCGCCGGCAGGGTGCGTGCTGAGGATGTCTCTTCCGGGCGCTCCAAGGTCGATCGTTGCTGCACCCCAGTTCGAGTCCGCTGCGAGCCGCCCATCGGGCTGGAGACTGGCCACCGACACCACGCAGTCCCAGCCACGGGGAGCTGCCGTCGGCGCGGGTGTCGCAGCGATAGGCTGCCGGGGTAGGCCGGCTGCGTGTCGACGTCGCGGCCGTCATTGCCCGCGGCGGCGATGAACAGGATGCCGGCGTCCCCGCCGCGGTCGATGGCGTCGTGGAGGGCCTGGCTGAAACCGCCGCCACTCCAGCTGTTGTTGGTGGCGACGATCTCCAGCCCGTGGCGCGTCTTGAGGTCTGTGATGTAGTCGAGCGCCCGGATCGCGTCGCTGACATAGCCGCCTCCGGCCCCGATGAACTTGGCCGGGATCATCGTCACGTGCCAGTTGACTCCGGCCACACCGCGCCCATTGCCACCCCTGCGCACCGATGGTGCCGGCCACGTGAGTGCCGTGGTCGTCGAGCGTGCCGTCGTAGACGCTGGCGTCGTCGTGAACGAAGTCCCAGCCCGTGGTGTCGTCGACGTAGCCGTTACCGTCCTCATCGGTGCCGTCGACGGTCTCGAACGGGTTCCGCCAGACGTTGCCCGCGAGTTCGGCGTGATCGATGCGGATGCCCTCGTCGAGGATCCCGACATGGACTCCGGCAGAGCCCACGGTCCCATGAGCCCAGGCCGCCGCCGCGCCTGAACCCCAGGCATTGGCATGCGGAGCGGTCCCGCCGCCGTACATGCCCCACAGGCTGCCGTCGAGGTAGCGCGGGTCGTCGGGTGTGGCGGCCGGCCACACGCGGTAGTCGGGCTCGACATAGGCGACGCCTGCCTCGCGCCTCCAGCTTGCGGATGACGCGACCGACGGCCTGGCCGGGACGAAGCTCCACCACGGAGACCCCCGGCGCGACGGGCGACACGGATCGGCTCGAGGCGACGCGCACGCTGCCGAGGGCCTGCCGACGCTGGCGGGGTCCGGCGGCCGGTGTGAAGCCCACGATCACGCGGTCGCGGGCGTGGGCAGGCGCAAGCGCAGGTTCAGGCGAGCTCCCCTGCACGGGAATACCGGTCAAGAGGAGGAGCGGGACGAGGAGGGACTGGCGCAGCGTTGACGCCGCTCGATGGGTCAGCATGGTGACACCGTAGTCCGCGCCTCTTATCGCGCGTGTACTGTCCTGTGGACAGTACGTTCGGTACGACTCGCCCATGCGGAGGCCTCCAGTCGGCGGCTACGCTCAGGCCATGACAGCCACGGCCGAGACCCCGCACATCGGCCGGACCGAGCGAGTCCTCGCCGGCGCCGTGCAGCGCTTCAAGCGCCTGCTGCTGCGCTTCATCCTGCAGCCCACGTTCCGCCTGGAGGCCGATCTGGCGGCGCGGTCCGATGTCGTCCACGCCGGTCCGACGTCGCCGCGCCGCATCGAGATCGTGGAGAAGTCCATCGAGGTAGCGGGCTTGCATCGGCCGATGCCCGGCTTTCCGCGCAGCCTGCCACATGTGCTCTCGAGCGCCCGCAACATCCGCGCCTCGCTCAAGGAGGTGGCCGACAACCCCGCCACGCCGATCACCTCCATGGACAAGGAGGCGCGCGTGGAGCTGGAGGGCTTCATGCACGCCGTCGGCATCGATGCCTTCGGCTATACGACGGTGCCCGCGGAGCTCATCTTCGAGGGCAAGGCCGTGCTCCACCCCCACGCCATCGTGCTGGCCATGGAGATGGACAAGGCTCGCATGGACACAGCTCCCAGCCCCGACACGGCGGTGATGGTCCACGAGACGTACGACGAGCTGGGCATCGCGGCCAACAGGATCGCGCGCTTCTTGCGGGCGCGAGGGCTACTCCGCCCAGGCCGGCCATCCCCTCGGCGGACTTACCCTCTATCCGCCACTGGCAGAGGCAGCCGGCCTGGGGCGCGTCGGCATGCACGGCCTGCTCATCACGCCACGGTTCGGGCCGCGGGTCCGATTGGCAGCCGTCTTCACCAGCATCTCGGACCTGCCCGAAAGCGCTACCGATGCGCACGCCTGGATCGACGATTTCTGTCGCGAGTGCGTCAAATGCGTGCGGCAGTGCCCTCCCGCAGCCATCCGCCGGCAGCCGCTCCGCTTCGACAGCGGCCGCGCTGCCTGCGTCGACGCGGAACGCTGCCTGCCCTACTTCGTGCGCCATGAGGGTTGCTCCATCTGCATCGCCGTCTGTCCCTTCCACCAACGCGACTACGACTCGCTTCACGAGCGCTGGTCTCGCCACGGCAGGCGGGCCGCCAGCTTGCGAGCCGATCCGCCCGCAGGTTTTCCAGAGCACCTGCGACAGCCGCCGTCAGCGTAGGCTGCGCGGCATGGCCAGCTACCGGGTGCTGTCGTGGCGCGGCATCCCCTCACAGGTCACGGTGACGGATGAGGACGGGACGACCGTGCGCCGGCAGCTGCCCGCGTCCTTCCAGCAGGAGATCGACCGCATCGCCATGGCCGAGGGGCTCAGCGACAGCGACACCTACCTGGAGCTGTGGACCTGGTCCCAGCCGGCCGAGCGCGAAGGCGCCGCACTGGAGGTGGCCGATGCGCTGGTCGGGGAGCTGACGGAGGGCGGACCGGCAGCCGGCTGACCGCCGCAGCTCAGTCGCGCTGAAGGCTGCCTGCGACGATGACTGCGTCGCTGCTCACGATCACCGACTCAGCCAGGAGATGCAGTTGGCTGCCGTCGCCCAGCGTCGATCGACGCTCGGCAGCATGGTCACGGCCTGCTCCCCAGCACCACCGTCGGGCAGATGGTCGAAGAAGCGGCCGCAGGCGCCCTCCGCGAAGGGACTCGTCTCGACACCCTGCTCGCCGCTGGCGAGGACGATGCCGCCTTCGGCGTCGATGCTCAGGCGGTCGTCGACCCAGCAGGTGCCGTTGGGGATATCCAGCGGGCCCGGCGAAGACGAGCGTCGTGCGCAGCCGGGTCTCGTCGGGGTACCACTCGATGCTCACCTCCGAGTCGATGCCAGGCGTGGTCGGAGCTTCGGCAAGCATGCGCTCCGCGCCGGCCTCGCAGGAAGCCACGACCGAAGTAGGCCGTCCAGTCGCTGCCAGGCTCAAGGCAACCAGCCGTGCTGGTCGCCAAGCCGGCATGGCCCGAGGCGACGTCGATCCGCATCGGAGGCGCCAGCGTGATCACCGGCTCGGGAAACAGCGCCGGTCGCGAGGCCACGACATCGCCGAGTGCCGCACGCACGTCGGCCCACGCGGCCTCGTCGAGCGAGCCCGCAGCGAACTCCAGGCAGATGTCTGCCAGCCACAGGACCTCCTCGGCGGCGACCGGCAAGGCCGACATGGCCAGCAGGACCACGCCGCCAAGCGCGGCCAACGGGGACGGTGCCATCAGCTCGGGAACGCCAACGGTGAGGCTGCGGCCGCCGAAGCCGTTGGCCTGATCGCGGCCTTCGACGGTGACCTCGTCGACACCGTCGGGGATCGAGCAGGCCGCGCTGTGTGCGCGTGAACGGCTGCTCTGCGGCGTGGTCGTGCAGGAGGGTGTGCGTGCCCAGGACGTTGCCTTCAGCGTCGAGCACGCGCCAGCCATCGGCATAGCGCTGGGGCGTGTCGTAGGGGGACGACAGCGTCACCGCCACGTCGTAGCTGCGATCGCCGCGGGGCTGCAGCTCCACCGCGAGCACGTCGGGGAAGCGGTCGTCGGCCACGTCGCCTGTCGCTGCTGGGCCGGTCCCCGGCGCGAACTCGAGGAGGCTGCAGGCAGCCAGCACCCACAGCGCCAGCACGGCGGCGAGGAGTCGTGACGCGACAGGCGGGACAGGCATGAGGCGAACATCGTACGGTGTCAGCAGCAAGCCGCAGCCAAACCACCGCCCCGGAGGCAACCATGACCAGCAGCGAGTCTCCCGCCTGGCGTCGAGATCGAGACGTGTCTTCCTCGTCGAAGCCAGATACACGCCCGAGGCCGCGGAACGGCGCCCGGCCGTCCGTGCCGAGCACCTCACCCGCGTCGCCGAGCTGCTTCGCGCCGGCACCCTCATCGAGGGCGGCGCCTACAGCGACGCCATGACCTCGTCGATCATGCTGGTGCGGGCAGAGGACGCCGCGGCGGCGCTCGCCGTCGCCCGAGCGGATGTCTATGTCAAGGCCGGCGTGTGGGGCGACATCAGTGCGCGACCCTTCGGACGGGTCACGACGATCGACTAGGCCGCGTTCCGGTACGCCGACGCGAACGAGTGGGTAGCGGACCGACCCTCCACGCCTGGGGCGTGCCGGTCGGGGACGGGACGCAGCGTCGCTCAGGGCGGGCTCGCCGGGCACGTCGCGGCGCGGCCCCCTGTCGGCTGCCAGCGCGTCGGCCAGCTCGCTGAAGAAGGGGTCGCTGGTCATGCGGCCCAGCAGCCGCAGCTGCCAGATATGCACCTGGTGGTACTTGTAGTGGTTGGTGCGGCTGTGCAGGCCGTAGAGGCTGACGCGACCCTCGCGCCGGTAGGTCGCGGCGCGGTCACGCATGGTCGTCAGGGCGCCCTCCAGCAACTGGCGCGCCTCCGCGGAGCGGGTGTGCTGCCAGTACTCGTAAAGCCCGATCAGCGAGTGCATGGTGCGCGTTGAGGACGTGATCGGGCCGGGCGTTGGGGTAGTGCTCCAGCCAGAGGTAGCCACCGTCGGCGACATAGGCGACCCAGGGTCGTTGCTGACCGGAGCCCTTTCGACCCAGCCGTCGATAGCTGTCGAAGACCTTCTCGGCGGCCCGCAGGTGGATGTCGTCGCCGGTGACCCGATGGAGCCGCACGAAGAACGACAGCACCAGGCCCTGCGACATGGCGTTGAACCAGGGGGCGGTGAGGCCCTCGGGCGGGTAGTCGAACCAGAACGGCAGCCACCAGGCGTCATCCTCTTCGATGACCATCTCGTCGCAGATGCTCCGCCTGCACCAGCGCCTGCTCGAGCTGGGCCCGGTCGCCGGTGTCCCGGAAGGCGTCGATGCGCTTCATGCCGTTGATGGCGACCGAGCCCGGGCCGGTAGTAGAGGCCGCCGTCGTTCCAGCGGAAGAGGCGGATGCCCTTGTCGTCGATCGGCGGCCGTGCCGGCAGCGCGGGTGGCGGGTCGCTCGTCCAGGGCAGACGGTCGAAGGGCAGGTCCACCAGCTCGAAGTGGCGGGCATGGTAGGGCGGCGGCTCGTCGGGCTCGGTGGCTGCCGATGGGGCGATCATCGTGAGCGAGCCGGCGGTGGCGACGATCAGGGCGAGGAGAAGCGCGGCGATGTACTCGCGTCGATGCATCTACATCTCCGGGTCGTGCAGCACGGTGCCGCATCTGCCTCAGCCTACCGCGAGGCTCCGAATCTCGCGATCGCCCTGCTGTGTCATGGCGACCAAGACCGAATGCCTCAAGCGGCCGGCGGCTCGGCGGCGGCCCGGTCTGCACGAGGCGATCGCGCCATCAGCTCCGATGCCAGTGACACTTCGACCAGGCCGACGATGCCACCGATGACCGCCGCCGTCAGCCACAAGGCCAGGACCTGCAGCCAGAGCGCGGCGTCGTGAAGCGCCTGATGGACGACCTCGTGCGCGACGTTCTCGACGACCAGCAGGAGGACCACCAGCAGCAGGACCATCCGCCAGGCGCCTCGGCTCAGCTGGAGAGTGCGACGGAAGCCGTCGATGACGCCGTGGTGCTCCTGCACGATCACCGGCCCCACGAGCGTGAAGAGCGTCAGCCAGATGATGCCCGGTACCACGAACAGGCTGAGGCCGATGACGGTACCCACGACGACGATGACGTCGGCGACCACCAGACGCCCCCATGGCAGCGTGTGCAGGACCGTCGAGAAGCGTACGTAGTGTCCCTTGAAGTACTCGTGGCCGACGGCCTCGTCGAGGTAGCCCGCGTACACCACGGGACCAAGCAGCCGAACCGTCACCACCAGCAGCAATCCCAGCAGGTAGCCCAGGCCGCGGACAAGACCGGGATCCGCCTCGAGCGAGGCGCGAGCATCGGTCAGCAACACCGACAGCACCTGGGGTGGGACGAAGAGCACGAGCGCCACCAGCGCGACGCGCCCGTAGTGACGCCGGAACATACCCGACGCCTCGCGCAGCACACGACCGTAGGTGAGCGGTCCCTCCCCCAGCGTGTGTCTCGACTGATTCACGGGACAGAGGGTAACCGCCCACGTGCTCAGGCGCGGCGCCGGAGCGTCAGGTAGCTGAGCACGAGCGACGCTACGCACCATGCCGCCAGCAGCCGACCCGCAGCTCGAGACGCTGTTGTTGGAGTTCTTGCTCGCGGCTGCACGAGATCCCAGTTTGCGCGAGCCACTGCGCTCCTACAGGCACCGACTCGCTGTATCACTCGATGCCAAGCTACGCTCGTCGGGCGCCCGTCCTGGCCTGAGCGGCGAGGAGCTGGCGGCCATCTTCGAGGTACTCGTCAACGGACTGACGATGGATCGTGGCCTTGACCCGGAAGATGATCAGCCGGTTCTTCTCACCAAGGCCCTGCGCAAGCTGCTGGCCGACGAGTCCGCGCCGGCGGCGGACGCCCGGGACTAGCTCAGCGAGCCGCCTCCTGCGGGACGCGTCATCGTCAGCACCGACCAGGCATCGGTCTACCCCACGGTCCCGCTGAGGCGCGAGCTGCGCGGCCGCGAGTCACTCTTGGCCATCGATCACGCGCGAGAGGTCCTGGGCTACGTCCCCCAGTACACCTGGGCCGACGAGGTTGCCGGCCCGCTGGGGGCGTAGAGGACAGAGCCACCAGGCGGGTCACGGGCCGCGTCTACTGGGCCGCGTCGAGCTCCGGATAGGCGGGCGTCTGCAGGATGCCCAGCGTGTCGAGCGGGAAGAAGCGCAGCCACGCACGGCCGACGACGTAATCGGTGTCGACCAGGCCGACGCTGCTGTTGCGGGAGTCGGTCGAGCCCATGCGGTGATCACCCAGCACGAAGAGCTGGCCCTCGGGGACGTCCCACCTGGACTGGCCCTGCTTGGGCAAGGTCGGTTCGTTCTCGCCGGTCAGCGGATCGGTGTAGGTGTAGGCCGACTCATCGATGCGTGTGCCATCGATCCAGACGGCACCATCGCGCATCTCCACTCGCTCGCCGCCGACGCCGATGACACGCTTGATGTAGGGCGTCTGGTCGGAGTCGCCGTTGGGATGAAAGACGATGATGTCGCCGCGCGAATAGTCGTCGAAGCGCGGCGTGATCTTGTCGATGAGGAGGTGCTGGCCCTCCTGCAACGTGTCGATCATCGACCGCTGCTCCACGCGGAACGTCTGGACGATGAAGGTAGTGATGACCAGGTAGAGCACGACCGCCAGGCCGACGGTGGTGACGATCTCGATCGTCGCGTCCATGAGCCGGGAGCGCTTGTGCGGCTGCTCCTGGGCATCAGGGGCAGCAGGATAGGGTGCGGGCGAGCCCGTCAAGTGTTCACCTCAGGGTGGGCTGGTACCGAAGCTTGGCGTCGACACCCAAGGGTAGCCGTTCCTGCGCTTCTGCTCAGGGCGCCTGGCTGGGGGCGGGCTCCGGCACGGCCTCTCCGCTCGCGAGGGGGGTTCGGTCGACGAGCTCCCAGACGTCAGCCCTGGCCTCGCTGTCCTGGCCACCGAAGAGCAGGAGCCTGCCGCGCTCGCGGTCCGTGATGAGCGCGCCGCCATAGCGGGCGGCGGGCGCAGCGCCGTCAACGCTGACGCGCTCGAACTCGAGCGTCTCGCGGTCGACCCGCCAGAGATCGTCGAACTTGCCGTTGTCCTCGCCCGCACCACCGAAGATGAAGGCGTGGTCGCCGGCCTCGGTCACGGCATACAGGCGACGCGGCGCCGGTCGCGGGTCCGGCTGCGGTACCCAGCGGCGCTCCCGATCCATGACCCACAGGTCTCCCAGGGCAAAGGCCCCGTCGTCCTGCCCGCCGTAGAGCACCAGCTCACCCCGGGCAGAGGTGAAGCAGTCGTGCAGGCAACGCTCGCCCGGGCGGCGGCCGTCGGGAGCGATGCTGGCCCAGCGCCTGGTCTTGAGGTTGTAGGCACGTGTGTCGTCGAAGCGGCCCGCAGAGGGTGAAGCCGTGGCTGATCCAGAGCCGACCATCGGGGCCGACGACCATGCAGGACCCGTAGCGAGGCTTGGGCACGGCCCCCTTGCCGGGCAGCTTCGTCCAGCGCTCGGCGTCGGGGTCGTAGGACCACAGATCGTCGAAGAAGCTCGTGCCACGCTGGCCGGCGAAGACGACGACGCCAAGGCCGTCGACCCAGACGGCGCTGTGGCCGAACCGCGGCTGCGGACGCTTGCCCTGTGGCGCCAGCTTCCGCCAGCGGTCCTGCTGTAGGTCGTAGCGCCACAGGTCGGCGAACTCCCGTTCCCCGTCACGACCGCCGAAGAGGTAGGCGAAACGCCCGGCAGCGTCGACGGTCCAGGTGTGGTCCTCACGCGCCGGCCGGACCGCGGGCGGGAGTGATGTCTCGCCACTGCGGGTCGCCGAACGCCGGCATCGTCAGACTGTCCGGCTGTGCCTCCTCCGACACGGACGGGGACGCCTCGGTCAACGGGGACGGGCTGAGCAGGCCGTCAGACTGCGCCAGCACTGGACTCGCCAGCATCGAGGCAGCGAACGTCAGCGCCAGGCTGGCAGCGATCGTGCGGTTCATGTCGGGCGGATGCTGCGACGCTGGCGTGACGGGTCGATGACGGGCGACGGGCGGGGGTAGGCTGCGCTCGTCGCCATCGTGGCGGCCACGCCTGATAGCGGAGGAAGCATCGTCATGATCAAGGAGTTCCGGGAGTTCCTGTTCCGAGGCAACATCGTCGACCTCGCCGTCGCGGTCGTCATCGGCGCCGCCTTCGGCGCCATGGTGACCTCGCTCGTCGACGACATCCTCACACCGCTGCTGGGCATCTTCGGCATCCCGGACTTCTCGACCTGGGTCATCCAGATCGGTGACGCCGAGATGAAGCTCGGCCTCTTCCTCAACACGCTCATCTCCTTCGTGATCATCGCGGCGGCCATCTTCTTCGTGGTGGTGAAGCCGATGCAGCGCATCGATGCCGCGCTGGCGAAGGAAGAGGCCGAAGAAGAAGCGGGCCCGACCGAGATCGAGCTGCTGACCGAGATCCGCGACGAGCTGCGCAAGTCAGCCTAGCCGGGACAGCGCCGGCCCCCGGACCGGACGGGGCGCCGCGCCGGCGCCCCTCGACCGGACTCGCTGAACTACAGCTAGCCGGCGTCCTCGGCTCGGCACCTCGGCGGGCTCGCCGCCCTCGGCAGCGCCTCGCCCTCGGGAGCCTCGGCACCTTCCTCGAGGCCTTCGACCTCGGCACCGAGGACAGGCTCCTCCTCGACACGCGGCGGCTGGACTCGAGCCAGCGGCTCTTCGGGGTCGGTCAGGATGGTCACGCCCTCGGGCACGATCAGGTCGCGCACGTGGAGCACGGCCTCGAACGAGTCGAGCGGGGTGATGTCGAGGTCGATGGCGTGCGGCAGGGCCGTGGCCAGGGCGCTGATGGAGACGCTCTCACGCAGGTGGAGCAGGGTGCCGCCGAGCTTGTCGGCCGCCGTGGAGTCGCCCATGTAGTTGACGGGCACGTCGACGGTGATGGCCTCGGTCATCGACACGACGAGGAAGTCGACGTGCATCGGGTGGCGACGGACCGGGTGCTCGTGGATGCCCTGCAGCAGCACCGGCGTGGCCCTGGCTCTTGCCGATCTTGAGGTCGACGAGGGTGTTGCGGCGTCGTCGTGCGCATGAGCACATCGAAGTCGCGCGCGTCGAGCTGGATGTTCTCCGATTCCTGGCTGCCACCGTAGACGACGGCGGGGAGGATGCCCTGACGACGCAGGGAGCTGACCTTCTTGCCGACGACCTCGCGGGGCTCGGCAGACACGACCGGACGGGTGCTCACTGAGGTGACCTCTAGAGAAATCGTTGGTCCGTGCTGGGCGGACGGTGGATCCGTGCTGGGCAGACAGACGGACGGTCCAAACGTGGACGGCCTCGAATCGTAGCACGAGAAGGCCGATCGCCACTCCGATGTACCATCGATGCACTCAATGTCAGCAACCATCCTCATCGTCGAAGACGAATACGCCGTCGCCCGCGGCATCCAGTACGCCCTCGAGCAGGAGGGCTACCAGGTCACCGTCGCCGGCTCCGGCGAGGAGGCGCTGGAGATCGCCGGCGAGCTGGCGCCGGATCTGGTCGTGCTCGATGTGCGCATGCCCGGGATCGACGGGTTCGAGACCCTTCGACGACTCCGCAGCGATGGCTCCAAGGCGCCGGTGCTGATGCTCACCGCCCGCGACGAGGAGATGGACAAGGTCATCGGCCTCGAGATGGGCGCAGATGACTACATGACCAAGCCGTTCGGTCTGCGCGAGCTGCAGAGCCGCATCAAGGCCCTGCTGCGGCGCGCCTACGGCGACCTCGCCGATGCCATGGGCGGGCGGCTCATCCGCCATCGCGACCTGGTCATCGACCTCGACCGCCGACGCGTCCAGCGTGGCGACAAGCGCATCGGCCTGACCGCCACGGAGTTCGAGATCCTGCGCCACCTCGCCTCGCAAGCCCGGCCGCGTCTTCGCCCGGCGCGAGCTGCTCGAGCTGGTACGCGACTACGAGGCACTCGACCAGGACGAGAAGACCATCAACGTCCACGTCAGCCACCTGCGCGAGAAGCTCGAGGACGACCCGGTCGACCCCACGTTCATCCTGACCATCCGTGGAGCCGGCTACGCCTTCGCTGAGCGCTGAGTAGGGGCTGATGGCCGGCGCACCCGATAGCGCGCCCGAGCACGGCACTGGCTGCGCGCCCTCGCCTCCAGCTACCGTACCCGCCTGTTCGTGGCCACCATCCTCGTGGTGGCCGTGGTACTCGGCCTGGTGCTGGTCTCGCTGCCGCGCCTGCTGGAGGGCTTCTTCCTGGACCAGGAGCGGGCCAACCTGCCGACCCGGGCCGAGTCGATGGCCACACTCATCGCCGATGAGCTCTCGACCAACGTGTCATCGGGTGGCGAGCGCCCCATCATCCTGCCGACGGGTGAGGTGGGTGGCTCCACCGCCTGGGCGCTCGGCGATGCCGACTCGGGCAAGGTCAAGGAGCTGACCGGAGACATCGCCAGGGCCGACGTCTCGGTGGCGCTCGTACCGGCCGACGCGAGCGAGCCGGCCTGGCAGCTGGATGTCGCCTACCCCGACGACGCTGGCGAGGAGGGCCAGAACCGCGAGCCCAGCCTGTCGGCCACCGCCAGCAGCGAGGTCCGTGACCTGTACTACTGCTGTGGTGCGCCACCGACCCACCGACTCACGGTCACGCTGAGCAACCCCTTCACCTCGCGCGAGCAGACCACGCGCACCATCACCGAGGTGCTGCTCAACGCCGCGCTCGTGGCGCTGGTGGTCGCGCTCATCACGGCCCTGCTGCTGTCGCAGTGGCTGGCGCGCCCCCTGCGCCGACTGACCAAGACGTCGCGACTGCTGGCTGAAGGCCACCTCGACGCCCGCGTGGACATCCCCACCAACTCGCCACCCGAGGTGCAGGAGCTGGCCGGCGCCTTCAACGACATGGCGGCGACGACTGCAGGAGTCGGTCACCATCATCAGCGAGGACCGCGACCGCAGCCGTGAGTTCCTGGCCGACGTCAGCCACGAGCTGCGCACGCCCATCGCGGCGTTGCGGACGTTCAACGAGCTGCTGCTCGAGGGCGCCGCCGAGGAGCCCGAGACGCGCGAGGAGTTCCTGCGCGGCAGTCGCCAGCAGGTGGAGCGACTCGACTGGCTGGCGGCCAACCTGCTGGAGCTGTCCAAGCTCGACTCCGGCCTGGTGGCCCTGCAGCTGCGCGAGGAGGATCTGCGGACGGTGGCCGAGGACGCGGTCGATCACGCCGAGCCGATGGCCGAGCGCAAGGGCGTGGAGCTGCGGACGCACCTGCCCGACGAGCCTGTCATCCAGCCCCACGACCCGCCGCGGCTGGGGCAGGTGCTGGGCAACCTCATCGGCAACGCCATCAAGTTCACGCCGGCCGGCGGGCACGTCGACGTGATCGTGCGGCCGACCGCAGGACGGCGCCAGCTTCACGGTCAAGGACGACGGCGTGGGCATCGACCCCGAGGAGCTGGAGCACGTCTTCGACCGCTTCTACCGCGGCACCCGCCGGCCGCAGGAGCGTGCCGGCGGCTCCGGCCTGGGCCTGGCCATCGCACGCTCCATCGTGGACATGCACCACGGACGCGTCTCCATCTCCAGCACGCCGGACGTGGGTACGGAGGTCCTGGTCACTCTGCCGCGAGATGTGTCGGTTTCTTCATCCGGCGACGCCCGCGGTTGAACCGTCTCGGGGACTAGGCTGAGCGCCGCTGATCACTCGTGCCCGTGATCGGAGTAGCACCACCTCATGGCCGAACGGCCCAACCCTGACCAGGACGGTCAGCCTGCATCCTACAGTCCGCCACCGCAGCATCGCCCCAGCCTGGATCGAGCATGGCTGGGGTGACCGGCCGGCCACCGGCACCGCGCCTCGCGCCCACTCCGCCGCCGAGCGCCCAGTGAGCGCGCGACCGTCCACATCGGCAGCTTGCTGGCCGTCGCGATGGTGGCGGCGCTGGCAGCGTCCGTGGGCACCTATGCCCTGCTGCTCGGCGGCGGCCAGCTCGACCGGCAGGTCCTCGTCTCCGAGCCGCTGGGCCAGCAGACCCTGTCCGGCGTGCGCGCGCAACCCGGATGTGGTGCGCGTGGTCGAGGAGAACGCCGTCACCGCAGCAGTGGACGAGGTCAGCCCGGCGGTGGTGACCATCACGCCGCGCGGACGTGACGGCTCCTATGTCTTCGAAAGCGTCGGCTCAGGCGTCATCTTCGACCCCGACGGTTGGGTGGTCACCAACCGCCACGTCGTCTGCAACGCCGAGTCGCTGACCGTGCAGCTGGCCGACGGGCAGCGCTATCGCGGGCCGGATCCACGGCCTTGACACGCTGACCGACCTTGCCATCGTCAAGATCGAGGGCACCGACCTGCCGTCCGTGGAGATCGGCAACTCGAGCACCCTCAAGGTCGGGCAGCACGCCATCGCCATCGGCAGCCCGCTGGGCACGTTCACCAACTCGGTCACCACCGGCGTCGTGAGCGCACTCGGCCGCCAGATCGACGTGGATGACAGCTGCAGCCGCGGGCGCCAGGCGGAGTCGCTACGGAACCTCATCCAGACCGACGCCGCCATCAACCCCGGCAACAGCGGCGGCGCGCTCGTCGACACCGGCGGCGACCTGATCGGCATCAACACCGCCATCGCCGGCGACGCGCAGGGCATCGGCTTCGCCATCCCCATCAACCTGGCGCGGCCGATCATGCAGCAGGCCATCGAGGGCGAATCGCTGAGTCGCCCGTGGATGGGCATCTACTACACCACCCTGACCCCGGTGCTGCAGGAGCAGCGCGGCCTGCTGCTGGGCTACGGCGCGCTGGTCGAGACACCGCCGGACTTCACCGCCGATGCCGTCCTTCCCGGCAGCCCCGCTGCAGTGGCAGGACTGCGCAACGGCGACATCATCACGCACGTCGACACCATCCGGGTCGACGGCGACAACCCGCTCGATGAGATCCTCACCCAGTACCGCCCTCGCGAGACCGTCAACCTGCGCGTGCTGCGCGGGGAGGAGTTGCTGGACCTGTCGCTGCAGCTAGGCACGCGACCAGTCGACCAGTAGCACCGCCTGCCGCGGCGAGTCGTCAGCGGTGTGCGGCGCGCATACGGCGGATCTCCACTTCGGCGTGATCCATCGACACGTCCATGGGCACCGCCAGCTTGCGCACGCGCACGGTGACCGCTTCGATGTCAGATGAGAGTGCCAGGGCGGCGGTGGCGACGGCACCGGCAAGGCCCTCCAGCAGCTTGAAGGAGCCTCCCTCTACGACCTGCCCGGTCGACTCGACGAACGGCGTGTAGTCGACCGTGTCGGCGAGGGCGTCGGACGTCGCGGCGGCGGACAGGTCCGTCTCGATGACGAGGTCGATCTCCACGAGCTGGGGGAAGGCGCGCTCCTCATCGGTCACACCGAGCAGACCTTCGTAGCGCATCGAGCTGAGCGTGATCCGGTCCATCGCTGGGACCTCCTGTGGCTATAGGGGTGACTGGGACCGGCCGCCCCGGACGATGGCATCGCTCATGCGAGCAGCGCGGACGTTGGCTTCGACGTCGTGGACGCGCACGATGTCGACCCCAGCGGCGATACCCAGGGCAGTCGTGGCGAGCGTACCCTCCAGCCGTTCAGCCACGGGCAGGTCAAGCACCTTGCCGATGGTCGACTTGCGACTGGTGCCAAGGAGGATGGGACGGCGCAGCGTGCGCAAGGCGGACAGTCCGGCGAGTAGTCGCAGGTTCTGCTCGGCCGTCTTGCCGAAGCCGATGCCCGGATCGACGATCAGTGACCGCGGGTCACAGCCGGCGTCCTCGGCTGTCGCAAGCGCACGGGCAAGATCGTTGACCACATCTGTCACGACGTCGGCATAGTCGGGCCGGGCGCGGCTGTGCATCAGGATGTACGGCACCCCATGCGCGGCCGCCACCTTGGCGAGCGCAGGACCCGCCGTCACGGCAGCGACGTCATTGAGGATGTCTGCGCCGGTCCCGAGCGCGAGCATGGCCACCTCGGGCTTGCTGGTGTCGATGCTGACGGGCACATCGGGAAGGCGCGCGCGGATGCCGCCGATGGTGGCCAGCACGCGCTGCAGCTCCTCGCCGGAGCTGACTGGAGCGTGGCCGGGGCGCGTCGGATTCACCACCCACGTCGATGATGTCGGCACCCTCGGCGACCATGCGCACGGCCTGGGCGACGGCGGCCGCCACGGGCTCGGCACGACCGAGCAGGCCATCACCACTGAACGAATCGGGCGTGATGTTGACGATGCCCATGACGTAGGTGCGCGTCCCGAAGTCAAGCTCCAATCCACGCACACGCAGCCGTTCGGGGAAGGCGGGTTCAGGCATCGTCGATGATGGTGACTGACAGCAGGCGTCCGCGCACGTGGCCTACGAGGTACAGCGAGCCCGCGACGACCAGCACGCCGCCCTCGGTGGAGGCCGCCTCGAGCGCCAGGTCGAGGGCCATGTCGGCATCATCGCTGGCCCCATCGGCAGGGCGGCCGGTGAGGGTGGTCCAGGCACGTGCGAGCTCGGCGGCCGGCAGCGCGCGGGGGCTGTCGGGCACACCGGAGGCAATGAAACGTGCCCTGCGCGAGCCGGTCCGAGCGCGCCAGCGCGAGCAGCATCCCGGGCACGTCCTTGTCGGCCATGACCCCCACGAGGAGGCTGGTCCGGCCGTCCGGCAAGGTGGCGTCGAGCTCATCGACCGTGGCCGCCAACGCCTGCATGCCAGCGGGGTTGTGGGCACCGTCGAGGAGGATGGCCTGCGCCATGCTGCTCCACGAGCTCCAGGCGCCCGGGCCAGCGCGTGGCGGCGAGACCGGCCCGGATGGCCGGCGTCGGAGACGTCGGCGACGCCGGCTGCGCCCAGGGCCTCGACGACGCCCAGTGCGACGGCGGCGTTGGCCGCCTGGTGGCGACCCAGGAGCGGCAGGTGGAGCCGGCCCAGCCGCTCGTGCTCGAGCAGCTGGCCCTGCAGGTCCATGGCCAGCAGCGGCAGTGGCGGGCAACGGCTCGAGGGACGCGCCGACCTCCTCCGCGCGCGCCGCGATGACATCGAGGGCGACGCCATCGGCGGCCGTGACCACGCGCTTCCCGGGCTTGATGATGGCTGCCTTCTCGGTCGCGATCGCGCGATGGTGTCGCCCAGGTACTCCTGGTGGTCAAGGCCGACGTTGGTGATGGCAGCCACGTCGGCGTCCCAGGTGTTGGAGGCGTCGAGCCGGCCACCAAGGCCGACTTCCATCACCACGACGTCGACGGCCTGTCGCGCCGACCACAGGTAGGCCGCGGCGGTCAGCAGCTCGAACTCGGTGGCTGGACCATGTTCGGCGACGCCGGGCTCGCTCGCGGCGAGTACCTCGTCGAGCAGGGATCAGCAGGTCCTGCTCGACGATCGGCCGACCATCGATGGTGATGCGCTCGCGATAGCTGTGGAGGTGCGGGCTGGGAGACTGGCAGGTGGAGTAGCCGGCAGCACCCAACATGGCCGCGACCATGGCAGCCATGCTGCCCTTGCCGTTGGTACCGCCGATCAGGACCCCGCGGAGCGCCAGCTGCGGGTCGCCGAGGTGTGCCAGCAGTGCCTGCATGCGGTCGAGGCCGAGGCGGATGCCGATGTGGCCACGGGCCCGGATGCGCGTGAGGGCGTCGTTCGGCACGTCAGAACGCGACGATCTCTTCCTCGTAGAAGACACACTGGTTGAAGCGCGCCGAGAGGCAGACGTCGGTCACGTAGCCGGCGTCGAGGTGGACGCCGCCACGGACCTGGCAGCGGGCGATCGTGCCGTCCTGGCGCATGTAGGCCTTGAGCAGGTGTGGCGTCTGCACGGGGATGGGACCGCGCGGGCCGGTCATGTAGAAGTGTGGGCAGACGTTGCGGCGCAGGTTGGGCAGGCCGAACGGGTATGCCGGGACGAGTGGCGGCAAGCTGCGTCGCAGCCACGTCCGCGCTGGGCATGCGCGGTGCCACTCGCGCGATGGGGCCTGGTGGTGGTGGTGGTGGCGAGCTACCGATGGAGTGCGAGCGCGACGCGCGGTCACGACTCGACGGCACACCACGCTCATCTGAGTTCAAGCGATCCCCTCTCCGGATCTCCCCCCGACTGGGTGTTCGCCGCTAGCGTGCCACAATCTGCGTGGATGGACGACGCGACTGCACGAACACGCTCGATCGGCCGCCGCATGGCGTCGGCGAAAGCGACCCCGACGACCAGGCGAAGCAGCCCACCCAAGGGCTCGAGGGAGGCAGGCGAGCCACAGGTCTCTCCTGCGCGCTGGGCTGGTGTCGCCCTGGTGATGATCGCCATCCTGGCCGCCATCGTGCTGGCCGTGCTGAGCCCCAGCGACCCGGCCGCGCCCGGCCAGGCAGGTGCCATCGAGCTGGCGTCGCCGGCACCGCTGCCCTCGGTCCTCGCTGTGGGGGTACCAACGGCCAAGCCCAGCATCGTGACCCCCGAAGAGGGTCGGACCCATGAGATCGACATCAACGTGGTGGTGGAGGTGCCCGAGGAAGAGCTACCCCGAAAGCTCCTCACACTGGTCGTGCTGAGCGGCGACACGGAGATCGGCTCCAAGGAGAACCCGAAGCTCGGCACGGTCGAGACCGTCAAGGGCGCACGGCTGCTGGAGGGTGTCGTGAACGAGGTGACCGTCGCGCTCAAGACCGAAGCTGGCCTGGGGCCGCGTTCCGATCCGGTGCTGGTGACCCACGACGAGGACGCCCCCACCGTCGCCATCACCTCGCCGGAGGATGGTCTCGAGACGTGGGCCAAGGCGATCATGCTGACGGGCACGTCAGAGGCGGGCGCGAAGGTGCGCATCTCGAACAAGGCCGCCGGCTGGGGACCGAAGCAGGTCCGCGCGGGCCCGACCGGTGAATTCGAGATGAGCGTGCGCGTCGAGATCGGGAAGAACGTGATCGCCGTGGTATCCGAGGACGAGGTCAAGCAGAAGCGCCGGAAAGAGGTTCGCGTCACGCGCCTGGATGGCCGACCGACGCTTACCGTCACTCAGAAGCCGGGACGACTCAAGAGGTCGTCGCTACCGACGGAGATCACCGTGAAGGTGGAGGTGACCAACGACAAGGGCGAGAAGATGAGCGATGCCACGGTCGACTTCACGCTCGGTTCCCAGGGCTACCCGGGTCGTACGGGCTCAGCCGTCACCGGCGCGAACGGCAAGGCCACCTGGGAGACGGACGTGCCATGGAGCGACTCGCTCCAGACGAGCATCCCCGTCACCGTGACCGCCACATCGCCGAGCGGGGATACAGCCAAGGAGACCTGGGACATCCAGATCAACTAGCGCACGCCTCGGTCGCTGGCACCAGCGGCGCGACGTTGGAGCTCAGACATCAGGCGGCGGCCGGGTGGTACATGCGGAGCCTCGACCAGGCCGACCAGCTGCCTGTGGGGGCACCGCACCCGCCGGCCGGGATAGCGGCATGCGCGTGGGCGCCGCGGGGTCATGCGTGCGAGCGGAGTCGGTCGGTGGACGCGGGGTCATCAGGGCCGCCTGCGGGAGTAGCTCGGCCTCGTCGAAGAAGCCCATCCCCGGCGCGCCACCGGGGACAGCCTCCCAGCAGGCACGCACCTCGTCACCGCCGAGTGGGCTGCGGGTGCGATCAGCGGCGCAGTAGCCCAGGTCGCTTGCCACCGACCGACGAAAGCGATGGCAGGTGGCACAGGTGACCGCCGCTCGCTCGCATGCTCGACAGCGAGGCGCCTCCGGCTGGAGCGTACGGCAGTGCGAGCAGCGCCACGAGGGTTGCAGTGAGGTCAGGTCGGCACCATCGGGGACGGACACGTCAGCGCCGAATGCGGAGGTTGGTCATCCCGGTGGACACGGCTCCAACGGGTCGCACAGCACGAGGTCGACGGCTGATCCCAGGGGCACCGAACTGCCCGGTTCAGGCAGCTGGTCACGCACGATCCAGTTGTCGGCTGGTGGCGGGTCCTCGGGGTAGGTGGCGCCGACGAGCAGGCCGGCATCGGCAAGCTGGCCACGGGCCTCCGACAGCTCCAGGCCCGCGAAGTCACCCACCAGCACCAGCTTGGCCGAGGGGAACGGCGTTGGCGACGCGGTCGTACCGGGCGTGCGCTCGGGCGTGGGCGTGCGCACGGGCGCGGGCGTGCGCACCGGGTCGGGGGTGGGCTCGCGGCTGGGGCCGGTCGAGACGACGTAATCCACGGCGCTGCCGCGAGTGGCCGACGCCCCCGCACGCGGCTCCGTGGAGATCACGTAGTTCCGTGGCAGGGGATCCACGGCATCGAAGCGCGTGCCGATGGCCAAGCCGGAATCCTCGATCAGTGCGATCGCCTTCTCCTCGCGGATGCCATGGACATCGGGCACGACCACGGTCTCCACCTGGGTCGCCACCATCACCTGCACGGTCGTTCCGGTCGATACCTCGGTCTGTGGCTCCGGCAGCTGATCGATGATCAGACCGGCCTCGTGATCCGCGCTCTCGTGATAGTCCATCTCGAGGACCACGCCCTGCTGCTCAGCCAGCGCGATGGCGCTGGCCTCGGTGAGCCCGACGAAGTCGGGCGTGCTCACCAGCTGGGTCGTGGGAGAGGGCGTCGGGCTCGGCGCCGGTGCCTCGTCTCCGATACCACTGAACAGCAGGAACAGCAGGATGCCGCTGGCGATGATCACCAGCAATCCGAGCCCGGCAGCCATCCAGGTCCAGGGGCCCGAGCCCCCGCGCTCATGCTCCGCGGCAGCAGCTCCGGCAGGCGCGTAGACAGCCTGCGTGGCTGTGACGGGGGAGCCCGGGGAGGGCACGGCCTCGTACGCCGGCGGCAGCAGCTCCGGCGGCTGCATACGCGGCGGCACCGGACGGATCGGTGCGAAAGCGGGCCAGCGCGGTGGACAGTTCGGTCGCGGTCGGGCGCGCCGTCGGGTCTGCCGCCAGGCACCAGCGCACGATGGCATCGAGGGCCGGCGGGACCTCGGCTCGCACCGCCATCGGCGAGGGCACGCCCCCCGACAGCCGGGCCACCGCCACGGCCGCGGGTGAGTCCCCCGAGAAGGCTCGCAGCCCGGTCAGCATCTCGTACATCACCAGGCCGAGGGAGTAGATGTCCGAGGCGGCCGTGGCGGTATCACCACGAGCCTGCTCCGGACTGAAGTAGAGAACGCTGCCGAGGGTGATGCCGGTGGCGGTGACGACCGATCGAGCGGCCGCCTGGGCGATGCCGAAATCGGCCACCTGCACGCGGCCGTCGGGCGAGAGGAGGATGTTGCTCGGCTTGATGTCGCGGTGGACCAGGCCACGCGCGTGCGCGGCCGCCAGGGCATCGGCCACCTGCTGGCCGGTGTTGGCCACTGCGGTCGGAGGCAGGCTGCCGTGCTTGCCCAGGGCTGACGACAGGTCCCCGCCGGAGACCTGCTCCATGACGATGTAGGGCCCCGCGGGATCGGTCCCGTAGTCGTAGACACCGACGATGTTGGGATGGCTCAGCGAGGCGGCCGCCTGCGCCTCGTGCTTGAAGCGCTCCACGAACTGCGCGTCGGCACCGTACTCGGGACGCAGCACCTTGACCGCCACGACCCGGCCGAGCTTGTCGTCGGTGGCGCTGAAGATGGTGGCCATGCCACCCTGGCCGAGGACCTGGTCGAGCCGGTATCGACCACCGAGCAGCGCGCCGAGCTCAGCCACGCCGCGCACCTCGGTGGTCGACGGTCGGACCGATGGCCTCGGCCGTGGTCACTGCAGGTCGATCCCCGCCAGGTAGTCGCGGAACTCGCGGCCGATGTCGTCACGGTCGATGGCCAGCTGCACCGAGGCCTTGAGCCAGCCCATGGTCGTGCCCGCATCATGGCGCGTGCCCTCGAAGGCGTAGGCGAAGACCTCCTGCTCCTTCATCAGCGCTTCGATGGCGTCGGTGAGCTGGATCTCACCGCCGGCACCGGCCTGCGTCTGCTCCAGCTTCTCGAAGATCTTGGGCGTGAGCACGTAGCGGCCGATGATGGCCTTGTTGCTGGGGGCCTCGTCGGCGGGCGGCTTCTCGACCAGCCCGCGGATGCGGTTCAGACGCACGTCGGGATCGGACCAGTCGGGATCGACATCGACGATGCCGTAGCGGCTGGTCTCCTCCTGCGGCACCGGCATGACCGCCAGGGTGGAGCCACCGGTGTGCTGGTACGCATCCACGAGTTGGCCGATGCAGGAGCGCTCGGACTGGACGACGTCGTCGGACAGGATGACCGCGAAGGGCTCGTGACCGACCAGCTCCTTGGCCATGAGCACAGCGTGGCCGAGGCCCAGCTGCTCCTTCTGGCGCACGTAGCTGATCTGGGCCATGTCGCCGATCTGGCGCACTCGGCGCAGCATCTCGATATCGCCCTTGGCCTCCAGCATCGACTCCAGCTCGAAGCTGTGGTCGAAGTGATCCTCGATGGCGCGCTTCTGGCTGCTGGTGACGATGATGACCTGCTCGATCCCGGCGGCCACCGCCTCCTCGACCGCGTACTGGATGACCGGCTTGTCGACCAGCGGCAGCATCTCCTTGGGCTGGGCCTTGGTGGCGGGCAGGAACCGGGTCCCCCAGCCCGCGGCCGGGAACACTGCTTTGCGAACGCGCATCGATCCTCCACTGCGGGTGCCGGGACAGGGCTCGGACTTGGTGGTCGGCGCGGGTGTCTCCGACACGAGAGCCCGAGTTTACCGCGGAGGCGAAGGTCGGCTCAGCGTGCGGAGCATGTCGAGGGGCCCGGACTACCCGGCCGCGGGCTCTGTCTCGGCGTGAACATGTCGACTGGGTGTGAGCTGGACCAGCGCCGCCCCGGCGAGCACCAGCAGGCCACCCAGCAGCTGGATGGGTGCCGGGTGCTCGGCCAGCAGCAGGGCTGCGAGGAGCGCGCCCGTGACCGGTTCGAGCAGCATCAGCACGGCGCCGCGCGTGGGCCCCACGCGCCGGTACCCGGAAACCAGCCCGGCCGTCGGCAGCGCGGCGGAGAAGACGCCGGCGACGACGATCAGGATCCAGGCTTCGGCGCCATCGAGCGGGCCCAGCAGACGCTCACCGTCGCCGATGAGCAGCACGAACGGCACCAGCACCGCGACATAGGCCAGTAGCGAGAAGCCGCGCAGGAGCGCGGCGGCCTGGAACGATGGGACCGAGGCATACCCACGCGAGGCCACCAGGGCGTAGCCCGTCTGACAGGCCGCCGCGCCAAGCGCGAAGAGCACACCCAGCAGGTCGACGGCGTTGGCGTCGGTCGCGCTGGGACCAAGGACGACGAGGATCATGCCGAAGGAGGCCAGCAGGATGGCGGCGAGACGCCGCGGACCAAGCGACTCGCCGTAGATGCGCACCGCCGCCATGGCCACGATCACGGGGTAGGTGTAGAAGACGATCAGCGTCAGCGCGATGCTGCTGCGCTCGAAGCCGAGGAAGAGGCCCAACGTGGTGCCGGCCACGAACAGCCCCATGGCCAGCAGCTGCAGCCACTCGAACCGGCCGATGTCGCGCAGTCGGCACGCGTGAGAGGCGCCCGCCGGCGATACCGACGGCCAGGAGCACAGCCAGCGCCACCACCGAGCCGACGGAGCGCCAGAAGGCGAACGTGGTGCCGTTGAAGCCGACGTCGCCAGCGGCTCGAGCGAGGGGCCCACCCAGGCCAAAACCGATCGCGGCGACCGCGACGAGGGCGACGCCGGTGCCATCGACGTGGTGCTTCACAGCAGTGCCGTTCAGCCCTGTCGGCTCAGTGTTCGGTCGCTTCGCGCGGTTCAGAGCGAGCGCCACGCAGCACGATCGAGGTGAACGGGACGCGGATGACGCTGAAGGTCTCGGTCGATACCAGGAAGCCGGCGAGAAGCAGCAACACACCGACGAGCTTGCCGAGCTGGAACCACTCGGTCGAGCCGAAGCGGTTGAGGCTGTCGGTGAGCGCCGGCACGAAGGCGCCCAGCGCGATGAGCAGGGTCGCCGGCACGCGGCTGTTGATCTTGCCCGTGACGAGGGCCTTGAGCGCACCCGGTAGCGAGGCCACGAAGTTGACCAGGATGGCGATGGGCGCGATGAAGAGGTTGAAGAGGAAGCTATCGCCCGACTGGCTCGGATCGAGCGAGTAGTCGAGGATGCGCTTCTTGGGCATGAACACGTAGGCCGAGAAGAGCGCACCGAGGATGAGCGCGAAGGCGCCGGTGACGTTCATGAATGGCGTCAGCAGGCGCAGCTCCGGCGGCAGGATGGCCGCCGTGGGGACGCCGGTCTCGGGGTCAAGGGCGTAGCCCGGCTCGGGCAGCGTGGCCATGGCCATGATCACGATCGACAACAGCGTGGC
Organism: uncultured Chloroflexia bacterium; assembly: GCA_963715295.1. GTDB lineage: Bacteria > Chloroflexota > Limnocylindria > Limnocylindrales > CSP1-4 > JAFMJV01. The sequence continues at coordinate 305,635 of CAVQRP010000001.1, forward strand.
GCCGCCGACAGCGGCGAGCGCCATCCACGGCCAGCGCCAGTTCTGGAAGTACGTTTCCACCGAGACCGCCAGCGCCAGCACGGCCGCGATGAGGAAATAGAGCATCGCGGTGGTGGTGGCGTCGGCGTAGATGGCCGGGTCGCGGCGCGCGGTGAGGAACGTGAAGAGGCCGGCGAAGAAGAGGCACAGGGCGAAGGAGAAGCCGAAGCGCGTGCGTCCCAGGAGATAGGCATTGCCCAGGCCCAGCCAACCAGCTGTCCAGACAGCACCGGTGAGATACCACACGCGATAGATGGGTTCACTCCAGCCGGCAGCTGCTGCGATGCGCCTCGCACAAGACCGCCACCGAGAAGAACAGCATGCCCAGTGCCCAGATGGCCTGGTAAGGCGCGGCGGCGGGTGCGCCACTGGTCGATGAGGGCGATGAAGAAGACGCCCGATAGCACAGCGGTGATCGCGGGAAGGAGGACGTTGGCGTCCATGGACGTGGTGCTGAGGGTCGGCCGTCAGGCCGGTTCGAACTCGTGATCCTCGCGATGGTTGGCGTCACAGAGGCCCCAGGCCGGAGGATCGACGGGCAGCGGCGTGGGTCGCATCAGCTCGCGCACCTGAGAGCGCCGGCAGACGTAGTGACCACGTCCACGGGCCCAGGATCGGAAGCACTCCGGCGCCGCGTGGAACTGGTGGGGGCCCGGGTTGAGCGGCGCAACCTCTGCCCAACTCGGCGCAGCCTCGCGCGCCACGTTGTCCAGCAACGACACCCTGAATGGCCGCCCTTCGATGGGCTCGCCACAGCCAGCACAGCGCTTGGCGTCGTTCTCGGTGAACAGGGTGGGGATCCGGATGCCCATGATCCGGTCGCCACGGAAGCGGGTCGTGGTCACCTGTCGATCGTAGCAGAGGGTTCGTGAGATCGACGCTGTCCCCTCTCGACGTGCGGCCTTGATCGTCCAGGAATGACGGCCACCGTCCGACCTTCCAAGGAGTTGCGGCCGGCGCGGTGGACGCGCCCGATCAAGTGTCCTATAATCTCGGTCGATTCGATAGGAATAGTGGAGAACAGTAGTGGACGCCTTCTCTGGACTGCTCCTGGTGGGACTCGTCGGCATCCTGGCCCAGCTGGTGGACGGCTCGCTGGGCATGGGCTATGGGGTGACCTCGGCCACGCTGCTGGCCGGCATCGGCTATTCGCCGGCCGTAGCCTCGGCCACGATCCATGTGGCCAAGATCGGCACCGGTGTCGCGTCCGGGGCCTCGCACTGGCGCTTCGGCAACGTGCACTGGCGGGCCGTGGCGATGCTGGCGGGCCCGGGAGCGGTGGGTGCGTTCCTGGGGGCATTCGCCATCAGCTACGTCGCGGCCAGCGTCGCCAAACCGTGGGTCTCGCTGGTGCTGGCTGTGCTGGGCGGGCTCGTCATCGCACGCACGGTATTGAAGCGGTCGCCGGCGATCCGTGTCTATGTCCCCCGCTGGCGGACGCTCGGCCCCCTTGGGCTGGTGGGTGGCTTCGTCGATTCCGTCGGTGGCGGTGGCTGGGGTCCTGTGACCACGTCATCCCTGATGGCGGCGAACCGCATGGCGCCCAACCAGGTCATCGGCACGGTGAGCACCTCGGAGATCGTGGTGGCCATCAGCGCCAGTGTCGGCTTCCTCCTGGCCCTCGGCAGCGCCGGCATCGCCTGGGGCGCCATGGCAGCCCTGCTGCTGGGCGGACTCGTCGCCGCACCCATCGCCGCCTGGGCCGTGAGCCGCCTGGATCATCGCGTGCTTGGCGGACTCGTCGGAGGCATGATCCTCTTCTACAACGCCGAAGGTGTGCTGAGCCTGTTCGGCGTCAGCGGCGACCCCGTCATGGTCGTGCGCGCACTGATCGTGGTCGGCACCAGCGCCCTGACGGTCGTGGCGTGGCGAGGTCGCGGGAACACGGCCGACGAGCCGACGGACCCAGGGACCTCCGGCGGCACCCCCGAGCGGGTGCTTGGACCGGCGGCCGCGTAGCTGGCCGTCCTTGCCGGGCGTCGTATCGTTCGTGGCATGAACGATCAGCCCGCGCCCCTGGGTGCCTTCTCCGTCAGTCTCGCCGTCAAGGACCTCGGTGCCTCACGTGCCTTCTACGAGAAGCTGGGCTTCAAGGCCGTATTCGGCGAGCCCGACCAGGGCTGGCAGATCATGCGTAGCGGCTCGACCACGATCGGCCTCTTCGCCGGCATGTTCGAGCGCAACATCCTGACCTTCAACCCCGGCTGGGACGCCGACAACCAGCCGCTGGATGAATACACCGATGTGCGGGAGATCCAGCGCCGCCTGGACGCCGCCGGGGTTGCGTTCGAGTCGCGTGCGGACCAGTCGACCACGGGCCCGGCCTCCTTCGTCGTGCTGGACCCCGACGGCAACCCCATCCTCGTCGATCAGCACGTGTAGCCGGTCGGTTGCCGCCTGGCGCGTGTCAACCAGTCCGGGCTAGGCCTCGACGACGGCGCCCTTGAGCCGGATGCGCACCGTGGTGCCGTCATCGACCCCGGATCGCAGCTCGACATGACCACCTTGCGCCTCGACCAGGTCGCGCGCGATGGCCAGCCCCAACCCCGATCCGTCCGAGCCTGGGCCCTTCTCGAAGCGTTCGAAGGCATGACCGATCAGCTCGTCCGTCATACCAGCCCCATCGTCGATCACCTCGATGAGGGTGTCGCCGTCCGTTGACCGCGAGGATACCTGGATGGCGACATGCCCTCCAGCCGAGGTGTGCCTGATGGCATTGCTGATGAGGTTGCCCAGCACGCGGCCCAGGGCTGCGTGGTCGGCCATCGCGCCGCCACCGTCGGGCCCGTCGACCCGAAGCTCGATACCGGCAGCGGCGGCGGCGCTTCGATAGGCGGCGGCGACCTCGTGACTCAATGCCACCACGTCGACCGGTCGAACCGCGAGCTCGAGCGCTCCGACCTCGGCGAGTGAGATCGTGCGCAGATCCTCGACCAGTCGAGACATCGATCGCGTGTGGCTCAGAAGCGCCGCGATGTGCTCGCCGTCGGGCGGATAGACGCCGTCCTCGATAGCTTCGAGTTGGCCCTGCATGACGGTCAGCGGCGTTCGCAACTCGTGGGCGACATCGGCGAGGAACGCGCGGCGGCGAGCGTCCGAGGTCTGGAGCCGCTCACTCATCTGGTTGAAGGCCCGGGCGAGCGAGCGCATCTCACTGCTGCCGTCGACCGCGACGCGGGCGCCATAGTCGCCGGCCTCGATGCGGCCAGACGCTTCGATGAGGTCATCGAGCGGTCGGGAGAGTCGTCTGAACCCACGTGCCGCAGCCGCAGCGCCGAAAGCCACGAGGACGAAGGCCACGAACCCAGCGCCGACCACGATGGGCGGCGCGTCCACCAACCCGAGGAGGGCGGCGGCGGCCCAGGCACCCACGACCATCGTGCCTGCCGCGAAGAGCCCGAACAGCAGAAAGAGACAGCCGAATGGTCGCCAGCGCCGGTGGCCGGACCAGGACTGGTACCCAGCTCGACCCGATCGACGGTAGCGGTGGCCGCTGCCCCAGCGATGAGGCGGCCAGGACTCGCCCTCGGGCCACCATGGCGGTGGGAGTCGATCGTCACCGGGCCGAGACGAGTCCCGCTTCACGCCAGCTCGTGCTCCTCGGCAAGCCGGTAGCCCACGCCGAAGACGGTCAGCACATACCGCGGGCTCTCTGGCCGAGGCTCGAGCTTCCGGCGGATGTTCTTGATGTGGGCATCGATCGCACGTTCGTAGACCTCGAAGGCCTCACCATGGATGGCGTCGAGCAGCTGCCCGCGGGTGAAGACCCGCCCCGGATGGCGAGCCAGCGTAGCGAGCAGCTGGAACTCGCTTGCGGTGAGGTCGACGCGCTGGCCGGCCCGACTCACCAGCATGCGTTCCTCGTCGATGGTGAGATCAGCGATGCGGATGTCCCGACCCTGTGAGATCGCTGCATCGACACGTCGCAGAACGGCTCGGACCCGGGCCACCAGCTCCTTCGTGCTGAAGGGCTTGGTGATGTAGTCGTCGGCACCCAGCTCAAGGCCCACGAGCGTGTCGGATTCCTCGGCTCGGGCGGTCAGCATGATGATGGGCAAGTCGGAGTCGCGACGCAGCACGCGGGCCACGTCCAGGCCATCAAGCCCAGGCAGTCCGAGGTCGAGCACGATCAGGTCGGGGTCACGCGTGCGCGCCTGATGCAGCGTCGAGGGGCCATCGGCGGTCACCAGGACGTCGAACCCGGCGTGCTCGAGCACATCGTGAACAAGCTGCCGGATGTCCGGCTCGTCCTCGGCGACGAGGATCAGTGGCATGAAGTCACCATCCTAGACGGAGGGACGCGAAGCAGGACGATGACTCGTCCCACCTCGCGCCGTCTGGTCGCACGCTCGGCTCAGCGCGCTGGTGGGCCGGGCGGCCAGGTCGGTGGCTGGCCCGGGCCTGTGACGACAGCTGCTCCGACCGCCGGGCCGGACGCTGGTCCCTGCGGGGCCGCCGTATTCCTGCCGGCACTTGACGCGGGAGCCGCGTGGGCCTGCCGGTGCCACTTCTCGAGCATGGGCCGGAATGGCTCGGGCACATCTTCATGGTCCCAGTCGCGATGGCCAGCCCAGTGTCGCGCTCCCCAGCCGCCCGGACCGTATGGCATCCGCGGCCTGAAGATGGCCCTGCTGATGAAGCCGACGATGAGCAGCAGGAAGAAGAGGCCGAAGAGCAGGCTGAAGGGTGACCAACTCGACGGTTGATATACGACCGTCGCGCCCTCGGCGATGGCGGCCTCGGCCGCGCCCGTCGAGATGCCCGTGTTGTACGCCACCACGCCGACCGCTCCTACGAGGAGCGCGAGGACGAGGAAGCCGATGAAGCCGAAGCGTCGCATCAGGTGTTCTCCTATCGATGGGTTGCATCGTGTTCGATGGATGCAGCATCGAGCGAAGCTGTGAGCAGGATGTGAACGCCGCGTGCGCTTCCCGTGTAGGCGGATCGATCCTGCCAGCACCCGATCAAGCTTCTGTGAGCGGGGCTGGCGCTGACTCCCACTCCCTGGAACCTACCCGGATGCCCGGTCCATCGTGGCGTCTAGCCCAAGTCCAGGCGATGGACCGGGATCTCCTCTGCGACGCCCTTCATGAGCGGGACATCGCGTTCGACCGAGACGGCTGTCAGGAGGTCGGCCACACCCGCAGCACCGTAGACGTCCTCGCTGATGCAGACCTGGCCGGCGTCTGCCATGGCCTGGATGCGCGCTGCGATGTTCACCGTCTGGCCGAAGTAGTCGACCGAGTCGTTGGAAGTGACCGCTATCGCGTGGCCGCGATGGAGCCCCATCTTCAAGACCAGGTCAGAGGACGACGTTCGATTGGAGTTCGGGATAGCCGGGTGCCGCGCCTGCTTCCCTACTTGGCGCGGTACGTGCGGCTGCCGAAGAGGACGAGCACGCTGGGGCCGGCCGAGTCCATCCTCGGGATGACCCGAACCTCGAGCTTGTGCCGGGTGGCGACGTCGCCGAGAGCCATCGCCAAAGCCGGGAGGTCTCCGATGCCCCGAGCACTCACGTTGCGGACATCGGCCTCAAGAGCCGAGTGATCGCCTGCGGCTCCGAGCCACACGTCGAGCGCTCCGCTCGGCCCCACGACACGCAGCAGCGAGGCCTTCGAGTTGTCCGCCGGTCGCATCGTCGCGGGTGCCGGGCCGGTCCCTTCTCGACTCACGCGACGGCCGGGCCCGGGTGTCGTCCGGACGAGGGGACGTGGTCGCGGCGAGTTTCCGGGTTGTGGGCACCTCTGAGTGTCGTTCGTAGCCATCGGTTCACCTGACGCATGGGGGCAGGTCACTGCGGTGCAGGCCTGGGTCGTGGGGACGCGCATCGCACACGCTCGCCGAGTGAGATGGGGATAGCCCGTTCGTCGGATGGGCCATCCCTGTGGCGTCAGGCTAGCGCGCACCTGATCGGCGCGCGGGCCCTTGGGGCTCGCCTCGATCTCGAACATGACGCGTTCGCCGCCGACGAGGCGGTCGAAGTCAAGCGAGGGATCGAGTGAGTTGCGGTGGAAGAAGTATTCCTTCGTATCCTCCGCGGCGATGAAGCCGAAGCCGCGCTCGGCGACGACCTTCTTGATGGTACCGGTGGTCACGGGGACCTCCTTAGCGCTTCCCGAACAGGGAGGGCAGGCGCACGGTCCGTTCGAGAAGGGGGTCGACCACGCGGAGCATCGCCACGATGACGGGCGATGCCCATCGTATCACGCTGCCAGAGCCCCCGGCCTCCCACGTGTCCGGAAGTGCAGGCCAGCGCATCATCGCCTCCCTCACGGGATCTGCGGGCGGCCGGTTCGAGAGCGCTACCGGCGCGGTGGCTTCGTTCCCTGGACCTGCCCGTGCGGCGTGGCGGTGCGAGCCTGGGGGTACAGCCCGAACCGGATCGCCTGATCCGGCCACTCTGGATCGTCAAGCTTCCAGCGGTGCGTCATGGAGCCGCGCTTGTCGATACGGTCGATCGAGCCGTCGACACGGAGGACGAGCCTGCCGCCGTCCGCGAGTTCGAGTTCATGGGGCTTGAATCGGCGACCTGGGGTCGCGGGGGTCCGTGGGGGCTCGCGCCCGCCGAGCTCATCAGTCATCGAGGTCTCCTCTTCCGGTGCAGAGACTGACGATACGTCGAAGCGGAGCGCCGTGCGGCAAGCGAGCAGTGCGCCTGCGGCTGGGTGCCTCCGCCGGCGGGACCATCCGACCGCGGTACCCGTGCCGTTTCGGCAGCCTCAAGCCCCTCGGGGCGTCGGGGCTACTCCACCGGTTCGATCCAGCCGGTGGTGATCGTCTCCACGTCGGGGGTGAAGCCGTAGTCACCCTCTATGAAGTGACCCTGCCACTGCCAGACGAGGCCCTCGTAGCTGCCGGTCCCGGTCGCTGTCCCGAGGACGTGTGGATGCTGCCCTCCCTTTCGATGGCCCCGGTCCACGGCCCTTCCCAGGTCCCGCCGGCGTTGGCGACGGTCGTCGTGCCCCACATCTCGGCGCTGCCGTCGGGACGCATGTCGTAGTTGATGACCTGCTCGATCGTCCCGTCGAGCCGTGGGTCCGTCGCATGCAGCTGGTACGCCCAGACCAAGTCACGCGCCTGCAGGATGTCGCCGACCATCGTCTGCGTCGAGTCCTGCAGCTCGACCTGGTCGGTGGCGGTCGTCAAGACCAGGGTGCGATCGCCGAGATCGAGCGAACCGGTCAGCCCCGGCAACGACGAGGCATCCTGTGCGAATGCCGGCATCCCGACCAACATGCAACCACACCAGCGCGGGGATGACCATCGCCACCGTGGACAGTCGCAGCGTTCGCATCCGATCTCCTCCTGTGCGCGAGTCGGGTTCGTCCCGGCCCATGTCCTTGGACTCCCAGTTCATCCCATCGACCCACCAGCAACGTGATGCCGGCTATCGCTCGCTCGGTTTCCAGAGCTCCGCCGAGCCCAGGCTCGGCATCGTCACGGCATCGGCAGGCGATACAGACCACCGCCGTCGTCGGTGAACCAGACGGTGCCATCGGCACTGACATCCAGCGGCACAAGACCGGACCCTTCGAGCCCGCCTGGGATCCAGGCGCTGCCGTCGAACCGCAGAAGGCCGACGCTCCCGCCACCGCCCAGCCAGACCGAGCCGTCCGCTCCCGCCACCAGTCCCCGTGGCCAGTCAGACGGCACATCGAAGACCGTCCAGTCGTCCCCGTCGAGCCGGGCCGAGCTGCAGCACGAGTAGCCGTCTCCCGCCGGCTCCGTCCACAGGATCCAGAGGTGACCGTCGGGAGCGATGTCCGCGTCACCGATACCCTCGAGGTGCAGGCCCGCGATGCTCTCCTGGAGCGGCTTCGTCCAGGTCGTACCGTCGAAACGGAAAAGGGTCCTGCCATAGCCGCCCTCTTGCACCCAGACCGTGCCGTCGCGAGCGATATGGATGTCCGGGCTCCAGAACAGCCCGCCAGGCCCGCGATGATGTTCGGCGCTCCAACCTGATGCGTCCTCGTGCCAGGCTGTCAAGTCGAAAGCTTCCGCTCCGAGGGCCCCGACCCAGACCGTGCCGTCGAGGCCGATCGCGAGCGACTGGCCCGGCGCGTCGTCGATCACGGTCCAGCGCTCGCCATCGAGGTGGGCCGTGCCGCCGGGTCCCGTGGACCACAGGGTGCCATCGGGTGCCCGCTCGATCGCGAGCGGCTGGCCCTCGACCATGTCGGGCAGGCCTTCCATCACCGGGCGGCAGCCCTCGGCGCTGGCCGGCACCGGACACTGCCACACGCCCTTCGCGTCACTGACCCACACCTCGCTCTCGCTAGTTACGACGTTGCCCCGGCGGTATGGCTGGTACGGGTCTGGCTGAGAGTCGGACGAAGATGCCCACAACGTCTCCGCGGAGCCGTCGCGCACTCGGAGCCAGCCATCCCTGGTGGTGACGAGGGCACCGTCTCGCAGCGCCTCGACCGCGCGGATATCCCGCCACCCCTCACCTGGGCCAGCGATCGGCTCGAAGGAGCCGCCCGGTGACCGGGCGAAGAGCGCGTCGTCGGTGTAACCCCAAAGCGTGCCATCAGGTCCCACGGAGAGCTGCCACGCGCCCGTGACGGTCTCGTCGGGCAGCTCGGTCCAGCTGGACCCGTCGAAGGTCAGCACCGATCCTGCCGTCCGAACAAAGACCTCGCCTGCGGGCGCGACCTCGAGCGACCCGTAGTTCCCGCTGCCGAGGAGCCGGTGGTCCTCGGAGCCGTACGCCCGCCAGGAGCCGTCGTCGTACACGGCCACGCCCTCGATGTCAGGACCCGGGTAGGTGCCCAGGAGCACCCAGACCCGTCCCTTGGCGTCGGCGCCAAGGCTGCCCAGAGCGTGACCGGCATCCATGTCAGTCCACTCGGAGCCATCCCAGCGCCAGGCCGCGTCGTACGGTTGAGAACCATCGTCGACCATGGCCCAGAGGGCGCCGTCCGGGGCCTCGAGCAACTCGGAGACCTCGCCGGTCGGCGCCTCGATGCCCTCGGTGAAGCGGCTGCCGTCGAAACGCCGGATGGTCGCTCCGCCGAGCCACACCCCGTCGTCCTGGGCGGGCGCCATCACCTCGGTGGCGAACGCAGCGTCGTCGGCCAAGGTCCACGCGCCCGTTAGCGTCAGCTCATCGTCCTGTTCGCTGAAGCGCATGAGCCCGTCGCCGATGGCCCAGACATCGCCCCGTCCGTCCTGGGTCAGCTGGGCCGTTTCCGCCCACCCGCCCGGCAGGACACGTTCGGCTCCTGACGGGACCAACGGGGCCGCAGGCGCCTGATCCCGCTTGGTAGCCGGAACGATGCTGAGCATGAAGCCACCGAAGAGCGCCACGACCAGCGCCGCGACCACGAACTTGAGTGCAGAGGACATCGAGAAGCCCCTTTCGATCGAGGTCAGCGACGGGCCGCCTCGGAGTCGTCGTGTGATGACCGACCTATGCCCGAGGGGAGCCTTCGCCGTGACTACCTGCAGGACCGCTGCCACATCGACGGGCCGAGAGGGTCCGGCAGCACCCTGGAGCACATCCCCGAGCTGCTTCTCGAACGCGTCCGTCATGTCATCCATCGCTGAGTTCCTGCCTGAGTCGATCGGTGAGGCGCTTCAATCGGGTACGGGTGCCGGCCGGGCTGAGCCCGATCGCGACCGATAGCTCCGTGGCGTCGAAGCCGGCGACGTAGCGCATCGCAAGCAGGGCCCGGTCCTCCGGGTCGAGGCGCTCCAACGCAGCCAGCATGTCCAGCGAGTCGATACCCGTCGCCGGGTCGGTCCCGTGGGGCACGCTGGCGGCATCGGTTCCGATCTCGAGGTCGGAACGGCGTCGACGCATGCGCACGAGGTCACGTGCGTGGTTGGCCGCCACGGACACGAGCCATGGCCGCAGGCGCGCAGGATCGCGGAGGGACCCGAGCTTGCGCCATGCGGTCAGCCAAGCCATCTGTACGGCCTCCTCGGCCAGGGAACCGTCGCCACAGACGACGACGCAGACTCTGCGCATGTCGTCGTTGTAGGCAGCGACGATGAGTCCGAACGCAATCTCGTCCCCAGCTGCCGCTGACTCGACGCTCCCGCTCGGGTCTCGCTCGGCCGTCTGCGCCATGGCCCCCATACCTAGTAGACGGATGGCAGGGCACAAGTGTGTCTCTATGAAGAAGGTTTCGCTGTCAAGGTGGCGATCGGGGGATCGATGGGATGGCGCTTCTCATGTCTCTATCTGCCTCCGTCGAGGAGGAATCGGTCAGGTGGGAGACGGCAGCGGCCCAAGTCAGACGAGGGTCGTCAGGCGACCAAGACACTTGCGGGGCCTGCTGCCCGGAACGGTTCGCCACGTGTGAGCATGTGCCAGATGGCGGTGGCCAGGTCGCGCGCGAGTGCGACCCGCACCCCTCGCTGCTTGCCGAGCCGGCGCTTGGTGCGTTCGTATCGCTGTCGGTAGCGGGGATGACGGGCGGCGTGGGTGGTGGCTTCGATGAGGGCCCAGCGCAGGTACTTCGGGCCGGCCTTCGAGAGCGGTCCCCGCCGGTCGCTCTCACCCGACTGGTAGACCAGCGGGCAGAGCCCGGTGTAGCCGACGAGCTTCTTGGCGCTCGCGAACCTGGTGATGTCGCCGATCTCGGCGGCGATGGTGTAGCCGAGGGCCGGACCGATGCCTGGCACCGTGCGCAGGAGTGGCACGTACGCATGCTCGAGCCCGAGCCGCATGAGCTCGGCCTCGCAGCGACCGATCTCCGCGTCGAGCGCGTCGATCCGCTCGAGGCTCCGGGCCAGCGTCGTGGCCCACGGCTCGGGGATGGCCAGGCTCGCGAGCAGCTCGCGACCGCGGACCCCGAACAGGTCCGAGACCGGTGCCGGGTGGCCGAAGGTGATGAGCGTGGCGTGGATGCGGCTCTTGAGCGAGCTCCGATGGCGCACGAGATAGAGGCGGAAGCGCGAGCGCTCGCGGGCCTCGCGCGTGCCCGGGTCGGGCAGCCAGATGGCGGGCACGAGCTCGCGTCGGCCGAGCTCGGCGAGGACGCGGGCGTCGATCTTGTCGGTCTTGGCCGCCAGCGGTGCGAGGCCCTTCGTCTTGCGGCCATCGGCCACCGCCACGTCCCAGCCGTGACGCTCCAGTTCGTCGTGCACGAAGCGGGCGCCGTTCATCGACTCGAGCACCGCGCTCACGGGCGCCTCATAGCGGCATGCGAGCGTCCTGAGGGCATCGGCATCCGGCCGGACCGCGAGCACATCCACGGTCCCACCCTCCTCATCGAGCACATGCACATCCAACCTCTGGCGGGATAAGTCCAATCCGGCGTACAACATGGCCGGGGCCTCCTGGGGTGCTGGTTCCTGCAAGACCCATGTTCTACCAATGGGTCCCTTCTTCATGGCAGTCAGGCGGCGGGTAGCCAGCAGCTGGCGCGTTGGACTGGTCCACCCGCGACGGCTCGGCTTGGGTCCTGGCCGGAGGGAAAGACGGGTCGCCGCAACACCTCTACGTCATCGTGCCAGTGACCTGGACGGCTGCCGCCCGCGCCGCCCTTCTTCGAAGGCAGCAGTGGTGCCGCCAAGGAGTCCTGAGGCCTCAGGTACGACGCACTGACGACCCGCTCGCGTGGCCTGCCGTCGGGTGAAGCCACACAGGACAAGGCTCGCCTGAGATGTCGTGGCGCCCGACGCAGCGTCATCTTTCCCCTCCAGGCGAGGGATGGACTTGGGCATCTGCACGACGTATCGTGTCCGCTACGGTCGCGCCCGGCCACATCGACGCCGGACCCCGCGCGTGCCCATCGGGGGGGCAGGAGGCTCCTATGAGGAAGCGACGTTCTGTTGGTGTCATCGTGGCCGGATTCATGATCGCGTTGGTGCCCGGGGCTGCCGCCGCTGACAGCCACGTGGACGTCATCGAGGACTTCCCCACCGTCGTGGCAGTCGTTGACCCGGCGACCACCCCGGACTTCCCGGTCGCGTCGCTCAGTCGCGCTGACTGCGACGTCCTGGTGCGCGTCGAGGCCGCAGACGGTAGTGCCGAGGAGTGGATGTCGTGCACGTTGAGCGACGAGCCGGTGATGGTCCCCGAGTTCCAGGGCGTGGCGCCAGAGAGTGCCATCGTGGACGCGGGCGGAGAGTGCGTCTGGACGTCTGACTACTGGTACACCAAGGACGAATCGGAGATCAAGGCGTCCGCGTTCGAGATGACCGTCACGCCAAGCGGACGAGTCTTCTCATGGTCTTCCTACCCTGCCGAGCCCTTGGACTGCCCGGAGGAAGAGGAGTAGTCGAGCCCCTGCCGGCGGCGAACCCGAACCAACGAGTGCCCTCGCCTCGACAGCGGGGGCCTCTCAGTGTGTGGCTGGCGAGGAACGGCGCACGGACCGAAACGCGGGAGTGGCGTCTCCAAGGGGTCTTGAGGACCCAGTTGCGACGTACCGAGGACGACCCGCTGGCTGTAGGTGATAGGTGACGTCCTCTGCCGTACGAAGGCAGGACCAACGGTCGCGAGTGGTTGATTGGTTCAGCATCTGGTCGTGACGGATGGCCGAGGCTAGATGGGCATATGCGTTCTTGCTGAGTGGGCCATGGTCGGTGTGAAGCTTGAGCGCTTATGTTCGGACGAGTCGATCACGACCGCCAAACCAACGGACGGAGTCGGCTAGGCGGGACCCGCTACCGCCTTGCACTGAGGACTACCTGATGGATCTGAAGACACCCCGTCGCGTCGCGGCACTCATCGCTTCCGCCGTCTTGCTCGCATCGTTGACGGTCGCCACCGGCGCAGCAACCACGATCGCCAAGAGCACCGACCCGGTCATGGCAACGTCCGAGAATGCCGCTGGTCATCTGGAAGGGTTCGGCTGCGTTAGCCCGTTCGGGGGCCCTCTGACGTTCAAGATCGTCGAGAACAACAGGAGCATCAAGCTGATCTGCACGGGTGAGGTCGACAACCCTTCGGGCGAGGCTCAGCGGATGGTGGGCGACGATGCCGGCTATGGCTGCTACATCCCTTCACCGGACGGAGGCGGCGCGACTGACGATGAGTGGTTCGCGCAGATGAGCGCCAGCGGGAACGTCACGTTGGTGTGCAAGGCCAAGTCAACCCGAGGCTGACGCGAGTGGTATCGAGACGGCGCGGGACCGAGACGTCCCCGTATCAGTCGCCCTCGTCGTGAACGATGGACGGCTGTTGCGAGTGTTGCACCACCGGGACCGGATGCCTTGAGCGAATGAGATCGCCGGGGTCGTACTGCATCTTCACGCGGCCGAGCCGTTCACACACCGCGGGCGAGAAGATGCGGCTCAGGTCGTAGGATCGCTCGGCGAAGTTCGGGTAGTTGCGCTCCGCTTCCCACGGCGCCAGCCGAGCCCGCAGCGTGGTGGCGTGACGCGCGACGGCAGCGGCCGTGTCCGCGTCCGGCGTCAGGCTGTATGTGGCCGTCGCGTACCCGGCATCGAGCGATGCCAGGGCCCCGTGGTCGGGAGCCGCGTCAGCCAGCCTGGCACCCAGATGCCGTAGCTCGACCGAGAGCAGCGGCGAACCCGAGCCCGGGCCGGCCACCTCGACAATGGCGTCGATGGCCGCAGGCGGCAGGTCCTCGAGGAGCCAGCCGTCGATGAACGCGGGCACCGGGCCGACCGGATCCATGTGCAGATCGCCGAGACTGGCGGGCGCTAGCATCGCGAACGTGTCGATCTCCGGTTGCAGATCCCTCAACGGTCGCAGCAGCTCGATGCCCTCGTCATCTGTCGACAGGCAGGCGGCCTCGACGAGCACGAGCGAGCGGCCTCGCAACCGCTCAGGCATCTCGGAGTCGGGCGGCACGTTCAGGAGGCGGCCGACCGAGGTGACCGAATTCGGGCACGGTGGCCGCCCACGTCCGCCAGGCGGGGAGGATCTCAGCGGCGCGCTCCTGCGGCCAGAACAGCGCGCCTGCATATAGCTCCTGCACCGGATACAGGGCGATCTCGAGCGCAGTGATGACACCGAAACTGCCCCCGCCACCGCGGAGAGCCCAGAAGAGATCGGGCTCTTGCTCTGGATCGACTCGAAGGTGGCGGCCTTCCGTGGTCACGATGTCGAGGGCGCGGACGCTGTTGCAGGCGAGACCGTAGCGACGAGCCATCCAGCCCAGTCCGCCACCGACGGTGTAGCCGACCACTCCCACATCCGGTGAAGAGCCGGCGAGCCCGGCGAGCCCGTGCACGGCAGCAGCCGACTGGACCTGGCGCCAGGTCAGGCCGGCCCCGACCCGGGCGCGGTTCTGAGCTGGGTCTATCGCCAACTCGCGCAGCCGGGACATGTTCACGAGGACCGCATCCTCGATCGCGCCGCGCGGCGCCGCTCCGTGCCCGGTCCCCTGGGGTGCGATTCGCAGCCCTCTCTCGCGAGCGAATGCGACGACCTCGATGACATCGTTGGTCGTCTCAGGGTAGGCGACAAGCTGGGGACGCTGGTCGATCGCGAGGTTCCACGCCACGCGAGCGCGATCCCATCCTCGGTCTCCCTTGGAGACGATGCGTCCGGCCACACGATCTCGTAGGCCACGCAGGTGCTCGAGGTCCCGTTCGTGCCGCGCCCGCTCGGGTGCTTCGATGGCTCGCTGGGTCAGGTAGTCGGGGGAAAACACCTTGCTCTCCTTCTCGACGCCTATGGCATGAGCCGAACAGTTTCGCCGCGCCTCCGGGCAATCGAGACGGATGCGCACGTCACCGCGCTGATGGAGCCCCCCGCCCCTGCTCTGGATAGTGCGGATTATGCACCCGTCCGTGGTCGGATGAGAAGCGAGACGGCGCGAATCGATGCGTCCGCTGCCGCCCGCTTGATCGAGCGCGTGGAGACCGCCGAGCGCCGTGTCACGCGAGCAGCGGATAGCCGGTCTGACACGGGCAGCCCTGAGCACACGGGAAGACGGTCGGCGAACTGGGAACTGGCGCCCCCAAGGGGATTTCGAACCCCTGATCTCCACCTTGAAAGGGTGGCGTCCTAGGCCTCTAGACGATGGGGGCCAGCGACGGAAGGGAGTGTACCCGAGGCAGCGTCTCTGCCGAGCCGCCAGCGTCAGACGCGGATGAAGGTGAAGACCGAAGCAGCCGCCAGGCAGCCGGCAGCCGCGATGGCGAACAGGCCACCCACGGCCGCGCCCAGCAACGAGCCACCGGCCCGGCCCCAGCGTGCATCGGTCAGCGCGCGTGTCAGGAACCAGGCGGCGATGAAGGCCAGCGTGAGGCCAAGGACAGCCAACCCGGCGACGGTGAAGGCGAGGTTCTGACCGGAGCGGTCGAGGATCATGCCGTAGAGGACGACGAGCCCGGAAACGACAAGGACGACGACGACCGCGATGCGTACGAGCGCCACGCAACGAGTATAGGTATTTGCCTCCCGGGCACGTGACCGGCGAGGTCAGGCCTGAGCGTGCTCCGGACTTGCGTGTGGAACGCACGGGCGCCGCTCGACGTCCGGCCTTGCCGCCCAGGCAGACGCGGGAACGATCGCTGGCCTCAGGCCGTAGTCAGGTGATTCTCACGCGACCGCCGCAGCATCGCCCCTGGCTAGCCGGGCCACAGCCGCACCACCACGCCCTCGCGCGCGGGAAGCGCGACCCGCAATGGACCGCCGTCGATGGCGACCGCGGGCTCCCCCCTCGTCCCGCCGCGCAGGGTGACGAGTTCCGCGCCGGCCACCTCGAAGGGCAGCGGCAGTTCCCAGGTCAGGGCCTGCTCGGCGGCGTTGACCACCACCGCGAAGGCCTCGTCACCATCTCGTCGCAGGTAGGCTAGCGCGGCGCCCTCGGCCCCCAGCAGCGTCAGCTCCGCGTCACGAAAGGCGCGACTGGAGTGACGCAGCGCGATACAGTCCGCCACCCACGTGAACGGCGCCTCTTCCCACGCCGCCGGGTCACTCGGGAAGGCCCGCCGGCACGCGGGGTCCATCGTGCCGGTCATCCCGATCTCGTCGCCGTAGTAGATGCAAGGCGCTCCCGGGAGCGTCATCTGCAGCAGCGCGGCGAGCCGCAACGAATCCAGGTCGCCGCCGCAGATGGTCGAGGCGCGCGGCGTGTCGTGGCTGCCCAGCAGGTTCAACTGAACAGCAGTCACTTCCGGCGGGTTCATACGCTCCAGCTCCTCGATGCGCGCCCACAGGGCCGGCCCATCGAACACCTTCAGCTTGCCCTCGTACTCGGCGGGCACCTGCACCTCGGGATCCAGATGCTGCTGGGCAGCGAAGCCGAGCATCCCCAGCGCCAACGGATAGTTCATGAAGGCATCGAAGATGTCGCCCTGGAGCCACTCGGGCTTGTGGTGCCAGATCTCCGCCACCAGGTAGGCCTCAGGGTCGGCACCGCGCACCCGCGTCCGGAACTCTCGCCAGAAGTCGGCCGCCACCTCCTCGGCCACGTCCAGGCGCCAGCCATCGATCCCAAAACGGATCCAGTGCTCGGACACGTCGAGGATGAGCTCACGCAGGTGGGGCTCATCAAGATCGAGCTTGGGCAGCGCCGGCAGGTCCCACCAGGCCTCATACCCCAGGACTGAACGCGACGCGGCCCCGAAGGCCGAGCCGGCCATACGCAGGTCGGCCATCTCGGCCAGCTGCGCCGCCGTCGGGTAGGGGCTGATACCACGCCCACCGTCGCGTACATCGTCGGCCAGATAGAACCAGTCCCGGTAGGGCGAGCTGTTGCCGTTCTCGGCCACGTGGTGGAACGGCCACCAACCGCGACCGCAGTGGTTGAAGACGCCATCGAGCACGACGCGCATGTCGCGGGCATGGGCCTCGTCGACCAGCTCACGCAGGGCTGCGTTGCCGCCCAGCAGCGGGTCCACGGTGTAGTAGTCGTCGGTGTGGTACCGATGGTTGGAGGCCGACATGAACACCGGGTTCAGGTACAGCGCGTTGATGCCCAGGCGCTTGAGTCGGTCGAGATGCGCAACGACGCCGTAGAGGTCGCCGCCCTTGAAGCCATCGCTCGTAGGCTCGGCGTCCCACGGTTGCAGGTCCCCGGGGACATCCACGCGGCCGCTACGGGCCAATCGGTCGGGAAAGACCTGGTAGAAGACGGCGTCTCGGACCCAGGCCGGCGTGTGCGAACTCATGGCGCGCAGGGTATCGCGTCCGGCCTCGACTGCCCCGCGAGCGTGGGACAATCGCGCTGATGTGGGAGACAGTTCGCGCGATGCCGCCGGGAGTGCTGATCTTCCTGGGCTATGCGTTCCTCGTCCTGTCCGCGTTGGGCCTGTCCATGCGCATCGTCATCGACCAGGCGGTCCAGGCACCCATCACCTTCATCGGCCTCGTCTGGATGCTGTTGCTGGCCTACCTGATCTTCACCATGACGCTGGTGCTGCAGAGGAAGCAGGCAGCCTACATGCTCTCCCTGGGTCTCACCTCGCTGTTGCTGCCGCTGGCCACGATCCTGCTCTTCGCACCGGGTGGCTTCGTACTCTCCATCGCCGCCGTCCTGCTCTTCATCGTCGTCGTCCTGTCCCTGCGCCGTCCGCGCAGCCGCGAGTGGTTCTCGGAGCCGTAGCCGGTGGCTGAACAGGGACACCAGTGGGTGGTGCTCGACGTGGGCGAGACCATCATCGACGAATCGCGCACCTGGCGAGCCTGGGCCGACGAGCTGGGGATCCCGCAGCTCACGTTCATGTCGGTCTTCGGCGCCATCGTGGCGCGCGGCCAGGGCTACAACGACATCACTTCCTACATCCCCGTGGACGACTGGCGCCGGCATCGCGACGCGGTCGAAGACCGGCTCGGTGGCTTCCAGGCAGAAGACCTCTATCCAGACGTCCTGCCTGCGCTCGACGGGCTACGCGCACGACGCTACCGGGTGGCGGTCATCGGCAACCAGCCCACGGAACGCACGGCACAGCTGCGGGCGCTGGGGGTACGGGCCGAGATCATGGCCATGAGCGAGGAGATGGGCGCGATGAAGCCCGATCCCGACTTCTTCGCGTTGGTGCTGTCACTGCTCGGCGACCCCGAACCTGCGGACGTCGCCTACGTGGGTGACCGCATCGACAACGACGTCGTGCCCTCGGCGGCGGCCGGCATGCGCGCGGTATGGCTCCGCCGCGGGCCCTGGGGCATCGTGCCGGAGCTCGAGCCGGGCGAGGCGGCGCTCGTCGTCCGATTCCTCTCCGAGCTGGTCGAGCGGATCGACGATGCCTGGGGCGAGGTCTAGCCCGGGGGCCGGATCCGCTGTCAGGCCGTCGGGTCGTGGATGCCCGCGAGACCGACGACGGCATCCCATAGCTGCCGGCGCTCGGCCGCGGAGAGACGCGTCGCGGGCACGCGATCGAAGGGGCGCGCCCGCCGGTCCAGGTACAGGTTCCCGTCGGTTCGACCCGGCGTCTCGTCGACCGCCAGCCAGGTGATGGTGTCGATGCCCTCGGTCGGCGTCCGCAGGATCGGGCGCATGAGGCCATGGAAGCCGGGCAGCGACTTGGCCAGGCCGGGCGTATCGGCCCAGCCGGGATGCATGGCGTCAAAGCGCACGTGCCCGTGGTAGCGCCGCGACCACTCACGCGCGAGCGCGGTGGAAGCGCGCTTCGCACGCGCATAGGCGCGTGTGCCGTCGAAGTCGCCACGCTCGAACTGCAGGTCGTCCAGCGGCAACGGTTGTGCGTACATACCTCCGGAGACGACGCTGATGACACGGCCGTCGCCACTCGCCTCCAGCAGTGGCAGGAGCCCCGCGATGAGCACGAACGGCCCCACCACCATGGTGGCGAAGGTCGCCTCCAGGCCCTCGTCCGTCGTGAGGCGCTCGGGATAGATGGCGCCAGCATTGTCGACGAGGACGTCCAATCGAGGCTCGTCTTCCAGGACGCGCGCGACGACGGCCCGCACGCCGGCCAGCGACGACATGTCGGCAGCGATGATGGGGAAGCGGTCCTCGCCGTAGCGTGCGATCAACTCGTCGCGGACGCGCTGGAGCTTTGCCTCGCTGCGGCTGACGAGGATGACGCGGGCCCCGAGCTCGGCGAGCGCTTCCGCGGTGGCGCGACCAAGGCCGGAGGTCGGGACCGGTGACGAGCACGGTCCTGCCCTCGAGGGCGCCGGGTGCCGGATCGGTCCAGCCGAAGAGCCGGCGTCGGAAGAGGTAGCCGGGGCGACTGAAGCTGCCCACGATGCTCAGCTCCAGGGCGCCATCGATGACGACGCGTGGGTCCATGTGACTAGGCTTCGGCGGACGGCTTGGGGGCGTCGGCCTGAGCATCCAGCTCCCTCTTCATGCCTGCCGCCCCACCCTTGGCGATGCCGTCCACGACCCGGCCGAAGAGTGGCTGGACGAGCCCCAGGAGACCGCTGAGCTTGATCTCGAACGCGTAGTCGACACGCGTGCCGACCGGCGTCTCGGTGAAGGTGATGACATCCTCGGTCCAGACACTGGAGCCCTCGCCGATGAGGACCAGCCTGCTGGGTACATCCATCTCCGTGAAGCGGTACTCCATGCTTGTCGTGCCCCGGCCGAACCTGACCTCGAGCTCGTAACGCGCGCCGACTTCGGGCCCGCCCTCACCGATGCGCTTCGACGACACGGTGTTGGGGTCCCACTCAGCCTGACGGGCCCAATCCGCGATATAGGCGAACGCCTGCTCACGCGGCAGGGCAGTTTCGATCGAGACAGTGCGCTTGGTCATGTTCGGCTCCGGTACGTGGGTTGCGTAGGGTGTACAAACATTGTACCATCCTTGTACACACCGCTAGACGGCAGCGAGGCACAGCAGAGACGCCTCACAATAGGTCCAAGGGGGACGAACCGTGAACATCGCCATCATCGGAGCAGGAGTCAGCGGCCTGAGCGCTGCCTATGCCCTGCGCGAGCAGCACACCATCCGGCTCTTCGAGCGGGACGCCGAAGTGGGCGGCCATGTGAAGACGGTCACGGTCCCCTCCCCCGGGGGCGATATCCAGGTCGACACAGGCTTCATCGTCTACAACGAGCCGACGTATCCACGACTGACTGCGCTCTTCGCCGAACTCGGCGTCGAGACCCAGCCGACAGAGATGTCCCTGGGCCACTCGTGCACGGCCTGCGGTCTGGAGTTCGGGTCACGCGGTGCCGCCAGCATGTTCGCTCAGCCCGGCTCACTGGCGCGACCGTCGCACTGGCGCATGATCAGCGACATCCGTCGCTTCTATGCCATCGCCCGAGAGCGCCTGGACAACGACGCCTGGACGCGCGACACGCTGGCGACGTTCCTCGACGACGGCCGCTATGGCAATGCGTTCCGCAACCACTTCCTGATCCCGGTGGTATCCGCGGTATGGTCCACATCGTCGGCTGAGATCATGGACTTCCCGGTCGACTACCTCCTGCGCTTCCTTGACAACCACGGACTCATCGGCTTCGGCAAGGGCAAGCCGTGGCGCACCGTCGTAGGCGGCTCCATGACCTACGTGGATCGGATCCTTGAGCGACTGCCGGCCGACAGCGTCGTGGCCGGCGATGCGGTCGTGGATGTGCGACGAGATGCCGAGGGCGTCACCGTGAGGACGAGCTCGCAACGGAGCGAGCGATTCGATGCGGTCATCATGGCCACCCATGCCGATGTCACCCTCAGGCTTCTCGATGACGCCGACGAGACCGAGCGGGCAGCGCTGGGGCTGTTCGAGTACACGACCAACGAGGTCGTGCTCCATACCGACGAGTCGGTGCTGCCGCGACGTGACCGCGCTCGCGGTTCATGGAACGTTGATACGGCCGACTGCGGGCGCCCTGCCGAGCGACTGACGATGACCTACTGGATGAACCGTCTGCAGCGACTCGACACCGCGGAGCAGTACTGCACTTCGGTCAACCCCAGCACGCCGATCCCCGAGGACAAGGCCATCGTGACGCGTGCCATGTCACACCCCAAGTACACCTTCGACACACTGGATGGTCAATCGGCGCTGGGCCAGCTGCAGGGTCACCGCCGCACGTTCTACGCGGGTGCCCACCTCGGCTACGGCTTCCACGAAGACGGCTGCCGCTCCGGCTTCGAGGCGGCCGAGAGGGCTGCCACGCTGCCGCCGCCGACAGCGACGACGGGCGCCCATGTCGCCTCCGCTGAGCCCGCGCTGGTTGGTGTGGTCGCGTGAGATCACACCTGCTGACCGGCAAGGTTCGGCACCGCCGTTCACAGCCGATGGTGTATGAGCTCGAGCATGACGTCTTCTACGTTGCCCTGGATCTCTCCGAGATCGACGAAGTGGCCGGGCGGTTGCGCCTCTTCAGCCGCAACCGCTTCAACGTCCTGGCGCTGCGCGATCGCGATCACTGGCTGCCGGCGGCGACCGACCTGCGCGCCTCGGCGCTGGAACACCTGCGCGAGGAGGGCTTCGATCCCGAGCGCTGGCGTATCACGTTCATCGCCACACCGCGCGTGTTGGGCTACCAGTTCAACCCTGCCAGCTTCTACCTCTGCCGCGATGAGGCGGGCACCATGCAGGTGGTGATCGTCGAAGTCCACAACACGCACGGCGGGCGGCGGCTATACACCTTGCGGCCGCGACGCCAGGGCAAGGGCTGGGTCGACGAGATGGACAAGGACTTCTACGTCTCTCCATTCATCGACATGGACGCCCACTACACCGTTCGCGTCCAGGATGACCCAGACCGCGTCCGCATCGCCATCACCGAGACCGAGCGCGGCAAGCCGCTGCTGTCCGCGACGCTGGTCGCCAGCCGCAAGCGCCTCACGGACCGCAACTTGTTGCGGACGCTGCTACGTATCCCGCTGGCGACGCAGAAGACCATCCTTGCCATCCACCTGCACGCGTGGCGCATGTGGCGCCGCGGCTTCCAGTTCCGCCGCCACTCCGAGGTGACACGATGACCACGCCCCCCGTGACGGACCGATTCACGGCACCGATCGACCCACTGCTCACACAGGTCGCGGGCCGCATCGCGCTTTCCGCCGCGTCGCGCCTCAAGGTCGGCTGCCTGACAGTCACCCTGCCCGACGGTTCGCAGCGTGTGTTCGGCGATCGCGCCTCCGACCTCCACGCAGAGATGCGGCTGCATGACCCCGAGGCCCTCAAGCGTCTTCTGCTCGGCGGCGAGGTCGGAGGCGGCGAGGCCTACATGGATGGCCTGTGGTCGAGCCCGGACCTGGTACAGCTCATCTCGCTGGCCGTGGCCAATCGGCAGGCGTTGGCTCTGTCGAAGGGCTGGTGGCGTCTCCCGGCCAGGCTGAGCCGCACGGTCGCCCATCGCCGCAATCGCAACACCAAGCCCGGCTCGCGGCGCAACATCAGCGCCCACTACGACCTGGGCAACGACTTCTACCGACTCTGGCTTGACGAGACGATGACCTATTCCAGCGCGGTCTTCGAATCACCGGAGCAGTCTCTGGCCGAGGCTCAGCGGGCCAAGTATCGGGCCATGGCGGAGCGGGCCCGCGTGGAGGCTGACAAGCACGTGCTGGAGATCGGCACCGGCTGGGGCGGTTTCGCGCTGTACGCCGCCGGTGAGCTGGGGGCTCGGGTGACGACAGTGACCGTCTCGCAGGCCCAGCACGACCTGGCTCGCGAGCGCATCCAGGAGGCGGGCCTCCAGGATCGCGTCAGCGTCCTGCTGCGCGACTATCGCGATATCGACGGGCAGTACGACGCACTCGTGTCCATCGAGATGCTGGAGGCCGTTGGTGCCGAGTACTACCGCGACTACTTCGCCGCCGTTGACGGCGTGCTGAAGCCGGATGCCAGGGCCGCCATCCAGGTCATCACCTTCCCGCACGATGCCTACGAGGCACAGTTGCGCGGCGCCAACTGGATCCAGCGCCATATCTTCCCGGGCGGTGTGCTGCCGTCGCTGGCGGCCATCGAGTCATCGCTCGCGGGCACAAGCCTGCTGGTGACCGATACCCGAGACATCCGCGACAGCTACGCTCTGACGCTGCGGACCTGGCGCGAGCGCTTCTTCGAACGCATCGACGAGGTGCGTGAGATGGGCTTCGATGAACGCTTCATCCGCATGTGGGACTACTACCTGTCCATCAGTGAGGCGGGCTTCCGTACCGGCATGACACAGGATCTGCAGATCACGCTACAGAAGAGCCGCGGGCGCGTCCCGCAGCCGGCTTGAGCGACAGGTGAGGATCCTCATCGTCGGTGCCAGCGGCTACGTTGGCGGGAGACTGGTCGCTCTCCTCGCCGAGCAGGGCCACGAGCTGCGACTGGCCAGCCGTGATCCACGCGGGCTGAAAGAGCGCTTCCCCGAGGCCGAGGTGGCGCGAGTCGACCTGCTCGACTCCGCGACGCTCCCACCGGCACTCGAGGGCGTCGACACCGCCTACTACCTGGCCCATTCCATGGCCGGTGGTGAGTCGGGCTTCGAAGTGCGAGACCTGCGGGCGGCGCGTGCCTTTGCCAGCAGCGCACGCGAAGCGGGTGTCAAGCACATCGTCTATCTGGGTGGCCTGGGCGACCCGGCCAGCGGCCTGTCGGCCCACCTCTCGAGCCGGCAGGAGGTTGGCGCCGAGCTGGCCTCACACGGTGTCCCGGTGACGGAGTTCAGGGCGGCCGTCATCATCGGCTCGGGCAGCGCCTCCTTCGAGCTTCTGCGCAGCCTCGTCGAGCATCTTCCGGTCATGATCACGCCCCGCTGGGTGCGCACGCTGTGCCAGCCCATCGGCATCCGCGATGTGCTCGACTACCTCGTTGCGGCGGCAGGTCATCCTGAGCGCGCCGAGATCGTCGAGATCGGCGGTCCCGACGTGCTGTCCTATGCCGAGATGATGAACACCTACGCGCGCCTTCGAGGCATGCGACGGCTGATGATCCCGGTGCCCGTGTTGACGCCGAAGCTCAGTTCCTACTGGTGCAGCCTCGTGACACCGATCCCGTCGGGGATCGCGCGTCCGTTGATCGAGGGGCTGCGCAACGAGGTCGTCGTGCGCGACCCCGGTCCAGCCCGAGCGTACGGCGTCGAGCCCACACCGTTCGAGACCGCGGTGCAGCGTGCCATCGACCGTCGCGACCGCCATGCCGTGGAGACGACCTGGTTCGATTCGCTGGGCCGGCCCGGTCGC
This sequence comes from uncultured Chloroflexia bacterium, assembly GCA_963715295.1. Taxonomy (GTDB): domain Bacteria; phylum Chloroflexota; class Limnocylindria; order Limnocylindrales; family CSP1-4; genus JAFMJV01. The sequence continues at coordinate 329,650 of CAVQRP010000001.1, forward strand.
AAGGACCTCGCCCAGGACGAGAGTCGCGAGGGCATGCTTCTCGATCGCCAGCGGCGCCGGGTGCACGCGAGCGCGCACGAGACCTTCGCGCAAGTGGAGCGGCTCGGCGGCGGCGCTGGCTGGCCCTTCGGCAACACGCTGTGGCGTCTGCGCGGCCTGATGGACCGGATGGCAGGCGGTCCCGGTATGCGTCTGGGACGGCGCGATCCCACGCACGTGCGTGTCGGCGATGCAGTCGATTTCTGGCGGGTGGAAGAGGTGCGTCCCGATGAGCTGCTCCGTCTGCGCGCGGAGATGCGAGTGCCTGGCCGGGCGTGGCTTCAGTACGAGGTCACCGACGACCCTGCCGGCAGCCGGCTGGTGCAGACGGCATTCTTCGAACCCAAGGGTGTGAGTGGCCGGGTGTATTGGTACCTGCTGCTGCCGGCGCACCTGTTCATCTTCCGTGGCTCGATCCGGGAGATCGTCAAGCGTGCCGAGCGGGCAGCTGACCACTCATAGCCAGGCGCCGATCGGCTAGCTTGAGTCGCGTCCGCTGGCTGACTTGAAGGCAGCGATTGCACGTTCACGAGCGGCCGCCAGGTCGACGATCGGGCTCGGGTACGCGTCGCCCAGTCGCATTCCGGCCGCCAGCTCCCACGGAGCGTGCACGTGTGTGCTCGGAACGTCGGCCAGCTCGGGAATCCAGTGCCGCACCCAGGCGCCGTCAGGGTCGAAGCGAGTGCCCTGTCGCACCGGGTTGAAGATGCGGAACCACGGCTGCGGGTCGGCACCAACGCCGGCGGTCCATTGCCAACCGCCGCGGTTGTTGGCCACGTCGCCGTCGATGAGGTGACGCATGAAGTGCCGCTCCCCGATGCGGTAGTCCATAAGCAAGTGGCGCGTCAGGAATGAGGCGACGACCAACCGGGCACGGTTGCTCAGCCAGCCCGTGGCCGCGAGCTGGCGCATCGCGGCGTCGACCACCGGGATGCCGGTTCGGCCCTCGCGCCAGGCCGCGACCGCGACAGGATCGTCCTCCTCAGGGCGGAATGCCGAGAGCAGCGGGCTGGCCGGCAACCCGTCCTGGGCACGACGATGAAACTGAAGATGGTGGTAGAACTCGCGCCAGGCGAGCTGCCGCACGAAAGGCGTGGCATCGACACCGGCCTCGAGCGCGGCCGACTCCACCTGCAGCGGAGAGACGGTCCCGAAGTGGAGATCGACACCCAGTCGCGAGGTGCCCTCGCCAGAGAGCGCGTCGCGATCAGCGCCGTACGCGGCCAGCCCACCGCTCACCCAGGCCATCAGGCGGTCGCGGCCTGCCATCTCACCGGGCCGCGGCAGATCGGGCAACGGGGGCGCAGGGTCGTCCAACAGGGCTGCCGACAGCGAGGAGCCGGCCAGGAGATCGCCCGGCGTGGGAATCTCGACGGGTGCAGCCAGGACCTCCCGGCGCGCCGCCGTCTGCAATGCCCGCCAGAAGGGCGTGAAGACTCCATAGGGCGTGCCACCGGCCGTGAGCACCGCTTCCGGTTCGGCGAGTAACAGGCCCGGTCGCAGCGCCAGACGGCGACCCGACCGCCGCAGTGCAGCACTCACCGCCGCATCGCGTCGATGGCTCAGTGGTGTCACGTCGCGCGTGGCGAGGACGACGTCGGCTCCGAGCGCGGCCGCAACCTCAGCGACCACCTGCTCTGGCCGGCCGCGCTGCAGGAGCAGCCCGCTGCCGCGCGCCCTCAGCGATCCGTCGAGCGCTGCCAACGAACGTTGCAGGAACCAGGCGCGCGCAGGTGCGCCATCGAGCAAGCGGTCGTCCAGCACGAACAGGGGTACCACTCGGCGGCCCCGCTCGACAGCTTCGGTCAGCGCCGGGTGGTCGGCGAGCCGGAGGTCGCGACGGAACCAGACCACCACCGTACCTCGCCCAGGAGTCAAGGTGACGTTCATGGTTGGGCCTCGCGTTGTACAGGCTTCTAGGTCCAAAACATTGTACAACCTCTTGACAGGCGAGCACAAGAGTCCTACCATCCGGGTTGTACAAACTTTGTACACACCAAGGACGGCCCAATGAAGAAGCACATCCTCACCAGCAGCCATGTCGTTCCCGCTGACCTCGATCGCGTGTGGCAGTTCTTCTCGCGCGCCGACAACCTGGGGCGGATCACGCCACGATCGATGAGCTTCGACATCCACACCCCGGATCCATCGACCCACGCGGGCGCGACCATCGACTACACCGTGCGGCCGCTGTTCGGTATCCCCACCAAGTGGCGCACCCTAATCGAGGAGGTGGAAGCGCCGTACCGCTTCACTGACCTCCAGCAGCAGGGTCCATACAAGTCCTGGCTGCACGAGCACCGGTTCAGCGCCGTCGACGGCGGTGTCCGCATGGACGATCACGTCGAGTACGAGATGCCCTTCGGCCCGGTAGGGGCACTGGGCCATCGGCTGGTCGTGCGCGCCCAGCTGCAGCATGTCTTCGACTTCCGGGCTACGGCCATCGACAACATCTTCGAACCTGCCGGCGATCCCGATGGTGCGACTCCCGGCACCATCGCTGTCGCTGGTGGCACCGGTTTCGTGGGCGGCGAGATCGCCCGAGAGCTGCGTCGTCGCGGGCGCCACGTCATCGTCCTCTCCTCCCGGGGCGAAGGCGCCCGCGGCCAGCTCCCTGATGACATCGAGATCCGACCCGCGGACGTACGCGACCCGGAGGGCCTCGCCGCGGCCCTGAACGGTGTTGACGAGCTGGTCATCTCGCTCGCCTTCCCGGGTCTGCCGGTCGAGCAGCCCAGGAAGGGCTACACCTTCATGGAGGTAGACGCGGGAGGCACCGAGCGGCTCATCGCCGCCGGCAAGCAGGCGGGCGTCCGCAGAGTCGTCTACCTCTCCGGCGCCGGAGCCGGACACGATGCCGACAAGCACTGGTTCCGCGCCAAGGCCGTCGCAGAGGACGCCGTTCGTAGCTCCGACATGGCCTGGACCATCATCCGCCCGACGTGGGTCTTCGGGCCTGGTGATGTCTCATTGAACCGGTTCCTCGGCTTCGCCCGCGCACTGCCATTCGTGCCCATGACCAACTTCGGCCGCCAGAAGCTGGCTCCGGTCTATGTCCGCGACGTTGCGGCGCTCGCGGCCGACTCGCTCGAGATGGACGCCGCCATCGAGCAGATCTTCGAGGTCGGAGGCCCGGAGACGATGTCGATGCGCGATGTGCTTCACCGGGCCATGGATGTGGCCGGCATGCACAAGCCTCTGCTGCCTGCACCGGCAGCGCTGGTCAAGATCGCCTCCTGGCCGATGCGCTTCCTGCCCAACCCTCCGCTCAGCCCAGACGCGGTCGACTTCGTCAACCAGCCCGCGGCAGTGGACATCGCTCCCCTGCTCGCCGTCATGCCGCGCAGACTGAGCTCCCTGGAGGAGGGCCTAGCCGGCTACCTCGGCCCCGATCGTTCGACGGTGTCCATCAGGGAGGCCAGCACGGCGGAGGCACACGCGGCCGTCTGAAGCGCCCGACCGCCACGAAACGACCATGATCGAGCTCCCCCTCCGCTACGACGCTACGCGTCGGCCTGCCCCCTCCTTCACGTGGCTCACGAGCCCGGCGAAGCCGGCCCTGCAGGTCGCTTCCGCTCTCGACCAGGTGCGGCGTGCACCGACCATCCTGCAGGCGATGCGCCGCCTGCCCGACGCCATGCGGACGACCGACGAGGCGGTCCTCCGTGGCGTTCCCACGGCATCACTGTTGGCCCCCATCCTCGAAGCCATCGACGACGCATCCGACACGGTCACGGCGCTGGCCGCCATCCACGCCCTCGGGCGTGTGCCCGGCCCGGGGGCCGACGTCGAACTGGCCGCCCTCATCCTCGAGGGTGCTCCGGGCTTCGAGGATCATGCCCTGTGGGCCTTGGCGCAGCGTTCGCCCTCGGCTGACCTGGTGAAGCCACTCGCTCGTGCCATCACCCGCGGTGGACTCCCCGGCATGCACGCGCAGCGGGCGCTTGAGCGGTGGGCACGAACGCGCGGTCGGATGGTGCTGGCGGCTCTCGAATCGGCCCTGGCCGAGGTCACATCCGATGACGCCCGACGATACCTCGTCGAGACCATCGGCCTGCTTCCGCTCCCCCAGGCTGCACAGACACTTGAGGTCGTCGCGACCGATGGGAACGCGTCTGAAGACGTGCGCCGCGTGGCCATCGCCGCCTTCGCCGAGCGCACGACCGAGCCTCTGCCCGATGCCATCCGCAGGCTGGCACAGGTCGGCGACCCGCTGACCGCCGAAGTGCGCCTGGTGCAGGCGCAGCGGCGCCTGGCACGCCGCGGTCCACATCGCAACAGGAACCGTGATCGTGGCATCAGCATCGCCCAGATCCATCTGGCGGCCGTGCTCGATCCCGGCTCGTCGCGAGCTGGCATGGGCGATAGCGGCGGCGTCGCCACGCTGCTGTCTCAGCTCGGTGCCAGCCTCGCTGCTCAGCCTCGCATCGCGGAGGTCGTCTCGATCGGGCGGACACTTCCCGGCGAGCGACGCTCGTCCACAGACGTCTCGTCTGGCCGCCGCTACGAGCGCGTGTTGCTGGCGGACGGGGAAGGCGCGACCTTCGCCAGTGCCTGGCCCTCCGTGGTGGCGGCCGCGCGAGGCATCCGTGCCGCGTTCCTCGCCGGCGATGTGCCCGACGTGGTCCACCTGCGCATGGCCGACCCGGGTAGCCTTGCGGGCGCGCTCGTTGCGCACGAGCTGCACGTCCCTCTCGTCTTCAGCCTGGCCCCGGACCCACACGGTCCGATCGCCGCTGCCGAGACGGCAGGAACCCTCGATCGTGCGTCGTTTGCTGGTGCGGACGCACGAGGTGCGCTGTGGTACCGCGCCAACCTGGTCGAGCGCCTGGCAGCCGAAGCGCGTGAGCTGGTGCTGTTCCCGCGTCGCCGCCTCGGCGACCGACTCGCGAAGCTGACCGGGATCGACCTCGATGCCGGACCGCCCAATCACACCGTCGTGCCGGAGGGCATCGACACCGCTCGCGCTGACCACGCCGCGGCGGTGGTCGCCGGCGGGTCCGCCATGCCACCGGTGATCTCGGACCTCCAGCGCGCCATCAGCGCCCTGCCTGCCCATCGACACGGCTTGCCGCTCGTCGTCAGTGTCGGCCGGATGCACGAAGCCAAGGGCATGGCACGCCTGGTGGAGACCTTCGCCAAGCACGAGGAGTTGTCCACGCGTGCGAACCTGGTCATCGTGGGCGGCGATCTGGAGCGACCGTCCGCGACCGAGGTCGCCGAGCTTGCCCGCATCAAGCGTTTCCTGGACCGCTATCCAGGCCTCACCGACCGCGTCGTGCTCCTGGGCCACCGGCCCAACGCGGACGTCAGCCTTGTGCTGGCCGTGGCGCGCTCCGGTTGGGGCCCGCTCGTCGGCGGGGCCGGGGCCTACGCCTGCGCCAGTGCCAAGGAAGAATTCGGGCTTGCGATCGTCGAAGCCCTGGCCGCCGGCCTGCCCGTGGTCGCGCCCCGAGACGGCGGTCCCTCGACCTACGTCGAAGACGGAGTGACGGGACACTTGGTGGAGACGACGGACCACGCAGCTCTCGCAGCTGGAGTGGGCGCGGCATTGGCGCTCTCGGTCGATCCGAGGACGGCCGGCCGTGCCCGGGACGTGGTCGAGGCCCGCTTCACCCTGGACCGGATGGCACGCACGCTCGCGGCGGTGTACCGCATCGCCGCCGGCGCTTCCACGCTGGCGCTGCCGGTCGATGCGGCCGAGGATCGCGCCGCATGAGCCTGCTCATCATCACGCCCGACTACGCCTCGCATGCGCAGCCGATGATGACCATCGGCCGTGCCTGGCAGCGCCGTGGCCAGCGCGTGGTAGTCGCCACCGGGCCGGCCATGGCCCCGCTCGTCCGTAGCGCTGGCATGGAGTACACCGAGCTCATCATGTCTCGTGGCTCCAACGCGGGCGTCATCCGCACGCGCGAGGCGCGCGACGAGGAATCCCGCTCACTGGATGCGTTCTTCGCAGCGACCAAGCTGGGCATGGTCGAAACCCTCCGCTACCAGGCGGAGCAGCGCTCCACGGACCTGCTCTGGCGTCCGATCCAGGTGGCCCGACGAACACTCCGCATCCTCGACTCGCATGCGCCCGATGCCGTCCTGGTCGATCACCTGGCATTCGGCGCCACCATCGGCCTGCGGGCCGCCGGCGTCCCCTACGCCGATGTGGTGCTGGGACACCCCACGGCGCTGCCGGTGGCGGATGAAGTGTATGGCGCACCGTCCGCCTGGCCGCCCGCACTCACTCCCGACCTCGTCGATATCGAGTCGCTCCGCGCAACCGCGCGCGGTGTCGCCGAGGCGTTCACGGGCGCCTACAACGATGCCCTGCGGATCCTGTCGGCCAGCGCACCGTCGGTGGAAGACGCGTTCAAGGCCCACGGCGACCTGGTGCTCTACAACTACCCGGCCGCGCTGCATGGACCGGTTCGTACCGCACGGCTGCCACGGCACGCCTTCCTCGGCAGCCTCGTCCGGAAGGAGGAGCCAGACCCGGCAGCCGTGGAGTGGCTCTCACGACAGGATCGTCGACCGCTGGTCCTGGTGTCGCTGGGCACGTTCATGTCGGCACGAGCAGATGTGCTCGCGCGTATCGCCGCAGCGTTGAGCAAGGTGGACGTACGTGTAGCCATCGCTATCGGTGCCAACGCCACAAAGGACCTCGGTCCGCTACCGAGCGACTGGCTGGTGCGGTCCAGCCTGCCGCAGGTTTCCCTCCTCGCGCATGCCGACCTGCTGATCACACACGGCGGGAACAACAGCATCACCGAAGCGCTCCACCACGGCGTGCCCATGCTGGTGCTCCCCTTCTCGACCGACCAGTTCGACGGCGCCGCCGCCATCGAACGCGGCCTGGCCGGCGTCGCGCTGGACCCCAACCATGCGTCTCGTCCGCTCATCGCGGGAACGGTCCGAGGTCTGCTGCGCAACCCACCACCAGCACCCCAGCTCATCGGGGGCCTCCTGCGTGCCCAGCCGGGCCCGGAGCTCGCCTTCGACGCCATGTCGACGCTGCCCCCGATCGACGATCCCCGCACGATGGCACCATTGCGGGCGCAGCCACCGACCGAGCGCGTCTGACCTCACTGGCACTGGTCGTGCCGGTGGCGCCTTCGGCTACCAGCAACGTGGCCGGGCTCCTGACCCGATCAACGACGGCTGCCGTGTCCCAAGGTGTACCCGGTCACCACGTTGGTGACAGCCGGCTGATTCGGGGTCACGTACCGATGGCTGAGTGGTGTCGTCGAGTGTTGTAGTCCTCGAGCCAGGGGTCAAGTGCGGCGGTGCGGGTGTCGTTAGTGGTGAACACCTGCCGGTAGGGACAGGCTGTCTGCGATCGCGTCCCGGCACACACATCAACGCGAGACACCCGCTGCGACTCGACGCCGAGCCCCCAGCCCGCACGAGCACGTTCGACGATCAACGACCTGCCGCGAACGGTCAGTCGGGCGTAGGAGTGGGGACGAGAACCCTCCGGTCGTGAAGAGGTCAGATATCCCCACCAAGCCTGGGGTTCTCCCTGTCATACGTCCCGGCGTGGGATCAACCCCACGGCTGGGTACGACCAGGGCCAGTGCCAAGCGCCGCCGACCCAGCACTCGGGCAGCTCGTGGCACCTCCCTTTGGAGCTTGTGTCCCCAGAAAGGGCGCCCCCGTCAAGAACCGAGGGAACCGATGCGGGCGGCCTCTGGATCCGTCAACAGCAGGCGTGCCGCCACGTTCTCCTCGACCACATGGAGGCGCCGCCCGTGCTGAGGTTGTCGAGCCCGCACTGTCGGCGCTCGATGTCCGCGATAGATCCCATGGCCGACGGGCCGCCACGACGTCCGAACATGTCCTGCCAAGCCCATCACGCCGAGCTGCCGCTGGTGGCGGCCACGCCACAGCTCATGGTGTGCGGATCACACGACGCGAGGACGATGCCTGTACAGGCTGGGAATTGCCGCCAACCCTGCTGTCGCGAGAGCTGTGACGGGTGACCTCGTGTGCTGCATGCGCCTTGCGAGCTGGCTGAAGACGGGGCAATGGGCCAGGCACCACTCTCTTTCGGTCACGTTGCCGGGCTCTGACGCAAACGAATCAGTCGGGCCGGTCCCGAAGGACCGGCCCGACTGGCAGAGGGGGAGGGAGCTAGGAACGGGTCACCGATGGAGGCTAGGCAGCCGGCGGCAGACCAACCTCATCGACGACGTGGATGATGGCGTTCTTGGAGCGGATGTTCGAGACCTTCACCTCGCCACCGGCCCAGGTCACGATCTGGCCGGAGCCACCGATGGCAGCCGGGGCGTCGTTGAACATGGTGATCTCGCCACCACGGGCAGCCTTGGCCTGCTTGTACCAGATCTTGGCATCGCCGAAGACGTGGTAAGCGAGGATGTCGAAGAGCGCTTCCTCGTCGACTGAGCAGACGTTGTCCGCGGTGAGGCCGCCCGGCACGTCGAGGGCCTTGCCGAGCTTGCGGAAGGCGTAGTTGGTGGGCGCGAAGATGGTGATGGGGTCGGCGGTGGCGAGCAGATTGACGACCGCGCCGTCGAAGTACTCGCACGTGACCGCGGCGATGAGGGTATCCAGACGGTCGTTGTTGTTGGCGCTGAAGCCGACGACGCGCTCGACGGCGTTCTTGCCGGACTTCACCTGCCCCTTGGACTCGGGCGCCGCAGCGACGGCGGGGACGATCGCCGTGGCGGCGACGCTGGCCAGCAGCACGCCGGCGATAAGCTTCTTGAACATCTCAGGATCTCCTTGCTTGGGTGTTGGTGTTGCGGTTGGGACGGGGAGAGCTCGTGTGAGGCCCCGCCGGGGGGAAGCAGAGCCTCACACGAGTGGGTGGATGGCTAGTTGACGGACGCCTCTTCGACGAGGATCACGTTGAACGAGTCGGGGAACTGGCCGATGGCGATGGCGCTGTAGGCCTTGCCGTCCTCGAGCATGAGCGCGGGGATGTCGAAGGCGGCGGCCTTCTTGCCGGCCGGGCGAACCTCCAGATCGACCTCACCTGCCGGCACGTCCAGGTAGCCCTTGGCCTTGCCGAACTTGAGGTCCTCGACGATGGCGCCCTTCTTGCCGGTGCCGTCAGGTGCGATATCGACCTTGGGCGCGTTGGCGCTCAGGTGGACCACGCGGACCTTGGCTCCTTCAGCCTCGGGCTGGACGGCCTTGTCCTTGAGCACGACCGGAGTGATGTTGGCGAGATCGTTGGTGGCAGCGACCGTGGTCAGCGTGCCACCGTCGAAGGTGAGCTCGGCGTCGATGACGATGGGGCCCTCTTCGAGCGTGGCGCCGGCAGGCACGACCTGCACCTGGTAGGTGCCGGCGGGCACGTACAGGTAGTCGGACAGCGCGCCGAACGGCACGTCGCTCAGGATGACGCCGCCGTTGGCGTAGACATCCACGTTGGGAGCGTCAGCGCTGAAGTGACCGACACGGACGCCGGCCAGAGCGGCATCGACGGCCGGGACGACCGTGAAGGTGCCGTCACCCAGTCCGCCAACGGCGAAGACGGTATAGCTAACGCCGTTGTCGACGCTGATCTCGGGGATGTCGAAGGCGACATCGTTGGTGCCCGCAGGGCGGATCTCGAGGTCGTAGGCACCGCCGGGGAGGGCGAGGTAGCCAGTGTCGTTGGGGTACTCGAGGTTCTCGATAAGCGCATCGGCGCCGTCGGGAGCGATGTCCACGGCGGGAGCGTCAGCGCTGAAGTGAACCACCCGAACCTGGGCGGTATCGGAGCTGGGGGCGGGATCGTCGGCGAGGACCTGCGGGATGATACCGCTGGCCAGGCTGCCGGTGGCGGCCACGGTGGTCATGGTGCCGGCGTCGAAGGTAAGCGCGGCGTCGATGACGACGGGGCCCTCTTCCAGCGTGGCGCCTGAGGGCACGACCTGGATCTGGTACTCACCACCGGGAACCTCGAAGGTAGTCGGTGATCTGCGTGAACTCGAGACCTTCGCCGATGACGTTACCGTCAGCGTAGATGTCGACCGCGGGGGCATCGCCGGCTCCGTGCAGCACACGGACCATCGCGTTCTCGTCCTGGGCGGCCGTTGCGACGGGAATGGCGGTGACGGCGGCCAGGGCGGCGGCGGTACCGAGCATCCCGACCTTGCGGCCAAGGGATAGCTGCTTGCGCATCAGGGTGGGTTCCTTTCGAACGTGTCGGAGGTAGGGGGTCGAGGTGCGAAAGGCTGGCAGTACGGTCAAGCCGCACTGCCAGCCCATCAGGGGTTTGGGACTGGGTTACTCGGCGGCCGCGGGGGACTCGGCGGCCATCTCCTCGCCCTCAGCCATCTCCTCGTCCATCATCATGGACGCGTCGACTGCGGGAAGGACCGTGAAGCTGCCATCAGCCAGGGAGCCGATCGCGAAGACGGTGAAGCTGTTGCCACCGGCCAGGTCAAGCGGATCGATGTCGAAGGCGACGTCGGTCGTGCCGGTGGGGCGGATCTCGAGGTCATAGTTGCCCTCGGGGAGATCGAGGTAGGCCTCGGTGGCGTTCGGGTACTCGAGGTTCTCGACGACCACGTCACCACCATCAAGGGCGATGTCGACGGCCGGCGCGTCAGCGCTGAAGTGGACCACGCGGACCTGGGCGATGCCGTCCTGCGGCATGGGCTCGTCGGCGAGGACCTTCGCCTCGATGCTCGCGAGCACGTTGGTCGCGGCCACGGTGGTCATGGTGCCTGCAGCGAAGTCGAGGTCGACCGGGCCGATGACGGCGCCGTCGGCCGGGTCGGCACCAGCCGCCACGACTTCGATGGTGTAGGTGCCGCCGGGGACCTCAAGGTACTCGGAGAGCACGCCGAAGGGCACGTCGGTCAGGATGGCGCCACCGTTGGCGTAGACATCAACCGCAGGAGCGTCGGGGCTGAAGTGACCGACACGAACCTTGGCAGCTTCCTCGTCCTGCGCGAACGCGCCGGCGGGGAGAGCCATGATGGCGGCTAGAGCGGCGGCAGCGCCGAGGACCTGGATCTTGTTCTTGCGCATAACTGTTCTTGTCCTTTCGGGAACCTGTGTGTACGGAGTCGCGAGGTTGGACCTCGCAGGTGCGGTGGTGGGATCGAGCGTCTTACGCCCAGGCTGTGGGCCCCTCAGGGGCGCCACCGTTGCGTCATGCTGTTGACCTCCTCGCTGTCTGGTTGCTTCCTGTTCGTGTCCACTGTTCGTCTAACTGACAAGGCGAAGTCTAGGGGCTTGTCCAAGGCTTGTCAAGTGTTTGCCAAAAGATTTCAAGGTGATATCATCGACAAAGCATGTACAGCATCAAACAGGCTTCGATCCGCTCAGGCGTCAGCGTTCCCCTCATCCGCGCGTGGGAGCGTCGCTATAGCGTTGTCAGCCCACAGCGCACAGCGTCGGGCTACCGGCTCTACGACGACACCGCGATCGCGACATTGGTTCGCGTGCGCGAGCTGACGGAGTCCGGCTGGACCGCCAGCGAAGCCAGCCGCGCAGTCCTGGCCGGGGAGGTGCCGTTGAACCCCGTCCCTCCCCTGCTGCCCGCGGAGATGAGCATGGAGGCTGCTCACGCGCGCCAGACCGATCTGGTAGAGCGGTTCATGGAGGCGGTGACCGTCATGGACATCGCCGCCACTGGGGCCGCGCTGGACGAGATATTCGCTCAGGGCTCCTACGAGTCCATCGTGGATGACCTGCTCATGCCGGCGTTGGTCGCGGTGGGCGCGTCGTGGAGCGAAGGGCGCCTCGACATCGCCGCGGAGCACGCCGCCAGTGCGGCGGTCCACCGGCGCCTCTCGGCCTTGTACGAGGCCGCCGCCTCCATCGGCGATCCGCTGCTCGTCGTGGGTCTGCCCCCGGGCGCTCGCCACGAGCTCGGTTCGCTCGCCTTCGCGGTGGCAGTTCGCCGGCTTGGCGTGGGTGTGCTGTACCTGGGGCCGGATGTCCCGGTCGCCAGCTGGGTCCATGTCATCGCCCAGAACAGGGCGCGTGTGGCGGTAGTCGGCGTCGTGCAGGAAGCTGACAGGATCGCCGCACTCGAGGTCGCCGAGGCACTGCGAGAAGCGGGGCTGAGCCCGACGCTGGCCGTGGGCGGCGGCAACGCTCGCTGGGAGGGCGCGGAGCAAGCCGGTATGGTGGTGCTACCAGACCGTATCAACGAAGCGGCGGTGATGGCGGCCGGTCTGGCCCGGGGAGCCAGGCCGACCAGATAGACGAGGAAGAAGGCACGTGGAGTGGAGCTCACGGCAGATCGGCTCATGGGCCTGAAGCTCACCGTCCTCGGCGCGTCGGCCGCGTGGACGGAGCATCCCGGCCGGCCTTCATCCTGCTACCTGCTCGAGAGCGGCGATGACGCCATCGTGCTCGACATGGGGCAGGGCTCCCTGGGGTCGCTCTTCGAGTACCGCGATCCATCCAGCCTGCAGGCCGTCGTCGTCAGTCACATGCACGGCGATCACCACGTGGATCTCATCCCCTTGCGGAACCTGCTCGTATACGGCTACGAGGAGCCCCGAAGCATCGGACTGCATGCTCCAGCGGGCCTGCGTCGCCGCTACGACGCCTTCACCGGCGAGGAAGGCTTCCTCGATGTCATGGAAGGACCGGATCTGGCGGAGGGTACCCGTCAGATCGGCCCCTTCTCACTGCAGGCGCACCCGGTGACCCACTCCGAGCAGAGCCACGCCTTCCGGGTCACCGCCGAGGCCGACCCCGACGCGCCCGGCCTCGTCTACAGTGGCGATTGCGGCCGCGCAGATGATCTGTTGCCGTTGATCCGCGAGGGGGACACCGTGCTGTGTGAAGCATTCTGGTCGATCCTCGAGCCGATCCCGAGCGCCAATCATCTCAGCGCCGCACAGGCGGCCGACGTCGCCCGACGAGGAGGAGCTGCACACTTGATCCTGACCCACATCCTCGAGGCCCATGATCCACGCGCTGCGCTCGGCGCCGCGAAGGCCATCTTTCCCGGTCCGGTCCGACTAGCCGAACCGGAGCTGGTCGTCCGGATCGGCGGCGACCGATGAGCGAGACGGCGCCAACGGTCCTGTCGATCCGGTCGCGCCTGCGCGCACTCGTGGCCGACGCCTGGGCCCACGCCACGGCCGGGGGAGAGTTGCCAGCGATCGACGAAGCAGAACGACCCGATATCGAGATCGAACGACCCTCCAACCCTGACCACGGCGACCTGGCTTCGAACCTCGCCATGAAGCTGGCCCGTCCGCTGAAACGGTCGCCCATGGACATCGCCGAGGCCCTCGCGGCGAGCCTGCGCGCACTGCCGTCCGCCGGCGCGCTGAGCCACGTGGACGTCGCCCGCCCGGGCTTCATCAACATGCGCTTGAGCGAGGCGTGGCTGGAGGACGTGCTGGATGAGGCGCGCGCAGCCGGTGCTGCGTTCGGACGAGTCAGCCAGGAGCGACCGCTCCACCTCAACGTGGAGTTCGTCTCGGCCAATCCCACCGGCCCGCTCCACGTCGGCAACGCTCGTGGCGCATTCGTCGGCGATCTGCTGACGCGAGTGCTGGAGGGCGGCGGCCACACCGTCACACGCGAGTACTACTTCAACGATTCGGGTGCCCAGATCCGCAACCTGGGGGCGTCGGTGGTGGCACGTCGGCTGGGCGAAGACGTCCCCGAAGACGGCTACCGTGGCGCGTACGTCGAGGTGCTGGCGACCGAGCTTCCAGCCGACGTCTGGTCGGCTGCGTCGGCTGACGGCGCCGACCGCGATGGCATCGTGGCGGCCTGGGCCCAGGAGCGGGTGCGGGCCGGCATCGAGGAGAGCCTGGCGCGACTCGGCGTCCACTTCGACGTCTGGAAGAGTGAGGCCAGCCTTCACGCCGAGGGTTGGGTCGGGCGCGCGCTCGAGGAGCTGCAGGCCGGCGGCCATGTCTTCCACCAGGATGGCGCCACGTGGTTTCGCTCCACCACCTTTGGCGATGACAAGGACCGCGTGGTGTTTCGGTCCAACGGAGACCCGACCTACTTCGCCTCGGACATCGGCTATGTCAAGGAGAAGTTCAGCCGGGGCTACGACAAGCTGATCTACATCTGGGGGGCTGACCACCATGGCACCGTCGCCCGCGTTCGCAACGCAGCCGAGGCCATGGGCTACGACCGGGACACCGTGGAGATGCTGCTCGTGGCGTGGGTCCGCTTCGTGCGCGACGGCGTCGAGGTGCCCATGAGCAAGCGCTCCGGCGAGTTCCTGACTCTCGATGAGCTGCTTGAGGAGATCGGCGTCGACGCCGCGCGATGGTCGTTCGCCTCACGTGCTGCCAGCTCTCCGATCGACGTCGACCTGGAACTGGCCAAAAAGCAATCGTCAGAGAACCCGGTCTACTACGTGCAGTACGCGCACGCGCGGATCAGCTCGATCCTGGCCAAGGCTGCTGCGGCCGGCCTCGCTCCTGCCGCCGATTTCCGCGGCGTGCTGGAGGGCGACGAGGTCGCCACGGGCCTTGCCCGCGACGTCCTGCGGCTGCCGGAGGTGATCGAGGACGGCGCTCGGTCGGAGGAGACCCACGGCATCACGGCGTATGCCCTGGAGCTGGCAACGACCTTCCACGCCTTCTACCGCGATCGCCGAGTCATCGATCCCGACGACCCGGTGACCTCGGCCGGCCGGCTTGCCCTGATGGGCGTGACGCAGGCGACCCTCCGCAACGCGCTGGCGCTGCTCGGGATCTCGGCACCGGAGTCGATGTAGCCAGCGCTCCTCGCACACGACGAAGGCCGGGCTCTGGGCCCGGCCTTCGTGCTTCAGTCCTGGGTCAAGCGGCTTGTGCCACTACGGCGTCGTTATCGCGTCGCCAAGGCCGAGAGACTCGGCCACCGAGGCAAGGGCAGCCTCGTCGCTGGTCAAGAGGACCAGCACCGGATTGGAGGCACCCGCGGAGACATCCGCTTCGAGCACAGCGTGTGCGCCGGGCAGGTCCGCGACCGCAGCGTTGGCCGCGTTCACGAACTGGCCGATGTCGTCGGCGGTATCCCACTTCGTCTGCCACACGACCGCCCACGAGCCGTCGGGGCCATCGAGGCTGACGAGTCGGTCGCCGCCCCACCCGGCTGCCGCGTTGGCCTTGGGCAGCTTGATGGGCGCCTTGGGGCCCTGCTGGGTACCGGGTTGGCCGTCAGCCAGCCAGACACCGATCCGGAGCTCACCCATCGTCTGCTGCCACTGCTCGCTCCAGCCCTTTCCGAGCGTGCTCCCGAGGCCATCCATGACCAGTGTCGTCGGCCGCTCGTTGGGATAGAGCTGTGGGTGCATGATCTGCTCGGTCGTCTCTGGCAGCCGGCCCCAGGCTGAGTCGACAGCACTCCAGCCCGCGTCCCCGCGGAGGCGGTCGACGAAGAGTCGACCCTCCAGGTACGGGAAGGTGTACTCGCGCTGGAGGAGTGGCGGCATCGAAGCGAGGATGCCGTCTGAGCCTGGCACGATCACATCGTCAGCCTTGGACTGGTTGCCAGAGCCGAGGTTGTCAGCGGCCCAGAGCAGCATCGTGGCCGTACCGTCGCCCTCCGTCAGCGCCATGGCCGCGAGGGCCTCATCGCCATTCGTCGGATCGTCGGTGCGTGCCGCGTCACTGCCGAACGCCTGGAAGACGGCGGCCTGGCCGAACTCACGTGCCGCCTCGGTCCGCTGCGCCACGTTGAACTTGTCGATCGAGTCGAGGATGGACTGCCGGCCGCGTTCCTCGACGTATGCGATGGGCAGGTCCTGCCCATACAACTGGTCGAGCAGCGCAGCCAGGTCGTCGCCGCTGCCCAGCAGGCCCACGCGCTTGAGCGCCTGTTCAGCCTGCTTGATGGTGGCCGGGTCGTACAGGGAGTCTGCCCGGGCACCGAGGATCGCCGACTGCTCGTCGGCGCCGCTGGCGTCATACGGCGTGTTGCCCAGCTCAAGCTCACGGAGCGGCGGGACCGCGAATGCGACCGCATCGAGCTGTGCGGCGACCTCGGCGTTGTCCAGTGACCCGCCCGCGCCGCGAGGCTCGATGACGGTTCCCAGTGACACGGTGAAGTCGACGACGCTGTCCTTGTCGAGGACCGTGCCCTCGGTGGGGTTCTGACCGAGGACGAGACCCGCGGCAACGGTTTCGTCGTTGGCCTCGGAACGCTCGCCCGGCTGGAGTTCGGCAGCCTCGAGCGCAGCGACGGCATCGGCTTCGCGCTGGCCCACGATGTTGGGCACCGTGACCTGCTTGGGGCCGTTGCTGACCGTCAGTGTCACCGTCGAACCGACGGTGACCTCGCTGCCGGCAGTGGGCTCCGTCTTGACGGCCTCACCCGCGGGCACCGTGGCGTTGGTGCGTTCCTGGGTCTCCACGACCAGGCCCGCGGCTTCGAGCGCGGCCTGTGCGTCGGCCGCGGATGCGCCCTTGACCTGGGGGATCTCGACCGTTGGCGGGCCGGCGCTCACCGTGATGTTCACGGCGGAGCCTTGCTCCACCTTGCTGTCGGCCGCGGGGTCCTGGGACAGGATGGTACCCGCCGGCTGCGAGCCGTCCGCAACTTCTACCGAGCCGAGGCTGAGCTTGGCCGCCGCGATGGCGGCCTCCGCGTCAGTCTGGGTGGTCCCGACCACATCCGGCACGACGACCGGCTTGGGGCCCTTGCTGACGGTGAGGGTGACGGTCGAGCCGACCGCCACCTCGGAACCGGCGGCAGGCTCGGTCTTGACGACGTTGCCGGCTGCGATCTTGGCGTTCGTGCGCTCTTCGGTGGCAACCACGAGGCCCTCGGCCTCGAGGGTCGCCTGTGCGTCTGCGGCAGGCTGGTCCGTGACATCGGGGACGGTCGCGACCGCCGGACCGGAGCTCACGGTGATGCTCACCGCTGAGCCGGCGGCGACCTCGCTGCCGCCAGCCGGCTCCTGCGACAAGACAGTGTTCCTGGGAGCCTCGGCCTGGACGACCGACTCCTCACCGACCGTCAGGCCAGCTTCGGTGATAGCCGTCTTGGCTTGTGCCTTGGTCGAACCGACGGTGTCGGGTACCACGGCAGGCTTGGGGCCCTTGCTGACGGTCAGCGTGATCGCTGTCCCGACTTCCACCGCTTCGCCGGCGGCAGGCTCGGTCTTGACGACGTTGCCGGCTGCGATGTTGCTGTTGGTCCTCTGTTCGGTCGCGCCCACGATCAGGCCAGCAGCCTCGATCGTCGCGACCGCATCGGCCTCCGCAAGGTCCTTGACCTCCGGCACCTCGACAGACGGCGGGCCCGAGCTGACGGTGTAGTCCACCGCGGAGCCCTTGGCAGCCTCGCTGTCGGCCGCGGGGTCCTGATCGAGAACGGTGTTCCTTGGAGCAGCGTCCGCGACCACCGTCTCCTCACCGGCGACGAGCTCGGCATCGGAGACGGCCGCCAGAGCCTCGGCCTTCGTGAGCCCGACGATAGCGGGCACGGCGACCTGCTTGGGCCCCTTGCTGATGGTGAGGGTGACGGTCGAGCCGGCCGCGACCTCGGAACCGGCGGCAGGCTCGGTCTTGACGGCCTCACCCGCGGGTACCTTGGCGTTGGTGCGTTCCTGGGTCTCCACGACCAGGCCCTCGGCCTCGAGGGTCGCCTGTGCGTCTGCGGCAGGCTGGTCCGTGACGTCGGGGACAGCACGAACGCTCGAGCCGGTGGAGAGGAAGAGTGTCAGCGGAGATCCCAGCGGGACCTGGGACCCCGCCGCCGGCTCCGTCTTGATGGCATTCCCGGCGGCCACCTTCTCGTTGCTCTGATCGACGGTCTGACCCACGGTCAACCCCGCAGCCTCGATGGCCGCATTCGCGTCGGCCTGGGACAGATCCCTCACATCGGGCACGTCAACATCGGGCGTCACGCCCTCACTGACGACGTAGTCCACTGCCGAGCCGATGTCGACCGACATGCTGGCAGCCGGATCCTGGCTGATGACGTCGCCCGCGAGGACCTCATCGCTGAAGGCCTGCGTGACTCCGCCGACCACCAAGCCGGCGTCGGTGAGCGTCTGCTCGGCATCGGCGGCAGCCCCGCTGAGATCGGGCACGGCCACCTGCTCGACGCCCCGGCTGATGACATAGTCAACGCTGCTCCCGGCGTCGACGGTGGTGCCCGCTGGCGGATCGGAGCTGATCACGCTCCCGGCGGCGATGGTGTCGCTGAACGCTTCACCTGCGCTGCCAGCAGCCAGTTCGGCGCCGGCCAGGGTGCTCATCGCGTCGCTCTCGGTCAGGCCGACGATGTCAGGGACAGCTACCTGCTTGGGGCCCTGACTGATGACGAGCACGACCGATGAACCCTGGTCCACCTCGGTGCCCGCCGCGGGCTCGGACCTGACAGCGGAACCCTCGGGGATGTTGGCGTTGGTGCGCTGGTCGATCTCGCCCACGACGAGGCCGGCAGACTCGATGGCAGACGTGGCATCAGCCTGGGCCTGTCCGCGAACGTCGGGCACGGCCACGGTCTCGACGCCGAGCGAACGGACATAGGCCACCGCGGAGCCGAGCTCCACGTCGGTGCCCGCGGCGGGGTCCTGGCTGACGACGTCGCCGGCGGCGATGGTGTCGCTGTAGGCCTCGGTGACGGCACCCACGACGAGGCCGGCGTCGGTGAGCATCTGCTCGGCATCGGCGGCGGCGCCGCTGAGATCGGGCACGGCCACGGTCTCGACGCCGAGCGAACGGACATAGGCCACCGCGGAGCCGAGCTCCACGTCGGTGCCCGCGGCGGGGTCCTGGCTGATGACGTCGCCGGCGGCGATGGTGTCGCTGTAGGCCTCGGTGACGGCACCGACGACGAGGCCGGCGTCGGTGAGCATCTGCTCGGCATCGGCGGCGGCGCCGCTGAGATCGGGCACGGCCACGGTCTCGACGCCGAGCGATCGGACATAGCCCACCGCGGAGCCGAGCTCCACCTCGGTGCCCGCGGCGGGGTCCTGGCTGATGACGTCGCCGGCGGCGACGGTGTCGCTGTAGGCCTCGGTCACGGCACCGCACGACGAGGCCGGCGTCGGTGAGCGTCTGCTCGGCATCGGCGGCGGCGCCGCTGAGATCGGGCACGGCCACGGTCTCGACGCCGAGCGAACGGACATAGGCCACCGCGGAGCCGAGCTCCACGTCGGTGCCCGCGGCGGGGTCCTGGCTGATGACGTCGCCGGCGGCGACGGTGTCGCTGTAGGCCTCGCTCACGTCACCGACGACGAGGCCGGCGTCGGTGAGCGTCTGCTCGGCATCGGCGGCGGCGCCGCTGAGATCGGGCACGGCCACGGTCTGGACGCCGAGCGAACGGACATAGCCCACCGCGGAGCCGAGCGCGCACCTCGGTGCCGGCGGCGGGGTCCTGGCTGATGACGTCGCCGGCGGCGACGGTGTCGCTGTAGGCCTCGGTGACGGCACCCACGACGAGGCCGGCGTCGGTGAGCGTCTGCTCGGCATCGGCGGCGGCGCCGCGAGATCGGGCACGGCCACGGTCTGGACGCCGAGCGAACGGACATAGCCCACCGCGGAGCCGAGCTCCACCTCGGTGCCGGCGGCGGGGTCCTGGCTGATGACGTCGCCGGCGGCGACGTTGTCGCTGAAGGCCTCGGTCACGTCACCGACGACGAGGCCGGCGTCGGTGAGCGTCTGCTCGGCATCGGCGGCGGCGCCGCTGAGATCGGGCACGGCCACGGTCTCGACGCCGAGCGAACGGACATAGGCCACCGCGGAGCCGAGCTCCACCTCGGTGCCGGCGGCGGGGTCCTGGCTGATGACGTCGCCGGCGGCGACGTTGTCGCTGAAGGCCTCGCTGACGGCACCGACGACGAGGCCGGCGTCGGTGAGCGTCTGCTCGGCATCGGCGGCGGCGCCGCTGAGATCGGGCACGGCCACGGTCTCGACGCCGAGCGAACGGACATAGGCCACCGCGGAGCCGAGCTCCACGTCGGTGCCCGCGGCGGGGTCCTGGCTGATGACGTCGCCGGCGGCGACGGTGTCGCTGTAGGCCTCGGTGACGGCACCCACGACGAGGCCGGCATCGGTGAGCGTCTGCTCGGCATCGGCGGCGGCGCCGCTGAGATCGGGCACGGCCACGGTCTGGACGCCGAGCGAACGGACATAGCCCACCGCGGAGCCGAGCGCGCACGTCGGTGCCGGCGGCGGGGTCCTGGCTGATGACGTCGCCGGCGGCGACGGTGTCGCTGTAGGCCTCGCTCACGGCACCCACGACGAGGCCGGCGTCGGTGAGCGTCTGCTCGGCATCGGCGGCGGCGCCGCTGAGATCGGGCACGGCCACGGTCTGGACGCCGAGCGAACGGACATAGGCCACCGCGGAGCCGAGCTCCACGTCGGTGCCCGCGGCGGGGTCCTGGCTGATGACGTCGCCGGCGGCGATGGTGTCGCTGAAGGCCTCGGTCACGGCACCGACGACGAGGCCGGCGTCGGTGAGCGTCTGCTCGGCATCGGCGGCGGCGCCGCTGAGATCGGGCACGGCCACGGTCTCGACGCCGAGCGATCGGACATAGCCCACCGCGGAGCCGAGCGCGCACCTCGGTGCCGGCGGCGGGGTCCTGGCTGATGACGTCGCCGGCGGCGACGGTGTCGCTGTAGGCCTCGCTGACGGCACCCACGACGAGGCCGGCGTCGGTGAGCGTCTGCTCGGCATCGGCGGCGGCGCCGCTGAGATCGGGCACGGCCACGGTCTCGGACGCCGAGCGAGACGGACATAGCCGACCGCGGAGCCGGGCGCGACCTCGGCGTCGGCGGCGGGATCTGGCTGATGACGTCGCCCGCGACGATGGTCGTCGCTGTAGGCCTCGCTGACGTCACCGGCGACGAGGCCGGCGTCGGTCGAGCGTCGGCTCGGGCATCGGCGGCGGGCGGCCGACGAGATCGGGCACGGCCACCGGTCTCGGGCGCCGAGCGAGACGCACGTAGGCCGACCGCGGAGCCGGGCGCGACCTCGGCGTCGGCGGCGGGATCGGAGCTGATGACGTCGCCCGCGGCGATGGTCGTCGCCGTAGGCCTCGGTCACGGTCACCGGCGACCAGGCCGGCGTCGTCGAGCGTCGGCGAGGGCATCGGCCTCGGGCAGGTCGACGATGTCGGGCACGGCCACCGATCTCGGGACCGAGCGGAGACGGACGTAGCCGACCGCGGAGCCGGGGGCGACCTCGGCGTCGGCGGCGGATCGGAGCTGATGACGTTGCCCGCGACGATGGTCGTCGTCGTTGGCCTCGGTCACGTCACCGGGCACCAGGCCGGCGTCGTCGAGGGCGGTCGAGGGCATCGGCCTCGGGCAGGTCGACGATGTCGGGCACGGCCACCGGCTCGGGACCGAGCGAGAGCGACGTAGGCGACCGCGGAGCCGGGGGCGACCTCGGCGTCGGCGGCGGGATCGGAGCTGATGACGTTGCCCGCGACGATGGTCTCGTCGTTGGCCTCGGTGCCGTCGCCGGGGACCAGGCCGGCGTCGTCGAGCGCGGCGAGGGCGTCGGCCTCGGGCAGGTCGACGATGTCGGGCACGGCCACCGATCTCGGGACCGAGCGAGACGGACGTAGCGACCGCGGAGCCGGGGGCGACCTCGGCGTCGGCGGCGGGATCGGAGCTGATGACGTTGCCCGCGACGATGGTCTCGTCGTTGGCCTCGGTGCACGTCACCGGGCACCAGGCCGGCGTCGTCGAGCGCGGTCGAGGGCATCGGCCTCGGGCAGGTCGACGATGTCGGGCACGGCCACCGATCTCGGGACCGAGCGAGACGGACGTAGGTCGACCGCGGAGCCGGGGGCGACCTCGGCGTCGGCGGCGGGATCGGAGCTGATGACGTTGCCCGCGACGATGGTCTCGTCGTTGGCCTCGGTGCACGTCGCCGGGCACCAGGCCGGCGTCGTCGAGCGCGGCGAGGGCATCGGCCTCGGGCAGGTCGACGATGTCGGGCACGGCCACCGAGCTCGGGACCGAGCGAGACGGACGTAGCCGACCGCGGAGCCGGGGGCGACCTCGGCGTCGGCGGCGGGATCGGAGCTGATGACGTTGCCCGCGACGATGGTCTCGTCGTTGGCCTCGGTGCCGTCACCGGGCACCAGGCCGGCGTCGTCGAGGGCGGTCGAGGGCATCGGCCTCGGGCAGGTCGACGATGTCGGGCACGGCCACCGAGCTCGGGACCGAGCGAGACGGACGTAGGCCGACCGCGGAGCCGGGGGCGACCTCGGCGTCGGCGGCGGGATCGGAGCTGATGACGTTGCCCGCGACGATGGTCTCGTCGTTGGCCTCGGTGCACGTCACCGGGCACCAGGCCGGCGTCGTCGAGGGCGGTCGAGGGCATCGGCCTCGGGCAGGTCGACGATGTCGGGCACGGCCACCGAGCTCGGGACCGAGCGAGACGGACGTAGGCCGACCGCGGAGCCGGGGGCGACCTCGGCGTCGGCGGCGGATCGGAGCTGATGACGTTGCCCGCGACGATGGTCGCGTCGTTGGCCTCGGTGCACGTCGCCGGGGACCAGGCCGGCGTCGTCGAGGGCGCGTCGAGGGCATCGGCCTCGGGCAGGTCGACGATGTCGGGCACGGCCACGACGCTCGGGACCGATGCGAGACGCACGAGTGCGATCTCGCTGCCCGGGGGCAGCTCCGCATCGACCTCGGGTCGGTGCTGATGACGTTGCCGGCCTCGATCTCGTCGCTGTACTCGCTCGGTGATGTCGCCGACCTTGAAGCCGGCGTCCTCGATGGCGGCGATGGCCTCGTCCTCGCGAGAGCCCGATGACATCGGGGACCGGGGTCGTGGGCACTGGGAGCGGCCACCGAGAGCTCGATCGTCGAGCCCGGCCTCGACGGCCTCACCGGGGGCGGGGTCCTGATCGAGGACCGTGTCGGGCTCGACCTCGTCGGTCTCGACCGGATTGACTCGGACGACGAGTCCGTAGTCGTCGGCTCTGGCTTCGGCATCGTCGAGGGTGCAGGCCCTGGAAGTTGGGCGTGTCGACGATGGCGATGGCAGGGGCTGGCGCTCGGGACTTCGGTGACGACCGGCGATGGCGACGGGCTGACGTCGACGTCGGTGGGCGAGTCGAAGGGTCGGAAGAGGATGAGTACGATCGCCAGCGCCACGATGAAGGCACCGACGAGGATGCCGCCGACCAGCAGGACCGGAGTGCCCTCGTCGGGTGGCTCCCCACCATCGCGCGGGGGCCGGAGACTCGGGCGGCTCGAGCGTGACCTCGGGCTTGGCGGCGAGGGCGGCCAGGGCAGCCTCGGTCGCTTCGGGATCGGGTGCGACAGGCGTCGTCGTCCAGGCCGCGCCGGCAGCGGCGGCGTCTGCTGCCTCGGCCTCGGTCTCCGGGGCAGCGTCCGCTGCCTCCTCCTCAGTGCAGCAGACGTCGGCTTCGGCATCAGCGGCGGCTTCGTCGTCGGTCGCCGTGTCAAGGCCCGACGTCGGCGGCTTCGCCGTATCGGCGTCGGCGGCCTCCATCCGCTGAGCAGCGTCTTCAGGCTGCTCTGCGGCCGCCCCGGCCTCTTCGGGCTCAGGTGTCGTGGACGCGGTGTCGGTGGACTCAGTGGGGTCGCCGGGATCCGGCTTCTGGTCAGTCATGGCAGCCGGACCTTACGGGACTGCGGCTCGACCATGCGAGCACTCCAACCGGGCCTGATCTGCGCCGTTCCCGACACAAGTGTCCGTTTCTTCATCGTCCGCCGCTCCTCGCTTCACTCGTCGGCGGCTCGCGATGTCAGGCGTCAGAGTCCGAGGGCCCCTTCGACAGCACCCAGTGTCTCCTCGCTATCGGCCACCAGGACGAGTACTGGAGAGGATAGCCCTCCGGCGATATCGGCATCCGTCAGCGGAGTGCGCACCGGGCAGATCCTTCATGGCGTCTGGCGAGCCGCCTGACGGAACTCCTTCTGGTCGTTCTTCGTGTCCCAGTCGGTCTGCCACACCACCGCCCAGGCGCCGTCGGGACCATCGAGGCTGACCAGACGGTCGCCGCCCCAGCCGGCGGCTGCCTCGGCCTGCGGCAGCTGTCCGGGCAGGGCCGGGAAGAGCGACTGGCGCTTCTTGCCGTCGGCCACCCAGACGCCGATCTGCATCTCGCCGAGCGTCTGCTCGTAGCTGTCGGACCAGTCCGGACCCAGGGCTGCGGCCACGTCGGGCAGGTTGACCTCGACCGGCACCTCATCGGGATAGAGCTCAGGGTGGAGGATCTGCTCGGTCGAGACCGGCTGGCTCTCCCAGCCTCATCCACCGCTGCCCAGTCGCCGCGCCCACGGATGGCGTTCACGAAGGCATACCCATCGATGTAGGGGAACTCCAGCTGGCGCTGCAGGATCATCGGCATGCGTCGCAGCTTCTTCTGATCCTGTTGGGTCAGCGCCTCCGCCGAGACCGGAGCAGATCGGCGAGCTTCAGCTCGCGCGCGGCCCAGTCGTACATCACCGCGGTGGCATCACCCTCGATGAGCGCCTGCTGGGCCAGGATCGCATCTGCACGGTCAAGATCCTTGACACGCCGGCCCTCCAGGTCCCACTCGGCGTCCTGGAGCGCGTGCCCGTACTCGTGAGCGACCACGATCGACTCGAGGGCACCGATCTTCTCGACGGGTCCGATCAGCGAGAACGTCGTCGTCCGCGGGTCGTAGTAGGCCAGCACCTGGCTGTCGTAGATGGAGAGGATGAGCTGCTCAAGGTCGTCGTCCGGGCCCGAGCAGGCCGAGGCGCGTGAAGGCGTCGTCCTCAGCCGGCGACATATTCCGCCGGATACTCCTCACGGAAGAGCGCCTCGAGCTCGGCCAGGAATGTCTCGATCGTCGATGATGCGATAGGCCACGTCATCCGCCGCGGGCAGACCGCGGACCGGGTGGACTCCTTCGATGACCTGTCCTACCCTGCGGGCCATCTTGGCGTCGAAGCCTTCCGGGAGCGGCGTCGCGACGGCGTCCGGGCTTGCCACCGGATCAGGTGAGGCGATCCTGTGCGGAGACCGTGCTGAGGCTGGACGTGGCCAACATCAACGCCGACACGACGGCGAGGGCGAGGATGCGCGCAAAGCGATTGGCCGGGAGCGAAGGGTGGTCGATCGGTGACATGGTGCGCATTCTGCCAGTCCGCGGCCCGATCGCCCTTGCCGGCCCTGGATAGTCCGCGAGATCCGCCACGAGATATGCGTTTCTTCATCATTCGAGGTCTGGTGCCTTCACGCTTGGTGGCTAGAGTTCTCGCCACGGAACCGCGAAGCAAACCTTCACAGTTCCCTCTCCCTCCCTCTTGGAACGAGGGGCGCTGATTGGGCAGGCACCCCTCGTTCCTTTCTTTGTGTCGCCCGGCGCTTCAGTCGGCGCTGTGAGCCGGACACGCCTGTGGCACCATCGAGTGCATGGAGATCACCTGGTACGGCGGCTCATGCGTTCGTCTCAAGGGACGTGAAGGGGTCGTCGCCGCAGACCCATTCCGGTCCATCGCTGGTCCCACGGGTCGCGGTCTCACTGCCGACATCGTCTCGTATGGCTATCCCGATGAGTCGGTCGAGACGGGCCGGGGCGGCAAGGCCAAGGCGGCGGTCACTTCCCGGCAGCTGGGCGTCCCGTTGCCGACGAGCCTGGAGAAGGCGTTCGTGCTCGATTCGCCGGGTGAGTACGAGGTCCACGACGTCATGGTGGCCGGCGTCCGCACGTTCCGCGACAACGAGCAGGGCGCAGCGCGCGGGATGAGCACGGCCTTCGTCTACGAGCTTGACGGTGTCTACGCCGCCCACCTCGGCGATGTGGGGCACAAGCTGGACGAGGACACCATCCGTGAGATGGGCCACGTGGATGTCGTCTGCCTGGGGATCGGTCCTCAGCTCAGCGCGGCCATGGCGGCCGAGATCGTGGGTCAGCTCGATGCGCACCTGGTCGTGCCGCTGCCGCTGACCGACAGCCGCCTCCGCGCCAGGGGGCGACCTGGAGCGGTTCCTCAAGGAGATGAGCGTCTCGGAGCTGCAGCCGGTGGGCAGCCTGAAGGTGACCATCTCCACCGTTCCCAACGAGACCGCCGTCGTGCTGCTGGAGCAACGCGGACGCTCCTGAGCCGGCTCAGACTCGCTGGCGTGCCTGCTCCAGCCGGACCTCGAGCAACATCGACGGATCGAAGCGGCGAATGCGCAGCCAGTTGGCGGCCTCGGTCAGCCGGCGCTCGGCGGGGTGGAACGAAGCTGAGCCGATGTGATCTGCTACCTCCACCAGGGCGGCTGCCGGCAACAGGCCGATGAGCTCCGAATCAAGCAAGCTGACGCCCTCCTGAGCAGCCAGCTGCTGGGCATGCTCCCAGACGCGCCAGAGCGGCGTACGCGTGTGATCGAGGATGTTCATCGACAGCTGCGCGCAACCCTGCGAGACCAGGTCGATGCCCAGCGCCTGGACCGCCGGCAGCCCGCCGTCACGCTCGCGGATCCGCGTCGCCATGCGTCGCGCCACGGTCACGTCGGTGGTCGAGAGCTGGATGTTGAAGGCGATCAGGAACGGCCTGACGCCGACCGCCGTAGCACCGGCAGTCGGATGCGGGCGCAAGGGGCCGTAGTCAGGCTGCTGTCCAGCGTCGGACATGGCCGCCGCCAAGCCCTCGAAGCCGGGCCGTCGGATGGCCGAAAGCAGGCGCCTCTCCGGTCGCTGGGCGGCCTCGGCGTAGAGGTAGACGGGCAAGTCGAAGCGATCGGCGATGCGCTCGGCGAACGCCCTCGCGCCGATGACGCACTGCTCCAGGCTGGTGTCACCGAGTGGCACGAACGGGATGACGTCGACGGCGCCGATGCGGGGATGGCGTCCATGCTGCTGACGCATGTCGATGCGTTCGATGGCGAGCCCGACGACGGCTTCCATCGCGCTCATGATCCGGCCCGGGAAGCCGGCCAGCGTGAACACGCTGCGGTCGTGGTCTGGATCTGCGGTCCGATCGAGCAGCCATGTGCCCGCATGCGCGCTGGCGACAGCGCTGATCGCGTCGAGCGTCTGCATGTCGCTGCCCTCGCTGAGGTTCGGCACACACTCCACGAGCGTCTCGAGGCCATCCATCGGCCGATGCTACTGGCTCAGCGCATGGGCCGGAGCGAGGGACCGACGGGGGCCGAAGCCGCGGCCGGGGCTGGCGTGGGGGCATTGGGGCTACCCGCTCGGCGCCCGAACGCCACGGTCTCGACCTCGCGGACGCGGACGCGGACGCTATCGCCCAGGCTTAGGTGGCGGACGCTGCTGCCGGCCTCGACCCACAGTCGCTCGCCGTCGGCGGAACGCAGCTCCAGCAGGATCTCCGAGCCGGAGAAGCGACGATCGATGACCACCCAGCCGTCCGCCGACGCCGGGCCGTCGGGTGCTTCCGCGATGCTGAAGTGCTCTGGGCGCAGCAGGCAAAGGGCATGGCCGTTGGCGCGTTGCGCTTGCGGCCCGATGAGTCGGACGGTGCCAAAGCGCGTCTCGGCGAAACCGTCGCGGATCTCCGCCGGGAGCAGGTTCGAGACCCCGACGAAGGTGGCTACGTAGGGCGTGGCGGGCTCCGCATAGATGATCTCTGGCGGCGCCACCTGAAGGACCTTTCCTCGCGTCATCACGGCGACCTTGTCAGCCACGGTCAGCGCCTCCCCCTGGTCGTGGGTCACGAAGATGGCGCTCTGTCGAGCCTCCCGCAGGATCTGTCGGACCTCGGCTCGCAGCTGCGTGCGCATCGCCTGGTCGAGCGACGAGAAGGGCTCGTCTAGCAGGAGTACACCGGGGCGCGGCGCCAGGGCTCGTGCCAAGGCTACCCGTTGCTGCATCCCGCCCGACAGCTCGTGGGGCATACGGGCGCCGTCTCCCGCGAGTCCCACCAGCTCCAGGAGTTCGTCGGTTCGCACGGCGTGGTCAGCATCGCGCCGGATGCCATAGGCGACGTTGTCGCGGACCGACATGTGCGGGAACAGGGCGAGGTCCTGGAAGACGAGGCCGACCCGGCGGCGCTCCGGCGGCACCATCGATGTCGGAGAGGCCACACGACGCCCATCCACCTCGACGCTGCCGGCATCAGGCTGCTCGAAGCCGGAGATGAGACGCAACGCGGTCGTCTTGCCACAGCCGGACGGGCCGAGCAGCGCCAACATGCTGCCGGCCTCCAGCTCAAGGCTGACGTCGTCCAGGGCCAGCACGCTCCCGAAGCGCTTGCTGACTCGATTGAGGCGCACGGCCATGACCGCGGAGGGCACGTTGCTCATGCCTCCATCTCTCCGCGCCGCACGAGCAGTGCCACCGAGACGAAGGAGACCATCAAGAGCAGCGCTGCCGGGATCGCAGCCTGTGCGTAGAAGGCTTCGCGGGCCGCATCCCACAGCTCCGTTGCGAGCGTGCTGTATCCGGGTGGCGCGAGCAGGAGCGTCAGCGGCAGCTCCTTCAATCCGGAGAGCAGGACCAGCGTGGTTCCGGCGACAAGGCCGGGCCGCAGCAGCGGCAGCGTGACCGACCGCAACACCCCCAGCGTGCCTTCCCCGAGGGAGTGGGCAGCCTCCACCGTCCGCGGTGATACCTGCAGCATCGGCCCCCGCAGCGCTGCCACCGACTGGACGAGATAGCGCAGGGAGATGGCCAGAACGAGGGCGAAGACCGATTGGTAGAGCAGCGGTGCGGCGTTGAGGGTGAAGAACACGATCGCCAGTGCCAGGCTGATGCTGGGGATGGCATAGACGGCGTAGATCAACCGTTCTGTGAGCGACGACCATCGACTGGGGAAGTGCGTCACGAGGCGCGCGAGCGGCAGGGACACGATCACCGCCAAGAGTGCCGCACTTCCCGCCAACACGAGCGAGTCCCGCAGCGCGTCGAGACCGACATCGACCGCCAGGCCCCGCCGCACCCCCTCGAGCAGCCAGAGCACGATGGTGGTGATGGGGATGCCCAGGGACAGACCGGCTACTGCAGCGCTGAAGGCGATGGCCGGCCAGCGCCAGCGGCGCAGTCTGATCGTCTCGGGAAGTCGCTTGCGCCCATGAGGAGTGGCCAATGCGGCCCGACGACGCACGTAGCCCTCCCCCCAGACCAGCAGCAGGGCCAAGGCCAGCAGCAGCAGGGCCAGGACCGCCGCGCCGGAACGGTCGAACGAGAAGCGGTACTGGGAGTAGATGGCCGTGGCCAACGTGTCGTAGCGCAGGATCGAGACGGCGCCGAAATCCGAGATGGCGTACAGGCAGGCCAGGAGCGCGCCCGCACCGACGGCGGGCAAGATGACCGGCAGGACAGCGGTCCGTGCCGCCCCCCAGGGACCGCGACCGAGCGAGCGCGCCGCTTCCTCGGTAGCCGGATCCAGCCTCATCAGCGCGGCGCGGGTGCTGATGACGACGTAGGGCATCGTCGCCAGGCTCAGCACCAGGACCGCGCCGCCGAAGCCGTAGCTGCTGGGCGTGGCGATGCCACCGAACGGCTCGAGAACGGTTGCTACCCAGCCACGGGGGGCGAACGCACCGACGAACGCGAACGCCAACAGGTACGACGGGATCGCCAGCGGCGCGATAGCCAGGATCGACCATGTCCGTCGAGCCGGGAGGTCGGTACGAACGGTCAACCAGGCGAGCGGCACGCCCAGGCCCACTGCCCCCACGACCACCGCCAGGCCCAGCGTCGCGGTCGAGACGATCAGCTCGAGGGTGCGTGCTCGCCACAGCGGCGCCAGTGCATCCACCCCTCCGTCGGCTGCCCGCAGCAGGAGATACAGGAGCGGGACGAGCGCAGCCAGCCCGACCAGCCCTGCGACCGCCAGCAGCACCAGGGGCGGACGGCCCGTTCGGCGCGGCCATCGAGGCAGCAGACGCTGAGCGACAGCAGAATTGATCATGCGTGGAGAGACCCTGACCGCGCTGCTGGCGGGTCAGTCGATCGCGCCGACCTCGCGCAGCAGCTCGACCGTGCCCTGCAGGTCTGCCAGTTCAGACAGATCGACGTCGGGTACCTCGAGGGTGGAGAGCTCGGGCAGCCGTGGGTCGGCCGCGACGCCCTCGATCAGCGGGTACTCGAATGTCTCCGCGGCGAAGTAGGCCTGTGCCTCTTCAGCCAGGAGGTAGTCGACAAGGGCAGCTACCGCCTCGGGCTGATCGGACGAGAGCAGGCGCCCCACGCCGGCAACGTTGACGAGGGAGCCAGGGTCGCCGGCGGCGAAGAAGTACTGCGCGACAGGATACTCGTCGCCCTGTGAAGCCAGCAGCTGCAGCAGGTAGTAGTGATTGACGAACGCGACATCCACTTCGCCCGCTGCGACACCCTCCACGGCTGCGGTATTGGAGGGGTAGTCGATGGGGTCGTTGGCAAGGATGCCCTCGACCCAGGCGCGAGCTGCCTCCTGGCCCTCGATGGTGCGGAGCGCCGTGACGAATGACTGGAAGGAGCCGTTGGCGGGCGCCCAGCCGATGCGCCCGGACCAGGCGGGATCGGTGAAGCCCAGGATCGAGTCGGGCAGGTCGATCGGCTCAGTGGTGGTGTAGGCGGCCGTGCGCGCCCGACCACTGATGCCAACCCAGCGGCCATCCGCGTCGCGGTACGCAGCCGGCACGCGCTCCAGCAGCTCATCCGGCAGCGTGCCGAGCAGGCCGGCTGCCGCGACGGCGCCGAGTGCTCCGGCATCCTGGGCGAAGAAGACGTCGGCCGGTGAACGGGATCCCTCCTCGAGCAGGACCGCGGCAAGCTCGGCCGTGTCGGCGTACTTGGTCTCGACTTCGATCCCCGTGGCCGCCGTGAACGCGTCGAGGACCGGCCCGGCGAGGGCCTCACTTCGCCCCGAGTAGACCGTCAACGGGCCCGCCTCGTCCTGCGCCAGGACCGCCGAGCCGGCCGAGAGCAACAGCGCTGCCGACTGGACAGTGGCGAACAGGACACGCGCGGTACGACCGACAACGAGGTGGCGAGAATGCGGCATGGATTCCTCCGGAGGATGGAGCGGACTGCCGCGTCAGCCTAAGCAGGCTGAGACGATGTGTCAAGCACCCATGTGTTGGTGTATCAAGGGCACTTGACACAGCTAGAGATCGACGCGCATCACCGGGTAGCGTTCATCCGCAGCGGCCATCTCGAAACCACAGGCTTGCCAGAAGTGCGGGCTTGCAGCCGAGGCCTCGTCGGAGCCGAGGGTAAGGTCGGGGTAAGCCTCGGTCGCGGCGAAGCCGCGATCCGCCAGATCGCGCAGGACTGCCTCGACCAGCCGTTGCCCCAGCCCTTCACCCCGCGCTGCGGGCGTCGTCGCGATGCAGGTGATCACCGCCGGCAGCGGGGCACTGGGCAAACGCGGGTAGAGCTCGCGGATACGTTGAGCGCGCGGGTAGGCCGAGAGTGGGCCGAACTGGGCGAATGCCGCCGGGTCGCCGCGGCGGAGCATGACCTTGGCGTATGAGCCGAAGACCGCCCGGCCGCGAGCGAGAAGTCGCAGTTTGCGTGGCCCATCGCGTAGCCTGGCATCGGCCGCAGCTTCGGGCTCCGGGGCAAAGGGATTGAAGTCGGGCTCCGTCGACCCCCCGGCAGTAGGCGCGAAGGGATTGAAGTCGTCTGCCTCACGCATGGGCGAGGCGAAGGGGTTGTCCGCACGCGTCGGGGCTAGCGGCGCGGGAATTGGCGCACAAGCCTCCCACCAGGACGCTCGCGCGGCCTTGGAGCCGTGCACCTCGTCCTCCCAGTAGTCACAGCTGCGGTGGTCGAAGCGTGGGTCGGCGCAAGGTGGCAGCAGGCCGAACGTCGCGGCTTCGGTAACGTCGAGGATCTCGATCTCGTCGATGCTGCCCACAAGGCAGAGTGTAGGACGCTCAGACCCCGAAGCGAAGGCTGTCGGCGATCTCGTCGAAGAGCTCTTCGGCTTCTTCGGTGACGTCCATGGCCGCGACGAAGTTGACCAGGTAGGCCTCGCGCCCAAAGCGGAAGAGGTAGGACCGCACCTGCAACACACCCAGGTCCACGTCATCGATGGTGTAGTCGAAACGAACGCCCTTGGCCGTGGTGAGCACCACATCGTGAGGGGAGATGGGGCTGATGAGTCCAGGCAGGTTGGCCAGCTGGTCACGAACGTGCGCCTTGACTTCACGGGCTCGCATGCCCGCGGTCGGCTGGGCCAGCACCAGGAGGACTTGCGAAACGACGCCGTCGGGGCTCTGGGGCAGGGCGATAGCACTGACTCGGACATCAGAGCCGTCGATGACTTCGCCGATGCGCATGGCCAGGCCGGGCATGCTGACGCCGATGGCCTCGATGAACCCGTCGGTCTGCTCGCTGGCGACGGCCATGCTGGACCACCCCGCAGGCAGGTCCATCGCGTACCCGTCGGGGTGCGGCCACCACGTCTCGACCCCGCTGTCCTCGACAGTGGGATCCGTGGCGCCGACGTCCGGCGAGGACAGAGGTGTCCCGGCAGGGTCGAGCAAAGCTTGGAACACGGCATTCGTCGGTGCGCTGCAGCCAACGGCGATGAGGCCTGCCAACGCAAGGACGAGGATGCCGACTGGGGTTGTCCGGCTCGTCATTCCGGCCACAGGATGCCCCAGAACCGGCGAATGTGCAGGCGATCGTTCGGCCCTACCGCGGATGACCTATGCCTCATGCGAGCCGAGTGGTATCCGCTGCTATAGTCGACTCACATCACGCAGATAGACGCCTCGCCTTCGGGGTCGGGTGAAATCCCCTACCGGTGGTCGGCGGCCAGGACGTTCGTCGTCCGACCGCCAGCCCACGACCCGCGACCACTTGGTCGCGGTGGATCCCTTGCAGGGAGCCGACGGTCACAGTCCGGATGAGAGAAGGAGAGAGGCGACCTCCGACCGAGAAGCGGGCCGGAGTCGCTCCTGCAGTGCGGTAGCCCTTGACGGCGTGTCCGTGCTGACTCCCTCTTTCCTGCACCTCGACGGCGTGGCCGGAGGTCACACCACTTGGATGCCATCGAGCTCCGCGGGGTCTCTCGCTCGTTCGACATCGAGGGCGCGCGCCTTATCGCGCTCGAAGGGCTCGATCTTCGCGTGGCGGAGCGCGAGATCGTCGCCATCGTGGGACCCAACGGCTGCGGCAAGTCGACCTTGCTTCGCGTCATCGGTGGCCTGTTGCCGCCTGACAGCGGGATCGGTCCTGGCCTACGACTCGACCGTAGCAGGCGTCGATCCGACGCATCGGGCTGGTCTTCCAGGAGCCTCGACTGCTGCCGTGGCGAGACGTGCTCGGCAATGTCGCCGTTCCCACTGGAGCTGGCCGGGGTAGCGCGCCGGGAACGCGAAGGCCGGGCGCGGTCAGCGCTGCGATTGACGGGGCTGGAAGGCTTCGACCCACGCCTATCCAGACCAGCTCTCGGGTGGCATGTCACAGCGCGTGGCGCTGGCGCGGGCACTGGCGCCGGAACCGGATGTGCTGCTGCTCGACGAGCCGTTCAGCGCGCTCGACGCCATGACGCGCGAACGCCTCGACAGCGAGCTGCTGTCGCTTTGGGGACAGACCGGCACGACCATCCTGCTCGTCACGCACAGCATCTCGGAGGCGGTCTTCGTCTCCGACCGCGTGGTGGTGATGTCGCAGCGTCCGGGACGGGTCGTCGCCGAGGTGCCGATCGCAGCCCCACGCCCGCGCAGCCTCGCCAGTGGCGGGAGCGCGATGTTCGGTATCGCCGCCGACGAAGTGCGACGGATACTCTCGGGTGCCGAGGCTTCGGAGCCAGCCGCATGAGCACTAGTGCGGGCCCAGCGGGGCGCGGCTCCTGCACGATGCTGGCCCCGGTGCTGGTGGCGGCGGTGGTGTTCGTCCTCGCGTGGGCCGCGCATCGTCGATCTTCGGCGACTACCCGACGTACATCCTGCCGGGGCCGCTCGTGGTTGCCGATCGCTTCGCGAGTGGCTGGCTCGAAGGCATCATCTGGCCACACTTCCTGACGACGTTGGCAGAGGTCGCTGCTCGGACTGACGGCGGGGGCCAGCGCCGGGATCCTGACCGGCATCCTGCTGGCGCGCTCACGGCTCGCTGCTCGCATGCTGTCGCCGTACATCGTCGCGGCGCAGGCGACGCCCATCCTGGCGTTGGCCCCGCTCATCGCGCTGTGGTTCGGCACGGGACTCGGCAGCCGCGTCCTCATCTGCGCGCTGATCTGCTTCTTTCCCATCGCGGTCGGCACGATGGTCGGCATCCGCTCGGTCGACCCCAGGCTCGTCGAGCTGGGCCGCAGCCTGCGAGCCACGCGTCGGCAGCGGCTCACCCGGATCGAGGTGCCGTCGGCGCTACCGCAGATCATGGGCAGCCTGCGCGTCGGAGTCACACTTGCGGTCGTCGGCGCCATCGTGGCTGAGTGGGCCGGCGGGGACCGTGGCCTGGGTGTGCTCATCAACCTTGCCCGCGGCAGCATGTTCGACATCCCGCTCATGTTCGCCACCCTGTTCACCATCGCCCTGCTGGGCGTGACGCTCTACCTCATCGTCGTCGCCATCGAGCGCCGTCTCATCCGGAACCATTCGTGAAGGGCTACCCAGGAGGCTTCCCGTCCATGACACACTCGCACCGCACCACTCGCATCGCCGGCAGCGCCATCGCCGCCCTGGTCTTGACACTGGCCTTCGCCGCCAGCGTGGGCGCCCAGTCAGACGCGCCGACCGAGGCCGAGCCGACGCCACTCACGGTCGGGCTGGGCTACATCCCCAGCGTCCAGTTTGCCCAGTTCTACCTCGCCGACGTCGCCGGCTACTACGACGAAGCCGGGTTGGACGTGACCTTCCAGAACAAGATCGATCCTGAGCTGATCACACTGCTGGCCCAGGGCGCCGTTGACATCGGCATGGCCGATGGCACGAGCCTGATCCCGGCCGTGAGTCGCGGCATCCCCGTCGCCTACGGTGCCACCATCTACGCTCGGGACCCCAACGTGGTGTTCTCCCTCGCCGAGAGCGGGATCGAGTCGGCGGCGGATCTGGCGGGCCGCTCGATCGGCGTGCCCGGCCGCTTCGGTTCGTCGTGGGTAGCGCTGCAGGCGTTGCTTCAGAGCGCGGGCCTCACGCCCGACGACGTGGAAGTGGTCACCTACCCTGACTTCGGCCAGAGTGTCGCCGTGGCACAGGGCCAGGTCGACGCGGCGACAGGCTTCGTTACCAATGAACCGGTCCAGCTGCGACTTCAGGGTCTCGACGTGGGCGTACTGCACGTGGACGACGTGGCCCGTCTCCCGGGCCCTGGCCTGGTCACCGGACGCGAGACACTGGAGTCGAAGGGGGAAGCGCTGCGTGCGTTCACCGCGGCGACGGTGCGCGCCATGGAGGACATCGCCGCTGACCCGCAGGTGGGGCTGGACGCGACGTTCGCGCGTGTGCCGGAGCTGGCCGCCGACCCGGAGACGCAACGCGCCATCCTGGAAGCCACGATCGCAGCGTGGACCAGTGACTACACCGCCGAGAACGGCTTCGGCAGCCTTGACCGTGAGGCCTGGCAATCGGGCATCGACATCATGCTGTCTCTGCCTGACTCCGTCGTCGCTGCGCCCGTCAGCGTGGATGACCTGGTGACAGACGCGCTCCAGCCATGACGATGTCCGATACTGGGAGCATGTCAGATACCGACACCACACACGTCAGCGCCGCTCACGACGGTGATGCAGATACGGCGACACATGATCATGCGCCAGCCGGAGAGCCACTTGGACCTGTCGATGTGACAACCTGGGCCTACGCCATCGGCGGTTCGCTCGTCGGTGTGGTGCTCGCGCTGGCGATGCTCATCGCTGGTGGTGGCTGATCCGCCCGAGACATCGCGACCGCTAGTGGTCTTCTCGCCGGCGAGGTGCTCCCTTGGCGACACGCTCCCGCGCGCGGTCGGCGTCCCGCTGGATCTGCTGCAGGCGCTGGCTTAACTCAGCTCTCACCGCGCTGGCGAAGCTCTCGTCGCCGATGAAGTCAAGGTTCACGACTACGTTGGCCGCGGCGGCGCGGGCGGTGGCTTCGAGGAGTAGCGCGGCGACCTCCAGGTCGCTCGCCACGTTGAGATTGGTACGACCCGCAAGCCGCTCGACCATACCCATCTGTGCGTGGCAGGCCTTCACGATGGCCAGCGGCACCTCGGTGGCCCGGCGTGCGGCCGCGCTGATCGCCTCGCTGCGGGCATCCGTTTGCTCCGCAGTCTCGTGCCGCATCTCACGCGCAGAGCGGTATGCGCCGTAGGCGGCGGCGTCCTCGTCGGCGAACTCGAGGAACCGCAGCCGCGACGCATCCGAGGCTGCGAGAGCCTCGCTGTGAAGATCGGTGTGATCGGCGTACTTGGGCCGATCGAGCGACAGGCGCACGACCATTGCCGTCAGGCTCGCGGCGAGCGCCCCAGCGACGGCGGCGGCGGCGCCACCCCCGGGCGTCGGCTGCTCCGACGCAAGCGCTTCGGTGAAGGCTGCCAGGGACGCTGTGGCCGTCGGAGAGATCATGTCGCTCATGGCTGGCATTCTCGCACGCTCCCGCCTCGCGGCTGGTGCTCCCGGTGCGCCGGATCGAAGCGTCAGGCCGCCGATGACAGGCCCGGGTGGCGAGCCGGCAGTTCTTCGACCGTCCAGCGGTGGTTACGCAGCAGGTGCACGAGGCGGTATCGACGATCCGAAGCCTCGACGATGAAGACCGTTCGGGGCCCTGACTCGAGCGGGTAGGCTGCCGTCTCATCCCGCACGGATTCAAGGCCGGTGATGGCAAGACGCGCACCTGTGGTGCGGATCTCACGAGGACGCCCGGCACCGTCGACCACGACGGCGGGGGTGAGGGTGCTGAAGTTGAACATGGCGGTGACTCCTCATTGGACGACGCGGCCGAGGGCACATCCGGACCGATAGTCGAACATCTGTTCTGTTACGGCTCCGGCATGCTATCCGAACAGGTGTTCTATCGTCAAGCGGTTGCCGGTCATGTCAGGCAGCGTCGTCTGCGCGCGTGCCACCTCCCTTGTCACTCGCTGGCGGGGCGCTCCTCGTCGTCGTGCCGTCGCTCCGGGCCTGCCCGACCGATGTTGCCGCCTTCTGGGGCGGTCATCGGATCGCGCTCGAACGGCTCGGCGACCTGGGCGTGGATCAGCCGTGCCCGCCGGATGGCCTGGGCACCGAAGCGTCGGCGGATCTCGTCGGCAGCCGCGGTAGCCCGGCGGCGGCGCTCGTCGGCAGCATCGAACAGCGGCATCTGCTCCCCGCTGCCCAGGTGCGATGCGGACACACCCAGCAAGCGGACGCGGATGCCGCGGAACCGCGGGCGAGCGAGAGCCAGGGCGGCCTCGAAGATGACCTCGGTCTGGTCGGTGGGCTCCTGGAGGGTGCGCTGGCGGGTGATGGTGGTGAATGAGGAGTCGCGCACCTTCACCGCCACGGTACGCGCCCGGACCCCACCCGCGCGAAGGCGACGGGCGACGCCCTCCGAGAGGCCGAGAAGCGTGCGCTCGAGCTCTTCCACGTCCGCCGTGTCGACGTCGAAGGTGTGCTCATGGCTTACCGAACGAGCCGGCTCCGCAGCCGAGACCGGCGACGGATCGACGCCGCGAGCCCGCTGCGCCAGCAGTGGGCCTTGCCTGCCGAACCGACGTACGAGCACGTCGTCCGGGATGGCGGCCAGATCCCCGATGGTGCGCACGCCGAACTCGGAGAGCACGGCGGCGGTCTTCGCGCCCACGCCCCAGAGCCGCGAGATCGGCAGAGGCGCGAGGAATGCCGACTCCGTGCCGGCGGCGACGACCACCAGACCATCCGGCTTCTCCAGGTCGGATGCCACCTTGGCCACGAGCTTGGTCGAGGCGACGCCGACCGAGACGGTCAGGTCGAGCTCCGACTTGACGGTCGACTTGATCGTGCGGGCGATCGTGGCGGGCGCGCCGTGTAGCAACTCTGAGCCGGCGACGTCCAGGAACGCCTCATCGATGGAGACCTGCTCTACCGCCGGCGTGAACCGGCGCAGGATCTGCATCACCTGACGACTGACGGCGCCATACTTGCGCCCATCCACGGGCACGAAGACGGCGTCCCGGCACAGCCGCGCGGCAGTGCGCAGTGGCATCGCCGAGTGGATGCCGTAGCGACGGGCCTCATATGAGGCCGCTGAGACGACGCCGCGGTCGGAGCGACCGCCGACGCCGACG
This sequence comes from uncultured Chloroflexia bacterium, assembly GCA_963715295.1. GTDB lineage: Bacteria > Chloroflexota > Limnocylindria > Limnocylindrales > CSP1-4 > JAFMJV01. The sequence continues at coordinate 367,646 of CAVQRP010000001.1, forward strand.
ACCACGGGGCGGCCGCGCAACTCAGGACGGTCGCGCTGCTCGACGGACGCGAAGAAGGCGTCGAGATCGACGTGGAGGATGGTGGCGCGGTTCACCGCACCATCATGTCGTGGCGGGCAAGCCCGCCGGTGCTAGCCCTTCGGCTCCACCGCGATGGTCACCTCCGGCGTCATGCCGGCGTACACGCGAATGGCCACTTTGTAGGTGCCTAGCTGACGCAGCGGCTCCTCGAGGTCGATACGGTGGCGGTCGATGTCGATGCCACGGCGGGCCAGTGCGTCGGCGATGTCTTTGGCTGTGATCGAACCGTACAACTTGCCGCCTTCGCCGACCTTGACGCCCATGGTGAGGGTCGTGCTGCTGATGCGCTGTGCGGCGATCTCAGCTTCCGCTCGCTCCTTCTTTCGCTGCTCCTCACGGCTGGCGATGTCGTGCTGCCAGGCGCGGAACGTACCGCCGGAAGCCGGGACCGCCAGGTCGCGTGGGATGAGGTAGTTGCGGGCGTAGCCGTTGGCCACGTCCTTGAGCTCGCCACTCTTGCCGAGCGGGTCGACATCCGCCGTGAGGATGACCTTCACGCTGAGATTTCCTCCTTGTTCCTGTCTTCTGTCTCGATATAGCCGCGGGCTTCCAGCTCCGCTTTGACGACATCGGCACCGGCCTCGAGGAGGGCCGGTAGTCGTCGCGCGATCGTGCGGATGGGCAGCGGGAGGAAGCGACGTGCAGCTTCCATGTCGCGCTCCAGCTCACGGCCGTCGATACCAAGGGTATACATCTTCTCGATCATCAGCTCTCGGGGCACCCCCTCGAGGAAGAGATCGAGGGCGATGACGGTCACCATCACGTCATCGATGCGGCTGATGAAAGGGATGAAGTCGGGGATGAGGTCGATGGGTGAGAGCACGTACGCGGCCGCCAGCCCCAGGACCGCCTTCCGCGACCACGGCACCCGTCCGTCGACAGCAAGCTCGACGACCAGCCGGCCGTAGACCGGTGCTCGCGACGCGATCGGGATGAACGGCCAGAAACTGAGCGCGGTCAGTCCCAACCTGAAGGTGCTTCTCAGGGCCATCGGGAGCGCGAGTCTAGCAGCCGCACAGCATCCGCTCTGCCCCAACTCGTGACCGGTAGGGCACGCCCGCGGACACCGACCTTGACAATCGAACAGGCGTTCGATACTGTTCTATCCGAGGAGGTCACGTGACCAAACACGACGCGCTTCGCAAGCAGCGGATCATCGACTACATCGCCGCTACCGTTCGCGAGAGTGGCTACCCGCCCTCCGTGCGTGAGATCGCGGCAGCCGTCGGGCTGGCGTCGACCTCCGCGGTGCATCACCATCTCTCGGCCCTGGAGAAGGACGGGCTGCTGCATCGCGATGCGACACAGTCGCGCGCGCTGCGCCTGACCCCAGCCGCGATGCTCTCGGGTGGTACCGGCAGCGGGATGCTGGCTCACGGTCAGGCGCACGACGCCCGCGCCATCCCGGTGATCGGGGAGATCGCTGCAGGTGGCCCGATCGAGGCCTACCAGGATGCCAGTGAGACCGTCACCATCCCGGACCTCATCAACACCACCGCGGGCACCTATGTCCTGCGCGTGCGTGGGGACTCCATGGTCGACGCGCACATCATGGACGGGGATCTCGTGGTCATCCGTGAGCAGCAGACGGCGCGTGATGGCGACATCGTTGTCGCGCAGGTGGAGGAGAACGCGGTCACCCTCAAGCGGTTCTTCAAGGAGCGGGATCGCATACGCCTGCAACCGGCGAACGATGCTTTCGAGCCGCAGTTCTACGAGGACGTGCGCATCCAGGGCAAGCTTGTGGGTGTCATTCGGCGGGTCGACTGAGGCACAACACGCCATCTGGGGCAGTTGTCCACGGGTTATCCACAGCTTTGGTGGAGAGTTTGGCAAGGGTTGGTGGAGATGCTCCTTGCGTGACCCCGCCGACAGCAGCGAACATCGGGTGAGCCCACTCCCCTCGTGCTGACCGTTCCACCGTTCTCGGAGAGTTCCCGCGTGTCCATCGATCGCTTGCCGCCGCAGTCCATCGAAGCTGAGCAGTCGGTCCTCGGCGCACTACTGATCGACAAGGACGCCGTCATCGAGGTTGCCGAACTGCTGCAGCCAGGGGATTTCTACCGCCAGCATCACGGCAGCATCTATGGGGCTGTGATCGAGCTCTATGAGCGACGGGAGCCTGTTGACATCGTCACTGTCAGCGAGGCCCTGGAGCGGCAGGGCCGACTCGATGACGTCGGCGGTTCGGCTTACCTGACCAGCCTTATCAACCTCACGCCCACGGCCGTCAATGCCGTGCACTACGCGCGCATCGTGGAACGCAAGAGCGTGCTGCGCAACCTCATCAGCGCCGCCGGCAAGATCGCAGGTCTCGGCTACCAGGAAGAGGGGGACATCGGCGAGGTCATCGACCGTGCCGAGTCGGAGCTCTTCGCGGTCAGCGAGAAGCGGGTCGAGTCTGGCTTCGCGCCGCTGAAGTCACTACTGCACAGCGCCTACGACCGGCTGGATTACCTCCACCAGCACAAGGGCGAGATCAGCGGCATCCGCACTGGCTTCGCGGACCTGGACACGCTCACGACCGGCCTCCAGAAGTCGGATCTCGTGCTCGTCGCAGCTCGCCCATCCATCGGCAAGACCAGCCTGGCCCTGAACTTCGCGGAACACGCCGCGGTCAACGAGGGCAAGGTTGTCGGTGTCTTCAGCCTTGAGATGAGCAAGGAGCAGCTTGTTCTGCGCCTGCTGTCCTCGGTGGCGAACATCGACTCGCAGCGTCTCCGCACCGGGTTCCTGGAGGAGATGGACTTCACCCGCCTCGCGCCGGCAATGAACAAGCTGGCTGAAGCACCCGTCTTCATCGACGACACGCCCAACATCAGTGCCATGGAATTGCGCACGAAGGCGCGCCGGTTGCAGGCCGAATCGGGCCTCGACCTGATCATCGTCGACTACCTGCAGCTGATGCAGTCGAGCGTCACCTCGCGCGACGCCAATCGCGTGCAGGAGGTCAGTGATATCTCCCGCAGCCTGAAGGCGTTGGCACGCGAACTGCAGGTGCCGCTGGTGGCGTTGTCCCAGCTGTCTCGCCAAACGGAGAACCGCGGTGAGAAGGGGGAGCCACGGTTGTCGGACTTGCGCGAGTCCGGAGCGCTGGAGCAGGACGCAGACATGGTCATGTTCCTGTGGCGTGACAGGGAACGCGGGGCCGATGACCACGAGCAGGACGGCGAGGTCATCAACCTCAAGCTCGCCAAGCACCGCAATGGACCGACGGGTGAGACAAAGCTGTGGTTCAAGAAGCGGCAGACCCGTTTCGTCTCGTATGCCGAGGAGGACCACTACGCGGAAAGCGCATACGGCTAGACCCCTACACTCATCAACGTCGATCGGGACGAGCGCAGTAGAGGAGTGCCATGGGCGTCATCATCATCCGGGAGATGGTCGGCAGCAGCCCTGAATCGTGGAGTGCTGCCGCCGCAGACGCCGTATCGCGAGCATCCCACACGGTACGCAACATCCACCGTGTGGAGGTCGTGCGACATACCGCGCAGGTGAAGGACGGGCGGGTCACCGACTATGAGGTCGAGCTGAAGATCTTCTTCGAGTACGAGGGCACCTAACCGGACTTATCCACACTGGAGTAAGTGTGCGATGAGAACGCATCCTGAAGATGCGCCCATGCCTCCGACGCAGGTGACCACGGGTCAAGCCGACAGATCCACCGGACCAACGACCAGGGCCGTGACACATCCGTCCGGACTGGCCATCATCGGCAGCAAGATCAGTCCCGCGGCGCCGGCCCGCTCAGTCCTCGAACGCCCTCGTCTCGTCGAGTGGTTCCGCCAGCAGAGCAGGGCGCGCCTGATCCTGGTCTCTGCAGAGGCCGGCTACGGGAAGTCGACGCTGCTCAATGACTTCGCGCTCCAAACCAGGGACAAGTGCGCCTGGTACCGCATGGAGTCCTCGGATGGTGACTGGATCACGTTCCTCAGCCACATGGTCGCGGCCCTGCGGGAGGTCATTCCAGGCTTCGGTGCCTCGACCGAGGCCCTCCTCCGAAACGTGGCCGCCATGGGTCCGTCACGCGAGGTGGTGCTGGCCCAGTTCCTGGCCGACCTAGGCGAGATCGACGAGACTCGTGTCGCTGTGATCCTCGATGACTTCCACTATGTGGAGGCCTCGAGTGACGTCCGCATGATCCTCAGCAGGATCCTCGAACGGGCGCCGGAGGGCATCTACATCATCCTCGGCGGTCGCGGCAGGCCTCAGCTCTCTCTTGGGCGATTGCTGGCACAAGGTCGGGTCTCGGAACTGTCGATCGATGACCTCCGTTTCACCCGATCCGAGATAGAGGACCTCTTTTCGATCACCTACGGACAACCGCTGGCCGATGCGGCCTACGACGTCGTGGCCGAACGAACAGAGGGCTGGGCAGCGAGCCTGCAGTTGGTGGCGGCCTCGATCGCGGTCACTCGACCGAGCGAGGTTGCGGCATTCATCGAGGCGCTGAGTGGAGCGAGTGCTCCCATCTACGACTTCCTGGCTGAGGAAGTGTTGACGCGGCTGTCCTCGTCCACGCAGCGCGTCCTTATGCATGCGTCGTTGATCGACCGGATCCGTCCCGAACTGGTCAGCGCGCTGCTCTCGGTGACGCCTGACGCCCAGGAGGCGGCGGCGATCGAAGCTGCGCTGGACGACGCCGAGGCACTCGGTCTCCTCGGCAACAGAAGCGCAGCGTCGAACAGTGGGCGGCGCATCCATCCGCTGTTCAGAGACTTCCTCCGGCTCCACCTCGAACGCGCAGCATCGGCATCGCAGATCCGCGCGATGCATGCGGCCGTGGCGACCACGGCCGAGGCCACTGATTGGCTTGTTTCTGCCAGGCATTTCGTCATGGCCGATATGCCCGAGGAAGGCCTGCGCGTTCTCGGATCGGCTGCCAGTGAGGCCCTGGGCACAGGCGCCTGGGGCGCGGCCGTAGAGATCGTTGACCTAACGCCGGAAACTCAGCCCCCTCCGGCCGTCCAGGTGATCCAGGCGAGGGCACTCGTGAGTGACGGATCGCCGGATGCAGCACTCGAGTTGGTATCAGGCCTGGATCACGGGAACCTGTCACCCGAGGAACGCGGACTGGTCGGCCTGACCCGTGCCGCGATCTACCACATGAAGGGTGACGGCGCAGAGGTGGTCGCCGAGGTGGAGCGAGTGGCCGGCGACGACGGCATTCCCTCGCCGCTGCACGAGGTCGCCCTGTCGTGGCGCCAGATCATGGTGGCCAGTGCCGGTGGCTCCATCACAGACTCGGTCCAGATGCTGCGACGCCTCGCGGTCGGACAACGGAGAGAGGGACTGCACTACTTCGCCGGTGTCACGCTCCACAACCTGGCGAATGCAGAACTCGCACGCGGCAACTACCAGCGGGCGCGCGAACTCGCAACGGAGGCACTGGAGGAGCTCGGCCGGACTGATGATGGTGCCGGCATATCAACCTCAACTCGGTCCGTCTTGGCTGCCGCGACGGCTGAGCTAGGCGACATCGAGGAAGGGCTTCGATCTGCAGCCGCAGCCGCAACAGAACCTGGGGCCACAGCTGACGCTATCGCAGAGGCAGCGTACCTACACGCGGTGTGCGGCCGCACACCGCGTGCTCGGTCTTTGCTTGGCGCCTTTGCCCGTGGAGGTGCACCCTGGGCCGATGAGCTTTCGTCCAGGGGTCTTGTGCTCCATGCGCAAGCAGCATTGCGGATCGCAGAGGGTCGGCCCGAACGGGCGACGGTCCAGGTGGACGCTTTGCGCGACATCGGTGGCCACGACGTCGACTCCGCATCGCGGCATGCCGTCCTTGAAGCCCTGCTGTCGTGCATTTCACAATCCCCCAAGTCGCGTGAGCACGTTCAGTCTGCAGTAGACATTTCGGCGGCACAGAACGCGTGGCGATGGATGCCGCGTGCGCGGATACTCGAGGCTGTGCTGGCCCGGGACGGGTCCGGCCTCGCTCAACTGATCTCCGACGCCGAAGATGATTCCGCACTGGCCCTTCTGGAGTTGGCCGATGTAATCGCGATGGCCATAGGATCGCTCGTTACCCTTCCTGAAGCACTTGAGCGCTCGATCCTGCGGGAACCCTCTCGGTGGATCGCCGCGTTGCGTCGTCAAGTCCAGAACGAACGCAGCGAAGATGCGAGTGCTGCCGCGTCCCTGGTCGCTCGCTTCGGTACCGCAGAAGACGCGGCGGTGCTTAGAGATTTCGACCGTGCCTCCGACGGGCGGGGCAGGCGGCGCGGTCTGGCCTCGAAGCTCATCCGTCGGGTGAGTCCCACGGTTCGCGTTCACGACTTGGGTCTGACCAGCTACGAGATCGGTACTCGCGTCGTGACATTGACCGAGACGCGTCGGAAGCCGGCCGCTCTGCTTCTGTATCTGGTGACGCGACCGGACCTGGTGGCGACGCGTGAGCAGGTGATGGACAGCTTGTGGCCAGACCAGAGTCCCAAGTCAGCTCTGAACAGCCTCCACCAGACGCTCTTCTTCCTGAGGCGGGAACTTGAACCTTGGTACGAGGATGGCTCCACCGCGGACTACGTTCGCGTCGAATTGGACCTGGTCTTCCTCGATCGAGCGTTGTTTCAGATCGATAGCGTTGCATTCGCCCGCCAGGTCTCCGACATCCTCGGCTCCGGGACAGCGTTGGCGCGCGGACCCGAGATGCTCCGCCTGTACAAGGGCAGTTTCGCTCCCGAGTTCGAGTACGAAGAGTGGACCGAGGACTGGCGGACGCACCTCCATGGCTCGTTCCTGCGACTCGCTCACGCGACGTCCAAGGCACTCATCCAGGAGGGCCGCTATTCAGACGGGGTGGAGGTTCTTGCGACAGTCGTGGCCCTGGACCCGACGGCATTTGACTTGCGCTCGACGCTCGTGGCGTGCCTCGCAGCTACCGGAGCGATGGACGCGGCGCACGCTCACTACCGGAGCATGGCGGCAGCGCACGAGCGCGATCTCGGTCTGCCGGCACGGCCGTACGAGGAGATCGTCAGGAGCGTCCGACCGTGAATGGATAACCCTACGTACTAGTACTTATAGGGTCCAGACCACCCCGTACCTAACCTCCGGGTTGCATCAGTCAATCGGCTGTTGCACCGACCACGGAGCGTGTGCCGTACGACGTTTCGGAGGGCTCGAGAGAGGGGACCTTCGAGAGACCGCGGCAATGCCGCTCCTCATCACGTCGCAGTTCCCGACATCGTCGAGAGCGCGATAGAGAAGGGGAATCAGATGGATCCCAACGCCACCGTTAAGCCCTGGTAGCCGACATGCCTCGCACGCTGTTGTCGAGGCTCACGCTGCTATCGACACTACTCGCGACACTCGTTATCGCGGGCAGCGCGGGCATTAGACCAATCTGAAAGGGCCAAAGCGCTCCCAGTACGAATGTTGGATGGGGAGTAGACGGTATCGACAGTGATACTTGCTACCCCTGCTGGCATCCAGGAGATGCGCCACCCTTGTCGAGAGAACTACGGATTGTTCTAGTCGTCGTACCTCTTACGGCGATCGCGCTGCTCGCAGCGAGTTGGAGTCTGCGGCCCATCGAGAGTTTCGATGGGCCTCTTGTGGTTCCTGTGGCATTGGCGTTCTGGGTGTTGATCGCCGTCGCGGCTGCAGCCTCGCCTATCCAATTCCCGCGTGGGCCTCTTGTGAGCGTAGCGGCTGCCCCAGTCATTGCTGCTGCCATCTTGGGAGGTCCCACTGCAGCTGCAGTTGTGGCCATCTTCGGAACGGTTGAGCTCCGTGAACTCAGAGGACGAGTGCCGTGGTACGGCGTTGTCTATAACCACTCGATTGCGGCAATAGCAGCTGTCCTCTCAGGGCTCATCTACGTCAGCCTCGTTGATGGTCGAGCTGTCGCAAGCCCCGCGGCACTTTTCGCCGGAATGATGTCGGGCGTCGCCTTCGTGGTGGTCAATGCGGGAATGTCGTCCTTGGCAGTCGCGCTGCGTGAAAAGCGACCCTACCGAGCAGTCGTCGCTGGAGATGCTCGGTCGTTCGGCCTGACGATGGTCGGGCTGACGCCGATGGCATGGCTGATGGCGTTGGCGTACGTCTTCGTCGGGCCGTTCGTGGCCGTCGCGTTGGCCGTGCCGCTCTACACCACGCGTGCTGCTTTCAAGGCTGTCGTCGACATCCGAGACATGTTCACTCAGACAGTGAAGGCACTTGCTTCCGCGATCGATGCTCGAGACCCAAGCACGAAGAAGCACTCCGAGCATGTGTCCGGGATCGCCGTCGAGATCGGCCAGGCGATGAACCTCAGCGAATCCGAGCTGGAGCAGCTGGAGTGGGCCGGCCTCCTCCACGATATCGGCAAGATCGGCATCCGCGATGCCGTCCTCCTGAAGCCGGAGAAGCTGACGCGCGAGGAGCGGATGCTGATGAACGAGCATCCGGTGAAGGGCGAGGAGATCCTCAAGGACGTCGACCAGCTCGCCGCCGAACGCCCGCTCATCCGCCACCACCACGAGTGGTACAACGGCTCCGGCTATCCCGACCGGCTCATCGGCGAGGAGATTCCGCTGCTGGCCCGCGTGCTCCATGTCGCGGACGCGTTCGAAGCCATGACGGCTTCACGCCCTTACCGGCCGATCCCCTTGAGCACCTCCGAGGCGATCGAGGAGTTGAACCGCTACGCCGGCATCCAGTTCGACCCCACCGTGGTGCGGGCGTTCGCGCGCACCAAGACCGCGATGCAGCAGACACAGGACGACGAGCCGGGTGAGCCGGAGCAGCGACAGGCGCCGGTCCCGACGCTGGGCCAGGTCGCGTCCGCACGAGCCAAGAGCGGGATGCCTACGACTTCCGCTGCGGCCGAACCCTAGACGGAGCACTCCGAGCATATGGCGGGCCTGCCCCCGCGACACCTTGGGCGCGCGGGCCGCCGGGCGCACACCGTACAGGCGACGGCCTGATGCTGTGGATCGGGATCATCCTCGGCGCCCTTGCCGGGCTCGCGGCAGGCGGACGCCTGAGCAACGTCCTGTCAGCCCAACTCCGCTTCGGTGCGCTGATCGTCGCCGGACTGCTCGTTCGCGTCGCGACGCAGTGGTCCATCGACCAGGGTTTCGAGGTCGTCGACGACCTGCGTGTGCCGCTGTTCGGCTTGTCCTTCGGGCTGCTCGTGATCGCACTGTGGCTAAACCGTTCGCAGCCGGGCCTTCTGCTGGCCATGATCGGTGTGGCGGCCAACGGCGTGGCCATCCTGCTCAACAGCGGCTACATGCCGGTATACCTGCCGGCCATGGAGGTGGCCGGCCTCACAGCAGCTGATCTGTCGCCGACCTTCCATGTCGATCTGCCAACCGTGCTCGGCTGGGAGTTCCTGCGCATGGGCGGGCCGCTCGGCGATATCCTGCCCATCGCTGTCCCGGTGCTGGCGAACGTGATCAGTCTCGGAGACGTGATGCTGGCGGCCGGGATCGCCTGGTTCTTGTTCTCCACGATCGCACGCGGGTCGCCGGACCCGGACAGCGGCGTCGTGACCATGTGGAGCGCCAAGCCGCGCGCCGTCGAGAGAGCCGAGCGACCTGCCGAGCGAGCAGGGCTGGACCGGCCGGTCGTGGTCGGATCCGGCATGGGGCCGGGGCTCAGCCCCACGCGCCCCACCGTGGACCTCGACACGGATCGGGTCACAGTCCCAGCGCCCGCCCTCGGTCTCGGGCAGCGGATCCGCGAGCATCCCTACGTTCGACTGGCGCGCGACGCGCGCTTCTCCTCGTTCTGGCTGGCCGGGACCATCAGCCTGTTCGGCGACCGCCTGCATCAGATCGCCCTGGCCGTGATGGTCCTCGCGCTGACCGGCTCCGCCATGCAGACGGGACTGGTATTCCTCGCGGCTACCTTGCCCAACCTCCTGCTGGGGCCCATCGCCGGCACGTTCGTGGATCGATGGGACCAGAAGTGGGTGATGATCGCCACCGATGTGGTGCGGGCCGGACTGGTCCTGACGCTGCCGTTCGTGGCCGAGACCAGTATCTGGCTCGTCTACCCGCTGGTATTCATCACCACCACGGTGAGCCTCTTCTTCCGTCCTGCCAAGGCCGCCATCATCCCGCGCATCGTCGATCGCGAGGACCTCATGCCCGCCAATGGCGCCATCTGGACGGGCGAGACCCTCGCCGACATCGCGGGCTACCCGCTGGCGGGTGTCTTCGTTGCCTTCCTGGGCACCAACCTGGCCCTGGCGTTCTGGGTCGATGCGGTCACCTACATCATCAGTGCCGTTCTCCTGTTCGGCCTCGTCATCCCACCCGTGGCCCACGAGACGACGGCGCGCGTGACAGGGGCCTTGGGCGCCTTCGTCGCCGAGCTGCGTGACGGCTGGCGCTTCCTGCGCGGCGAGGCCGCGCTCTTCCAGAACACGCTGGTGAGCGTGATGGCCCAGCTGTCAGTCGGTGCCACGTTGGCGCTGATGGTGGTCTACGCGCAGCGTTCACTGGACGGAGACGTCATCCCCTATCCGGAGAGCTACGCCGTCATCGAGGCGGCCATCGGCGTCGGCAACCTCGCCGGCGGCTTCGTGGTCGGCGCCATCGGCGCTCGGCTGCGCAAGGGCTGGCTGGTCATCACCGGATTCGCCGTGATGGGCCTCGCCACCATCGCACTCGGGCTTACCTCCAATGAGCTTCTGGCCGTCGCTGCGGCCGTGGTCATCGGCATCTTCAACCTGGTCTACGTCATTCCCAGTCAGACGTTGTTCGCGGAGCGGACGCCACCGGGCATGATGGGCCGCGTGGTCGCGATCCGTTCGAGCATCGTGATGGGCGCGCTCACCGGAGCGATGGCGGTGAGTGCGGGCCTGGCCGACCGCGTGGACGCCGGCGTCATCATCGCTGCGACCGGCGTCTTGACCGTGCTCTCAGCCATCGTCGCGGCCTGGTTGCCGGCCGTCCGTGATGCCTGACCTCTGCGCCAGGGCGCGCGACCGGTAGCAGCCCGCAGAACGCCTCGGCACGACACGCGTGGCACCGCGATAATCGGGTCAACGCCAACGATCAGGGAGAGTTCCGCTGCATGACCGACCAGAACACGCCTGAAGACACTGTCCCGGAGCGAGAGCCGGTCGAGCAGCCGACCCGGCCGAACGCGGCGCCGGGAACGAATGCCGCGCCGAAGCCTGGTGTCACATCGAGCGGGCAGGGTCCCGAGGAGCTCCCCTACATCGATGACCCTGTCACCAAGTGGTGGGTCGGCATCATCGCGGCTGTCTTCGTTTTGATCTTCGCCGGGGCCATCTTCCTTGGATCAGGTGGCTTGCTCGACGGCGTATTCGACACCGACGAAGCCACGCCCGTTCCTGAGGCTACCCTGGTCGCTACCGACGCCCCCGACGCCACCCAGACGCCTGAGGCGACCGCTGTACCGGCGACGACCGAGGCGCCCAGCGACACGCCGGTGCCGGAAGTGACCGAGGCGCCCGTGAGCACGCCCGAACCGACACTGCAGCCGACCTCGGGACCTGAGACCAGCGAAGCACCGGCGAGCGGAGACCCGATCGCCAGTCCGGGGAGCTAGCAGCATGGGGTGAGCGACGGCGGCGGTCCACCCCGACTCGATCCCTACGCTGCCGAGCGCGCCGCGATGGTGCGCGACCAGCTGGAGGCGCGGGGTATCACCGATCGCGCCACGCTCACGGCGATGGCGCTGGTGCCGCGTGAGGACTTCGTACCTGAGGCGAACCGCCCCGCGGCGTATACCGATGGGGCCATGGCCATCGGTCATGGGCAAACGATCTCGCAGCCGTACATCGTCGCTCGCATGACCGCGCTGCTGGATCTGCCAGCACAGGGCTGGCCATGGGGCCGCGCGCGACCGCCCGTCCTGGACGTCGGCACCGGCTCTGGCTACCAGGCGGCGGTGCTGGCCCAGTGCGGTGCCCGGGTGATCTCGATCGAGCGTGACCCGGAGCTGGCCACGGCGGCGCGTGAGCGGCTCGCCGGCTTGGGCTACGACGTGTCGATCCTGGTCGGGGACGGCAGCGCCGGCTACCCCCCTGGGGCACCCTACGCCGGCATCGTCGTTGCAGCAGCCAGCCCGCGGGTACCAGAGCCACTGCTGGAGCAGCTGGCCAACGGCGCACGCCTGGTGGTGCCTGTGGGCTCGCGCCGGTGGCAGCACCTCACCGTCGTGCGTCGCGACGGTCGGCGCACGCGAACCATCGAGGCCGATGCCTGTGTCTTCGTGCCGCTGATCGGTGCTCACGGTCATCCCGACTGATCGCTCACGTGGGCCGGTGCTATCCTCGCCCGCGATGACACACGTCTTCGTTGCCCCCCATCCCGATGACGTCGCCCTGTCGTGTGGCGGCCTGGTTGCGAGCCTTCGCGAGCTGGGCCAAAGCGTGACGATCCTGACCGTGTACTCCGGTGGCCCAGGTGCCGATGCCGACTTCGCCGACCGCCGACGGGAAGCGCTGGGCTTCGGCACCAAGACAGTCGCGCCCAACACCGAGGCCTTCAACCGCACCAACATCGCGGCCGAGTATCCGGTCGCCGCGACGACCGGTGTCGGCGCCCCCTGGGAGGCTGACCCTGCTCGCCTGGAGGCCACACAGGAACGCGCCAACACCCAGGCGCGTCAGTTCTGGCAGCGAGCGGCCTGGTCCCGTAGCGCCAACATCACCAACGACGCCCACGAGGACCGGCCGTTGCCGGACGACATATCCAGCCAGGGCACGCTGACGCGGTACGACCTGGCCAACGTCGACGCCGCCACCTGGCGCAAGGCGGAAGACGAGCGCTGGGCCTACTTCATGGAGGCCGCGCTCGTCGACCTGGACCTTCCCGACGCTGTTCATCGCGGCTACGACGGCGAGGCGAGCCTGCTGGGCCCGCCGTTCGAGGATGACGAACCACCCATCGACATCCTGCGGCGGGAGATCATGCGGCTGGAGCCACAGCAGGTGTACTTCCCCCTCGGCGTGGGCGGTCACGTCGATCACCGGCTCTGTCGGGACGCGGCCCTGGCACTGCTGAGCGACGGACCGGCGTGGGTGATGCCTGCGCCCAGCCTGGCCGGCCGCCTGTCCTTCTACGAGGACTTCCCATACGCCTGGTGGAGCGACTTCGCCGGGCTGGCCGACCTGACGAGCCATGGCATCGAGGTACCGGCCGGCATGGCCCTCGAGGCGCGCTACGCCGACGTCAGCGACCAACTGGAACGCAAGAGCGCGGGCCTGAAGATGTACCCGGGCCAGGTCCAGCGGCTTTTCGAGAGCGAGCAGGCCATGTTGGATGCGGTCGCCGGCTACGCCGCACGCGTGGCCGAGGCCGGTGGCGTCGGCACCGGTGCTGCAGAGCGCTACTGGAGCGTGGTCGGCTCGTAGTCGCCAAGCAGCCCGCAGCACGGCCCAGGACGCCCGCAACACGCCAGTACCTTCGAGTGGCGGGCATGCGAACCGTGCGCAAGTAGCCTCCATGCGGCAATGACCGAGCGATCACGCCTGCCGTATCTCGCCGCGTCGTCGCTGGCCCTGATCGGCTGGGCGTGCGGACTCATCGTGTTCCTCTACGTGCTTGGGGAGCGAGGTCTCGAGGTAGGCGGCGACATGGCGGCGTATCTCCGGGCCGGCGAAGACCTCATCGCCGGCGAACCCGTCTATGTCGGCCAGATCGGTGGCTTCGGCGCCTTCAGCTACGCACCGCCGTGGGCCGTGTTGTTCGCAGCGCTCGCGTGGGTGCCCGACCTGGTCATGCAGGTCGGCATCATGCTGCTGGGCCTGCTTTGCATCCGCTATGTGGCGGGGTCGTGGCTGTGGTCGGGCCTGGTCTTCCTCTATCCCGTTAGCGTGCTGGTGCTGTTCGCGGGCAACATCGAATTCATCATCGCCGCCGCCCTGGTGCTGGCGGCCCGCGGCCGCGCCGAAGCGCTGACCTTCATGGCGCTGGCCAAGATCTCACCGGGCCTGGCGCTCTCGCCGCAACAGTGGCGACAGGTCCTGCTGGTGCTGATCGTGTCACTGGCAGTCACCTTGCCCTGGCTGTACCTGTGGCCCGAATGGATCGAATACCTCCTACGGCAGCCGACGTCGATCGCTATCCACATCGGTCCGCCGTGGTATCTGCGTCTCCCCTTCGCGCTGGCGCTGCTGTTGCTGCGCCGGCCCTGGACATCGGCATTGGCGGTGGTGGTCGCGATGCCGTCACTGTGGTGGGGCACGCTGGTCATCCTGATCGCGGTCGTACGCCTGTGGTGGGATGGTCGGACCAGCGTGGAGTCGACCGTCCGCCGCGTCCAGCGCAGCCCCGAGGGACCGCGGCCCTGACTGTCGTCTAGGACGAGTCGCCCGAGCGCGTCGCGGTCTCCGGCGCTGCCGCGCGACGATGGAGGATGGGGATGCGGAAGAGGTCCCACAGCACGCTCAACGCCAGACGTGGTCGCACGCGCATGCGCGACCCGTGGATGTCGTGCCACATCACGGGCACGATCGAGTACTTGTAGCCAAGGCGCCGGGCGATGAAGATGACCTCTGCGTCGAAAACGATGCCGTCGGTCTTGAGCTGACCGAAGATGTCGTGAGCGGCAGCGCGCCGGAAACCCTTGAACCCGCACTGGGTATCGGGGACGTCCCCGGTCACCCACAGGCCGGCCAATGCCCGATAGACCCGTCCCAACAGACGCCGGTAGGTGGGCTGGCTGGCCCGGCGGTCACTGCCGTCGGGCTGGATGCGACTGCCGAGCGCAAGGTCGTCGACGGCGAGCGCTTCGGTCAACAGGGGAATCTGGTCTGGCGGCGTGGCCATGTCGGCATCAGTGAAGATGATGAGGTCCCCGCGGGCAGCCAGGATCCCGGCCGTGACCGCGGCCCCCTTGCCAGCATGGCGACGGCGCAGGACACGAAGCCGGGGTGGCGAGCCGTCCACTCCTGGTCGAGCCTCCGGACGCGCCTCCACGATATCGACGGTGGCATCCGTGGAGCCATCGTCGACGAGGAGCACTTCCCAGCTCCCGATCTCATCCGACGAGCGACCCTGGCTGCGAGCGCGACCGCCGCGAAAGAGCCAGCCGAAGAGCTCGTCGAGGGCAGGCTCGATCCGTTCGGCCTCGTTGAAGGCCGGCAGCACGATGCTGAGATCGGGATGCCCCGGGTCGTAAGAGGTCACCCGGAGAGGCTAACGGGCGCGTCCAGCCCGCCGGATGGCTCCATGGTCCCATGCTGAGTGCACCAGAGCGCACACTGCTGGACACGAGGACCCCCGGGGTTGGTCCTTTCGTACCACCGGGGAGGGTCGTTGCCGATTGCTAGTGTGGAGCGGACATGGCGATCCCCATCCTTCTCTTCGTGGTCGCCCTCATCGTGCGCGTGCTCACGGCGGTGCTCTTCGCGGAGCCCGCCTATCCCGATGCCTACTACTACGCCAACGTGGCCAGGGAGCTCGCCACCGGTGGGGGCTTCTCCGTCGACTACATCTGGAACTTCGTCGAGGTCGGCGGCAGACTGCCTGACGCCGGCGTCCTCCCCATCCCCTCGAATGCGCACTGGATGCCCCTGGCAGCCCTCGTACAGGTGCCCTTCATCTGGTTGCTGGGACCGACGAGCGTGGCATCGGGCTTGCCGTTCTGGCTGATCGCGGCCGCCGTGGCGCCGCTCACGTGGTTCATCGGACGCGATGCGGGCATGCCCTCGTGGCAGGCGGCTGCAGCCGGACTGTTGGTGGCGCTGCCCGCAGGCGTAGCACCCTTCCTCGGACAACCCGACAACTTCGCCATCTTCATGTTCCTGGGGGCGCTGGCCCTGTGGTTGTGCGCACGTGGCTGGCGTGGCCATCGAGGGTCCTTTGCGCTCGGCGGGGTGGTCGTGGGACTGGCGTTCCTGTCGCGCAACGACGGCGTCCTGCTGGGACTGCCCTTCGCGCTCGTCTTCCTCATCGACCTGGTGCGGCGACCGCGTCTTGCGCGCATCGGCTGGTGGCCGGCGTTGCTGTGTGCCGGCGGGTTCCTGCTGGTGGCGGCGCCCTGGCTCATGCGGCAACTGGACGTCTTCGGCTCGATCTCGCCATCATCTGCCGGCGGACGCATCCTCTTCATCACCGAGTACCGCGAGCTCTACAGCGTGACCACGGAGACGACGCTGGGTTCGTTCCTGGCGCAGGGCCTCGGCCCCGTACTGGAGAGCCGCCTGGGCGGGCTGTGGGACGCGTTGCTGATCTTCGTGGCCATGCCCCTGCTGGTGCTGCTGGTGCCGTTCATGCTCATCGGGCTGGGAGTCAGTCGGCAGCACCGCGATTTCACACCGTGGCTCATCTACGCGCTGGCCCTGTTCCTGTTCACGGCGCTGGTGTCGGCAGTGCATGTCCCCTACGGAACCTTCATCCACTCGGCGGTCGCGCTGCTGCCGCACGCCTACCTGCTGGTGATGCTGGGCGTGGCGACGGTCGTCGGCTGGATCGCGGCGCGGCGCCCATCCTGGGATGCGCCACGTGCGAGCCGCAACTTCAGCTTCATGCTGGTCGGCGTCATCGCCGTCGCGTCCATCGTTGCCACGCTGTCGACGGCGGACGCCTGGAAGCGCGAGCGAGACGGGCGCGACGCGGTGCTTGCACGGCTTGCCGACGTCGCCGCGCCGACCGATGTCGTGATGAGCCCCGACGCCGGCGCCTACCAGTATCACGGCGACTGGGCAGGCATCGTCACGCCGGATGACCCGCTGCCCGTGGTGGAGCAGGCCCTGCGCCTCTATGGCGTCCGCTGGCTGGCCCTCGAGGGAGCCCACATCACGGCCGGCCTGCGACCGCTGCTGGCGGGCGACACGCGCCCCGAATGGCTCTCGGCACCGCTGGTGGTGGTGCCGCCCCTGCCGTCGGACGACGACGTCGACGAGGACGCCGCTGATCCCCTCCCCCGTGCGGCCCTCTATGCGGTGTGTCTGACCACGGACGACGACCGATGTCGGTCATGAGTGCGCTCATCCCGGTCGGGTTGTATCTGTTGGCCCTGGCCATCCGCCTGATCGCAGCCGACCAGGTCCCCTTCCCCGCGACTGAGCCCAGCGCCTACTACGTCGACGTGGCTCAGAACCTGCTGGCTGGCAACGGCCTCGTCGCGGATGGGGTGTGGAGCTACGCGACGCCGCCGCTGGAGGTGCCCAAGCCTGCGTTCGAGCTGTGGCTGCCGATGAGCTCCTTCGTCTCGGCTGCGGCCATGTCGGTGCTGGGATCGTCGTTCTGGGCCGCCCAGGTGGGTGCGGCGATCCTGGGTGCGGCTGTCGCGCCTTTGGCCTGGGCCATCGGTCGCGAGGCTGCCCGTGCCCAGGAGCTGGAGGCGCGACGCGGGCGAGCGGTGGCCATCACCTCAGGCCTGCTGGCGGCCATCCTCAGCCCCTTGGTGCTCGCGTCCGTGGTGCCCGACTCGTACACACCCTTCACCGTCTTCATGCTGGCCGGCGCCCTGATGGTCCCGCGTGTCATCGGGGTCCGCGACGGGCGCCCAGATCGCGAGGACGGCTCCAGCTTCCGGGCCGGGCTCACCCTCGGCATCCTCCTGGGGTTGGCCTACCTGTCGCGCCAGGAGGTCATCTGGCTGGGGCTGACCGTTCTGCTGATGCTGGCGTGGTCCCTGCGGGCGCAGCCAGCCGGCGCGCGCCTCCGCCAGGCCATGCACCGCCTCTGGCCGGTGGTCGCTGGGGGCTTGCTGCTGGTCGTACCCTGGCTGGTGCGCAACACGCTGGACCTGGGCAGCCCGTTCCCCGGCCAGGCCGTGGAGAACATGTTCCTCGTCGACAACGAGGATATCTTCGCCTTCTCCGATCGGCCCGATGCCGCCACCTACCTGCAGCAGGGCCCGGCGACGCTGCTGTGGAACCCGCTTGCGGCTGCGTGGGACGGCTTCCTGAACGTGGTGGCACTGCCTGCCTTCCCCGTCGGCCTCGCGGGCCTGGCTGCCTTCGTCGGCCTGCGGCGCGCGCCTGCGCTGCGGCGGCCGACGGCGCTGGTGGCGCTCCTGCTGAGCAGCGCCCTCATCTTCGTGAGCACGGTCCTCCTCTTCCCCGTGGCAACGCTTTGGGGCACGTTCATGCATGCATCGGGACCGCTGCTGGTGGCGCTGGCGGTGCTGGCCGCCCTTGGGGGCGATGCGCTGCTGGCACGGATCTCCGCGGTGCGCCGGTGGGAGAAGCCCAACATCATCCTCGCGCCGATCGCGCTCGTCGCCATGGCTGGGCTCATCACAGCGTTCACGGTCTATGTCTTCGCCCGGCAGTCGGGCGAGGCCGAGTCACGCTATGCCACGCTGGCAGCATCGCTGCAGGCCGCCGCCGAGGCGGCCGGCGAAGCACTGCCCGACACGCTCATCAGCGACCACCCGATGTGGCTAGCGCAGGCGCTCGACGGCTATGCCATCGCCTTGCCGGACGAGGAGCCCGCTTCCGTGGTCGAGCTGGGCAGGGTCTTCGAGGCCCCCTGGGTCGTGGTCATCGACGAACGCGGGCGCTATCCGGACGCATTGCTCGGGGCGGCCGGGCGAGCGTGCCTGAGCACCGATCCGCAGCTGCTGCAGACGGAGCGCGGGGACGCCTGGCTCTTCAGGCTGGCCGCGGAGTGCGAGACGTCGTGAGCATCGGCGCCGGGAGCACCAGCGGCAGCGCCTATACTCCGAGCCACATGGAAGCCGGGACGTCGCATGCGCGGCGGCAACGAAACGGGTTAGACCGGGCAGGCGTGCGGACACGGTCCCACGGCCGGCCGATGGACATCGTCAACCATGCGGCTGCGGGCACGACGCTTCGACACGTGCCGCAACCGAGGGAGAGGAGTGTGGAATGACACCGGGCGAGTACGCAGGACCTGACCGTCGACGTGGCGGCCCCGACCGACGAGACCCGAACGCCAAAGTCAAGATCCTCCTCGTCGATGACCATGCCCTCTTTCGCGTCGGCATGCGGCAGACACTCGAATCGGAGGACGACTTCGATGTCGTGGCGGAAGCCGACGACTCGCGCAGCGCCATCGACGCGGCTGCTGCCCATACGCCGGACATCGTCCTTCTGGACTTGTCGCTGCCGGCTCCGGGTGGTATCGAGACCACCCAGCGGGTGAAGCGCGAGGTCCCAAGTGCCGGCATCATCGCACTCGCCGCGTCCGAGGACGAGGACCAGCTGTTCGAGGCCATCAAGGCCGGAGCCGCCGCGTTCCTGCTCAAGGACATCGGGCCCGACGACCTGGTCACCATCATCCGTCGCGTCAACCACGGCGAGTACCTGATCAACGACAAGGTCTTCGCGCGTCCGTCCGTCGCCAACCGCGTGCTCAAGGAGTTCCGCGAGCTGGCCGTCTACGGCCAGGAGGCGGCGCCCATCTTCGCGCCCCTGTCGCCACGCGAGGTCGAGATCCTCGACAACATCGCCAAGGGCATGACCAACAAGCAGGTCGCCTATGCCCTGTCCATCAGCGAGCAGACCGTCAAGAACCACATGAGCTCCATCCTGCGCAAGCTGTCGGTCAACGACCGCACGCAGGCGGTGGTGTACGCCATGAAGCAGGGTTGGATCAGGATCCCCGAGGATTGAGTACGCCGGAGCCGCCGCGCGCTCCCGACACGCCGCCGACCGAGGCGGTTCAGCGACCCGCACCCGCCGGTCAGGTGCCTGGGCCGGGACAGTCGTCGACAGGCCCTGTCGCTCCACCGCTCCCGGGTGGGGGTTTGGCGCAGCCGACCATCGCCGGGCTGCGCCAGGAGATCGAGGAGGACATCCGCCGCATCGAGGGTGAGAACGGCGAGATCGACATGCTCATGGAGCAGGTGCTGCTCGAGGTCGAACGCCACGAAAGCCGCCGCACCAAGATGGAGAGTCGGCTTTCCAGCCTCGAGACGGCTGGGGCACCCGACCCTGATGAGCTGACCGAGGTTCGCGACGGTTTGCTCGCGTTGACGCGCCGTGAACTGCTGTTCGATGCGCAACGGCAGGTGCTGGAGGGCAAGCAGCGTGTGCTGGCCCGCTTCCTGCAGCGGCTGGTCGAGATCGACAACAGCCTCTCAGCCATGGGTGGCGCACCCACGCGGCCGGCGCCAGTGGCCACCCCTGGCCTGCGCGCGCTGGGCGGTAGCGGCGCCCCAGGCCTGAACCAGCCGGCGATGGCGATGCGCAGCCAGGAGGATCTGCGGCGCGACATCGTCCGCCGGCTGCACGACGGGCCGGCTCAGTCGATCGCCAATATCGGCCTGCAGATCGAGATCGTCGAGCGTCTGCTGCAGAAGGACGATCCGCGCATGCGCGACGAGGTCAAGGCGCTGAGTCGTCTGGTGAAATAAAAAAAAAAAAAAAATAAAAAATAAAATAATAATAAAAAATAATATATATTATAATTATTAAATTAATAATTAATTTAAATTATATTAATTAAATAAATTTTATTTTATTTTTGTATATTTTGAATTGGGTAATTTGCGTGCCTGCTGCCTTCCTTGGATGTGGTAGCCGTTTTTAAGGCTCCTCTCCAAAATGAACCTGATTCCCCGTTACCCGTCAAAACCACTGTGAGCGTCTATATCACAGTCGACAGTTGATAGGGCACACCTTCGAAGGAAACGTTGTCTGCACAAGGCAATACAATCAGCCAAAGTTATTCAGAGTCATCAAGATTAAACAGCCGAAGCCGTTTGGTTTTGATCTAATAAAAGCATCTCTGAGTGAGTGAGATTTTTCGCATGTATTAGCTCAAGAATTACCTCAGTTATCCAAGTAACTGCTAACATTCCAGTAGATTAGGTGTGATTTAATGAGCCATTCGCGGTTTCACCTTACTTAGGCTTGTACTTAGACATGCATGGCTTAATCTTTGAGACAAGCATATGCTACTGGCAGGATCAACCAGATATCTTTCCATTCACGAAGCGGAGGGAGGCTGGCTTGTCACGGCACAAGCCTCCACCTTCCAAACTCGACATCTTCACGTGTGTTCCGGCCGTTCTCTTTCACACGGGGCTTGCCACCGGACAAGTTTCCAATCCACGGCCTTTCGGCTCGCACACTACCGGGGAATCCAATTCCTCGCACGGACAGTCGAAACCACTCAGGCTCAATACAGGTCGAGAGTATACGTCCAGCCTTACACCAGGAACCTCTCTCACTGTTCAGGCACCGTTGTGAGTCGCACCGACACTCTTACCACTGGGGTCCGCCCGCCGGCCGAAGCCGGACTCCCTCACAGCACTGAAACCAGCACCTATATACTGACATCAAAACCCCGGAGCGAGCAAGCAGCGTGCAGTACCGTCATGTGTATGACAACATCGAAAATAGCAGTGCACAAAACCGTGCTCTGTGAGTCGGGCGCACTAGCATAATTGATGTAGTAAAAATTTAATAAATAAAATAAATAGTAAATTAATTTAAAATAAAAAAATATATAAATTTTAAAAAGTGTTGAAAATATATGAAATTTAGGAATTGATTAGATAAAAATTTAATAAATAGAATAAATAGTAAATTAGATATTAAAATAAGAAAGAATATATAAGATTTTAAAAAGTGTTGAAAATATATGATAATTTAGGAAATTGATTAGATAAAAATTTAATAAATAGAAATAAATAATAAATTATATTTAAAATAAGAAAAATATATAAGATTTTAAAAAGTGTTGAAAATATATGATAATTTAAATTATTATAAAAATTTAACAGCAAGCACTCGACACGACCAAGGAGTTCATCTTCGAGATCCGGCCTATGGTCCTCGATGACCTCGGCCTGGGGCCGACCATCCGGCGCATCGCCAGCGACCGCGGGCGGCGCTCCGGCATCAACATCGACTTCGACTCACAGGGCATCGAGGAGCGGCTCGACCCCGACCTCGAAAGCGTCGTCTATCGCAGCGTCGACGAGGCCATCATCGGCTACCTCGCGCTGCAACCGCCGTCGGTGCTGGTCAGGCTCGACTGGGGCGAGCGGGAACTCGTGGCCACGGTGGAGGGAACCTGGCCCCGCGTCAACCTCGAAGGGCAGTCGGAGTCGAGCGAGGCAGCGACGGCTCGTTCGGTCGACACGCCCCCTGCCCTGCTGGCGATGATGCAGGAGAAGCGGTCGGCCGACCAGGCTGCCGACAGGGCCACGCGCGCCCTGCCGCCCGAACGCGTCGCCGAGATCGGCAATCGCGCCCGTGCCCTGGGCCTGACACTGAGCATGCGCGGCGAGGGTCAGATCATGGAGCTGGTGGCGCCGATCAAGCGCTGAGGTCCCTTGTCGGCACCGGTCGCCGGACATGCGGGTTCACGGGTCCCCGTACCGCCTTCCCATTCCCCAGACAGGCGCCCGGTGAGAGTCTGCGGTCAGCGCTCACCGAGCGCGAGTCTCGAGGGAAGGAGGTACCACCAACGTGACCGTTTTCACCAACTGGCTGACGACCATCCGTCAGGACGACGGGCAGGGCCTGGCCGAGTACGCACTCATCCTGGCGCTCATCGCCATCATCGCCATCGCCGCGCTGATCTTCCTCGGCGGCGAGATCTCCTCGATCCTTTCGACCATCGGCGCCTCCATCTAGGCAGCCGACCAGCGACACCAAGCCAACGACGCCGGCCACGAGGCCGGCGTCGTTGTATGTGCCCGGACCCGTCGAGCGAGTGGGCCGAGCGCTCGTCAGGACAGGTGGCTGAAGTGCTTCCAGAGCGCGGGGTCGAAGCCTGGGACCAGCTCACGCAAGCGTTCCACCTCGGGCCGGTAGTAACCCTTGAGCGCCTCGATCTGCGTCTCAGGCACGGGCACCTTCTCCAGCTTGGCCATGTTGCGCGGCCGCGCCAGCTCCTCTGCCGGCAGGGTGTACGGCGAGAGACCCAGGAAGGCGAACGTCCTCTCCAGCATGGCGCCGGCGTCGGCAGCGCAGGCCTCGTACTGGAGCACCAGCAATCGCTCTGCAGGGAAGGACTGCATGAGCCACTCCACCTGCGTGGCATACATACCGCGTTCGATGGCATCGGTGACCACGCGGACCCGGTCGCCGAACACACGCACGAGCCCCTCTTCGTCTTCCTCGTCGACGAGCCCGCCGCGGTCCATGTGGCTGAGGCCACTGATGTAGCGCTCGACGGGATCGCGCAGCAACACGATGGCGCGAGCGTCGGGCGCGGCCGTCCTGACCATCGGGGGCACCCAGGCGCAGTTCATGTATTCAGGTGTCTTCTCACCGATGAGCTTGCCCTCCGGCCGCGGGAAGTAGCGGTGGTAGCGCTCGATGTGCTCCTGGGTCAACGGCTCTGCCCAGAGCCTGTCGAAGAAGTGGAGCTCCGGCCGCTGGTTCTTGGGCTGCACCACGTCTGGGTGCTGCTCGATCAGGCGGAACCACCACGTGGTGCCAGACTTCTGCGCGCCGAAGATGACGAAGTCGGGCGGGCCCGTGCGCCAGCCCTCTGGACACGCGGGCTGCTCTGGGAGGGTCTCGAAGACCCTGCGGCGCTGGCGGATGCTGGCGGGGTCCATGGGCTTGGGCGCGGGTGCCGCGGGCTGGTAGAGACCCAGCCGCCTGCGCAGCTTGCGCAGTCGGATCTGGCGCATACGGGAACCTCGGGAACGGGTACGTGGGATGTCCCGCGCATGATAGCCGTCAGGGCCGCAGCGTATCGTGGCGACGGTCTGGCTGTGGACGGCGCGACCGGGTACGAACGGCGCCGGTGGCGCGGGTCGCATAGCCCGATAGTCATATCGCCCGCGCCGGGGGTGGTGCCTAGGATTCCGGTGACACTTGTCACATCAGTTGGAGTCCTGCTCTTGTTGTCAGCCCCCGGTGAGCATGTGCCTAGACCAGCACGGACGAAACCCCATCGTCCTGCTAGTGGAATCTCGGCTTCCGGTCTACCCTTGAGCACCCGGCACGGCCGCCTGCCTTCAACGGCCATGAGGAACCGAGCGTGAGCGAACAGATCCGCGTCGTCATCGTCGACGACATCGCCGAGACGCGAGAGCACCTGACCAAGCTGCTCTCGTTCGAATCCGATATCGAAGTCGTCGGTGCAGCCGCGTCTGGCGAGGAAGCAGTCGACCTGACCGGCAAGCTGCAGCCGGACATCCTGCTGATGGACATCAACATGCCCGGCATGGATGGCATCGCCACCACCGAGCGCG
This sequence comes from uncultured Chloroflexia bacterium, assembly GCA_963715295.1. GTDB lineage: Bacteria > Chloroflexota > Limnocylindria > Limnocylindrales > CSP1-4 > JAFMJV01. Next base: position 391,775 of record CAVQRP010000001.1, read on the forward strand.
TCTCGGCTACCTTCCCGACGACCTCGATCATCATGATGAGCGTCCAGGGCGAAGCCGACTATCTGCGCCGCTCGATGCTGGCCGGCGCGCGCGAGTTCCTTGTCAAGCCCTTCAGCTCCGACGAGCTGACCGCGTCCATCCGCCAGGTCCACATCCGCGAGAAGGCCAAGCGCGGACGAATGGTCATGCCGGTGGCCGGCACGCCCAGCCCCGAGAGCGGCGCCAAGAAGGGCAAGATCGTGACCCTCTTCGCGCCCAAGGGCGGGGTCGGACGGACCACGCTGGCGGTCAACCTCGCGGTGGCCATGGCCGGCGAGCAGCGCCAGACCGTCACCCTCGTGGACGGTTCGTTCCAGTTCGGCGACGTCGGCGTGCTGCTGAACCTGAACCCCAAGAACAAGTCCATCATCGACGTCGTCGCCGATCCGTCGGCGACCGACGAGGACCTCGTCGACACCACGCTCATCAACCACAGCACCGGCATCAAGGTGCTGCTGGCGCCGCCCAGCCCGGAGATGGCCGAGCTCATCACCGTGGACCAGATCCGCCGCATGATGGGCCGCCTGCGCGAGACCAACGACTTCACCGTCGTCGACCTGTGGCCGCACTTCAACGACGTCTCGCTGGCATTGCTGGACATGTCCGACGTGATCCTCACGATCCTCACGCTCGAGATCACCAACATCAAGAACATCCGCCTCTTCCTCGAGGTGGCCGAACAGCTCGGCTACGGCGACCGTCTCAAGCTCGTGCTCAATCGAGCCGATTCGGCCTTCGGCATCCGCGTCGCCGACGTCGAGAACTCGGTCGGCCGCAAGATCGACCACCAGGTCGTCTCCGACGGCCGCACCGTCGTCTACGCGCTCAACCGGGGCGTGCCGTTCGTCTGGAGCAACAGCCAGGCTCCGGTCAGCGAGGACATCCTCAAGATCTCACGCGCGCTCGTCTCGGGTGAAGGCTCCCCCGAGACCGAGGATGAGAAGGAGCCAGCCAAGAAGTCACTCTTCGGACGGCGGTGACGTCGTCATGGATCCTCGCTAGGGAGATACTCGAGATGTCACTGCTGAAGCGGATCGAGAGCGCCAAGCCCGCCGGCGAGGGCTCGCCATGCCCATGCCGGCTGGGCCACCGCGCCGGCGGGATGCCACCCCCCGGCCAACCCGGGATGCCAGCCGCCACGCCATGCCGCAGCGCGTCATCTCGCAGGTGCCGGTGCGCGAGTCGTTCCGCGACACCAAGTACCGCATCCAGCAGCGCGTCATCTCCGACCTCGACCCCAAGCTCGACCTCACCAACCAGGTCGAGGTGCGGCGCCAGATCGAAGAGATCTTCAGCGTCGCCGTCGACGAGGAGGGCCTGGCCCTCACCCGCGCCGAGCGCGTGCGCATGCTCGAGCAGATCACCGACGAGATCGTCGGCCTCGGTCCGCTCGAGCCGCTGCTGCGAGACGAGTCCATCACCGAGGTCATGGTCAACGGACCGCGCCAGGTCTACATCGAGCGCGCCGGCAAGCCTGGAGCTGACCAACGTCTCGTTCCAGAACGACGACCACGTGATGCGCATCATCGACCGCATCATCGCCCCCATCGGCCGCCGCGTCGACGAGTCCAGCCCCATGGTCGACGCCCGCCTGACCGACGGCTCCCGCGTCAACGCCATCATCCCGCCGCTGAGCCTGGTGGGCCCGGTCATCACCATCCGCAAGTTCGCGGCCTCACCCTTCACGGTGGACGACCTCATCCGCTTCGGCACCGCGACACCGGAGATGTTCGACTTCCTCAAGGCCTGCGTCGAGGCGCGCCTCAACATCTTCGTCTCCGGTGGTACCGGCTCGGGCAAGACGACCACGCTCAACGTGCTCTCGTCGTTCATCCCCAACGACGAGCGCATCGTCACCATCGAGGACGCCGCCGAGCTGCAGCTCCGCCAGGAGCACGTCATCACGCTGGAGTCGCGCCCGCCCAACATCGAGGGCAAGGGCGCCATCCCCATCCGCGAGCTGGTGCGCAACTCGCTGCGCATGCGCCCCGACCGCATCGTCGTCGGCGAGTGTCCGTTCGGCCGAGGCCCTGGACATGCTCCAGGCCATGAACACCGGCCACGACGGCTCGATGTCCACCGGTCACTCCAACAGCCCGCGCGACATGCTCGCCCGTCTCGAGACCATGGTGCTGATGGCCGGCGTGGACCTGCCGCTGCGCGCCATCCGCGAGCAGATCGCCTCCGCCGTCGACCTCATCGTCCACCAGTCGCGCCTCAAGGACGGCACGCGCCGCGTCACCAGCATCACCGAGGTGCAGGGCATGGAGGGCGACGTCATCGTCATGCAGGAGGTCTTCACCTTCGAGCAGACCGGCGTCGTCGACGGCCAGATCCAGGGCATCCTGCGACCGACCGGCATCCGGCCCAAGTTCACCGAGAAGTTCGAGGTCATGGGCATCAGCCTGCCCCCGGCCCTCTTCGGGTATCGGTCCTAGGAGGTCACGATGGATCCTGCCGTCCTCGTCGCCATCATGGCCGCCGCCGCGGTCCTGCTGCTCTTCTTCGGCATCTTCGGCGGTCGTCGCGTCTCGCCGACCGAGCGCATCGAACAGGTGGCCGTCGCCGCCACCGAGGCGCGCAACCGTGAGCGCCGACGCCAGCCAGCGCAAGACGCTGCGCTCACGCTTCTTCGGCGGACGCGCCGCCGCCGGCGTGGACCGCGTCGTCGAGCAGCGCGACTGGGGCTCCAACATGGCTCGCGAGCTGGCTCGTGCCGACCTGCAGCTGCGACCCTCGGAGTACCTGGCCATCCGCGTCGGCGCCATCGTCGGCGCGCCGATCGTGGTCTTCCTGCTGGGCAAGACCGTCCTGCCCACCCTCGACAACCCCATCGCCCTGCTGGTGGCCGGCGTCCTGGGCTGGTGGGTCCCGCGCTTCTGCGTCAATCGCCGCAAGACCAAGCGCCTGCAGGCCTTCAACGACCACCTCGCCGACACCATCACCCTGATCGCCAACGCGCTGCGCGCCGGCGCCTCGTTCCTGCAGGCCATCGAGCTCGTCGTGCGCGAGACGCAGCCGCCCATCTCCACCGAGTTCAATCGCGTCATCCGCGAGGTCAACCTGGGCCTGCCGTTCGAGCAGGCGCTGTCCAACATGGTCCGCCGCGTGCGCTCCGACGACCTCGAGCTGATGACCACGGCCATCACCATCCAGCACCAGGTCGGCGGCAACCTCGCCGAGATCCTGGACTCCATCGCCTTCACCATCCGCGAGCGCATCCGCATCATCGGCGAGATCCGCACCCTGACGGCGCAGCAGCGCATGTCCGGCTACGTCGTGGCCGGCCTGCCCATCTTCCTCGTCGTCATCCTCTCGGTCATCGCACCTACATTCATGGAGCCGATGTTCGGGCCGCCGGAGATCTTCGGCATCCCTGCCGGCGTCATCATCCTCGTCTTCGGCGGGATCATGATGGGCATCGGCTTCCTTGCCATCCGCCGCATCGTCGACATCGAGGTCTAGCGCATGGGACTCCCCTTCCTGATGGCGCTGCTGGCTGCCGGCGGCGTCCTGCTCATCGTCTGGGCCCTCCTTGGGACGCGCACCTCCGACCCGGTCCAGGCGCGCCTGACCCAGCTGGGCACGCTCGAAGGCGTCACCAGCCTCGAGGAGATCGAGCTCCAGCAGCCCGTCATGGACCGCACCCTGCGGCCGATGATGCGGCGACTGTCGGGCATCGGCACCCGGCTCACCTCACGCGAACGCATCGGCCGCACCGAGGGCCGGCTGGCCGAGGCCGGCTACCCCTACGGCCTGCGCACCATCGACTTCATGGGTCTCAAGGTGGTCAGCGCGCTCGTCACGAGCGGCCTCGCCTTCCTGCTCTTCGGCGTGGCCCTCGGGTCGGGTGCCTCGGCCGGCTTGATCATCACGGTGGTCGGCCTGGCGCTGGGCTTCTTCCTGCCCGACTACTGGCTCCTGACACGCATCAAGGCACGCCAGAAGGCCATCCTGCTGGCCATCCCGGACACGCTGGACCTGCTCACCATCTCGGTGAAGGCGGGACTCGGCTTCGACGCGGCCCTGGGCAAGGTCGTCGAGAAGACACAGGGCCCGCTCTCCGACGAGTTCCGCCGCGCCCTGGCGGAGGTCCGCATCGGCAAGCCCCGCCGTGATGCGCTGAAGGAGCTGGTAGCGCGCACCAACGTCCCGGCGCTGACCAACTTCATCGGCGCCATCATCCAGGCCGAGCAGCTCGGTGTGGCCATCGCCAACGTGCTCGAGATCCAGTCCGAGCAGCTTCGCATCGAGCGCCGACAGCGCGCCGAGGAGATGGCCGCCAAGGCGCCCATCAAGATGCTCTTCCCGCTGGTCGGCTGCATCTTCCCCTCGATGTTCATCGTCATCCTGGGGCCGGCGCTGATCCTCATCATGCAGAACCTGGGCAACGTCTAGTACCCGGATCCGATCGATGAGCACGCGGGTCATGCGATTGCGTCGGCATGGTGACGGCCTGACCCTCTGCGACAGGATGGTGCTGGGCGAGTCGTTCGGGCAGCGGTTCCTGGGCCTGATGGGCCGCCCTTCACTGGCGCCCGACGAGGGCCTGTGGCTGCCCACGTCGAGCATCCACATGTTCTTCATGCGATTCCCCATCGACGCCCTCTTCGTGGGCAAGGCGGGCGAGGATGGGCGGCGAGTGGTGCGAGGAGTGCGCCCCGACCTGCCGCCCTGGCGGGGGATCGTGCTGCCCGTCCGTGGGGCCGAGGGCGTCGTCGAGCTGCCGGCCGGCACGCTGGCACGACTTGGCGTAGCCGAGGGCGATGAAGTGGTCTTCGAGGAGGCGACACAGCAGGTCGCTTGAGCTGGCGTGACGCGCCGCGGTCGATCTGCCCAGCAGGTGGCAGATCGACCGATCAGCGCGAGATCAGTAGCGCGAACGTTGCCGGACCACGCCCGCCAAGCGACGACGCCGACCGCTATAGGTCCTTCCGCTCATGCTGGCACCGATGCGCTTGCTGCTGGACCTCCTGCTGCCCCCACGCTGTGCCGGCTGTGGGAAGGAGGGAGTGGCGCTCTGTGCTCCCTGCAGCCGGCCTCTGCGACGGCGCCTGGCTGAGCCTGCGGGTGCGCCCCTGGGCATGCCGGTGAGGATGCCCGCTGGGCTGCTCCAGCTGGAGTGGTGCGCGACCTACAGCGGTCCCGTCCGGGCTGCGCTCCATGCGCTCAAGTACCGCGGAGAGCGACGCCTCTGCGAGCCTCTCGGAAGGGTCATGGCTGAACGCTGGCAGCGGGCGGGGCGCGGCGGCGATCTGGTCACGTGGGTGCCCGTCCATGGCACGCGACGGCGCGAACGAGGCTTCGACCAGGCTGAAGAGCTGGCACGAGTGATGGCACAGGACCTGGGTCTGCCCATCGAAGCCTGCCTGGAGAGACGGCAGCGAACGACCGCCCAGCATTCACTGGGGCAGCAGGAGCGTGCCGACAACACGGGTGGCGCGTTCGCGACCGTTGCGGCCAGCACGGCCCGGCTGCAAGGACGCTGGCTGGTGCTGGTTGACGACATCGTCACGACGGGCGCGACCCTGGGCGCCTGCGCCGCTGCGCTTGACGCCGCCGGAGCAGGCGCCGTCTCGGCCATGACCTTGGCCCGTGATCGCTGAAGCCGAGGGCCCATCGGTCCTGTCGGGTGGACGTCGCGTGGACGTGGCGGGCTGCTCGCCCGAGGCCTAGAATCCGCCAAAAGGGGAGGTGCAGCTGGTGCGAACCACGATCAGAGGCAAGAACCTGACCGTCTCGGACAAGGACCGTGCCTACATCGAGCGCAAGATGCAGCGCCTTGAGCGGATGCTCGATGATCGCAGCGAGGCCGACGTCGAGCTCCGGCTGGAGGGCAACCCCAAGGTCGCCGACAGCCACATCGTGGATGTGACGCTGTCGATGAGCGGCCAGACGCTCCACAGCGTGGCGGCGGCGTCCTCCTTCCGGGTGGCCGCAGACGACGTCATCGACAAGGTCGAGCGCCGCACCGTCGAGGCTCGCCAGCGACCGCGCGATCGCCGGCGCCACGCCCAGGAGCGCTACGTCGGCGCCAGCCTGTCCGAACAGGCGATCGAGGGCCAGGAGGATGTGGACGAGGAGACGCGGGTGGTGAAGATCAAGCGCTTCGCCATCGAGCCGATGTTCGAGGAGGACGCCATCGCGCGCATGGAGGAGCTGGGACACGCCTTCTTCATCTTCGTCAACGCCGAGAACGAACGCGTAGCCGTCCTCTACCGCCGGCGCGACGGTCGTTACGGGCTCATCGAACCGACGATCGGTGGCGGCTACAGCGGCGCTGAGTAGGCACCCGCGGCGCTCGCGGCACGGGGGGACCGTTCCCCCACCCAGGTCCGGTACCAATGGACCATATTCTCCGGGGCGTCCTGGCACCGATGATGTCCCTGCCGCCGGACGGTGGCTCACCGGAATAGCAAGCCCGGTGCCCACGCTGACGCTGTCGGGGTGCTATGAGCGTCCAGAACCCACGGGCCTTCAACGAGTGGCTACGAGCCCAGCTCAAGGCCAAGAAGATGTCCCAGCGCCAGCTGGCGCAGCAGTCCGGCGTGGATCACTCCACGATCTCACGGCTGCTTCGGGGTGACCGCACGCCGTCGCTGGGCACAGCCACCAAGTTGGCCAAGGGCCTGCGTGAGCTCCGCGACGATACCGAGTCGCCGCAGTACTTCGGCCTGACGTCATCGTCGAGCACGCATCCCACCGCGCGTGTCGAGTACGCGCTGCGATCGGATGACCTCATGAGCGAGCCCCAGGTCCGCCAGGTGATGGAGTACTACCTGGCACTGCGCATGCGCCGCCTGTCAGTACGCCAGACGGGCCGCTACGCGCCGGTGCGCCCGGTCGCCGCGGTGCGCTCCGTCCCCACGCAGACCGAGCCGAACAAGAAGCACTGACCGCGCACGAACGCGCTCCCCCATACGACTCTCCTCGACCACGGCCCTGTCCACGCCTGCCCGGCGTCGTGCCCCAGCTAGGCCGTGGTCGTTTCCTGTTCCGGGTCCTCCGGTGGTTCGTCACCCGTTCGGCCGCCCTTGGTCTTGGGTGAGAGCAGGTAGGCGATGAAGCCGAGCACGATGACCGAGAGCACGCTGATGGCGCGATCGACCAGGGCGATGGCCGCGGCCTCGTTGGGATCTGCCTGGTAGACCACGGTCAGCAGGCCGACGATGCCGGCCTCGACGATGCCGAGGCCGGCCGGCGTGAAGGGAACCGCGGTCAGCAACGAGGCGACGAGGGCCACGAAGAAAGCCCCGCTGATGCCCAGCGAGATGTCGAAGCCGAGCGAGTCCACCACGAATAGCAGCCGCAGCGCCTCGGTGGTCCAGATGAGCACGGTAAGGACGGCGACCACGGGGAGTGTACGGCGGTCGGCCGAGAAGACGCCCTCCTCGAAGCGCTCGTACAGCTCCTTGGCTCGATGTGGCAGCGGCAGCCGCTCGACGAGACGCTGGCCGAAGTTGCGCAGGCTGAAGAGCGCGATCGCCAGCACCACGACCACCACGATGCCCACGAACATGATGGTGCGCACGGTGTCATCGAGCCCGTCGCGGAACGACCAAAAGGCGGCGCCGAGGCCAAGGATGACGATGGCGAAGATGTCGAAGATGCGCTCGATGAAGATGGTCCCGAACGTCGCCGACAGCGACACCGGGTAGTTGATCTTCAGCAGCCAGGCACGATAGACCTCACCCAGCTTGGCAGGGACGACGCTGTTGACCAGCCAGCTGACGAAGATGATCTCCGTGGAGTCGCGGACACTGACCTTGGCACCGATACCCCGCAGCAGGATCGACCAGCGGTAGCCACGCAACGGGAAGCCGAGGTAGTAGATCACGAAGGCCGCCAGCAGCCAGGCTGGATCGGCGGCCAGGACGTACCCGACGAGGGTGTCGAGCTCGAACCCTGGAAGAGCGATAAGGAACAGTGCCAGAACGATGATGGGTACGAAGATCGACGCCTGGGTACGCCGGTCGCGTAGTCGCTCCGTGATGGGAACGGCACCCTGGGAGAGGTCGTCCTGGACCAGCGGGTCTTCCTTGACCGCGTCACCGACGTCGGGCGTGGCATCGAACGCCAACACGAAGGGCTCGGTCCGTTCACGCACCTCCGGCTGCTCGCCTTCGCCGGGCTGGGGTGGCTGCTCGCTCATGCCGTCGCCGGGCTGGGGTGGCTGCTCGCTCATGACGCGCGCGGCCCGGTGGCCGAAGGGCTGATACGGGCGTTGCCGCGCGCCCGGTTGACGAGCTTGGCGACGGGCGTCCACAGGCGCACGTAGTAGGAAGCGCGGCCGGTCAGCAGCTCTGCCGCCGGCAACAGGGCGCGCAGCTCCTGGGCGGTGCGGAACGTCCCGGGCAGCACGGTAGACGCGATGCCCAGTTCGGTGATGCTGTGCGCGTCCGACGAGGCGACGCCGGGAAGGCCGTGGCGGTGGGCGAAGGCGGCCGCCAGCGGGTTGGCGTCGCGATAGGCGCGCGCGTTATGGATCTCCACGTAGTCAACGATAGTGGCCAGCGTCTCCAGCTTCTGCTCGGCCTCGCCAGCCTGGCTGCCACCAGAGCTACGAAAGCTGTCGAATGGATGGGGCAGACCCACCAGACCACCCTGTTCGTGGATGGCTGCAGCGGTGTCGGCTGCGGAGAGCCCAGGCGGCACGGGCCCTTCCAGGAAGAGCCCCAGGAGGTCACCGTCAGCGGTGCGGATCTCCTCCCCCACGATGACCTGCAGTGCGGGCGGCGCGAGGTCGCGGGCACGCTGTGCGCCATCGATACGCTCGTGATCGGTGATGGCCAGGTGCGTCAGACCTACGCGCAGGGCCTTGTCGATCATCTTGCGCGGATCCGACAGCGAGTCGAAGGAGGCCGAGCTGTGCGCATGCAGGTCCACGAACGAACGCGTACCCGTGAGTGTGACAGGCTCGGAGACCACGCCTAGACCTTCTGCACGAGCGATGCCTTGAAGAAGTCGAAGTGCTCCATGGCCAGGCCCGTTCCCAGGGCTACGCAGTTGAGGGCGTTCTCGGCGACATGGCAGGGCACGCCAGTGACCTGGGTCAGCAGCCGGTCCATGTTGCGCAGCAGCGAGCCGCCGCCGGTCATGACCATGCCCTTGTCGATGATGTCGCTGGCCAGCTCGGGGGGCGTCTCCTCCAGCACCGCTCGCACCGCGGTGACCACCTGCTGCAGCGGCTTCTCCATGGCCTCCATGACCTCCGAGCTGGTCAGGGGGATGGTCCGGGGCAGGCCGGCGACGAGGTCACGACCACGCACGTCCAGCGTCAGCTCTCGCTCCAGCGGCAGGGCGGTGCCGATGGCGATCTTCACTTCCTCGGCGGTGCGCTCGCCGATCATGAGGTTGTACTTGCGACGGATGTAGTTGGCGATGGCCTCGTCGAAGCGGTTGCCGCCGACACGCAGCGAGCGGCTGACCACGATGCCACCGAGCGCCACCACTGCGATCTCGCTGGTGCCGCCACCGATATCGATGATCATGTTCCCGGAGGCGCCGGAGATGGGCACATTGGCGCCGATCGCTGCGGCCAGGGGCTCCTCGATGAGATAGGCCTCACGAGCGCCCGCCTTGAGCGCCGCGTCTCGCACGGCTCTCTTCTCCACGCTGGTGACACCCGAGGGCACGCACACCATCACCTCCGGCTTGGTGAAGGTGCGGCCGGCCTTGCGGATGAAGTAGCGCAGCATGGCCTCGGTGATGACGTAGTCGGCGATGACCCCGTCCTTCATGGGGCGGATGGCGGAGATGTTGTCCGGCGTGCGGCCGATCATCTCGCGCGCTTCCTCGCCCACGGCGACGATGTGGTGGCTCTCGCTGACGGCCACGACGGAGGGCTCGCGGATGACGATGCCCTTGCCCGTGACGTAGACGAGCACGTTGGCCGTGCCGAGGTCGATACCGATCTTCATGTCGCGGCGACTATCGCTCTGGATCCGGTTCGATACGCGCGCCCAGGTCAAGCAGCTTGCCTTCGATGCCCTCGTACCCGCGACGCACGTGGTGCACTCCACGGATGGTGGACTGGCCTTCGGCGGCGAGGGCGCCGAGGATGAGCGAGGCGCCCGCGCGGAGGTCGCTGACCTCGACCTCTGCGCCCTGCAGCGGCGCCGGGCCGCAGATGACGGCGTGGTGAGCATCCTTGATCTGGGCCTGCGCGCCCATCAGGCCCAGGTCGGTGAGCCACTCGAGCCGATCCTCGTAGATGGTCTCATGGACGGTGCTGCAACCACGCGCCTGGGTGAGGAGAACGCCGGTCGGCGGCTGCAGGTCGGTCGCCAGGCCGGGGTAGGCAGCCGTGGTGATGTCGGTGGCGATGTAGCTGCCAGGCTGGCGACCACGCACGGTGATGCGATCGCCGTCGCCGCTGACATCGACGCCGATCCGTTCGACCACGTCGAGGAACGCCCCCAGGTGCGCCGAGGGTGCGCCGCGCAGCGTGACCTCGCCGCCGGTGACGGCGGCAGCGATAGCGAACGTGCCCGCCTCGATGCGATCGGCGATGACGTGGTGCGTGGCACCGCGCAGGCGACGACGGCCCTCGACCTCGATGACGTCCGGCGCGGTGCGTTCGACCTCGGCACCCATGTCCTGCAGGAAGCCGATGAGGTCATCGATCTCCGGCTCACGAGCCGCCGGCCGGATGGTGGTGTGGCCGTCGGCAAGAGTGGCGGCGAGGATGGTGTTCTCCGTGCCCATCACGGTGACGTGTGGAAAGACGACATCTCCACCACGCAGACGACCGGGCGCCTCGGCGAAGTAGTAGCCGTTGCGGTAGTCGATGCGGGCACCGAGCGCCTGCATGGCCTCGACGTGCAGGTCGACCGGGCGCCGTCCGATGCGATCGCCGCCGGGGTTGCTGATGATGACGCGACCGAAGCGCGCCAGCAACGGGCCCAGCAGGATGAAGCTGGCACGCATCCGCGCAGCCGCCTCCAGGGGCACGAAGAGCCAGTCGACATCGCCGGCCGAGACCTCGTAGGTGTTGGGCTCGGGGTGGTCGACCACGACGCCGAGGTCGCTCAGGACCTCGGCCATCAGGGTGACGTCGGCGATCTCGGGCACGTTGGTGAAACGGCAGCGCTCGCCGGTCAGCGTGGCTGCCGCCAGCAGCTTCAGGGCCGCGTTCTTGGAACCGCTGATGGGCACCTCGCCGGACAGCGGCACGCCGCCATCGATGCGGATGGTCTCCTGCGGCACCGGTGGCGCCTGGTACTCCCAGTGGAAGGGCCGGGTCTCTGCCATGGCGCTAAGTCTCAGCCATCAGGGCATTCGGCGCTCATCGCTATCGGCGCTGACGGGGACCCTCGCGGTGTCGACGCTCAGCGACCCGGATGCGCAGGAGCGCCCGGTCCATGGCGGCCCGGGCACGTGCCAGATCGGCCGGCTCATCGAAGCCGGCCTGGAGGGCACGCTCGGCCTCGTTGCGGGCCTCCTCGGCCGCTTCGAGGTCGATCTCCGACGAGAGGTCGGCCAGCTCGGCCATGACGACGACCTTGTCGGGTCGCACCTGCACGAAACCACCGGCGATGGCGAAGAACTCCTCGTCGGTACCCTTGCGGATACGCAGCTCGCCCACACCCAGCATCGATAGCAGTGGCGCGTGATGGGGCAGTACCCCGAACTCACCCTCGATGCCCGGGCAGAAGACAGCGTCGACCTCGTCCGAGTACGCCAGGCGCTCGGGTGTGACGATCTCCAGCTGCAACGGCACGTTCTAGGCCTCCGAGTTCACGAGAGGGGGTGTCACGGCGGTCACTCAGTCGCCAGCTTGGCTGCGTTCTCGCGGACCTGGTCGAGCGTGCCGGCCAGGAAGAAGGCCTGCTCCGGCAGGTCGTCGGCCTTGCCCTCCAGGATGTCCCTGAACGACGCGACCGTGTCCTTGATGGAGACGTACTCACCATCGCGGCCGGTGAACACCGCGGCCACGAAGAAGGGCTGGCTCATGAACCGCTGCAGGCGACGGGCCCGGGCCACCAGGGCCTTGTCCTCCTCGCCCAACTCGTCGATGCCAAGGATGGCGATGATGTCCTGCAGGTCGCGGTAGCGCTGCAGGACTCGCTGCACCTCGCGCGCTACGTCGTAGTGCTCCTGGCCCACGATGAGCGGGTCGAGCACGCGAGAGGTTGAGGTCAACGGGTCCACGGCCGGATAGATGCCCAGCTCGGTCAGATAGCGCTCCAACCGGATGGTGGAGTCAAGGTGGCCGAAGGTGGTGGCCGGGGCCGGGTCGGTGTAATCGTCGGCCGGCACATAGATGGCCTGCAGCGAGGTGATCGACCCCTGCTTGGTGGAGGTGATGCGCTCCTGCAGCGCCGCCATCTCGGTCGCCAGGTTGGGCTGGTACCCCACTGCCGAGGGCATCCGGCCAAGGAGAGCAGAGACCTCCGAGCCGGCCTGCGTGAAGCGGAAGATGTTGTCGATGAAGAGGAGGACGTCACGTCCCTCCTCGCGGAAGAACTCGGCCATGGTGAGGCCGGTCAGGGCCACCCGAAGGCGGGCACCGGGCGGCTCGTTCATCTGCCCGAAGGCGAAGACGGTCTTCTCGATGACACCCGACTCGGTCATCTCGGCGATGAGGTCGTTGCCCTCGCGGGAGCGCTCGCCGACACCGGCGAAGACGGAGTAGCCACCGTGCTCCTGGGCGACGTTGCGGATGAGCTCCTGGATGATGACGGTCTTGCCCACGCCGGCGCCGCCGAAGACACCGATCTTGCCGCCCTTGGCAAAGGGGCAGATGAGGTCGATGACCTTGATGCCGGTCTCGAACACCTCGGTCGCCGTGGCCTGGTCCTCGAATGCGGGCGGTGCGCGATGGATGGGATAGCGGGCCGCGGTCTTCACCTCGGCCTTGCCGTCGATGACCTCGCCGAGGACATTGAAGACGCGGCCCAGCGTCTCGGGACCGACGGGCACGCTGATGGCCGCACCCGTGTCCACCGCCTCGATGCCGCGGGCAAGGCCGTCGGTGGTGGTCATGGCGACGGTGCGCACCCAGTTGTTGCCCAGGTGCTGCTGCACCTCGCACACGACCGGCCCGTCAGGGCCCTCGATGCGCACGGCGTTGAAGATGGCCGGAAGCTGACCCGCGGGGAACTCGACGTCGACGACGGGCCCGGTGATGGCGATGACGCGCCCGACCGTGCCTGCGGTCTGCTGGGGCTTGGTGGTGGTGGTTGCCGCCATGTGGGCTCGTTCCTCCGTGGTGTTGGGTGCTGCTGGCGAGGTGCTAGGTGCTGCTGGCGCCGGTCGCGATCTCGATCATCTCGCGCGTGATGTTCGACTGGCGCACCTTGTTGTAGGTCAGGGTCAGGTCGTCGATGAGCTCCTGCGCGTTGTCGGTGGCGTTGCGCATCGCCACCATGCGCGAGGAGTGCTCGCTGGCGGTCAGCTCCAGCACGGCCTGGAAGAGGCGCGTCGCCACGTAGCGCGGCATGAGCTGCTCAAGGACACGAGCCGGATCGGGCTCGAAGATGAACTGTCCGCCGGGGATGCCCTCGGCTGTGTCGGGGTTGGGCTTGACCGGCAGCAGCCGCTTCAGCTCGGGACGCTGCACCAGGGTGGACACGAACGCGGGGTACAGCAAGTGCACCTTGGCGTACGTGCCGGCCAGGAAATCGTCGGTGACGAGTCGGGCCAGGGGCAGGACGTCGCTGAAGGTGGGACTGTCGCCGAAGCCGTCGAACGAGGCCGCCAGGGGCACGTGTGCGCGGCGCATGGCGGCGGTGCCCTTGCGGCCGACGGTGACGACGGTCAGGTCGCGCGTCGGAGTCGGCGATCTCCCGGGCAGCGAAACGGATGGTGTTGGTGTTGAGCGAGCCGGCCAGGCCACGATCGGTGGTGAACAGCACGATGAGGCGGGGGCCGTCGCGCTCCTCGCCGAGGAGCGGATGCTTCTCGTGATCGACCACGGCGGCGACGTCAGCGAGGACCTCGTCGAGCTTGTCGCTGTACGGCCGCGACGCCAGGCGTGGCGTCCTGCGCTCGCTTGAGCTTGGAGGCAGCCACGAACTGCATGGCGCGGGTGATCTGCTTGATGTTGCCTACCGATCCGATGCGGCGTCGGATCTCGCGCTGGCTTGGCACGAGTGCCTGGCGTCCTCCTGCTGGCGGCGACCGTCATGCGGCCGCCGACGGTCTATGCGGTGAAGGTTTCCTTGAAGGTCTGCGGCTGCCGTGCGCAGCCCGTCGACGACCTCGTCATCGAGCGCCTGCTTCTCGGCCAGGCGGGCCATCAGCTCCGACTGCTCGGCGTCGAGGTAGCGGTAGAACTGCTCCTCGAACTCGCGCACCCTGGCCGCGTCGATATCGTCGAGATAGCCGTTGGTGACGACCCACAGGATGGCCACCTGGCGCTCCACGGGCAGCGGGCTGAACTGTGGCTGCTTGATGACCTCGGAGATGCGCTCGCCGCGGTTGAGCTGGTCGCGGGTGGCCTTGTCCAGGTCGGAGGCGAACTGGGCGAAGGCGGCCAGCTCGCGGTACTGCGCGAGGTCCAGCTTGAGCGGACCGGCCACCTTCTTCATGGCCTTGGTCTGCGCGGCGGAACCCACGCGTGAGACCGAGATGCCCACGTTCAGCGGCCGGACGCTGGCCGGCGTTGAAGAGGTCGGACTCGAGGTAGATCTGGCCGTCGGTGATGGAGATGACGTTGGTGGGGATGTAGGCCGACACGTCGTTGGCCTGCGTCTCGATGATGGGCAGCGCCGTCAGCGAACCGCCGCCGTTCTCGTCGTTCAGCCGCGCCGCACGCTCCAGCAGGCGGCTGTGCAGGTAGAAGACGTCGCCGGGGTAGGCCTCGCGACCGGGCGGGCGGCGCAGCAGCAGCGCCATCTCGCGGTAGGCCCAGGCGTGCTTGGTGAGGTCGTCGTAGACGCACAGCGCGTCCTTGATGGTCTGCCCATCGATCTCGACGCCGTCCTCCATGACGGCCTCGCCCATGGCCACGCCGGTGTAGGGCGCCAGGTACTGCAGCGGCGCCGGGTCCTCGGCGCCGGCCACGACCACGATGGTGTGCTCCATGGCGCCGTGCTGCTCGAGCACCGCCACCGTCTGGGCCACCGTCGAGAGCTTCTGGCCGATGGCCACGTAGATGCAGACGAGGCCCTTGCCCTTCTGGTTGATGATGGTGTCGATGGCGACGCGTGGTCTTGCCGGTCTGGCGGTCGCCGATGATGAGCTCGCGCTGGCCGCGGCCGATGGGGATGAGCGCGTCGATGGCCTTGATGCCGGTCTGCACGGGCGTGTCGACCGACTTGCGGGTGATGACGCCCGGCGCCACGCGCTCGACCGGTCGGGTGGCCGTCGCGCTTGATGGGGCCCTTGTCGTCGATGGGCTGGCCCAGCGCGTCGACGACGCGACCGATCAGCTCCGGCCCGACCGGGACCTCGACCACGGTGCCGGTGGTCTTGACGGTGTCGCCTTCCTTGATCTGGGTGTAGTCACCCAGGATGACGGCGCCGACCGTCTCCTCCTCGAGGTTCAGGGCCATGCCCTTGACGCCGCCGGGGAACTCGAGCAGCTCGGAAGCGAGCGCGCCCTCGAGGCCGTAGATGCGGGCGATGCCGTCACCGACCTCGACGACGGTGCCGACCGAGCGCGTCTCCACGCCCGAGTCGAACTCGTCGATGGCGGACTTGATGATCTGGGTGATGTCGTCAGAGCGGATGGCCATGCGTGTTCCTTCTGGGCGGTGGCGTCAGATGGCGATGTTCGAGAGATCGGAGCGCAGTCGCTCCAGGCGACCCCGGACGGAGCCGTCGATGAGTTGGTCGCCGACGCGGACCTGGATGCCACCGAGGAGCTCGGGATCGACCGCCGGCTCAGCTCGACACGCTTGCCGGTCAGCGCCACGAGTCGCTCCTGGAGCGCCTCGACCTCGGCGTCGTCGAGCGGCGTGGCCGAGGTCACGGTGGCCTCCACGATGCCTTCGCGCAGGCGGTACAGGCGCGTGAACTCGCGAATGACCGCGGGCAGCAGCTCGAAGCGTCCGCGACGCACCATCAGCGCCAGCAGGTTGCGCGGCGCCCGCGGACCTCGTCGCCGACGATGCGTTCCAGGGCCTGCGTGCGCGAGGTGGCGGGGACGGCAGGGTTGGACAGCAGCCGCATCACGTCGAGCCGAGCGAGCCGCTCTCGGCCGTCGCGAACGCCGCCAGCCAGACCTCCATCGAGTCATCGCGCTCGGCGATCTCGAAGGCAGCCTCGGCGTAGCGGCGGGCCGTGCTGCGGGCTAGCGCCATGCGTCCCCCGTGCTGACGTGGGTCATCAGTTGCGCTCGTCTCCGACGGGGCCTGGACCGAGACCTGGGTCAGGAACTCGTTCACGAGGCGCTTCTCGCGCTCATCGCTCATGGTCTCGCCGACGACCTTGCCGGCGGCCAGGAGCGCCAGGTCTGCGACCTGGCTGCGGACGTCGGCGAGGGCACGCTTGCGCTCGACGTCGATGTCGGCGACGGCACGCTCGCGCATGCGGTCGATCTCGGCCTGCGTCTCGGCGACGCCCTTGGCACGCTCTCATCCGCGACCTTCTGGGCGCGCTGCACGATCTCGCTGGCCTCGCGGCGAGCCTCGTTGAGGATGCCCTGCCGCTGGTCGGCGGCAGCCTCGCGGTCACGACGGGCAGCGTCAGCGTCCTTGAGGCCCTGCTCGATGCGCTCGCGGCGCTCGTCGAGCCGCTTGCCCACCGGCATCGAGCACGACGCGGTAGGCGATCAGCGCGAAGATGATGAAGTTGAGCCCGGCGACGATGATCCAGAAGAGGTTGATCGTCAGCCCGGCGCCTTCAGCCCTCGGCCGCGAACGCCACGCCGTGCTCGGTCGAGTACGCGCGCGACAGCGAGGACTTCCATCGATATCGCCTGTATCGCGTGCTAGAGGAGGGCGATGAGGAGGCCGACGACCAGCGCGATGACGCCGAGGCCTTCGGCGAACGCCGCCATGAGGACGGCCAGTGAGCGGATCTGCTCACCGGCGTCGGGGTTGCGACCGATGGCGCTCGAGGACATGCCGGCGAGGATGCCGATGCCGAGGGCCGGGCCGATGATCGAAAGGATGGCGATACCGGCGCCGAGCGGTGCCAGGTCCATGGGTCTGTCTCCTCCTTCGAGATGTTGATCGAGGTCGGATCGGGCGTCCGACGGCTCGCTGGGCTAGTTGCCGGCCGGCGCCGCTGCTGGATGGATGCGTCGCTTCGAGCAGCTCCTCGGCGACGTGGCCTTCCTCGTGGTGATGGCTCTCGATCGGCGATCAGCGTGAACATGAGCGTCAGCGTGCTGAAGATGAGGGCCTGCACGAAGGTCAGGATGATCTCCAGGCCGTAGATGGCCACGGGGATGACGGCGATGGCCAGGCTGGTGATGACCGCCAGCGCGACCTCACCACCGTAGATGTTGCCGAAGAGTCGGATCGACAGCGTGACCGGCTTGATGAACTCGAGGATGAGCTCGATGAAGCCCACGAACATGGCGATGAGCCCGGCGCCGACGCCCTTCTTGAACTCGTAGACCGGGAAGAACTTGGACAGGTAGCCGCCGACGCCGAGGCGCCGGAAGCCCTCGAACTGGAAGAAGCCGAAGGCGACGAGGGCCAGGCCGATGGTCACGTTCAGGTCGCTGGTCGGCGCTCGCAGGCCCTCGACGCAGGCCGATGGGCGGCACCAGGCCGCTCCAGTTGAAGGCCAGGATGAGGACGAAGAAGGCAGCGAAGATGGGGATGTAGGGCCGGCCGTGAGCCGCCCATGCCGCGACCCCAGCCGGTCAGGGACTCGTAGGCCCACTCCGACGAAGTTCTGGAAGAAGCCCGGGCACGGGCGCCTTGCCCCGGCTGACGCAGGATCATCACCAGCAGCACGACGGCGGTGACGATGAGCATGGTGAAGAGCGTGTCGGTGAGGCTGATCTCGAAGATGCCGCCGGTCGCTTCCTCGCCGACTCGGCGGCCCAGACCACGTGCGGGCTGGGGAAGTGCAGGGTGCCGTCGATGAAGCAGGCCGAGGGGATGCTGCAGGCGTCCTCGGGTGTACCCGGTCGAACGGCGGCACCAGCAGGAAGGCGAAGATGTCGATGAGGACGACCAGGACGAGGCCGGCGCACGATGAGGCCGACAGGCGCTGCGCTTCTTGCCTGATCCGGTCTGCCGCCGTCTGCGCTCTGCTGGCCACTGGCTCGCTTGCCACGCTCACTCCGCTTGGACGCGCCCGGGGGCGCGCTCATGCGTCCTTCACGTCATTCAGGAACCGATCGACCAGTCGCCAGTCGGCGACTGCCCCCAGCAACGACACCAAGAAGGAAGCCTGCGACCAGGAGGAAAGGATAGGTACCCAGCTGCTGATCCAGCCATCGACCGGCGAGTGCGCCGCCGAGCGTGGTCACGAAGAGGATGATCCCGATCTCGGAGAAGAGGGCGAGGTATCCGACTGCCTTCCCGTGACCTTCCTTGAGTGCCCGCCTCGGGCGGCAGAGTATAGCAGCACGGCTCGAGCGCGCCAGCCGGGGACCTAGTGCGGTCCGGTGTCAGCGGGTGGCGCGCGTCGCCCTCGTCGGCGCAGCCCGTCGATGGCTGGGCTCCACGGACGGGGGTCCAGCAGCGACGGCCATCCGGATAGGAGCTGGCCTCGAGGGCCTCGTCGGGCCCGACGCGGAAGGTCACCAGCAGCAGCAGCCACGCCGGAGGCGATGACGACGGCCATGAAGGCATAGAGCGGCCCGGAGCCGCCGGCCAGGACCAGGCTGAGCACCGCGAGCACGATGGTGATGGCGTAGATCAGCAGCACCGCACCCTTGTGGGTGAGGCCCAGGTCGAGCAGGCGATGGTGGAAGTGGCCGCGATCGGGCGTGAACGGCGAGTGGCCGCTGAGCAGGCGGCGCGTGATGATCCAGAAGGTATCGATGATGGGCACGCCGAGGATGAGCAGGGCCACCGCGATCTTGGCCGAGCCCAGGATGGCCAGCACGGCGAGCAGGTAGCCCATCGACCATCACGCCGGTCGTGCCGATGAAGACCTTGGCCGGATTGAAGTTCCAGGGCAGGTAGCCCAGCAGGGCACCGGCCAGCAGCGCGCAGAGCAGCGCCACCATCGGCTGGTAGGACGACTCGATAGCCAAGCGAGACGAAGCCCAGCGTGAGCGCCGCGATGAGGGCCACGCCCGTCGAGAGACCGTCGAGCCCGTCGATGAAGTTGATGCTGTTGATCATGCCCACGATCCAGAGCGCGGTGATCAGGCCGGCGCCGACGCCGGCGAAGGTCGAGCGTGTCCGCGCCGCAGGAAGCCCAGGAAGTCGAGCGGGTTGTTGATGGCGAGGATGGACAGGCCCAGGCCGATGGCGAAGAGCGCCAGCACCACCTGGAAGACGAACTGCCAGCGCGCCCGGATCTGCCAGCGGTCGTCGATGAAGCCGAAGACCGCGGCCAGGACGGCGCCGCCGAAGACCGCTATCAGCTCCTCATCGTCGAGCATGCGCCAGGAGAAGGGCCGAAAGAACTCGAACTGCTCCTGCAGCAGCAGCGCGACGAGGCCGATCCGACGAAGGCGACCGACGCACCGCCAGCCCGCCAGCGCGCGGGATGGGGCGAACATGGATGCGGCGGCCCGAGTCGGGCTCGTCGATGGCACCGGTGCGCGTGGCGATGCGCATCGCCAGCGGCGTCAGCAGGTAGGCGACGACTGCCGCGACGCCTCCCATGGCGAGGATGAACGGCAGCTCGTCGAAGTTCACGCGTCAGTGCAGCCCGGGCACCGGGAAGCGTGCGCAGATCTCCTTCACCTCGCGACGGATCGTCGGCCAGCGACTGCGGCGTCGTCGCGCTCGCGCAGCGTGCGCACGATGAGCTCACCCACCTGCGCGCATCTCTCCGGTGCCGAAGCCGCGCGTGGTGGTCGCCGGCGTGCCCACGCGGATGCCGGAGGCCGTGTTGGGCGGCAGCGGGTCGAAGGGGATGGCGTTCTTGTTGACGGTGATGCCGACCTCGTCGAGCAGCTGCTCGGCCTCCGTGCCGGTGACGCCGAGCGGCGTCACGTCGACGAGGATGAGGTGGTTGTCGGTGCCGCCCGAGACGAGCTCGGTGCCGTTGCTACGCAGCGTCTCGGCCAGGACGGCGGCGTTCTCGACGGTGCGGCGCTGGTCCTCGCGGAAGGCCTCGCTGCTGCGCCTCGAGCAGCGCCACGGCCTTGGCCGCGATGACGTGCATCAGCGGGCCGCCCTGCGTGCCGGGGAAGACGGCGCGGTCGATCGGCCGCGCCAGCTCGGCCTTGCCGAAGATCATGCCGCCGCGCGGCCCGCGCAGCGTCTTGTGCGTGGTGGTGGTGACGATGTCGGCGTGCGGGAAGGGGCTGGGATGCAGGCCGGCGGCGACGAGGCCGGCGATGTGGGCCATGTCCACGAAGAGCAGCGCGTCGACGTCGTGGGCGATGGCGGCCATGCGCTCGAAGTCGATGATGCGCGGGTAGGCGCTGGCACCGGCCACGATCAGCTTGGGCCGGACCTCGCGCGCCTGGCGCTCCAGGGCGTCGTAGTCGATGCGCCCGTCGTCCTCCGAGACGCCGTAGCGCGTGGACGTCGAAGAAGCGGCCGCTGAAGTTGATGGGGTGGCCGTGGGTCAGGTGGCCGCCGTGGGCCAGGCTCATGCCCAGGATGCGTGTCGCCGTGGTCGAGCACCGCGAGATAGGCGGCGATGTTGGCCTGGGCGCCCGAGTGCGGCTGCACGTTGACGAACTCGGCCCCGGGGAACAGCGCCAGCGCACGCTCCTCGGCCAGGCGCTCGACGACATCGACGAACTCGCAGCCGCCGTAGTAGCGCTTGCCCGGCTGGCCCTCGGCGTACTTGTTGGTGAGCCAGGAGCCGTTGGCCTCGAGCACGGCGCGCGAAGCGTAGTTCTCGCTGGCGATGAGCTCGATCTTCCAGGTCTGGCGGTCGCGCTCGGCGACCATCGCCTGCCCACAGTTCGGGGTCCACGCTGGCGATGGGGGCGTCGGCCAGCTGGCGGCCAGAGGTAAGGGTCATCGGTGCTCCGTTGGTCGTTCCCTGCGCGTGGGTCAGTGTACTCGCGCCGCCGCTCAGTCTTGCGCTGCGACCGCGGCGATGATGTCGGCGTCGTCAAGGGCGCCCTCGACGCAGCACGCTCCAGTGCGCCGTCGGCGTCGACGGCCACCACCGTCGAGGCGCACGCCGCCACGGACCGGTCCATCGTCGAGCACCAGGGCCAGCGAGTGCCCACCGCTGCGATCAGCTCGTGCGGCCGTGCGGGCCGGCGCCTCTCCGGAGCGGTTGGCTGAGGTCACCGCGATGGGACCCAGCTGGCGCGCCAGCGCTCGCGGCACGGGATGGTCGGGGATGCGCAGGCCCAGCGTGTCACGACCACCGGTCACGGCCTCCGGCAGCAGCTCCGGACGCAGCAGCGGCAGCACCAGCGTCAGCGGCCCGGGCCAGAAGCGTTCGGCCAGGCGACGAGCGGCAGGGCGCAGACCACGACCAGCCCGTCGACCTGGTCGAGCCCGTCGATGAGCAGGGCGATGCCCTTGTCCTCGGGCCGCTGCTTGGCGCCGATGACCGCTGCCAGCGCATCGGGCCGCGGCACCACGCCGATGCCGTAGACGGTCTCGGTGGGGATGCCCACGATGCCGCCGGCCTGCATGGCCAGGACGGCGTCGGCCAGCGCCTCGGGGTCGGTCGCCGGCAGGACGCCGGGCCGCGCTCAGTCAGCTCGGCACGCTCCAGCATCAGCCACGCGCGGGCTGCCGGCGAGGTCGGGATGGACGGGGCAGCGCCAGCCCGGCAGCAGCTCGGCGCGGCGGCGGCCGTCAGCGCTCGACCTGGTCGCCGCCGATCTCCAGCAGCGCAGCACGCGCCGGCGCCAGCACCTCGCGGCAGCCCCGCCAGCAGGCGACGCATGACGTCGAGACCGTCGGGCCCGCCGTCGAGCGCGCCGACCGGCTCGAAGCTGGCGGCCACCGGCAGCGCCGGGACGGCCGTCGGAGGGGATGTAGGGCAGGTTGGCCGACCAGCAGGTCGACCGGACGCGGCGGGGCTGGGGCGACGTCCGTCAGGTCGCCCTCGGCGAAGGTGAACAGGTGCGCCAGGCCATGGGAGACGACGTTGATGGTGGCCACGTCGCGGGCGTCACCGGAGATGTCGCTGACGAAGAAGCGCACGACATCGCCGTAGCGACGGCGGCGCAGCTCGCTGGCCGATGGCCACCGGGATGGCGCCGGAGCCGGTGCCCACGTCCCACACCAGGTAGGGCTCGGCGTCGCGTCGCGCGGCGCGCCGGTGAGGTCGTCGCTGATGCGCGCCAGTGCCAGCTCGACGAGCGTCTCGGTCTCGGGCCGTGGGATGAGCACGCGCGCGTCGACCGAGATGGCCGGCCGTAGAACTCCTTGAGCGCCGCGGATGTAGGCCACCGGCTCGCCCGCCTCGCGGCGCGCGACCACGGCCTCGTAGCGCTCGAGCTGGCCCGTGCTGAGGACGGCCTCGGGGTGCGCCATGCAGAGCCGCTGCGGTCGACACCCAGGACGTTGCGCCAGCAGCACCTCGGCGTCGAGGCGCGCCGATCTCCGAGCCGGACGCCTGCGAGGCGGATCGTGGCTGCGGCGAGGAGCTCGTCCGACCCGCTGCGGTGCGTGTCTCCATGGCCGAGCCGGCGGCGCCTAGCCGGCCGGCTCCGGACCGATTCTCGAGCGAGGCCAGCCGCTCTGCCTGGTCGGCCGTGATGAGCGCGTCGATGAGCTTGTCGAGGTCGCCGTCGAGGACGCTGGGCAGGTCGTGGACATCGAGGCCGATGCGGTGGTCGGTGATGCGGTCCTGCGGGAAGTTGTAGGTGCGGATCTTCTCCGAGCGCTCGCCGGAGCCGACCATCGGCGTCGGCCTCGGCCTCTTCCTCCTGCGCCTTGCGCTGCTCCATCTCGAGCAGCCGCGACGCGCAGCACGGACATGGCCTTGGCCTTGTTCTTGTGCTGGCTCTTCTCGTCCTGGATCTCCACCACCAGGCCGGTGGGCAGGTGCGTGATGCGCACCGCCGAGTCGGTGGTGTTGACCGACTGGCCACCCGGCCCCGAGGCGCGCTTGACGTCGATGCGCAGGTCGCTGGCCTCGTCGATCTGGACGTCGACCTCGTCGGCCTTGGGCAGCACCGCCACGGTGGCGGTCGAGGTGTGGATGCGGCCGCTCGACTCGGTCTCGGGCACGCGCTGCACGCGGTGCACGCCGCCCTCGTACTTGAGCCGGCTCCAGGCGCCCTGGCCGCTGATCTCGAAGATGACCTCGCGCAGGCCCTTGACGCCCGACTCGGACGTCGACAGCGTCTCGGTCTTCCAGCGCTGACGCTCGGCGTAGCGGGCATACATGCGGAAGAGGTCGGCCGCGAAGATGGCGGCCTCCTCGCCGCCGGTGCCGCCGCGGATCTCGATGATGACGTCGCGCTCGTCGTTGGGGTCGCGCGGCAGCAGCTGGACGCGCAGCTCCTCGACGAGCCGGGCCTCCTCGGCCTCGTTCTCGGCGATGATCTCGCGGGCCATCTCCTTGAGCTCCGGGTCCGGCTCCGACTGCAGGTCGCGACGGGCGGCGGCGAGCTGCTCCTGC
The DNA here is from genome assembly GCA_963715295.1 of uncultured Chloroflexia bacterium. Lineage (GTDB taxonomy): Bacteria > Chloroflexota > Limnocylindria > Limnocylindrales > CSP1-4 > JAFMJV01. Next base: position 415,397 of record CAVQRP010000001.1, read on the forward strand.
GACCGCGCGCAGGCGGCGATGGTTCTCGACGATGGGGCCGATGCGGGCCTGCTCGCGACCGAGCTTGCGGCTGCGCTCGGGATCGGCCGCGACCTCGGGGTCGGACCACTCCGCCTCGATCTTCGCGAGGCGCCGCTCCAGCTCGTCGAGCCGGGCCTCGAGGCTCATGCGCCCTCCGTGGCGCCTCCGGCGCGCGGCCGGGAGCGTCGCCACCCTCGGGTGCAGCTGACGCTTCGACGTCCTCGATGCTATCGGGCCCATCCGTCGCGGTCGGTGCCACCACCACGGGAGCCGCGGTCGTGTCGGAGGCCTCGGCGGCCTCGGCGGCCGCCTCCTCGGCCTCGATGCGTGCCTCCATCTCCCGCGCCAGCTCACCGACGTCGGGGATGGGCTCGCGAACCGGGTCGAGGCTGCCGGCGGGCGCGGTCTCACCGTTGGCGGCGAGGGCCTCCTGCATGGCGCAGATGGCGACCTCGATCATGGAGTCGTCGGGCTGCTTGGTGGTGATCTTCTGGACCCAGATGCCGGGCAGGAAGAGCAGATGCCAGAAGCCCGTGCTCGCGCCGCTTGGCGCCGAACTTGAGCACCTCGTAGGAGACGGCTGCGATGACCGGCACCAGCAGGATGCGACCGAGGATGGCGACCCACAGCTCCACACCGGCCAGCAGGCTGAAGAGCAGGATGCTGACGATGATGAAGATGACCAGGAACTCGGTGCCGCAGCGCGGGTGGGCGGTGGGGTACTTGCGGATGTTCTCGACCGTCAGCGGCAGGTTCGACCTCGAGCGCGTGGATGGTCATGTGCTCGGCGCCGTGGTACTGGAAGACGCGGCCGATCTCGGCCGAGCGGCTGACCAGCGCCAGGTAGCCGACGAAGATGAAGACCCGGACGAGGCCCTCGAGGATGTGCACGAGGAACGACTGCCAGCCGCTCTCGACCTCACCGAAGAACAGCGACACGCCGCCCTGGGCCACGAGCAGCGGCAGCAGCACGAACAGGCCGACGGCCAGGCCGATGGTGAACAGCATCGTCAGCGCGATGGCCTTGCCGCCGAAGGCCACGCCTTCGCCGGCGGCGGCCAGGGAGCCGGACTTCATCAGCCAGCGTGTGCCGATGACGAGCGTCTCGTAGAGCACGACCACGCCGCGGAAGAAGGGTGCGCGGGCGAAGCGGTTGCGGTGCAGGACGCTGTCGAGCTTCTCCTGGCCGGCGAAGATCTGACCGTCCGGGCCACGCACGGCCACGCCGATGGCGTCCTTGCCGCGCATGTAGACGCCCTCCATGAGGGCCTGCCCGCCGTAGGCGAAGCGGGGCGTATCCGAGTGAACCGGGGTCGCCGCCCAGCGGGGCGGCTGTCCCCTGCCCTGCCGGCGACTGGGTCACGATCTGGCTTCGGCTCAGAGCTTGGCGGAGCGCTCGAGGCGCTTCTGGAAGCGCTCGACCTGGCCGGCGGTGTCGACGATGGTCTGCTTGCCCGTGTAGAACGGATGGCAGCTGGAGCAGATGTCGACGCGCAGCTCCTCCTGGGTGGAGCCGACGCTGAACTCGGTGCCGCAGGAGGCGCAGCTGACCTTGGCCTGGTAGTACTTGGGATGTGTATCGGGCTTCATGTCGTCGAGGGTCCTTCGGCCTCAGCTGGCCAGCGACTCGGCTTCGACGCGGATGCGCTTCTTGTCCTTGCGGGCATGCTCGAAGTGGACGCGGCCGTCGACCGTCGCGAAGACGGTGTAGTCCCTGCCGAGGCCGGTGCCGGGACCGGCGAGGAAGGTCATGCCGCGCTGGCGCACGATGATCGAGCCGGCGCTGACGAGCTGGCCGTCACCGGCCTTGACGCCCAGGCGCTGGCCGACGCTATCGCGGCCGTTCTTGGAGCTGGAGCCTGCCTTCTTGTGAGCCATGGGTCAGCTCGTCCTTCTTGGTGTCGTCTGCGTCGGCGGAGCGGTCGCGTCCTCGGAGGCGGCTTCGGCCTCGGCGCTCGTGGCGGCCTCGGCGCTCAGTGGCGGCCTCGGCGCTCGTGGCGGCCTCGGGCTTCGGCTCGGCAGCCGTCGTCCGCTGGTCTCGGCGGTCGACTTCTTCGTGCTCGGCCTTGGGCTTGGGCTTGGCCGCAGCCTTGGCCGGCTTGGCCTCGGCGGCCGCGGCCAGCTTCTCGGCCAGGGCCTTGTCGGCGGCGGCCTTCTCGGCGGCAGCCTGCTCGGCCTTCGCGGCCTTCTTGGCCTCCTGGCCTCTGCCTCCGGCGCTCTCGGCGTCCTTGGCCGCGCTCTTGCCGCCGAAGGCGATGTCGGTGATGCGCAGCGTGGTCAGCTCGGCGCGGAAGCCCTGCTTGACGCGCGTGCGGGCCTTGGGCTTGTACTTGAAGACGACGATCTTCTCGCCACGCTCCTGGCGCAGGACCTGCGCGAGACGCTGGCGCCGTCCACGACCGGCTGGCCGATGGCGGCGTCGTCGCCGTCCGCGACCAGCAGGACGCGATCGAGGGTGATGGAGTCGCCGGGCTGGACGTCCAGGCGATCGACCTGGATCTCCGAGCCGAGCTCGACGCGGTGCTGCTTGCCGCCTGATTCGATGACTGCGTACATGGGCTTCCCGTTGGGTGGTCGGTGCATGATGTGATGACTGGGTCGACGCGCGGCGTGAGTCGCAGGCGAACACGGCGCGACGGACACTCGGGCGCGAAGGGAGATGGTAGCCGGATTCGCTCGCGAGCGTCAATCAGCACGGGCGACGGCGACGGAGGGAACGCCCGCGTTGGGCCCGCTCTCCAGTATCGTTCGCGGACATGGCTCGAACCTCTACGACGTGCTGCTGATCAGCCCGCGGGCCGACCGCGAGCTCATCAGCGTCGTCTACCGCCACCTCGCCAAGCGCTACCACCCCGACGTCGACTCGTCGCCCGCAGGCTGCCGCGCGCATGACCGAGCTGAACGAGGCCTACGCCATCCTGAGCGACCCAACGAAGCGTGCCCGCTACGACGAGCAGATCGGCTTGGCCACGCCGCCATCACCGGACGTGGTGCCGGGTGACAGCCGACCCACTCGTCGCGGCGCCACCAATGCCGCCGCACCCGCGACCGACCAGCCCCTACGGCGAGGCCGGGCCTCCGCCGCCTAGCCCGCCGCCGACAGGGCGGCCACTCACCTTCGGCCGCTATCGCGGCTGGACGCTCAACCAGGTCGCTCGCTACGACCTCGACTACCTCGAGTGGCTGTCGCGCACCACGATGGGGCGCAACTACAAGCGCGAGCTGGACGAGCTGCTGCGCCGTGCCCTGAGCGGACGCCGCGGCCATGCGGAACGGATCCCGCTCAGGCGGCCGCGCTGCCCGCCTCGCCGGGTGGTGGCGCTCGTCGCGCGGGGCCTTGGGGATGGCCCACTGCAGCATCACCGGCGCCACCAGCGTCGTCAGGATGACGGCCGCCAGCAGGACCGCGTACATCTCGCTGTCCGATGAGCCCCAGCGAGAGCCCCAGCGCCGAGACGACGATGCCGACCTCGCCGCGCGGGCTCATGCCCAGGCCGACGACGATGGAGTTCCACTTGCCCAGCCTCCAGGAGCCGACGATGCCGCCCACCAGCTTGGTGAGCACGCCCATGACGGCCAGCACGAGCACGATGATGAGCAGCTCGGGACTCGAGCAGCGCACTCATGTCGATGTTGGCAGCCGGTGACGGCGAAGAAGAACGGCGCGAAGATGCCGAGCAGTGGTCGGAAGCCGTGCTCGACCTCCTCGCGCACCGGCGTCTCGGCGATCATCAGGCCGACCACGAAGGCGCCGATGATGGCCGCCAGGCCCACGAACTGCGCCAGCAGGGCGCCGGCGAACATGAGGATGAAGACGGGCACGATCGGCGTGTCGGCGAACTTGGGCCAGATGAAGAGCCGTGCGCGGCAGGCGGCGACCCAGCGGCGCCAGCGCCAGGCCGATGCCGACGAAGGCGATGCCAGCGACCATCGTCAGGAGCGTCTCCGGGCCGAGGCTGCCCTCGGCGACGCCGGAGAGCAGACCGATGGCGAGGAGCGCCAGGATGTCGTCGACGATGGCGGCGCCGAGGATGACGCGCGCGAAGGCTCGGTCGAGCACCCCCATCTCTGCCAGCACGCGACTGGTGATGCCGATGCTGGTGGCCGCCAGCGCAAGGCCGGTCAGGACCGCCGCGAGCATGTCCTCACCGATGGCCAGGCCGATGGCAGCGCCCGCGATGATGGGCAGGATGAAGCCGATGGTGCCGACCGCGATGGCCATCGGACCGACCTTGAGCAGGTCGTCGATGCGTACCTCGAGGCCCACCGTGAAGAGCAGGATGATCACGCCCAGCTCGGCGAAGACCTCTGCCGTCACGGTCACGTCGGCGAGGCCCAGCGCGAAGGGCCCGACGATGAAGCCGCCGAGCATCTCGCCGATGACGCCGGGCTGGTTGATGCGCCGGAAGATCTCCTCGCCAGCCTTGGCCGCGATGAAGAGGATGAAGAGGCTGAACATGGCGCTGGCGAAGGCCGCGCCCTCTTCGCCGCCACCAGACGAGAAGATCAGGCCGTCAGGAAACGAGAGGTCGGGGAGAAAGGGCATGTGTCTACAGCGTAGCGTTCCGCGGCGGGTGGAGGCTCATGCGCTCTGGCTGCCTCGACGGGGGCCATGCGGGCCGGGCCGTCGGCTCAGGTCGATCGCGATCGCCGCATCGCCAACGACTCCAGGATGCCCAGGCCCAGGGCGGCACTGATGAGCGAGGCGCCGCCGTGGGTCACGAACGGCAGCGGGATGCCGGTGATGGGCATGACACCGAGCACCATGCCGATGTTCACGATCATCTGGAACAGCAGCATGCCGGCGATGCCGCCGGAGAAGGCCAGTGTGAAGGTGTCGCCGGAGCGCCAGCCGACGTGCAGGACGCGCCAGATGAGCAGGGCGAAGAGCGTCAGCACGACCGCGCCGCCGAGGAAGCCCAGCTCCTCGCCGACGCGGGCGAAGACGAAGTCGGTCGAGCCCACGGGCAGGTTCTCGCCGGCCAGGCCGTTGGTCAGGCCGCGACCGAAGAGGCCGCCCGAGCTGACGGTGACCTGCGACTGCTGCAGCTGGTAGCCCGAGCCCAGCGGGTCGGCCGATGGGTCGATGAACGAGATCAGCCGCTGCTTCTGGTAGTCCCGCAGGACCACCTGCCATGCCAGCGGCACCAGGGCCAGCACGGCCAGCACCGTGACTGCCAGCCAGCGCAGGCTGGCGCCGGACATGAAGAGGGCACCGAGCATGATGGCGCCGAACACGAGCGAGGTGCCCAGGTCGGGCTGCACGAGCACCAGCGCCAGCATGGGCAGCACGACCAGACCGGCGCCGATGAGCGTACGGGCGCTGGAGATGCGCGCCTCACGCGTGGCCAGGTAGTGCGCCAGGACGACCGCCAGCAGGATCTTGGCCGACCTCCGAGAACTGGAACTGCAGGCCGAAGATCGAGACCCAGCGAGAGACGCCACCGGTGCCGCTGCCGAACACCAGCGTGAGCACCAGCAGGGCGATGCTGATGCCATAGATGGGCCACGCGAACGTGCGCAGCCAGTGGTGGTCGGCAGCGGCGGTGGCGACGAAGATGATCGCCGCGAGCGCGAGCCAGATGAGGCCGCGCGTGAAGATCGAGCCCGGCCGGAGGGGGTCGTCGGCCGAGTTGGTGAAGGCCATGAGCAGACCCACCACCGTGAGCGAGAGAGCGAAGATGGCCAGCTGCAGGTCGAAGCCGTACCAACGGCCCTCCCCCTCCCGGGCGGTCAGCGTGCCGACGCGTGCCGGCTCGAGTCGCAGCGTGCTCATCAGCTGTTGAGGTTGTAGAAGTTGTCGCGCTCGAGGACCCAGCCCTGTCGCAGGTCGGTCTTGAGCCCATAGTGGAGCTGCAGGAAGTACTTGACGACCTCGGTGGCGACGTTGCCCCGGGTGCGCGTGTCGTCGAGGTAGGCCAGCACCACCAGGTCTGAGTCCTCGCGCTTGACGGCAGCGATGCCGTTGGGGTCGGCTTCCGTCTTGCGTGCCTCCTTGGGCACGAAGGCGACGAACCAGTTGCTGAAGGGCAGCCGGCCCTGCTTGTCGCGGAGACCGAACTCGGCCGTGCCGGACTTGCCCGCCACGACGATGGGCAGGTCCACGAGGTTGTAGGTGTGGCGGATGGTGACGACTCGGCGGGCAGGCAACACGCATGGTGCGCAGCACCGACTTGTCGACGTCCAGCTCGCGGATGACCTCGGGCTGCACTCGCTCGATGACCTTGCCTTCGGGATCGAGGATCTTGCGCACGAGCTGGGGCTTGTAGAGGGTGCCGCCGTTGGCCAGCGCGGCGTAGGCGTTGAGCACCTGGATGGGCGTGCTGGTGTTGTAGCCCTGACCGATGCCGGCCTGGTAGAGCTCGCCGGTGAAGTACTGCTCGTTGAGGGTGCGGCGCTTCCATTCGTTGGTGGGCACGATGCCCGCGGCCTCGCCCGGCAGCTCGATGCCGGTGGGCTTGCCGAAGCCGAACTGGTGGGCCCAGTAGGCCAGCCGGTCGATACCGAGCATGCCTGAGAGCTTGTAGAAGAACGTGTCACTGGAGTGACCGAAGCCATCGTAGATGTTGAGTGGGCCCCAGCCTTCCTTGTTCCAGTCCCAGTACTTCCACTCGCCGATCTCGATGAAGGGCTCGGACTTGACGCGCGAGCTGGGGCTGATCTTGCCGTCGGCGAGCGCGCCGGTGCCGGTGACCAGCTTGTACGTGGAGCCCGGCGGGTACTGCTCGTTGATGGCCACGTTGAGCATGGGCTTGCTGGGGTCCTTGAGCAGCCGACGGTAGTCGGAGGTGGCGATGCCCTGGGCGAACTTGTTGTTGTCGTAGCTGGGCAGCGATACCATGGCCAGGATCTCGCCGTTCTGCGGGTTCATGGCGACGAACGTGCCACGCTTGATGCCGACCCGATCCATGGCCCACTTCAGGGCCTTCTCGGCGTTCTTCTGGGCCCTGGTATCGATGGTCAGTTCGAGCGAGCTGCCGGGGGTCGGCTCTCGCAGCATGTCGGCTGCGTGGATCTCGTGGCCCTGGCGGTCGAGGTCGACCAGCTCGAGGCCGTAGGTCCCGCGCAGGACATCCTCGTAGGTGGCCTCCAGGCCCGCCTTGCCCAACAGGTCCTCGGGGTAGTAGCCGTCATCCTTGAGGCGCTGGTACTCGGGCCCGGAGATGCGACCAGTCCAGCCAAGGACGTGGGACATGAGCTTGCCCTGGGGGTACCTGCGGCGGGCCTCCAGATCGACCTGGACGCCGGGGAACAGGTCCGGATCCTCGGCGATGACGCGCGCAGTCTCCGTCGGAGACGTCGGTGATCCGAACAAGCTCGTACTGCGAGCCGGTGTGGGCATCGAGGCGCTCGATGATCTTGCGGGCCGGGATGTCGGTGAGCCTCGACACACGCTCCGCCACCTCAGGACGGACCTCGAAGGGAAGCTCCGCCGGCAGGATGCGCAGCACGAAGGTGGGCACGTTCTCGACCAACAGGCGGCCGCGCCGGTCGTACATGAGCCCGCGCGACGACGGGGATCGGCCGCTCGCTGGTCAGTTGCTGCTCGGTGTAGACCTCGTAGCTGGCGCCCTCCGCGACCTGCAGCTGGAAGAGGCGCAGCCCCAGGCCGGTCACGGCCAGGACGATGGCGACCCCGAAGGCGATGAAACGCGGAGCCAGGTTGCGCTGGCTGGGAGCGCGGGTGCCGAACAGGCAAGGGCTCGCCGATCATGCGCTCACCATGCCAGTCGCTCGGGCTCGCCGAAGCGCAGGTCGAGGGCCCGTACGGCGACCAGCGCCGATCGATCGCGATGGCAGCGTTGAGGATGCCGCTGAGGATGAGCTCGGGCAGCGACAGGCCGCTGAACGTGACGCCTGCTGGTGAGCGCCAAGAGCGCCAGCAGCACCGAGCTGATAGGCAAAGGTGAGCACGAAGGTCGTGACCGCCGACGAACACCAGCCGCGGCGGCCACAGTGCGCGTGCCACCACCAGCGCCGCGCCGTCACGAGCACCAGCGTCAGCGCCGACGAGCCGAGCGCGCGCCCGGGCAGCAGGAGATCGAGGGTGACGCCTCCGACGAAGGCCCACGTCATGCCGCTCTCGAACCCGAGCCCATCGCCATGGCGATGCCCACGGCAAAGACGAGGTCGGGCTTGACGCCGCCCACCTGAAGATGGGTCAGCACGCTCGACTCCAGGATGGCAGCGAGGACGGCCCCCACGGCAGGAGCCAGAACGCTCATCGGAGTAGGTCGATAACGGTTCGGTTTCCACGGCTGAGGTGACGCCAGCGAGTCGCCCCTCGCACAGGAACGCCACCTCCAACCGAGTATAGCCGAGCGCTTCAAAGTGCGCCCACGGGCTACCCAGGGCGCCCACTGGCAACTCGAGCCAGCACCATCAGGTCGGGAGCGGCCCGCCTTGCAGTCTCGGGGCCGCTCCCCTGCCCCTGTCCTGCTAGCTCGTGCGTATCGCCTCGTTTGCCTTGGCACAGCCGCGGACCGATTGTTGGGCGCGATGCCTGAATCATGTTTCACGTGGAACATCTGCCAGGCGTAGTCACCGCGTGGGGGAGTCGACGCGCCCATCCCCTCCCCCGCCGCCACTGGGCAGGACGTCAAGCCCTGAAGGGACTGTTTCACGTGAAACACCGCGGGCTGCGGGAGTTCATGGCGTTCGTTCGACCTCCCCGCCTGATCGTGGATAAGCTGCGGATAAGTGCTCGCGGCGACCGACCGCAGGACGTGTCCCTAGCCTCGAGGATCAGCGCGGTTCAAGCGTGAGCATGGTCAGACTGAAGCCCTTTGGGATCTCCGATCGTAGCTCGCCGCAAGAAGCAACATCGGGTGTGGACAACGTGGTGCACCGAAGCAACATCCTGCTTGCTCAGAGTAGAATTGGGACCAGTGTGTAGCGATCAGGGCGGGGGCTAGGTGGGCGAGATCATCGCCTGCGCCAACCAGAAGGGCGGAGTCGGGAAGACCACGACCGTGGTCAGCCTCGCTTCGTACTTGGCGCTGGACGGAAAGCGCGTCCTTCTGGTCGACATGGATCCACAGGGCAATGCCACGAGCGGAGTCGGGATCGACAAGGACAGTGCCGATGCATCCGTCTACGACGTACTGCTCGGCGATGCCGCACCCGCAGATGCCGTCCAGGCCACCGCAGTGCAAGGCCTGGACGTGTTGCCCTCCAACCGGAGCCTGGCCGGGGCCGAGGTCGAGTTGGTGCCCAGTGCGGCGCGTGAGCGACGTCTCAAGCGGGTCCTGGACGGCGTGGAGGATACGTACGACTTCGTCCTCCTCGACTGTCCGCCGTCGCTGGGCCTGCTCACCGTGAACGCGCTGACAGCCGCCGACAGCGTCCTCATCCCGCTGCAGTGCGAGTACTACGCGCTCGAGGGACTTGGCCAGCTGATGGCCACGATCGATCTCATCCGCGAGCACCTCAACCCGCGACTGGCGATGAAGGGAGTCGTGCTGACGATGCACGACGGCCGGACGAGTCTGTCGGCCGACGTCACAGCGGAGGTCCGCCGGCATCTCGGGACGCAGGTCTTCGAGGCGGTCGTCCCGCGGAGCGTCCGCCTCGCCGAGGCTCCCAGCTACGGCCAGCCGATCGCGGAGTACAGTCCAGGCTCGCGAGGCGCCCTGGCGTATCAGGCCATCGCCGCCGAGCTGCTGGCGCGGAGCGGGCTCCAGCCCGGCGAGTCACTTCGTTCGGCGCGCGAGCCGATACCAGGCACCACGCAGCGACCACGAAGGGGAGGTGAGTTGACCATGGCGCTCGAACCAAGGAAGAGCAGTGGGCTGGGGCGAGGTCTCGCCTCGTTGATTCCGACCGCACTGCCGGGCGTATCGGCTGACACGGGAGGTGCCCGTGACGCTCCATCAGGCCCAACCCCGAACAGCCGCGGCGAACGTTCGACCCGGATGAGCTGCGCAGCTGGCGGACTCGATCGCCACGCACGGCATCCTGCAGCCGGTCGTGGTCGTGGAGGCCGGTGATGGCTACGTCCTCGTCGCCGGCGAGCGTCGCTGGCGCGCCGTATCACTGCTCGAGCACTGAAACGATCCCTGCAGTCGTTCGCACGGCTAACGAACAGGAGCAGCTCGAGCTCGCGCTGGTCGAGAACATCCAGCGCTCCGACCTCAACGCGCTCGACGAAGCGCGGGCCTATCGCCACCTCATCGACGAGTTCGGACTGACGCAGGAGCGTGTGGCCGAGCGCGTCGGGCGGTCCCGGCCGACGGTCGCCAACACGCTGCGTATCCTTGAGACGGCCCCTGCCGTGCAGCAGGCGGTCGCCGACGGCGCCATCAGCGGAGGACATGCCCGCGCGCTCGCCGGCCTGGAGAGCCACGCGGAGCAGGAGGTCGTGCTGGCCACTGTCGTGGCACGTTCGCTGTCGGTGCGCCAGACGGAGGGTCTGGTGCAGGCATCGCACGCGACGGACGGCAGCCGACGGCGCCACGCGGAGGTGGCCGTCGACCCGGATCATCCAGCACATGGAGGCCCAGATGCGCGAGGCGCTGGGCACGAAGGTGACCATCGCCTCCGGCCGCAAGGGCGGGCGCATCACCATCACCTGGTATGACGATGAGGATCTCGGTCGCCTGGTCGACCGACTAGCCGCGCATTGACCGATGATGGGAGGGCAGAGATGACCGAACAGGCCACGGCTGGGGAGCCAAGGCCTCAGCCTCCGACGAGCCCAAGTCGGCGGACGTACTCGGCCGACTCCATCCAGGTCCTCGAGGGCCTCGAGGCCGTCCGCCGACGACCAGGCATGTACATCGGCTCGACGGACGCGCGCGGCCTGCACCACCTCGTGTGGGAGGTCGTCGACAACTCCATCGACGAGGCCATGGCCGGCCACGCCGAGTACATCGAGGTCACCATCCTGCGCTGACGGCTCGGTCCGCAACAGCGACGACGGCCGCGGTGTGCCCGTCGGCACGCAGAAGCAGACCGGCAAGGACGCCCTGGAGGTCGTGCACACCGTGCTGCACGCCGGCGGCAAGTTCGGCGGCGGCGGCTACAAGGTGTCCGGCGGCCTCCACGGCGTCGGCGTCAGCGTCGTCAACGCGCTCTCGGAGTCGCTGACCGTCGAATCGGCGCGCGAGGGCAAGGTCTGGACGCAGTCCTACGAGCGCGGCAAGCCCACCGGCGAGGTCAGGGCCATCGGCAAGTCCAACGGCCGCCGAGGCACGACCACGATCTTCAAGCCCGACCCCGAGGTCTTCGACACCGTCGAGGTCAGCTTCGACGTCATCGCCCAGCGCCTGCGCGAGTCGGCCTACCTGACCAAGGGCGTCCACATCCGTCTCGTCGACGAGCGCGTCACGCCGGCCCGTGAGAAGTCGTTCTACTTCGAGGGCGGCCTGGTCAGCTTCGTGCGCCACCTCAACAAGGGCAAGGACGTGCTCAACTTCCGGCCGATCTCGGCCGAGAAGAAGGAGGGCCCGACCCAGATCGAGGTCGCCATCCAGTACAACGACGGATTCAGCGAGACAGTCCTTGCCTTTGCTAACAATATCAACACCGTCGACGGCGGCACCCACGTCACGGGCTTCCGCGCGGCCTGACGACGTCGCTCAACGACTGGGCGCGCCGACAGGGGCTGATCAAGGACAAGAAGGCCAGCCTCTCGGGCGACGACGTCCGCGAGGGCCTGACCGCCGTGGTCAGCGTCAAGCTCACCGACCCGCAGTTCGAGGGCCAGACCAAGGCCAAGCTCGGCAACGCCGAGGTCAAGGGCCAGGTGCAGACCGCGGTAGGGGAGGGCATCAGCCAGTACCTCGACGAGAACCCCGCCGACGCGCGCCGCATCATCGACAAGTCGCTCACCGCGGCGCGGGCTCGCGAGGCCGCCCGCAAGGCTCGTGACCTGGTCATCCGCAAGAGCGCCCTCGAAGGCTCGGCGCTGCCGGGCAAGCTGGCCGACTGCCAGGAGCGCGACCCGGAGCGCAGCGAGCTCTACATCGTCGAGGGCGACTCGGCTGGCGGATCGGCCAAGCAGGGTCGCGACCGACGCTCACAGGCGATCCTGCCGCTGTTCGGCAAGATGCTCAACGTGGAGAAGGCGCGCATCGACCGCGTCCTCTCGAGCGAGAAGATCCGCCCGCTCATCATCGCGCTGGGCACCGGCATCGGCGAGACCTTCGACCTCGTCCAAGCTGCGCTACCACAAGGTCATCCTGCTGGCGGACGCCGACGTCGACGGCGCCCACATCCGCACGCTGCTGATGACGTTCTTCTACCGCAACATGCCGGAGCTCGTGGAGGCCGGCCATCTCTACATCGCCCAGCCGCCGCTCTACCGCGTCAGCACCGGCAAGGTGACGCGCTACGCCGCCAGACGAGCAGGAGCGCGACCGCATCATCAAGGAGATGAAGGTCAAGAACCTGACCGTGCAGCGCTTCAAGGGTCTCGGCGAGATGAACGCCGACCAGCTCTGGGAGACGACCATGAACCCGGCCACGCGCACGCTGCTGCAGGTCGACCCGGAGAACGCGGCCGAGGCGGACCACATGTTCACGACGCTCATGGGCGAGAAGGTCGGGCCGCGCAAGGACTTCATCCGCGCCGAGGCACGCAAGGTGCAGAACCTCGATGTCTGAGGCGACCGCACGAGGGCGACGCCTTCGTGACGGCGCACCTCGGCAGGGCCACGGCCTGGGCCGAGCAGCTGGCCGACCTGACCGAGGAGCCCGAGGCCTACCTGGCGCGCGCTCAGCGAAGGCCTCGAGGCGCTGGTCGATCCCGACTACCTGGCCATGGTCACGCGAGCCTGCCCGGAGACACCGGCGCGCTACGCCGTGCGTGGCCCGCTCGTCGACGGCCCTCATGAAGCCCGTACGCAGCGCCCTGCGCGAGGGCTCCAGCATGTCTGCGCTGCACCTGGCACAGCGCCTGACCGAGACCGAGCACCGCGACCTGCGCCTCTACGCCCACGTGCCGCTGCGGCGCGCGCTGCTCGACGACCCCGAGATGACCTGGCAGCTGATGCGCCGGCTCGGCCGCAGGGCCGAGCGACTGGATCGCCGTCGACAGCCTGGCCGACCTCTGGGCCCGCGGCATCCTGGCTGAGACCTTCCGCTGGGCCGAGCTGGAGCAGTTGCTCTACTCGCAGCACACCTACGAGCGACGGCTGGTGCCGGCGACGCTGGCCACGCTGCCCCATCGCCTGCCCAAGGCACGCCGCGACGAGCTCGGCGCGAGGCGGTCGAGCGTACGCCTGGAGCTGCTGCGGCTGCTCATGGGCGACGCCGAGGTGATGGTCCAGAAGGCCCTCTCGTGGGCCATCCGTGAGTGGACGCGCGGTGGCCCCCGACGCGACCTGCGCGCTGCTCCGGGCAGGAGACGGCCATCGCCGTCGAGCACCGCGACGGTGCCCGGGCCTGGGTCATCCGCGATTCGCTCTCCAAGCAGCCGCCCGAGGTCGCGCACGGACCTGCGCGAGCAGCTCGCCGGCATCCGGCGTGACGCGCAGGCGCCCATCCACCAGCATCGCCGCATCGCACGCAGCCAGCTTCGCTGCCGTGCTCGCCACCAGCCAACGACGCGGTCGCCGCCCAGGGTGATCGCTACACGAGGAGTCGCGCATGACCGACCCAGTCGGAAACGTCCGCTCGGTCCCCATCGAGGAGGAGCTCAAGACGGCCTATCTCGACTACGCCATGAGCGTGATCGTCAGCCGTGCCCTGCCCGACGTGCGCGACGGCCTCAAGCCCGTCCATCGCCGCATCCTGTACACCATGAACGAGATGGGGCTGATCGTCGAGCTCCTCGTACCGCAAGTGCGCCGCCATCGTCGGCGACGTCATGGGCAAGTACCACCCCCACGGCGACCAGGCCATCTACGACGCGCTCGTGCGCCTGGCCCAGGACTTCTCGCTGCGCTTCCCGCTGGTCGACGGCCAGGGCAACTTCGGCTCGGTCGACGGCGACCCCGCCGCGGCCATGCGCTACACCGAGGCGCGCATGACGGCCATCGCGGCCGAGATCCTCGCCGACATCGACAAGGACACCGTCGAGTTCGTCGAGAACTACGACGGCACGCGCATGCAGCCGTCGGTGCTGCCGGCCAAGCTGCCGAACCTGCTCATCAACGGCTCCGCCGGCATCGCGGTGGGCATGGCCACCAACATCCCGCCGCACAACCTGGGCGAGGTCGTGCGTGCCACGCAGGCGCTCATCGACGACCCCGAGATGAACACCGACCAGCTCTGCGAGCACCTGCTGGGCCCGGACCTGCCCACCGGCGGCATCATCTTCCGCTACGACCGCCGCCGCAACCCGGCCACCGGGGAGTGGGAGGAGATCGACGCCATCCGCGACATGTACCGGCACGGACGTGGCCGCGTCGTGATGCAGGCACAGGTCGCCTTCGAGGAGACGCGGGCCGGCCGTACCGCCATCGTGGCCACGGCCATCCCCTACCAGGTCAACAAGTCCACGCTGCTCGAGAAGATCGCCGACCTCGTCAAGACCGGCAAGGTCGACGGCATCGCCGACCTGCGTGACGAGTCCGACCGTGACGGCATGCGCATCGTCATCGAGTGCAAGAAGGACGCGGCGCCGCGCAAGGTGCTCAACAACCTCTTCAAGCACACCGCCCTGAAGATGGCCTTCAACGCCAACATCGTGGCCCTCGTCGACGGCCAGCCACAGACGCTGTCGCTCAAGCAGATGCTCCACCACCACATCGAGTGGCGGCAGGAGGTCGTGCGCCGCCGCACCGAGTTCGATCTGCAGAAGGCCAAGGACCGGGCCCATATCCTCGAGGGCCTCAAGACGGCGCTCGACAACCTCGACGCGGTCATCGCGACCATCCGCGAATCGGCCGATGTCGAGACGGCTCGCGGGAACCTCATGTCACGCTTCGGCCTCTCGGAGATCCAGGCCAACGCCATCCTCGAGATGCAGCTGCGCCGCCTGGCCGCGCTCGAGCGCCAGAAGATCGAGGACGAGTACGTCGCCATCATCCAGCGCATCGCCGAGCTGGAGGACATCCTCGCCAATCCCAAGCGCGTGCTGCAGATCATCCGCGACGAGCTGGGCGAGCTGGATGTCAAGTACGGCCAGGACCGCCGCACCCGTATCGAGGGCAGCGCCGACAAGGAGCTCAGCGACGACGACCTCATCGCCGACGAGGACGTGGTCGTCACCGTCAGCCGACGCGGCTACATCAAGCGCCAGCCGCTGGTGACGTACCGACGCCAGGCTCGCGGCGGCAAGGGCATCATCGGCGCGCGCACGGTCGAGGAGGACGCGGTCGGCCATCTCATCGTGGCCAACACCCACGATTGGGCACTGTTCTTCACTGATCGCGGCCGTGTCTTCAGCTCCAAGGTCCACGCCGTGCCGGATGCCAGCCGACAGGCCAAGGGCATGCCCATCATCAATCTCGAGGGCGTGCAGGTGGAATCGGGCGAGCGCGTGCTGGCGGTCATCACGCTGCCCGACTTCGAGCCCGGTCACAACCTGGTCATGGCGACGGTCAAGGGCGTCGTCAAGAAGACGGCCATCGAGAAGTTCGAGCGCGTCCGCTCGACGGGCATCCGCGCCATCACGGTCGCCGACGATGACAAGCTGGCCTGGGTGGCGGTGTCTTCGGGCTCTGATGACATCCTGCTGGCCACGGCCATGGGGCGGATCGCGCGCTTCAACGAGTCCGAGGTGCGGGCGATGGGCCGCGACGCTGCCGGCGTCATCGGTATCCGGCTCGCCAACAAGGCCGACCGGGTCGTGGGCATGGGCGTGATCGAGGAAGGCAACGACATCCTGGTGCTCACCGAGACCGGCTACGGCAAGCGCGTTGCCAACTCCGAGTTCCGGCCCAAGCATCGCGGCGGGCAAGGCGTCCGCCTCATCTCGCTGGAAGGTGCCAAGAGCGGCACGGTGGCCTCGGTCGAGCTGGTCGACGAGTCCGACGAGGAGTTGTTGCTCATCTCCTCGAGTGGCCAGGTCGTGCGCACCGATGTGCAGTCGATCAACCGCTATGGCAGCGCCGCCCGCGGCGTCATCGTGATGCGGCTCAACGAGGGCGACACGGTCGCCGGGATCGCCGTCTTCCGCGAGGGTCTGGCGGCGCAGCGCTCTCTCGAGGAGAATGGCGAGCACGGGCCTGATGACGACACAGGTCCCGATCGCGACGGAGCAACGGGAGCATGATGGGACAGGCGGGAGCCGTGAGGTGACGGCCTTCGGCGAGACGGAAGCTCGGCGGCCCAGCGAGGCGCTGGGCCTGTACACGGGCAACGCCAATCCCAGGTTGGCTGCCAAGGTGTGCCGCTACCTCGGCGTGGAGATGGGCTCCTCGGAGGTCTTCGAGTTCGCAAACGAGAACATCTTCGTGCGCATCGTCGACAACGTGCGCGAGAAGGACGTGTTCCTGCTGCAGCCCACTTGCAAGCCGGTGCAGAAGTCGATCATGGAGCTGCTCATCATGATCGACGCCTTCAAGCGCGCCAGTGCCGGTCGCATCACCGCGGTCGTGCCGTACTACTCCTACGGCCGCTCCGACAAGAAGGACCAGCCGCGCGTGCCCATCACGGCCCGCCTCATCGCAGATATGATCAGCGTGGCTGGGGCGGATCGGCTGCTGACGATGGACCTGCACCAGGGACAGATCCAGGGCTTCTTCAACATCCCCGTCGACGAGCTCACCGCCACGCACATGCTCTCCAACTACTGGAAGCAGAAGGAGTTGGAGAACACGGTCGTCGTCACCGACCTGGGCTTTGCCAAGCGTGCCCGCAAGTTCGCCGAGCTGGTAGGCGCCCCGCTGGCCATCATCGAGAAGCGACGCGAGGGCAACGACGATCGTGCTGAGGTAGTGAACGTGATCGGCGAGGTGCGCGACAAGCGGGCCATCATCGTCGACGACGAGATCGACACCGGCGGCACGCTGGTGGAGACGAGTCGCGCGCTGGAGCGGGAGGGTGCGCTGGAGATCTACGGCTGTGCCACCCACGGTGTGCTGTCGGATCCTGCCGTCGACCGCATCCGCGATTCTGCCCTGCGCGAGGTCGTCATCACCGACACCATCCCGCAACCGGCATCGCACAAGCTCGACAAGATCAAGGTGCTCACCATCGCTCCCCTCATCGGCGAGGCCATCACGCGCATCCATCGGGGTGAATCGGTGGGCGCGCTATTCTCATCTGAGATCCAGCGCACACAGGCGATGCTGCTCTGGGGCGAGGATGAGGACGAAGCATGAGCGACGAGGTGGGCAACAAGAACGGCGGCGCGACGGTGTACCGGCCGGCTCCCGGGGACGGCCTTGAGCCGGTTCCCGCCAAGGGTGGTGACTATCGCGCCGAGCTGCGCTCGCGGCGCTGGAACGCCGCGCCCCTGGAGAACCCCGAGGTCGAGAAGACCGACCCTCGCATCGCCGTGATCGCCATCGTGCTCCTGGGCGCCATCACGCTCATCGTGCTGGTCGTCGGATACGGCGTCGTCGACCTGTGGGCCCTGCCAGCCTCGACATGAGCCGGCCGGCGAGACGCGCCTGCGTGGAAGGACGCTAGCAGCGCTAAACGATCGCGCCGCGCGGCGACCCTGATGTCGGGCCAGACGGCTCCGGGGAGGCCAGGCTGTTCAGGCAGCCCCGTGGCAACGCTTGAACTTCTTGCCCGAGCCACACCAACAGGGATCGTTGCGACCGACCTTCTCACCGTCAGGTGGCTGGCTGCTCGATCGCGCCGTGGCGGTGCCGACCGTCTCGTCGCCCTTCTGCAGCTGCACGTTCCTGGGTGTCTGCGGCTGCAGCCCTGGGATGAGCTGCGCCGTGACGCTCGCGCCACTGGTGGTCGTGGCACTGCCGCCTGACGAGACAGACGGTGTGACCGTGCCGGCGGACTGTCCCGAGGCGGGCGCCGTCGGCCGTGAGCCACCGTTGCCCGACTTGAGCTTGGCCAGCTGCTCGGGCGTGAGCGTGGGCATGGACGCCGGCTCCTGTGCCGGCGCGGCCACACGCTGTTGCACGCTGACGCGGAAGATGGTGGAGGCCACCTGATGCTGGATGAAGCCGCGCAGCTCATCGTAGAGGCTGAAGGCTTCGCGCTTGAACTCCACGAGCGGATCGCGACCGCCGTAGCCGCGCAGGCCGACACCCTTGCGGAAGTCCTCGAGCTCGGTGAGGTGCTCGACCCAGAGTGTGTCGATGGCACGCAGCAGCACCGCTCGCTCGACCAGGCCCCATGTCTCTTCACCGAACTCCTGTTCACGCTGGTCGAGTCGAGCAGCCGCCTGATCGGAGACGTAGTCGATGATGTCTTCGCGAGTGTCGAGGTGGTCGAGGGCATCGGCCGAGAACTCGTCGCCGTCGAGGCCCAGCGCGCCAAGGGAATCTGACAGACCATCGAGGTCCCATTCGGCCTCGACCTCACTCACGTGCGCGGCGATGACGCGCGCCAGCTCCTGGTCCACGAAGGCCAGGACCGTCTCGCTGAGGTCCTCGTTGTGGAGGACCTTGTCGCGCTCCTCGTAGATGCGCTCGCGCTGCTTGTTGATGACGTCGTCGTACTCGACGATGCGCTTGCGCATGTCGAAGTTGTAGCCCTCGACGCGGGATTGCGCGTTCTCGACGGTCTTGGAGACCATGCGCGACTCGATGGCGACATCGCCCTCCAGCCCCATCTTCTCCATCAACGCGGTCACACGTTCATTGGCGAAGCGCTTGAGGAGCGCGTCCTCCAGTGATAGGAAGTAGCGCGAGGAACCCGGGTCTCCCTGGCGGCCGGCGCGACCGCGGAGCTGATTGTCGATGCGGCGCGCGTCATGGCGCTCGGTGCCGATGATGTGAAGTCCACCGGCGGCCACGACACGCTCATGGTCCTCGTCACACTCGGCCTTGGCCTCCTCGTAGACCACCTCGTAGACGTCAGGCTCCACTTCGGCAGGGTTCAGACCGCGCTGGTGCAGCTTCTGGCTGGTCAGGCCGGCGGGGTCGCCGCCGAGCTTGATGTCGGTACCGCGGCCGGCCATGTTGGTGGCGATGGTGACGGCGCCGGTGCGGCCGGCCTGGGCGACGATGGGCGCTTCCTTCTCGTGGAACTTGGCATTGAGCACCTCGTGCCTGACGCCGCGGCGCTTGAGCGCGGCCGCCAGCTGCTCGCTCTTCTCGACCGAGGTCGTGCCCACCAGGACGGGGCGGCCCTCTTCCTGCTTCTCCGCGATCTCCTCGATGACGGCGTTGAACTTGGCCTCCTCATCGCGGAAGACGAAGTCGGCGAAGTCCTCGCGGATCATGGGCAGGTGCGTCGGGATGGCGCTCACTTCCAGGCCGTAGATCTTGTAGAACTCCTCCTGCTCGGTCATGGCCGTACCGGTCATGCCAGCCAGCTTGTCGTAGATGCGGAAGTAGTTCTGGAACGTGACCGTGGCCATGGTCATCGACTCACGCTGGACGCGTACGCCCTCCTTGGCCTCGATGGCCTGGTGCAGGCCCTCCGACCAGCGCCGACCCGGCATCTGGCGCCCCGTGAACTCGTCCACGATGACGATCTCGTCGTCCTTGACGATGTAGTCGCGGTCGCGCTTGTAGAGCGCGTGGGCTCGAAGTGACTGCTCGAAGTGACGCGGCAGCCGCGGGTCCGTCTCGACCCCGTACAGATCGCGGATGTCCAGCATCTTCTCGATCTTGGCGACACCTTCCTCGGTGGCCGAGACGGCGTGCTCCTTCAGGTCGACGAAGTAGTCGCCACCCTCTTCGGCACCATCGGGACGCGGCTCCAGGCGTGGCACAAGACGTGCGAACACCTTGTACATGTCACCCGACTCGCCGGCGGCCCCGCTGATGATGAGTGGTGTGCGCGCCTCGTCGATGAGGATGTTGTCGACCTCGTCCA
Organism: uncultured Chloroflexia bacterium; assembly: GCA_963715295.1. Taxonomy (GTDB): domain Bacteria; phylum Chloroflexota; class Limnocylindria; order Limnocylindrales; family CSP1-4; genus JAFMJV01. The sequence continues at coordinate 435,263 of CAVQRP010000001.1, forward strand.
CGATGGCGTAGTGACGCGTGCGTTGCACGCGTTCGGCCAGCTCCTGCACCATGTTGTCGCGCAGGTAGTCGAAGCCGAGCTCATTGTTGGTGGCATAGGTGACGTCGGCCAGGTAGGCCTCGCGGCGCTCCACCGGACGCAGGCTCAGCAGCTTCTCGTCCCGGGTGGGGTAGTCGGGGTCGTAGATGAAGGCGCTGTCGTGCTGGACGATACCCACCGACAGGCCCAGTCCTTCGAAGATGGGACCCATCCACTGCGGGTCGCGTTTGGCCAGGTAGTCGTTGACGGTCACGATGTGTACGCCCCAGCCGGACATGGCGTTGAGCGCGGCCGCCAGCGGCGCCACGAGGGTCTTGCCCTCGCCGGTCTTCATCTCGGCGATCTTGCCCTGGTGCAGGACGATCGCGCCGAGCAGCTGGACGTCGAAGGGGCGCATATCCAGCTTGCGGCGGCTGACCTCACGCGCAGCTGCGAAGACGTCCGGCAGCACCTCGTCGAGCGCCTGCTGCATGCGCGTGGAGTCGGCCTTCTCGCGGGCCTTGCGCAATTCGGCACGACGCTCGCTGTCGTTCGTATGCGCTTCCTCCTCGGAGGGCTCCGAGGCGGGTGCGGCCTTGCGCACCTCGTCGCGGACGTCTGCCATCTCCGACTTGATCTGGTCGTCGCTGAGCCCGGCATAGTGGGGCTCGAGCTCGTTGATCTGGTCGACCAGCGGCTGGAGAGGCTTGAGATTGGATTCTTCGGACGTGCCGACGAGGCGGGAGATGAATCTACGCATGCGTGCCCGAGTATAGGGCTCAGGGGCGCAGGACCTCCGGGACGCGGGTGACAAGGCGGGTATCCACGGAATCTTCGCTGACCCCTTGTGCTCGGGCGCACTCCCTTTGTACACTTGGGCGAAACGCCGGCGGCCACCCGCCGGCGTCGTCTATATGCGGCCGTTGCAGGGAACGTGCCTTGGCTAACGGACCGATGAGGGAGAGACACATCAAGTGAAGCCGTTTTCGGTTGAGCCCGGAGCCGAGATCGGAGACCAGTCGTTCACGGACCTGATCGCCTGTGAGCGCGACTGCAGGAACTGCAGCTACGCCGCCTGGCTGGACTGCGATGGCAACTGTGGCGAATGTGTTCACAACGGCTACTGCCCGTGCGTGAACCCAGTGGTCGCGCGCAGCAAGACCGCGCTCAAGATCATCGAGCTGCGGCCCCTGCTTCTGCAGGACCTGCGCTCGCGACGCTAGAAACTGACGACCCCGACAGCCGATGGACCACACGCTGATCCGTGATCTCGTGTCACGCGTCCATTCGACGTCGGGGCGTCTTTGACCTCGCCGGCAAGGCACAGGAGCTGAGCGCGCTCGACGAGCTGGCCTCGACGCCCGATTTCTGGAACGACTCCCGCGAAGCCAAGCGCGTCCTGCGCCGGGCTGATGGCCTGCGCGAGGAGCTGGACGCCTGGAATGGGCTCATCGCTCATGCCGACGACCTCGCCGAGATCTCCGAGCTGTCCGCGGACACGGGCGACTCGGGCCTCGACGAGGAAGTGGAGGCCGAGTACGCGGCCATCGAGGCCCAGTACCAGCGCATGCGTACGAGCCTGCTGTTCAGCGGCGACTACGACGACTCTGACGCCTTCGTCAGCATCAGCGCCGGGGCTGGCGGCACCGAGGCCACCGACTGGGCGGAGATGCTGCTGCGCATGTACCTGCGCTGGTGTGAACGACGGGGTTTCGGCACCGAGATCGTTGATCGGCTGGAAGGGGAGGAGACCGGCATCAAGAGCGCCACGGTCTCCGTCCAGGGCCGGCGCGCCTACGGCTGGTTGCGTGCCGAGGCGGGCGTCCACCGTCTCGTCCGCATCAGCCCCTACGACTCGCAGAGCCGCCGCCACACCACGTTCGTACAGGTGGAGGTGCTGCCGGAGGTGGAGGAGGCAGCGGAGATCGAGGAGATCCCCGATGATGACCTGAAGGTCGACACGTACCGCGCACAGGGCGCCGGCGGCCAGCACGTCAACAAGACCGACTCCGCCGTGCGGCTGACCCACATCCCCACCGGCATCGTGGCCCAGAGCCAGAATGAGCGTTCGCAGCACCAGAACCGCGAGGCCGCCATGAAGATCCTGCGCGCGCGACTGCTGGAGCGGCGCATCGAGGAGCGCGAGGCGGAGATCCGGGAGCTCAAGGGTGAGCACAAGGATGCCGGCTGGGGCAACCAGATCCGCTCCTACGTGTTGCACCCGTACCAGATGGTCAAGGACCACCGCACCGATCACGAGACCGGCAACACGACGGCCGTGCTCGATGGCGACCTGGACGCGTTCATGGTGGCCGAGCTGGAGCGTGTCGCGACCGAGCGGGAGGGCGGCACTGCCTGAGTTGCGGGAGGCCACGCTCGCCGACATCCCGGCCATGCTGGAGGTCTTCTTCCATGCCATGGAGGACCTCGACCAACGCCGAGGCCGACCGCTGCAGGCGCGCAACGCAGCGCCACTCGAGATGCACTTCGGGCACCTGCTCACGACCGACCCGCGCAGCAGCTACGTGGCCGACGACCGTGGCCGCGTCATCGCCTTCGGCGTGGTCATGCGGCGAGAGCGGGTGGCCTTCCTGTCGTTCCTGTTCGTGGAACCAGCTTGGCAACGGCGGCGGCTGGGTCGGGCCGTGCTCGACGCCTGTATCAGCGGCGCCGGCGACGTCGACTACATCTCCACCTGCGCCGAGGCCGACCAGCCGGTCTCGACCGGGCTCTACGCCTCCGCCGGCCTGGCGCCACGGACGCCCCTGTACCTGCTGCGAGGCACCGTCGCCGAGCATGCCTTGCCCGACCTGCCAGCCAGCGTCGTGCGTCGGCCGATGGCAGCGCGGGCGGTGGCCAGCCTGGACAGGTCGCTGCTGGGCTACGAGCGACCCGAGGATCATGCGCTGTGGGCGCAGGAGCGCGACGGCGCCCTCTTCCTCGACCAGGCCGGGATGGTGCTGGGCTACGGCTATGCCCATCGCAGTGGTCGGCTCGGGCCCGTGGCGGCCCTCGACCCCTCGCACCTGCCGGCGTTCATCGGCTACCTGCTGCGCCTCACGCCCGTGCTCGAGGGTCGCCAGATGGTCGTGCCGGGCGTCGCTATCGGCGCCTTGCGGCCCCTGCTGCTGGCCGGACTGCGTATCGACACCACGCCCGCCGTCTACTGCTCGCAGGGACCCGGACCGCGCCTCGACCGCTACTTGCCCATGAGCTACGCGCTGCTGTAGCGGACCAGCACCGGAGACACCATGACCACGAACCTGACCCTCCCCGACACCACCACCGAGGTCGGCGCTGCCGTCCATACGGCGCTCGCCGCCTGCGATGAGGCCGACGCCATCTCTCTGGCTTCCTTCCGCCGTGCCATCGAGATCCAGACCAAGCCCGACGCGTCCTTCGTAACGGCCGCGGACACCGCGGTGGAGCGCGCCATCCGCGAACGCATCGCGACACGCTTCCCGGACCACGGTCTGGTGGGTGAGGAATACGGGGAGGCGCCCTCGGACAGCGGGCGTCGCTGGATCATCGACCCCATCGACGGGACACACAACTACATGCGCGGGGTGCCCGTGTACGCGACCCTGCTGGCGCTGGAGATCGACGGCGAGATGGCCGTCGGCGTCGTCAGCGCACCGGCCATGCACCGGCGCTGGTTCAGCTGGCGGGAGGGAGAGGCCTGGGCCGTCGAGACCGTGCCGGGCGGCTGGGACCCGGCCACGGCGACACGCCTGTCGGTCTCGGCCGTGGAGGACCTGGACGCGACCTCGGTCGTCTACTCGTCGTATCCCAGCATCGTCGATTCTGGTTTGGCGCCGGGCTTCGGGTCGCTGCTCGGCAAGGTCTGGCGCGATCGCGGCCTGGGCGACTTCTACGGCTACATGCTGGTGGCCGAGGGCGCTGCCGAGGTGATGGTCGAATCAGAGCTGAAGCTCTGGGACCTGGCCGGCCCGATGGCGGTGATGCGACACGCCGGTGCGCGCGTGACCGATCTGCGAGGCGGCGGGGACATGCCTGCCCGCGGGGTGCTCGCGACCAACGGTCGCCTGCACGAAACCATCCTGGCCGAGCTGTCCTTGCGCTAGGTCCACGCGGAGGGGCGCTGGGGAACCCTGTGCTACGCTCCCGGCCGATGAGCGACGCCGTTTCCCGGGCCGTCGCCGGGCCACCCCCAGGAGTACCCCGGCCCGACCAACTGCCAGCCCCAGGATCGCCGGGGCCGGTACCGCCCGGAGCACCTGTTCCCGGCCAACCCCTGTCTCCGATCGAGAGGCACGACTCGGTGCGCCTCGAGGGAGTCACCAAGACCTACCCCAACGGCAAGCAGGCCCTGATCGAGGTGGACCTCGTCATCCCGGAAGGTGACTTCATCTTCCTCGTGGGCCCATCTGGCGCCGGCAAGTCCACGCTCATCAAGCTGCTCGTTCGTGACGAGAAGGCCAGCGAGGGTCGGGTCGAGGTTGCCGGTCATGACCTCAGCCGGATGAAGAAGCGAGATGTGCCGCTCCTGCGCCGCCGCATCGGCATCGTCTTCCAGGACTTCCGCCTCCTGCCGCGCAAGACGGTCTACGAGAACGTGGCCTTCGCGCTGGACGTCACCGGCACGCCGCGCAAGCTGATGGATCCCGCCGTCGAGCGCGCACTGGCTCTCGTCGGCCTGACCGAGCAGGCGCGCCAACGGCCCGACCAGCTGTCGGGTGGCGAGCAGCAGCGCACAGCCATCGCTCGCGCCATGGTCCACGATCCGCGGCTCATCATCGCTGACGAGCCCACGGGAAACCTCGACCCGCTCATCTCGTGGGAGATCATCCAGCTGCTGCTGCGCATCAACGAGATGGGCACCACGGTGATGATGGCCACGCATGACGCGGAGGTGGTGACGGCGCTGCGCCGGCGCGTGGTCGCGCTCGAGGATGGACGCGTCGTACGTGACGAGGTCGGCGGCTACCACCGTGAGTACTAGGGCCGCGCGCTGATGCACTTCCTGCGCTTCTCCGTTCGTCAGTCGATCCAGGGCCTGTGGCGAAACCGTGTCATGAACATCGCCGCCACGGTCACGATGATCCTGATGCTGCTGATGCTGGCGGCGCTGGTGATCCTCATCTCGGGCGTCGAGGCCGGGCTCTCCTACGTCGAATCCAAGGTCGAGGTCCGGGCCGAGCTTCACGACGGCCTGCAGGAAGACATCGTCCTCGGGTTCCAGGAGCAACTGGCGGGCATGCCGGAGGTGGCCACCGTGAGCTATGTCAGCAAGGAGCAGGCGCTGGCCAACTTCAGCGCTGCGCGCGCCGAACTAGGCCAGGAGGACATCTCCAACCTGTACACGGAGTTCAACCCCTTCTTCGCCTACTACGCCATCGAGCTGCGCGACCCGCGTGAGTCCCGCGAGCTGGTCTCCATGCTGGAGGCAGAGACCGGGCTGGTGCGGACGGTGCTGGGCCAGCAGAGCGGCATCGACAAGCTCGTGGGCCTGACCTCGCAGCTGCGCAACCTGGGCGTGGTCGTGCTGGGTTTCGCCGGCCTGACGGTGCTGCTCATCGTCATCAACAGCATTCGCATGGCGCTCATGGCGCGCTCGCAGGAGATCGAGATCATGCGCCTGGTGGGGGCGTCCGACCGCTACGTGCGCTGGCCCTTCATCCTCGAAGGTGTCTTCATCGGCCTCACCGGCGCCATCATCACCCTGCTACTGCTGCTCGTGGCGTCGCCGCCCATCAGCGACCTCGCCACTGACATCGCCGGGTCTGTGCCGCTCGGCTTCGACCGCTCGCTAACGCTCCAGATCATGGGCATCGTCCTCGGCGCCGGGCTCGGGCTCGGCGGTGTCGGCGCCTGGATCAGCGTACGCACCTACCTCCGCTAGCTGCCTGCAGGACCCCAGGATGACCTCTTCGTTCGAACCCCCGCAGCAGCCGCGGCCCGCCGCTGGGCCCTCGGTCGCCATCACCGCGATGGTGCTGCTGGCCATCTCTGCGGCCGTGGTCTTCTGGGCCGGTCTGAGCCTCGGCAGCCAGACGACCGGCCGCACCGCTGAGGAGCGCGCCGCGGTAGAGGCCTTCAGCGAGACATACCGCATCATCTCCGACCAATACATCGGGACGCCCGCGCCCGAGGAGCTCCTGGAGGGCGCCATCGAGGGCATGTTCGATGTCCTGGGCGACCCCAACTCGGGCTACATGCGCTCCGGCGAGTTCGATGCCGCTCTCGACGATGCACGTGGCGAGTTCGAGGGTGTGGGTGCAGTCATGGCCACCGAGGACGCGGCGGGCGTGCCGTGCGAGCTCATCGCAGACGACTGTGGGCTGTATGTCCTCGACGTGCTCACGGGCGCACCGGCGCAGGCTGCCGGCTTGCAGCCCGGCGACATCGTGCGTGGCGTCGATGGCAGCGCCCCTGCAGGGCAGCACCATCGGCGACTCGGTGCGCATGATCCGCGGTCCTCGGGGTAGCGACGTCACCCTTGATGTGGAGCGGGACGGGGCGAGGCTGGACGTGGTCATCACGCGCGACAGGGTGGTGAGCGAGGACGTCCATGCCGCTGTCCTGGCCGACGGACGGGTCGGCTACCTCGCCATCGACAGCTTTGGCGTCAATGCCGCCGATCGCTTCGCCGACGCGCTCGGGGAGCACCTCGACGCCGGGCTCAGGCAGCTCGTCCTGGACGTGCGTGATGACCCAGGGGGGTTCGTGGATGCGACGGTCGCGATCAGCAGCCAGTTCCTCGCCGACGGTCCGGTCTTCTGGGAAGAGGATGCATCCGGGCGGCAGACACCGGTCGAGGCCATCGAGGGTGGCCTGGCGGTCGATCCGAAGATCGAGATCGTGGTGCTCATGAACGGTGGCTCTGCCTCGGCCAGCGAGATCCTGGCTGGTGCCCTGCAGGACGCCGGACGCGCCCAGTTGCTGGGAGAGCGGTCCTTCGGCAAGGGCACCGTGCAGGAGTGGACGCAGCTACCGGGCGAGAACGGCGGCTTCCGGCTCTCGGTCGCCAACTGGCTCACGCGTGACAAGAACTGGATCGACGGCGAGGGGATCCAGCCCGATGTGCTCGTGGCCGGCAGTGGTGAGCGCTATCGTCCTGGCATCGCCGGGTCGGACCCCGAGCTGGACGACCAACTGCAGGCTGCCCTCGCGCTGTTGCTGGACGAGCAGCCGTCGAGCCCCCTGCCAGCGCCGGCAGCCTCGTCCAGCCCGGAGATCAGCGGCAGCCCGTCACCGGGGACCCCAGCCACGACAGTGCCGTCAGCAACGCCGTAGGCATCGGCGGCTTGTCTGCCATGTGAAACGGGATCGTCATGATGCCTCTTGCCGACGGCCGGCACTTCGGGTACCGTTCCCGCGAACGAAAGGAGGTGGTGTGCAATGGATAGTCGTTTAAGTAGCTGCACCGCCTCGGAGGTTCGGCGCTAGTCGAGCTGACCGGGTGGTGTGAGCCACGAGAACGCCGGCCCGTCCTGGGCCGGCGTTCACTTGTCTGTGAGACCCTGTGGCTTGATCGCGTTCGCGGCCGCAGCACCCAGAGGGAGCCCCGAAGATGGGCAAGACCGTCGCCCAGAACCGCAAAGCCCGCCACCTGTACACCATCGAGGACACGCTCGAGGCTGGCATCGAGCTGACCGGCACCGAGATCAAGTCGGTGCGGGACAGCAATCTCAACCTGAAGGATGCCTACGCACGCATCGAGCGTGGCGAGGCATGGCTGGTCGGCGTGCACATCGCCCCCTGGGCTGGCGGCAATCGCAACAACCACGAGCCGCTGCGGACGCGCAAGCTCCTGCTCCACCGTCGGCAGATCGACGAGCTGCTGGGCCGGACGAAAGCCAAGGGCCTGACCATCGTTCCGCTCAGCGTCTACTTCAACGATCGCGGCAAGGCCAAGGTGCAGCTGGGCCTTGCACGCGGCAAGAAGCACTATGACCACCGGCGCGACATCGCCACCCGGGACGCCAAGCGCGACATGGACCGCGAGGTCGCCGATGCCATGCGTGGCCGCTGACCGACCTGCTCCGACAGGCGAGCGGTGCGAGGCTAGACAGAACAGGTGTTCGACGGCTATAATCGGGGGTCCATGGGGATGCGTGGTCTCGACAGGGCCCAAACCCCGAAGAGTGCGAGCCGAGGTGCCGTCAGGCCTCGTTAAACAGGCGGCAACCTAGAAGTAACTGGCAACAACCGCCAGCCTGCTCTCGCCCTCGCAGCCTAAGGCTGTAAGGTGAGCGTGGAAGCAGCCTCGTCCTCGCGGGCTGTGGAAGCGTCATTTAGCGAGGATGCGCTTCGGGTCAGCGTCACGTAGCTCGGAGTCAAGCCCGCAAGGGGACGTGACTGGATCTTGCGGCACGGTGCCGGTGCTGGTTCGCAGGATCGACGACAAATCATCGGATACGCTCGTAGTGGTCTTCGGCAGAAGGTTCTGGACGGGGAGTTCGACTCTCCCCCATCTCCACCAACTCGCAGTATCAGCAACGACCCCGTCGGTTCGACGGGGTCGTTGCCTGTGCGGAGGGCGCGGCCGCGCGCCCCGCCCTGACTAGCTCTTGAGGACGACCACGCGACGCGTGGGCTCTTCGCCGATCGATTGCGTGGTGATGCCCTCGACATCCCGCAACGCCAGGTGGACCCAGCGCCGCTCAAGCGCAGACATCGGTTCCAGCTGCAGCATCTGGCCGGTCTCGTTGACACGTTCGGCGGCGCGGGTGGCCACCTCGATGAGCTGGCGTTCGCGTCGGCCGCGGTAGTCCTCGACATCGACGAGCACGCGCGTCCAGGTGCCCATCTTGCGCGAGAGCATGAGGTTGACGAGATGTTGGAGCGCCGAGAGGCGTTCGCCCTTGCGCCCGATGAGCGCGCCCAGCGCTTCCTTCTCCTCTTCGTTGGCGCCGTAGACGGTGATCTTGGCCGTGGCGCCGGTGGTGACTTCCACGTTGGCGTCGTAGCCCATCATCTCGACGAGCTGCTCCAGGATCTCCTTGCCGGCGTCGAGCGCCTCCGGTGAGGCCTCTGCGTCCTGCGAGGGCTCGGGCTTGGCGGTGGAGCCAGCTGCCACCGCCGCCTCGACCTCGGTCACGGCCGCATCGCTGACCTGGGATGCCTCCTGGGAGCGGCTGCCTCCGCGGCTGCGGCGACGCTCGCCATCTCCTTCGCCACCGCGTTCGGTGCTCCTGCGGCGAGGCCTCGCCTCACGCGGCTTGTCGTCGGCCACGGCCGGAGCGGGCGGCGTGTCCGGCGTGGCCGGGGTGGGCTCCGTCTCGGGTCGCGGCTCCGCCTGCGGTCGCGGCGCCGGTGGTGGCGCGACCTGGGCGGCCTCCTTCCTGGGTGCCGACCCGCCGAGTGCTGACCGCGGTGCAGCGATGATGCGAGCCGGCTCAGCGCCCATGCCCAGCACCCCGCGGCTGCCCTGCGTCAGGATCTCGAAGTCAAGGTCTTGCAGACCTCCGACACCGAACTCTTCGCGCGCGTTCTTCAGGGCCTCCTCGACGGACTTGCCCGTGAACTCCTGGTATTCGCTCATCGACGTCTCCCTCGCCGGCGGCTACGTCGCCTGGCCGGTCTGATGGTGCCCGCGGCGCTCTCCTTGGTGGAGCGCTTGGTGGTCTCGGTGGTGCCGTCCGCGTTGACGGCGACGGGTTTCGGCTGCGGCATGCTCACCGGGAACCGCGGGGTGTGGTCCCTGGCGAAGCCGGGCGTCCAGCCGAACAGTGGGAAGAGCCCGCCGTACCCGTTGATCAGGAATTGCTGGACGATGCTGAAGACGGTGGTGGTGATCCAGTAGATGAAGAGGCCGGCCGGCAGGATGGCGCCGTAGATCAGCGAGAAGGCCGGCAGCAGCAGGAACATCTTCTGCTGCGTGGCCTGCGACGGATCCGAGCTGCGCGTCATCATCATGCGGGTCTGGACGAGCTGCAGGAGAGCGGACGTGGCGGCCAGCAGCGACAGGCCGAGGCCCAGGCCACCCAGGACCATCAGGAAGATCTCCGGCTGGTTCGAGGGCAGTCCGCCGGGATAGCCGGGCAACTGGAAGCCATCGTCGATCTTGGGGATCCAGGCCAGCCAGGGGATGTCGGGGTTGATACAGGGCGAGTAGGGGTCGCCCGGGTGCTGACAGTCGAGCTTTACCAGCTGGATGTCGAAGGGGTGCAGCATCGAGCTGATGTCCGGCGCCTTGAGGCCCTGCGTGAAGACCTGGTACATCGGCAGGAGCAGGACCATCTGGAGCACGGCCGGCAGGCAGCCGGACGCCGGGTTGACGCCGCGGTCCTTGTAGAGCTGCATCTGCTGCTCGGAGATCTTGGCGCGATCACCCTTGTACTTGGTCTGGATCGCCTTCAGCTCCGGTTGCAGCATCTGCATGCGCCGTTGCGACACGATCTGCATCCGGAAGATCGGGATCATGCAGCGTGCGGATGATGATCGTCAGCAGGATGATGGCGATGCCGATGTCGCCGGTGATGCTGTAGAGGAAGGCCAGGCCGATGAAGATGGTCTGGAAGATGGGGGTGAACAGCCAGGCCAGCAGGTCCAGCGGATTGGCGCCGGGCTGCGCAGGGCACAGGTTCGGATTGGGGGCGGCGGTGGCGTCGGGGTCCTGCGTGGCGTTGGGGTCCGGCGTGGGCTTCGGGCGCACACGGGTCCTCCGCGGTGGAGGCGCCGGGCATGAGCGTGGGCGCGGGCGACACCACTGGGCCGGGTGATCGCTCCGGCCTGCCGGAAGCGTCGGGCGCGGCGCTCGTCGTAGGTGCCGGGCTCGCCAGCGGCGTCGCCGGGGCCGTGGCGCTGGGTGCGGGCGCCTCGGTCTGGCCACTGATCGGCGGCGCAGGTGAAGGACCCTGGTCCTGAGAGAAGGCCGGCCCGGCGATCAGGCTGAGGGCGATGACCGCGATGGCGATGGCCGCCATGAGATCCAGCGGGGCCAGGCGGAAGGGTGCCGCGAGAGCAGAGCGGATGCGCATCACTTCACCGGGTCGTAGCCGCCGGGCCGCCAGGGACCGCAGCTGGCGATGCGCCTGGCACCCATCCAGCTCCCCTTGGCGAGCCCGTACTTCTGGATCGCCTGCTCGGTATAGATCGAGCAGGATGGCTCATATCGACACGAACCAGCGAAGAGCGGGGAGATCGTCTTGCGGTAGACGTGGATGAGGCCGATGCCGAGACGTTTGCCGAGGTCGCCGACCGCGCTCACGAGGACCATCTTCACCGAGCCGCGGATAGCGCCCGAGCAGGCGCTCCAGCGCCACGCGGAGCTCGTCGAACGAGGCGTCCGTCGCCGGTGGACGGGCGACGATGAGGATGTCCCAGCCGTGGCCGGTCTCGTTGGGAGCGTGACGAAGGACCTCGCGCAGGCGTCGGCGCACACGGTTACGCCGGACGGCGCCTCCGAGGCGTCGACCGGTCGAGATGCCGAAGCGGTCGTGGTCGCGGTCATTGGCGGACGAAGCGGACGACCATGAGACGGTCCGAGCGGGAACGTCCTTGGCTGCTGATGCGAGCGAAGTCATCCCGCGATCGGAGTGTCGGCACGGCCCCTCTTCGGGTCTGCCGAACGTCAGACGGTGAGCTTCTTGCGGCCACGGGCTCGCCGGGCGGCGAGCACCCTGCGGCCACCCTGGGTCTTCATGCGCTTGCGGAAGCCGTGCTCCCTGGCGCGATGGCGCTTCTTGGGCTGATAGGTCTGCTTGGTCACTGGGAACTGGGCTCCTTCAGGCAGGCGGTCGGGTTCTGCTTCAGGCTGACCGGCTTGCCGGTGCGGATGTGGTCGATGCAGGTGCGAACGCGGTAGGCCCCTTGTGGTCGTCCCGGGCACACGCTCGCATCCAGTCGGGCGGATTATACGCGACAGTCCGTCCCATCCCGGAGGAGACCACATGGCCACCGAACCGCAGCCGCGATCGAGCCGGCGTTCCTGGAGCCGGGCAGTGCCACCATCGATGACTTCGAGCGGCTCGACCTGCGTATCGGGCGCATCCTGTAGGCGCAGTCCGCTGGAAGGCGCTCGCCAGCCCGCCTATCGACTGCGGATCGACTTCGGCGGCAGCCGGCCAACGACAGTCGTCGGCCCAGCTCACGCGCACCTACCCGGACCCGGCCAGCCTGGTGGGGCGGATGGTCGTGGCGGTGGTCAACTTCGCCGCCGCGCCGGGTGGCCGGCTTCCGCAGCGAGGTGCTGGTGCTGGGCGCGCTGGCGCCTGCCGGCCAGCATCCCGCTGCTGGGCGTGGACGAGGGTGCGGAGCCGGGGCAGCGCGTAGGCTAGCGCCGGGCGCTCCGTGGGTCGGTCGCAGTGGCACCCTCGCGGCCAACGGGGGTGGTGCGTCCTGCCACCACCGGCTGGGAGAGGGCGCAGCCGGGGATGCCACCGGTGGCCACGCTCAGGACCTGTTCGTCGCCACAGGGCGCAGTATCGCCCATACTCCCAGGGAGTATGTCGAATGGACATTGCACAGTCCCGAAACGCGGTGCTAACGTAGGCCGCCCCGGCACCCTCGCATGGGATCCGGGAGCCCAGGCTGGAGCCGCCGTCGCGCCGACCCGAGGGGGGTCGACCCGGTTCCCTCCAGGGGATGTCGATCGCGCCTCGCCCGGGTGTCGGGACGTCACCGGAGGGGCGCGCAAGCCGTGTCGAAGTACGGGTCACGTTGCCATCGATGGACGCGAAACAGGTCTGGAGAGCCGCCCTCGGTGAGCTTCAGGTATCGCTGTCCCCGGCCAACTACGAGACCTGGCTGCAAGGACACCGCCCTCGTCGACGTCGACGGTGATCGTTTCGCGTCGCAGCACCCAACGGCTTCGCCAAGGACTGGCTGGAGAACCGGTACCGCTCGCTCATCGCCCAGACGCTGGCCCGCGTGGTCGGCTACAGCGTCAACGTCGAGTTCCTCGTGCGTGACGTCGATCCCGACGAGACGGATGAGGTCGGCGCTGCGGAGCGCCGCGGTGGAACGGGTTCGGCCCTCCAGCCGTGCGGTTCGCGTAGAGCCCGGGCGTGTCGGCGGAAACGAGGGTGGTGGCGTCAACCTCAACTCGCGCTACACCTTCCGCACGTTCATCGTCGGCTCGGCCAACCGTCTCGCCCACGCCGCCAGCCTGTCGGTGGCCGAGCGACCGGGCGAGGCCTACAACCCGCTGTTCCTCTACGGCGGGGTGGGCCTGGGCAAGACCCACCTCATGCACGCGGTCGGCAACGCGGTGGTGCAGCGCTTCCCCCGCAAGCGCGTCGTCTATGCCACCAGCGAGAAGTTCACCAACGACTTCATCACCTCGATCCAGCAGGGTCGCATCGACGACTTCCGGGCCCGCTACCGCAAGATCGACCTGCTGCTGATCGATGACATCCAGTTCATCGCCGACAAGGAGCGCACGCAGGAGGAGTTCTTCCACACCTTCAACGCCATCCACGAGGACGGCAAGCAGATCGTGCTGTCGAGCGACCGCCCGCCCAAGCAGATCGTGACGCTCGAGGAGCGACTGCGCAGTCGTTTCGAGTGGGGGCTCATCGCCGACCTGACCGCGCCGGACCTGGAGACTCGCATCGCCATCCTCCGCACCAAGTCGGAGGAGCAGGGCGTCCGGGTGGACTCGGATGCGCTCGAGTTCATCGCGCGCAAGGTCGCCTCCAACATCCGGGAGCTGGAAGGTGCGCTCAATCGCATCGTCGCGTACGCCTCGATGCAGGGCATGCCCATCAGCGTAGACCTGGCCCAGGCGGTCTTGTCGAACGTGCTGTACAGCCCGCGCAAGCGTGCTGTCACCCCCGAGCGCATCGCCGTGGCCGTATCCCACTACTACGACGTGGAGCTGGAGGCGCTGCGCGGCCAGAAGCGCGACCGCGCCATCGTCGTGCCGCGTCAGATCGCGATGTACCTGATGCGCGAGGAGACCGATGTCTCGCTGCTGCGCATCGGCGCCGAGCTCGGCGGTCGTGACCACTCGACCGTGCTGCACGCCTGCAAGAAGATCGACCAGGAGGCCTCGCGCAACGAGGAGCTGCGACGCGAGCTGGCCGCCGTGCGGGAGTCGATCTACTCCGACAACTAGTTCCGGCTCGCGGTCCCATGGGGCACCTGCCTAGGCCGTTCGTCGGCAGTCGCATCCGCGATCAACCGCGCCTGTTCGCTGATGCCGGCTGCATGGGCGGCGTCACCCTGGCTTCCCGGACGGCGCTCGCTCAACTCAGCCAGCACGCCGCGGCGGCTGTAGAGGATGAGGATGTCGCCGGGCCGGATCACGCTGTCCGCGCTGGGGACGCCGAGGTATGTACCGTCGGGACGCTCCACGCCGAGGAGGATGACGCCCTCCTCCCGCAGCGCCAGCTGGCGCAGGCTTCGGTCGGCCAGCCAGTCGCCCGCCTGGACCGACAGCTCGGTCACGACGAAGCTGCCGCCGAGGTGCAGCAGCGCAGCAAAGTCGTGGGCGTCCAGGCTGCTCCAGCGGCGCAACGCCGCCATCGTCACCGAGGTGATGCGCCGATCGAGCCAATCGCTCTGGAACGCGGCCCACAGGAATGCCAGCCCCGCGACGAGGGTGACGGGGCGGATGATGATGCTGAGTTCATTCCCCGGTTCGACGACGGTGAGAATGACCGTTGTCGCCACCGCCACGATGCCGGCGTTGCCGGCCAGCATCAGCCACATGATGATGCGGCGGCGCAGCGGATGGTTCACCACGCTCTCTGCCTCGGAGGTGGTGAAGCCGGTCCCGCTGAAGGCGGAGCGCGACTGGAATTGCGCCGACTGCCGCGAGAGGCCGGTCGCCGCCAGGGCGATGGTGGCAGCACGTGTGACCAGTAGCGACAACGTGACCACCAGGAGCAGCGTCAGGACAGCGTACATGTGCCCTCCGTTCGGTCGACAACGACGCCATGGTGCCAGTCCGCGTGGCGGGTTGCTGACCCTCACGCCACGCGTGGAGCAGGCGTGGAGAACGAGCCCGGCCCAGCGTGGCCGGTGCGAGGGACGGTGGAGAGAGGTTGTGGCCGAAGAGGGGTGGTCTGTGGGTGAGCGGACGGGTCGTCCACACTGGGCGTGGCGCCGTGCACTGGTTACACACAGGCGGTCCGCAGCCCCGATAGGCTGGGTCCAAGCGGGGGTGCAGCGTGGCGTCGGATGGTCATCATCACAATCCACAGCATGAAGATGATGATGAGATGAGAAGATTAGAAAGAACCATGTACATCTCATAGGGAGCTCGTCCGCTCGTGAAGCTGTCCTTGATGCAGGAGAACCTGGCCCGGGGCCTGTCCCTCGTAAGCCGTGCCGTCAGCAGTCGGGCGACCCTGCCAGTCCTCGCCAACGTCCTGCTCAAGACGCAGGACGGCGGGCTGCGTCTGACGGCCACCAACCTGGAGATCGGCATCTCCGTCTGGGTGCCGGGCAAGATCGAGAGCGATGGCACCATGACCGTGCCGGCCCGCCTGCTGACAGACATGGTCGGCGGGCTGCCCTCAGGCGAGCGTGTCGACCTCGAGATGGAGAAGGAGAACAGCCTTCTTATCCGGGCCGGCAGCTACACCACCCGGCTGCGTGGTATCGATGCCGAGGAGTTCCCCGTCATCCCTGCCGCCGGCGAGCGCCCCACCACCCAGGTCAGCCAGAAGGCCATGCGTCGGGCGTTGGGCGAAGTGACCTTCGCTGCTGCAGCCGACGAGACACGGCCCATCCTCACCGGCGTGCTGACGCAGTTATCGGGTGAGACGCTGACGCTGGCCGCTGCCGACAACTACCGCATCGCGGTCAAGACGCTGGATCTGCTGCAGTCGGTGGAGGAGACGAGCGTGGTCATCCCGGCGCGCTCGTACGTCGAGTTGATGCGTGTCCTCGGTGATACCGACGACCCGGTGGACATCATCCTTGCCCAAGCCAAGAGCCAGGTCATCTTCAAGGTCGACACGACCGAGGTCGTCAGCCGTCTCATCGACGGCCAGTTCCCCAACTACCAGTCGGTGCTGCCGACCTCGCACAGCACCCGCGCCCTCGTCGACCGGGACGAGCTGCTCAAGGCCGTGCGCCTGACGGCGCTCATCGCTTCGTCGTCAGCAAACGTGGTCCGACTCGGCTTCGGTGAAGAGGACAACCCCGCTGCCATCGCCGTCAACGCCAAGGCCGACGTGGGCGATGCCGAGGGTCGCGTCGAGGCCCAGCTCGAGGGCGACCCGGTCACCATCGCTTTCAACGCCCGCTACCTGGTCGAGGCCCTGCAGAACATGGATGGTGAGCAGCTCGCGGTCGAGCTCAGCGGACCGCTCGCGCCCGGAGTGCTCAAGCCGGTCGATGATCCGGCCTACGTGCACGTGATCATGCCGGTGCGTACACCCTCCTGATCGACGTCGCGGCCCGCACCACACCGGCCGATGCCGACACGCCTGTGCTCGTCTGATGCCGGTCCGCCGCCTCACCCTCGACGGGTTCCGCAGCTATGAGCACCTCGAGCTCACCTTCGGTGATGGCCCGCACGTCGTCGTCGGGCGAAACGCTGCCGGCAAGACCAACCTGGTCGAGTCGCTGGTGGTGCTCTCGTCGGGGCGATCGCACCGCAGCTCGGCAGATCCCGAGCTCGTTCGCTGGGGCGCCGAGTTCGCACGGGTGTCCGCCGAGGTGGACACCTCCGGCCGACGGGAGGAGCTGGAGGTCGTGGTCCATGCCAGGGGCAGCGCCTCGGGAGCCCGCAAGCGCATCCGTGTCAACGGCGTCAACCGCCGTGCCTCGGCGCTGTGGCCGGCGCTGCGCACCGTGCTGTTCGCGCCCGAGGACATGCTGCTGATCATCGGATCGCCTTCGTTGCGCCGGAACCTGCTCGATACCCTGGTGGCGCACCAGGAACCGACAGCGGCGGCGGTGCTGTCCACCTACCAGCGCACACTCACGCAGCGCAACTCGCTGCTGCGACGCATCCGCGAGGAGGAGGCCGACCGGGCCGAGCTGGCCTACTGGGACGCGGCCATGGTCGAGAACGGTGGCCTCATCCTCGACTGGCGCCAGGCGACCCTGGCAGCGCTGGCGGGACCGCTGGTCGAAGCCCATCGCGAGATCGCGCCCGACGAGTACGGGCTGACGTTGCGCTACGCCTCCAACGTGGAGCGCGGCCCCGCCGAAGGCAATGCCGACGCGCTGCGCCGACGCCTGCGAGAGACCGCCGACAAGGAGATCTGGAACGGCGCCACGCTGGTCGGCCCACACCGCGACGATCTCGTCTTCGAGTCGGACGGTCGCGAGCTGACCGAGTTCGCTTCACGTGGCCAGCAGCGGACAGCCATCCTGGCGCTGAAGCTGGCCGAGCTGGACCTGCTGACCGCGCTCGACGGGCGGCCGCCGTTGCTGTTGCTGGACGATGTCTTCAGCGAACTTGACCCCGAGCGTCGTGCCCATCTGGTTCGACGTATCGGCAGCCTGCCGCAAGCCATCGTGACCACCACCACGCCTGACGACCTCGATCCGGCGCTGGTCGCCGCCTCCACCGTATGGCGGGTCGAGCCGGGGAGCGTGCGAGCAGCCGGAGAGCCGGCCACTCCATGAACCGGCGCCGACGTCCGCTCCACCGCCTGGGCGACCTGCTCCCCGGCATCGCCACGCAGCTGGGCCTGGACGAGGAGCTGCGCTCGGCGCGGGCCATGTCTTCGTGGACTCGCATCGTGGAGGAGCTGGTGCCCGCTGCCTCAGGCGCCTCGCGGCTATTGGAGATCAGGCCACCAGGCTTGTACGTCGCCGCCGACGATGCTGCCACCGGTCAGGAGCTGCGCCTGCGCTCGCCGGAGCTGCTCGATGCCTTTGCCTCGGCGCCCGGTGGGCAACGCTTGCTGGAGCTGCACGTGCTGGTGCGAAGGGCACGAAACGGGGAATCGGAGCGGCCACGCTAGACTAAGCCGCTCATGGCTACCCGACTCGAGATCACGCATGGAATCGATCGCCGAGCGGGACCGGCTTCCGACCTCAGCCGACACGCTCAGCGTGACCCGGCCGACGACCGGATCGACCACCCGCTCCAAGGGTGTGCTCTTCGTCCTCGTCGGCTCGACCCTCCCGGGACCCCGGGCCCGGGAGGCCACGCAGCTCGTCGCCGACACCATTCGGCACGAGTACTACTACGACGAGTCGGCCGGCGTGCCGGTCTGCCTGGAGAAGGCGGTCAAGAGCGCCGATCGACGGCTACGCAGCAGTCGCGAGGGGGCCGGCCTCCCTCCTGGCTCGCTTGGCGTCGCCGCCGCCGTGATCCGCAACAACGAGCTCTACCTCGCCACCCTGGGCGCAGCGGAGGCGTACCTCGTGCGCTCCGCTCGCCTGCTCATCCCTGATCGCAGCGCCCCCGGTGGACTGCCCAGCGATGACGGCCGCTCCGTCGAAGTGTGGCGCGGCGAGCTCGAGCGTGGGCGATGCGCTCCTGCTGGTGTCGCGCAACGTGACCGAGACCATCGGCACCGAGGAGCTCAAGAGCGCGATCCTGACGCTCCACCCGCAAGCGGCCGCGGAGCACCTCCACCACCTGTTCGTGGCTGCCGGCGGTGCCGGCTCGGACGGGGTCCTGGCCGTGGAGGCCAAGGAGCAGACCACGCGCGTCAGCGGACGCGTCGGCACGGCCGTGGGCGACGCCTACTCCGACCTGCCGGGGCCTGCCCCGGAACCTATCAGTGCCTCGGTGGCGGGCCTCACCGGCACGCTCGAGGGTCTGCGCGAGCGCTTCTGGGCTGCGATGCCGCGGCGCGAGGCACGCGCGCACGAGATCACCGCGGCCACGACGCGGGCGGAGTACCAGCGCCGGGCGGCCATGGGCCTGCTCGCGCTCGTCGGGGTCGTCTTCGCTGTCGGACTCGTGCTGGTGCTGGTGCCGCGCGGGAGCGACGTTTCCGAGATCCCCCAGATCGCCGGCAGCGACACGGCCCTGGGCTCGGCGCTCGACTTCGTCAACCGCGCCGACAACCTCGTCACCACCGAGCCCCCCACCGCGCTCGAGTACTATCGCGAGGCTTGGGTCGAGGTCAGGCAGGCGCGCGGAACGGGCCTCAGCGCGCCCGCCCTCGATGACCTCGAGGCCCGTGTGCGCACCGGCCTGGACGGCCTGTACGACGCCCGCAGCCCCGACATCGAGCGTATCGCGGGTTTGCCACCGGGCTCCGATCCGGCGTACCTGGTGGAGGACACGCAGGGCGGAGCCGTCTACATCGACCGCGCCACTGGCACGGTCCACCGGGCCAACCTCAAGACCGGCAAGGTAGCCGACATCGTCGCCGAGGGCGACAAGCAGAAGGGAACCGATCGCACCATCGGCGAACCGCTCCAACTGGCTGCGGCTGGGCCCGACGTGGTCATCGTCGACGACAAGGCGCGGCCCTGGCGTTGGCGTCCGTCCAACTCGGCAGGTGCGGGCACGCTCGCGCAACTCGCGCTCCAGGGTCGCTCCGGCTTCGAAGCCGATCACGGCGACGTGGAGGCCTATGACCCCACCGTTGGCGAGTACCGCATGTATGTCGCCGAGCCTGACTTCAACCAGATCATGCGCTACCAGCAGACCTTCGATGGCAGCTCGTTCCAGGAGCCCTCGCCGTACCTGGCCTCGCAAGCCGCCGAGGTCGCCCAGTTCGACCAGCTCTACATCGACTTCGATGTCTACGCGCTCTTCCAGAACAGCGTCCGGCGCCACACCTATGGGCGCTGGGACGGCAACTTCTCCATCGACCTGCCGCCCGACGACCTGGACCTGCGACCCGGTCATGCCTACCGGCTGCTGGACGGCTCCGGCCGCTCCAGCAGCGACGGCCGGATCTATCTCTACGACGCCCTGCACGGTCGCGTCGTGGGCTTCAGCAAGGTGAACGGCAACTACATCGGGCAGTGGCTGCCCGCCGGCGAAGGCGGCGAGATGGAGGACGTCCGCGGCATGTACGTCATCGAGGGTGGGACGACCAAGAAGGGCAAGCGCAAGAACGACACGCTCGTCTGGGTCACGCCCGATGCCATCTACCGCACCACGCTGGCGGTCAACTGAGGCTCATCGCTGCGCCCGGGTGCCCGCCGCCGGCCGAGTGTCCCGACACCGCTAGAATCGAGGCATGACCGGGGCGACGCGCGAGATGATGGTCGAGAGCGTGCGCGTGCACATGCTCTCCTCGCAGCACGTGGTCATCCTGCGGGAGGCCGATGAGGAGCGCTACCTGCCCATCTGGATCGGCAGCTGGGAGGCGCAGTCCATCGCCATGAAGCTGCAGGGAGTGGAGGCGGAGCGCCCCCTTACCCACGACCTGCTGGCGACCCTCCTCGTGGAGTTGGGCGTGAGCGTTCTGCGCATCCTCATCTCCGACCTGGCCGACGAGACCTTCCGCGCCCGCATCGTGCTGGTGCAGGGTGGCAGCGACTTCGAGGTCGATGCCCGCCCCAGCGACGCCATCGCTCTCGCGGTTCGCGTGGGTGCACCCATCTTTGCCACCGAGGCCGTGCTCGACCGTGCCGGCGTCATCCCCGAGGCCGACGAAGACGAGAAGCTCAACGTCTTCCGTGAGTTCGTCAACTCGCTCGACGTGGAGCCCGGGGAGGGAAGTGGTCCAGGCGGTGCTGCCCCCGGTGGCCCGCCCACCGGGCTGCCACCTGCGGAACCGCCACTCGACGATCGTCCCCGCGGCGAGCACCCGACGGACGATCACACCGGCGATGCCGACGAGGGGCGGGCCTAGGGCTGTTCGGCGCCCTGTTGGCCCAGGACGGGCTGGCCGCGCCGCAGTGCCGCGCTGCGGTTGACCCACAGCCGCAGGCGCAACGACCAGAAGTCCTTCACCGCGCGCAGCACCACCCGCGGGTCCGCGCCGGACGCCTTGCCGGCCGTGCGGGGGTAGTGCGGCACACCCTCTTCGACGATGACGCCGCCGCGCTCGCCGATCTTGATGAGCAGCTCTGCCGAGAGGAACGCACCTCCGGACTCCACGCGCACTCCTTCGAGCGTCTCGCGGCGGAAGAGCTTGCAGGCACAGTCCGGATCCCGTACGCGTAGCCCGAAGAAGAGCCGCAACGTGGCGCGGTAGACACGCGCGTAGGCCAGGCGGACGGCTGGATCAGCGCGCCGGATGCGATAGCCGACCACCACGTCGGGTCGTCGACCGGTGGGGCCGGGTTCGTCGAGCCGCGCCGTCAGTCGCCCCAGGTCGGCTACGCGGAACTGGCGATCGCCGTCGGTGAAGCAGACCAGCGGGTAGCGAGCGGCCGCGAGCCCTGAGCGTACGGCCGCTCCGTAGCCAAGGTTGGCCGGGTGATGGACGACGCGCACGACGCCGCTGTGGGCGGATGCGAGCCTGTCGGCGATCTCGCCGGTGCCGTCGGTGCTGCCGTCATCGACGGCGATGATCTCGAAACGCTGTGCCAGCTTGCCCAGCTCGTCGAGCGCCTCGGCCACGAGCGCCTCGATGTTGGCGGCCTCGTCATGGGCGGGGAAGAAGTAGCTCAGGGCCTCCACGCGCGCCGTGGAGGGCGTCGCCGCTTCGGTCGGTCGATCAGGCACGCACCCATCCTAGGGCCACGCGCTTCACTCGGTCTTGCGGGCCACCACACGCCGCAGGTCGACCGGCACATCAGGCACCGGCTCCAGCGCATAACGCCTGCCCAGGGCGTCCACATCGCGCTCGAGGCGGATGACATAGACGGGCCGCTGGCCGAGGTAGTGATCGATGGCCGCCTCGACCGTCCCGAAGCCATCGTCGAGGATGTCGCGGTCATCGATGATGGTCACGTCCGGGCGGCGCCCCTCCACCCAGCGTCCGTACCACAGCGGTGTCGAGTACGACCACCACGACAGCACGACCGCGTTCGGCTCGAGGGCCGTGAAGGTCGCCTCCAGCACAGCACGACCCCGGTCGTCGTCGGACGCGTCCAGCGCCCTGTAGCGGTCGACGGCCGGGACCAGCGCGGCCACCAGCAGCAGCCCCACCAGGCCCCCGGCTGCGATTCGCGCGACGCCGTCATCGCCCGGGCGCTGGAGGACGTCCCGCAGCACATCCCAGGCGGCGTCCGCCGCCAGTGCCAGCCACAGCGCCGCCACCAGCAGCGGCACAAGGTAGTAGCGCTCGATGTTGGCGTTGGGGTAGCCGATGGCGAAGAGCCAGGTACAGGCGAACCAGAGCAGGGTCAGGACGGTCAGGCGCGGGTGCCGCCACAGGCCCGCGATGACGCCCCCGACGGCCACCACCGAGAGGTAGCCGAAGTTGCGCACGAGCTCGTTGCCGATGGCTGACAGCATGTCCGGGAGCGAGGGCAGGGGTCCGAACGCGCCCTGGAACTGCTCGCCCAGCACTACGTACCAGAACGAACCCCAGGTCTCTGGGTTGGCGTAGTCGAGGGGCGGGTCCATGCCCGAGCGCAGGGGCAGGTACAGGTAGACCAGCGTCGCGGTGAGCAGCAATGCTCCGGCCGCCGCCAGCACCAGGCGCCAGCGCCGCCACAGGATGCGCGGAGCGACCAGGAGCACGTAGGCCGCGATGCCCGGTGCCAGCAGTAGCGTCAGGGCATGGTTGCCCAGCGCCAGCCCGTAGGTGACGGCCGCCGCCAGCAGCCACCACGCCGCCCGTCGGGGCCGCGTCGCCTCGGCGCTGGCCCATGCCGCCAGCAGGACCAGCAGCAGGGCCGCGAGGAACACGTGCAGCGCGTGAGGGTCGGCGCGCTGGCCCCAGTGCCAGGCAACGGGGCCTACGGCGAAGGCGATGCCGGCCAGCAGGCCCACGGCCCAGCGCCGGGTGGCTTGCACCACGCGCACTGCCAGCAGGGCGGCCGCACCCGCCATCAGCAGGGCTGAGAGCAGGTCTGCCCGGTAGGCTTCGTTGCCGGCCGGAGCCAGCACGACGGAGGCCAGCCAGGCCAGCAGGGTGTAGCTTGGGTAGCCGGTCGGGTGGGCGATGCCGAGCACGCTCCCGATGGTCTGGAACTCGGCCGTGTCCCAGAGCCCGACGTCCGGCAGCAGTGTGCGCACGTAGAGCACCAACGCCAGGCCGAACACCGGTATCACCGCGAGCGCGTAGCGGGGCGCGTTGCCCACCGGGCCGCGATCGGGCGTGGCGGTGCTCACCACCCCAGCGTGACGCCCCAGTAGACGCCCCAGGCGTTGACGGCGATCGAGGCCGCCACGAGCCCGACCGAGATGGCGCCGACACCGAGGCGGGCGATACCGAGCGCCACGAGGATGACTGCGAAGGGCGCGAAGTCGTTGCTGAAGCGGTAGCCGAACTGGACCCAGCCCTGGCTGAAGTGCATCAGGTCGATGAGCGCGATCGACAGCATCGCCAGGGCCGACCCGGCCACGATGCGACGTCGCCACTGGCGCCACAGCACCGGGATCATCAGCAGATAGGCCGGGCTCGTCAGCAGGATGCTCATGCCGATCGGATCTGGTCGCAGCAGCGGGCAATCGCGGTCCAGTAGCGAGCCTGGCGTGATCGCCTCTCCGGCGCAGGCGGGGTCATGCAGCAGCGGTATCGATGGCGGCTGGCCCAGCATGATGGCGGCGTTCTGGGGGATGTAGCGCGGATCCTCGATGGCCCAGTCGGGGTTCACCAGCTCCGGCCGGGGCCGGTACTCGACCTCGTAGAGGTAGTCGTAGGCCGGATGGAAGAGCGCCCCGGTGGTGATCAGGTTGTAGCCCAGCAGCAAGACCACCGGTAGCAGCGCGCCGCTACCGGCAGCGACGGCGCGGCGCAGCCATGAGCCGCCACCCCCGACGAAGACGAAGAACGGGGCGCCGAAGAGCGTCGTCAGCCTGGCCGTGGCAGCCAGGCCGAAGGCGATGCCGGCGGCGAGTTGCCGACGCGTGGCCGCACGCCGGCCGTCAGCGCGCACGGCGATGGCGATGGCGATGAACAGGCAGGCGCTGGCTACGGTGTGCGCCAGGAACCATGTCGTGCCCAGCATGGCCGCGTACCAGGCCACTGTCCCGAAGCCGTAGAACAGCGTGCCCAGCAGCGCCGCGGAGCGCCGGGGCGTCACACCCAGCAGCATCAGCCAGCACAGGGCCACGTTGACGGCGCCCAGACCGGCCGCGACCGCCGCCCCGTTGGTGCCCAGTCCCCAGACCGCCACGAACGGCAGCAGGACGATGGCCGGCAGCGGCGGGAACGGCACCTGTGCCAGGCCGGGTGCTACGGGCAGTACATCCTGGAAGTAGTCGTTGCGGTACGGGCCTTCGCTGACGGGATAGGCGATCTCCGCCCGGCCGTGCAGGAAGGCGTCGGCTTGCCACACGAAGTGATCGTAGAAGTCATACCGTGTCGGGTTCGAGCTGAAGTAGACGAGCGCCGCCAGCAGCAGCAGCCCGAGGGCGACCCAGCCGGGATGGATCCGCCCCAGGGCCACCTCCAGACGCCCGCCCCGAGCGAGGCTCGCGGACGGGTCGAGGGCGGCTTGGGGACCCGTTGATATACTCGCCTTCACCTCAACGCTTTCCCAGGAGGCAGGTCGTCGCCGGTGACAACGACCCTTGCGCAAGGGGTCGGGCGTAGCCCCGGGGAGCCGATCCGCCCCCTCCGAGCGCTCGCGTTCAGCCCCGCCCTCATCGTTCTCTTGCTCGGTGGATTGGCACTGCGGCTAACTATCGCATACGTGCTGTTCCCGGCATCGGGCTTCGAGTCGGACCTCGCGTCCTACAGCGCCTGGGCCGCGACCATGGCCGAGCACGGCCCCGGCGGCTTCTACGCCAACGCCGGCTTCTCCGACTATCCACCGGCGTATCTCTATCTGCTGTGGGTCGCGGGTGCCCTGGCCGGGTCCGGCGACCCGGGCCAGTTGATCAAGCTGCCTCCGATCCTGCTCGACGTCGGGGTCGCCTACGTCATCTATCGGCTGGTGCGCGGCTGGACCTGGCCGGGCGCGCGCAGCGAGACGTTGGCGCTGGCTGCGGCCGCCATGTATCTCTTCAACCCGGTCGCCTTCTATGACTCGGCCCTGTGGGGCCAGACGGACGCGGCCGGGGCCCTGGTGCTGCTGCTGGGCGTGGCCGCGCTCATCCGCGGCAACAGCGAAGGCGCCGCCGCCCTGGCCGCGACCGCCGCCTTGGTGAAGCCGCAGTTCGGCGTGGTGCTCATCCCCCTCGTGCTGTTCGTGCTCGTGAAGCGGCACCTGCTGCGCGCGGGCTCCGGGCCCCGCCACCGGCCGTGGGCGCCCGCGCCCCTGGCCGCCTGGTTGACGCGCCAGCAAGGCTGGCCCCGGCTGCTGACTGCGCTCATCGCCGCCTGGGCCGCGTTCTTCCTCATCGCGCTGCCCTTCGGGATGGGACCGCTCGAGTACATCGAGCGCATGTTCGGGACAGCCGGCCAGTACGGCTACCTCACCGTCAACGCCTACAACCTGTGGGCGCTGATCGGTGTCGAGGGCGCCCCTTCGCTGGCCGAGGCCTTCAATTGGATCGACGACAGCCTGCCGCTGGCCGGACCCATCCCCGGGGTCGCGGTCGGTGCCGCCCTGCTCGTGGCCGGCTTCCTGTGGGCCAGCCTGCGCGCGACGGCCCGCGACGACCGCTGGACCATCATCGTGGCTGCGACCCTGCTGGCGGCCGCCTTCTTCATCCTGCCCACGCGCGTGCACGAGCGCTACATCTTCCCGGTCGTGGCGTTGATGCCGCTGCTGGCAGTGGTGCAGCGTCGCTGGGGCGTGGCCCTGCTGCTGCTGAGCATCGGTGCCTTCATCAATCTGCACGGCATCCTGACGCTTCCGCTGTACGGAACGGCGAATGTGGAGACGCTGCCCGGCGGCGACCTGTTCCGAAGCCAGTCGCTCATCACGCTGTCGGCCTTGTTGCAGACGGCTGTCGGGCTGTGGGTGGCATGGCAGCTGCGCCCATCGCTCCAGACCAGCCCCGACGGCTTCGATCACGAGGCTGCGCTTGCTACCGTCGTGACGACGCCGGCGATCGTGCCGGCGCCAGGATCGTCCGTCCTGCCGGGCGACCTGGCTGCTCCGGCGGCGCCGGGTGCGTCACCGAGCCTGCCCCCTGGCCGCCTGGACCGGGTCATCGCGCGTCTCTCGTGGGGCTCTCTGCGGCGCGACCGCAGCGCCACGCTTGCCTCCGAGCCCGGTGGTCGCATAGACCGCAAGGACGTGCTGGTCCTCGTGGCGCTGGTGCTGGCCACGCTCGTCGTACGCGGTGCGCGGCTCGACCAGCCGGTTCGCATGTACTTCGACGAGGTCTACCACGCGCGAACGGCCACGGAGTTCCTGCAGCACTGGCAGTACGGCGAGGCGCACGACATCTACGAGTTCACCCATCCCCACCTGGCCAAGTACGCCATGGCCTGGGGTATCCGCCTGGCCGGCGGCAACGAGGTCACCGGCAGCGCCGACCTGGGCGTGGCTGTCACCGACGCTGTCCTGGAGCCCCGCTGGTCGCCGGACGGCAATGACGGTCTGCGCAACGGCGAGCGCCTCTACCTGGCCACGGGCGAGACGCTGCGTGCCTACGACCTTGCCACGGACGAGCTGGTGGCGGAGTTGCCGATCGCTGCTACTGCGCTCACGATCGACGCCGAGGGTCACACGCTCTACGCTGCCGACGGGACCGGCCGCCTGTACCGTCTCGAGACCACCCGCCTGGATGACCTTCGTCACCACGGTCCCTCCGAGAGCGAGGCAAGCGCGGACTTCTTCTCCGCCGGCCCCGGGGCGCCCGTCGACCACCTGCTCGTCACCGACACGTCCGTGGTGGCAGTCACCCGCGGTGAGATGGTGACGTTCGACACTGAATCCGGAACGCCGTTGGCGGAGCGGTTCTCCGTGGCCGTGAGCGACGTGATCGAGCTGCCCTGGGCCGAACGGCTGCTGGTCGACACCGGCCAGCTGGACGATCCCGACCGCGCCGCCGGCGTCATCGTCCGCGCCCTGGCAGGCGGTCCAGCGCCCGGCGAGGGCGCCCCGCCGCTCGACGAGGCTGAGGTCACCAAGGCCGAGCTGGCGGAGCGCGAGCGCGTCGCCCGACTGCTGGCCGGCGATGGCTTCGTGGTCGTCGAGGCCTACCTCGGCTCCGCCGCCTCGGAGGCGCTGCGGGCGGCCATCGATGAGGGCCGCCTCCCGGGCGCCAGCGTGGAGCGCGGTCCGCTGCTGGCGACCGCCGACGCTGCCGGCATCAGCCTGCTCGACGCCTGGACGCTCGACACCATCGACGAGATCCCGACCGATGAGCCCGTGTCGGCCCTTGTGCTCGCTGACCCCGACAGCGATGAGCCCACGCTCTACGGTGCCAGCGGCGCATCGCTCGTCTCGGTCCGTCTGGAGCAGGAGGGCCCGGCTGTCGCGGAGTCGGTATGGATGCCGGGCGCCATCGAAGACCTCGTCTGGAACGACTCGGCTGAGCTGGTCCATGCCCTCGGCGAGGCTCCCGCCGGCGGACCGACCGTCTATGTCGTCGAGCCCAAGGGGGAGTCGGTCTTCATCGACGTACCGCTCGCTGCACGTCCGTCCGAGCTGCTCGCCGATACCCAGCCGGGGCGTCCCGACGCCGACCGCACCGAGCTGCTCGCGATCACCGACGCCGGACAGATGACGACCATCGGCATCGGCGGCAACGCCTTCGGCTGGCGCCTGCCGGGCATGCTGGCGGGCGTGCTGGCAGCGGCCCTGCTGTACCTGCTGGCGCGGGTGTTGTTCGCACGGCGAAGCGTGGGTCTCATCGTGGCCTGCCTGATCGTTGCGGAGGGCATGCTCTTCGCCAACTCCCGCCTCGGCATGAACGACGTCTACGTGACCACCTTCATCCTGTTGGCCGTGCTCCTGTTCGCGCCGCTCTACCTGGCTCATCGGAGACCCTGGACCGCAGTCCTCATCCTGCTTGGAGCTGGTGTCGCCCTCGGTCTCGCACTGGCCTCGAAGTGGGTGGCGTTGTATGCCATCGGCGGCATCGGGCTGCTGGTGCTCTTCCGCTCCGGCCTGGGGCGGCTGCTGGCGCTGACGGTGATGGTCACCCTCACGGCCGTCCTCGGGGGCATGGCCATCCGTGGCGGGCCCACCGACGACCCCTCCCGGAACTGGGTCTTCCTGCTGCTGATGGTGCTCCTGACCGGGCTGCTGACCGCCGGCATGGTCCGCCGCCCCATCCCGCTGACCCGGGCCGAGGCGTTGCTGGCAGTGGCGATGCCGCTGGCCGCCGGCATCGCGCTCGTCCTGGTCGGCCGTCAACTGGGCGGCGGCCTGGCTATCACCGCCGCACTCGCCATCGCGGCGGTCGTGATCATCGCCAGCAGCCTCGGCCGCGGTCCCTTCGCCGCTGGCGCCCCCCAGCCGCCACCCGGCACCAGCGCCTGGCTGCGGCCGGGGCCACGCCAGGTCATCCCCTGGCTGCTGACGCTGGCGGCGCTGACCACCGTGCCGGTGCTGGTCTATGTCGTCACCTACACCCCGTGGGTGGAGCTGGGCAACGCGTGGGGCCTGCCCCTCCTCGGCAGCGTTCCCGGGCTGCCGGAATCGACTGCCGGTGGCCAGACCCTGCTGGACTTGACCGAATCGATGTACCGGTACCACGACAACCTGCGCGCCGAGCACGCAGCCTCCTCCCCGTGGTGGGCATGGCCGCTCGACCTCAAGCCGGTGTGGTTCTTCCAGGAGCGCTACAGCGACGGCACCACCGGGCTCATCTATGACAGCGGCAACCTGGTCGTCTTCTGGATGGGCATCGCGGGCCTGGCATTCTCAGCCTGGGCTGCCTGGCGGCGCCGCAGCCTGGCGCTGACGGTGGTGTTGATCATGTGGGCGGCGATGTGGTTGCCGTGGGCGCGCATCGACCGCGCCGCGTTCCAGTACCACGTCTACGCCAGCCTGCCGTTCATGTTGCTGGCGCTGTCCTACTTCCTGGCCGAGCTGTGGCACGGCCCGGGCGCTCGGACCTGGTTCCTGGCACGAGCCGCCGCCGCGCTGGCCATCGTCGGCGCGCCCTTGTTGTGGCTGCTACGGACACCGCTCTGCATCCTTTCGGGCACAGCCGTGGCCAATCCGTCGGGTGTGGCCTGCGCATCGGAGGTGACACGGACCGCCCAGCTGAGCCAGGGTGGCGTGGTCGCGCTGATCCTGTTGGCGACTGGAGCCGGCATCGCCGCCTGGCTCGCCTGGTATGGGTCGCGACGGGCAGGCCCCGGCGGGAGCGTCCGTATCCCCCTGCTGGGGCTGGCCCTCGTGGCCACGGGCACGCTGGTCGCTGTCATCGCCGCGCTCGTGTTCCTCGACACCACCTCGGCTACCGGCGTCGCGCTGTCATCGGACGTCCTGGCCGCGTTCGCGCTGCTGGTGCTGGGCATTCCCGCATGGCTGACGCTGCGCGCCCGCGATCCACGGCGCTTCGTGCTGGGTGTGCTGGCCGCGGCGCTGGTGTGGCTGGTCGTTTGGTACCCCAACCTGGCTGGGCTGCCGCTGCCAGCAGACCTCGCCAGCATCTACCAGGGCCTGCTGCCGACGTGGAACTGGGACTTCCAGTTCGCCGTCAACACCGACCTTGCCGGCGAAGGCGGCATCATCGACGTGACCACGCTCCAGATCGGGGCACTGACGCTGATCTTCGTGGGCGCCGTCGCAGCCGTGGCTCGTACCTGGGGCCGCTCGGTCGACACGGCCCCCGGTTCGTCAGCGCCGCCCGCGCCGCCCGCGCCGCCTGGACCGGGCCGCTGAACGCCAAGCTGCTCTACCCGCGCCGAGCGGCCTCCTCCTCAGCCTGGCCGGACTGGGTCCCCGCTACGTGCGCTGCGGCGGCTCGGGGATCTCAGCTGAGAAGCCGGAAGGGAGTGCGTCGGCCGCTGCCAGGCGGCGGATGACGAAGCCGTAGTACTCCTCGACCTTGGCGGTGATGTTCTCCCAGCTGTACTGGACCGCCCGCTGTCGGCCGGATTCGCCCATGCGCTCGCGCAGCGCTGGGTCGCGCAGGAGCGTGCCCAGCGCGGCCGCCAGCGCTTCCGTGTCGCGCGGCGGCACCAACACGGCCTGCTCATTGCGGCGGACGACACCCTTGTAGCCGTGGATGTCGCTGCAGACGATGGGCGTCGCTGCGGCCATCGCCTCCAGCAGGACGATGCCGAACGATTCCTGTCCGGTGGCAGGGGAGGCATAGATGTCGGCTGTGGCGAAGGCGCGCGCCTTGTCATGGTCGGACAGGCGCCCCAGCATCTCGACCCCACCCAGGCGTCGTGACTGGATGTACCGTCGCGCCTCACCAGCCTGCGGTCCGTTGCCCACGACCAGGAGGCGGCAGCCCAGACCCTCGAGGCGCAGCTGGTAATAGGCGCGCAGCAGATACATCAGCCCCTTGCGGCTCTCGAAGCGGCCCACGAAGAGGATGTTGGGGATGCCGTCATTCCAGCGCGCGAAGGGCGGCACATCATCGTATTGCGCGATATCCACGCCGTTGGGGATGACCTTGTACTCGGCCGGGAAGTAGCGCGAGATGAAGTGGCGCGCGGCGGCGCTGACCGCGATGCGTCCGTGCAGCCGATTGGCCGGCGTGACCATGAAGCGCTTGCCGAACTCGTACGACGGGCTGAAGCCCGAGTAGGCGTGGAAGGTGGCGATATTGACGGCCTTGGAGTGTCGCAGGACGACCAGCGACAGGAACGGCACGAAGGGCTCGTGGTAGTGGATCACGTCGAACTGCTCGCGATCAAGCATCTCCTTGACCAGCCATCCGTAGCGATGCGAAACGGTCAGCGTGCCGATGGAGCCGTTGGTGGGCACGCTCCAGCCGTATCCGAGACGGATGATGTCGCCCTCACTGGAGCGCTGCGGTCCGTGGGTGGAGCTGATGATGCGGACGTCGTGGCCACGCTTGACGAGGTTCTCGTAGAGGTAGCCCACGTGAGCGTTGACGCCCCCGGGCACGGGGAAGATGTAGGGCGTGACCAGGCCGATCTTCATTCGGTCCCTTCCTCTGGCGGCAGGCCTGCGGCCGCGCGGTCGAAGTGTACCGGTCGCTGCCGCCCACCGGGATAGCCCAGGTCCCGGCCGGTGCCGTCACGCCGAACCTTGCCGCCCACCTCGGCCACCACCGCGGCGAGGTTCTTGCGCTGTTGCTGCGCGAACATGCGCAGCTGTCCCTGCCAGGGGTAGGCGCCGCCCTGCCAGCGGGTATCACGCTCGGCCAGCGCCCGTCGCAGGCTCTCTTCCACGCTCCCACGCTGCTGCACGATGGTCACGGTCGAACCCACGTTGGCAGCCTTGTGTGCATCGGAGCCGCCGATGGCGGCGATGCCCAGCTCCTCCGCCAGCGCCGGCGCCTTGCGGCTCCACGGCATCCGTGCCGTGGTCGGGTTGAAGCCCTCAAGGCCGTCGGGGTGGAAGATGGCATCAGGCTCCGCCATCAGTCGACGGATGCTGCGTTCGCTGGCGCACAGTGGGTACGGCGGCAACGGATGGGCGATGATGGCCAGGCCGCCCTGCTCGTGGATCATGGCGATGGAGTCCTTGAGCGAATGCCAGGGCCGGATGCGCTCGGTCAGGTACAGCCCCAGCAGGTGCCCACCGCGAGTGGAGACCTCTTCGCCCACGATCACCTCGATGGGCCAGCCGCGGTGCTCCGCGATGGCTCGTCCTGCCTGCGCTGCATCCATGCGCTCGTGGTCGGCGATAGCGATGGCCGCCAGGCCGCGCTCAACGGCCGCGCGAATCATCGTCTCGACGTCGTCGATGCCGTCTGAGGCGAGCGTGTGCACATGCGGGTCGATGCGCAGCATCGTCTCGGTCTCGCGATTCACGCTAGGTCCTCGTCCTCCCAGATCGGAAAGAACAGTGTGGTCCATTGTTCGGGCGCGCGCGCGATGATGCGCTCGAAGTGATGGGTCTCCTGCTCGAGGATCGAGCGCGTCGCCTCCTTTCGTGAGGCGCCGGGCGGCGGCGCCAGGCGCACGGTGTGGCCCACCCACTCGCCGGGACCGGTGCGCTCGATGGCTTGCAGGTAGAGCGGCGCGCCGGTCTGGACGGCGAGCAGCGCCGGCCCGATGGGTAGTCGGGTGGGAGCGCCGAACAGCATCACGGGCGAGCCGCGACCGACGATGTTGCGGTCGGCCACGATGCCGACCGCCTCGCCTCGCTCGATGGCGGCGATGAGCGCCGGCGCGGCATCGCCGACGGGCACGATGCTGACATCGAGCTCGTTGCGCACCCGCTCGAAGTAGGCCCGCGCGAAGGGCGAGCCCACGAACTCCATCGGTCCCGTGAGCGGCAGGGAGCCCACGCGCGCCCCGTACAGTGCCGAGAGATCGACCGAGCCGAAGTGCATGGCCAGGTGGATGAGCCCGACCTCGCCCGGCGCGCGCGCCGCGACGGTCTCGGCCGAGATGTCCGGATAGACGGGCACGAGGCGCCGCTGCAGCTCCTCGCGGCTGTAGCTGGGAGCGAGTGCGGCCTCGACATAGGTCACGACCCAGTGGCCGAAGGCGGCCCGCACCATGCGGTCCATGGCCTTCTCGTCTCGGGCTGCCCTGGTGACGCGCGGGCTGGCCATCTCGTTCTCGACCAACCAGCCGCAGACACGTGCGAGGTTGCGGCGCACCTGCGCGCGACGCGCGGGCAGAAGCAGATAGAGTCCCGCGCCGATGGCGTACGAGGCGCGATAGAGCGGTTTGTCGGGCAGCTTGCGAAGCAGCCACAGA
This sequence comes from uncultured Chloroflexia bacterium, assembly GCA_963715295.1. Taxonomy (GTDB): domain Bacteria; phylum Chloroflexota; class Limnocylindria; order Limnocylindrales; family CSP1-4; genus JAFMJV01. The sequence continues at coordinate 467,839 of CAVQRP010000001.1, forward strand.
ACACCGACCAGCAACCGGAACAGGACATGCTGGAGCGGACTCAGCGGCGGCGCCGCGGGCACAGCGGGGTTAGGTGTGCTGTCGGCTGGACCACGCTCAGGCACGTCTGGCTCCTATCTCGCTCGCTCGTTTCGCCAGGGCCGCCGTCTCCTGCTTCGTCGCGGGCCACATCGGCTTGAAGGTGTACCACTGCTCGGGAGCTTGCGCGACCATGGCCTCGAGGGCAGCACCGATGGCCCCGGTGGCGCGAAGGATCTCGGCCTCGGATCGATCGACGACCTCGATGGGGTCGTGCATGATGGGGTCGTAGCGGCCGTCCGGGCGTCGACGCGCCAGCACCGGCACGATCACGGCACCCGTGCGCGCGGCCAGCGTCGCCGGACCGGCCGGCAGGGTGGTCCAGTCGCCGAAGAGCTGCACCGGCAGATCATCGGCTCGGTAGCCCCAGTCCACGACCATGCCCAGGATGGCTGGCGTGCGCATCACGCGGTAGATCTCCCGCAGGCGGCGCCACGGGATGATCGTCACGCCCCAGCGCGCACGGGAGATATTGAGGAGTTCGAACAGCTCAGGAAAGGCCGAGTCATCGGCAAGCCCGTAGGTCGGGATACCTTGCTGGGCATACGCTCCCGCGAAGACCTCGATGCTGCCGATGTGACCCGAGACCGCGATGATCCCGCGCCCCTCGACCTCGCACCGCCGCCAGAGGGCCATGAAGCGCTCGTGCTGTTCGCCCCTGAGCTCCACCAGCCGCACCGGTTCGTCGGCCGGCAGGTTGGGCAGCCGCATCAGCTCGATGCTGAAGCGGGCGTAGGTGCCGTAGATGCCGCGCGCCATCGCGGCCACGTCGGGGTGGCCTGCCGGCAGGCCCAGCACATGCGCCGCATTGTTCCTGATGATGCGTCGCCTGGATGGCCACAGGTAGTAGCCGGCGAGGAAGCCGGCCCGCCCGATGGGTTCGCTGATCCGCAACGGCACCCGCACCAGCAGCGCGGAGACGGCGAGAAAGGCGAGGACCACGAGCCGCTCCCAGGCCCGGGCGATGACTCCGAAGGGCCGGCCCCGCTGGGAGCGGCGATGGGGTGCGTAGTCGACGCCGGACACATCCCTCCTGTCAGGCGATCGTGACCGCCTCCTGCTCGGGCGAGGCGGCCGCCACGACCCCCTCGGCTTCCTCGACCGCGACCGGCTCCGCGCCGGTCAGGGTCGCACTGTCCTCACCCCGGATGAAGGCTTCGACGCGCTGCCGGGCCACGTCATCGTGGATCTGGAGCGGCGGGCTCTTCATGAAGTAGGACGAGGGTGCCACGAGCGTACCGGACAAGCCGCGATCGAGACCGAGCTTGGCGCAACGGATGGCATCAGTGATGACACCCGCGCTGTTGGGGCTGTCCCAGACCTCCAGCTTGAGCTCGGCCAGCAGGGGCACGTCACCGTAGGTCGTGCCCTCGATGCGGATGTGGCAGAACTTGCGGTCCTCCAGCCACGGCACATGGTCGGAGGGACCGACATGGACGGCGCCATCGGCCAGCTCGTAGTCGAGCATGGAGGTGACGGCGTTGGTCTTGCTGATCTTCTTCGACTCCAGCCGATCGCGCTCGAGCATGTTCTGGAAGTCGGTGTTGCCACCGAAGTTCAGCTGGTACGTGCGGTCGACCTGGACGCCGCGATCGTCGAACAGGCGGGTCAGAACGCGGTGGCTGATGGTGGCACCGACCTGGCTCTTGATGTCATCGCCGATGACCGGGAGACCCGCGGCAGCGAATTTGGCCTGCCACTCCGGCTCGCGGCCGATGAAGACGGGGATGGCGTTGACGAAGGCGACCCCGGCCTCGATGGCGCGCTCGGCGTACCAACGCGTCGCGTCCTCGCTGCCCACGGGCAGGTAGGAGACCAGCACGTCGACAGCGGCCGCCTTGAGCTCGGCGGTCACATCGACCGCCGGCGCGGGCGACTCGGGCACCACTGCTGCGACGTACTTGCCGATGCCGTCCATGGTCGGGCCGCGTTGCACGGTGACGCCGACCTCCGGCACGTCCATGAAGCGGATGGTGTTGTTGGGCTTGGTGTAGATGGCCTCGCCGAGGTCCCTGCCGACCTTGTTGGCATTGACGTCGAACGCAGCCACGAACTCGATATCGCGGACGTGGTAGCCGCCGAGGTTGACATGCATCAGGCCGGGAACGAAGGCGTCCTCGGGCGCGTCCTGGTAGTAGTAGCGGCCCTGGATGAGGCTGCTGGCGCAGTTGCCCACCCCCACGATGGCCACGCGGATCGACTTGTCGCGCGAGGGGATGGGCGCCTGACCGTTGCCGTTGAGATCACTCATGTGGCTGATGGCTCCTGCTTGTCCCAGCTAGTCCTGGGGATCGGGGGGTTGGGAAGTGACGAACCGGACCCGCTGGATCACGGTGATGGTGGCCAGCACGGCGATGAGGCCGAGTCCGGCCGCCAGGATGAGGCTGCCGATGTCACCGACGTCGGCGGTGACATCGAAGATGCCGGCCCCGACGAGGGCGACGCCGAGGATGACCGTCCGGACCTCGCGCGGGGCGAAGCCGATGGCGGCCATGCCGGTGCCGCTGGAGAAGCCCAGCGACTCACTCTTGGCGCGCGTGTAGCTGACCATGAAGGCCGATACCAGCGCTGCTCCAGCCAGCCACGCTCCGAGATCGAAGCCGGCCTGGGTGGAGCCGATGATGATGCCGACGTAGACGACACCTTCACCCCAGCGGTCGAAGGTGCTGTCCATGAACGCGCCGAGCTTGCTCACCTGCCCGGTGGCGCGCGCGACCGCTCCGTCGAACATGTCGAAGCCCGCACCGACCGTGGCCACGATGCCGGCAAGCAACCACCATTCGACGGCAGCCATCAGGCCGCCGACGGCGGCGATGCCGAAGCCGATGAGGGTGAGCATGTTGGGCGTCAGCCCGGCCCGGGACATGGCCAGGGCGATGGGCTCGACCCTGGCGCGGATGCCGGAGCGCTGCTCCGGCGAGATGAAGGACCCCTTGCCCACGATTACCCCTCCGATCCCAGGAGCGCCCGCTCCTGCTCGTGGAAGCGTGCCAGGGCCTCACGGCCCAGGCTGCAGATGGTTTCGCGACCGGAGCGACGGGTCTTGACGAGACCGGCCACACGCAGACGGCGCACGTGCCACGACACGAGCGGCTGGCTCAGGTCGACGTGGCGCATGAGGTCGCTGACGGTGCCGTCACCCTGTGCCAGCCGCGCACGATGCGCAGCCGGGTGGGATCGGCGAGGGCCTTGTGGACGACCGCCATCGCCTTCAGATCCTGCGGTGGATCGGTGATGGTGGCGATGGTGGACCGGATGCGTGCCGGACTGGGCAAGCGCTCCTCCTGCAGGCTGGTTCAATGGAACAACAAGTCTTTATATAAGCAGACGTTGATGCTAGTAGGCCCTCCGGGCACTGTCAAGCGTGCGTGCGCATCTGCAGCCCGTGGCCCATCATTCGCGCATGGCCCTACTACGTCGCCCTTCGGTCCTGTCGTCGGCCGTCATCCTGGTCATGCTGCTCGTGGCGTTGCTGGCATTCGCGCTAGGGGCCGACGTGGTCAGTGTCGCCCTCGGCGCCGCCATCACCGCCAGCGCCTTCGCCCTGGTGGTCGGCGCCTGGCTGCGGCCGGTCCGGCGCACGCGCTCGGCGGCCCCCGACACGGAGGGCGCGGAACGCAAGGCGCGCGGCCGGGCCAAGCGCACGCGACGCGCTGTCAATGAGGCCGAGAAGCGTCTCTATGGCCAGCTCGAGGCGCTGCTGTGGCTGCGCGACACGCTGCAGCTGGAGCGACCGCTGGCCCCGACCCGGGGTGCGGCCGCCGCTCCCGACGCGCTACTTGAGATCGTGCGCATCATCGACGCCGGAGCCACCAGCGTGCTCGAGCTGGGAAGCGGCACCTCCACCATCGTTGCCGCGCGCCGCCTGCAGCAGCGGGGGAAGGGCCGCGTCGTCTCGCTCGAGCATCTGCCCGAATACGCGGCACAGACGCGCGCGGAGATCGCAGCCCATGGGCTGCAGGATTTCGCCCTGGTCATGGACGCCCCCCTCGAGGACGTCCGGATCGGCAGCGAGCACTGGCAGTGGTACCGACTCGGGGCGGGCCTGCCGGTCCGCATCGACGCCCTCTTCGTGGATGGTCCACCGCAGGGCACGGGCGCGCTGGCGCGCTACCCGGCCCTGCCGCTGCTGCGTGACCGCATGGCCCGGGGCGGTGTCATCCTCGTCGATGACGGCGACCGCCCCGACGAGAGCGAGATGGTACGACGCTGGGTGGCTGAGAACGATGGCCTGCGGGCCGAGCACGTGCCGTTGACCAAAGGTGCCTGGCGACTGACACTTCCGGCATGAGCCCAGCTTCCCGTGCGGTGATGCTGGCAGCGCTGTGCCTGGGCGTGCTGCTCGTGGGCATCGAGCTCTTCATCACGGCCGTGGCGTTGCCGGAGATCTTCTTCGATCTCTCGGGCTGGAACGAGCTGCGCCGCGCTTCCTGGATCATCACGGCCTACCTGGTGGCCTACATCGCCGCCATGCCGCTGGCTGGTCGTGCCGCCGACCGCTTCGGCCTGCCTCGCCTGATGATCCTCTCGCTGCTGCTGTTCGCTGCCGGATCACTCGTCTGCGGGGGTGCGCAATCGCTGGAGATGCTCGTCTTCGGCCGTGTCATCCAGGGCGCCGGTGCCGGCGCCATCCTGCCGGTGGCCACGGCCGGCGCCAGCCATCTCTACGGCGGACACGCTCGCTCGCGGGCGCTCGGTCTCATCGGCGCCGCCACCTTCCTGGGCATGGCCATCGGTCCGCTGTTGGGCGCCGTCATCCTGGAGGTCCTCGACCTGCGCGACGCGCTCGCCTCGTCCGGGGTCTGGGGCGGCGCGGCGGTCGACTTTCTCGTGCCGGCGTGGCGCTGGGTGTTCTACGTGACGGTGCCGCTGTCACTGCTGGCGGCCATCTACATCTGGGCCGCTTCGCCCGACTGGGACGTGGCGCCGGGGTCATCGCGCATGGATGCACTGGGAGCCGTCCTGTTCAGCACTGCGCTCACCTCCGGCCTGCTGGCAGTGACGCTGATCGGTGATGAGCCACAGACTGGGGTCCCCGTCATCCCGATAGCCACCTTGATCGCGGTCGTCACCGGCATCGCTGCCGTCGTGCGCATGCTGCGCGTGCCGGAGCCGTTCCTGGACCTGCGCCTGTTCGCCAACCGCGTCTTCAGCGGCGCGGTGCTGGTGAGCTGTCCTGACCGGCTACGCTCTGGCCACTGCGATCGTGGGCATGGCCGCCTTCATCGATCGCGTCCGCTTCGCCGGCCCCGAGGAGCAGGGCCTCGTGCTCGGCCCGATGGCGCTGTTCATGGCCATCGGGGCCTTCGCTTCGGGCTTCATGATGCGTCGCTTCAACGCCACCGCCGTCACGCTCGCCGGCCTGGCCACCAGCGTCATCGGCCTCCTGTGGTTGTCGACCACCCGCATCGACACCGAGCTCTACGTGCCGGTGGTGTCGATCTCGCTCTTCGGCCTCGGCTTCGGTCTGACGGTCACGCCGCGTTCGACGGCCGCTGTCGAGGCCGCCGGGCGCGCCGCCTTCGGTGCCGCCAGCGCCGCGGTGACGGTGGCGCGCATGGCCGGCATGGCTATCGGCATGGCCATCCTGACCGCCTTCGGCACGACGCGCATCGACCAGGTCACCGTCGCGCTCGATGACCAGGCGTACCGCGACTCCATCCTGCCCGCGGAGCTGGTGGGCCAGCCGCTGGCTGACCCACTGGTGCTCGATGCCATCGAGCGCTGGGCGTCGGCGGAGGCGGCGGAGGTCCTGGGCTCGCTGTTCGTCGTGGCCGCGCATCGTGCTCGTCGTCGCCGCGGTGCCGGCCTGGCTCATGCGCGAGGGCCGCGGCCGCGCCCGGTCGCGGATCGAGACCAGCTCGGCGACGTCGCAGGAAGAGAGGCTCGTCGCTGGCTTCTGACGTCGTACTCGCTGAGCTACCGCGGCCGACGCGTTCGAGCTCGCTCGTCCGCTGCTCGATGGCGATCTGCTCCTGGCAAGCGACTTCGACGGCACGCTCTCACGCTTGGTCCAGGACCCCTGGCGCGCGGCCATCATCCCCGGCGCCCAGCGTGCCCTGCGACGCCTGGCGGTCCAGCCCGATACCCAGGTCGCGCTCATCAGCGGCCGCACCGTGCCCGACCTGGCGGCTCGAGCTCGCATCGGCGGTATCGAGCTACCACGGCGACCACGGCGCCGAGCGGGCCGCGGCAGCGTCGCGGCTTCCGGGTGGCGGCGCTGCAGGTCACGCGCGAGCCGACGGACGCGGCCGCGGCGGCCATGGCCGAGCGACTGAAGGCGGAGGTGCCGCGTCTGGTGGACGAGCCCTGGCTGGTGCTGGAGGACAAGGGCCCCGCGCTGACGTTCCACTTCCGGGCTGCGCCCGACATCGACGCGGCACGCTCGCGTGTCATCGCCGCCGTCGATGCGGTCGACCCCGAAGGACTGCTCTGCCGTGCCGGGGGCAGACGTGCCCACGAGCTGCGCCCCGTGGGCGCCACGACCAAGGGCATCACCCTGCGTCGCCTCATCGAGGAACATCGCCCCGCGACGATGCTCATGCTCGGGGACGACCGCCACGACGCGCTGCCTTCGACACGCTGCGTGAGGCTCGGGCTGCCGGGAGCACATCGCGGACTCGCCATCGCCGTCGCCGGCCACGCCGACGTCACCGTGAGGTGGCGCCCCACGCCGACGTGGTGCTGCCCGGTCCGGAAGAGGTGGCTCGTTTCCTGCGCCGACTGGCGAGCCACCTCGTGCGCGACGAGCCCATGCCGGCGCCGGACCGGTCCGTCCGGAGGCGTGAGCGCTAGAGCTGGGCGAGCGCGGTGGCGGCCGCCTCGGTCCACTCGAGGATGGCGCCGGTGACCGGCGGGAAGAGGCCGATGAGGATGGTCGCCGCTGCGGCCAGGAAGAGGCCCACCTTGGTGTAGCCGCCGATGCTCACCTCGGCCGCGTCATCCTCGGCGGCCGGCGCATGTACATGTAGACGACGACGCGCAGGTAGTAGAACGCGGCCATGGCCGCGTTGAGCATGATCAGCACCGCCAGCAGCGTCACCGGCCCGCCGACCTCGAGGGCGCCGAGGACGACGATGGCCTTGGCGAAGAAGCCGGCCAGCGGCGGGATGCCAGTGAGCGACAGCAGGAAGACCGTCATCAGCAGTGCCAGGACGGGCGCGCGATAGCCCAGCCCCGTGAAGGTCGTCAGCTGGCTGGTGACGCCCGGACGTCGCTGCAGCGCGGCCACCACGGCGAAGGCGCCGAGGTTCATGAAGGCGTAGGCGACGCTGTAGAAGAGCACGCCCTGGATGCCGGCTGGAGGCGATCTACGGGATCGTCGGCGGTGGCGAAGACGACCAGCCCGACCATGATGTAGCCGGTGTGGGCGATGGACGAGTAGGCCAGCATGCGCTTGATGTTGTCCTGGCCCAGCGCGGCCAGGTTGCCGACGGTCATGGTGATCGCCGCGAGCACGCCCGACGATGAGCGGCCCACTCGCCGCGCAGCGGCTCCAGGGCCTCCACGAAGAGCCGCAGGATCAGCGCGAAGGCGGCGATCTTGGGACCCACCGAGAGGTAGCCCGTGACCGGGGTAGGCGAGCCCTGGTAGGCGTCGGGTGTCCAGTAGTGGAAGGGCACGGCGGCGATCTTGAAGAGGAGGCCCACGGCCAGCAGGCGCCAGGCCCATGGCCAGCGCCAGCGGCAGCGACTGGCTGCCCTCGATCGACTGCCGCGCAGGGTGTCGGCGATGCCGGACAGCTGCGTGGTGCCGGTGAAGCCGAGCACGAAGGCCAGCCCGAACAGCAGGATGGCGCTGGAGAAGGAGCCCAGCAGGAAGTACTTGATGGCGCCCTCGGTGGAGAGCCCGTCGCGCTTGGCGAAGCCCGCCAGCAGGTAGCCCGGCAGCACCAGCAGCTCGAGGCCGATGAAGAGGATCAGCAGGTCCTGGCCACCCGCGATGAGCATGCCGCCGCTGATGGCGAACAGCAGCGTGGCCGCGAACTCCGCCAGCGGCAGCTTGCGCGGGACCAGGTAGTCGGGCGCGAACAGCAGCGTCAGCAGGCCGATGGAGATGAGCACCACGTCGAGCAGCGAGGTGAGCAGGTCTCGCGTGTAGAGCGCCGGGTCGCCGATGGACATCGGGCCGTCGACCGCTGCCGGACGCCCCACGGGGAGGGGCCGATGACGAGCGTGGCCAGCAGTGCCACGACCAGCCCTCCAGCGCCGACGGCCATGATGACGTCGTCACGCCGGGGCACGAACAGGTCGATGAGGATGATGGCCAGCGCCAGGCCGACCACGATGAGGAAGGGCAGCAGCGTCAGCAGCGCGTCAGCGGTCATGGCAGCAGACCGGTGGTGACGTCGGCAGCGGCCTCAGCCGCTCCTTGACGATGTCCAGCACCTCGCTCACGGGCAAGGCGATGAGGTCCAGCACCAGGGCCGGGAAGAGGCCGAAGAGCACCGTCAGCACCACCAGCGGCGCCAGCGTCGCGGCTTCGATGGGGTTGACGTCGGTGAGCTTGCTGCCGAGGCCCTTCAGGAAGTCGCTGACGTCGCCCATGATGATGTTCTGGACCATGTAGAGCAGGTAGACCGCCGCGAAGATGATGGTGAACGCGGCGAGCCAGCCGACCCAGGGCTCGAAGGTGACGGCGCCCAGCAGGACCAGGAACTCGCCCACGAAGCCGGCCAGTCCGGGCAGGCCGGCAGAGGCCAGGCTGAAGAAGACCATCAGCGTGGCGAAGACCGGCACGCGCTGACCGAGCCCGCCCATCTTGGCGATGGTGCGGTCGTGGGTGCGCTCGTAGATGACGCCCACGAGGAGGAAGAGCGCGCCGGTGATGACGCCGTGAGCGACCATCTGGAAGACCGCGCCCTGCACGCCCTGCTCGTTGAAGACGAAGATGCCCAGCGTCACGAAGCCCATGTGGCTGACCGAGGAGTAGGCGATGAGGCGCTTCAGGTCGGTCTGTCGGATGGCCACGATGGCGCCGTAGAGCATGCCCACGATCGAGAGCGCGATGATGAACGGCGCCAGGTCGTTGGCGGCGTCCGGGAAGAGCGGCAGGTTCAGGCGGATGAGCCCGTAGCCGCCCAGCTTCAGCAGCACGCCCGCGAGGATGACCGAGCCGGCCGTCGGTGCTTCGGTGTGGGCATCGGGCAGCCAGGTGTGGACCGGCCACATCGGCACCTTGATGGCGAAGGCCAGGAAGAAGCCCAGGAAGGCCCAGAACTGCAGGGTCGGGTCGATGCCGAACTCGACCAGCGTGGTGTAGTCGAAGGCGCCGACCCAGGTGCCGGTGGCCTGTGAGTAGCTCCAGGCGATGGCCAGGATGGCGATCAGCATCAGCAGCGAGCCGACCAGCGTGTAGATGACGAACTTGATGGTGGCGTAGATGCGGTTGGCACCACCCCAGATGCCGATGATCAGGTACATCGGCACGAGCACGACTTCCCAGAAGACGTAGAAGAGGAAGAGGTCGAGCGCCAGGAACACGCCCAGCATGCCGACCTCGAGCACGAGGAAGGAGATCATGTACTCCTTCACCCGCGTCTTGATGGGACCGAAGCTGGCGAGGATGCTGATCATCGTCAGCAGCGTCGTGAGCAGCACCAGCACCAGCGAGATGCCGTCGACGCCGACCTTGTACTGGATGCCGAAGAAGCCGATCCAGTCGACCGTCTGCACGAACTGGAAGCCGGCCGGCCTCGTTGTCGAAGGCCAGCGCCAGCAGCGAGCGACAGCACGAAGGCGACCGCAGCCGTGAGCAGGCGCCCAGCGCCATCGTGGCGTCCTGACGCTCGGCGCTGACCTCGACGCGGAACAGACGCAGCAGCGGGAAGGCCAGCAGCAGCAGCCAGCGCGCCCAGCAGCGGCGTGAAGATGATGAGCGTCAGGATGTCGAGCTGTCCGATGTCGATCATCAGCGGGCCATCAGCATGAAGCAGGGTGGCGATGACGACGAGCCCGATGGCGATGCCCAGCGCGTAGTTCTGGACGCGACCGGTCTGGATGTGGCGGACGCCATCACCGACCGACGTGGTCACCGCGCCGACGCCGTTGACGATGCCGTCGATGATCTTGACGTCGAACCACATCACGCCGTTGGCGACGACGCCGCCGAAGCGGTAGAAGAGCAGGTGGTTGAGATCGTCGAAGTACCACTTGTTGAGCGAGGCGGTGTAGAGCGAGCGGCTGACGCGGTTGCGCTGCGTCAGGCTGTCCACGGTCTCGAGGCGCGCCCGGGTGTTGAAGACGCTGAACAGCCAGATGGCGGCGCCGATGCCGAGCGCGGCCATGGCCACCGAGATGATGATCAGCCCGCCGTCGATGCCGATGAGCTCGTACTCCGGGAAGGCTGATGCCCATGATGACCTCGCGCCGGGTGGAAGATCGGCTCCAGCCAGTGCTTGATGATCGAGTCGCCCAGGGGCAGGCCGATGACCAGGCCCAGGAAGATGGTCGGGATGGCCAGCAGCACCAGCGGGCGCCACCATCGAGGGCGGTGACTCGTGGATCTTGGGCTCGACCTCGGGGTCGACGCGGCTCTTGCCGTAGAAGGTCAGGCCCATCAGGCGGAACATGTAGAAGCCGGTCAGCGCGGCCACGATGGCACCGATGACGAAGACGGGCCACCAGCCCAGCACGAACGACTCGCCCAGGATGGCGTCCTTGGAGAAGAAGCCGGCGAAGAGCGGGATGCCCGCCAGCGACAGCGCGCCGATGAGGAAGGTCCAGTGCGTCCAGGGGATCTTCCGCCACAGCGCGCCCATCTTGGTCATGTCCTGCTCGTCACTGCATGGCGTGGATGACCGAGCCGGAACCCAGGAAGAGCAGGCCCTTGGTGAAGCCGTGGGCCATGAGGTGGAAGATGGCGGCCAGCCAGGCGCCGACGCCGAGGGCCGCGAACATGTAGCCCAGCTGGCTCAGGGTGGAGTAGGCCAGCACGCGCTTGATGTCCTTCTGGGTCAGCGCGATGGTGGCCGCCAGGACGGCCGTGAACGTGCCGATGGCCGCGACCAGCAGCATCGCCTCCGGCGCCGAGGCGAAGATAGGCGTGGTGCGGGCGATGAAGTAGACGCCGGCGTTGACCATGGTCGCGGCGTGGATCAGAGCGGAGACGGGAGTGGGGCCCTCCATCGCGTCCGGCAGCCAGACATGGAAGGGGAACTGCGCGCTCTTGCCGGCCGCGCCCACGAAGAGCAGCACGGCCACGACGTTGCGGATGAGCGGGTCGATCTCGCGGACGTTCCACTCCACGAAGGAGTCGAAGAAGTCCATCGTCCCGGTCAGCAGGAAGACGCCCATGATGCCGACGAGGAAGCTGTGGTCGGCGACGCGGTTGACCAGGAAGGCCTTCTTGGACGCCAGGGCAGGGGCGCGGCGTGTGAACCAGAAACCGATGAGCAGGTAGCTGGACAGGCCCACCAGCTCCCATGCGGCGAAGACGACCAGGTAGCTGCTTGCCAGCACCAGCAGCAGCATGCTGAACATGAACAGGTTGAGATAGGCGAAGAAGCGCGCCTTGCCCGGATCGTGAGCCATGTAGCCGATGCTGTAGATGTGCACCAGCGCGCCGATCCAGGTGACGACGATGAACATCAGTGCCGTCAGGTTGTCGATGACATACCCGAACTCGACCTGCAGGTCGGCGACTCCGATCCAGACGTAGTAGACGTGCTCGATGCCATGCTCGCCATAGGCGCCCGACAGCGACTGGTAGGCGAGATAGGTGGCGATCGCGGTCGTCGCGAGGATGGCCGCGATGGGGATGATCCAGGGGCGGCCGCCCAGTCGCGAGCGGAGGGTGCCGGTGACCAGGAAGCCCATCAGTGGTAACGCCAGGAGCAGCAGGACCAGCAGGTTCTCGGTCGAGCCGGCTGCCTCGGGCGGCACGAACAGCGCGCCGCCCTCCTCCGCGCCGAAGATGAAGTTCATCCGCCGCTAGTCCTTCATCGACGCGTACTCGTCCACGAGCGGCGTCCTGCGGTTGCGGTAGATGGCGATGACGATGGCGAGGCCGACGGTGGCCTCGCCTGCGGCGACGGCGATGACGAACAGGGCGATGGTGCTGGCCTGCGCCGCCAGTTCGGGCGTGAAGGCACCGAAGGCGATGATGGCCAGGTTGACGGCATTGAGCATCAACTCGATGGACATCAGCATGGCGATGGCGTTGCGCTTGGCCAGGAAGCCGAAGGTGCCGATGCCGAAGAGCAGCACGGCGAGGACGAGGTAGGCCTCCAGCGACTGGGTCATGGCCGACCTTCCTCGTCGCGCATGGCCTGCCGCGGGTTGTTCGTCTCGGGCATGTCGTCGTCGCGCTTGGCGATGTAGAGGCCGCCGATCACGGCGGCCAGCAGCAGCACACCCAGCGCCTCGAAGGCGAAGAGGTAGTCCTCGAAGAGGGTCAGCGCGATGTCGCGCGCCTCAGCCACCTGCGCGACTCCCGGCTCCCAGGTGTCGAACGGCAACACGACGCCAAGTGGCTCGAGGGCAGTCGCCAATCCTCCGAACACGGCGAGCAGGATGTTCTCGGCTTCGGCCATGACGAGCGCAGGCCGGCATCCCACTCGGTGAGCAGGATGGAGATGATCAGCAGGCCCACCAGCAGCACGGCCGCGATGGCGCCGGCCCACCACTGTCGCTGGAAGACCAGCCTGGCGGGCCCGCGCTTGGACGACGTGATCATGACGGCGAACAGGATGAGCACGGCGATGGCGCCGATGTAGACCAGCACCTGGCTGATGGCCATGAAGGGACTGCCCAGCAGACCGTAGAACCCGGCCAGCCCGGCGAATGACAGGATGAGCCAGAGGGCCGAGCGGATGATGTCGCGCCCCAGCACCACGAGCAGCGCGGAGCCCAGCATCACGCCGGCCAACACCAGGAACACCAGATCGTCCCAGCGCCAGTCGAGGTACGGAACCGTCCCCGGTAACTCCACTCCCTGCTATCCCCTCTTACTTGTGGTGGATCTGTGCCGCACCGCCACCGGTGCCACCAGCTCCCTTGGTCTGTCTGCCGCCGACGTTGCCGGCAGTGCCGGGCGGCAGCATGGGCAGCAGCCGCTCGTGCGGGACATCGCGTCCGTCGGCCTGGGCGCGAGCGAGCCAATCGCGTTCCCGGCGGACATAGCTCAACTCGGTCTCGCGCTCCATCGCGGCCAGTGCCATGAGGTCGATCTGCGGCTCGGCACGTGACTCGTGTGCCAGCTCGAAGTCGGGCCCGCAACGCAACGCATCATAGGGACAGGCGTCGACGCAGATGCCGCACAGGATGCAGCGCGATTCATCCACGTCGTAGTGCTCCAGCACGCGTGGCTTGGGCATGAGCGCGCCGGTCGGACAGGTCTCGGCGCAGCGCCCGCACGAGACGCAGGGCGTGGTATTGAGGCTCATGTCCAGCGGCGTGGTCACCAGCGTGTCGAAGCCGGTGCGCATGAAGTCGTAGCAGGCAGCGCCCACGATCTCCTTGCACACGTTGGCGCAACGGCCACAGTCGATACAGCGCGACGGCTCACGCAGGATGAACGCGTGGCTGTCGTCGCGGATGTAGTCGTGATTGACGCCGGTGAAGCGGTTCTCGCTGACGCTGCGGAACGAGAGGCCGCTGCGCTTGGGCTCGAGCGTCTGCAGGGTCGTGCCGTACTCGATGCCCTGGCGGCGCAGGTCGCAGTAGCCGATGGCCTCGCAGGTGCATTGCAGGCAGCGCGCGGACTCCGTCATCGCCTCCTGTTGCGTGTATGGGATCTCGTACTCGATGTAGGAGTCGTTGCGTGCCTCGGCCGGCATCGACTTCAAGCGCAGGCGAGGCTGCTTGACCTCATCGGTGTAGGGGACGATGGACAGGAACTCCGGCTGCGGCTCGGCCAACGTCTGGCGCGTTCTGATCTCGTCGAGGTCCTGCCCCTGCAGGTAGGCATCGATGGCGTAGCTGGCGCGGCGGCCCTCGGCGATGGCCTCGACGACGGTGGCCGCACCGGTGCGTACATCGCCGGCCCCGAACACGCCTGCCCGTCCGGTACCGAACGTGACCGCGTCGGCGTCCAGCCGCCAGCGCTTGGTCTTGGCGATACCCTCGGCGCCGCTCTCCAGCCAGCCCAGGTCGGGACCCTGGCCGATGGCGAGCAGGACACGGTCGCAGTCGATGATGAACTCGGTGCCCTCCACCGGTTGCGGTCGCCGACGGCCCGACGCGTCCGGCTCGCCCAGGGCCATGCGCTGGAACTCGACCCCGGTGACCTTGTTGCCGGCGTCGGTCACGACGCGCGTCGGTGAGGCCTGGAAGATGGCGCGCGCGCCCTCCTCGAGCATCTCGTGGACCTCGTCGGCGGCAGGCATGTCCTTCATGTCACGGCGATAGACCAGCGTCGTCTCCGTGCAGCCCTGGCGGACCGAGGTGCGCGAGCAGTCCATGGAGGTGAAGCCACCGCCGATGACCACCACCCGCTTGCCCTTGTGATCGGGGTAGGGCAGGCCCAGCGTGGCGATGCGCAGGTACTCGAGGCCATCGATGACGCCATCAGCGTCCTCGCCGGGGATGCCCAGCTTGTTCGTGTCGTAGCAGCCGATGGCCACCAGCACCGCGTCGAAGCCCTCGTTCTGCAGGTCGTCGATGGTGAAGTCCACCCCCAGCTCGGCGCCGGTGACAAGCCTGGCGCCGAGGTCCCAGACCGACTGGTACTCAGCCTCCAGGACGCGCTCCTTGGGCAGCCGGTACTCGGGGATGCCGTAGCGCAGCATGCCGCCGGCATCAGGGTCGCGCTCGTAGACGGTCACGGCGTGACCGCTGAGCGAAAGGTAGTAGGCCGCGGACATGCCGCTCGGGCCTGATCCGATGACGGCCACGCGCTTGCCCGTGGCAGGCTGCTGGTCGAAGGGGGTCGGCGCCCTGACGCCCGCGGCCTGCGCCTTCAGCACCTGGTCGCCGGCATAGCGATGGCTATCGCGGATGGCGATGGCCTCCTCCACCTCGTCACGCCGACAGTGTTCCTCGCAGGGCGCGGGGCAGACACGGCCGAGCACGGACGGGAAGGGGATGGTGCGCTTGAAGATGCGCGCCGACTCCACGAAGTCACCCTCGGTGTTGGCCTTCAGGAAGCCCGGGATGTCGATATGGCTGGGGCACTTGTTCTGGCAGGGCGGCAGGCAGTAGGCGTTGTGGTCACTGAAGATCAGCTCCAGGTTGGTCTTGCGGATCTGACGCAAGCGTGCCGTCTGCGTCTGCACGACCATGCCTGCCTCGGCTTCGCGGGAGCAGGAGATCGGCGGCGTCTCCTCGCCCTCGACCTCCACCACACACATGCGGCAGGCCCCGAAGCCCGGGAGCTTGGGTTCGTAGCAGAGCGTGGGCACCTCGATGCCGTTGTCACGGCAGACATCGAGGATGGTCTGCCCGGCGCGACCGGTCAGGGTGCGTCCATCGATCTCGATGTCGAACTCGGGCGCCACCTGGCGGCGTTGGGGCGACTGCGTGGTCAGCAGACGCTCGGTCGCCTGGTCGGCGGCTGGCTGGCTGGTCTGGGGCAGCGTATCGGTCATGACTGCACGGCACCGGCTAGTCGGATGGGTTGGCAGACGCCCGCGGGGCATTCGCCGCGGGCGATGTGGGCCTCGAACTCAGGCGCGAAGTATCGCATCCCGCTCAGAAGCGGGTTGGAGGCATCGGCCTCGAGGCCACAGAGTGCGGCGTCTCGAACGTCGCCGGCGAGATCCCCCAGCAGGGCGGCATCACCCGGCCGGGCATGACCAGAGCAGAAGGCTCCGCCCAGCTCGGCCAGCCGACGCGTCCCGATGCGACAGGGGATGGTCTTGCCGCAGGCGCTGTCGTTGAGGTAGCGCGTCATCAGCGTGGCGACGTCCACGATGCAGGCGCTCTCATCGAGGGCCAGCAGCGTGCCCGAACCGCCCAGGGCGCCGGCTGCCCGCAGTGCCGCGTAGCTGAGTGGCGTGTCCAGCACCTCGGGCGGCAGGAAGCCGCCGGTGGGACCACCGACCAGCACGGCTTTCAAGGTGCCCTTCCCGAACCCACCCGGGCCGTCGAGGATCTCGCGGATGGTGGCACTCAGCGGCACCTCGGCGATGCCCGGCTTGCGCACCGCGCCGCCCAGCTGCACCAGTGTCGTGCCGGGCGCATCGGAGGTGCCCAGGGAGGCGTAGGCGCCGGCACCGTGGCCGACGATCCAGGGCACAGCAGCCAGCGTCTTGACGTTGTTCACGACGGTCGGCTTGCCCCACAGGCCCTGGCGTGACGGATAGGGCGGGCGCTGGTCGGGCTGCGCGCGGCGGTTCTCCAGGGCGCGCAGCAGTACGGTCTCCTCACCCACCGCGAAGGAGCCGGCGACCTCACGCACCTCCACCGTCAGCGGCCGGCCGGTCTCACTCGGTGCCGGCCCGATGTAGCCGCGCTCCTCGGCTTCGTCGATGGCGATCCGCAGCCGCTCCGCCGCCTGTGGTGCCGAGCTCGCGACCGCGATGACAGCGGATCCGGCTCGCACGGCCCAGGCGGCGATGGCTACCCCTTCGACCACGGCGTGTGGATCACGCTCCATGAGCACCCGGTCGACCTGAGCGCCTGGGTCGGCCTCGAAGCCATTGGCCACGACATGACGTCGTGTCTCCGTCTGGCTGGCACAGTCGCGCCACTTGGAGCCGGTGGGGTAGCCGGCACCACCGCGCCCGCGCAGCCCCGACTCACTGATCATGCGGATGACGGCGTCGGGCGTGAGCTCGGAGACGGCCTTGCGGTAGGCCCGCCACGCGCCGCCCTCCTCGGCCGCCTCGATGTCGGCCACCTCGGCCTGGCCGGAGCGCGCCAGCAGCACGGAGGGCCAGTCGTGCGCGCCCTTCAGGATGGGCAGGCTCATGCGGCCTCCCCCTGGGCCACATTGGCGCGCAGGGCCGCTGCGATGACAGCGGCGTCTTGGGGGCTTGACTTGGGCAGGACCTCGCCGTCGACCTCGACATAGGCCGTGCCCGAGGATGCGCCACCGCAATCGACGGTCCCGAGGCGCACGGCGCCGTCCGGGCTCACACCGCCGACGTCGGTGCCGAGATGCTCGCGGAAGGCCGCCAGCACGCGACCACCGCCCAGAAGCGTGCAGCCGGTACAGCGGCATACTCGCACGACGTGGCCGACGGGCGGCTCGAAGTGCAGGTGTGGGTATGACGTGGCGATGCCGTAGAGCTCGCTGTAGCCGATGCCGGTCTGGTGGGCGATGTGCTGGAGCGCCGCCACCGGCAGGTGGCCGTAGGCACCTTGCGCCTGCTCGAGGATGGCCAGCGCTCGTCGCGGCTTGTGGCCCTCTGCCGCCAGGATCTCGTCCAGCGGCGCGAGGTCGATGAGCTCGAAGGGGTCGAAGGTGCGGTCGGGCACAGGCCGCCCGGAGCGGCGCAGGGCCGATTCCTCGCGACGCTCGGCGTATTGCTCGGCCGCTCCCCAGTGCACGTGGTAGCGGTTGCGCGTGTCCACGCCGCCCATGTCGATGCACTCGATCGGGCAGGCCGCGGCGCACTGGAAGCAGGTCTCACACTTGAGCGTGCCCGCCTCGTCGTAGAGCAGCACCAGCCGACCGCGGTGGCGCGGGGAGATCTCGTTGACCTGTTCGGGGTAGCGCACCGTGAGCTTGGGCTGGAAGACCTGCTTCACAGCGAAGGCCATGCCCTTGACGATGGCCAGGCCGGGGATCCTGTCCGTCCTCACGAGAGGTACTCCTTGATGATGATGATGGCTGCGCCGGTGATGAAGATGTTCAGCAGTGCCGCCGGCATCAGCCACTTCCAGGCGAAGTTCATCATCTGGTCGATACGCACGCGCGGGTAGGTCGCCCGCATCAGCACGAACAGGGCCACCAGCGCGAAGGACTTGCCCAGGAACCAGATCAGGCCCATCAGCGCCTCGAAGCTGAACAGCGCCCAGATGCTGATCGCGCCCATCAGCAGCAGGTTGGCCAGCACGAAGCCGACCAGCAGCGACCTGATGAAGCCCCACGAGGACTTCACCATCCACACCAGGCCCGCCAATACGAGCGTCAGCAACGGGGGCACCAGCAGCGGGATCGCCAGGAGCCAGGAGCCCAGCGAGCCTGGATCGACCGCGGCGAGGTTGACCGGGGTGGCGATGCCGAAGAAGCCGAGGATGGGATCGATGTCGATGAGTCCGTGCGGGCCGCCGAGGAAGAGCGTCACCGTCAGGGCGGAGAGGATGAAGACGTTGACGTACTCGGCGAAGAAGAAGAAGCCGAAGCGCATGCCGCTGTACTCGGTGGCGAAGCCTGCTACCAGCTCCGAGTCGGCCTCCGTGTAGTCGAAGGGCGTCCGTCCGGCCTCCGCCGTGGCGGCGATGAAGAAGATGATCAACGCCAGTGGCTGCTGCCACGCGTACCAGCTGAGGATGCCGCCGGACTGCTTCTCGATGATCTCGCCCAGGTTGAGCGTGCCCGCCAGCATCACCACGCCCATGACACCGAGGATCAGCGGCAGCTCGTAGCTGATCACGGCCGCCGCGGCACGTAGGCCACCCAGCAGCGAGTACTTGTTGTAGCTGGCCCAGCCGGCCATCATCAGGCCCACCACGCCCAGCCCGCCGACGGCGAAGAAGTAGAGCAGACCCAGCTCCATCTCGTAGCCGACCATGCCCGGGGCGAAGGGGATGACGAGCAGCGTCAGCACCGATGCCAGGAAGGCCACCGCGGGCGCCAGCGTGAAGACCGGGACATCCACGCCGCGCGGGCTGAAGTCCTCCTTGGAGAGCACCTTCAGCCCGGCCATGGTCGAGGCCAGCGTGCCCCAGGGGCCGGTCCGGTCAGGGCCCAGGCGCAGGTTCATCATGGCGATGATCTTCAGCTCCATGAAGATGATCACGAAGGCCGCGGGGACGGTGAACAGCAGGATGCCGGTGGCAGCGGCCAGGAAGCGCAGGATCTCGATGTTGGCGGAGCCCGTATCGATGACCCATTGGGTGGCCCACGGTCCCACGCCGGTGATCCACAGCACGGAGCCGGCGACCGCCACGATGACGATCAACGCGAGCAGCGGCAGCAGGATCTTGCCACCGAGGCTGAGCCGGTTCCAGGGGTTGCTGACGGCGCTCACTTGTCGATCCCACCCATGATCGGATCCAGGCTGGCCATGATGGCCATGATGTCTGCCAGCACCTGACCGCGCGTCAGGTCACCCACGGCCTGCAGGTTGAAGAACGAGGGGTCGTGGATGCGGAACCGGAACGGCTGGTCGGAACCGTCGCTGACGGCATAGACGGCGTACTGGCCGCGAGGCGACTCGAGCGCTGCGAAGGCACGGTTGGGCGGGATGCGGATCAGGCGCGGCAGCTTGGCCATGACTGGTCCGTCGGGCATCCTGTGCAGCACCTGGTCGATGATTCGCAGCGACTGCTTGATCTCCTCGATGTGAAGCAGGTAGCGGGCGTACGAGTCGCCGTCGGTGCGCGTGGGGATGTCGAACTCGAGCTCCGGATAGACGCTGTACGGATGTGCGCGGCGCACGTCATAGGGCACGCCCGTGGCGCGCAGGGGTGGCCCGCTCATGCCCAGGCGCAGGGCCGTGGCGCGGTCGAGCACGCCCAGGCCCTTGGTGCGATTGACGAAGATCTCGTTCTCGTTCATGAGCGTGGCCTGGTCGTTGATGCGTGCCGCGGCGCGGCCCATCCAGTCGCCCAGGCGACTCAGGAAGTCGTGGTTGAGGTCGCCGTTGACGCCGCCGATACGCATGTAGTTGAAGAGCAGCTTCTGGCCCGTCAGCGCTGCCAGCATCTCCACGATCTCGTCGCGCTCGGCGAAGCCGTACAGGATCGGCGTCAGCCCGCCCAGGTCGAGTGCCAGCCAGCCGATGAACAGCGCGTGGCTGCTGATGCGATTGAGCTCCCACGCCAGCACGCGGATGTAGTCGGCCCGGCGTGGCACCTCCAGTTCCAGCAGCTTCTCTGCCGCCAGCACCGGCAGCGACTCGCTGAACATGGAGGCGGCGTACTCGAGCGGGTCGGTGTTGCTGATGGCGTGGTGCCAGTCGCCGTGCTCACAGATCTTCTCCACACCACGGTGGAGGTAGCCCAGCACGGGATCGAGGTCCACGATCCTCTCACCGTCGATCTTGAGCACGACGCGCAGCACGCCGTGGGTGGATGGATGCTGCGGGCCCAGGTTGAGGAACATCTCTCCATCTTCGAGCCGGTAGAACTCAGCCTCGCGCTCCGTGCGCGGCGTCAGCGGCGGGATGGTGTCATAGATCGTGGCCGGCGTCTGCACCAGCACATCGGGATCATCGAGGGAGTGGATCTGCTCGCGGTCGCTGGTCATGCCGGCTCCTCGCCGCTGTGGAGCTCCCGGCGCGCAGCGGCAGCGAGCGACAGCAGGACGCCGTCGGGGCCGATGACCGCGCCCGCCCCGGGGCTGGTGCGGATGACGGGGTCATGCCGCACATCACCGGGTGCCACCGGGGTCTCCATGTGGCGGATGCCTTCGCCGGGTCCGCGCGAGGCGTCGTCGGGCATGGCGAAGTCCTTGCGCAACGGGAAAGCCAGGTAGTCCGGTGGCATATAGATGCGGCGCAGGTCCCGATTGCCCTCGAACTCGATCCCGAACATGTCGAAGGCCTCGCGCTCGGCCCACTCCGCACCCGGCCACAGGAAGGTGATCGAGGGCACGCGCGGATCCTCGCGCGAGAGGCCGTCGGCGATGACGCGTACCCAGTCGGAGCACAGCGGGCTCCACAGGTGGTACACGACCTGCATGGTCACGCCCGTGTCGACGCCACACAGGTCGGCCAGCACCTCGAAGCGCAGGTCGCCGTCCTCGCGCAGCACGCGCATGACCGCCGCCAGCGAGCCCGGCTGGCTGACGAGCTCGATGGTGTCGCCCATGGAGGCCGCGGGCACCACGAGAAGATCGCCGAGGCGGTCATCGAGCAGTTGGAGCATGCGCGTGTCCGTGGTTCGACTCCTGTGGCTAGACGCCCTCGGGCACAGTCGGTCCGACCTTGCGGTCCTTCCACTG
This sequence comes from uncultured Chloroflexia bacterium, assembly GCA_963715295.1. Taxonomy (GTDB): domain Bacteria; phylum Chloroflexota; class Limnocylindria; order Limnocylindrales; family CSP1-4; genus JAFMJV01. The sequence continues at coordinate 488,911 of CAVQRP010000001.1, forward strand.
GCCGCGGCGTTCCAGGACGAGCTGCTGCAGCTTGAGCATCCCGTAGATGAGCCCTTCCGGCCGCGGCGGGCAGCCGGGGACGTATACGTCCACGGGCATGATGCGGTCGATGCCTTCGACGGTGGCGTAGGAGCGCTTGTACCGACCGCCCGAACAGGTGCAGTCACCCATGGCGACGCACCACTTGGGCTCCGGCATCTGCTCCCAGAGGCGGATGAGCGGGCCGGCCATCTTGGTGGTCAGGGTGCCCGCCACGATGAGCACGTCCGCCTGGCGCGGGCTGGCGCGGAAGGGAAACATGTTGAAGCGGTCCATGTCGTTGACAGGGGTGGCCGCGGACATCATCTCCATCGCGCAGCAGGCCAACCCCGACAGCAGTGGCCACAGGCTGTTGGCGCGCAGGTAATCGAGTAACAGGTCGGCGTGCGCCGGAATCACGTCAAGGGCACCCCAGCGGCCGTTGTCGCCCTTGTCGGCCAGCTCGAGCTCCTTGAGATGGTCGATGCTGGCGGGCTGGCCGGCGTAGGCATCGGGGTCGGCCGGGGCCCAGGTCGTGTTCGGGAGCACGATCGTGCCGGGCTTGGCCCCTGTCGTGGTGACGGCGTTCGACCGCGCCTTGCCGCGCTTGTTCACTTCCATGTCAGCAAGCCCTTCCTGGCCGCGTACAACACCGACAGCTCCATGATGCCCACGAACACGAGCATGCCCAGGAAGCCGCCCATGAGGATGTCGTCGAAGACGAGCGCCCACAGTGCGATGAAGATGACCTCGATATCGAAGGCCACGAAGAGCAGTGCGTAGAGGTAGAACGAGAGGCCGAAGCGGCCGCGCGTGTCGCCATAGGTATCGATGCCCGACTCATAGGGCAGGCCCTTGTGCCGGTCGCCCTTGGTGCGGTGCGAGATGAGCCATGACAGGCCGATCGTGAGAAACACGAAGGTGAAGCCGGCGAAGGCGAAGCCGATGACGTACCAGACTGGAGCGGTCAAATACGGTTCCTTGAGCGAGCCGTGGTCACAAACATGCTCGCCGGCCCGAAGCAAAGCGCTCCGGGGAATCATGCGAGCGCGGGTGGATGTTACCGCAGGCGGCCGCCCGCACGAGTGTGCATCATGGTCGAAGTGGAACAGCAGGAGCCCGTCTGGGTCGGTCTGGGCGCCAACGTGGGTGCGCCGCGTGGGGCGCTGGAGCGGGCCGTCGCGGCTTTGTCCATGCTGCCCGGGACCTCTGTGGTGGGCGTTTCACGGCTGTATCTGACACGGCCCGTGGGGCCGGTCGAGCAGGCCGACTTTCTCAACGCGGCCGTGGCCATGCACGTTCCTGCTGGGGCCACGCCCGAGGAGGGCGCGATGGCACTGCTCGTCGCGCTCAAGGGCCTGGAGCGGGACATGGGACGGATCGACCGGGAGCGCTGGGGCCCACGCGAGATCGACCTGGATCTGCTGCTCTTTGGCCAGCACCTGATACGTGTCCCACGGGATGACCTGGCGCGCAGCCTTGACCCGGCCCGGCGCGGCGCTCAGTGGCTGGAGGTGCCGCACCCGTCGGCGCTACGACGCCTCTTCGTGCTGGCTCCGCTGGCCGACCTGGCGCCCGACCTTGAGCCCCCGGGCTGGGGCGAGACGGTGGTGACGGCTCGTGACCGCGCCGTCGTGGTCGAGGGGCCTGACGCGGTCAGACCTGTGGGCGAGTGGGGTCAGGGTCGCGGCCGCTGGCTGGAGCCGAGGTAGCCCGGAGACGCCCGGCCCACCGCCACCGGGATCCGCTCGCCACGAGCTCGCAGGCAACGTGAGCCCAGCCGCATGCCCACCGAATGGGTGAAGTGGCAGACCAACCGGCCACCGGCTGCCGAACCACCCTGCCCGTGGGTGGATCGCCCGCGGCTTGGACGTTCGACCCAGCGGGTGGGTGGATCGTCTGAGCCGGCACAGCAGGATGGGGCTCGTTCCGCCGACTCACCCCTCCGATGGGTCGCTGCGCCCGATGGGCCGCTGCCCGCGATGGGCCGCTGCCCGCGATGGGCCGCTGCCCGCGAGAGTGACTGCGTGCGAGGTTCAGCCGTCTCGCAGCGACGGGTCGCCGTGCCCGGAGGTCGTCCGTCACACAGCGAGAGGCTCACACACCAGGCGCGGTCGTGGTCGGCTACGGCAGCGGTGCACGCCCCGGGACGTAGCGGAGCTTCTGCATCCCTCGCGACGGCATGCCGCGGAGGGCACGCCCCCGAGGCTAGTGCCGGAAGTGACGACGCCCCGTGAAGACCATGGCCAGGTGATGGCGATCCGCGATCTCGATGGCCATCTCATCACGGACGGAACCGCCCGGCTGGATGATGGCCGTCACGCCGCGCTCCGCCGCCAGGGCGATGGCATCACCGAAGGGAAAGTAGGCGTCCGAGGCCAGCACTGCCCGCAGCGCCCGATCGGACGCGCGATGCAACGCGATCTCGGTGGCCGTGAGGCGGCTCGACTGGCCGGCGCCGACGCCCACCAGCTGTGCCCCCTTCACTACCACCACGGCGAGACTGGTCACATGGCGCACGGCGCGCCACGCGAACATCAGGTCGGTCAGCTCGTCGAGCGTTGGCCGACGCCGTGTGACCACGTTGAGCTGCGAGTGGTCGATGTCGAGCGCGTCCTTCGTCTCGACCAGCAGGCCACCCTCGATACGGTGGAAGTCGAGCTCGGCGATACCGTAGTCGGACAGCCCGTCGGGCGGAGGCAGGGGCACCTTCAGGGCCGCCAGCTCGGGACGGCCGGACAGCAGCGCCCGGGCACCATCGGAGTAGGCCGGCGCCGCCACGCCTTCGTATGGATTGAGCACCAGTTCGCGGGCGATGGCCTCGTCGACCTCGCGATTGAAGGCCACCACCGCGCCGTAGGCCGTCACCGGATCACCCGCTAGGGCTCGCCGGTACGCCTCGCGTCCTTCATCGTGCGAAGCCAGTCCGACAGGGTTGCGCTGCTTGGCGATGGCACACGTGGGCGAGGCGAAGTCGGAGGCCATGCGATACGCGGCGTCGAGATCGATGAGGTCGTTGAAGGTCGGTTCGGGGCCCTGGATCAGTTCGGCATCGGCCAGCGAACGTGAGCGATGCGTGGTCTCGCGATAGAAGGCCCCGCGCTGGTGCGGGTTCTCGCCATAGGGCAGGTCGCGTTCCTTGCGCAGCACCACGTTGAGCGCCTCGGGGAAGCGGATGCCGCTGATGTGGTCCAGGTAGGCCGCCACCTCAGCCTGATACGCCGCCACCCGCGCGAAGGCCTTGGCCGCCAGCCGTTGCCGCACATCCGCGGAGACCGCGCCATGGTCCCGAACCTCCGCCACCAGCATCGCGTAGTCGGCCGGGTCACAGACGGCGGCGACGCCGCCGAAGTTGCGCGCGGCCGCACCCAGCAGAGACAGGCCCCCGACGTCGATCATCTCGACGGCCTCGTCGATGGCGATCAGGCGTCGCCCGACCTGCGGAGCGAAGGGGCGGATACTGACGACCACGATGTCGATGGCGCCGACGCCGTGCTCGGCCAGGCTCTCGGTGTCGGCTGGGTCGTGACGGCGCGCCAGGATGCCGGCGTAGATCTCGGGGTGGTACGTCTTGACCTGCCCGCCGATGAGCCCGGGCATGTCCGTCAGCTCGGAGACGGCCTTGACCTCGATGCCGGCCTCGGCCAGCTCGGCGCGCGTGCCATCGGTAGCGTAGACCTCGATGGCCTGGTCAAGCAGACCGCGCGCAAGATCGGTGATGCCGGCGCGATCCGCGACCGAGAGCAAGGCTCGCACTCGGTCCGTCCTCCCTAGCGACGCGCGGGCTTGGGCACCCAGCGCGAGTTTCCGAGTATATCGGCGTCACGCTCGGACGCTGAGCGGACAGCGGGTGGTCTTGCTACTCTCCGAATCGTGAAACTGGACAACATCCTCGACTCGCTGTTCATGGCAGGCGGCTTCAGCCCGCAGAACTTCCAGGACCTGTTCTATCCCATCTCGGTCGCGGCGCTGGTGTTCCTCATCGCCACCATCGTGATCTACAACGTGCAGACCAGGCGGCTCCACCGCCACCCGCCGCTGGTGGCCCTGCAGGAGTGGCTCTTCTGGGCCGGCCTGGCGGTCTTCGGCCTGCTGCTCGTCTACGCCATCTTCAAGTTCTACTTCATCTTCGTGCTGGTCACGCTCTTCGTCGGCATCGGTACCATGATCTGGATCCGCTTCTACCGCTTCCCGCCACTCATCTCGGCCTACAACCGGGTCCTGCGGCGTGAGCAGTACCTGAGCCAGAAGCGCTACGCCACCCCGGAGGCGACGATCCGCGCCAAGGGTGGCAAGGCCAAGCCCAAGGCCAAGAAGAAGCGCTGAACCGGGGCTTGATCGGAGCGGCATGGAGATCCTGCCCTTCGGCCCCGGCTTCCGTCGGCCTCGGCCCCCCGCCGGCGCCCACGGGCTGGCCGAACAGGTCATCTGGTCCGATCCACGTGCTCGCATCACGGAGCTGGCCTTCTCGCGCCGCGCCCTCATCGCGCCGCTGACCAGCCCCGATCATGGCCTCTTCATCGTCATCGCCGGTGGCGGCTGGGTGCAGGTCGGCGAGGAACGGTCGGCCATCAACCATGGCGAGGCGGTGGCGTGGCCGCCCGGTGTGGCCCATGCCGCCTGGACCGAAGGCGCGACCATGCGAGCCCTCCTCGTCGAGGTCCCGGACCGCGCCATCGAGGCTGTACACGCACGCCTGGCCGACCCGCCCGAGGTCAGCCAGCTCGAGCCGGCGAGGGGCCGCCTGGCCGACCGGGAGAACCGGCCGGAGAATCACGATCCGGCCGAAGGCGAACCCTGGTAGCGGCCTACCCTGCGTCCCGGCCCAGCACGGCGCCGAGTTGACCCAGGACACGGGCGGTGGCGCCCCAGACGCGGTAGCCGGCCACTGGGTAGGCGCCATACCGCAGTCGCCAGCCACCTCGCTCCTCCTCCACCGTCTCTACCGGCGCGTGCGGCAGGAAGTGACGCACGGGCACGGTCAGGATGGCGGCTACCTCGCGCGCGTCGGCCACCAGCCTCGGCTCGCGCTCGGCCACCGCCAGCACCGGCACCAGCATGAAGCCGGAGACGCGGACGTCGACGGTCTCCAGCACTCCCAGCGTCGTGACCCCGGCCGCAGCCGGGTCCAGGCCTACCTCTTCGCCGGCCTCGCGCAGCGCGGTGCCCTCCGGGAACGCATCGCCCACCTCCCGGGCACCGCCGGGGAGCGCGACCTGTCCGGCATGGACGTGATCGCCCGATGGCCGCAGCATGAGCACGATCCGTGTCTCGCCGACCACGTCCGGGTAGAGCAGCACGAGGGCGGCAGCGTCTCTCGTGGGCCCGTCGTCGTCGCGGCGGCCGCCACGGGGCAGGCGCCCGCTCTTGAGGACATGAGCCTCGATATCCGCGCGCGGCGGCGGCAGTGGCGCGGGTAGGTCGAGCAGTCGTTCGCGGGCGAGTTCGAAGCGCATCTCGGGAAGCCTAGGGCGTGTCGTCGAATCCCGGCAGCGCCGGCTGCGAGCCGTCCCCGGCTGGTCGCGCCCAGGCCAGCACCCGGAAGGAGCCCAGATGGCGCGGATCGAGCAGGCGAGCGACGGCACTCCGCGCTTCCATGTACCGCCCTGGGTCGACTCCAGGCTCACGGCCCAGATCGGCCAGAAGCTCGCCCAGGCCGAGCTGGGCCAGGAAGGGGCCCTGCGTGGTCGAGCCGATCAGCACCAGGCCGGCCCCGGCGGCGGCGCACTCGAGCGCGCTGATGTCGACGTGGGCAGTGATGTCGGTGCGCCCGACGGCGTCGAACGGGTCGTCGGAGACCTGGTGCTCGCGATAGGTGAGCAACGATCCGGCCATGCGCCGTGGACCGTAGAGCTCGCCGGCATCATGGCCATAGTCGATGACGAGAACGACGCCGCCGGGTCGGAGTGCTGCGGCAACTCCGGCCAGCCACCGCGGCGCGGCCAGGCAGACCTCGGCGCGCTGGCCCTCGCTCAGCTCGATGCCGTCCGCGACCAGGTGCGCGGCCAGCTCCGGCGTCGACGGATCACCCACGGCCTCGCCGAACCAGCTGCCGTCCCAGGTCACGAAGATCTCGCGCAGCTCGCCCTGCCTGATCAGCCGATGCACCGGCAGCGCGTCGAGGTACTCGTTGGCCATGACCAGGTCGGCCGGGCCGGCAGTCGGGTCGGTGCGGTCGGGGAGATCGACGCGCGACCACATCACCGGGAAGCCGAGGTCATCGGTGGCGGTATCGCGCAAGGTGCCCCGTCCGCCGCCGTACTCGAGCACGCGAAAGGGCACGGAGCCTGACGCCCGCCCGGCGGCGCCGATCAATCGCCCGAGGCAGCGACCGAAGAACGGATGCAGCTCCGGCGCTGTCAGGAAGTCGCCGCTGCGAGTCGGGCGCAGCTGGCTGGTGGCGTAGTAACCCAGGCCCGGTTCCGCCAGGGCCCGCTCCATATAGCGGGCGAAGGTGATGCGACGGTCGGGCGCTGCCTCGATCTCATCGCGGATGGTCTCGACCAGCCGTCGCTCGCTGTCCGCCCAGCGTGCATCCTCAGCCACGCGTTCTCGTCTCACTCATGGAACGACCCCCGCTGGGGCGCCTGCCCTAGTTCAGGCGCCGCTTGTCGTCGCCGTTGGTGGGTGGGTCGGTGGGCGGCAGATCCAGGAGGTTCGGCTGCAGCCCGGCCCCCACCGGCTCACCGGCCGCCCGGGGGTCGCGCCGCTGCGCCGCCTCCGAGACGAACGTCTCACCCTCCGATCCGGTGCAGACGATGGTCGCCCCGACCGGGTCGGCATCAGCCGTGATGGTGCTGCCCGGCTTGAACTTGCCCTCCAGCAGCGCTCGCGCCAGCGGGTTCTCCAACAGCCGCTGGACCGCCCGCTTGAGGGGCCTCGCACCGTAGTGTGGATCGTTGCCCTCACGTCCGATGAGCGCCTTGGCCGCCGGCGTCAACTGCAGCTCCAGGTCGTGCTCCCGCAGTCGCGCGGCAAGGTCAGCCACCAGCAGGTCGACGATGGCCGCCAGGGCCTCGTCATCGAGGCTGTCGAAGATGATCGCCTCGTCCACGCGGTTGAGGAACTCGGGGCGGAAGTGCGCGCGCAGACTCGTCCTGCACGGCGCGCCGCGGCGCCTGCTCGTCGCCGGCCGCCCGGCTCTCGATCACCGGCGAGGCGATGTTGGAGGTCATGATGAGCACCGTGTTGCGGAAGTTCACCACGCGTCCCTGTCCGTCGGTCAGGCGCCCGTCGTCGAGTATCTGCAGCAGCACATTGAAGACATCGGGGTGCGCCTTCTCGATCTCGTCGAACAGCATCACGGAATAGGGCTTGCGCCGCACGGCCTCGGTGAGCTGGCCGCCCTCCTCGTAGCCCACATAGCCGGGAGGCGCGCCGATCATGCGCGCCACCGAGTGCTTCTCCATGTACTCGCTCATGTCGAGGCGCACGATGCTGTTCTCGTCGTCGAAGAGGAACTCCGCCAGCGCGCGCGCCAGCTCGGTCTTGCCGACGCCGGTGGGGCCGAGAAAGATGAACGAACCGATCGGGCGGTTGGGGTCGCTGAGGCCGGCGCGCGAACGGCGCACCGCGTTTGACACGGAGTGGATGGCGTCCTTCTGGCCCACGACCCGGTCCGCGAGCCGCTCGTCCATCTTCACCAGCTTGTCCACCTCGCCCTCGACCAGCTTGGCCACGGGGATGTTCGTCCATCGCGCCACGATCTCGGCGATGTCCTCCTCGGTGACCTCGCGCCGTGCGCAGATCCGCGCCCGCAGTCGGCTGCGCCCTGCGGCGCTCCAGTTGCCGCTCCAGTTCCGGAAGCTTCCCGTGCTGAAGCTCGGCGACGCGGTTCCAGTCGCTCTGCTGGCTGGCGTGTTCCACCTCAGGTTGGTCTCGTCCATCTGGCGCTTCTTGGCCGCCACGCGGTCGCCGAGCTGCTTGCTGCCTGTCCAGTGCGCCTCGAGTTCGCGTTCGCGTTCCTGCAGGCCCGCCAGTTCCTCCTCCAGCTTCTCCAGGCGCTCGCGGCTCGCCTTGTCGCTTTCCTTGCGCAGCGCCGTCGCCTCCACCTGCAGCTGTATCACCCGGCGGTTCACCTCGTCGAGTCTCGGGGCGCGAGGTAATCTCCATGTGCAGGCGCGATGCCGCCTCGTCCACCAGGTCGATCGCCTTGTCGGGCAGGAAGCGGTCGCTGATGTAGCGGTGGACGAGTGTCGCCGCGGCCACCAGCGCGCTGTCCTGTGATGCGCACGCCGTGGTGCTGCTCGTAGCGGTCGCGCAGGCCGCGCAGGATGGAGATGGTGTCCTCCACGGTGGGCTCGTCCACCTCACGGGCTGGAAGCGGCGCTCCAGCGCCGCGTCCTTCTCGATGTACTTGCGGTACTCGTCCAGCGTGGTCGCGCCGATGCTGCGCAGCTCGCCGCGCGCGAGCGATCGGCTTGAGCATGTTGGCGGCGTCCATCGCGCCTTCGGCGGCGCCCGCGCCGACGACCGTGTGCAGCTCGTCGATGAACAGGATGATCTGCCCGTCGGAGTCGGTGACTTCCTTCAGCACCGCCTTGAGGCGCTCCTCGAACTCGCCGCGGAACTTGGCGCCGGCGATCAGGGAGCCCATGTCCAGGCGCGACGACCGTCTTGTTCGCGCAGCCCCTCGGGCACGTCACCGCGCACGATGCGCTGGGCGAGGCCCTCCACGATGGCGGTCTTGCCCACGCCGGGCTCGCCGATGAGCACGGGGTTGTTCTTGGTTCGCGCGACCAGCACCTGCATCACGCGCCGGATCTCCTCGTCGCGCCCGATGACCGGGTCCAGCTTGCCCTGCTGCGGGCGCCTCGGTCAGGTCGCGCCGTACTTCTTGAGCGCCTGGTACTTGCCCTCGGGGTTCTGGTCGTCACGCGCTGGCTGCCGCGCACGTCGTCAGCGCCTGCAGAATGGCGTCCTCATTGCCGCGCCGGCTGCCGCCAGCAGGCGCGCCGCCTCGGTGTCGCGCTGCGCGCGATGCCGAGCAGCAGGTGCTCGGTGGAGACGTAGTCGTCGGCGAGGCGCTTGGCCTGGTCCTCCGCGTTCTCGATGAGCGCACGGACACGCGGATCAAGGCCCAGCTGGCCGCCCTCGACCTTGGCACGACGCGACAGCACCGCCGCCACCTCCACTGCTACCTGGCCGGGATCGGCGCCCAGCTGACCCAGCGTCATGACCGGGATGCCCTCGGGATCATCCAGAAGGGCCGCGAGGAGGTGCTCGACATCGAGCACGGGACTCTTGGCGGCCGTGGCCAGCTGCTGTGCGCCGAGGATGGCCTCCTGGGCCTTCTGGGTATAGCGATCGAGCTTCATGCGGAGCGTCCTGTCTGGCTAGCGTAACGGCCCCGCGGCACCGTGCCGCGGGTCGGATTGTTCGATGTGGTCGATGAAGGCCTGCGCCTTGGCGCGACCTTCCTCGTCGAGGAATGTGGGCAGCACGACCTTGGTGCGCACGCGCAGATCGCCGAAGCCTTCTGCGCCGAACCGGGGCAGGCCCTGGCCGGTGAGTCGAAAGACGCGGCCGTTCTGGGTGCCGGCCGGGATGGTCAGCGCCAGCTTCCTGCCGCTGAGCGTGTTGATCTGCACTTCGGCCCCCAGCAAGGCTTCGCCCAACGTCAGTGACAGGTCCAGGCTGAGATCAGGCCCGTCGCGGGTGAAGACCGGGTGCTTCGCGACGCGCACGGTGATGTAGACGTTGCCGCCACCTTCGGCCTTGCCGGTGAGGCGGATCTTCTGGCCGTCGCGAACGCCGGGCGGCACCTTCACCTCCAGCGTCCGCCCGCCCACTTGAAGGTGGCGTTCGGTGCCGCGCATGACCTCCTCGAGGCTGATGGTGGCATCGGCCGTGGCATCAGCCGGGCGAGGTGGCACTGGACGGCGCCCGCGCGCGGAGGCGGTGCCGAAGCCAGACGAGGCGTAGCCGGCCCCGCTGTCGCCGCCCAGCCCGCCGAAGAGCGGGTCGATATCGATGTGCGGTCCGCCGCCGGCACTGCGGGTGCCGGCGCCACCGGTCGAAGCGGGCCCGGCGCCGCTGAAGAAGGTGCGGAAGAAGTCGCTGAAGCCCGAGAGGTCCTCCGCGCTGCCGCGGTACTCGAAGCGCACACCACCAGGGAACCCGCCGGCCGCCCCGGCGCTGCCGCCGGCGAAGCCCGCGAACGGGTTGCCGCCGCCGCCGGCGCCGGCTTGCTGGTACGCCTGCCAGTTCGCCCCCAGCTGGTCGTAGGCCTTGCGCTTCTCGGGATCGGACAGGACCTCGTTGGCCTCGCTGATCTCCTTGAAGCGCTTCTCCGAGGCGGCGTCGCCCTCGTTGACGTCGGGATGGCTCTCACGGGCAAGGCGACGGAAGGCCTTCTTGATGTCGGCCTGAGTGGCACCTTTGTCTACGCCCAGCGTGGCGTAGTAGTCGCGATACTCCATCCTTCCCCGTCTGCTCCTATGCCACCGCCGGTGGCTGCTCCGGTGGGAACACCGGCTTCTTGGTCGTGGCGGCCGGGGCGCCCTTGGGCGCCCCTTCGGCCTTGGCCGCCGCGGGGTTGGGCTTGAGCGGGCGAGGCTTGCGACGCAAGGCCGCGGCCAGGACCTGGTCCATGTTCTCGACCAGCACCAGCTTCATCTTCTTGCGGACCTCGTCGGGGACGTCCAGCAGGTCCTTCTCGTTCTTCTTGGGCAGGATCACGACGCGCGCACCCGAGAGGTGAGCGGCGAGGATCTTGGACTTCAGCCCGCCGATCGGCAGGACCCGGCCGCGAAGCGTGATCTCACCGGTCATGGCCACGTCCTTGCGCACGGGGCTGCCGGTCAGGCTGCTCACCATGGCGGTGGCCATGGTCACGCCAGCTGATGGCCCGTCCTTGGGGATGGCACCGGCCGGCACATGGATGTGCATGGTGTTCTTCTCGAAGAGCTCGCGCTTGATACCCAGGCGCGAGGCGTTGGCGCGAGTCCAGGAGAGTCCTGCCCGGGCCGACTCGCGCATCACGTCGCCCAGCTGGCCGGTGAGGATGAAGTCCTCCTTGCCCTCCATGCGCGTGACCTCGACCGAGACCACGTCGCCGCCGACCTCGGTCACGACCAGGCCGGTCGCTGCTCCGATCTGGTCCTCTGGCTCAAGCTCGCCGTACTCGAAGCGAGGCGGCCCCAGCAGCTGCTGCAGCTTCCGCTCGTTGACGGTGGTCTTGGACCTTCGTCCCTCGGCCACGGTGCGGGCGACCTTGCGCATGACGTTGGCGATCTCGCGCTCGAGATTGCGTACACCGGCCTCATGCGTGTATGACTGCACCATCATGGTCATGGCGTCGTCGGTGATGGCCACGTTCCCCGGCTTCAGGCCGTGGTTCTGCATCTGCTTGGGCACCAGGAAGCGGCGGCCGATCTCAGCCTTCTCGCGCTGGGTGTAGCCCGGCAGCTGGATGATCTCCATGCGGTCGCGCAGCGCCATCGGAATGGGGTCGATGAGATTGCCGGTGGCGATGAAGAGCACCTTGGACAGATCGAAGGGCACCTCCAGGTAGTTGTCGGCGAAGGTGTTGTTCTGCTCGGGGTCCAGCACCTCCAGCAAGGCCGACGAGGGGTCGCCCCGGAAGTCCATCCCGATCTTGTCGATCTCGTCGAGCATGAAGACGGGGTTGTTGGAGCCGGCCGTCTTGATGTTCTGGATGACCCGGCCCGGCAGCGCGCCGATATAGGTGCGGCGGTGTCCGCGGATCTCGGCCTCGTCGTGGATGCCACCAAGGCTCATGCGCACGAACTCGCGGCCCATGGCGCGCGCCACCGACTTGCCCAGCGAGGTCTTGCCCACGCCGGGCGGGCCGACGAGCGCGAGGATGGGGCTGCGGATGGTGTCCGCCAGCGAGCGCACAGCCAGGTACTCAAGGATGCGCTCCTTGATCTTCTCCAGGCCGTAGTGGTCCTCGTCGAGGACGACGGCGGCCTTCCTGATGTCGAGATTGTCCTCGGTCGACTTGTCCCACGGCAGGCTGGCGAGCCAGTCGACGTAGGTGCGGATGACGCCGACCTCGGGAGATGCCGAGGGGATGCGGCTCATGCGGTCGACTTCCTTGAGCGCCCGCTCCTTGACCTCCTCGGGCATGTTGGCCTCTTCGACCTTCTCGCGCAGCTCGTTGACCTCGGCCTGCTGCGGGTCGTCTTCGCCCAGCTCGCGCTGGATGGCCTTCAGCTGCTCGCGCAGGATGTACTCGCGCTGCGTCTTGTCCAGCTCCGACTTGACCTCGGACTGGATGCGGCCCTTGAGCTCGAGGATCTCGACCTGGCGAGCCAGGAAGGTCGACACGAGCTTGAGGCGTTCGACGACGTCCAGCGTCTCCAGCAGCTCCTGCCGCTGCTCTGTGGTCATGTCCGGGCTGTAGGCGACCATGTCAGCCAGGAGGCCTGGCTCGCTGATGTTGCGGGCCGCCACGGCCGCTTCCGGCGGGACCGGTGCACCGGACTGCACGTACTGCTCGATCTGGCCCTGCACCGTCTGCACCAGGGCCTCGACCTCCAGGTCCTCGGGCGTCTCGTCATCGACCAGCTCGACCGACGCCGAGATGTAGGCGTCGGTGGATTCGAAGCCCAGCAGGCGCAGGCGTTGCTGCCCCTGCACGATGGCCCGCACCGTCCCGTCCTGGGCCTGCACGATCTGGGCGATCTTGGCCAGCGTGCCGACCTCGTAGAGCTCGTCGGTGGAATTCGATGTCCTCGCGCTCTGCCTGGCGCTGGGTCACGAGGGCGATGAGTGAATCCGCAGCCACGGCCTCCTCGAGCGCCTTGACGGACTTGTCGCGACCGACCTGCAACGGCACGATCATCTCGGGGAAGATGACGGTCTCCCGCAGCGCCACGAGCGGCAGGATGCGAGGGCCGCCTGGCTCCTCTTCGGTGTGCTCGGCAGCGCTCTCGGTCGTGCCGTTGGTGCTGCTCGTGGGCTTCCTTGTCTCGCGGGCCATCAGATCTCCTTGGCGGTCTGGTCGGGGATCGGGGACGCGGTGCGTCGGCTGTCTGACTTGTGGTCAGGCGAGCCGACGTTGCCCTCGTCCCTCGTCTTGCCGTCGTTGCTGCCGACGGCTTGGGGTTCGCTATACAACTGCTCAAGCAGACGCATACCGAGCCGTTCTTCGAGTTCGAAGAGGACGCGCACCCCGGCCAGGTTCACGCCCAGGTTCTGGGTTAGGTGCCGGATCCAGAGGATCCGGCGCAAGTCATTCTCCGAGTAGAGGCGGATGTTGGTGGGGGTGCGGGCTGGGCAGACCAGCCCCTCACCCTCGTAGATGCGCAGCGTTCGGGGGTGAACGCTGACCAGCTCGGCGGCCACACTGATGATGTAGACCGGTCGACTGGCGTCGGGCCCCCTGGGCTGCCTGTGCGCACCCGCTCGCTCGCGCACCGGGTCAGGCCTGCTCGGCCGACCCCCGACCCGCGTCACCCTCGGCCCCGGCAGTGACAGCCGGCGCAGCTTCTGTGATCGGGATCACCGGGATCTGGCGAGGCTTGGCCGCTTCCGCTCGCGGGATGCTGAGCCGCAGCATGCCGTTCTCGAACGTCGCCGACGCGTTCTCGGTATCGAGCCCGTTGGGGAGCGTCAGCGTGCGGCTGCCGCTGCTGCGTCGCAGTTCGCGGTAGACGCGCTCGCCCTCCTGGGTCTCACGCTCGGCCTGCTCGCGCACACCGATGGTAAGCGTGTCCTGGTGGACGGTGATCTCGACGTCCTCGGGGTGGATGCCCGGGAGCGCCGCCTCGACGGTGATGGCGTCCTCGCTGGAGGTGATGTCCAGCGGCAGGCGCGCCTCGGAGCCACCCCAGGCCAGTGGCCTGAAGGTGGTGTCGTCGAAGAGGCGGTCGACTGCGTCGCGGAACGACATCAGGTCAGATCGCGGTGATGTCCTGCGGATGATGGTCATGTCTGGTTCCTCCGTGTGTTGTTCGGCGTCATGTTCGGGGGCACTGGACCACGCCCCAGCGGACGCCGACCCTGTACACGCAGGATAGTAGAACCTTGACAATGACATTGTCAAGTCTTGGGGCAGGACCATTGGTAGGGTGTCTGACATGAAGTCGTCATGAAGGCTACCTGTGTCTCGGGCCGGGTCCGAGAGTGTGCCACGCTTGCACCAGGAGCACAAGCGGGACGTCCGGCGAGCGCTGGACCGCCGGCCTGCCGGGTCGCGATGAATGAGGCCCCGCGCGCCCCGGGGGGCGGTGCACGGCCGCGGGAGACCGTCAGGCGGGCGCGATCTCCGGCACCCCTCCGATGAGCTGCATGCGCAGGTCGTTCTCGCACTCCGTCCGGGAGATGGCGATGACCTTGTCACCTTCCTGGAAGATGGTGTCCGGCCGGACGGACTGAGCGCGATCGTCGCGGATGACGACGAACAGTGTGCAGCCCTCGGGCAGGTCGATCTCCGCGGGCCGACGCCCCAGGGCGGGTGAGTCATCGGCGATCTGTGCCTCGAGCAGCTCCAGCTCCCCGCCCTCGAGATTGGCCAGGTGGAGCAGTTCGTGCACGGGGATGTCCTGCTCGATCGCAGCCAGCACCATGCGCGTGGGGCTGATGATCTCGTCCACGCCGAGATTGCGGAAGAGCACCTCGTTGCGCGGGTTGTTGACGCGTGCGATCGTGCGCGGCACGTCAAAGTGATGCTTCGCCATCTGGCACACCACCAGGTTGTCGGCGTCGTCGCCGGTGACCGCGGCTACGATGGCGGCGCGATTGGCGCCAGCCTCCGACAGGTGCGTGCCCTCCGAGCCGTCGCGGTTGACGACCACCGCGCCCAGCTCGTCGCGGATGCGCTCGGCACTGCGCGGGTCCTTCTCCATCAGCACGATCTCGTGGCCTTCGGCGAGAAGCTCCTTGGTCAGGTAGAAACCGATGCGACCTCCACCCACGACGATCACGAACACGTCTACTGGCCTCCGGTGTTGTCGCCTGCGGCGGGATCGGACGTGGCTGGCGAGAGGGGGGACACTGCTCGCGCGCTCTCGATGACGGCGGCGGTCGCTGCTGCGACCACCGCCGACTCGGTCGAGGTCGGCGTCGCGGGCACGGCCGGTTCGGGCGCGACGTTGACATCGGCCGCGCCGGGAACAGCCGGCTTGCCCATGTAGCGGCCGATGCTGTCCAGCATCATCTCCGTCCGATTGATGGTGTCGAGGCCGAGGATGGCGTAGGCGCGTGAGCGTACCGGGTCGTTGATCTTGCACAGGACATGCGGGATGGCGAACGTCTGGCGGGCCAGCTGCGCGGCCAGGATGTTGCGATTGTCGCCGTTGGTCATGGCGAAGAACCACTCGGCCTCGCCGGCCCCAGCACGCTCCAGCACGCTGGCGTCGGTACCGTCGCCGCGCAGCGCCTGCCCGGAGAAGCCCGGCGCCAGGCGGCGGAAGCCGTCGGTGCTGATATCGAGGATGACCACCTCGTGGTCCTCTTCGGCGAGCTGGCTCGCAAGGCCGGCACCGACTCGTCCGCTGCCGACGATGATGACGCGCATCGTTCTAGATCCCCTTCATGTTCTCGTCCCGTGCTTCGCTGCTGGCGACTGGTTCGCGCACCACGAAGACGCGGCAGGGAGCGTTCTTGAAGACGTATGGGATGGTCTCGCCGAGGGCGAAATCGCCGCCGAAACGGACCTTGTAGGGCAGACCCAGGACGATGGCGTCGGCATCGAGCGCGACGGCCTCATCCACCAGTGCCGCGCCCACGTCGCGTGCCTGCAAAAGCTGCGACTCGAGCGGCACCTTCTCCTTCTCGGCCATGCCTTCAGCCAGATCGAGCGCGCGCGAGGCCTCCTCGCGCTGGTCCTCGAGGTCGTCATCAAGGTCGTGACGCCAATCGACCTGCAGCACGTAGATGGCCACCAGTTCACTGTTGTCGGCGCGCGCCAGCTTGCAGCCGCACTCGATGACCAGCTCGTCGGTGGGTCCGCCATTGAGGCTGAGGACGGCGCGTTTGACGGGCTGGGCGGGGGTCGTCTTGGGCACGGCGGAAGCCTACCACCGCTTGGCCGGCGCAGGCCGCCTGTGGCCGCTTCGGCTAGCGTCGCCAGCCGAAGCGGCGAGGTGCCTTCTCGGCGCGCTCGACCTCACCGGCGCTGCTGTCATCGTCGTGGCCGCTGCCGTCGTCGTGGCCGTGGCCATTGCCGTTGCTGTCGCGCACGGCGCCGTAGGGCACATCGGCCACCACCGTGTTGGGCCGGCCCACCAGCGCCTCCCGGATCCGGTGTGCCTTCTGGTTGTGGAGGAAGCGGTCCCACCAGTGGCGCGGCACGTACTCGGGCAGCACCACGATGGTGATGGTGTTCGGCGGCGTGGGCGCCATCACGTCGAGGTAGTGCAGGAACGGCAACACCAGCGAGCGATATGGCGTTTCCACGATGACGAGCGGGACGCCCGGCAGCATGCGTTCCCAATCACGTCGCAGCTCCGCCGCCGCCTCCGGATCGATGGTCAGGTGGACGGCGCGGACGTCGTCGGACAGGGAACGCCCGAACTGGACCGAGCGGATGACGGCGCGAGAAAGGCTGGGCACCGGGATGATCACGCGGCTGCTCTTGGTCGGCGGACCGTAGACGCGGCTGCGGTCGACCTCCAACTCCAGCGCCGCGGTGTCGTACTCGTGGTGGATGAACCACATCACGCCCACCAGGACGGGGATGAGCCCGAGCACGATGAGCGATGTGGGGGCCTTGACCACAGCCACGTCGATGGCCACCAGTGCGGTGATGACGGCGCCCAGGGCGTTGACGCTGAGCCGCCGCCGGTATCCCGGCGGTCGCTCACGCCGCCAGTGCCGGATCATGCCCGTCTGGCTGATGGTGAAGTCGATGAACACACCCACCGCATACAGCGGGATGAGGGCGTGCGTGTCGCCGCCGAAGATGACGATGAGGATGGCGGCCAGCACTCCCAGCACCACGATGCCGGAGGTGAAGGCGAGGCGATCACCGCGATAGGCGAAGCGGCGCGGCCAGAAGTTGTCCGCGGCCAGGACCGCGGCGAGGCGCGGGAAGGCCGAGAAGGAGGTGTTGGCGGCCAGCATCAGGATGACCGCCGCGAAGGTCAGGAACAGGTAGAAGCCGACCGAATCGATACCGAAGACGCTGCCGGCCACCTGCGAGAGCACCGTCGCCTCCTCGTTGGGCACGATGGCGAACCCGCTGGCGAGGAAGGTGATGCCGATGAAGAGCACCGCCAGCAGCGCAGCCATGACCGCCAGCGTGGTGGCGGCGTTCTTCGATTCGGGCGGCTCGAAGGCCGGTACGCCGGTGGCGATGGCCTCGGTACCGGTCAGGGCCACAGCGCCGGAGGCGAACGCCCGCATCGCCAGCAGCAGGATGGCCAGGCTGGCGATGTCCACCGACGATTCCTGGAAGCTGGGATAGGCTGCGCCCTCGCCCAGCACCACGATCTGCCACGCACCCAGCACGATCATCAGCAGGGCCGTGCCCACGAAGAGGTACGTCGGGATGGCGAAGATGTTGCCGGCCTCGCGCACGCCGCGCAGGTTGGCCAGGGTGATGACGGCTACGACGGCAACTGCGATGCCGACCTGCCACGGCCCCAGGTTGGGGATGGCGGCCACGATCTGCTCCGAGGCCGAGGAGATGGACACGGCCACCGTGAGCACGTAGTCGATGAGCAACGCTGACGCCGCGACCAGCGACGCCAGCCGGCCCAGGTTGGCCTTGGAGACGGAGTATGAGCCGCCGCCGTTGGGATAGGCCACCACCACCTGGCGATAGCTGATGGCCACCACGGCCAGCAGCAGGGCGATGGTGATGGAGACCGGCAGAGCCAGGTTCAGGGCCGCGATACCGATGCCGCCGATCAGGAGCGCCCGCAGGATCTCCTCGGTGGCGTAGGCGCTCGAGCTGATGGCGTCGGAGCTGAAGATGGCCAGGGCCTTCTTCTTGGACAGACGCTCGCCGATCTCCTCGGCCGAGGCCAGGGGACGACCGAACAGCACCCGCCGGCTCGTGGCCATGATGCGGCGGCCCGACTCCACCTCCTCGTGTGCCTTGGGCCGCGCCTCCAGCGCACCCGACGGCGTGTAGCGGAAGTACTCGCTGCGGGGTCGCTCCACGCGCACACGCCGATTGCCCGGCTTCTGGCCGCTCAGGCCACGCGCCTTGGCGTTGGCAGTCGTCTTCTCGGGGGGCGATGACGGGCGCGTGTCGCCCGGTTCGTTCGTCATGGGCATATGCGGGCCGGCTCAGGCCAGGCTGCCACGCGCGTCACGGCCAGGCCGTGCGGCGCGGTCATCGGTTTCCTCATCAGGGTAGCCACAACGCTCAAGGACCAGGGGGTCGAATGCGTGGGGCCGATATTCGAGGCGCAAGTATGCGCTGCTCTCCGTTGTCCGGCAGGGGCAGACGGCGAGGGAGCGCCCGCCGGATGGAGAGTGCCGAACGGCCTAGCGTGAGGATGGCTCATCCTCGTCCTCGCTCTGGCCCAGCTTCAGGTGCAGCTCCATGCCGCGATGCGTGCGCTCACTGCCGTAGGGCACGTCCGCCACGACCGTGTCAGGCCGGCCTACCAGCGCGCTCTTGAGCTTGGCCGCGGTCTGGTTGTAGAGCAGGCGATCCCAGAAATGTCGTGGCACGTACTCCGGCAGCACCACGATGGTGACGGTGTCATCTTCCGCCGGTGCCATGACATCGAGGTAGTGCAGGAACGGCACCACCAGCGAGCGATAGGGTGTCTCCACGATGACCAGCGGCACGCCGGGCAACGTCTCCTCCCAGCGCGCGCGCAGGGCCTCCGCTTCTTCCACGTCGGCGGTGATGTGCACGGCCTTGACGTCCTCGGACAGCGAGCGACCGAACTGGATCGACTGCACCGTCGCGCGCGAGAGGCTCATCACCGGGACCAGCACCCGGTTGCGCTTGGTCGGTGCCTCGAAGACCTGGCCCTCCTCGACCTCCAGCTCCACGCCCACCGTGTCGTATTCGCGACGGATGAACCACATCACGGCCACCTGTACCGGCAGCACCACGATCACCAACAGCGATGCCGGTGCCTGGGAGATCGTGACCGAGACCAGGATGATGCCGGTGATGAGGGCGCCGAAGGCGTTGATCGACAGGCGCAGCTGCCAGCCCCTGGTCTTGTGGCGTAGCCAATGGCGCACCATGCCGGACTGGCTGATGGTGAAGTCGGTGAAGATGGCCACCGCGTACAGCGGGATGAGCGCACTGGTGTCACCGCTGAAGGCGACGATCAGGATCGAGGCCAACACGCCCAGCACCACGATGCCGAGGGTGTAGGCGAGACGCTCACCGCGGAAGGAGAACGAGCGCGGGAAGAAGCGATCCGCGGCCAGCACTGCCGCCAGCACGGGAAAGGCCGCGAACGAGGTGTTGGCGGCCAGCATGAGGATGAGCGTGGTGAAGGCGAGGAAGAGGAAGAAGCCCACCGAGCCGGCCCCGAACACGGCCTCGGCGGCCTGGGCGATCACGGTCACGTCGTCGGTCGGGATGATGCCGAAGCCGTTGGCCAGGAAGGTGATGCCGACGAACAGCGTGCCCAGGATGACGGACATCACCGCCAGCGTCGTGGCCGCGTTCTTCGCCTCGGGCGGTTTGAAGGCAGGGACACCGGTGGCGATGGCTTCGGTGCCGGTGAGGCCCACGGCGCCCGCGCTGAAGGCCCGCACCGCGAGCAGGACGAGGGCCAGGCTGCTCAGGTCGACGGCCGACTCGCTGATGGTGGGATAGGCCTTGCCCAGTCCCTCGACCAGGATCTGGTAGGCGCCCAGGCCGATCATCAGCAGGGCCATACCCAGGAAGAGGTACGTGGGGATGGCGAAGATGTTGCCGGCCTCACGCAGGCCGCGCAGGTTGGCGATCGTGATGAGCAGCACCGCCGTGACGGCGATGGCAGCGTGGTACGGGCCGAGTGAAGGAACCGCCGAGATGATCTGGTCCGCCGCCGATGAGACCGACACCGCCACGGTCAGCACGTAGCCGACCAACAGCGCTGATGCGGCCACCAGCGAGGGCATGCGCCCGAACGTGGCCTTCGAGACCGAGTAGGAGCCGCCGCCGTTGGGGTAGGCGACCACGATCATGCGGTAGCTCAGCGCCACCACCCCGAGCAGCACGGCCAGGCCGATCGCCACCGGCAGCGCCAGGCCCAGGTAGCCCGCCCCGACCCCGGCGGTGACGCCGGCGAGCAGCAGAGCCCGCAGGATCTCCTCGGTGGCATAGGCGCTGGAGCTGATCGCGTCGGAGCTGAAGATGGCCAGGGCCTTGCGCTTGGGCAGGCGCTCGTCGGCCTCCTCCGCGGATGCCAGCGGCCGCCCGAGGAGCAGTCTTCGCCCGACGGCCAGACCGCGCCCCAGGGCCCGCTTCTCCTCGTGCGCCCGCGGGCGCGCTACCAGCGTGTCGTTGGCTGAGTAGCGGAAGAACTCTGCCTGTGGCCGCTCGATCCGGACGCGGCGGTCACCCAGCTTGCGACCACGCAGCTGCGTGGGTGGCTTGGCTGGGCCGTCGCTGCCCCGCTCTTCCTCGCTCATTCCGCTAGACCCCGAGCCCCAGGCGATCAGCCAGCTGTCGTGGCAGCGGCAGCGCGCGGATGGCCGCCTGTGTCCGCTCGATGTCGTATTCGACGCGCTGCCACGCGACCTCGGCCGCGTCGGTATCGACGGTCATGGCGCATGCCCGCGGGTCGCCGTCGCGGGGCTGGCCGACCGAGCCCGGGTTCAGGATGCAGCGTCGCTCGTCCAGGCTCAGTCGCCCGCCGTCCTGCGCCGGCAGTGCGTGCACCTGACCCTGGTCATCACGGAAGGTGAGCTGGTGGTGCGTGTGACCGACGATGCAGTAGGGCGTCTCGAAGGCCGCCAGGTTGATGCGCGCCGTGGGGATCGAGAAGAGGTACTCCCAGAGTGGGTCGCGCGGGCTGCCGTGGGCGAGCGTGAAGTCGCCTTCGCGGCGTGTCTCGGGCAGCTGCGCCAACCAGTCCATGTTGCGCGCCTGGAGCGTCTCCCTGGTCCAGGCCACCGCCGCGCGAGCGAGGTCGTTGAAGGTGCCCGTGGGGATGCGCCCCAGCACCGCGGCATCGTGGTTGCCCTGGATGGCCACGGCCTCCTCGTCGCGCAGTCGCTCCACGACCTCATCCGGATAGGGGCCGTAGCCCACGATGTCGCCCAGCACCCACAGCGCGTCACGCTGCCCCAGGGCGTCGAGGACGGCCTCCAGGGCAGGGAGATTGGAGTGGATGTCAGAGATGACCGCGACGCGCATCGGCGCGAGGGTAACAGGGGTCAGGGTCGTCGTGGCTCTCCACCCCGGGCAACCTTGACTCGGAGCCGGCTCGCGCTCAGCGTCCCCGGCGCTTGCGCACGCCGGCGGCACGAGGGTAGCTGGCTGGGGTCGGCCGTTCCTTGGTCACGATCACCAGGCGATGGCCGGGCAGGGAGGCGGTATCCACGGCTACCACGGCGGGCCGGCCGCCGCCCGTGGCGCGGATGATGGAACCGGCATCACGGAGCTCCGCGCGCAGGCCGCCACGCTCCTCCTCGCGCTTCCAGGCGACGATCACTCCGCCCTCACGCGTCAGCGGCAGGCCCAGCTCGATGACCTCCGCCAGCGAACCCACGGCGCGGGCGACCACGATGTCCCAGGCGCCTCGGTGCTCCGGCTCTTCGGCCAGGTCCTCAGCGCGCTCAGCGATGGCTTCGAGGCGAGGCCCGGTCCTGTCGCCCTCGCCGAGGACGGCGGCTACCGCGGCCGCCGCGACAGCCAGGAAGCGTGCCTTCTTGCCCACCGAGTCGAGCAGTCCTACGCGCGCCAGCGGCAGGGCAGCGGCCAGCGGCAGGCCGGGATAGCCTCCGCCCGAGCCGATATCCAGGAGCGTCGAGGCGGGTGTTGCCAGTGGCGTCAGAGATGCTACGGCGCTCAGTGAATCGCCGGTGTGGCGTCGTGCCACCGCAGCGGGCTCGCGGATGGCCGTGAGGTTGATGGCGCTGTTCCAGTCACGCAGCAGGCGTGCGTGTGCCTCGTAGCTGCGCATGGCGACCGCTGCTGCGGCCGGTGTCTGCAGCAGCCCCAGCTCGGCCAGCGAGGACGCCAGCGCAGACTCGAACTCCTCGCCCATCGGCGGCAGTGCCCAGGGGTCCGTAGGCAGCGCGGGCCGCGCACCGGCCGGCCGGTCGCTCAAGGACTCGCGAGCCTCGACGAGACACAGCCGCTCCACAAGGAGAGGCGCCGGAAGCGACCCTCCTCAAGGCCGGCTCGCGGTCGTCGTCGCGAACACGTTACCTGGGCCAAAGCCGCTCCCGGCGCTGGAACGTTCCTCGCACCCATCGGCGTTTCGGTCTTCCGACACCCGGACGGTCGTCGCGTGCGGATCACTCCACACATCGTCACGGGCGGCGTTACCGTACTCGGCCGCTGCACGACACCACGTAGGGCACCGCGTGGTGCAGGAGGGAAAGTGTCGTCAGGGTGTGGAGCCGCCGTCAAGCCGTTTGTCCACGAATCGTGGTGCGCCCAGGCACCGTTGTGGATAACCAGCCCAGCATGGTGGATAAGGCGGGTCCGGAGTGGATATTCCACCTGCGCGCTTATGGTTCCGTGGCCGTCCGGGTCGACCGCGCGGGCCGGCCCATGCCGCGGCGGACGACGTCCATGACCTCGTCGGTCAACGCCCTGGCCTCGCCGCTCTTGACGGCCGCCGTGACGCAACCGTGCACATGGTCTTCCATCAGCAGCATGGACACCGCGTCCACTGCGGCCCGCAACGCGGCCGTCTGCTGCAGCACGTCCATGCAGTCCTCGTCGCGTTCGATCATGCGCGCCACGCCCCGCACCTGGCCCTCCATGCGCGCCAGCCTGCGCAGCACCTGCTCGCGTGACCCGCCGTAGGGTCGGGCCTGGGCTGTGGCACGCCGTTTGCTGCCCGAGGTGGTGGCCACGCTGATCTCCTGTTCGTGCTTGGATACTGGGAGGGAGTATATCGAGTCGCGCCTCATATGGCCCCCAGCGGCGAGGGCGGTGCGGCTACATCGGCGCGGCTACGGCGGAGGCGGCTTCTCCGCCAGCAGCTCCAGGACACCCCACGTGGCGATGGCCATGGCGATGATGGCGAGCCACAGGCCGGGCGCATCGAGCGGCGTGAGGCTATAGGCCTGCTCCCCACCGATGAGGCCGAGGATGGCCGCCAGCAGACCGGCTACGCCGATCAGCAGCAGCACCAGGTACGCCAGCCCGCGGTCGATGGCCAGGCGCCCGGTCCTGGTGGTGTACGGCAGCAGGATGAGCACCAGCATCAGGACCGATGCTACGAACATGATCCAGCCGGGCCCACTGAACCCCCAGGCCGTGCGCACTTCCAGCACCACGCCCCCGGCCTTCTGCCAGCTGAGAGGCATCGAGATGATGCCCAGGACGGCGCCGATGGCGATGAGCGTTCGCCCGCGCCCCAGACCTCGCCTCACGCGCCGCCGTACACCTCCGGCTTGAGCACGCCGATATAGGGCAGGTTGCGGTAGATCTCGTCGTAGTCAAGGCCATAGCCGACGACGAAGCGGTCAGGGATCTCGAAGCCGCAGTAGGCGAGGTCGATCTCCACCAGTCGCCGGGCGGGCTTGTCCAGCAGTGTGCAGATGCTCAGGCTCGCCGGCTCCTTGCCCTCCAGGTACTGGGTCAGGTAGTTCAGGGTCAGGCCCGTGTCGATGATGTCCTCGACGATGAGCACGTGCTCGCCCTCGATCGACGACGAGAGGTCCTTCAGGATGCGCACGCGTCCCGATGTCTCGGTCGAGCCGCCGTAGGAGGAGACCTCCATCAGATCGATGCGCACCGGCGCCGTGATGGCCCGCATGAGGTCAGCCATGAACGGCAAGGCGCCCTTGAGCACGCTGACGAGCGTGACTTGCCGATCGGCGTAGTCGGCCGAGATAAGCGCGCCCAGCTCGGCCACCTTGGCCTGCAGGGTGGCCTCGTCGATGAGGATCTCGGCGACGTCGCTGCTCCAGTGCTGATGCGGGCATACGCTCCGCCCTCCTCTATGCGTGGTGCTGGCGACTGCCCTGGCGGGCGTCAGTCGCTGTCCCGATCGGTCTTCAGGGCAGTGGCGATGCCCGCGACCACCCGCTTGGGTGGCGGTTGGCCCTCGATGCCGATGAGCGACGCCGCCACATCGAGGCGGCCGTACTTGAGCATGAGGGCCCTGAAATCGCGGGCGTAGAACAGCTTGATGCGAATCATCGGATAGAGCTCGCGCAGGTGCCGCAGCTTGCGGTTCTTCTTGCGCACCAGGCTCTGCTTGAGCGTCGTGAGCTCGACGTAGAGATCGAGGTCCGGCAGGTAGAAGTCGGGCGCGAACGACTCGATCACCACGCCCTCGGTGTTCCAGCGGATGGGGAAGGTGCGGGGCTCGTAGCGCCACTCGACCTTGTAGTAGTCGAGGATGCGCGCCAGCTCGGCCTCGCTGGCGTGGGCGAAGCGGGGCGACTCGGTCAACGCTCCTCCCCGCCGAAACGCGCGATGAGCTGGTGCACGTCGCCCTCGAAGCCCTGCAGGGCCTCGTGCGCGTCCAGGACGTCGTCGGCGCTGATGGGCGGGCCATCGCCGGTGGCGTCGGGGTCCGGCTGTAGCGGCACGGACCAGCTCGCCGCCCTCGAGCGTGGCGCTGTCGCCGTCGATCTCGATGGTCACGATGGCGACCGCCTGCGAGCCGCAGTGCTCACACGACAGATCGACGAAGAACAGCTCCTCGCGTTGTGCGATGAGGCTGGATGTGTCCCTGTCCGTAGGCCTGTCCGCAGGCCGCGCAGCCGAACGACGCCAGCTCGCTCGTCAACCAGCGCTCTGCGTCCATGCCCTCAAGTTTACGGCGCGTGTCATGCGAGCACGTTGCAGCACCGTTGCACGCCGGGTACGAAACGCAGCGCCGGACCCCAGGCGCTTGCCTCGCGTGGTACAACGGGGCGACCCGAAATAACTCAGCAGGAGGGAGAATCGAGTCCATGGGCATTCAAGCGAAGCAGGCGTCTCGCGAGTCACGTCAGCGGCCCTGTTGGCGGTCGCCTTCGCCGCTCCCGCCGTCGCGCAGGACGCCGAGCCGGACATGCTGGCGCGCATCCAGGACGCCGGCGTCATCCGCATGTCGACCGACCCGGCCTATCCGCCGCAGTCGCAGCTCGTCGATGGCGAGATCGTCGGCTTCGACATCGACGTCGGGCGTGAGATCGCCAATCGACTCGGCGTGGAGCTGGCACTCGAGACGCCGGACTGGGCGCTCATCACCGCCGGCTCGTGGGGTGATCGCTGGGACTTCAGCGTGGGCTCCATGACCATCACCAGCAAGCGCCAGGAGATCCTCGACTTCACGCAGCCGTACTACTTCACCCCGGCCCAGATGGCCGCGCACGCCGATGCGGGCATCGAGACCCTCGATGACCTCGCAGGCAAGTCCATCTGCATGGGTGAGGCCACGACCTACCTCGAGTGGATGAACGGCACGCTCGACTTCGGGACCGAGACACCCGACACGTCGCCGCCGGAAGGCTCCCAGGTCGTGACTCGCACCACCGACCGTGACTGCGCCCAGGAGTGGGGTGCTGGCCGCCGCGACTTCGAGGGCTGGCTCAGCTCCTCGACCACGGTGCAGGCTGCCATCGACGATGGCATCCCGGCGGTGAAGGTCGGCGAGCCGGTCTTCTACGAGCCGCTGGCCGCCGCCTTCGACAACACCATCGAAGACAACGACTCGCTCGTGGCGGCGGTCGACGCCATCATCGGTGAGATGCATGCGGACGGGACGCTGAGCGAGCTGAGCCTGAAGTGGTTCGGCGAAGACCTCACCAAGCGCGTGGGCGAGGGCGATGCCGCCATGGAGGAAGAGACCGCGGAGTAGTCCTGTCTTCTCCGTCGATCGGGGCGGGGACGCACGCTGCGCTCCCGCCCCGATGCGGCGGCCTCGACGCCTGGAGCGTGACCCATGACGGCCAGCCAGGACCCCATCGTCGCCCGGATCCTGCGAGGCGGACTCCCGCCGCCGCCTGCGCTTCCGCGCGATCTTCGCGCTCACCTGGGCCGTGGCCATCGGGGCGTTCATCCTGTGGCTGCTCTCGATCCCGCGCTTCCAGCCGGAGTTCATCCGCGAGCAGATGCCCTACGTCCTCGCGGGCGCACCCCTCACGGTGCTCATCTCCATCGCGTCGATCGCGCTGGCCATGGTCTTCGCCCTGATCGGAGCGGTCGGGCGCATCTCGCGGGTGGCCCCCATCTATGCGGCCGCCACGCTCTACGTCTCGCTGGTCCGTGGCACACCGCTCATCGTCCAGATCCTGTTCGTCTTCTGGGCGCTGCCGCAGCTGATCCCGGAAGCCTCGCGTGTCCCACCCATCATCATGGGCATCTTCGCGCTGGCCTTCAACTACGGCGCCTACATGACCGAGATCTTCCGCGCCGGCATCCAGGCGGTGCCCCAGGGGCAACGCGAGGCTGCCCTGGCGCTGGGCATGAAGGAGCGCCGCATCATGATCAGGATCGTGCTGCCGCAGGCGGTGCGCATCGTGACGCCGGCCATCGGCAACGAGTTCATCGCCATGATCAAGGACTCCGCGCTCGTCTACATCGTGGGCGTGCAGGAGCTGCTGTGGCGCGCCAAGACCATCGGCACGGCCAACTTCCGCACCCTCGAGATGCTCATCCTCGCAGCGGCCGTCTACTGGCTGCTGACGATGATCCTCTCGTTCTTCCAGGACCGCCTGGAGCAGCGCATGGCACGAGGTGACCGCTGATGGTGGCGCTGGGCGAGTCGTCCTGGAGGCGACCGACATCGAGAAGTACTTTGGTCCGCACCACGTCCTCCACGGCGTCAGTCTGGCCGTGCGCCAGCCACGAGACCGTCATGCTCATCGGTCGCTCGGGCTCGGGCAAGACGACGTTCCTGCGCTGCCTCAACTTCCTCGAGGAGCCCACCAAGGGCAGCGTGGCCATGGGCGACCTGCGCATCGAAGCGGACCCGCTGCAGCAGCATCGTCGCCAGCGCCGGGGCGACATCCGCCAGTTGCGCCAACAGACCGGCATGGTCTTCCAGGACTTCAACCTCTTCCCGCACATGAGCGTGCTGGACAACTGCATCGAGGCCCCCGTCCACGTCAAGGGCGTCGGCCGCGACGAGGCCATCGCCACCGCCGAGCGCTACCTCGACAAGGTGCAGCTGCTCGACAAGCGCGACGAGTTTCCCGACCGCATGTCCGGCGGCCAGAAGCAGCGTGCAGCCATCGCCCGGGCGCTGTGCATGGAGCCGGAGGTGCTGCTCTTCGACGAGCCCACCAGCGCGCTCGATCCCGAGCTCATCGGCGAGGTCATCGTGGTCATGGAGCAGCTGGCGCACGAGGGCTCCACGATGATCGTGGTCTCACACGAGATGGCCTTCGCCCGTGAGGCCGCCGACCGCGTGCTCTATCTCGAGGACGGACTCATCGTCGAGGAGGGGCCGCCCGAGCAGGTGCTCGACGATCCTCAGGAAGAGGCCACCAAGCTGTTCCTGCGCCGCTTCCTTAGCGAGGGCGCCAAGGCGCCCACGGCGACCGATCCGGCACCGCCGTCACCCTTGATGGGCATCCCCGGCGGGGGCAGCGCCGCCCACGATGTCAGTGGCCGCACGAGGGGAGGGTGGTCAGAATGACGCGCCAGCAGCTCGCCCTGCCGAGGTAGGGCGGGGCAGGCCTCGGCCGGCCTAGATCTCACCCAGGTAGGCGCGGCTGACATCCTCGTTGGCGGCCAGCCCGGCGGCCGAGTCGGCCAGGATGATCTGGCCGGTCTGGAGCACGTAGCCGCGGTGGGCGATGGTGAGCGCTGTGGCCGCGTTCTGCTCCACCAGCAGGATGGCGGCACCCTCGGCATGGATGCGCTGGATGGTCTCGAAGATGTACTCCACGAGGTTGGGGGCGAGACCCATCGACGGCTCGTCCAGCAGCAGGATGCGGGGCTTGGTCATGAGTGCGCGACCCATGGCCAGCATCTGCTGCTCGCCGCCTGAGAGCGTGCCCGCGATCTGGCTACGCCGCTCCTTGAGCCGCGGGAACATCTCGTAGGCGTTGTCGACGCCTTCCTGCACCAGCTTCTGGTCATCGATGATGTACGCGCCCATGTGGAGGTTCTCCTCCACCGTCAGCTGGGCGAAGATGCGGCGACCCTCGGGGACCTGCACCACGCCCCGCGTGACCACGTCGTGAGGTGCCACGTGGGTCATGTCCTCGCCGTCGAACTGGACGTTGCCGGACTTGGGCACGAGCAGGCCGCTGACGGTGTGGAGCGTGGTCGTCTTGCCGGCGCCATTGGCGCCGATGAGCGTGACGATCTCGCCCTCGTCGACGGTCAGTGAGACCCCTCGCAAGGCGTGGATCTTGCCGTAGTAGGTGTGCAGATCGTTGATCTCGAGCAGGGCCATCGTCAGTCCTCTCCGCCGCCGGTGTCACCGCGTCGCCGCTGGCAGCGGCTGCGGCTGCCTCCACGCGCTCCGCCTCGGCCTCGGCGGCGGCCTTGCCCAGGTAGGCCTCGATGACGCGCTGGTCGCGCTGGATCTGGGCCGGCGTACCCTCGGCGATGCGCTCGCCGTAGTCGAGCACGGTGATGCGCTCGCTGATATCCATGACCACGCGCATCTCGTGCTCGATGAGCAGGATGGTGATGCCGAGGTCGTCGCGCAGGCGGCGGATGAGGCCGGTCATCTCGTGGGTCTCGGCCGGGTTCATGCCGGCCGTGGGCTCGTCGAGCAGCAGGATGCGCGGGCTGGTACCCAGGGCGCGGGCGATCTCGAGGCGACGCTGGTCTCCGTACGGCATGTTGCTGGCCATCAGGTCGTGCCGGCCCGCCAGGCCGACGTAGTCGAGCAGTCGGTGCGCCTCCTCCAGCGCCTCGGCTTCCTCGCTGCGCTGGCCTGCGTGTCTGAACACCGCCTGGACCCAGTTCGAGGTGAGGTGCTGGTGCTCGCCCACGAGCACGTTCTCAGTGGCAGTCATGCCACCGAAGAGACGGATGTTCTGGTACGTCCGCGCCAGGCCCAGGCGGGCGATCTTGTCCGGCCGCAGCTGCTGGATCTCCGTACCGTCGAGGGTGATGGTGCCCTCGTCGATCTGGTAGAAGCCGGCGATGCAGTTGAAGAACGTGGTCTTGCCCGCGCCGTTGGGTCCGATGACGCTGACGATGGCGCCCTCATCGAGGTCGAAGGTCAGGTCGCTGACGGCGGTCAGGCCGCCGAAGCGCTTGGTGGCGTTGCGTGTCTCGAGCAGTGCCACGGCCTAGGCTCCCCGGCTCGCGCCGGCGGCGGCCGGGTCGGCCTCGGTGCTGGCTGGACCGGGCTCCTTGCCCTCTGTCGGCGGTTCGTCGTGCTGCATCTCCTGGCGGCCGACACGCGACGGCATCAGGCCCTCCGGGCGCCAGTGCATGACCAGGATCAGGGCGATGCCGTAGAGCAGGAAGCGGTACTCGGCGAACTCGCGGAAGAGCTCTGGCAGGCCGATGATGACGATGGCGCCCAGGACCACGCCCGGGATGCTGCCCATGCCGCCGATGACGATGATGCGTCACCACGAGGATGGACACGTTCAGGTTGATGGAGCTGCTGATGATGGAG
The DNA here is from genome assembly GCA_963715295.1 of uncultured Chloroflexia bacterium. Taxonomy (GTDB): domain Bacteria; phylum Chloroflexota; class Limnocylindria; order Limnocylindrales; family CSP1-4; genus JAFMJV01. The sequence goes on from CAVQRP010000001.1 coordinate 518,517, forward strand.
CCGTAGAGGGCTGCGAAGACGGCACCGCCGAGACCGGCGAAGGCGGCGCCCAGCATGTAGGCCAGCGACTTGGTCTGGACCAGGTTGATGCCCAGGGCCTCGGCCACGTCCTCGTCCTCGCGGATGGCGACCCAGGCCCGGCCCAGGCGCGAATCGCGCAGCCGCAGTGCGATGAAGGAGATGATGGCGATGCAGATGAGCGAGATGTAGTAGATCTGGTTGGGCCCGGCCAGGAAGTGATCGGGCGGGATGGCGATGCCGATCGAATCCAGCGGCTTGGGCACGTTGAGGATGCCGCGGGGGCCGCCGATGGTGCTCCTTGAGCAGGTCGGATCGGGCCAGGATGGAGATGATCTCGCCGAAGCCCAGGGTGGCGATGGCCAGGTAGTCGCCGCGGATGCCCAGGATGGGCAGGCCCAGCAGGATGCCGAAGCCCATGGCCACCAGCATGGCGAAGGGGATGGCGACGAAGAAGGGCCACTGCGCGATGCCCAGCTCGCCGGTCGAGGTGAGCAGGGCCATGGTGTAGGCGCCGACGGCGAAGAAGGCCACGAAGCCGAGGTCGAGCAGACCGGCCAGGCCCAGCGTGATGTTGAGACCCAGGCCCATCAGCGCGTAGAGCGCGATGAGTGCGATGACCGCGGGGATGAAGCCGGTGAAGCCGAGCGGCAGCAGCAGCACGATGAGCAGCACGAAGGCACCGGCCGGGATGACGACGGCCGGGTGCTCGCTGCGTCTCCTTGGGCAGGGCGCGGTAGCGCTTGGCCGGCTGCAGCAGGCGATGCACCAGGTAGATCGAGCAGCACGATGCCCAGCACCACGAGCGACGCCGGTGATGGTCAGGCCGTTGGAGGCGAAGAGCTCGCGCGCGATGCCCGAGGTGGCCTCGTGCTGCAGCATCGGCGAGCGCAGGATGCTGGCGAACAGGCCCATGACGATGAGCGCGCCGACGCCCAGGAGGATGAGCATGCGCGCGGTCCGCGGCAGCAGCGCCAGCAGGCCGCCCGAGCGCACCCAGGCGACATGCCCACCACGGCCGGGAACCAGAACGTGATCGGGAAGGCCTCGCCGCGCCACATCTCGCGGGCGTTCTCGATGCCCAGCAGGTCGGTGCCGCGAGATGAGGTCGTAGAGGTCGGGCGAGGCGTTGGGCAGGTAGTCGCGCAGGTCGACGATGGGGCCGAGGATGATGAGCAGCGAGAGCGCCGCGCCCGCCATGAGGCCCGCGACGGCCGAGCCGACGATGGCGTTGATGGCGCCCTCGGGCGCACGGCGCGCGCCGACGAAGCCCGCCAGATGGCGGTGAGCAGCAGGACCACCTGCCCGACGGTGATGATGTCCTCGATGACGTCGCGATCCTCGAACGTGCCGACGATGCCCACCAGCGTCACGTAGAGCGCGCGCGAAGCCGAAGAGCAGGCCGACGACGAAGACCGGCTTCCAGGCCGAGAGCGATCGTGTTGAGCCCGGTCGCGTGCGTGGTCGCGCTGGTCCGGCGGTCATGCGCGCGACCTCGAGAGGCGCTCGCCCAGGATGCCCTGTGGCCGGAACATCAGCACCATCACCAGGATGGTGAAGGCGATGACGTCCTTGAGCTGGCCCGGGCGAGGGGACGCCCAGGCCGTCGAAGATCGAGCAGCGAGCCGATCGACTCGGCCTCGCCCAGGACGAAGCCGCCGACCATGGCGCCGGGGATGTTGCCGATGCCGCCGAGGACGGCCGCGGTGAAGGCCTTGATGCCGGGGATGAAGCCGGTGTAGAACTGCACCTGGCCCCACAGCAGGCCGTAGAGCACGCCCGCCGCGCCGGCCATGGCGGCGCCGACCGCGAAGGTGGTGACGATGGCGCGGTTGACGTCGATGCCCATCAGGGCGGCGGTCTGCTTGTCCTCGGAGACGGCGCGGATGGCGGTGCCGATCTTGGAGCGCATCACGAAGAGGTAGAGCACGGCCATCATCACCAGCGCCGAGCCGATGACCACGACCTGGATCCAGCTCATGCCCAGCGCCGAGAGGATGGGCAGCCCCACGTCCTCCTCGAGGATGTCGATGGTGGGGTAGCTTGAAGATGCCCGGCCCCACCAGACCGGCCACGGTGTACTGCAGGAAGAACGAGGCGCCGATGGCGGAGATGAGCAGCACCAGTCGCGGCGAGTTGCGCAGCGGCCGGTAGGCCACGCGCTCCACGGCCAGGGCCACGAGCGTGGAGACGATGGCCGCGATACAGCATCATCAGCAGGAACGAGAAGATGGACGGCGACGACGTTGGCGTTGAGGATGCCCATGTCGTCGAGGATCTCGGCCACGAAGTAGCCCGAGAAGATGCCGATCATGAAGATCTCGCCGTGGGCGAAGTTGATCATGCGCATGATCCCGTAGACCATCGTGTAGCCCAGCGCGACGAGGGCGTAGATGCCGCCCTGGACGGCGCCGTTGACGACCAGGTCGATCCAGGTCGTCGACCGTGAACTTGCCGCTGCTGATGGTGAGGATGGAGCCGACCACCACGATGAGCACGAGGATGATGCGGAAGGCCCACAGGAAGGCGCTGACGGCCGCCTCGAAGGCGGTCTCGGTGCGGCTCGGTCTGCGGCGCGGTCTCAGGGTCGTCTTCATGGTGGCGATCTGTGGTCCGGTGCTGAGCGGTCGTTGGCGGATACGGACGAGCCGGGCGCTTCGAGCGCCCGGCTCGACCGATGTTCCGGTCAGTTAGACAGGGAAGCTGACTAGCCCTCGGGGGTCCAGGCCACGGCCGGCGGCCAGACCTCGTCCTCGATGGTGTCGGCGCCGACCTGGTAGACGGCGATGATCGGCGCGCTGCAGTCACCGTTCTCGGTGCAGGTCAGGGTGCCGGTCACGCCGGGGTAGTCGGTGGTGGCGTAGAGGGCCGTCGCGCAGCGCACCGAGGTCGATGCTCAGGGAGCCGTCGTCGTTCTCCACGGCCACCTGCTCGATGGTGTCCAGCATGATGCTGGCGGCATCGTAGGCGTGCGCGTGGAAGGCCTGCAGCGGGCTGTCCAGACCGCTGAGGTCGAGGTAGCTTCTCGACCAGGTCGGCGTAGCTGTCCTGGAAGGCGCTCGAAGTTCGGGCTCGACAGGTACATGCCTTCGACCGTCGGGGCCGGCTGCCTTGACGAAGTCGAGCGAGAACAGGCCGTCGGAGCCGATGAGGACGACGTCCTCGAGACCGGCAACGTCGTCGTGCTGGTCGACGATGAAGCCACCCTCGGCGGTGAAGACCGGGAAGTAGATGACCTCGGGCCCGCTCTGGGCGACGTTGGTCAGGACCGGGTTCATGTCGGTCTGGCCGGCGGAGACGGCCTCGGAGACGGTGATCTCACCACCGAGGGCCTCGAACTCGTCCTCGAACACGCCCACCAGCGCCTCGGCGTAGGCCGAGCCGTCGTGGATGGTGGCAGCCTTGGTCAGGCCCAGGCTCTGCACGAACTCGGCCACGAACTTGCCCTGGATCGCATCGCTCCAGGCCGTGCGCAGGAAGCCGTCGTACTCAGGCCCGCGGTCGGGTACGGTCAGCGACGGGCGCGTGGCGGAGCCGGAGATGGCCGTCAGGCCTGCCTCGGTGATGGTCTGGATGCCGCCGACGGTGGCGTCGGAGCAGGACGAGCCGATCACGCCGACCACGGTCGGATCGGACGCCAGCGCCAGCGCCGCCTGGGCGCCGCCCTCGACGGTGCACAGCTCGTCCTGGACGATCAGCTCGATCTCGTGGCCGAGGAGCTCACCGCCGCGATCAGCGACCGCGACCTCGATGCCGTAGACCATGTCCTGGCCGAGGACCGCGTTGGGCCCCGAGAGGACCTGGTAGACGCCCAGCTTGACGGGCTCGCCGTCGGGGATGGTCACGATCTTCGAATCCTGGGCCGCGACTGGCGCTGCGAGCCGTGGCCAGCAGGCCGCTAGCCGCGAGTACGCCGAGGCTCCTTCTCATCATGCTTCTGCACTCCTCGTACAAATCTCATGACCGGGCCCTTGGTGGGACCGGTCGTACATCAGCCCGATCGTGGCGGGCACGCCTATCGCGGACGGATCGGAGTCTCCAGATCGGGTGTGACAACCCGCTCCCGTTCCCCCTTACTGTCACGCGAGACGCGCACACAACGTCCGTGGCCGCTCAAGCGTGGTGACATTCTAGACCGGTACACGCTGGCTGCAAGGCCTCAAGATGGCCCTGTCTTGCTTGCGCCGCGTCGTCGGGACGCTCGGGGTGAACTCAACGCGATGCCAGGTGTTGACCTGACGCACCACCCCTGGGGGCTGACCTGCCACCCGAATCGGAAACGGCCGGGGCGTATGCCCCGACCGTTCCGGTCTGCGATGGTGGCCAGCCCACGACGGCTGGCGCGTGGGGCTATTCGGCCGGTGCCTCGGTGGCCGCTGCGGGCGAGCCGGCCGGTGCCTCGGTGGCGTCACCGTCGCCATTGCAGGCGACGACAGCGAAGGCGAAGACGAGCGCGGCCAGCAGGCCGGCGATCCGCTTGAAGTGCATGGTTCTTGAACCTCCTCGGAGCTTACGGACAGATGCCGGCGCGAGCGCCGGTGGACGGTCGGGTGGGCTCGATGATCGGCTCCCACGGCACGGAGCAACGACGTCGACTCGAACCCGAGTGGTGGCACCCACTCGAAAGGGACACGCTCACGACAAGCGCACCGTGGAGTATCATAGCCCTTGGCGTCTCGAATGCAAGACGCCTCGAGCGCCCCGGGCGCGTGCGGACAGCGACCCTAACCGTGGTCCTGTGAACACCCGGTGCGGCGCGCTCGAGGACCGGCCCGCCGTCCCTTGGGCGATAGGCTCTCGTCATTCGAGACGCGACCAGTCGTGATCAGACACCGGTGAAGCCCGTCGTGGCCCCGGTCGTCAGTAGGAGATCGACACATCAGCAACGATCGGACACGAACACTGCGATGCGCGCTGGGCTTTGCCCGTGGCTGCGACCGTCGCCCCGAGTGCCCACCCTCGCAGAGCCGCCGACCGCGGCTCGCAGCACACAGGAGTCCTGCGTGAGCAAGAACGTCGCCGTCTTCGTTGACGTCGCGAACATCTTCTATGCGGCCAAGGCCGCCGGCATCGATATCGACTACGTCACCCTGCTGAAATCGGCCACGGCGGGACGCGACTTCGTGCGCGCCTACGCCTACACCGGTCTCGACCCCGAGAACGAGAACCAGCGCCAGTTCCATGCCTTCCTGGCCCGCTCCGGCTACAAGGTCGTGAGCAAGGACATCCGCAAGTACGGCGACGGTCGCATCAAGGCGAACCTGGACATCGAGCTCGTCGTCGACATGATGCGCATGGGGGAGAAGCTCGACGTTGCGGTCGTCGTCTCCGGCGACGGTGATTTCGCGCCCGCCATCGCGGCGGTGCAGCAGATGGGCGTGCGTGTCGAGGTCATCAGCTTCCGCGGCAACACCAGCAGCGACCTCATCGACGTGGCCGACGTCTTCATCGACATCACCAACGTGGCCAAGGTTGAGAAGGGTGCTCGTAGCGGACGCCGCGTCGCCTCCGACGGCGACCTCTCCATGACCGAGGTGCCTGACAAGGAGTCGGGTGTCACGCCGCGGCGCCGACGTCGGCGCACCGATGCCGACGACAAGGCCGAGAAGCCGGAGCGCCCCACGCGTCGTCGTCGCACCCTCAAGGCCGACACCGAGACGCCCGTGGCCGAGGCCGAGACATCGGCTGTCGACGATGTCGAGAGGCCTGCGGCGAGCCTCGTGGCGCTGCCCGGCGAGAAGCTCTCGCGAGGCGGCGAGGCAGCGGTCATGGCGGCCGCGCCTGAGCCGGCCGAGGAGAAGGCGGCTCCACCCGACGAACAGTCCTCCGAGGAGGGCGCCGGCCGGCGTCGTCGCCGACGTCGCGGCGGGCGTGGTCGTGGTCGTGGGGGACGCACGGATGAGCCTGGCGGCGAGTCGCGTGTCGAGGCTCTCGACGACGAGGCTCTCGACGACGAGGCCGTGGCCGCCAGTGCCCTGCCGGACGAGGTGCCTACGCTGCCACAGCATTCGGGCTTCGGATCGGTCTGGGACAGCCAGATCGGCGTGCCTGCCGATACGGCTGCGACGGCCACGTCGCTGCCGGCTGAGCCCATCGACGACGAAGATCTCGAGGATGAGCCCGAAGTCCCCGAGTACCTGGCTGCCGAGAGGCGACAAGGCGGTCGCGGAGGCCGGGGCGGTCGCGGTGGCCGAGGTGGCCGCGGTGGCGGAGGGTACCGCTCGGCGATCGATCGCGAGCGCTATGGCGTCGGCTCCAGCTACACGTCCGGCTCCAGCTCCAGCTACTCACGTAGCTCCGGAGGCCGTGGCAATCGCGGCCGCTCGGCTAGCACCCCGCGTGCATCTGCCCAGTCGATGGATCCCATCGAGCAGACGCCCGGCGGTGATCCATGGAGCGAGGTCCCGCCGGAGGTGCAGGCGCTGCTGAAGGCCGAGCTGGCTCGGCGCGATGGTAGTGCGGCCAAGCCGCAGGCTCCGGCCGAGGCTCCGACCGAGGAGACGCCCAAGAAGACGACCACGCGTCGGCGCAGCACCAAGAAGGCGGCCGAGGCCGAGGCTCCGACCGAGGAGACGCCCAAGAAGACGACCACGCGTCGGCGCAGCACCAAGAAGGCGGCCGAGGCCGAGGCTCCGACCGAGGCTCCGACCGAGGAGACGCCCAAGAAGACGACCACGCGTCGGCGCAGCACCAAGAAGGCGGCCGAGGCCGAGGCTCCGACCGAGGAGACGCCCAAGAAGACGACCACGCGTCGGCGCAGCACCAAGAAGGCGGCCGAGGCCGAGGCTCCGACCGAGGACGCCTAGCTCGCCAACATGGAGCGCGCCGTCGAGCCCGAACCGACCGGCGGCACCTTCCTGACTCGCGGCCACGCGGCCGCGGTCAGGGCTGTCGCGCGCGCGATCCGCAGCGAGCATCCCGCGCACGCCTTGCTCCTGGTTGGTCCGCGCGGTGTCGGCAAGACCACGCTGGCGATGGACCTTGCGGCTGGGCTGCTATGCCTCGCTGAGGATTCCTCGAGGCGGCCCTGCCGTGCGTGTGCGGCCTGCCACAAGGTGCAGATCGGCGGCCATGCCGACCTGCATGTGCTGGAGCCCGAGGGCGCCGGGGAGCAGATCCGCATCGGTCAGGTCCAGGCCCTGGCGTCCGACCTCGCGCTGACGGCCATGGAGGGCCGCTTCCGCGTCGCCGTCATCACTTCCGCGCACCGTCTGAACCTCGATGCCCAGAATGCGCTGCTCAAGACACTGGAAGAACCGGGTCCGGCAACCTGCCTGGTGCTGTGTGCCGACGACGCCGCTCCGCTGCTGCCGACGGTGCTCTCACGCTCAGCCCGTCTCCGCCTCGCCCCGCTCGCCGTGGAGACGCTCACCGATGTGCTGGTCCAGGAGAGTCATGTCCAGCCGGCGCAGGCACGCGCCCTGGCCATCTCATCCGGCGGTCGACCGGGCCTGGCCATCCGCCTGGCGAGCCAGCCGGAGGCGGTGATGGCACGCGCCCGCATCAGCCGCTCCCTGCTGGGCCTCATCACGGCCGACCGACGCACGCGCCTGGGAGCGGCGGCCGATCTCATCAGCGATGGCGCGGCCGTCGATGCCGCCCTGCGTGGCGAGCTGCCGCCGTCGGCCAAACGCCTGCAGCCCCTCGAGCGCCGTCGCGCGGTACAGCTGATCATCGAGGTCTGGCGCGACGTGGGTCGCGACCTCGCCATCGCGTCCCACGGGCACGGCAAGGGTGTCCGTGATCTCGATCAGCTTGATGAGCTGCTCGCGCTGGCGGCGCGGGTGGAGGCGTCGGCCCTGCGCCGTTTCCTCGACCGCCTGGACCGGTTGATGCTTGCTGTCGAGGGCTATGCCAGCCCGGAGCTCACACTCGACGCCCTGCTGCTGAGCTGGCCACGCGTCGACGACGCTCGTCCCAGCGCCGCATGAACGACGCCCACGAACGTGGCCGACTCGTGGCCCTCGTCCGCGGCCACGTGCAGGGGGTCGGGTTTCGCTGGTTCGTCCAGCACGAAGCTGCGGCGCTTCGTCTCGAGGGCTGGGTTGCCAACCAGGTCGACGGCTCGGTGGAGGTCGTCGCCGAGGGTCCCCGGAGCGCGCTCGACGAGTTGCTGCTGCGACTGTGGGAAGGTCCGATGGGCGCCGCCGTCGCGGACGTCGATGCCCGACACGAGCCGGCACGGGGAAACCTGGTGGGCTTCATCACCCGTAGCGGAGCTCATCGAGGCGACTAGGTACGACTAGGGCCATCGGTCCGCGCCAGTCGCAGTCAGCGCGCCCTCGATGATAGGGTGTGCATCCCCCACGCAACCCAGGAGACGCCGATGCCGCTCACGATCCAGGAGAAGCGCGCCTGGCTTGAGAAGGTGCCGCTCTTTCGCGACTGCAGCGTGGAGGTCCTCGACCGGCTCGCCGACGCGACCGCGGAGTTCGACTTTGCCCCCGACGTCCCCATCGTACGGCAAGGCCAGGTCGGCAACGGGCTCTACGTCATCGTCGCGGGGGGCGCCCGTATCGTGGCTGGCAGCGACGAGCTTGCTCGCTTCGGGCCCGGCGACTTCTTTGGCGAGCTCTCGGTCCTCGATCAGGCGCCACGCTCGGCATCTGCCTTCGCTGTCGGGCCGACGGTCTGTCTGGCGCTGGCGTCGTGGGACCTGGTCGCCGTGCTCGAGGGCGAGCCGGCCCTGGCCATGAACCTGCTGCAGGAGCTGGCCAGCCGGCTGCGCACCGCCGACGCGCAGCTGCGCCACTAGACGCGTGATCGCACCCGTGAACGCGCAGCTGCGCCACTTGCCGTCCACACCGCCGCGGAGGCCGTTGACATGAACCAGCAGCAGATCCTTGACGCGCTGGCCGGGCTGGCGCTGTTCTCGGACCTGGAACGTCCGCAGCTGCAGGCCGTGGCTCACATCATGACGGAGGAAGCCTTCCCTGAAGGCCACCGCATCCTCCGCCAGGGCTTCTCTGGCGGAGGTTTCTTCGTCGTCCTCGAGGGGGAGGTCAGCGTCCACGTGGATGGGGTCGACGTGGCCCGCCTCGGCAAGGGCGATTTCTTCGGCGAGATCTCGCTGCTCCTCGGCGAGCCACCCGTGGCGGACGTGGTCGCGGCTGGTCCGGTACGGGCACTGCAGCTGGCGGGGCCGGACCTGCACGCGTTCCTGCTGGCGTATCCCGGCGTGATGTATCGCATGCTCCAGTCCGTGAGCCGGCGCCTGGACCGCGCCAACCGCCGTAGCTGACGCCATGCGCACGACCCCTGACGCCGCAGCGCGGCCGTTCCCGCCTGGCGACTACGGTGCTGTCATCGTCGGCAGCGGTCCCGGAGGCTTGCAGGCTTCCTACTACCTCTCGCGGCTCGGGATCGACCACGCCGTCATCTCCGCCGACCCCGCGCCCGGCGGCATGTTCCGTCGCTACCCGTTCTTCCAGCGCTTGTTGTCATGGACCAAGCCGCACGCGCGTCTCGCTCACGAGAGCCGGGAGTACGAGCGCTACGACTTCAACAGCCTGGTTGCCCTGGAGCCGGAGAACCGGGCGGTCATGCCCGGCCTCATGGACGGGTCCTCCGAGTTCCCCTCACGCGCCGAGATGGAAGCAGGCATGCGCGAGTTCGTGGCGCGCACGGGCCTGGCGGTGCGCTACGAGACCCCCTGGCTGGGAACCTCCCGGGCGGGCGATGACTTCGTGCTGCACACGCCCGCCGGCGACTACCGCACACGCGCTCCGATCTTCGCGGTCGGCATCGCCGAGCCGCGCCTGCCCGACGACATCCCTGGCATCGAGCACGCCGCGCACTATGCCGACACTCGAGATGCCGCCGCCTACGCCGGCAAGCGCCTCTTCATCCTGGGCAAGGCGAACTCCGGCTTCGAACTGGCCAGTGGGCTGCTGCCCTGGGCCAGTCCCATCATCCTGGCCTCGCCGCGACCGGCGCAGCTCTCGGTCAACCTGCATTCGCTCGACGGAGTGCGTGCCCGCTACCTGCAGCCATGGGAGGACGCCGCGTTGGGTGGAGGTGTGTTCATCCTCGACGCCGTCACCGAACGCATCGAGCGGCGGCCCGAGGGACTGGCGGTCCACCTGCGGCGTAGCGCCGACGGCGCCGCCTACCTGGTGGAGGTTGACGAGGTCATCGCTGCCACCGGCTTTAGCGCTCCCTTGCTCGATCTGCCCGAGCTGGGCGTGGGCACGTTCGGGCGCAGCGGGCTACCGTCCCTGACCAATCGCTACGAGTCGGTCACGGCGCCCGGGGTCTTCTTCGTGGGCACCATCAGCCAGGCTGTCTCCGGTCTCAAGAAGTACGGCATCCCGGCCAACTCCGGCGCTGTCCACGGGCATCGCTATAACTGCCGCCTGGCGGTCGACACCATCGCCGCGCGCTACTTCGGTCTGGAGCGGCCGAGGACGGAAGTGGCCGCAGCGGAGGCTGTCGAGCGACTGCTGACATCGGCCTCCATGGCGCCGGAGCTGTGGCACCAGAAGTCGTACCTTGCGCACGCGCTTTCCCGCGATCCCGACGGTCGGGTCCGCGATGAAGGCATCGTCTCCCTCGCCGAGTACGTGGACACGCCTGGGCCCGACGGCGCCGCCATCACCGTCGAGACCGATGATCGCGGCAGCATCCATCCCGCCGTCTACGTGCGCCGGCACGGCCGCGTGGACGCCGACGCCGTGCTCGACGAGAGCCCGTTGACCGACTACCGCACCCCAGGGCACCGCACCCAGCTGCGCGCGCTCATCGGCGACGTGCTGGGCTAGCCGCAGATGCGTTCGGCGCCGCTGGTATCGTGGCCCTGATGGATTTTCGCATCGCCCGACTGGCCCGCGACCGCTACGCCTTCGACGAGAGTCTCTTCTCGACGGATGGTGATGCCATCGTCTTCGATCCCTCGCGGGCGCTGGCGCTGGCCGAGCGCTTCGTGGCCGAGGATGCTGACCGCGCTCGCGCCGCCGCCGACATCGCTGCCATCGGGCTGCTCCATGAGCTGGGCCATCGCGCCGTGTCGGTGGAGCGCCGAGCCGATCCTGTCGGTGGCGGGCCGCTGGCACGCGGCCTCCACGCGCTCGATGCCGGCATCGGGCGAGCGGCCGTGGACGAGTCCCTGGTGGTCTACGAAACGGTCTTCCCGGCTGTACCGGTGTACCGCGATGAGGTGGACGCCAGGACGTGGCTGGTGCGAGACAAGGGTGAGGTTCCGGGACGGGAAGCCGCGCTCGAGGAGCTGGCGCTGACGAGCATCGCCGCACGCAACCCGGCAGCCGCTCCCTACCGCGAGCTGACCTCCGATCCGGCCCTATCCCAGGCTGTCCAGCGACGGCTGCTCGACGGCCTGGCCGGGGCTGGTCTGGACCCGGATGACCCGGACCTTGCGCGCAAGGCTCCGGCGCGCACCCTGCTGTCACGTTTGCTGGAGCCGATCGAGGCCGCACCGCAGTCCCTCGCTGCGCAGCTGCGCTGGATCCGAGTCCACTGGGCCGGCTGGCTCGACGATGCCGACCTGCTCCACATCGACCGCCAGCTGGGAGTCCTCGACGAGATCGCGCGTATCGCCTGGCTGACCGCACGACGTGGACCCGGCAGCGGCGATCAGGCGCAACCGGCGGCCCTTGCCGGTTTCGGGGCCTTCGACGAGGAACCGGAGGCATTCAGCGCGGACCGTGACTGGATGGCCGAGCTGGTGCTGGTGGCCAAGTCCACCTACGTCTGGCTGGCGCAGCTGTCGCGTGACTACGGCCGTGCCATCGATCGCCTCGACCAGATCCCCGACGAGGAGCTGGACGAGCTGCGGGCGCGAGGCTTCAGCGGACTCTGGCTCATCGGGCTGTGGGAGCGTAGCCACGCGTCACGGCGCATCAAGCAGATGCGTGGCAATCCTGACGCGATGGCATCGGCCTACTCCGTGGCCGACTATCGAATCGCCGATGAGCTGGGCGGTGACGACGCCTGGCGCGACCTGCGCGACCGTGCCGCCGCGCGTGGCATCCGGCTGGCCGCGGACATGGTGCCTAATCACATGGGCATCGATTCGGACTGGGTGATCGAACACCCCGAGCGCTTCATCTCGCTCCCGTACCCACCCTTCGAGTCGTATTCCTTCAGCGGCGAGGACCTCTCGTCCGATGAGCGCGTGGTCATCCAGCTCGAGGATCACTACTGGGATTCGTCCGATGCGGCAGTCGTCTTCAAGCGTATCGACAGGGCCAGCGGCGAAGAGCGCTTCATCTACCACGGCAACGACGGCACCAGCTTCCCCTGGAACGACACCGCTCAGCTCGACTACGCTGATGCGGCTGTTCGCGAGGCCGTCATCGGCCAGATCCTGGAGGTCGCCCGCCGCTTCTCCGTCATCCGTTTCGACGCCGCCATGGTGCTGGCACGGAGGCACATCCAGCGACTGTGGTACCCACAGCCGGGTCATGAAGCGGGCATCCCGTCACGTTCCGTTGCCGCCATCCCCGCCGATGAGATGCGCCGTCGAATGCCCCAGGAATTCTGGCGCGAGGTGGTCGACCGCGTCGCGGCCGAAGTGCCCGACACGTTGCTGCTGGCGGAGGCCTTCTGGTTGATGGAGGGGTACTTCGTCCGCACGCTGGGCATGCACCGGGTCTACAACAGCGCCTTCATGCACATGCTGCGTGACGAGAAGAACGCCGAGTACCAACAGGTCATCCGCGAGACACTCTCGTTCGACGCGCGCATCCTTGGCCGCTACGTCAACTTCATGAACAATCCTGACGAACGATCGGCCATCGACCAGTTCGGTAGCCATGATAAGTACTTTGGTGTTACAACGCTATTGGCGACGTTGCCGGGTCTGCCGATGTTCGGCCACGGCCAGCTCGAAGGGTACAGCGAGCAGTACGGCATGGAGTTCCGTCGGCCCCAGCGTGATGAGCACCCTGACACCGGCCTCGTCGAGCGCCACCGTCGCGAGATCAGCCCGCTGCTGCACGAGCGTTGGCGCTTCTCCGGCGCAGCGGGGTTCCGGCAGCTCGATGCCCTGGAGGACGGTCACCCGACTCCGGATGTCTTTGCCTATGCAAACGATGCCGAGGCTGGCCCGCAAGGTGCGCGGGAACGGCGCTCGCTGGTGGTCTACCTCAATCGCTATCCACGTGCACATGTGCGTATCCCGGGTGTGGCAGCTGCGCTGCAGCTGGCGAATGACCCGGATGGCTTCGTCATCCTGCGGGACCATCGCAGCGGCCTTGACTTCCTGCGCCAGCTGCGCGACATGCACGAGCACGGGCTGGAGCTTGCACTCGATGGTTACGGCTGCCACGTGTTCCTGGCCTTCGAGCAGGTCAGCGATGCCGGCGCTGCCGGCTGGGCCCGACTGGCGGAGCGACTTGGCCTCGCCGGCGTGGCCGATGCGCATGCCGCGCTCCGCCGTTTGCGTGACGAGCCCGTTCGCGAGGCGGTGGCAGGCGTGTTCGCCTCGCGCATCGCGGAGGATGCCTTCCTGCCTCGCCTCGGTGGCGATCCCGAGACGGAGGTCGGCGCCGATGCAGCGCGGTCCGTGTTCACGGCCGCGCTCGAGCGACTGGCCAGTGCGGCCGCGAGTGATGAGGACTACGTTAGCGTAGCTCACGAGACAGCACGGCTCGCCGAATCCGTGCGTATGGTGAGACCGCGACTGGTATCCCAGGCGATCGCCGGCTGGCTCATCTTCAGCGCCATCGGCGATGTGGCCCGTGGTGGGGACCCGGAGCGTGTCGTGGCAGCCTTCGACGAGTGGGATGCCGCGGCTGCCGTGGGCGAACGGGCGCGGCGGTCCGGCAGCAGTGACGCCCAGGCGTGGCGTGCGGTGGAGCTGGCTCGAGCGCTGCTCGCGATCGCCCCCGGTGCGCTACTGGCGGCGGCGGATGTGGACGGCCTGCCCGTCGCCTGGTTCGAGTCAGCTGCTGTGCGCGCTGCCAGCGGCTGGAACGAGTGGCAGGAGCGGGCGTATCTCTCACAGGAGGCTTGGGACGAGCTGGTCGATACTCTCGCCGAACGCGATGACTTGATGCGCTTGCCGAGCGCGCTTGATGCTGCCGCCGAGCTACGTCGCCGCGCGGCCACGGCCAGCTATCGGCTGCCCGCGGACGACGCCACGCCGAGAGTTCTCGAACCGGATACATGAGATCGGATCGCCTCGGCGATCTGGTCGCTGACATCACGTGCTGCCGTCGCTGCCCGCGCTTGGTGGCTTGGCGTGAGGAGACCGCGCGAACCAAGGTCGCGCGCTACCGGCGTGACGTCTATTGGGGCCGGCCCGTGCCCGGCTTCGGCGACCCTGCAGCGCGGCTCCTGCTGATCGGTCTGGCGCCGGCTGCGCACGGTGGCAATCGCAGCGGCCGTGTCTTCACCGGCGACAGCCGCGGCGTGTCCGGCGAGATGCTGTTCGCGGCGCTCCACGCGACAGGCTACTCGCCGCGACCACGCTCGGTCAGCGCCGCCGATGGCCTGAAGCTTGATGACGCCTACATCGCGGCGGTCAATCGCTGTGCGCCACCAGCCAACAAACCCACGACCGCCGAGCGCGACGACTGCCTGCCCTTCCTCACGCGCGAGCTCCGTTTGCTGCCTCGGGTCCGTGTCATCCTGGCGCTGGGCGGCTACGCCTGGGACGCGCTGCTCCGGGTCTTGGCGGGGGAGGGCTACCGAGTCACGCCCAAGCCTCGCTTCGGCCACGGCGCTGAGGTGGGCGTGGGGCCCTACCTCCTGCTGGGCTCCTATCACCCCAGCCAGCAGAACACGTTCACCGGCCGTCTCACCCCGCGCATGCTGCAGGACGTGCTGGAGCACGCACGCACGATCACGCATTCCGGTACCACCGAATGATCGGGTGGTGACATTCGGTCACCATTCCGCTATACCTTTCCATCCGGCCGGGAGATGAGGCCATCGCGACCTCCGGGGGGCCCGGACCAGAGTATGGAGGGCTAATACCCCCGATGAGATCACGCCACGTCCTACCGGTCCTGGGCGCGACCCTGTTGCTGGCTGCTGCCAGCACATCCGCGGTCGCCCAGGAGCCGACCCTGGAGGTCCTCGCCGACGGTCTCGATACGCCACGTGGCGTGGCTGTCGCCGCTGATGGCAGCGTCTACGTCGTCGAGGCCGGAGCAGCTGGTGACACCTGCATCGACATGGGCCTGGGCGACAGCGAGGGCGGCATGTGCTACGGACCGAGCGGTGCGGTCGTGCGCATCGTCGACGGCGCAGTGGAGCCCGTGGTCGAAGGTCTGATCTCGGGCGGCAGCGGCCCTGAGATCGGCGGCGTCTCCGACCTCGCGCTTGCGGACGACGGGTCCGTCTACTTCATCATGAACCTCGGCGCCGACCCGGCGCAACGCGCCGACATGCCCGCGGACTTCGCCGATGAGGGCTG
The DNA here is from genome assembly GCA_963715295.1 of uncultured Chloroflexia bacterium. Taxonomy (GTDB): domain Bacteria; phylum Chloroflexota; class Limnocylindria; order Limnocylindrales; family CSP1-4; genus JAFMJV01. The sequence continues at coordinate 533,914 of CAVQRP010000001.1, forward strand.
GCTGATGCGGGCAGCCGCCGACGGCACGGTCGAGCGCATCGCCGATGTCGCAGCCCTGGAGTCGACGGCCGATCCCGACGCGGCCTGGGGTGGACAGGTCGACTCCAACCCCTACGCCATCGAGATCGTCGACGGGGGAGTGGCGGTCGCCGACGCCGGCGCGAACGCACTGCTCATGGCGGCCGACGACGGCACCGTTTCCGTGCTCGCCGCGATCCCCTTCACTACCCACGAGTTCTCGGCGGCGGCGCTGGCGGCCATGGGCGGGCCAACGGAGGGCGAAGCGGCCGGCGAGGCCCCCGCTGACGGTGAGGGCGCAACAGACGGCGAAGCACCTCCCGAGGGCGATGCCGACCAGCTGATCCCCATCCCGGTGCAGTCGGTGCCGACCTCGGTAGCGCTCGGGCCCGATGGCGCGCTCTACGTGGGCGAGCTGACGGGCGGACCCTTCCCCGTGGGTGGGGCGTCGGTCTGGCGCGTCGCGGACGGCGAGGAGCCGGTCAAGTACGCCACCGGCTTCAGCAGCATCATGGGCCTCGCGTTCGGGCCCGACGGGACGCTCTACGTCGCCGAGCTCGCGCATGACGGACTCATGAGCGTGTTCACCGGCGAGGCTCCGCCCGTGGGCGCCGTCATGAGCGTCGCTCCAGGCGGTGGCGAACCGACGCTGGTGGCCACTGGCGAGCAGCTGATGGCACTCGGTGGCATCGATGTCGATGCTGACGGTGCCATCTACGTCTCGACCGGCACGGTGATGGGGCCGGGTGGCGGCGCGCTCGTCAAGATCACGCCGTAGGTCAGCGCCCACGCGCGCGGGAGGCGGCTCGCCGATCAGGCGGGCCGCCTTTGCATACCCCCTCAGGCGCCGGGTTCGGCCGCGCCCGTCTGCGCCAGGTGGCGGAAGTTGGGCCAGAGTGAAAGGTCGATGTCCGGCGCCAGCTCGAGCAGCTCGCGGACATCGTCCTCCAGCGACGCCACCAGGTCCGGCGGCTCGTCGAGCTCAGCGGGTGTGGGTCTTCGCTTGGCCACGTTGACGCGCTTGCCCAGGATCTCCGGCGGCGGCACCCACTCAGGCAGGCCCAGGAACGCCAGCGTGCGCTGGTATTCGGTGGCCGGATCCTGCAGGCATCGCTCGAACTGCAGGACGAGCAATCGCTCACGTCCGAACGCTTCCACGTAGGGCCGCAGCGCGTAGGCATAGAACGAGCGCGCGTAGGCATCCTTTCGCCCGGCCCAGAGGTTGGGCCGCTTGCCGCGCCGTTCCTTGCGTTTCTGCCACTGGCCCACACCGGAGCGATAGCGCTCGACCGGGTCGCGCAGCAGCACCAGCAGCTTGGCATCGGGTGCGAGCGCCTTCATCGTGTCGACCACGCCCGGCACATTCATGTAGCGCGGCGTCCATTCACCGGCGAGCTTGCCCGCAGGTCGGGGGAAGTAGCGGTAGTAGACCTCGCGGTCCTGCTCGAACATGGGCCGCCAACCGTAGCGGCTGAGCTGGTGCGTCTCCTTCAGCTCGCCGACCACGTCTGGATGCTTGGCGATGAGCTTCCACCAGCGCGTGGTGCCGGCTTTCTGCACGCCGATACCGATGTAGTCGGGCGGGCCGATGTGCCAACCCTCGGGGACCGTCGGATGCTCCTTGCCCTGCTCGCTCCGCGGCTTGCCGGTGGTCGCGCCGGAGGCCCCCGAACCGGTCGGCCGCACGAGCCGCTTCAGGCGTCGCTTGATGTTCATCGCCGCGAGTGTGCCACGCCGGGCCGGGCGCCGCCTCGAGCTCTAGACTCCAGAGTCGCATGCACCGTGTCCGACCGATCCTCGGGTTGCTGCAGCGCAACCCCGATTTCGCCCGTCTCTACCTGGCGCTGCTGGTCGCGTTCGCGGCCGACTGGTTCGCTACCGTGGCACTCGTCGACCTGGTCCTGGACACGACCGGCTCTGCCGCCGCAGCCTCGCTCATCCTGGTGCTGCAGATGGCACCGTTCCTGGTGGCGACACCGATCGCGGGCATGCTGGCCGATCGCTTCGACCGCCGCCTCATGCTGGCGGGTGCCAACGTCAGTCGCGGCATCGTCTGCATCGGCCTCCTCTTCGCAGTCGACGCCGGCACCGTCTGGATCGCCTTCGCGGTCGTCGCCTTGCTGGCCTTCGGCGCGGCCTTCTTCGAGCCCACCATCTCGGCGTCGCTGCCCAACCTCGTGGATCGCGCCGACCTGCCCACGGCCAATGCCCTCATCGGGTCCGCCTGGGGCACGATGGTGGCGTTCGGCGCCGCCATCGGCGGCGTGGTCGCGGCCACGGTCGGGCGCGAGGTCACCTTCCTGATGTATCCGCTGCTCTTCTTCATCTCGGCAGCGCTGGTGTGGTCCGTCAAGCGCTCCATGCGTGAGGCTGACCACGTACCCGAGGACGCGCCCCATGGCATCAACGGTCTCGTGTCCACCGTCACCGAGACACTGGCGCTGGCTCGCCGCGACCACGCCGTGGCCTCGCTGCTGCTGACCAAGCCCACCTTCGGTGTCGCCACCGGCATCGTCCACATGCTGGCCATCACCAGCGATGAGCTCTGGGGTGCCGGCCAGCTTGGCGTGGGCATCCTCTTCGCCGCGCGGGGCCTGGGCGCCCTGGTCGGCCCCTTCGCCGCGCGCACCTTTGCCACCGATGATCAGTCGCGACTGCTGCGCGGCATCAGCCTTTCGTTCGTCGTCTACCTCGTGGGCTACGCGCTGCTGCCGTTGTCGCCGGTCATCTGGGCCGCCGCCGTCTTCGTCTTCATCGGCCATCTCGGCGGCGGGGCCCAGTGGACGCTCTCTTCGTTCGGCCTCCAGCGCGCCACGCCTGACCGTATCCGTGGTCGTGTCTTCGCGGTCGACTTCGGTCTGGCCCTGGCCGTCTCATCGGTCTCGACCCTCACGGCCGGCGCGCTGGCCGGGGCCATCGGCCCCTTGCCTGCTCTCTACGTGATGCTGGGCGCCATGGCCGTGACGGTGGCGGTATGGTTCTGGTGGACACGACCGGTCCGCCGCAACCCGGCTTCGCTGACACCGCTCCCGGCCGAGGAGCCCCCACCGCACGCCGCCCCGGAACCGCCGCTGTGATCGACCGGGGCGCTCGTACCAGCAGCAGGAGTCTGTCCTTGCCCGCATCCACATCGGCTACCGCCGCCATGGTCAAGGTCGATGCTCTCGGCGCGTAGCTTCGGCAAGATCGAGGCCGTCAAGGGTGTCTCGTTCGACATCGGCGAAGGCGAGATCTTCGGCTTCCTCGGCCCCAACGGCGCCGGCAAGACGACCACCATCAACATGCTCTGCACCCTGCTCAAGCCGACCGCCGGGAGTGCCACGCTCAACGGCTTCGACGTCCAGCGTGATCGCAGCGACGTGCGACGCTCCATCGGGCTCGTCTTCCAGCAGCCCACCCTGGACGAGTACCTCACCGCTGAGCAGAACCTGCGCTTCCACGCCTATGCCTACGCGATCCCCAAAGCCGTTCGTGACACGCGCATGCGTGAACTGCTGGAGATGGTCGACCTGTGGGATCGGCGCAAGACGCCGGTGCGCAACTACTCCGGTGGCATGAAGCGCCGCCTGGAGATCGCACGCGGTCTGCTGCATCACCCTCGGGTGCTCTTCCTCGACGAGCCCACGCTGGGCCTTGATCCCCAGACGCGTCGCAGCATCTGGAACTACCTGCTGGACCTGCGCGACCGGGAGAACCTGACCATCTTCCTGACCACGCACTACATGGACGAGGCGGAGAACGCCGGCCGCATCGCCGTCATCGACCACGGTGAGATCGCCGCGATGGATACGCCGGCCGGGCTCAAGGCGGCCATGGGAGGTGACGTCGTCACCGTGGGCGCGGCCGATCTCGAGGCGGCGATCGTCGAGATCCGTGAACGCTTCGGGATCGAGGCGACCAGGCACGAGGACACACTCACCTTCCAGGTCAGCCAGGGTGAGTCGTTCATGCCCGAGTTCGTGCGCGGCTTCAGCCAGCCCATCAGCTCGATCTGGTTGCGTCAGCCTACCCTCGACGATGTCTTCCTCGATGTCACCGGGCACGAGATCCGCGACGAGGAGGTCAGCCAGTACGACCAGATGATCCAGGGCATGGGTCGCCGTGGAGGGGGGCACTGATGGTGCGTTCGGAGACCCTTCGTGGGACCTGGGTGGTGGCCTACCGCGAGATCCTGCGGTTCGTGACGGAGCGCTCGCGGATCGTCGGTTCGCTGATGATGCCGTTGCTGCTGCTGATCGTCTTCGGGGCCGGCTTCACCAACGTCATCGGCGGCATGGCGCCCGGTGTCGACTACATCCAGTTCATGTACCCCGGCATCATCGCTATCACCGTGCTCACGACCTCGCTCTTCGCGGGCGTCTCCGTCGTCTGGGACCGCGAGTACGGCTTCCTTCGCGAGATCCTGGTGGCGCCCATCTCGCGCACCGGCATCGTCCTGGGCAAGGCCTTCGGGGCTACGCTGCAGGCGACCCTCCAAGTCGGCCTGATGCTCGTCCTGGCTCCGCTGCTCGGTGTCACGCTGAACCTGCGCATCATCCTCGGGCTCATTCCCATGATCGTCATCCTGTCGCTGGGCCTGGCCGGGCTGGGCATCATGATGGCCTCGTTCATGCGCTCCCAGCAGGGTTTCCAGACGCTCATGCAGGTGGTCATCTTCCCGTTGATCTTCCTGGCCGGCGTGTTCTTCCCGGTGAACCAGGTGCCGGTCTGGATGGAGGTGATCAGCAAGGCCAACCCGCTCACCTATGGCGTGGATGCGGTACGCCAGATCTTCCTGGGTGCCGAGGCGGGCGTGGCGTCCATCGGTGTGACGGTGGCCGGGCATACCGTCACCCTGGTCGAGGATGTCCTGGTGGTAGGCGCCATGAGCGCGGTCCTGCTGGCAGGCGCCATCTGGGCCTTCAACCGCCAGGAGTAGCTCGCCGACCGGCGCCGGACACCAGCGAGTCCGAGAGCGTCACCGTAGCCGTGCGCACGGTCACGAACGGGGAACGGGCAACTGGCGAGTCGGGCTACCCGTCCGGCGAGTCACCCGACGGAGCGCCATCGTCTGGATACCGACTCCTTCGTCAAGCGATGCCTGGGACGGGTGAGACGACGGAGCCTCCGTCCTCTGATGCGCTCGACGGGTGGAGCGGCGGAGGTCCGGACCCTGCTCCGCCCGTTCACCCGCCGCCTGGGTCAGGCACCCCAAGGCTTCGCGTTTCTGCCGGACAACGTCCGACTCCTCAGCCCGAGCGAGGATCACGCGCCGGGCAGCTCCGGGGTCCTTGGGCCCACGGGCGCCGGGCCGTTGCTACGCGGCGATGTCGCGCCGCTTGAAGAGGTACACGCTCGCCATCAGCGGGCACGATGGCCAGGACGACCAGCAGGGCTGCGCGAGACCCAATCGATGCCGCTGCCCATGCGGATCGGTGCGCGATGTAGTGGTGCCACGGCGAGAGCCAGGCAAGGTCGGCGATGGCATCGGCCATGGGCACGAAGCTGGACCAGACGTAAGGCAAAGACCGCCACGAGCGCCGCGAGCGAGCATGGCCACGTGCCACGTCCGGTGATGACCGAGACGACCATGGCCAGGGCCGCCGGTCGCGCCGGCGAGCAGCGATCAGCATCAGGCGTGATGGCGAGGACGTCGCCGACGCTGATGTCGAGGCCGCGATGGCGATGCCCGATCCAGGTACCCAGCACGCCATGAGCGTCGAGGCGATGACGACGTGGATGATCATGGCCACGGCCTTGTCCGCTGCCAGGCGCGTGCGCCGCGTCGGCGTGGCCATGACCAGGCCGATGGTCTCGTGCTCCATCTCGCCGCCGAAGGCCCGGGCGGCCGAGGCGATCGGCCACGAAGATGATCGCGAAGGGCACCACGATCGAGTACATCTCACCGGTGTACCAACCGGTCGGGGTGGCCATGTCGGCACCACCGGCGATGGACAGGATGGCTTCGGGGAACTGCGACATCATCTCGCCGATGGTGTCCTCGAGGGCCACGAACATGGGGCCCATCGAGAGACTCATGGCGCCCGACGCCGAGGCCCACGATGAGCGCCAGAAGCAGACGATCAGCGATGGCCTTGGTGAAGCTGTTGGATGAGCGCCAGGCGGCGGTAGCCGCTCACCTGGAAGTGGAGGTTTCGGTCGTCATGTGCTATCCCTTCAGGTCACGGCGGTCGAGCGCGTAGAGCGCCCAGCGCCGAACAGTGCGGCGGCCAGGACGAGTGCGATCGCCAGCAGGACGACGTCGACGCCGTGGCTCAGCGCGTCGGCACCGCTGAGCAGGTACCAGGGTGTGAGCCTGGCCAGGTCGGCCAGCTCGTCCACCGACCGGCAGCAGCGTGGTGATGAAGTACGACACCAGCGCGAGGCCCGCCGCGACGCCGATGCCCGAGCGCGACGAGCCGCGCCAGGCGCTGATGCCCAGTGCCAGCGCACCGAATAGGAGCACCATGCCCAGCAGCTGCACGGCCGCCGCGAACGTGCCCTGGTCGGACAGGTCCATGCCGAGAGGACCGGCCGAGGACCTCCACGCCGAGCCACATCGCGGGCGATGATGACGACGCACGCCGATGGCGGCCACGGCGGTCTTGGCCAGCAGGATCGAGCGCCGGCGCAAGCGGGCTCGCGAGCAGGATCGGCAGCGTTCTGGCTTCCTCTTCACCGACCGCCGCACTGCGAGCCCGAGGCCGATGACATAGGTCAGCAGGACCAGCGGGCCCATGAGGAAGAAGATGCCGCTCATGGCCAGGCCCGCGGCGGAACCGTCATTCACGCCGTAGATGTTGGCGAGGGCGTCGGGCATGTCCTGCGATCATGGTCGACGTAGATGTCGCCGGACGAAGCCATCAGACCGATGTACAGCGCCGAGACACCCCACAGCGTCGACGACCGCGATGACCGTCCAGAGCAGCCAGTCGCGGATGGTCTTGGCGAAGACGCTCCCGAGCAGCCGGTCACGCATCGGAGCGGTCCCTGGTAGTAGGCCAGGAAGATCTGCTCCAGATCAGCCTCGCGGCTATTGACATTGATGACGTTGCGGTCGAGCGCCACGTCGCAACAGCGCGTTCACGGAGCCTTCGAACGAGACCGACACGGTGTTGCCCCGTGCTCTCGACCGCGTGAACACCCGCGACACCCTCGAAGTCGCCCGCCTCCACCGGGCTGCGTCGAACTCGAGATCGATGCGCCGGATGGCCTTGCGCTTGAGCGCGTCGACACGCTCGACCACGACGAGGTGACCGTGGCGCAGGATGCCCACCCGGTCAGCCACGCGTTCGACTTCAGCGAGGCTGTGGCTGGAGAGGAAGACGGTCCGACCGTCGTCGCGGACCTCGGTGATGAGATGTCTGGAGCTCCTGCTGCATCAGCGGGTCCAGGCCGGTGCTGGGCTCATCGAGGATGACCAGCTCGGGCCTGTTCATGAACGCCTGGATGAGGCGCCACCTTCTGCCTGTTGCCCGTCGAGAGGTCCGATACCTTGCGCGTGAGGTCGGCATCGAGCCGCTCCGCGAGCGAGGTCACGTAGGTCTTGTCCACACCCCCACGCAGGTTGGCGAGGTAGGTGAGGTTCTCGGCACCGGTCAGCTTGGGGTAGAGCGAGTACTCCGAGGGCATGTAGCCGATGCGGCTGCGCACCTCCACTGCATGGGTGGCGACATCGAGCCCGAGCACGCTGGCGCGCCCGCCGGTCGGGAAGATGAAATGGAGCAGGCTCCGGATGGTCGTCGTCTTGCCGGCGCCGTTGGGACCGAGAAAGCCGAAGACCTCGCCCTGGTTCACCTCGAGGTCGAGCTCCACGAGCGCCTTGACGTCCTTGTAGTGCTTGGTCAGGCCCTCGGTGCGGATGGGGGCTGCGCCGTTCGTGGTCGTCATGCGTCCTCTCCTGTGTCTCGCGGTAGCGCTCCCAGCGCTCTCGGAGCCTGGGAGTTCCTGCGTCCAGAACTCGGAGAACGCGATCATCTCGTCGATGCCATCGGTTCGGGAGACGCTCCCCGTCGGCCTTGATACGTCGACCCTTGGCGGCCAGCTGCGCGTAGACCGGCAACTTGGACCTGGCCGTGTGGATCCAGAAGTCAGGACGCAGTCGGTAGTAGGTCTTGCGGTCGCCCACCCGGTGCCGATGCTCGACGGCCTCCAACTGGATCAGCAGGCGAGCACCGGAACTGACCGAGGCCGCGCTCACGCCGATGCCCTGCGGCGATGTCTCCGGCGGACTGTTCGACCGGATCGCAGACCATCAGGTAGCCGAGCATCTGCCCAGCCGCCCGCGGCACCCCGAGCGAGGAGAACCAGGTCCCCATCAGCTCAGTGATCCCCTGGGCGCCGGGGCGTAGAGTAGTGTCAGTCATTACTGAACGTTCTGTTCATACAGTAACTATGATACCTGCCCGCGCCATGCGACAGTGCCGTTCGGCCTGACCGGGATACGACCGCTTGGGCAGCGCGCCCGCGTCGGCTCGCAGAGGCGAATGTCTCCGGGTCTCCCATCCGGCCAGCCGGGCACCTGCGAAGACCCGTGATCCCCGTCGAACCCACGACGCCTCTCCCAGCATGCATGTGCCCGCCTTGGGATCGGTGCGCCCGGATCGACTCCAGGTCATGGCCCACTACCCGCCGCCAGCGCCCGGGGCTGTCGGGACGTGTATGTCTTGGTGTGCCGCATCCCGCACACCAGGCGATCAGCGCCGTCGCAGCCAGCGAGGGGTGCGATCGCCGATGCGGAGCTCAGTCGGCGGTCAGGTGCCCTCTGCTGACGTCACCGTGACGGTTCCGGTCATCGAGGGATGGATGGCGCAGAAGTACTCGTAGGTCCCCTCCGAGTCGAAGGTCTGCGAGAAGCTCTCATCGGCCCCCATGGTTCCGGAGTCGAACGCACCATCCCGTGCGGTGACGGTGTGGTCGAAGGGGTCATCGTTGGTCCAAGCCACGGTCGTGCCGGCGGGCACCGAGATATCAGCCGGCTCGAAAGCCACGTTGATGATCGACACGTCAGTGGCGGTCGCAGCGGCATCGACCACCGCGTCTCCGTTGGCGCTGGAGACGGTCGGCTCGGCCACCACGACCGTGCCAACCATCGAAGGATGGATGGCGCAGAAGTAGTCGAAGCTGCCGGCGGTGTCGAAGGTCTGGCTGAATGTTTCGCCGCTCATCAACACCCCGGAGTTGAAAGCTCCTTCCGTGGCCGTCGCGGTGTGGGGGACACCGTCGTCATTGACCCAGGTCACCGTGGTGCCGCTCTCGACCTCGATGACCGAGGGCACGAAGGTGAGGTCGACGATGGCGACCGCTCCGGGCTCACCCGCGGCTGCCTCGTCGGGCAGACCCTCGCCACCAGCGCCGGACGATCTGACCGGTGCCGGCGACTCGACAGCCGTGCCTTCCGTGGGCCCCGTCGCGCTACCGACCACCGTGATCGCTCCCTGCATCTCCGGATGGATGGCGCAGAAGTAGGGATAGGCCCCAGGTGCGTCGAAGGTGTGCTCGAAGGCCGAGCCGGCGGGCAGGACGCCGCTGTTGAAGACGCCCTCGCTCGAGGTCACCGTATGGTCGTCGTCACCGTCGATGTTCTGCCAGGTCACCGTCGCACCGACCGCGACCTCGAGTTGCGGTGGCTGGAAGGACTCGTCGACCAACGTGACTGTGGCTGCGCTCGGCGGCGGCCCATCCGACGGCTGCTCGTCGCTGACGGCGATGGTCCCGAAGTAGGCCGCGTTGTCATCGTTGCGCTCGTCGAGATAGGGGTACTCGCCCGCGACGACGAAGGTGACACTGAACTGCTCGCCGGGCTCCAGATTGCCTGAGTCGAACTCGACCGGCCCCTGTCGAGAGCGCACGCGATGGCGCTCGCCGTCCTCGTTCCGCCAGGTCACCACCGTGCCCGCGGACACCTCGAGCTGGGCCGGTCGGAGCGTGTCGGAGATGATGACCTCCTCGCCGTCCTGGCCGAAGGCCACTGACCAGGCTGCGAGGATCGCCAAGGCTGCGATGGCTCCGGGGAGGAGCAGTCGTCGGTGTGTCGAGCGCATCGCGGGATTAGACCATATCAGCCGCACCAAGGCGATGGGTCACGGGCCCGGCCGACCCTCTCGCTCGTGCTCGTGCCCTCGTGTCACGCGGCGCTGGCGCGCCCGGCGGGATTCGAACCCACGGCCTTCTGCTCCGGAGGCAGACGCTCTATCCACTGAGCTACGGGCGCTCGGACCCCAATTAGACCACACGGCCCCGACCCGCCCACCGTGGCGGAGTATCGTGCGCGCATGGGAACGATCGTCGTGCTGCTCGGAGGCTTGCTCCTCGGCCTGATCGCGTTGGCAGGTGTCTTCCTCGGGGGGATGCATGCCAAGTGGCCGCCCGTGGTGAAGGCGGTCCGCCGCCTCAATCTCAAGGTCATGAACCCGCGCCAGATGCGAACGGCCGGCCAGCCCGGTGCCTACGCCCAGGTCCTGCGCCACACCGGCCGGACCTCGGGGGTGACGTACGCGACACCCTTGGGCATCGAGCCCACCGACGACGGCTTCGTCATCGCCCTGGTCTACGGCAATGACACGCAGTGGCTGCGGAACGTGCTCGCCGCCGGCCGGGCGGAGGTCGTCCGCGACGACGTGACCTACGCGCTGGACCGCCCCGAGGTCGTACCCGTCGCGGACGTCATCGATTTCTTCAAGGCCTCGGACAAGCGCCTGTTCGGTCTCTTCGGTGTGGAGCAGTGCCTCCGCCTTTACCATGCCCCGCATGACTGAACACACCCGCGGAGCTACCCGCACCGAGACCAATTCGATGGGCGCCGTCGAGGTGCCCGGCCGACCGCTACTGGGGTGCCCAGACGCAGCGGTCGCTGCACCACTTCGCCATCGGCGATCCCGACGCGGAGCGCATGCCGCGCGAGGTCGTCCACGCCATGGGCCTGCTCAAGCAGGCCTGCGCGCAGGTCAACGACGAGGCCGGCCGCCTGCCCGCAGGGCATCGGCCCACTCATCGTCGCAGGCCGCGCAGCGAGGTCGCGGCCGGCGAGCTGGACGACCACTTCCCGCTGTACATCTGGCAGACCGGGCTCCGGCACGCAGTCGAACATGAACGCCAACGAGGTCATCGCCAACCGCGCCATCGAGCTGGCCGGCGGCGTGATGGGCAGCAAGGACCCGGTCCATCCCAACGACCACGTCAACAAGTCGCAGTCGTCCAACGACACCTTCCCCACGGCCATGCACATCGCCGCGCGTCACCGTCATCGTGCGCACGCTGCTGCCGTCGGTGGCACGGCTGCGCGATGAGCTGTCGCGCCCGCGCCGCTGATTTCGCCGACATCGTCAAGATCGGTCGTACGCACCTGCAGGACGCGGTGCCGCTGACGCTGGGCCAGGAGTTCAGCGGCTACGTGGCACAGCTGGACGCCGACATCGGGCGCATCGAGGCGGCGCTGCCGGGCCTGTACGAGCTGGCCATCGGCGGCACGGCCGTGGGCACCGGGCTCAACGCCCCGGCCGGCTTCGACGAGGCCGTGGCCGCACGCATCGCGGAGCTCTCCGGGCTGCCGTTCGTGAGCGCCCCCAACAAGTTCGCTGCGCTGGCCGCTCACGATGCGGTGGTCTTCGCCAGCGGCGCCCTGGCCACGCTGGCGGCCAGCCTGACCAAGATCGCCAACGACCTGCGCTGGCTGGGCAGCGGTCCGCGCTCCGGCCTGGGCGAGCTGTCGCTGCCGGAGAACGAGCCGGGCTCCTCGATCATGCCGGGCAAGGTGAACCCGACCCAGGCTGAGGCGATGACGATGGTGGCGGCACAGGTCTACGGCAACGACGCGGCCGTCAAGTTCGCCGGCTCGCAGGGCAACTTCGAGCTCAACGTCTACAAGCCGGTGATGGCCGCCAACCTCATCCGCTCGGCGCGACTGCTGGCCGACGCCTGCGACACCTTCCGCGAGTTCGCCGTGGCCGGCGTGACCGCCAACCGCGAGCGCATCGCCGAGCTGGTGGCGCAGTCGCTGATGCTGGTGACGGCGCTGAACCCCAGGATCGGCTACGACCGCGCCGCCGAGGTGGCCAAGAAGGCGCACAAGGAGGGCACCACGCTGAAGGTCGCCGCACTGGCGCTGGGCTACGTCACCGACGAGGAGTTCGACGAGCTGGTCCGACCCGAGCGCATGGTCTGATCAGGCGGGCAGGCGGGCAGGCGACCTCCCGAGCGGTGCCTGCCGCGAGCCTGCTTGCGCGCCTCGGGGCTCATGCGGAACTCGGCCGCACCCTTGAGATAGCGGATCCACCAGTCGCGCTTCGACGCATCGGCATGTGCAGCCGATGCTGCCTGCAGCTCGGCGACCGGAGGGGAGGGGGAGACGGTGGCCATCGATAGCCCTCCGGAATCGAAGCGACCCCGCCGAAGCGGGGTCGCTTTAACTGTCCCGGCTTGACCTGGAGCAAGCTCCCGATCTTCTGCCACGGCGCAAGGGCATCTATGACGCCGGCTTCACCGGCTACCCTAACCCAACCTACCCATGACCTTGCGTCTAGGTCAGTAGTGCTGTCGAGCAGCACGCACCGGATACTAGCGTCCCAGCCACCCGAAACTCAAGGGGTTTATTCACGTTGCATAGATGAAGGTTCCATAACATTTCGAGTTCCTGCCGCCGTGGAGCGCACTTTCGCCGCGGAGGATCGCGGAGATGTGCGGTCAGGCGACTTCGCGAGACGCCTCGGCCAGGTCGATGGCGCCGGTGAACAGCGCCTCACCGAGGATGACACCTGCGGTGCCGGCGTCGCGCAGGTCACGCAACCCGTCGAGCGTGGTCACGCCACCGGCCACCAGCACCTCCGCGGCGGAATCTGACGCCAGCTTGCCGCACCAGCGCCATGCCCTCAGCGGACACGTGCGAGAAGACGAAGCGGCGCACGCCGGCCGCACTCAGCTCGACCACCAGGTCCGCGAGCGACGGCCGCGGTCGCCGCTGCCACGGGTAGCCCGCGAGGCTCTCCGGCCGCGCGTCCATGCCGACCGCCAGCCAGTCCCCGGCGATGCGCAGGCAGTCGGCCAGCAGGGCCGCGTCCTCGGCGACCGCCCACAGTGGCATCACGACGCGCGTGGCACCGGCTGCGAAGGCGATCTCGATCTGCTCCGGCCCGTCGACGCCGCCCGCCAGCTGCAGGGGCCGGGCCACGGCCCGCGCGATGGCCCCGATGGCATCGAGGTTGGCCGGACGGCCCTGGCCGCACCATCGAGGTCCACGAGATGGATCGCCGGCGCGCCCTGCGCCACCATCGCTTCGGCGATGGCGGCGGGCCGGTCGGTCGGTGTGCCGACTGCCGGTCGACGCCCCGGGCCACCACACCAGCCGCGAACGGCCGTTCTGCAGGTCCAGGCTGGGGATGATCTGCATCAATCGGCCGGGATGTGTCGCAGGCGGCGGCGTGGGCCCACCGCCCTCACCCGCCAGCAGCCGGCGATGGAACGAGATGGGCAGGTTGCCCGAGTACAGCAGCGCGTCGTGGAAGCCCTTCAGCGAGAAGGCATCGCCGAGGCGTGCCTGCTCTTCTGCCCGCAGCCGCAGCAACAGGACCTTGCCCAGCAGGTAGGAGAGCGTCGTAGCCGGGCGTCTGCGGTGTAGCGATGGACCTCGGCCCGTGCCACCGGCCGCTCGAAGCCCGTGTGCTCGACGAGGAAGTCGATGGCCTCATCGAGGCCGATCTCGCCACGATGGAGCCGGATGTCGAGGATGATCCGGGCGGCCCGCCAGATGGCATCGGTGGCCACGATGACGCGTCGCTGCCGGCGTGTCCTCGAAGCCCTCCTCGAGCATCATCTGCTCGCAGTACATGCCCCAGCCCTCGTGGAACTCGGGTGCATCGATCAGCAGGCGCGCGGGCGTGGGTGAGGTCAGCGCCGCGGCGAACTGGAGGTGGTGACCCGGGTAGGCCTCGTGCACGCTGGTGTTCACGATGGACGCCCAGTTGTGCTCGAGCATGGCACGCGGGTCGCCGTCGACCGACGGCGTCACGATGTAGACGCCGCGGATGGGCCGATCGAACGCGGCCGGCTCGAAGTACGCCGCCAACGGGATGATGCTGCGCATGTGCCTGGGCGTGGGGATGACGTCGATGTGGTCGTCCACCGGCAGGGTGGCCAGGTCGTGCTCCGCGATGTATGCCCGCGCCCGCAACATGGCCTCGCGGTAGCCGTCAGCGCGGCGTCGAAGTCGGCCGGTCCGTCGGCCTTCACGCGCTCCACGATCTCGGCTTCGCCGAGCGTCGGGTCGATCGCCCGCCCGGCCTCGCGCCGAGCCTCGTGCATGGCCTCGAGCTGCTCGTAGCCGATGGCCAGGATGTCGTCGCTGGCGAGACCGTCGAAGCCGCGCAGGCCGATGAGCTCGATCGAGCTCTGCCGCACCGAGGGCGACCCGGTCCACGCTGCGATGCAGCTGGGTCTCGATCCAGGCGGCGTAGTCGAGGAGTGCCGCCTTCGCCGCGCGCGCAGCCGTGCGCAGCCGCCGTAGCTCCTGGCTGCCGGCCGGCCACACGCTCGTCGCACCCGTGACGATCTCGTGCACCAGCAGCGGCAGCTCGGCCGCTGATACCGCCTCCAGCTCCATCCACAGGCGCACGGGCTCCTCGCCCAGCCGGTCGCGCACCTGCAGGAGTGCCTCCGGTATCGCCTCGATGCGTTCGGTCAGCCACCCCAGGCGCTCCTCGAGCGGGGCGAAGTCTCGAGCCGCCAGCAGGAACAGGGCCGTGCCGATCTCGTCGATGGCCGACCCGCCGCGCTCCCAGCCGCGCACGACCTCGGCGTCGAAGCGGCGCAGCCGCGCTCCGTGCAGGGCCAGCTCGCGCTCGAGACGCATGGTCTCCCCGAGCGAACCAGCGTCGACCGCCTCGAGCTGCCTCGATGAAGCGCCGCTCGGCGGCCATGTCGGCCTCCTTGGCGCCTGCGGCTGAGGTCGGCCAGTCGGCCATCGTGGGCGTGGATGCCGAGGGCCGTCGCCCAGGCCGGGGACGCCTCCATGAGCTCGTCGAAGCGAGCCTCGATGAGGCGTCTCCAGGTGAGCATCCTCGGTCTGTGCCGGGGCTCATGCCCCGAGGCCCGCGGCCTGCAGCGACTGGCGTGTCGCCGTCAGCGTTCGCTCGATGTCGGGGACGCTCGATGCCGTAGTGGGTCAGGGCGCGAACACGGCCGGCGGTGTATTCGATGAACGCGACACCGCGTCGCCGCATCTCCGCCATGAAGGCGGCCCGCGCCTCCAGTGGGTCCTGGCCCGGCCGGGGCCGTACACCGAAGACGATGTAGTTGGTCGTCACCCGCGTCGGGTCCAGGTCGACGATGCCGTCGAGTCCGGCCAGCCCCTCGGCCAGGCGGCGGGCGTTGGCGTGGTCGTCGGCCAGCCGCTCGATCATGCCGTCGGGGCCGTCGCTCAGGGCGACCAGTCCCGGCGCCGCCAGCACGCCGACCTGGCGCATGCCGCCGCCCACGATCTTGCGCGCTCGGCGGGCCCGGCGGATGAAGTCGGTGTCGCCGACGACGACCGATCCGACCGGGCAGGCGAGGCCCTTGGACAGGCAGACGCTGGCACTGTCGACGTCGGCCAGCAGGGTGGCGGCGGGTGTGCCCAGCGCCACTACCGCGTTCCACAGGCGCGCGCCGTCCACGTGCAGCGGCACGCCCATCTCGTGGGCCACGGCGGCGACCGACGAAACGTATGTCGCCGTCAGCGGCTGGCCCATCGAAGGGGAGTGCGTGTTCTCCAGGGTGACCAGCGCCGTCGGTGGCTGATGCAGATCGTCGGGGTCAGTGCGTGCCGCGCGGATGTCGTCGAGCTCCATGGTGCCGTCGGGGCCGGCCGGGACCTGGCGCACGGTGGCACCGGTGATGACGGCGTGTCCACCTGCCTCGTGCTCGACGACGTGCGCTCCGGTCGAGGTCACGATCTCACCGCCACGAGGGACGTGGGCCATGTGCGAGACGAGGTTGCCCATGGTGCCGCTGGCGACGAAGAGGCCGGCCTCCTTGCCGGTCAGCTCGGCCGCTCGCTCTTCGAGCGCGATGACCGTTGGGTCGTCGCCGAATACGTCGTCACCGACCTCCGCCGCCGCCATGGCGCGGCGCATCGCCGGGGTCGGACGGGTGACGGTGTCGGAGCGCAGATCGATGAAGTCGGGCATGCTCGGCGAGGATAGACGGGCAGACCGTGCGGCGTGTTCGTCCAGCATTTGCTACAGTCCCTTTCCGCAGGACCCGTGGTGTAGCGGCCTAACATGCCAGCCTGTCACGCTGGAGATCGCCGGTTCGAATCCGGTCGGGTCCGCCAGTCCCTGCTTCCGAAGACCATGCTGCATGCTGTCGTGCCCGCCGAGAGGGGAGGCGACGAGCCCACATGAGCCACACACCGACAGAGCCGCCCGAGGCCGCTTCGCGCCGCGCCGAGCTGGGCTCGAAGATCCTGGTCATCGCCCTCGTGGCCATCTTCCTGTTCGGCATGCTCGGATTCGCGCTGGCGGTCATCGATGCCCAGGGCGACGAGCCCTCCGAGCCAGCCCCACCCTCCCTGCCGGCCCTGCCCGGCGCCGGCCCTCTCGACGCCGTCGACGAGCCGCAGGCTGGCGCGGCTGCCCCGCGCCGCATCCTGCTCGCCCAGGCCCGCATCGAACCCGCTCCGTCACTCTCACCAGCGCCCTCACCAGCGCCCTCGGACGAGCCCGCGGTCGTGCTCGCGACGGAGTCGCTCATGCCCGTCGCGCCCGTGGCGCGCTTCTGGTCCAAGCGCGAGGGCCTCCGCCTGCGCGACATCAAGAGCGCCCTCGAGACCGGCCTGGCCACGGGCTTCAAGCGTGTCTTCGTGCAGGACGATATCGCCGACGCGCTGGCCGACTCGCTTGGCATCGAGCTGCATCCCGACGTCCGACGGGGCGACACGCAGCAGGTCCAGAGCGCGCTGCGCAAGGGCGCCCTTGGGCTCGTGCGCGCGGTCGACGTCTCGCCTCCGATGCGCCTGCTCGAGATCGACGACGTCTCGCTCGTCGGCAACGAGCGCGTCCGCGACGTCGCAGAGTGGCCCCTCAGCCTGACGCTCCAGCTTGCCGAGGACGAGTCGTGGGCACAGGAGTCGACCTGGGTGCTGGTCGCCGGGGGCGACTCCTTCACCGACCGCGGCGTCTACGACAAGGTCGTGCGCAAGGGCAAGGGCGTCGACTACCCCTTCGACGGAGGCACGGCCAGGGTCACCGGTCACGGCTGCTGCGATCCCGTCTTCAACGACAACATCGTGCCGCGCTACGTGCTTACCGGCAACAAGGGCCTGGTGCGCCGGCTGTTCAAGGGCGCGGATCTCGCCATCGCCAATCACGAACAGCCGGTCACCGAAGCGGCCGTCCACCACACCAGCGGTCTGCGCTTCAGCGGCAAGCCGGAGCTGACGAGGATCTTCACCCGAGCCGGCATCGATTTCCTGTCGCTGGCCAACAACCACATCAAGGACTACGGCGAGGACGGCATCCGGGACACGCGCCGCATCCTGCGCCAGAACGGCATCGCCTTCGGTGGCGCCGGCAAGGACCTCGAGCAGGCCCGCAGGGTCAGCTACCTCGACGCTCGCGACACCAGGGTGGCCATCATCCCCTGCCTGGGCATCGTCAAGGCCTACTGGGCCGGCCCTGCGCAGAGCGGCGCCACGCCCTGCCTTGACCGCTACCTCGTGCCCGACATCAAGACGGCGCAGGAGAAGGCCGACTTCGTCATCGTCTTCCCGCACTGGGGCGTCGAGTACACACGCCAACCGCTGCCGTCGATGCGCAAGCACGCGGCGCGCTGGGTCAAGGCCGGCGCCGACCTCGTCCTGGGCGCGCACAGCCACGTCGCAGGCGCCATCGAGGACATCGAGGGCGTGCCCGTGCTGTACTCGCTGGGCAACCTCATCTTCGACCAGCACTGGTCCACCAACACCATGGAATCGGCGCTGCTGGAGGCGACCTTCCACGGTGACCGGCTCATCGAGCTGCGGTTGCGGCCGTACATCATCCACGACACCAGCCAGCCCAACCTGCTGGATCCCGCCACCGGCGAAGGCCGCCGACTGCTGCTGTCGATGAAGGACGCTTCGGCCGACTGGCTCGACTGGTAGTCACAGCACCGTCACGAAGCGAGCGCTCGCTGTAAGCTGCGTCACGAACGCGTCACGCGTGCGTCCCTAGGCTCAGCCGCCCATGGAACCACTCGTTGCCACGTTCTTGCTGGGGCTCGCGTCGGCCGCCAGCCCCTGCCTGTTGCCGCTCTACCCGGCCTTCCTGGCCTACCTGACCGGTGCGACCGGCGCTGCTGCCGGCAGCGATCGCGCGCGGCGTGTCTCGGGCTTCCTGGGACTGGCCGTGCTGGCCGGCCTCATCACCTCGATGTTGGTCATCGGGCTGGTCGTGGTCGCCCTGTCGGCGTCATTGACCCAACTGCTGGGTTTCGCCGTGCCCATCATCGATGGTCTCCTCATCACGCTGGGCGTGCTGCTCCTGCTGGGGATCAACCCCTTCCTGAAAGCACCCACGCTGCGCGTGCCCGGCGCGCGCGGGCCGCTGTCACAGGCCTATCTCTACGGCATGTTCCTGGGCCCCATCGCGTTGCCCTGCGCCGGTCCCTTCCTCATCGCCACGCTCGCTATCTCTGTGGGCGCGACCGAGACCCTCGAGACGATGGGCACGTTCGTCGTCTTTGCCCTCGGCTTCGGTCTGCCGCTGGTGCTGCTCTCGGTGCTGGCGCGTGCACGCCAGGACTCCGTGGTGCGCTTCCTCGCGCGCCACCACCGCCAGATCGAGATCCTCTCGGGGGTGCTGCTCATCGCGGCCGGCGTCTGGGACCTGTCGCTGAACTGGGAATCGATCCTTATCACCTTCGGCCTCTAGCCGCCGGTCGGTCGGCAGCTCAGGCCAGTCCCAGCTCGCGCGCGCTGGGCCAGAGTGACATGTCCAGGCCAGGTAGCAGCGCCGGCAGCTGGGCCAGGTCGGGTGCATAGCCGTCCAGCAGCGCCGTTCGCAGGGTTGGCGCCGGCTGATACTTGTCACGAGTGGTGGGGTTGACCTCTCCGCCGAAGGTCCCTGCCGTGGGCGCGTACGGCGCCAGGCCCAGGAAGGCATAGGTTCGTGCCAGCTGGCCGGGCGGATCGGCACGGCAGGCCTCGTACTGGCCCACCCACACCTGCTCGGCGGGGAACGCTGCCAGCACCCGCCGTAGCTGGGGCGCATAGAGGCCGCGCTGGAAGGCGCCCTGGATGTCGCGGTCTCCCAGCGCCGCTCGCGATGTCGCCAGCTGGTGGGTCAGCCCGGAGCGGAAGCGCTCCAGGGGGTCGCGCAGCAGCACCAGGATGCGGGCGTCGGGCGCCGCCTGGGCGATGAGCTCGGGCGTCCAGAAGTCGATGAGGTAGCCGGGTGTCCACTCGCCGGCGACCGAGCCGGCCGGCACCGGGAAGTAGCGCCGGTAGCGCTCGCCGTCCGCGGCGGCCGAAGGGCTACCTCCCAGGCAGCGATCGAAGAAGTGCAGCTCCTTGGGCTGGCCGGCCCGGCTGACCACGTCCGGATGTGACTCGATGAGCCGGTTCCACCAGGACGTCCCCGCCTTCTGGGCGCCCACGCCGACGTAGTGCGGCGGACCGACCTGCCAGCCGTCGGGACAGCGCGGTGGCTCCGGCGGTCCCGGGTGGCCGCGGCCCGCGCCAGCGATACCAGGCGCGCGAGCCGCGCACGGCCAGGCGCCGCGCCGTGACTTGAGCGTCATCGCGGCGCCTGCCACAGCGACAGGTCGAGCTCGGGCAGCAGCGCTGCCAGTCGTTCGTTCTCCGGTGCGTAGCGGCGCACCAGTCGCTCCTCCTGCCAGTCGCTCAGCGTCACCTTGGGGCCGCGCGATCGTTGACGCGCGCGGCCGGGATCGAGGCCGGTCGGGCATCTCCGTCGAGCAGGCCGATGAAACGGCATACGTACGCTCCAGCTGCACCCGTGGGTCGGCCACGCACCGCTCGTACTGCAGCACCAGCACCTGCTCGCGCGGGAACGCCGCCCACAGGCGCAGCAGCTGATCGGCATAGATGCCGCGGTTGAAGGCGGCATTGGCGGCTGCGCGCGCGGTGGAACCGACGCGTGAAACGGTTCTCTGCCAGCGTCCGCCCGGAGCGGAAGCGCTCGACGGGATCGCGCAGCAGGACCAGGAGGCGGGCATCGGGCGCGGCCTGTCGCAGCAGGGCCGGCGTCCACACGTCGAGCATGTAGCCCGGCGTCCACTCCCCGCAGATGTGACCGGCCGGGCGCGCGAAGAGGGCGTGATAGGCGGTCGATGTCTGCACTCGTCGAGGCCGGTCTCCCAGAGCGCGTCGAAGAAGTGGACCTCCTTGGGCGTGGTCGCCGGCCGGCTGACGCGCGGGTGGGCGTTGATGAGGCTGTCCCACCAGGTCGTGCCGGAGCGGGCCGTGCCGACCCCGACGTAGTCGGGCGGTGCTGGCCGTCGATCCATGGACGGACTTGGCTGGGAGGGCGGATCGTGCTGCGTGGCCGGCATCGGCCGATGATAGGCGGCCGGTGGCGGACACAAAGAAACGACCCGCCCCCGTCGAGGGGGCGGGTCGTCTGTCAGCTCTAGAAGAGCAGCGCCTCTAGATCTGGGCGCCGATCGTCGAGAGGATCGACGGAGATCTCGCCACCAAGGAAGATGAGGGCGGCGATCGCGATGATGGCGATGAGCGCCAGGATCAGCGCGTACTCGGCCAGGCCCTGGCCATCCTCGTCGCGGCGAAGCAGGAAGTCGACCATGTCGATGGTCCTCCTTTGATTGGTTGGCTCCCCGCACTGAGCGGTTCGCCGGTGATTGGATGAATACGCTCGGTCGCCCTGATCGGGCTTCCGTGCTCGGCGGATGTTACAGCCCCGCCGTTGACTGTCCACTGGGACGACCGGCAGGCCATTCACGTCCTCAGTGCCGGGAATGATGATGCTGGCACTGACGACAGTCCATGGCACCTCTGGTGGGCATGGACCCGGACCTTTCGGTGGTGCTTGCGCACCGAGTCCCAGTCGGGTTCTGTGTGGTCCGTCCTGGTTGGATGGACTCGCTGCTACGTGGCTTCGTCGATGGTGGCGCCGATCGTCGACATCAGATCTGCGATCGCGTCACCGAGGAAGATGAGCGACAGGATCGCCACGATGGCGATCAGGCCCAGGATGAGGGCGTACTCGGCCAGGCCCTGGCCTTCTTCCTCATCGATCGGCCGCCAGGCGGCCAATAGTCGGATCAGCTCCTTCAAGGGACTGACGGCCCTCCTTCTGGATCCATGCGGTGGTGAGGAGGTTTAGCGTCCGGGACGGGATCAACGCCACGGTCGCCGACAGGCTTCGAGACCGCGATGGCCCAGGGCAAGAGGGAAACGACGTGGCTCGGCGTGTCCGACGTGACGCAGCTCAGTTGGCAGCGCCCGACTGCTCCGGTCCGGGTCTCTGAGGCTTGCTGCCTCCTACTCTCCGATGACCGACCAGATGAAGCCCATGAAGATGAAGATGCCGGCGAAGAGCCCGATGAGGGCTGGCACGCCGACGGTGTTCACTTCGAGGTTCATGCTCGCCAGGAACCCCATCGACAGGGCCCACGCGATGATGAGCACGAGGAAGAGGTACTTGGCGTTGACGGTCGTGATGGCTTCGACCCATGCCGTTCGCCGTCGTTCCGGGACGAGCATGACGATGACCAGGAGGGTCACCATCGACGCGCCCAGCACCACACCTCCAGCGAAGCCGATGTAGCGGCTGGCTTCCAGCTCGACACGGAGTGCTCCGTAGATCGAGATGATCACCGCACCCAACAACAGGAAGGCGGAGAGGTAGCCGAGGACTCGCAGTCGATCCCAAGTCATGAGGCCCGGAATCCTAGCAAAACGACAAGCCGCAGGATCCGTGGTCCTGCGGGTCCCCACGACCCGGGTCGCCGGAGCGACCATGTGAGGACGGCTGCCAGACAGTACCTTCGGCCGTGACTATTGGGAAGGCTGTTTGGCGCCCTGTGGCCGTTAGCGGTGCCCGGCGACACCAAAGAACACGGCGCGAGACAGCCTCACCTCGCGGTGGGGCTGTCCGGGCCGACCGATCCGCCTGACGTGGAGCTAGATGCCCAGGCGGGAGAGGATGAGGCCGAACTCCTGGTTGATGGGCGCCCAGAACAGGTCGCTGATGGTTCCGCCGAGGAAGATCAGCGAGGCGATCGCGACGATGGCGATGCCGGCGAGGATGAGCGCGTATTCGGCAAGGCCCTGGCCGCGCTGAGCGTCGTCCGGGTCGGTCCGTGGGGCGGGGTTGGCCCACGACGACAGCTTGCGCTGTGCGTCGGCAACCCTCTCGGCGAGGCTGGCCGCCGCAGCTTTGAGCTTGTCCATCAGGTCTGTTCTCCGATGGCGGAGGAGCCGCTCACGACCCAGCTTGCGTCCCGCTGCTGGCCCCAGCCCTCGGCCACCGGGAAGGAAGATGAAGCGGTGGCTGCGTGGGACGGGCCGCCCGTCGGCGGGATGGGACGAGTGCTCGAGGACCGCCCCTGGGGTCGTATTCGACTGATCCAAAGGATTGGGATGAAGACGCCGGGTCCGCAACCTGGGCGCATGCCACGCGGCTTCCAGCGCTCGCACCGTATCGCGGCCCGGGTGGTACCGATATGGCCCCAAAGAGCTATGTGGGATAGCAGACCGACGGCACCGACTAGGCCACCTCGTGGGACCGGCGGCAGGCTCGTCGCGGGCCGCGGTATCATCGCCAACCACGCAGGAGGACCCGTGGCAGATACGCACGCACAGGACACCTGGATCAACCCGCGCGATCCCGCCAAGGCGCTGGGCGCCGACGGCGAACCCGCCCGCAGCCGCCGCGCGCCCTACTACGACGACGTGCCCGACTGAGCAGTGGGACGACTGGAAGTGGCAGCTCAGCAATCGCGTCAATGATCTGGAGACATTCGCCCAGATCCTGGAGCTGACCGACAACGAACGCGAGGGCCTGGGGGCACCGGACAAGTTCCGCGTCGATATCACGCCCTACTTCATCAGCCTCATCGACCCGGCCGACCCGGACGATCCCATCCGCCGCCAGGTCATGCCGCTAGGCGATGAACAGCAGGCCTTCACGGCCATGATGGAAGACTCCCTGCGCGAGGACCAGCA
This sequence comes from uncultured Chloroflexia bacterium, assembly GCA_963715295.1. Classification (GTDB taxonomy): domain Bacteria; phylum Chloroflexota; class Limnocylindria; order Limnocylindrales; family CSP1-4; genus JAFMJV01. The sequence continues at coordinate 557,069 of CAVQRP010000001.1, forward strand.
CTCGCCGGTCCCCGGGCTGGTCCACCGCTATCCCGACCGTGTGCTGATGCTCGTCACGACCCAGTGCGCGTCGTACTGTCGTTACTGCACGCGCTCTCGCATCGTGGGCGATGCCACCCAGAACTTCAACACGCGTGACTTCGAGGCCCAACTCGACTACCTGCGGCGCACTCCACAGGTGCGCGACGTGCTGTTGTCGGGTGGCGATCCGCTGACGATGGCCCCCAAACTGCTCCAACGCGTGCTGCGCGGTCTGCGTGAGATCCCCCACATCGAGATCATCCGCCTGGGCACCCGCGTGCCGGTGTTCATGCCGCAGCGCGTGGACGACGACCTCTGCGCGATGCTCGAGCAGTACCACCCGGTGTGGATGAACCTGCACTTCAACCACCCCAACGAGATCACGCCCGAGGTCTCGCGCGCGGTGGACAAGCTGAGCCGGACGGGCATCCCCATCGGCAACCAGTCGGTGTTGCTGGCCGGCGTCAACGACTGCGTGCACATCCAGCGCGACCTCGTGCACAGGCTGGTCGAGAACCGCATCCGTCCGTACTACCTCTACCAGTGCGACCTGGTGGAAGGCGCCGGGCACTTCCGCACGCCCGTGGGCAAGGGGCTCGAGATCATCGAGGGTCTGCGTGGGCACACCAGCGGCTATGCCGTGCCCACCTACGTCGTGGACGCCCCCGGCGGCGGCGGCAAGATCCCGGTCATGCCCAACTACCTCATCAGCTATTCCGACCACAAGGTCGTGTTGCGCAACTACGAGGGCTACATCACCACCTACGAGGAGCCCACCGAGTACAAGCCGCACGATCGGCGCAGCTGCTCCTGGTGCCGTAATGACCGCACGGAGCCGGGCCAGAGCGGCGTCCACGGACTGCTGCAGGGCGACGCCATGTGGATCGAGCCGGCCGGCCACGCGGAGATCCACACCCGCGGCAATACCCAGGCGCACCGGCTGCAGTCGCCCGAGAAGTGGGTGCCCTTCGGCGTCGGCGCCATCGAGGGCGCAGCCTCAGCGCCGCTGGCCGAGCTGGCGGCCGGCACAGGCAGCCCCGATGCGACCGGCTATGGCCCCGGTGAAGAGCCACGGCCGCGCGAGGGCGAGCCGACCGGCTCGGCCCACGGTGAGCTGCTCTAGGTCAGATGGGTTTCCTCAAGCGCCTCCTGGGCAGCGCTGACGGCGCTGGCGGAGGCGAGTCCGGCAGGGGCGATCCGGCCGACGACGCCGAGTGGCGACAGTCGGCTGAAGCGACCTTCGAGGCGCACGCCGACAAGCATCGTGTCAGCATCTGGCTCCGCCTCTATGACCCCGACTTCGAGACGATGCGAGAGCAGCAGCGCGTCTTCGCACTGGAGAACCGCCTCATGCGTGCCCTCGACGAGGCCGGCGCCGGCGAACACGACACCAACTCACTCGAGCGTGGCTTCCTCGCACTGCGCCTCGTCGGCGAGGACGCGGACGCCATCGTGGACGTCGTCGAGCCGTTGCTGGCCGAGGCGCCTCAAGGCAGCTACCTGGCGGTCCGACGCGGGCCCGCGGGCACCGGCGAGGACCGCGTCGAGGTCGGTCGTCGGGGCCGGCGAGGCCTGAGCGGTGCGCACTGCGCCAGACGCCAGGACTGCCCGATCCCACGATCCAGCCACCCACCGTGGCCGAGAGCGACGACCCCTTCAGCCAGCTGCGCGTGGTGCACCTGCTCGCCCGCATCCCACGCGGGGCACCCGTGCGCGTCCGCGACATCGTCGACCAGCTCAACGCGGACTACCTCGACTGGTCCTTCTCGCGCGCGGTCGTGGTCGCGGCCGTGGTGCAGCTGCAGTGCCAATTGGCTGGCGGACTACCGCAACACCGACGGTATCGTGCTGGCCGACGGCGTGGCCGGCCCGGAGGTGCATCATCGAGGACAGCAGCCGCGTCGACCCGTGGATCGCTCGCCAGGCTGAACGCTTGCGAGCGACGCCTGCGAGGAACGCCTCCACGACTTCGCCATCGAAGAGGGCGGCGCTGCCTGAGCCGACGGTCATCGAGGCGTCGGGCGCGAGTAGACGGCGCTCGATGACGCGTCGATGATGCCGACCGAGCGACCGGTGCCTGCCACAGATTGGTCAGGAAGACGACGGCCGAGGCCGGCCTCCGGATCGACCCACAGTCGGCCGCCCGAGATGCCGCCGTGGGTGAAGGCCGACTGGCTGCCCGGCCAATCGCGCTGTGGCTTGCGCCAGCCGAGCGCCTGTCGCACCTCGCGTTCGACGCCGTCCTCGGAGGTGTGCGGTCATGCCCTCGGTCTGGTTCCGAGCCATCTCGTCGATGGCCGCTTGCGACAACACGCGGGTGCCGGGTGCCAGCGGCACCGCGGGCAGCAGGGCCGTGCCAGCGCGCAGCAGATCCGGCGAGCGTGCCGAAGAGGCCGCCGCCGGGCAGCTGCGCCGCAGGCGAGGAAGCGCAGCAGCACTTCCTGCACCAGCCGGTTGTCCACGCCGAAGCCACGGACGGGGATGACGCGTGCCCGCAGGGGGCGGCCGTCGAAGGTGGTGTCGGTCATCCCCAGGGGTTCGGAGCAGGCGCGCTGCCAGGGCCTCGTCGAAGGGCAGACCGCTGAGCCGCGACATCAGCTCGGCGAGCAGGATGAAGGTCACCGAGTTGTAGGCGTAGGCGGCTGCCGGGTCGCGTCGAGGGCTCGCTGGCGCTCACGAACGTCCAGCGAGCGCTGATAGGTGGGACGCTCGCGACGCAGCGAATCGACCGGCATGTCCGGTAGCCCCGAGGTGTGTGTCAGCACGTGCCAGGCGGTCACGTCCTCGAGCGCGCTGCCCTTCAGCTCGGGCAGGTAGCGCCCCAGCGAAGCCTGCAGGTCCAGCCGGCCCTCGTCGACGTAGCGCATCACCGCCGTCGCCACGATGGCCTTGGTGATCGAAGCCAGGAAGAACACGCTGTCGGGCGCCGGCGACGCCGCCCGGACCGCCGACCAGGCCTGAGGCCGAGTGTCCGGCCGCATCCGACGACTCCGAAGGCAGCGCAGGGGATGGTGCCATCCTCGACGTAGGGCTGCCGCCACGTCGTGCACCGGGCCGAGGTCCAGGTCGGAGGCGTGGGGTCGCTCGGCAGCGGTCGTCATCTCGGTCGATGATAGGGCGCGTGACCCGAGACGAGTACATCGCCGCCACGACCGCCTCTCATCCGCGAGGGTGAGCGCCTGGCGGCTCAGCCCTCGATGGTGGCGCTGCGGACCTGGATCGCTGGTTCCGACGAGCTCCTTCGCAACGCCTGGGGCTCCATGGACCGCTATCACCTCGCCTGGCTGATGGTGGGCCGACCGCCCGATGCCGTGCGTGGCCGGGCCATGACGGCGGTCGAGGAGATCGAGTACGTGCGCCAGGTCGCCGCCGCCAAGACGGCGGCCCTGCGCATGAGCAGGAAGGCCGTCGAGGAGGACGACATGCCCTTCCTGGGGGAGACGCCGGGACAGACGTAGGTGCGGGGCTAGGCTGATCGCGAGCGCGCGCCGTACAGCGCCGCGACCAGGTACAACAGCAGGCCGGCGATCTCCACCCAACCGAACTGCGGCGCCAGCCAATCAAGGAACGGCGTGGCCTCGATCCGCTCGGGGAACGTGCGTGACGAGCCCGGCAGGATCGCCATGGCCAGCAACCAGCTCAGCAGGAGGCCCAGCAGCCAGGCCAGGGCTGCGATCGCCGCGGCCAGCAGCGGCGAGGCATGCACCTGCCACAGCAGCGCTCCGATGGCCCAGCCGCCCACGATGGCGACACCCAGCAAGCCGGCCCCGAGAATCAAGGAAGCCCTTCAGCAGCGCCCAGGCCAGCGCCGCCAGCACAGCCACTGCCACAGCTTCGATGACGGCCACGGGCAGCGTATGTGGCAGCCAGTGGCCGTTGCGGCTGTGCCTCGTGGAGGTCGGGACCGCTCGCTCGGACGCGGGTCGCCGATCGCCTGGTTCCTGCATGCGTCAACTGTAACCGCGCGCCGTTGTCGGAGGCCGCTAGACTGAGACGCCCATGCCGCATCCAGCCACCGGACTCCCGCCATCTGACGCCACCGCCGGCCATCCGGCCGTCGCCGCACGACTGCGTTCGACGCTCCGCCTGCCCGCGCTCTCGCTGGAGGCCGCCCTGCGCATCGACGGTTCGCTGGCCGAGCGTCACGACGAGCTCATGCTGCGCCGCTTCCTGCGCGACTACGAGCGCCACATCGAACAGCTTGCGCGTGCCATCGAGACCGGCGAGGACCGCTTCGTCATCACCTACGGTGAGACGCTGGTGCCCATCTACCGGCGCCGGCGCGTGCGCATGAACGACGTGGCCACCTTGCTGCGCGGCCTGGAGGAAGCGGCTGTCGCGGTCGGTACGTCCGCCGAGGCCGCCCTCGTCCGCGAGCCCATGCAGGCATGGGTGGAGCGCATGCGCCATCACCGCCGCCTACCCGGTGACCACGAGGGCAACAGCTCGGTTCGTTTCGTCTGGAAGGGCGCCGGCTTCGGCGACGACTCGGTCGTCTGATGACCATCAAGTGGGTCAAGTCCGATCCGTTGGTGATGAACGGTGAGCCCTTCTGCTACGGCACGCGCCTGACCGTGCGCAACCTGCTGCAGATGCGCAGCAACGGCCTCACACCGGCCGACATGATCGGCCAGAGCCCCGAGCTACAGCCGGTCGGGATCGCCGAGGCCTTCCTCTTCGCGAGCCAGAACCGTGAGCGATACGCGGCCTTCTTCGAGGCGGACGGCTCACTCAAGGGACCCGGCTTCTCCGCCGACGCCATCGACGCGCTGCCCGAGCACCTGCGCGAGACCAGCGCGACCTAGCGGTCTTTCGAGCCCCGCGCGAGCGAGGGGAGTGGCATGACCAAGACCATCGGCATCCTCACCGCAGGCGGTGACAGCCCCGGACTCAATGCCGCCATCCGCGGCGTGGGCAAGACCGCCATCGGCGCCTACGACATGCACGTCATCGGCTTTCGGGATGGCTTCCGCGGGCTCATGGAGAACCGCTCGGTCCCGCTCGACCGCTCGCACCTCTCCGGCATCCTCACCATCGGCGGCACCATCCTGGGGACCAGTCGCGACAAGCCGCATCGCATGCTGGTCGGGCAGCAGACGCTGGATATGACCGACGTCATCGTCGAGAACTACCACAACCACCACCTCGACGCGCTCGTCTGCCTCGGTGGCGGCGGCACCCAGAAGAACGCCTTCCGGCTGCACAAGCAGGGCCTGAACATCGTGACCCTGCCCAAGACCATCGACAACGACGTGGCCATGACCGACGTCACCTTCGGCTTCGACACCGCCCTCGGCATCGCCACCGAGGCCATCGACCGGCTGCACAGCACCGCCCACAGCCACCATCGCATCATCGTCGTCGAGGTCATGGGCCACAACGCCGGCTGGCTGGCGCTGGGTGCCGGCATCGCCGGCGGTGCCGACGTCATCCTCATCCCCGAGATCCCCTACGACATCGATGCCGTGGCCGAGGCCATCCGCCAGCGCCACCGCACTGGCAGCTCCTTCAGCATCGTGGCGGTCTCCGAGGGCGCCATGCCGAGGGAGCGTGCAGAAGCACTCCACGCGGCCGAGGTCGCGCTGACCGCGGCCAAGAAGCACAAGCGCAAGGGCGCCCGGCGGGACAAGGGCATCAGGGACTCCCAGGCCCGCGTGGATGAGATCGCCTCGCATCTGAGCAACTCGACCCTCGCCCTGTCGGACGAGCTGGAGCAGCGGACCGGCCTCGAATCACGCGTGACCATCCTGGGCCACCTCCAGCGCGGCGGCACACCTTCGGCCGCGGATCGGCTCCTGGCCACACGCCTCGGCGCTGCCTGCGCCAGCGCCATCGACGAAGGCGACTTCGGGGTGATGATCGCGGCCGACGGCGAGGAGGCCAGGCGTGTACCGCTCAGCGAGGTCGTGGGCAAGCGCAAGACGGTGCCGCTCGATCACGCCTGGGTCACGACCGCTCGCAGCATCGGGGTGTCGCTCGGCGACGGCTAGCGTCGCCATCGTTCCGTCATCGGGCTCGATCGGTCCCGGTGTAGGATGCAAACACCATGTCCGACCCCGACACTCACCAACGATTCCATCGGGCCCACCGTCTCGACGTCCGAGTCGGCGCCGGTCATCGATCCCGTCCAGCGCTCGCGTGAGCTGGCCGTCCTCGACGCTCTGCGCTCAGTGGTCGACCCCGAGATCGGCATGAACGTCGTGGAGCTGGCACTCATCAAGCAGGTCATCCTCGGCGACGAGGAGAGCGAGATCAAGATGATCCTGACCACGCCGTTCTGCCCCTACGCCGGCTCCATGATCCAGCAGGTCAAGGAGGCTGCCGAGGAGGCCGAGGGCCACGACGTCAAGGTCACGCTGCTGGCTGAGCGCTGGGATCCGCGCGACGCTGGTCTGACGTGGTAGCACGGCTCGGGTGCGCTCGCGTATGAGCGCCGCCGACCAGGGCCATCGCCGGCAGGCCATCGCCGGCAGCGCCGTCGCCACGGGCAAGGGCGACGACGGCACGACCGGTCTGCTCTACGGTGGCCGTATCACCAAGGACGATGCCCGCGCCGAGGCCTACGGCACCATCGATGAGGCCGTGGCGTGCCTGGGCCTGGCTCGTGCCGAGGTCGGCGAGCTGAGCGCGTCGGGCGTGCTGCCGGGGCTCATCGCCGGACTGGGCGACACCCTGCTCAGGCTGCAACGGGACCTCTTCGTCGCGGGCTCCGAGCTGGCGACCAATCCCGACGCCTGGGATCGTCTTCGAGACGGCGAGACGCGTGTCGACGAGGCCATGCTGACGGGGCTGGAGGAGATGCTGCGCGATGCCGAATCGCGTATGGAGATGCCGCGCGAGTTCGTCGTGCCCGGCGCCGACCGACTCTCATCCGCACTGGAGGTGAGCCGGACCGTCATCCGTCGAGCCGAGCGCCGCGTCATCGCCCTGGATCATGAGCGCCTCGTCCCCGGTGCCTGGCTCATGCCGTACCTCAACCGCCTGGCGGACCTGCTGTGGGTGCTGGCCCGCCTCGCCGAGCAGGCCGGTCGCGGTACCACCACAGCGGCGCGTTCCTAGGCCTTCGCCGCCCCTCGCTAGACTTGTCAGTCGATCCGCCCGCCATTGGGCGAGCCTGAAAGGAAACGAGATCGTGCAATCCCGCGACAACGACCCCTATAACCGCACCCAGGTACCCGGCCAGGTATCCAACCAGGGCGGGACTGCCACGCCCAACACGCTGAGCCAGGACGGCGTCATCGTCTCCAGTCCGCCGCGCGAAGGCTTCCTGACCGGCAGCTTCGTGTGGATGTTCGTGGGCGTGCTGCTGTCCGCGCTCTCGGCCTGGTTCGTGATGAACAACGAGGGCCTCCAGCAGACCGTCTCGGAGTGGGCGTTCTTCCTGATCATCGGCCAGCTCGGACTGGTGCTGGTCATCAACTTCGCCATCACGCGCATCTCATCGGCCGTGGCCCTGGCGCTCTTCTTCGTCTATGCGCTCACCATGGGTCTGGTCCTCGGCGTGATCGTGCTGGCGTATCTGCCCTCGATCGGTGTGTCCGGTGTGGTCTCAGCCTTCGCCGGTGCGGCCGCGGTCTTCGGTGGCGCCGCGGTCTATGGCGTCGTCACCAAGCGCGATCTGACCAGCCTGCAGGGCATCCTCTTCATGGGTTTGCTCGGGCTCATCGTGGTGATGATCGTCCAGATCTTCTTCTTCCCCGGCAACTCCATGGCCAACCTGCTCATCGGTATCGTGGGAGTGCTGCTCTTCACCGGTATCACGGCCTGGGACGTGCAGCGCCTGAAGAACGGCTCGATGCCCAACATCAACAAGGACTCCGCCACCGTGCTGGGCGCGCTGGCGCTGTATCTCGACTTCATCAACCTGTTCCTGTTCATGCTGCGGATCTTCGGCAGCAGTCGCTGACGCAAATCGGTGTCGGCGCTGGCAGGGCAGCTCGAGTCCGGCCTGGCGCGCGGCCACGGCGACGACGACAACTCCGCCCTTGCCCGCGCCGCGCGCGAGTGGAGCGGGCCATGAGCGATGGAGCCGCCGCACGTGCCGACGTCGCCATCATCGGCGCCGGCATCGTCGGCCTTGCCACCGCGCTGCGATTGCTGCAGCGAAAGCCCGACCTCTCCGTCGCCATCCTGGAGAAGGAAGCGACGATCGCCTCGCACCAGACCGGCCGCAACAGCGGCGTCCTGCACGCCGGGCTCTACTACCAGCCAGGCTCGCTCAAGGCCCGGCTCTGCCGCGAGGGCAAGGCTGACCTCGAGGCCTACTGTCAGGCGCATGGGGTGGCGGTGGAGCGTTGCGGCAAGCTGGTCATCGCGCTCGACGAGTCCGAATCCGGCCGCTTCGAAGCGCTCAAGGAGCGCGCTCAGGCGAACGAGGTCCCGGGCCTGGAGGAAGTAGGTCCCGAGCGCATCCGTGAGCTGGAGCCGCATGCCAGGGGCATCAGAGCGCTGTGGAGCCCCGGCACGGGCATCGTCGACTTCCTGGCCGTGGCCGGCGCCTTCGCGCACGACATCGTGGAGCGTGGCGCGGTCATCGACACGCGCCGCGCCGTCGCATCGATCGCGCAGCGCGGCGACGAGCTGATCGTCGGCACGTCACGCGGGGACCTGGTCGCCCGTCGTGTCATCGCCTGTGCCGGGTTGCAGGCCGACCGCGTGGCGGCCATGACCGGAGAGGCGGACGAGGAGCGCCCGCGCATCGTGCCCTTCCGCGGGGACTACTACACCCTCAAGCCGGAGGCGCAGCACCTCGTGAGGGGCCTCATCTATCCCCTGCCGGACCCGCAGCTCCCGTTCCTGGGCGTGCATCTGACCAGGCGCATCGACGGCAGCGTGCTGGCCGGGCCCAATGCCGTCCTCGCCACCTCCCGTGAAGGCTACGGCCGCCTCGACGTCTCACTTCGCGACCTGGCGGAGACGGTCACCGATCCCGCGTTCCGCAAGCTGGCCCGCCGGTACTGGCGCATGGGTGCGGCCGAGATGTGGCGTGACTGGTACAAGCGGGCCTTTCTGGCCGACCTGCGACGCTTCGTGCCGGCCCTGAGCCCCGACCACCTGGTCTTCGGCCCCTCCGGCATCCGGGCGCAGGCGCTCCACGCCGACGGCAGCATGGTGGACGACTTCCTGCTGGGTGGCTCCGATCGGGTGTTGCATGTCTTCAACGCGCCATCGCCGGCCGCCACCTCCTCGCTGGCCATCGGCCGAGTGCTGGCGTCGGAGGCGATCGATCGCTTCGAGCTGTAGGCGTCATCAGCCCAGCCGGCGCCGTCTGCCGCTGCTGTCGGGCCCGGGTACGTGTAGGCTGTGCCCAGCCTGTCATCCATTCGATGAGGTTGTGACATGACGTGGGATTCCCAGGGCCCCGCGACGCCGCAGGACCCGCGTGCGACCGGTGCCTATCAACAACCGCAGGGGCAGATGCCTCCTCCGGGCTATCCGCCGCCTGCCGGTCAGATGCCGCCGCCTCCGCCCGGCTATGGGCCGCCACCGCCCGGCTATGGGCCGCCACCGCAGGGGGACCCATGGGGCCAACAGCCGCCAGGGCCCGGCGGTGCCTGGGGTGCGCCCCCACCACCCCCGATGTGGCAGCCGCCGCCGGCCTTCCCGCTTGCTCCCGACGCGTATCCCGTCAATGTCTCGTACGACCGAGAGGCGCCCATCAATCGCGCCTGGGGCATCCCCGTACTGGGTCAGCTCCTTCGCTGGATCCTGCTTATCCCCCACTTCATCGTGCTCTTCCTCATCACCATCGTGGCGGCTATCCAGATCCTCGTGGCCTGGATCCCGGTGCTGTTGCTGGGCCGTTTCCCCGGCTGGGGCTATCGCTGGATCGGCGGGCTCCTGGGCTACTGGCTGCGCGTGAACGCCTACCTGCTGCTGATGACGCCGCAATACCCGCCGTTCTCGCTTTCCGGCGAGGAGCACCCCGTCAGCGTGCGCTTCGACGAGGGCGTGCGCATCAACCGTCTTTGGGGTATCCCGCTCATCGGTCAGCTCGTCCGCGCCATCCTGCTGATCCCGCACATCCTCATCCTGTGGCTCCTCGGGATCCTGGTCTGGTTCCTGATGCTTGTGGTGTGGGTGCCCGTGCTCTTCCTCGGCCGCCAAGCCGACCTCATCTACACCCTGGTCGGTGGCTTCTACCGCTGGCAGCTGCGCGTGAGCGCCTACGTGCTGCTGATGGTCGATCGCTACCCACCCTTCTCACTCGGAGAGGACGACCCGCGACTGTGACCGACCCCATCAACGAGAATGACGACAACGCCACCGACGACAATGTGGCCGATGCCGCAGCCGGCAGCAACGGGGCTCCCGACGGGACCGGTACACCGGACCAGCTCGAGGGAGCGCTCGAGGCGGCCGAGGCCACCCTGCGACGCGTGCCGGAGGTGGACTACCTGCTGGTGGCCGATCGCGCCGAGGTCGTCAACGGCAAGCTCTACCTGATGGGCGGCAGCTGGGATCGCATCCAGCCCCCGCAGTTCCCGCACCGGATGATGCTGGGCATCGCCCTGGGCGTGCGGATCCCCTTCGCCTATACCGATGACCAGCACACGGTCGCCATCGAGCTGCTGCACGACGACACGCGCATGATCGGCTTCGAGGCCAAGCTTTCCACCGGCCGCCCGCCGGGCATGGCCGGCATGGACATGCTGGTGCCGATGGCCTTCAACATCCCCATCGCCATCCCCAGCGAGGGCCAGGTCACGCTGCGCGCGGCCATCGACCAGTACCCGGGTCGGCGGCACGGCATAAAGGTCACCCAGCGACCACAGCAACAGGGATCGCAGACCCGACCCACCTAGCTCCGCAGCCTCACACGTCGAGCCGGACGAGCCCGCGGCAGAAGGAGCCCGCGCTGACGAGGGACTGCTACGGAGTGATGTGATGAGAGAACGCTGGATCCCGGCCATCGCGCTGTGCGTTCTGCTGCTGGCGCCATCCGCTGCTGCGGCGCAGTCACCCACGGTCGCATCATCGCCGATGCCCGACGCGGACGCCGTCGTTGACGGCTCTTGGTCGCGCGACTAGACTTAATCCTGACGAAATAAGTCGGAATTGCCGGTACCGTCCGCCCCATCGGGTACCCCAGTCGGCCCCGGCGACCAGGAGACCATTCAGACCAGCGTGCGCACCTCCGTCCCCAGCTCGGGAGCCCTCCATTTCTCCACGCGTGGCGAGTACGGCGTGCGCCTCATGGTCGAGCTCGCCCGTCACTACGGCAGTGGCCCCGTGAGCCTCTCCGAGATGGCCGAGCACGAGTCCCTGCCACGACCGTACCTGGAGCAGCTGGTGGTGAGCCTGCGCGAAGCCGGCCTGGTCACCAGCACTCGCGGTGCCCACGGTGGCTACGAGCTGACACGGTCACCTTCGGTCATCCACATGAGCGAGGTCATCACGGCGCTGGAGGGCCCCATCGCGCCGATGGTCTGCGCCAGCGACGACCCGCACCACGCAGAGCAGTGCCAACGCAGCCGGCTTCTGCAACGTCGAGCAGCTGTGGCAGCGTGTACGCGAGGCCATCGTCGGCGCGCTCGACTCCATGACCCTCGCGGAGCTGGCCGCTCCCCGGGTCGGCCATCCCGCCCATCCTGAACCGGTCCTCGTGGCCGTCAAGCCGCTCTCTGAGCGATCAACCAAGGAGCCCGTCGCCCAGCCATGACCAACGACACTGCCACCCTGCCCGGCATCACCTCAAGCGCGGCTGCAGCCGACGATCGAGTGCTCACCATCCGCGATCTGCATGTCATCCCCGTCGCCAGCCGCGACGTCGAGATCCTGCGTGGCATCGACCTGGAGATCCGCAAGGGCGAGGTCCACGCCATCATGGGTCGCAACGGCTCGGGCAAGACCACGCTGGCCTACGCACTGATGGGTCATCCCGCCTACGAGATCACCAGCGGCGAGGTCACCTGGAAGGGCATCGACGTGCTCAGCCTGAGCCCTGACAAGCGTGCTCGCCTGGGCCTGTTCCTGGCCTTCCAGTACCCCACTGCGGTGCCGGGCCTGTCGGTCGCATCCTTCCTGCGCACAGCCCTCAACGCACGCCGGCGCGGCCTGGACTTGGGTGACAGCGACATCGATCCTAGCGACGCCACCCGCGGTGGCATCAAGATGGGCGAGTTCCGCACGCTCCTGCGCCAGAAGATGGAGCTCCTCCATCTCGACGACTCGTTCGCCGGCCGCTACGTCAACGAAGGCTTCTCCGGCGGCGAGAAGAAGCGCCTGGAGATGCTCCAGATGGCCATCCTCGAGCCGGAGTTCGCCATCCTCGATGAGACCGACTCGGGCCTCGACATCGACGCCTTGCGCATCGTGGCCGAGGGCGTCAACGCCCAGCTCAACCCCGACCTGGGCGTGCTGCTCATCACGCACTACCAGCGCCTGCTCAACTACATCCAGCCCGATCATGTGCATGTCTTGGCCCACGGCCGCATCATCGCCTCGGGTGGCAAGGACCTGGCGCTGCGCCTGGAGGACGAAGGCTACGCGCCCATCCTGGCCGAGGCCGGCTTCGAGGTCGATGCCATCGACGAGGACCCCGAGGTCGAGCGGCTCGAGCAGCTGGAGGACTAGCCAGTCCGGTGCGGCCGCCCGTCGCCGCGCTGACACGAGACTCATGAACGCCCCCACGCCCATCGACCCCGAGGCCATCCGCCGCGACTTTCCGCTCTTCGAGCGCGAGCTTCACGGCCGGCGGATCGCCTATCTCGACAGTGCTGCCACGGCGCTGAAGCCGCGCGTGGTGGCAGAGGCGGTGGACGGTTACAACCGCCGCTATAGCGCCAACGTGCATCGCGGCATCTACACCATCGGCGAGGAGGCCACCGCCGCCTATGAGGGTGCGCGCCAGAAGGTCGCGCGTTTCATCAATGCGCCGGACCCGCGCGAGATCATCTTCGTGCGCAACGCCACCGAGGCCATCAACCTGGTGGCGTACACCTGGGGTCGCCAGCACGTCGGCCGCGCCGACGCCATCGTGCTGACCGAGCTGGAGCATCACTCCAACCTGGTGCCGTGGCAGATGCTCGCGCAGGAGAAGGACGCCGACCTCGAGTTCGTGCCCTTCGATGCAGAGGGCCGGCTCATCATGGACTCCTGGGACGTTCTGCTGCGCACCAGGCCCAAGCTGGTGGCGTTCACGCACAAGTCCAACGCCCTCGGCACCGTCACTGCCGTCAAGCAGATGGTTGCGCAGGCCCACGACGTGGGCGCGCTCGTGCTCATCGACGGCGCCCAGGCGGTCCCGCACCTGGCCGTGGATGTGCAGGACACGGGGGCCGACTTCTACGTCTTCAGCGGCCACAAGGTGCTCGGTCCCACCGGCTCCGGCGTGCTGTGGGCGCGGGCCGAGTTGCTGGAGTCGATGCCACCCTTCATGAGCGGAGGCGAGATGATCAACTCCGTGCATCTGCGGCACACCACCTTCAACGACATCCCCCACAAGTTCGAGGCCGGCACTCCAGATGTGGCCGCCGCCATCGGCCTTGGTGCCGCGGTCGACTACCTCGAGGCCATCGGCATGGACCGTGTGACCGCGCACGAAGAAGCGCTGACGGCCTATGCCCTTGAGCTTCTGCCGCAGGAGGTGCCGGGCATCCGTATCCACGGCCCGGCGGTTGCGGCCGAGCGCGCCGGCATCGTCACCTTCACCTTGCCCGAGGCCCACGCGCATGACGTGGCCACCCTGCTCGACCGCGAAGCGATCGCCATCCGCGCGGGCCACCACTGCACCCAGCCGCTCCACGAGCGCCTGGGTGAGACAGCTACCAGCCGCGCCTCGTTCAGCGTCTACAGCGGCACCGATGACATCGACCGCCTGGCCGCCGGCCTGCGCGGTGTCCAGCGCATCTTCGGCCGCGTGCCGGCGAGCGCTGCCAAGCCTTCATAGAGAACCACGACCGCATCGAGTAACCTGCACACGCCACATGGACGATCTGTACCGCGACGAGGATCTCGAGCACTACCGCGAGCCCCACAACTTCGGCACGCTGGACGCACCTGATGCTGTCCACGAAGGCCACAACCCGCTCTGTGGCGACCGCATCACCATGATGGTGGCCGTCGATGCCGGTGGCAACGTCAGCGATATCGCCTTCAGCGGCCGTGGCTGCGCCATCAGCCAGGCCTCTGCCTCGCTGCTGACCGACGAGGTCAAGGGCCGCCCGGTGGCCGAGGTCGAGGCTATGAAGAACCAGGACATCCTGGACCTGCTGGGCATCGAGATCAGCCCGGCGCGCCTGAAGTGTGCACTGCTTTCCCTCGACACACTGCAACACGCGCTCGAAGGGCGCGATGGCGACACGGCCCCTGACGCAGGCCGCTGACGACCATCCCACCTCCCCACCTCGGCCGCCCGAGTCGAACCAGACGGAGTCACATCCCCGATGACCAAGTCATACCGAGACCTCTTGCGCGAGGCGCGTGAGCAGGTCCCCGAGGTGACCCCGGCCCAGGCCGAGCTGGCTGCCGCGCGCGGTGCCAGCCTGCTCGACGTCCGCGAGGCGAGCGAGTGGGAGCAGGGGCACGTGACCGCTGCCCGCCACATCTCCAAGTCGTACATCGAGCAGGAGATCGAATCGTTGGCCCCGGATCGCTCGACGCCCCTGGTGGTCTACTGCGCCGGCGGCATCCGCTCGCTCTTTGCCGGCCAGACCTTGAAGCAGATGGGCTACACCGACGTCAGCTCGATGAGCGGAGGCTTCCAGGCCTGGAAGTCGGAGGGCCGCGCCTGGGAGCAGCCGCGTGTGCTGACGTCCGAGCAGAAGTCGCGCTACTCGCGCCACTTGCTCATCCCCGAGGTCGGTGCCGCGGGCCAGGCTCGCCTGCTCGACTCGAAGGTGCTGTTCGTGGGTGCCGGCGGCCTCGGCTCGCCGGCCATGCTGTACATGGCCGCGGCCGGCGTGGGCACCATCGGTATCGTCGACTTCGATATCGTGGACAGCTCCAACCTGCAGCGGCAGGTCATCCACCGCACCGACCGTGTCGGCATGCGCAAGGTCGAATTGGCCGAGATGACGATCACCGCCCTCAATCCCGATGTGAAGGTCGTCCCACACGAGGTCATGCTGGGGCCGGACAACGTCGAGGCGCTCATCGACGGTTACGACCTCATCTTCGATGGCACTGACACCTTCGAGACGCGCTACGTACTCAACGATGCGGCGGTGGCGGCGGGTATCCCCGTGGTCCATGCCTCCGTCTTTCGCTTCGAGGGTCAGCTCACCGTCTTCAAGCCCCACGCTGGACCCTGCTACCGCTGCCTGTATCCCACACCACCACCGCCGGAGCTGGCGCCCGGCTGCTCGGTGGCCGGTGTCCTGGGGGTCGTGCCCGGCGTGATGGGCCTGCTGCAGGCCACCGAGGGCCTCAAGGTCCTGCTCGATATCGGCGACTCGCTCGCGGGACGCCTGCTCATCTACGACGCGCTCGACGGAGCCTTCAGCGAGCTCCAGCTGCGACGCGACCCGAAGTGCCCGGCCTGCGGTGACGGCGAGATCGTCGTGGCGGCCGATGACGGCGTCTTCGCCCTACCCACATCACCAGCTGCCACGACGGGGGTGAACGCATGACTGCGGTCCGGATCCCGCCGGTGCTGCGCACGCAGGCCGGCAACCAGAAGAAGGTCGAGGTCACCGGCACCACGGTGGGCGAGGCCCTCGAGTCGCTGCTCGAGCAGTTCCCCGGCCTGCGCGAGCAGGTCTTCACCGCGGATGGCGCGCTCAATCGCTTCGTCAACGTCTATGTCAACGGGCGAGACGTGCGCTACGAGCAGGAACTAGCCACACCGGTAGGGGAGAGCGACGAGGTCATCCTGCTGCCGGCCATGGCCGGGGGTCGCTAGCGAGGCCGCTCGTCGTGACATCGACGACCGATAGGCAGACAGGCATCGAGGCGGACGCGCTGCGTCCGCACGCCCATGGCGGGCACGCGCGTCACGGCGGGCGCTTCCCGTCGATCGTGGATGCCATCGGCTTCACGCCGCTGGTCGAGGTGCCCAACATCTGCCCCAACCCCAATGTCCGGCTGTACGCCAAGCTCGAGTTCATGAACCCCACGGGGTCGGTGAAGGACCGCGTGGCCAAGTACCTCATGGAGGATCTCGAAGACTCGGGCCGGCTCACGCCCGAGTCGATCATCATCGAGCCCACCAGCGGCAACACCGGCATCGGGCTGGCCATGATCGCCCGCCGCAAGGGCTACCGGGTGGCCGTGGTGGTGCCGGACAACGTGACCATGGAGCGGCGGCAGCTGCTGGCGCTGTTCGGTGCGGAGGTCATCGACTCGCCCGGCCACCTGGGCTCCAACGGCGCGGTCGCCATGGCCAAGCACCTCGTCGGTAAGGACCCCCGCTTCGTGATGCCCTACCAGTACGGCAACCCGGCCAATCCGCGGGCCCACGAGGAGACCACGGCGGAGGAGATCATCGCCGACTGCCCCGAGGTCGATGCCTTCGTGGCCGGACTGGGGACCGGCGGCACGCTCATGGGTGTGGGCCGTCGACTGCGACGCCACAACCCCAACGTGCGCATCTATGCGGCCGAGCCGCTGCCGGGTGAGAAGGTGCAGGGCCTGCGATCGCTGGACGAGGGCTTCATCCCCGAGATCTTCGACCCCACCGTCATCGACGGGAAGTTCCTCGTTTCCAACACCGATGCCATCGAGGCCCTGCGCGAGCTGACGGACAAGGAGGGCATCTTCGCCGGTGTCTCCTGCGGCGCAGTGATGGTCGCCGCCAAGCAGCTGGCGCGTGAGATGGAGCGCGGCACCATCGTCGCGCTGCTCGCCGACGGCGGCTGGAAGTACCTCTCCGAAGACATCTGGACTCGCGACCTCGATGCCGACGAGGACGAGATCGACAGCCTCAACCTGTGGTGAACGACGAGCGCGATCCGCTCCGCGCGCCCCAGGTGCTGTCCTCTGCCGACGAGCCTGCCGTGGCCGGCGACGGCGAGGTCGTCCCGGCCGTCGAGGCTTGGCAGCGCGCGGCCGACAGCGCTGCCGCCGCCGGTGGTGGCGCGCGGGCACCCTGGGTGCCGGCCTCAGCGGCGCTGCCCCCGGCCCTCCGCGTCGAGCTCGTCGACTGGCTTCGCGGTGCCTTGCCTAACGAGGGCTGCGGGCTGTTGGTGGCCGATCGCACGGCCGAGAACGGTGGCGTGCCTTCGCGCTTCGTGGGTATGCGCAACGCCGCCGCCTCCCCCTTTCGCTATCTCATGGACAGCGAAGAGTTGCTGCGTGTGATGCTGGAGATCGATGATGCCGACGAGATCGTCTGGGGCATCGTCCATTCGCACGTGGGATCACCACCCTATCCGTCGCCGACGGACGTGGGCCTGGCAGCGTATCCCGATGCGGTCTATCTGCTGGTGTCGTTCGCCGGTGAGCCGCCCGAGCTGCGCGCCTGGACGATCGTGGGCGGCTCCGTCAATGAGGTCGTGCTGGAGCGGACGTAGGCCCGGCGTCCAGCATCACCGCCCGCCCCCGGCGTACACTGCCGCCCTATCCGTATCGGAGGAGGCTGATGAGCCAGCTACTCGTTATCACGTTCGGCGCGCGAGAGACCGCCGGTCAGGCAGCAGAGCGTCTGAAGAGCATCAACAAGGCCCACGCGGCGAGCATCAACGACATGGCCGTGGTCGAGAAGGATGCCGACGAGAAGGTGCACGTGCATCATGGCGTCGACACTGCCACCGCTGGAGGTGCCATCGGCGGCGGCCTCCTCGGCCTCCTTCTCGGGCTCGTCTTCTTTCCCATCGGGGGCCTGCTCATCGGTGCTGCAGCGGGTGCCTTCATCGGCCGCTCACTGCACCACAACATCGACAAGAAGCTCATCGAGGACGTGACCAACGACCTCACCGCCAACACGTCTGCGCTCTTCGTCATCGGCGACGGTTCGGCCCCGGCGGTGGTCGGTGCGCTCGAACCCTTCAAGGGCAAGATCTACCAGACCACCCTCGATTCCGAGACGGAGGCGCAGCTGCAAGCCGCCCTCGACCGCGAGGGCAAGGGCTAGGGCTAGGGTCGAACTCTGCGCGGTCGGCCGAGCAGGACGCCGTCGAGCTACGCTCGCGGCGCCGGGGGAGCAGCTCGCTGGCTGCGCCAGCCCGAGCCGACGCGTCGGCTATTCCTCGCCGATGTCCTCGTTCCAGACGTCGGGGTAGCGCTCGATGAACTCAGCCATCAGCTTCCTGCACTCGGGCGAATCGAGGTTGATGACCTCCACGCCGCGTGAGCGCAGGTAGTCCTCACCGCCCCTGAACGTCTCGTTCTCGCCGATGACGACGCGCGGGATGCCGTAGAGCAGGATGGCGCCGGTGCACATGTCGCACGGTGAGAGCGTGGTGTACATCGTGGCTCGCTTGTAGACCGACGCGTGCAAGCGGCCGATGTTCTCCAGGCAGTCCGTCTCGCCGTGGCGGATGACGCTGCCTTGCTGCACACGGCGGTTATGGCCGGAGCCCAGCACCTTGCCCTCGGCCACGAGCGCCGCGCCCACCGGCACGCCACCCTCGGCCAGTCCCTGTGCGCCCTCGTCGATGGCGATCTTCATGAATGCGTGGTCGTCCATGTCTCCTCCTTGGTCTGGTCGATGCCTCAGGATCGTCGGTAGGGCTTGAGGTAGGCGCCGGGATAGGGCACGTTACGGCCCGAAAGCGCCAGCGCCAGGATGACGATGACGTAGGGCAGCGCCAACATGATCTCGTTGGGGATGCCCTCGAAGCCCGGCGTGATGTGCAACCGCAGGCCCAGCGAGTAGACGGCGGCGAAGACGAGCGCCCCCAGCACGCCGCGGAAGATGCGCCAGCGCCCGAAGATGACCAGGGCGATGACCACCCAACCCCGTCCGGCGATGATGTCGAGCGTGAACGTACCCAGCATGGCCAGCGTGATGAAGGCGCCGCCGACGGCCATGAAGGCGCCGCCGATCATGAGTGCGACGTAGCGGATGCGGAAGACGTTGATACCGGCCACATCGGCGGCCTCGGGGTTCTCGCCCACGGCCCGGATCGACAGACCCAGCGGCGTCTTCATCAGCACCCACCAGGCGGCCGGCACCACGACCAGGAAGGCGACGTAGGTCAAGCCGTACTGGTTGGCCACGGTGGCGAGCTGGCCGCCAAGGGTGTCCGGCTCTCCCAGGCCGGCCAGCGGGTCCCACAGCGTCATGGGTTCGATGCGCGTGAGGCTGCCGCCGCTGAAGATGAGGCGGTTGGCGAACTCGCTGATGCCGATGAGCACGATGGTCAAGCCCAGGCCGCTGACATGCTGGTTGGCACCCAGCGTCACCGTCAGCAGGCCCATCAGCGCCCCTGCCAGCAGACCCACGATGATGGCGCCGAGCAGGCCTAGCCAGGGGTCACCGGTGTAGTAGGCGGTGGCGAAGCCGAAGAAGGCACCGGCGTACATGGTGCCCTCGATGCCCAGGTTGAGGATGCCTGCCCGTTCGGTGTAGGTCTCGCCGACGGTGCCGTAGACCAGGGGCGTGGCGTTGCGGAAGGTGGCGGCGATGATGTCGGCGAAGAAGGTCATGTCGGCGAGGTCTCCGACGGCGGCCCTGCCGGTTCATCCGGTGGTGGTTCACCCTCGTCGGGCGGCCGCTCGTCCTCGCGGCTGGTACGCCAGCGGTAGATGGCCACCGCACCGATGATCGCCAGCAGCAGCGTGCCCTGGACGACGTCACCCAGCTGGCTGGGGATCTGGAGCGAGCGCACGGCCGAGGAGGCTCCGACGCTGAGGTCGCCGAGGAGCAGGCCCGCCAGCAGCACGCCGGGCATGGTCAGGCCACCCAGCATGGCCACCACGATGCCGGTATAGCCGAAGCCCGGCGAGACACCCTCGGTGAGGCGGAACTGGATGCCGGCCACTTCACTCACCCCAGCCACACCGGCGATGGCGCCGCTCACGAGTGCGACCCGCAGCAGGGTGCGCTCGACCCTGATGCCGGCGAAGCGCGCTCCGTGTGGCGAGAGGCCCACCGCGCGTACGCGCAGGCCGGTGCCGGTTCGACTCAGCAGATACCAGGCGATGACGATGAGCACGATGGCGATGACGAAGCCGATGTGCAGCCGCGAGCGGCCGATCAGCGGGATGAAATCCGACAGCGGAGGGAACTCGGCAGCCTCGGCGATGCGGGGCGATTCAGGGAAACCGGTCTCGGGGTCCTTCCAGGGACCGTGCAGCAGCGCCTGCACGACGAGCAGCGCGACCGGGTTGAGCAGGAGCGTGGTCACCACCTCGTCGATGCCCATGCGCACGCGCAGCAGCGCCGGTACCAGCGCCCAAGCGGCGCCGGCCACTGCTCCGGCCCCGATCATCAGCGGCAGCACCAGCAGCGTCGGCCAGCCTTCCACCAGCTGGCCGATGCCGGCCGCCGCCACTGCACCCATCAGCAGCTGACCTTCGACGCCGATGTTCCAGTAGCCGGCACGGAAGGCGATCGCGACGGCGGTGCCGGTGAAGAGGATGGGGGTGGCCTTGTTGAGGACCTCCAGCAGCGTGAACTCACGCGTCAGCGGTGGATGAAGTAGGCGTAGTAGGCATCGAGCGGGTTGGCGCCGGCGATGACGAACGCGCCCCCGGCAACGGCCAGGATGGTGACGATGGCGCCGATGGCGATCACGCCGGCGCGACCGACGCGCGTTTCCAGCATGCGGCGTGCCTCAAGGGTCATGCGACGGCACCGCTCCCGGAAGCAGGCCTGCCCCGACCGGCCATGAGCATGCCCAGCTGCTCTGGATCGGCAGCGGCCGCGTCGAGGCGACCCACGATGCGACCTTCGTAGAGCACCACGATGCGGTCGGAGAGCCCCACCAGCTCGTCGAGGTCCTCGGACATCAAGAGGATGGCCGCACCCTCGCTTCGCCGCGCCAGCAACTCCTCGCGCACGTACTCGCTGGCGCCGACATCGAGACCCCGCGTCGGCTGCGAGACGACGACGACTCGCGGGTCCCGCGAGAGCACACGCGCCAGCAGCACCTTCTGGATGTTGCCGCCCGACAACGTGGCCACACGGTCGCCCGGTCGGGCCTTGATCCGATAGCGCTTGATGAGCTCTTCGGCGTGCGCGTCGATGCCCTTGCGATCGAGGCGGCCAGCAGGAGCGAAGTCATCGATGCGCTCCATGATCAGGTTGAGCGAGACCGGCAGGTCGAGGACCAGGCTGGCGTGCCGGTCTTCGGGGATGCGACCGACGCCGGCGGCCATGACCGTCTCCGGACCGGCGTCGGCCAGCTCCGCGCCGTCGACGGTGATGCTGCCGGCAGACACGCGGCGCATGCCGCTGAGGACTTCGGCCAGCTCGGTCTGGCCGTTGCCGCTGACGCCGGCCACGCCCACGATCTCACCGGCGTGGACCTCGAGGTCGATCTCATGCAGGGCAGCCAGGCCGTGGCCGCCACGCGCCGAGAGGCCCCGCACCTGCAGGCGGGCCTCCCCGTGGCGCCGCGTCGGTTCCTGGCGGTCGACGCCGAACGTGGGGCGCCCCACCATCATGCGTGCCAGCTCGCGCTCGTCGGTGTCGCCGGGGGCGGTGCCGACCATGCGCCCCTGGCGCATCACCGAGACGCGATCGCTGATGGCGCGCACCTCGCCCAGCTTGTGGCTGATGAAGACGACGGACAGGCCGTCGTCGATGAGGCGGTGCAGGGTCTCGAAGAGCGCGTCGACCTCTTGCGGCACCAGCACCGCTGTGGGCTCGTCGAGGATGAGCACACGGCAGTCGCGCGCGAGTGCCTTGACGATCTCGACGCGTTGCTGCTCGCCGACCGAGAGGTCCTGCACCAACGCTTCCGGCCGCACGGTGATGCCGAAGCGGTCGGCCGCTTCCTCGACCGACGCGCGCGCGGCGCGCCAGGTCCAGCCGGGCACCGCCGGCTCGGCCGAGGATGACGTTCTCGGTCACGGTCATCGGCTGCACCAGGTGAAGTGCTGGGTGACCATGCCGATACCGGTTCGCGATGGCATCGCGAGGGGAGTGGATGGTGACGCCGTCACCGTCGACCTTGATCGCTGCCGGCGTCCGCGCGGGTGAGCCCGTAGAGGACACGCATCAGGGTCGTCTTGCCGGCGCCGTTCTCGCCCAGGAGGGCGTGGACCTCACTGCGGCGGAGCGAGAGGTCGACCGAGTCGTTGGCGACCAGGTCGCCGAAACGCTTGGTGATGCCACATAGCTCGGCGGCCAGGTCGCCCTGGCCGCCGGGAGTGGTCACGCTGGTTGGCCTGGAGAGGACGTGCTACTCGGGGATGACCGAGCCCGCGGGGTGGCCTCGTTGATGTCGACCCGGAACAGTCCGGAGACGATCTCGGCCTCCTTGGCCTGAACGGTCTCGAGCAGCTCGGCCGGGACGAGGTCTGCGTTGATGGGCGCCAGCGCAGCGCCGCCCTTGCCGACCATGCTGAAGTCCTTGAGGTCCTGGGCGGTGTAGGTGCCGCCACCGACCTGGTCGATGATGTACTCGGCGGTGGGGGTCATGTTCCAGGTCACGCTGGTGACGACGGTGTCCGGCGCCAGCTCGGACTGATCGCTCATGTTGCCGACGGCGAGCAGGTCGTTCAGCTGGGCCGCCTCGATGACGCCGTAGCGTTCCGCGTAGAGCACGTCGGCGCCGGCATCGATCTGCGCCTGGGCGGCTTCCGAGGCAGCGGCCGGGTCGAACCAGCTGTTGATGAAGCTGACCTTGGCCTCGACGTCGGGGTTGACCGACTGGGCACCGGAGATGAAGGCGTTGGTGATGCGGTTGACCTCGGGTACGGGGAGTCCGGCCACCACACCGACCGTGCCGCTCTCGGTCAGACCGCCGGCCAGCATGCCGGCGAGGTAGGCAGGCTCATGGATCCAGTTGTCGAAGACGCTGAAGTTGGGGTCGGCGGGGCCACCGCCGGAGCCGAAGACGAAGGCGATCTCGGGATAGTCGGATGCGACCCGACGGACGGCTTCCTCGTTGCCGAAGGCGTCGCCGAAGATGATGTCGGGCTGATCGAGCTCGGCGACGTCTCGCAGCACGAGCTCCATGTCACCGCTGTAGCCGATGTCGTCGGAATAGTCGTAGACGATGCGGCCGGCGTCTTCCTCGGCCTGCAGCGCCGCGTGGATGACACCGTCCCACGGTTCCTCGATCTGGGTGGCGTACGCGCCGAATACCTTCAGCGGTTCATCCTGGGCAGTGGCCGCGGTTCCGCCTGCGGTCACGGTGAGGGCCAGCAGCGCAGCGGCTGCGAGCATGGGGCGACGCCTGTTCATTCGATAACATCCTCCCTGGTGTCGGCGACAGGCACACCCGGGCGGGCGACGTCCCGGCCTCTCTGGCTCGGGGCATCGTACACGGACCGACGCTGCCGGGGTCAAGTGGCCGTGCGGTTGCGAAGTGGGGACGTTCTGTTCAGCTGCTCTCGGCCTGCCTGGTCAAGGCAGCGACGATGGCGTCCTCTGTCGGCGTGGAGCCGAGACCCAGCCGAGCGCCCATCACGGCCGCCGCGGGCGGCTCGACGCCGGCGCTGCGCAGGCGCGGCCACTCGGCCTCAGCAAACACCGTGGCCGGAGTGCCGTCGAGGACGACGCGACCAGTCTCGAGCAGCACGACGCGCTCGAACGACTCGCGCCACGAAGCGCATGTCGTGGCTGATCCCGATGACGGTCCGCCCTGCGTCGCGCAG
Source organism: uncultured Chloroflexia bacterium (assembly GCA_963715295.1). GTDB lineage: Bacteria > Chloroflexota > Limnocylindria > Limnocylindrales > CSP1-4 > JAFMJV01. The sequence goes on from CAVQRP010000001.1 coordinate 580,742, forward strand.
GTCATTGATGACCTCGATCGATGCGCTCGACGCCCCGGCTGTCGAGGCCGGTGGTCGGCTCGTCGAGCACCACCACCGGCGTCTCCATCGCCAGCACCGACGCGATCGTCAGCAGCTTGCGCGCGAGTCTCGCCCAGGTCATCGGGGTGGCTTCCTGCAGCCGCTGCCAGACCCACCGCCGTGAGTGCGCTTGGTCACGCGGGTGCCGACCGCTTCGTCGGAGCACCCCCAGGCTGTCGCGGGCCGAACTCCACCTCGTCGCGCACGTCCTGCGCTGAAGATCTGCCGCTCTGGGTGCTGGAAGCAGAGGCCGACCACGTGCGCCAGCTGCGCCACGCGCCTGCCGGCAGCATCCTCGCCGCCGACGAGGACGCGGCCCTTGCTCGGTCGCAGCAGCCCGTCAAGGTGGCGCACCAACGTGGTCTTGCCGCTGCCGTTGGCGCCGATGAGTGCCAGTGACTGACCTGCCGGGACGAGCAGGTCCACGCCGTTCGAGCGCCACGGTGCCGTCGCGTATGCGTGAGGCGACGCCGTCGAGGCGCAGCTCGGTCATGCTCGCGGCTCCCGCTGGACGACTCCGAGCCGCTGACTGCAGCGGGATCCGGCGCAGCCCGGCCGCGTCCAGTCTTCGCCGCAAGCGCTCCTCAGGCAGCGCGGCCACTCCCAGTGCGACCGTAGTCGGGTCACCAGCACCTCGGCGACCGTTCCCTGCGCCACGATGTTGCCGGCCGCGACCAGTGCCAGCGTGTCGGCGAGGAGGCGAGCAGCGACCGTCCGCTGCTCGGCGAGCAGCACGGCGGTGCCGTCAGCCGCGAGCCGCCGCGATCGCGTCGAGCACGTCACGCGTGGCGCGCGCATCGAGGTGGGCCACGGGTTCGTCGAGCACGAGCAGGGCCGGCCGCATCGCCAGCAGGCCGGCCAGGACGACGAGCTGCTGCTGGCCGCCCGAGAGGCAGCGCGGGTCGCGTCGCGGCCAGTGACTGCAGATCGACCTGGCGCAGGGCAGCGGCGGTCGCGCTCGAAGACCTCGTCGCGCGCCAGGCCGAGGTTGGCCGGTCCGAAGGCGACCTCGTCGAAGACGGTCTCGGCGACCAGCGAGAGCTGGCCCAGCGGGATCCTGCAAGCCCGATGCTACGACCTCGCGCGGCCAGGCGGTGCATGGGCCAGCGAGTGACATCCTCACCGTCGATGCCGCACGCGCCCGTGAGCCGGCCGCCGATGACCCGCGGGGCCAGGCCGCCGGCGACGAGACAGAGCGTGGACTTGCCCGCTCCGGCCGGCCCGACCAGGCCGGTGACGCGCCCCGCCGGGAGCGTCCAGCGAGACGGCGTGCAGGCTGTCGCGGTCGGCGCCCGGCGTAGCGGTAGGAGATGCCTTCGAGGCTCAGCATGGCAGCAGCCCCAGCGACCCGAGCCAGCGCCAGCAGCGGCAGCGCCGACGACGATGCCCCAGCGCAGCAGCTCGTTGCGCGCCGCTGTCGTGCGGCGGCCACAGCACCGTGGGCCGGCCGGGCCGGGTGAAGCCGCGAGTCTCCAGCGCCAGCGTGCGCGTCTCGACCTCGCGCAGGGCGCCCAGCACGGTCGGCGCCGCCACGGCCACCACGCCGCGGGCGCGTCGCAGGATGCTGCCCTCGGTGTCGAGGCCGCGCGCCCGCTGGGCGGCGGTGACCTCGCCGGCACGCTCGGCGAGGCGCGGGATCATGGCCACGCCGTTGTGGATGACGAAGGTGAGTCGTGGCGAGGCGCCGTGATACTGGAGGCTCGCCACCAGCTCGCCGGTCGCGTGGTCACGTAGAAGAGGACCGCCGCTCCGGCCATCGTGAGGACGCGCACCACGACCTCGGCGGCGAGGCCTGGTGTCGCGGCCGCCGTGCTGGTCCCACGGCGAACACGACGTTGACGATGACGACGCTGACCGCCAGCGGCAACGCCAGCAGCAGCGCCGTCGTCAGCACCCGGCGGGCGATCGCGCGCGACCGTGGCCGGCAGGACCACCGCGACGAGCGGCCAGCAGCGAGCGGGCAGGCGACGCCGCCCAGCGAGCAGGGCCGCGACGATGGTGCCGACCGAGATCACCAGCCGCGTCAGCGGGTCCAGCGCGTGCCAGGACGTGGCAGGCCGCGGCCTACTGACGTCGCGAGCTGTGTCATCGTCGCCGGCGGCTGATCGGCAGCAGGTACTCGCCCTGCGGGAAGCGGGCCTTGGTGCGCGTGGCCATGGCGCCAAGGATGAGGTACACGACGAAGAACGTGATGACCTTGTCGACCGGGTCGGAGATGAGGCTCTGGCCCAGCACCGCCTGCTGCAGGTCCGCACCGGCCTGGCGGAAGGCGGCGATGACGAAGTCTGCGCCGGAGCCGGTCACCCCACCGAAGAGGCCGGCCGCGATGGGCGCTGCCATGAAGGCTGCCACGACGCCGGTGATGACACCGGCGACCAGGATGTAGGCGGCCGCCAGGTCGCGTCTCAGCGCAGAGCAGCACGACCAGTCCGAGCAGCGGTCGCCCCGACCAGCGACAGAGCGCCACCCAGCCGAAGATGAACAGGCAGGTCGCATCCTCGCTCTCGGGGCCAGGCCCGGACTCCTCCCCGATGGCCGCCAACCGCTGACGGCAAGGTGGCCATGATCGCAACGAGGCCGATGGACACGCCACCGCCGACGATCAGCTCGCGTCGCCGAGGCACCGCGGCGGGGCCGTAGCCAGCCCCAGCGCGCGAAGGTGCCGGCCAGGAGCCCGACGACCACGGCCACGACCGCGAAGGGGACCGCGAAGGGGCTCGCGAACGGCGGCGGTGCGAGGTACGTCCAGATGACGTTGGTGAGGAAGCCGGTGGCGGCACCGGCGAGCGGGCCGGCCAGCGCGGCCACCAGGATGGTGCCGATGGAGTCGAGGTAGATGGGGATCTTGAGGGCGCTGGCCACGGCCGTGCCCAGCACGATGTTGAGCGCCATGGCCACGGGCATCAGCACCAGCGTGCGCGTGTCGAACTGTCGCGTGATGGAGTCGAGCCGGCGTGTCTGCAGCGTACTCGATCGCCGGCGTAGCGAGGCCACGCCCGCGGGGATGGCCACGATCATCACCAGCGCGAAGCGATCGAGGGCGCGTCCGATGTCCAGCCCGCTCAGGCCGGCGAGGCCCAGGCCGGCGATGAGCGCGAACGCCAGCAGGCCGCCTCCGACCCGCAGCCACGTCGCCGACACGCCCACCTCCTCGTCGTCCTCTCGGGTCCGCTCGGCGCTGCGCGCAAGAGTGCCACGAACGGGACGGTCGTCGGCATCGCGTCCACGGCCAGTGGCCGACATCGTCATCAGCGGCCGTACCGCTATCCCGGCGATCCCGATGTTCCGCGCGCCGGTCTTGTGGGCGTCGCCGTCAGCCGACCGATCGACGCTCCGCGCGCCAGCCGCCCGATGCGCTCGACGAAGCGCTCGAAGAAGAGCGTCGGCATCGGCCTCCACAGCGACGTCCAGGTTGGGCGACCGGCCCCAGGCCCGCCGCCAGTCGGTGACGGTCTCGCCGGTCGTCCAGCGGCCCTCCAGCTCGACCTCGACCGTCAGGGCCTCGCGTGCGCGCAAGCGCCGGATCGAGCGCCGCGGCGACCACCAGGGCATCGTGGATGAAGGCACCGTAGAAGCCGTCGTAGCGGCTGTGGAACTCGAAGTAGAAGCGCAGGGCATCGCTGACGAAGCGGACGATGGGGTCGTCCGCGCTCCCGGCCGCATCGGCCAGCCGCTCGAGGTGCGCGGGTGTCAGCTTGGCCCGCTCGGTGACGTCCAGCCCGAAGGCGACCGGTCGCGGGGCCCCGGCGAACCGCCGCCCAGCCCTCGATGGTGGCGCTCAGGGCCTCGGGGTCCACGCCCGCGTTCCACTCCATGGTGGGTGCCGTGTTGCCCGGCGAGCGATAGGCACCCACCATCATCACCAGGCCGCTGCAACAGCGCGGCAGTCCGGCTCACGCTCCAGGGCCACGGCCACGTTCGAGAGCGGCCCCAGGGTCACCAGCGTCAGCTCGCCCGGCCGCGCCCGCGCGGACTCGATGATACAGGTCGGCGGCATCACGCGCGCCCCGACACCTCGTGGCGGCGCGGCAGCTCCGCGTAGCCGAGGCCGGTCGGCCCATGCGTATCCGCGGCCGTCCGCAGCGGCCGCGCGATGGGGGCAGCCCGCCCTGCCGCCACCTCGACGTCGTCGCGGCCCGCCAGCGATAGCACCGCCAGCGTGTTGCGCACGACGTGCGGCAACTCCACGTTGCCCGCGACGCAGCCGACCCCGACGATCTCGGCATCGGCCGAGCCGGCCGCATAGAGCAGGGCGAGGGCATCGTCGATACCGGTGTCGCAGTCGATGAGCAGCGCGGTGGTCGGGCATGGCAGCGCGCAGGGTAGCTTCGTCGGGGCCATCGCGGTGCCGAAGAGTCGGCCGGTATGACCTTGGCGTACGCGCTGACGACTCGCAGCGGCCCCCGGGCCGTCGACACGGACCGGGCGCGGGCACTCGACATGGCCCGACCACGATCAGGTACCGACGAACCACGTCCCTCGGAGGAAGCATGAGCCACCGCGTCACCCTCATCCCCGGCGACGGGGTGGGGCCCGAGATCACCGCTGCCACGCGCCGCGTCATCGAGGCGACCGGCGTCGCCATCGAGTGGGAAGAGGCCATCGCCGGTGCGGAGGTCTTCAAGGCGCGGCGACACCTCGGGTGTGCCCGCGGAGACCGCCGACTCGATCGCCCGCACCGGCGTCGCTCTCAAGGGCCCGCTCGCCACGCCCGTCGGCTTCGGCGAGAAGTCGGCCAACGTGACCCTGCGCAAGCTCTTCGAGACCTACGCCAACCTGCGTCCGGCGCGGCAGATCCCCGGGCGTGCCCACCCGCTACGACGGCGAGGGCGTCGACTTCATCGTCGTCCGCGAGAACATCGAGGATCTCTACGCCGGCGTCGAGTACATGGACTCGCGCGACGTTGCGGTCGCTCTCAAGATCATCACCCGGCGTGGCTCCGAGAAGATCATCCGCTACGCCTTCGAGCTGGCCCGGCGCGAGGGCCGCAGCAAGGTCACCTGCGCCACCAAGTCCAACATCCTCAAGCTCACCGAGGGCCTCTTCCAGCGCGTCTTCGAGGAGATGGCGCCCGAGTACCCCGAGATCGAGCCGCAGCACCTCATCATCGACAACGTCGCCCACCAGATGGTCAAGGACCCGGCCCAGTTCGACATCATCGTCACCACCAACCTCGCCGGCGACATCATCAGCGACCTCGCCTCGGGGCTGGTCGGCGGCCTGGGCTTCGCGGCCTCGGGCAACTACGGCGACGAGGTCGCCATCTTCGAGGCGGTCCACGGCTCCGCGCCCAAGTACGCTGGCAAGAACGTCATCAACCCCACCGCGCTCATCCTGAGCTCGGTGCTGATGCTCAAGCACCTGGGCGAACCTGAGGCGGCCCAGCGATCGAGGACGCGGTCTTCGTCACGCTCGAGGAGGGCGCCGCCGTCACGCTCGACGTGGCCCGCCAGGCCGGTGACGTGGAGCAAGCCACGTCCACCTCCGGCTTCGCTGACGCCATCATCGAGAATCTCGGTCGCGCCCCCGCCACGCGCTATGCCGCCAAGGCGACGCCGCCGGCGGTGGTGCCCGAGCCACGTCCGCGATGGCAGCCACGGCCCGTGGATCCGCCGGACACGCAGCTGCTCGGTGTCGACATCTACACCGAGATGGACGGCGACCCGCAGGACGTGGGCCGGGCGCTCGACGAAGTGGCTGGACCCGAGTTCAGGTTGCTGCTCGATGTCCGCGCGCGGCACCGTCGTGTATCCCAGCCGGCAGCCGCACATACCGACACCGTCGGCTGGTGGCGCTGTCGCTTCGTGGCCGCCCAGGAGGGCGGGACCGTCGACGACGCGGCCATCCTGCGTCTGCTGGCACGCGTGGGCGGGCGCATGACCTGGGCCCATGTGCAGAAGCTGCGCATCATCGAAGGCGAGACAGGCTTCACCAAGGCCCAGGGCCAGTAGGCCCCTGCGCGGGCCCTGGGGTGACTCGACATGTGGCGAGGACCAGCCATCGCCAGGGCGTACCCGAGCTCGACCGCCAGGAGCGACCCGCTGCCGCTGGACGTGCACGGTCGTCCGTTGGTGCCTCAGCGTGTGCCCGGAGCTGGACGCCGACACCGCTGCAGAACAGCTTCATCTACCTGTCCATCGTGGTGCTCGTCTGCGGCGTCATCGCCATCGGCGCACTCGAGCTGGGCACGCCGATGTCGTCGCTCTGGGTCAAGCTGCCCGTCCTGCTCGGCGGGATCGTGCTGCTGGCGGTCACCGCCGACGCCATCGTGCGCGTGTGGCGCTCGGTGCGCGCGTGGTGGCCCAGTGGATCGCGGTCGCGCCTGCTTCCGCGTCGTCTGGGTGGCGGTGCTGGCGTCGTCGCTGGTGATCGTGGCTGCCATCATGCTCGTCGTGATGCTGGCCTGACGCGATGACACGGCTCGACGATCCCGGCGCCCGACTCCCCGTTCGCGGCTTCGCCAATGGCGCACCCGAATGGCTGGCGCCGGTGCTGCGCAACTGCTCGCACTGCGGTGGCAGGCTCGCCTACGGCCAGGTCGAAGGCGAGGAGCGCGAGCGGCACTGCTGCACCGAATGCGGCGCCATCACCTACGTCAACCCACGGCTGGTGGTGACCACGCTGCCGGTCACCGACGCCGGCGAGCTGGTGCTCATCCGTCGCGCCATCCCGCCCGGCGTCGGCACGTGGGCCCAGCCGGGTGGTTTCCTCGAAGCCGACGAGACCGGTCATCCAGGGTGCCGTGCGCGAGACCCTCGAGGAGACGTGCCTGCAGGTAGAGCCGACCCGCATCGTGGGCATCTACTCACGACCCCAGGCGGCCGTCGTGGTCGTCGCCTACGAGGCCGCCATCGTGGGCGGGGAGATGCAGCCGACGAGCGAGTCGCTGGAGGTGCGGCCCTTCGCGGTGGAGGCGATCCCGTGGGACGGCCTCGGCTTCAACACCACGCTGTGGGCGATCCGGGATTGGGTGCGCTCGGTCCGCCCGGACCTCGACGTCGACGCGCTGGGCCCGGACCTGTTCGATCGCCGCGATTGAGGGTGGCGGGCTGCGACCCGGCTCAGATGGTGACGATGTTGGAGAACGCGCCCAGGCCGCCGATGAAGACGCCGAAGGCCAGCACCGCGCCCGCGACCCGTGGTCGGGTTCGGCCCACGATGAGGAAGACGGCCGCCACCAGCAGCACGGTGGCGAACTTGGCCACGGTCAGCAGTGCCAGCCCGTAGTCGGAGCTGATGGTAGCGACCAGGGGGTTCAGCTCCTCGTCCAGGCCGTGCCGGGCGACCATCACGATGAACGTGGTGTAGTCCGCGATGTGGGCGATGATCAGGAGGCCGATCCCCACAGCCGACATGTCTCCTCCGTGCCACCAGGGCGCTATGTTGTGCACACGGGACCGGGCTCGCCACTGCTCGACATGGTCCCGTGGGGCGACCGGGACGGACCATGCGTCTTCGCTTCCCGCTATCGACTTGGCTCGGAGGCCGCCTATTCTATCGCCCGCGCGGTCTCGGGTCCATGACGACCGCCTGCGTCGGTCGGACGGGCCAGCGCTGATCGGCCCATTCGGTGACCGCGCCCACCGGATCGCCGGGCCAGCGGATACGTCCCGCACCGAGGCCCAGCCAGTCATCGAGGTGCCAGCACAGGACCGGAGCCACGGCGGCGATGTAGGCGAAGGTGCCCCAGAAGCCCAGGAAGAGGGTGGCTCCGAAGATGAGCGCGCCGACGATGATGAACGACGTGGCAGAGCGCACCCAGAGCAGGCTGGCGACCGCGAGCAGGGCGCCGACCCCGACGCGAAGGACATTCCAGGCGGCCTTCGGGACTCCCTCCGGGTCGCCCAGCGCGTACGCCAGCGAGTAGTAGGGCTGGGCATGTAGCTCGTCGGCGCGGCGGAACGACCACAGCGCCTGCTCCGGGCCCCACGCCAGCAGTGCCGGCAGCCACAGCACCACCGAGGCGGCGACGAAGGCCAGGAGGGGCCCGACGGCTCCGGCAAAGCCCAGCAGTCCCGGCAGCCAGGCGAGCGCATAGGGCTTGAAGGCCACGGCCACGGCCAGCAGCACGGCACCGGCCACGGGGATGCGCACCGCGACCAGCAGCGCCAGCAGGATGAGCAGCCCGGCGCTGGTGTCGTTGGAGCCGTCGGTGGCAGCGACCACGAACGCCGGCGTCACTGCATACACGGCGAGGCCCAGGGGCCGTCCGCGGACCGCCAGCAGGCACAGCACCAGCAGCGACGCCAGCAGCTCCAGGCGCTGTGGGTCGTCGAGGCTGGGCACGTACCACAGGAGTGCCAGCGGGCCGTAGGCGAACGGGGCACCCGGCGGTATGGACTCGGCGAAGCCATACCCGTACGGAGCTCCGCCGCTCAGCACCTCGCGGATGGCAGCCTCGGTCACGAGCAGCACATCGCTGAAGCCGCTGGCCGGTGCCAGCCGCAGGGCGATGCCCGTCAGCAGCAGCACGATCACCGCCAGCCCAGCGATCCGCCAGCGAAGCGAGAGTGCCAGGGTGATGGCCACGACGATGAGCGCGAGCACTCCGATGCGCGGTGGTGTGCCGGCCTGCAGCAACCCGACCAGCGCGACGATGAGCGCCAGCCAGACCGCCAGCTCTGTCGGCGAGGGCTGCCGCCTGCTGCCGGAGCTGTCCTCGCGGATGGTCGTCACTCGGCTGGTTTGGCCGGCTCCCAGCTGGACGATCGAAGCAGGCGGCCCAACAGGTCGGCGGCGTCCTCGAGTGCCCCGCGTTCGGCACGATCAAGGTCAGAGATAGCCTGGGCAAGGGGCGCGACCTGGCGTCGGCGGCCCAGGTCGAGCTGCGTCTCGCCCCTGGCCGTGGCGTGGATGACGACCGAGCGGCGGTCGTCGGGGTTGGGCTCTCGTGCCACCAGCCCGTCGGCTTCCATGGCATGCACCAGTCGCGTCATCGTGGGTGGCCGCACGTGCTCGGCGGCCGCCAGCTCACCCAGGGTGCGCGGTCCACCCATGACCAGCAGGCCCAGGGCAGAGAGTCGAGCCCGCGTCAGGCCATCACCGGCATCGGCACGTGACAGATGACGCTGCAGCACGGTGGAGATGCCGGCCAGGCGTGAGGCCAGCTCGTCCGCGCCCACGCTGATGCGCCCACGCACAAGGGCCGAGTCGAGCGCCACCTGGTCGGCACCTGGCGTGACCATCACCGATGCAGGCTCGGCGGCCGCGAGCCGCTCAGCCTTCCTGCGGTCCTTCTTCCTGGCCTTGTCCCTGCCCTTGGACTTCTTGCCCATCGCCGGCCCCAGTGTGCTCCGCGCTCGCTTGGTCAGTGGCGGGTTGGACTGCTAGGGGCATCCTACCGGCGCCGGCAGCTAGCGGGTGGACGAGTCCGCCGAACGCTCGGGATGGCGGAAGCAGCCCAGCAGGTGGTCGTTGACCAGCCCGATCGACTGCATGAAGGCGTACACGATGACCGGGCCCACGAAGCTGAAGCCTCGGCGCTTCAGGTCTCGCGCGAGCTTCTCCGCCAGCGGCGTCCGGGTGGGAACGTCCGCCATGGACCTGGCGTGGTTGACGATAGGCATGCCGTCGACGAAGCCCCACAGGTACGCGTCCAGGCCGCCGGCCTCGCGGCGCAGGCGTAGCGTGGCGGCAGCGTTCTGGCGGAAGGCACGCACCTTGGCACGGTTGCGGATGATGCGCCGGTCGCTGAGCAGCCGTGCCTGCCGCTCGTCGTCGTAGGCAGCGATGCTCTGGGCGTCGAAGTCGTCGTAGGCCTCGCGATAGCCCTCGCGGCGGTAGAGGATGGTGGACCAGGCCAGACCGGCTTGCGCACCCTCCAGACAAAGCATCTCAAAGAGGCGGCGCTCATCGTGTAGCGGCCGGCCCCACTCTTCGTCGTGGTAGGCCACCATGCGTGGGTCGCTGCCGGCCCAGTCACAGCGATCCATGACGGGTTCCGCGCTCAGTAGACCTTCCGTGCGTCTGCCGGAAGCCTGAGCTCGAAGGCGGAGTCGAAGATGACCGGGTCGAGCTGGAGCGAGGTCACCTCGGCATGGCGGGTGACGGCATCGCCGATGCGCTCGACCAGGAGCAGGACGAAGCCGCTGTCTCGGCCGATGCCGACCTCCACCGAGCGGTCCGGGCGGTCGACCAGCACCTTGGCGCTGCGGGGGTGCTGGGCACGCACGACGATGGCTTCGCGGTCTGCCACCGGCTGCACGCCCACGATGGCCAGCGGGCCCGTCAGCAGGACATTCCTGAAGAGCCCGTGGGGGTGGACGAACGTGTCGGCCAGGCTGCCGGCCGGCAATGCCGTGAGCGGCTGGTACCCGCGTGCATAGGCCGGCAGGCCCGGGTCGTCCGAGCCCACGACGCGAGCGCGAGCCTGGCGCACGCTGACGAGCTTGTTGCCGGCGCGGTAGCTGGTGATGGTCCCGCCATCACTGATCCAGATATCGTCGTCGCCCGCCAGCGGTTCGATGCTGCGCCGGGTGTGGACGCGGGCCTGGCCGGGATGCCGCAACTGGATCTCGTGGCGGAGCGTCTGCGCGCCCTTGGCATTCACCACGCGCTCCTCGATGGTCATCCGCAGCGACCGCACTCGTAGCTCGGCCTCGCGCGCGAACCCGAACAGGTCTTCGATGCTGGGCGTGTCGTCGGCGAGTGCCACCCGTGCAGGGGCCGGTGTGGGCTGTGCTGGACCGGCGGCGGTGAGGTCTGACATCGACCGAATGCTACCCGACGCCGCGGCCCATCGCGACCCTCGAGCGCGAGACTCGGGACCGGCGTCAGGCTCGGCGGACGGCCACGACCTCGATCAGGTGGAAATGGTGAGGCTCGCCGAGCGCGGTCTCGCCGTCCTCCTCCTTCTCGTTCCAGTGCTCGATGTCGAAGCGATCGAGGCAGCCGCGGATGACGTCGGGCGAGGGGCAGGTCATGTCCGGTTCGCCGGCGGACTGGTCCCTGTCGCCGAAGAGCATGCCGCTGAAGCGTCCACCGACCCCGAGTGCGTCACGGATCCGGAACCAGACGGCCTCGTAGTCGGTGGCGCCCAGGAAGGGCAGGATGAGGTTGGCGTTGACGAGGTCACAGGCCGGGATGGGGAAGGCGGCGAGGTCCGCCACGTGGGTCTGGAGTCGAGCGCGGTCCTCCGCCGGCGTCAGGCGCCGCAGCGTCTCGATGCCCTGCGGCGTCATGTCGGTCGCGATCACGCGCCAGCCGCGGCGCAGCAGCTCGCGTGTGTCGCGACCGGCTCCGCAACCAAGGTCGACGGCCAGGCGCGGGCCTTCGTCGGGATGCGGGCCGAAGGCATCGGCCGCCTGCCTGGTCGTGGCCCAGGAGGGTCGTTCCGCGGTGACCTCGTAGTAGTCAGGCCAATACGTCTCGCTGGCCGTAGTGCTGGTCTGGTCCGTCATCGTTGGCGGAGACTAGCACCGCGCTATCCTCGACCTGGCGCCGCCACCACAGCCCACGTCCTGACCCGCGGCGCGTCGGAAGGAGCACACCCTATGCGCGTCGCTGTGGTCAACGAGACCAGCGCGGTCGACAAGCACCCGTTCATCATCTCCGCCCTGGAGGGCCGCGGCCTCCAGGTCGTCAACGCCGGCATGGCCGAGCGGGGCGAGGAGCCCGAGCTGCAGTACATCCATACCGGCCTGATCTCGGCGCTGCTGCTGGCGGCAGACCGCGTGGACATGGTCATCGGCGGCTGCGGTACCGGCCAGGGCTACATGAACTCCGTGATGCAGTACCCCGGAGTCTCCTGCGGGCACCTGCTGACCTCGCTCGATGCGTTCCTGTTCGCGCGCATCAACGCCGGCAACGTCATCTCGCTGGCGCTGAACCAGGGCTGGGGCTGGGCCGGCGACGAGAACCTGCGCCTGCTCTTCGACCAACTCTTCACCGAGGAGGCGGGCACGGGGTTCCCGGCTCACCGCCGGGAGCCGCAGCGGGCCTCGCGCGATGCCCTCAAGGTCATCTCAGAGGCCTCGCATCGCTGTATGAAGGGCATCGTCAAGCGGCTGCCCGACGAGATCATCGTGCCCGCTATCACTCATCCCGCGGCGGCTGCCGTGCTGGACGTCCCCACCATCGTCGATGCCGAGCTGCGCGAGGCCCTGCAGGCGCGCTTGCCGTAGGGCTACGGCGTCGCCAGGCGTACGACGTCTGGTCGTCGCCGCCAGGGCCACGCATGCCGCCGGAGACGGTCCACGGAACCTGCCAGCGCGGGGAAGACTGTGTCCGTGTCATGGGCATGGACCGCTAGGATGGCCCGAATTCGTTACCGGTCCGCCGTACGCGGATCGGCAATTTCGACCCAAGGAGGAGACACATGGGCAGCGAAGGCATCCGTCATGCGGTCGAGGCTGCCACCGAACACCTGCGTGCGAACCCATCTGACGCGAAGGCTGTCGATAGCATCGCCACCGCAACGCTCTTGGAAGGCCTCCTGGTGCGCGTCACGGGTCCGCGAAACGAAGAGCTGGTGACCGACATGGTGCCGTCGGTGGGCGGGACCGACTCGGCCCCGTCCCCAGGCTGGCTTCTGCGGGCGGCGGAGGCCAGCTGCGTGGCCACGGTCATCGCGATGCGCGCCGCGGTCCTCGGCATCTCACTCTCGAGCCTGAAGGTCGAATTCGACTCCGAGTCCGATGATCGCGGCATCCTCGGGATCGACGAAACCGTCCCCGCGGGCCCGCTCAGTGCCAGGGTTAGGGTGCACCTGGCTGCGGATGGGGTCGATGAGGCCACCCTACGGGACCTGGCCCAGTGGGGGATCGCCCACTGTCCCATCCACGACGCGCTCGAGCGACCGGTACCGATCTCCAGCGCGATCTTCACGGGCTGATAGCCCTCGGGCCCGACGCGAGGAGACGAGACCGGAGCACGTCGTCGTACTCCTCTGCTCCTCCGATCGACCGCCCCAGGGAACGATGGCGCTCGATCGCGGAGACCATCGAGTTGTTTCCCGTCGATGGGTGATCGCGCCACCTTGATGCGCGTTCAGCCGTTTGGCGAATCGCCATGAATAGAGGGTTTCGTCTGGTCGTCGCCGCCATGGCTGCGCTTGCCGCCGGGCCGTCCGGCCCTTGACCCGGTGACTGGGGAGGGGAGGATGAGAGACATCGGAGACCGCTTCGACCGGGGGACGATCATGCACACACTCCATGCCGTCGCCATCGCCACGATGCTGCTGGCTGGGACCAGCACCGGCGTCCTGGCACAGCCAGAGGGTTGTGGAGCGGCCCTGCGCGATGCACCCATCGAAACGGTGCAGCTCCCTGAAGGCTGGGAGTGGGAGACGCTCTTGCTGGAGCCGCAGGGAATGCCGTACTGGTTCTTCTCCATCCAGGACCCTAGCGCAGGATCAGCATCCGGGGCCATCTCCTGCACGGATGACGCGGCCGGCCTCTTCGTTCGACGCGACGAGGTGGATCGTGCGGTCGGGGTGCCGTCGCGCCACGCCATCCCGATCGGCTCGGGTGACCCGGAGATCGACGCCACCGTCGCGGCCGAGGTCATCCTGATCGGCGATGCGTCACGGGCGACCCACGATGCCCTCTGGGACTACACGACGCTCCAGTGGCGCAAGGCTGACTTCGTGGGAGAGATCCGGGCATCGGGAGGCTTGGACTTCGCAGATGTCGAGGCGATGGCGCTTGCGCTCGACGCCCTGCTGCCGGGCGACTAGGAACACACCCGCTCCCGCGCCAGCCGCGCCGCCCGGCCCTTGACCGGCTGACCGAGGCACGGAGGATGGGGGCATCCACGGAGGGATGAACCAGATGCGACGTGCCAGATCCATCGCTGTAACCGCCGGTGTGCTCGGGCTCGCCTTGGCTTCAGCCGCGACCGCCCAGTCCCCGCTGGGGACACCGCTTCCGGCTGATCAGCGCTTCGAGTTCCCCGAGTACGGCATCGCGGTGAGCCTGCCCTACAGCTACATCAACGACTGGGCGTCCCCGTCGCTGCCGATCTTCGAGATGGTCATCGCTGCCGCTCCACTCGAAGGCCCTGGGGAGTGTGCCATCGAGACGTTCGACTTCACGGGCGTGGAACCGGGCAAGATGGCCGAGACGCTCGGCGTGGTCGCGGGCTATCCCGAGTTCGAGATCGCCGAAAGACTTGGGGGTGTGGATGCCCTTCCGGCTGGCGACTACGTCCGGATGTCTGCGGCCTATGCGCCAGGCGGCCAGCCAGGGGCGAGCGTCGCCTATGTCTTCCCCACCCCTGTTGGCTATTCGTGGCTCTGGTGCAGCACGACTGACGCTCCACCCGCCGATGACTGGCTGTCGATCGCGGAGTCGGTCGAGTTCCTGCCCGAGCAGGAGTAGGCCGAACCGCCATGAATGGCGGGTTTGGTCTGGTCGTCGCCGCCGTAGCAAACTCATGAGGCCGGGCCGTCCGAACACCGTGACCACGTACCTATCCAGGCCTCGTAGCCGCCCTCGCCGGTGTACTCAGCCGACCACGCGCCGCCAGCGTCTTCTGGCTCCAAGCCGGATCCGTTTTCGAGCTCGACGTTGATGCCGTGGTTCGTGCCGACCCACGTGCCGCCGTCGTTCACGAGCCGGACGGACGAGCTGCTCTCGAGGCCAAGGGCCGAGAGGACCGCAACCGAGGAGAGGCCGGACCGTTCGTGCCGGAGCCCGAGCTCGTTAGGGCACGTCCACCGGGCGCACCACGCGGCCCTCGCGACCGCTGATCTGTGCCGCCAGGGCGGTCGAGAGCACCTGGCGGTGCTCGTCTGCGGTCAGCAGCGATGAGCGCCCCTCGCGCACGGCCTCGATGAAATCGCGGGTGGCAAGGATGAATGACTCGTCCCACTCTGAGGCGATGTCCTCGTAGTCGTGTGTGACGCCGTCACGGTAGACCTGCAGCGAGGGCACCTCCTGGATCTTGCCGTGGCCGCGGTTGACCCACGCCACGCCGCGTGAGCCGGTGACCTCGACCCGGTCATCCTGGGAGTAGAACAGCGTCTGCACCTGCAGCTCGGGCGCGTTGACGACCTCCAGCACGCCCATGGCGCCCGAGCCCCAGCGCAGGGACACCGAGGACGGAGAGTCCAGCGCGCCACCCTGCACCGGCGTGGAACCGATCCAGGCGTGAACCTCATCGGCCACGCCCAGCAGCGCCCAGAAGATGCTGAACTTGTGCAGGCCGTCGTCGAATACCAGGGGGCCGCCGCCGTTCTGCTCGATGTCGAAACGCCAGGCGGCCGCCCGGTCGGGGACGTCCCAGCCGCAGGCCGGGTTGCCCGAGCGGCTGATCTGGCGCACCGAGAGCACCTCTCCGATCTCGCCGCTGCGGACGATGTCCACCATTCGTGAGACCGGCGGGTAGAAGAGGAAGTTCTCGAAGACGCGTACCACCTGGCCACGCTTCTGGGCCGCTGCCGCTGCGTCCACGAAGCGCGCACACTCGGCGACCGTGAAGCCGACCGGCTTCTGCGTCGAGAGGTGCTTGCCCGTGTCGATCGCGGCCAGCGCCACCTCCATGTGCATGTGGTGGGGCAGGAGCACCTCGAAGGCATCGATCGAATCGTCGGCCAGGCAGTCGCGCCAATCGGCGTACACCTTCTCGGGCTCGATACCCCATGAACGTGCTCGAGCTAGCGCGCCCTCGGTGTCAGGCTTGCAGACCGCCACGATGTCGGTGTGCTCCGAGTTGACATATTCGATGGCATGCAGGTCGCTGATGCGGCCGGGGCCGATGATGGCCACCCTCATGCGTTCGACGGCTGCTGTCACGTGGAAGATCCCTCCCTTGAGCTGGTGACGGTGAGTGTCGTGGGCAACGCCTATTCCTTCACTGAGCCCATGGTCAGGCCGGCGATGAAGTAGCGCTGGAAGGCGATGAAGATGGCGATGGTGGGGA
Source organism: uncultured Chloroflexia bacterium (assembly GCA_963715295.1). Lineage (GTDB taxonomy): Bacteria > Chloroflexota > Limnocylindria > Limnocylindrales > CSP1-4 > JAFMJV01. The sequence goes on from CAVQRP010000001.1 coordinate 596,664, forward strand.
TGCTGGCGATGACCGCCATGGCCGCTTGGTTGGCCCAGGCCACGCTGTACTGGCCCTGGAGGGCGTTGATGCCGGCCATGATCGTCTTGGCCGCATCTGAGCGGGTCAGCACCAGTGGCCACAGGAAGTCGTTCCAGATCCAGGTGAACTGCAGCGTGGCCAGCACTGCCAGGGCCGGCAGCGTCAGCGGCAGGACCACGCGGAACAGCACCGACCATTCCCCCGCGCCATCGACGATCGCCGCCTCGCGGATGCCCGACGGCAAGGCGGACATGAAGTTGCGCATCAGCAGCGTCGTGATGGCCAGGCCCAGGCTCATGTGGATGATGATCATCGAGTAGACCGTGTCGTACAGGGTTGGCAGGACCTGGAAGCCAAGGATCTCGATGGGTGAGTTGAACATCTTGAACAGCGGGATGAGCATGGCCTGGGGCGGAAAGAACATGCCCGCGATGACGACCAGGAAGAGCAGCTCGGCGAAGGGGAAGCGGAACTGGCTGAATACATAGCCCAGCAGCACACCGCCAAGCACCGACAGGAACGTGGCCGGGATCGTGACCAGGAAGCTGTTGAGCAGGTAGCGCGGTGTCGCGGTGTTGTTCCAGACGTCGAAGAAGTTCTCCAGCGTCGCGTTCTCCGGGATGTGCCAGACACCGCGGGCGGCGATCTCCGCGTTCGACTGCACGGACGTCAGGACCACGCCGATGATGGGCGCTGCGAAGATGACGAGGATGACCAGGATGAAGACGTGAAGCCCCAGCGACCGGCTCAGAGGTCGCGCCCGGCGGTCCTTGTCGACGGTCATGCCGGCGCTAGCCATAGAGCCGCTCCGATGCGCGCGCCTGTCGGAAGTAGATGACGACGACGATGATGGCCAGGGCGAAGAGGGCCGTCGCGATGGCCGCGCCGTAGCCCAGCTGGTACTTGAAGAAGGTCTCCTCGTACATGAACATGGCGAGGTTCGACGACATGTGGAAGGGTCCGCCCTTGGTCAGCACGAAGACGATGTCGAAGCCCTTGAGCGTGTTGATGACAGCAAGCGTGATGACGACTACGGAGGCGGGGCGCAGCAGTGGCACGATGATGCGCAGGAACTGTTGACGCGCGTTGGCACCGTCGATGGCGGCAGCCTCAAGGAGGTCCTTGGGTACGGTCGTCAGGGCTGCCAGGTACAGGATCAGGGCAAGGGCTGTCTGCTGCCAGCACCAGGCGACGATGACCGCGATGAGCGCGGTCGCCGGGTCGCCCAGCCAGGCGCGTGTCAAGTCACCCAGGCCGACCGCCTCGAGCACGGAGTTGAGGAGGCCCCAGTCAGGCTGGTAGATCCAGGTCCAGACCTGTCCCACGACCACCAGCGAGAGCGTGACGGGTAGGTAGAACGCTGACTTGTAGAAGCGACTGCCGCGGAGTGGTCGGTCCAGCAGAACGGCAAGCAGCAGGCCCAGGATGGTCGGGACCGCGACCGCCACGATCAGCCAGATGGCGGTGTTCTGGAAGGCCCGGATGAAGTTGGGGTCGCCAAGTGCTCGCCAGAAGTTGTCGAGGCCGATGAACACCGGGTCGCTCAACCCGTTCCACTTCGTCAGGCTGTAGTAGGTCGACTGGGCCAGCGGCCAGAGGACGAAGAGCAGGAAGAAGGCCAGCGGCCCCGCGGCCATGAAGAACAGCGAGACCCGGCTGCCGCGAGTCATGTCCCGGCTCCCGGTCGACCTCGTGTGGTCATATCCTCCCCGTGGCTGTGGTGGTCCTCGCTGGGGACCACCGATGCCGGGATGGTCATCATCCCGGCATCGGCAAGAGTCGACCGCGGGTCGTCAGCGAGCCGCGGTCGACATCACTACTGGTTCTCGAAGGCTGCGGCGATCTCGGTCTGGGTCTCCGCGAGAAGGCCCTCGATGTCGCTGGGGTCGTTGAGGAACTTCTGGAACATGGCAAGTCCGACCACGCTGGGCGCCGGCGGCGTTGCCAGGTCGTAGTTGAAGTTGTAGGTCTCCGCTGCGGCCGCGACCTCGATCGCCTTCTTGATGACGTCGTTGAACGCGGAGGTATCGGAGGTCGTGTTGGTGGGCATGTTGCCCTGGCCCTCGGCCCAGGCAGCCTGCTGCTCGGGCTGAGCCAGGAAGGCGAGCAACGCCTGTGCAGCCTCGGGGTTCTTGGCGTCAGCGGCGATCGCCAGGCCGTCCACGGGCCCCACGACGGCGGTGGGTACGCCTTCATCCACGACCGGGAACTCGAAGAAGTCGTAGTCGGTGACCGGCTCGAACCCGTTGCCATTCAGGTAGCCCGTGATCCAGGTGCCCATGAGGTTCATGGCCGCCTCGCCGTTGGCCAGCTGGTCGGCGGCATCGGTCCAGTCGATGCTGTTGGCTGTCGCTCCGTCAGGGAAGCAGCCGCCGTCGATGAGCTCCTTCCAGAGCTCCATCGCCCGGACGACCTCAGGATCGGTGTAGGACGCTTCGCCGGCCATCAGCTTGGCACGGTATTCGGCGCCGGCCGTGCGCAGGAGCAGGTAGTCGAACCAGAACTGCGCCGGCCACTGGTTGACCGATCCCAGGGAGATGGGCGTGATGCCGGCTTCGCTGAAGGTTCCGCAGGCGGCCTTCAGCTCGTCCCACGTCGTGGGGATCTCGACACCGGCATCACGCGAAGACCTTGGGGTTGTAGAACATGCGCTGCGTACGTGGAAGCCGAACGGCAGCAGGTACTTGGTGCCGTCGTAGGTCACGGCCGATTCGATCATGCCGGCCCCGAACTGGCTGTCGAGGTCGTTGGCAGCCCACATCTCATCGATCGGAGCGAGCATGCCGTTCTGGACCTTGAACGCGGCGCGCGCGCCAGCCCAGTCGCTCAGGACATCGGGCGGGTTGCCGCCGGCGAGCTGGATGAGGATGCCGGTCTTGTAGTCCTCGTGGCCGACATCGACGAAGTTGACGGTGATGCCCGACTCCGCCTCGAAATCGGCCAGGATCTCCTTGAGCGCCGCCTCACCCAGAGTCGCGCCGAAGTAGGTCATCACGGTGACCTCGTCACCGCCCTCGTCCTGGGCGACGGTCGCGCCTGGTACCACTGCCGTCAGCAGTGCGAGGCTCGCGGCAAGCACGAAGCCCCGGCGCCACGTCGTACCGAACTTGGTCATCTCCTGTCCTCCTGTCCTTCCGAATGGCGTTCTCCCAAAACGCCCCGTCGGGTCAGTCATTCCTCACGTCGCTCGATCGGACCGGGCCACCTCACTTTCCTGGTTCCCTCGTCACGCCGGCGGCAGGCCGGCGCGGGAGTATCGCAGTTCACCGATCGCGCTGGCGGCGTCATCGCCGGGGACCCGGGCGATCGTGGCCGGGTGCGGAGGTGATAAGACACGTGAGAACGATTGCATCATGCGCTTCCCGATGACGTCGGCGCAGCCTGTTCGCGCTGCTCATGAGGCCACGCGGTGGGCGGGGCCGCCCAGCTCACGGCTGACGCGGGCAGCGGTGTCGACCACGATGGGCGCCACCACCTTGAGGCGCTCTGCATCGAGTCGGTCGGCCGGGGCGGAGATGCCCAGCGATGCTACGACGCCGCCGATGCCGAAGACCGCTGCTGCCACGCAGCGAACGCCGGGGTGGTACTCCCTGTCGTCCACGGCATAGCCGGTGACTCGCACCTGGGCGAGCTCCTTTTCCAGCGCCTCGGGGGAGGCGATGGTGTTGGGCGTGAAGGCCTCGTAGTCGATGCTGTGGATGAGCCCCTCGGTGGAGCCGCGGGGCAGGTTCGCCACGAGCGACTTCCCGGTGGCCGTGCAGTGCAGGGGGCCAGACTGGCCGATGGCCGCGTTGGCGGACAGGAGCGTCGTTCCGTTGAGCGTTGACACGTAGACGACATGGTCTCCGGCCAGGACGGCGAGGTGCGTATTCTCTCCTGCGGCGGCCCACAGCGACTTGAGATGCGGTGCGGCGACGACCGTGAGGTCGCGCGAATCAAGCACCGACCGCGCCAGCTCGACCACCTTCACGCTGGCGCCATAGCGGCGGGTGGCGGGGTCCTGTTCAACGTATCCGAGGCGTACCAGCGCTGCCAGCGTGCGGTGCACGTTGGCCTTGTCCAGCTCCAGCTGTCCGGCGATCTCGGTGACCCCCAACGGGGTATGCGATGCCACCAGCAGCTCGAGTGTCCGCAAGCCTGTTGCGAGCGCTCCCCGCTGACCGGACCCAGGGCCTCCTCGCTGTCCTGCCATCGCAACGCGATTGTCTTCCTCGCTACGGGCTCGTCAAGGCATTTTCGCAATGGACAACGCGTGTTGACGCCACAGGGCCGCTGCCACGTCCCGTCGCCATGCCGCGTCACAGTCATGTCACCGCCGTTGCCCTAGAGTCTGCCCATGGATAGCCACCAGGAGCCGGGCATCCGGCACCTCACCTACGACCAGCTCGTCGCGACCAGCGTCGGCCACGAATGCGATGGTGTCGGCCGCGACCATGTCTGCGTGCGCATCGCCGCCGTCGCCGACCTGCCCACCAAGTTCGGCACGTTCCATATCGTCGGCTTCTGGAATGACCGTGACGGCAAGGATCACGTTGCCATCGTCAAGGGCGACCCGTTCGACCAGGAAGACGTCCCGGTACGGATGCACAGCGAATGCCTCACCGGCGATGCCTTGGGCTCGCTGCGTTGCGACTGTCGCGACCAGCTCACATCCGCCCTGCGAGCCATCGGCGAGCAGGAGACGGGCATGGTGCTGTACCTGCGCCAGGAGGGCCGCGGCATCGGCTTGCTCAACAAGCTGCGCGCGTACGGGTTGCAGGATGAGGGGCTCGACACCGTCGACGCCAACGTCGCCCTCGGCTTCCGCGACGACGAGCGTGACTACAGCATCGCCGCGCACATGCTGGAGCTGTTGCGCGTGCGCTCGATCCAGCTCATGACCAACAATCCCCGCAAGGTGGCCGGTCTGCGCGAGCTGGGCATCAACGTGAGCGGTCGTATCCCCCACCTGATCCCGGCCAACGAGCACAACCGCTCCTACCTGGAGACCAAGGCGCTGCGGTCCGGTCATCTCATCGACGTGGAGGGGCGAGAGCACCTGCTCGAGCAGATCGACCGCCCCATCCTCGAGGGTATGGGCCCCGACGCCATCGAGGCCATGGGGCAGTTGGACCCGGTCGAGGTGCAGGCATGAGCGGTCGTCGTGTCGCCCTTATCACAGGCGCTAGCGGTGGCCTCGGCCGCGTCCTGGCGCCCGACCTGGCCGCGGAGGACTACGATCTCGCGCTGGTTGGCTCCGACGCCGGCCGTCTTGAGGTCATGCGCGACGAGGTTGGCCTTGGTCGCGACCGCACCCTCACGCTTGCGGCGGACCTACGCAGCTCCGAAGCGACCATAGCGGCGATCGACGCGGTGTACGAACGTTTCGGTCGCGTCGACGCGCTGGCGCACCTGGTGGGTGGCTGGACCGGTGGCATGCAGATCGGACGATCGCCCGACGAACCCTATGCGTCCATGATCGACCAGCACTTCTGGACCAGCCTGAACGTGGTGCGTGAGCTGGCGCCGCGCATGGTCGACGCCGGCTACGGGCGCATCGTGGCGGTGTCTTCGCCGCTGGCCGCGGTGCCCGAAGCGGGCATGAGCGCCTACGCCGTCGGCAAGGCGGCGCTGGAAGCGCTCTTCGCGACCCTCGCGCAGGAGGTCGGCGACAGTGGCGTGACCGTCAACGTGGTGCGCGTCCGGGCCATCGACACGACGGCTGGCGAGCATGGTTCGGACAAGGACTACGCCACATCGCCGGCCGAGATCTCAGCCGCTATCCGCTACCTCTTCAGCCCCGCTGCGCGTGTCGTGAACGCGCAGCGCATCGGACTCCACCGCGGGGCCTGAGACTCCGGGCACAGAGCCTGAGCCCCTGGACGCAGACGGGCCACTGCGTCAGCCTCGCCGCGCTCGGCTACATGACGTCGAACGTCTCGTGGATCGTGACCGTGCCGCCAGCCTCGAGATGCGGATGGTTTCGACACTTGTCGGCGGCATCGTCCAGTGAGTCGGCACCGATGAGCGAGTAGCCGGTCACGACGGGTGCGACATCACTGACGACGCCGCCGGGCACGACCTTCTTCGATGCGCCGGTCGGGTTGCCGAAGTCCACGACCGCATCGCCGAGGCTGCCGTACCAGTCGTTCCAGGCCTTCATCACCTGGTCTCGTTGCTCCGCGGTCATGTCGTCGGGCCCCTGGCCGCCCGAGTAGGTGATGAGGAACTTGGCCATGTCTGCTGGTCCTCCTGTCCACGGCCGCGGCGGGGGTACCAGCGGTCCGGTGGTCCAGCAACGGTAGCCAGCCCGTCAAGCACCGACCGTGGGGACGGCTACGGCGCCGCGTCCTCCAGCTGTGTGCGGACTGCCTCGGCCAGCGCGGTTCCCAGGCTGGCGCAGGCGGCTGCGTCCAGGTGGACGCCGTCATCAGGATGGACGGCTGCCACGGTCCCGGCATCGAAGAAGCCGGCGCCGTGGTCTTCGGCCACCAACGCGTACATGCCGGCCAGCTCGCGCGAGGTGGCGTACGCCTCCCCGAAGCCCCACATGCGGCTGTGGGCGGTGATCTCGCCTAGTGGCACGGGTGACACCAGCAGCACCGCCGGGGGCGTGCCCTCGGGTCCGGCGAGCGTGCTCCTGGCCTCGTCGACCAGCCTCGCTGCCCCGCAGGCGATCTCCGCGGCGGTGTTGCCGTAGATGCGCTTGAGGTCGTTGGTCCCCAGCATGATGATGACCAGGTCGACAGGGGCATGCGACAGCAGGCAGGGGTAGAGGTAGTCGAGTCCGCGACGCCCCTTCTCGATGGGCGTGTCCCAGACCGTGCAGCGGCCGTTGAGGCCTTCCTCGATGACCTCGTAGCCGTCACCAAGGGCGGCCTCCATCACGCGCGGCCAGCGCACCGCACGCGGATGGCGGCCGGGCTGGGACGGGTTCGCGCCGTGGGTATTCGAATCGCCGAAGCAAACGATGGTGCGAGTCATGTCGTGTCCCCATCTGGTGAAGCGGTCGATGCGGAACATGCTCGATGTCATGGTACGTGCCGCCGTCGAGCGCAAGGTCGGCCGCGATCTCACCCACGACGCTCACGAACTTGAAACCATGCCCGCTGCACGGCGAGACCACCACCACCTGCGGTGCGCCGGCCAGCCGGTCGAGGATGAAGTGCTCGTCGGGCGTGTTGGTGAACATGCAGGTCTTGAGCGTCAGTGTCGGTCCGTCGGCGTCGGGCAGGTAGCGGCTCACCGCTGCCCGGATGACGGCCACATCCTCGGCTTCGATCAGCGAGCGGTCCCAGCTGTCCGGGTCCACGACCTGGCGGCGATGGTGCATCAGCCCGATCTTCAGCCCCGGGATGCCGTACTCGGGGAAGCCGTAGTAGAGCCCCTCCGGCACATCCAGGATGAAGATCGGGAAGGCACCCACGCGGTAGCGTTCGGGCCGCAGCGTCTGCGCCCACAGCAACACCTGCCGCTCGGGCACCGCGAACGGCGCCAGTGACGGCAGCAGGCTACCCAGCCAGGCGCCGGCGCTGATGACCAGGCGCCGCGCCCGATACTCCCCGCTGGCCGTCTGGACGACCACACCATCGCCCGCTGTCCGCCAGTCAGTCAGGGGCTCGTAGCCACGCAGGTCGGCACCGGCGTCGAGAGCCAGCCGGGCATAGGCGGCGATGGCCCGCTCACTGAGCACGAAGCCGCCATCGGGCTGGTAGACCGCGACCAGATCAGGCGGCAGCCGGAACCCGGGGAAACGGGCCCGCAGCGCGTCTGCGTCGAGCAGCTCGTGATCGAGCCCATGGGTGCGTGCGGACGTCAGGGAGCCGCTCACGGTCTGGCTGTCGGGACGGCCGACATCGACGCCGCCGGTGGTGACGAGGATCTTCTCACCCGACCGACGCTCCAGGTCACGCCAGCGCTCGTAGGCACGTCGCAACAGCGGCACATAGCGGGGGTCTTCTGCATAGGCCAGGCGGATGATGCGATTGACCCCGTGAGAGGAGCCACTCGCGTTGGGGATGCCGTCACGGTCGAGCCCCAGCACACGGGCACCACGCGAGGCCAGCTCGGCGGCCGCGGCACTGCCCATGCCGCCGACCCCTGCGACGATGACGTCGTAATCCATCACCTGCCTGCCGTGGCCCAGGCAGCAGCGAAGACCGGGCGTTCCCACCCGGTCTTCCTGATGATGCTGATGGTGGGACCGTCAGGCCCCATGCCGGTCAGACCGAGGTCGCGGGCGGCGGGGTCGACGTCTCGTCGTCGCCGGTCGCTTGCGGGTTCGTGGCGTAGAGCGCCATGTCGGCCGCCGCGAACTGGTCGCGGATGTCCTGCCGGCTGGTGTACCAGAGCAGCAGCGCCGGGATGGCCGCAGCAGCCAGGCCGTAGGCGATCGCGCCGGTCGCGATCCAGACGAACATGGCATCCACCAGGCCGAACACGGCCATGATCATGGTGAAGACGAGAGCCCACGGTCGCATCGACCACAGGGCCCAGCCCACGCCAAGGTAGATGAGGCCCACGACGAAGACCATCAGGCCGGTCCAGAAGACGCCAGTCCCATCGAATTGGACATCTCCGAAGACCGCCACGCCCAGGAGCTGCAGGCCCAGCAATAGGCGGACGATCGCGATCGCGATCGCGAGCGCTCCAAGGATCAACACTCCGAACGGGCGACCTTGCATGTCTCGATTCCTCCGTGTCTGCAGGACGATGGACCGGCGCGGCTCTCGAGGGCACGACGCATCAGCGCACGCTTGGCTCTAGCGTATCGCGCCCAGGGCGCCGGTATCAACGTTTCCGGACAGGCGAGGACGGCGGGCGCCCTCCCGGCACCCGCCGCGAGCTACCTGTGGGTCACTCGTCGATGGTGATGTAGGCCGGAGCCGGCTGGCCCGCCCCGGGCGCGGTCGCGACGGTGACGGGATCCGGCAGCGGTGGCTTGGCGTGTGCGTGGGATGGCGAAGGCCGCCACCGCGCCCACTGCCACGAAGACGGCGCCGATCAGCACCGCCGGCACCATGCCGTCGACGAAGGCCTGGGGGCTGGCGTAGGTGCCCTGCTGCGAGAACACCGCCGCCAGGACGGCCACACCGAAGACGCCGCCCAGCTCACGGATGGCGTTGCTCGCACCAGACGCCTGGCCTTCCTCCGGCTTGCGCACGGCGGAGAGGATGACGTTGGCCATGGGCGCGAAGAAGAGGCCCATGCCGATGCCCGAGATGATGAAGGGCACGACCATGGCGGCGTACTCGACCGTGGTGCTCGAGACCAGGCCGATCCAGGCCAGTCCGATCGCCTGCAGGCTGAGCCCAGCGCCCATGAGCAGGCCGCCGCCGACACGGTCGGAGAGCGCCCCGGCGATGGGTGCGACCACGATCGGCGCCAGCGTCCAGGGCAGGATGGCCAGGCCCGCCTCCAGCGGGGAGTAGAGCCGAGCGAACTGCAGGAACTGCACCAGCAGGAAGATGGCACCGAACATCCCGAAGCTCATGAGCATGGCACTCAGGTTAGCCAGGCTGAAGGCGCGGCTCTTGAAGAAGCGGGGCGGCAGCATGGGGGCCGGCGCTCGCCGCTCCCAGGCGATGAAGGCGATCAGGACGGCGATGCCGCCGGCGAGGGCGCCCAGGATGAGGGGGCTCGTCCAGCCTTCACTGTTGCCGTTGATGAGCGCCCAGACCACACCGAAGAGGCCGACCGAGGCTAGCCCCACGCCGGGCAGGTCGAGTCGACCAGCCGGGCCATGGCTCTCGCGCAGGCCGAACCAGGCCAGTGGCACGAGCGCGATGCCGATGGGCACGTTGACCCAGAAGATCCAGTTCCAGGCCACGCCCTCCACGATGGCGCCGCCCACGAGCGGCCCGATGGCGACGGCGAGGCCGCCGACGGCACCCCAGGCGCCCAGCGCCACGCCACGCCGTTCGGCGGGCACCGCGGCGCTCAACAGCGTCAGCGTCAGCGGCGTCACGATGGCGGCGCCGATGCCCTGCGCCATGCGGCCGACAAGCAGCATCTCGACGCTGGTCGACATCGCCGCGAAGGCGGAGGCAGCCGTGAAGATGGCCACGCCGATGATGAACATGCGCTGGCGCCCGAAGCGATCACCCAGTGCGGCACCGGTCAGCAGGAAGACGGCAAAGGTCAGCGTATACGCGTTGACCGTCCATTCCAGCTGCTCGATGGTGGCGTCAAGCTCCTGGCGGATGACGTTGAGTGCCGTCGAGACGACGAGGTTGTCGAGCATGACCATGACCAGGGCCACCGACGTCACGACGAACGTCCAGATTGCTAGCGATCGAGGGTTCACCGATCCTTCTCCTTCTCCCCCGCGGCTGCGGATACTACGTGGCTGTGACGTGGGCTGTGGTGCTCACCGGCTGCCCGCGCTCGCCGGGGTCGGCTCGCCTGAGCGCACCCGCCGCGGGTGACTGCGAGGAGGGCCACCAGTGTCAGAGCGACCGTCGAGATGGCGAGTGTTCGTGGTTGCATCGTTCGTCTCCTATATAGTGAGTGCTTACTAACTTGTTCGGCCAAAAAAGGGGGGGTCGTGCGGCGATCGTCTACTGCTCGAATCCCCCGATACAGCCCTCGCGAACGTAGGCAGCCCAACCGGATCGGGATTCGAGGACGCCCATCGAGCCGGCCACGTTCATCAGCATGCCGCGACCCAGGAACGCCGCCAGCTGCTGCGGCGACGCCTCCGTCTGGCGGATGATCTCAGTCACCAGACGGCCGAACCCGGCCTCCACCTCCGCTCGGATCTCACTGTCGTCGGTGGTCGCATAGGCCTGCAGCTGGATGCCCAGGTAGCGGCGGTCGGCGATGAGCTGCTCGTAGGCGAGGCCGATGCGTCGGAACGCATCGTGATGGTCGGAGGCCGCCTCACCGGCCTCGTGGAAGACCTCCACCGTGTGGTCGAAGCCCCATCGCACCGCGGCGATGAACAGCTCCTTCTTGGTGCCGAAGAGGCGGAAGAGATAGGGCTGGGAAACGCCCACGTCGCGGGCGATGGCCTCGGTGGAGGTGCCGTGCAGACCGGTCTGGCCGAAGCGCTCGACCGCCGCATGGAGGATCTCCTCGCGACGTTCGGCGGCGCTGTGTCGGGTCGCAACGGCTGCGTTCATGCCGCTATGTTAGTGACCACTCACAACCTTGTCAAGCCCGCTCTGTGGCAAGCCAGGCTTGCGCCACGGTCCGAGCGTGAGTCCGCCCGCCTACAGTCGCTCGATGCGGCGGGCTCGCAGGCGAGGCCCGAAACGCGGGGCTGTCACGCCCGAGCGCTCCAGGATGCGCACCAGTCGCGCTCGCTGCCCGCGGTACGGCTCCAACAGCTCCAGCATGCGCGCGTCGTCCCCGCGTGGCTCGCGCGCCAGTGCCCAGCACACCAGGTTGGGCACGTGGAAGTCGCCCAGGCTGACCGCATCGGGGTCGCCCAGCGCCGGGCGCGCCACCTCGGCTGCCGTCCAGGGTCCCAGGCCCGGTAGCGCCTGCAGCCGCGCCCGCGCCGCGTCGGGCGCCATGCTCACGGCCTCCTCAAGCCAGTCGATCCGCTGCGCGGCACGGATGAGCGTGAGCGCCCGACGCTGCTCCAGGCCGACCGCGTGGAGCTCGTAGTAGGGCAGGGCAGCGACCTCCTCCGGCCGCGGCGGCAGGCGCAGGTCGCCCGGCCCGGGGGCGGACTCGCCATAGCGCCAGATGATGCCGAAGTACGCCTGCTGCGCCTGGGCCGAGGTGACCTTCTGGCCGCAGATGGCCGCCAGCAGTGATGGCCAGATGGCATCCGTGCGGCCGAACCGCATGCCCACCAGCCGCGCCGCCAGCTCGCGCAAACGGCCCGCTGGGAGGACCAGCGCAGCGGGATCGTCGCCGACACCGAGCAGGCGTGGGACCGCGTCGGCCGCGGTCCGCGCGCCGGGTCCCCAGGCCATCACGCGCCAGCCGTCGGCGGCGGGTGATATGCGGGTCGTGGCCGGTCCGTCGACTTCGCGCGAGGCCCGCCAGGCGATACCTTGCTCGAAACGGATGACCGGATCGCGTGTGCCCTGACGCAGCTGGCCCAGCGTCAGCGTCGGGTCGACCCTGAAGGCGAGTCGGACCACCTCATCGACTGCCGCCGCCTTCCCGTCGCTCATGTGCCGGCCGCCACCACCGGCGCCACCTCGGCGACGAAGACGAGGTTCTGGCCCAGCGACCACAGCGCCACCACGGTCATGCCGACCATCAGCGTCACCAGCGGCCACTGGCTCACCATCTCGCCCTCGCGCCGCGAACGTCGGATGGCCGAGTGGCCCAGCCACGCACCGACCACGTGGCCGAGGACGACTGCGCTCACTTGCAGCGTCCACACCAGTGAGCCCGCCAGGATGTCGTCGCGCGGCTCGAACTGGACGCTCCCGAAGAGGTCCCAGCCCTGCTGCAGCGGATCCGAGAATGCCACCACGATGCGCTGGCCCTCGGTCAGCAGGTACGTCAGATAGTGGGCAACGAGGTAGCCCACCGTGACCGGCACCAGTCCCGCCCCCATGGCGGTCATGCCCACGCGCTGTGCCACCAGCAGCACCAAGCCCGTCAGCAGGCCCAGGAACGCGAAGAGCATGGCTGTCTGCGTGACGACGTGCGCATCACCCACCAGCTCGTAGAACGGCTGTGTCTGCGAGATCCCGTCCCAGATGACCGATCCTGTCGCGATCGCCACCACGGTCAGGAGCGAGGGCGTCCAGGTGGCGCGGGTCAGGGCGCTGCCGAAGCCTCGTCGCTGGATCCGTCCATGCTCCGGCCGACCCACGATGCCGTACGGTGCCAGGCGTCCCAGCAAGCCGAACCAGACACCGAAGACCTCGCCAGCCTCACGCCAGCGTTCCTTGCCATACCAGGCCATGCCGCCGAGCGTGAGCGATGTGTAGGCGATCAGCACGTAGCCAAGGTCCCGGCCGCCCCCGACGCGGCCCACCAGCTCCAGCCACACGAAGCCGGCCATCAGCGCCGCCGCCGGCCAGGCGCTGATGTGGCGGTGCCAGGGCGCGCGCCCCGGCAGGCGCAGACCGAGGGGGCGGATCGCGGCAGCCAGCAGGTCGTACAAGGTGCTGAACGGATCGAGCCACGCCCATGCCGGACCCAGCAGTGCGCTGACCAGGGCCAGGCCGACCCATCCGAAGACCCACAAGAGCAGGGAGGCGACCTCGGCATCGCTGTCGCCGCCTGCGACCGTCTGTGCCATGACCCAGGTCCAGGCACCCAGGCCCAGCACGCGAAGCAGCCAGCGGACAGGCCGCCAGAGCGTGCGCACTCGGCCCGGGGGCGGCTCAGGCAGGGGCGTGCCGTCGCTGATGGCCACGAAGACGAACGACATCGCCACGGCCACGGCCGCCCCCAGGATGTAGGCAGCGAATGGCAGCGGCGCGTCGACGTTGCCATGCAGGGCATGCGCGCCGACCGGTGCGGTCAGCAGCAGCAGCCACAGCGTTGCCAGGCCGGCGACGCGGAGCGTCAGGTTCCTCCTCATCAGTGCTTGCGAGCGTAGCAGCGGCAGCCGGCGAGGCTACACTGCGCACATGCCCAAGTACAGGAAGGTCGACGCTGAGCTCATGGACAATCCGCCTCCGCCCAAGCCCCGCGGACGGCCTATCAGCCCTGAGCAGCAGGCGCTCATCAATCGCATTCGCAAGATCACCGACGAGTCTGTCGTGTATGAAGCCCTCCTTCAGAAGGGCGACAAGCCCGCCACCGTACGCGCCCAGTATCCTGCGGGCGGCCAAGCTGGCCGGTGTCGATGTCGCAGTGAAGAAATCGCCCGAGGGCTTCTACTTCGGCCTGATGACGCCCACGCGACGCTCCAGGCGTGGCCGTCCCCGCAAGGACGCCGAGGCGACGTAGCGCTGGGCGGCCAGAGCGGCGGACCTGTCATCGAGGTGTTCGGCCGCAACGATTCACAGTCTACGCGTCGGGCGCAGCGCTTCTTCAAGGAGCGTCGCCTGCCCATCAGCTTCGTCGACCTCAAGAAGCGGCCGCCTGCGCCCGGGGAACTGCGCCGTTTCGCGCAGAAGCACGGTGCCCGGCGCCTGCTCGACGATGGCAGCAAGGCCTACAGGAAGGCCGGCCTGGGCTATCTCAGCATGGGCGATGAAGAGATCCTGGAGCGGATAACAGCCGATCCAGGGCTGCTGCGCCTGCCACTCGTGCGGTTCGGTAACCAGGTCTCCATCGGCATCGATGAAGAGAGCTGGAAGGAGTGGCTGCGCGGTGACTGAGCGCGGATCGATGGTGAGCGCCGCTCAGTAGGGGCGCATCGAGCTCCAGACGATGCCGGTCTGCCAGTCGGGCCCGTGGGCCATGCTGTCGTAGCGGGTCTTCAGGACACGGATGCGCGTGCCCTTGCCGTGCTCGATGTAGAGCACCAGGTCGCTGCGCCCGTCATAGTCGACATCGCTGACACCCAGGCGCGTCTTCTGCACGGGGATGGGATCGGACTTGGGCGCGGTCCAGACCGCTACCCGCTTGAAGCCACCCAGCAGCGCTCCCTGCAGCCGCTCGACCCTGGCTCGCCCGCCGCCACCGATGAGCATCACCACGTCATCGCGACCGTCGCGATTGGCATCACCGACAGCCATGCGCACCTTCGCCGCGTCGAGCTGTCTTGACTCGAAGCGCGTCCGGATGGGGCCCATGCGAGGCGCCCGACCGGGCAGCGGGCTCGTCGTCACCGCGGTGCGCACCTTGACGCCGCCGGCCTCGATGTTCTGGCGGATGACGAGATCGGCGCGCCCATCTCCGCTCAGGTCGGCAGCCCAGGCTGCCTGCACCTTGTCCGGGTCCTGCCCTCCCGACCACCAGCTCTTGGGGTTCGTGAACCTGGCGACCTGGTCATAGGGATTTCGCTTCAGCACGACGAGCCGGGAGCTGCCGGCGCTCTCGCCTCGCCCCAGGATGGCGACATCGACACGGTGGTTGGCGAAGAAGTCCCCCAGCAGCAGGCGCGCCGAGGCCAGTGGCACCACGGTGTCGCCCTCCCACCAGTCTTCGGCCGGACCGTAGTTGACGCCGTCGCTGAGTGCCACCTTCAGCTTGCCCGAACGGGTGCCCGTCTGGCGCAGCCACACCAGGTCCTCGCGGCCGTCGCCGTCCATGTCGGCAGCGCGGTAGCCGACAAGACCATCGTTCGAGACGCTGACACCGGCGCCCGAGCCCGGTTCGGGCGAGACGCGTCCGGGCGTCCACACGCGTGCCACGAGATCGGCACCCTCCCGTTTCATGGCGCTGGCGTCACCGTGCTTGCTGCCGATGATGTCATGGTCACCGGGCTCCACGATCTCCAGGTTGGGCTTCAGGATAGAGGCGCAGGATCTCGCGGTACTTGAGGCCATCCTGGCCGCACTTGCGGGTGCTGTTGTGGAACAGCTTGAAGCCGGTAGCGTCCGCGCCACAGGCAGCCTTCGAAGAGCCGGCGCGATAGCCGGTGAGGATGAAGCGGCTGCTCTGGGTGGTGCGTTTGAACTTGCGCACCGAGACATCCCAGGTCGCCTCCAGGGCGGCGAAGATCTCGGGCCCGGGACCGTCAGGCTGGCCCACCCCCCGCGTCTCGGGCTTGTAGAACTGGTCGAGGGTGGAGTCGACCACGTCGTAGCAGAGCTTCTCGCCATCGACCCACTTGGTCAGGCCGCGCGGATTGATGACGTAGTACCAGGCGAACTGCTTGGCGGCGACCGCGCCGGCCTTGATCGTCTCGAGCGGGTAGTACTCCGGCCACTCGGCGGCCATGACGGTGGCGACGTAATCGTAGAAATCGACCTCGACCACGGTGTCGCGGAGCTCCTCGGGTGCGTCCGTGGCCTCCGTGCGCAGCACACGGATGGTACGCGGCGGCGTCAGCGAGCTGCCCCATCGCGTGCACTGATTGGACGAGGCCGAGAGGACCGGCCCAGCCTCCGGCTCCACCGGTGCGAAGGTGGCACCCGCGGGCGTGGCAACAAGGGACGCGACGAGCAGGCTTGACATCACGGCGACGAGCCCGAACGCCGGCTGGGGACGGCGCATCAGCACGCACGGTAGCGCACGTCCGCGGAATGGACATCCCCCGGTGGTGCCTGAACGCACCATGACTTCCGAGCTGGCCGAGCCGTTCCGCTACCCTCTGGCGATGCATCTCGCCATCATCGGAGCCGGCTATGTCGGCCTCGTCACCGCTGCCTGTCTCGCGCACGTCGGGCATGACATCACCTGCCTCGACGTCGACGAAGCCAGGATCGAACGCCTCCGTCAGGGCAACCTCCCGGTCCATGAGCCCGGGCTCGATGAGCTCGTCGCAGAGGGCCTTGCCAGCGGTCGCCTGCGCTTCGCCGTCGACTTCGAGGCTGTGCGCGGAACGGACATGGTCATCGTCTGCGTGGGAACGCTTGACGCAGAGGAGGAGTGGAACGGCGACATCGTTCGGGCCGCGGCGCGCCAGATCGCGGCGGATCCGTCCCTGCCGCGAAGTATCGTCATCCGCTCCACGCTGCTGCCCGGCACGGCCGCCGGCATCGCCGAGGACCTGCGCGCCATCGACCCGTCGGTGCGCCTCGCTCACAACCCCGAGTTCACCCGCGAGGCGGCCGCGGTGCAGGACTTCCTCTCGCCCGACCGCGTGGTCATCGGCGTCGACGGGCACGACGACGGCGCTGCCGGCACCGCGCTGGCGACGGCGCTGGCCGAGGTCTATGCGCCCCTCGAGGCCCCGGTCGTCGTCACCGATCTCACCAGCGCCGAGACCATCAAGGTGGCCTCCAACGTCTTCCTCGCCGCCAAGATCACCTTCGCCAACGAGATCTCGCGCCTGACGGCGGCGACCGGCGCTGACGCCGCCGCCGTGGTGGATGGGATGGGCCTCGACAAGCGCATCGTACGTAGCTTCCTCAGTCCGGGGCCGGGCTTCGGTGGCTCCTGTTTCCCCTCGCAGGCACGCGCGCTGCCACGAGTCGCCGCCAGCTACGGAGTGCAGACGCCACTCATGGATGCCATCTGGCGCTCCAACGTGAGCCAGGTCGACTGGTTGCTCGATGGGTTGGAGCACGCGGCCGACCGCTCCCTCGTCGGCATGCGCGTGGCGTTGCTGGGGCTGACCTTCAAGGCCGGCACTGACGACCTGCGTGAATCGCCGGCCATCCGTCTGGGTGGGGCGCTGCTCGAGCGGGGCGCCAGCGTCGCCGCGTTCGACCCGGTCGCGCTCACGACGGGCGTGGCGCTGCTGACCAGAGGCGGTCCGGATGTGCCGGTCGAGGCAGCGCCCACGGCCGCGGCCGCTTGTATCGGCGCCGATGCGGTCGTGGTGGCGACCGAGTGGCCGGAGTTCGGGGCGCTCGACTGGTCGGACATCGCTCCTTCCATGTCCGGACGGGTCATCGTCGATGGCCGCCGTATCGTCGATGTCAAGGCTGCCGCGGCTGCCGGCATGCGCGTGGTGGCGCTGGGGGTGGAGGTCACGGGCGCCGCGCTGCAACTGCGCTGACGCGTCGGCTCCGCCAGGCGAGTCAGTCGGCGGCCGGGTCGACGAGGTCGGCCGAGTCGCCTACTGTGTCGCGGCTCGCCGCCACACGGGCCCGCAGCGACAGCACGGTCCAGCCGATCGCGAGGCCCACGAGGGCTCCAAGGGTGTCCACGATGAGGTCGTCGACGCGCCCGGCGCGATCGGGCACGAACGACTGGTGCAGCTCGTCGGACGCTCCGTAGAGCACGGCGAGCGCGAAGGCGACGACGACGTGCCTCCAGCCTGGACGTCCTCCTCGCGCCAGCGCGAACAGCAGCAGCCCGGCCAGCAGGGCGTAGGTGAAGAAGTGCGCTGAGGCTCGGATGGGTCGCTCTACGGACGCATCCTCGCTCACGCGCAGGCCGCTCTGCGAGGACAGCACGAAGATCACTGCCATCACCGCCAGCGCCGGCAGCCAATACAGCCACGGACGCCGAGACGGCCCCGGCGCGCTCACGCCGGCAGCGCCATCTCGATCACCCCGTCACGGATGCGCAGCGGGTAGTAGCGCAGCCGGCGCACGCGGGTCAGCGCTCGCGCATCCGCCTTGGAGCCCGAGGGGGGAGGCTTCGCCTCTGCGCCCACCGGTGTCCACGTGGCGCGATATTCGCCGTCGGCGGTCAGGCCGCCGGTGGTGGGGAAGGTGACGACCTCGCCATCGCGCAGGTCGAAGGCACCGCGATGCAGCGGGCAGTGCAACACGCAGCCTTCGAGCTGACCCGCGGAGAACGGCGCCGACATGTGCGGGCAGCGGTCGTCGACCGCGGCGATGCCGGCGTCGCTATGGATGAGCAGCACGTCGAGGTCACCGTGCGTGATGCGACGCATCGACCCCGCCGGCAGCTCGGACAGCGGCACCGTCGCGGTGAACGATGTCCCCGTGGTGCCGGGTGCCTGCAACGCGGGAGGGAAGGGGAGGAGGAGGGGATGGCTCATGGCGGCATCGTAGCGGCCGAGTGCGGCATCATTCCGATTCCAGCCCACCCCCTTGCAGGAGACCGACCTCGATGCGTTATGCACTCATGACCGAGCCCCAGCAGGGCTACAGCTACCAGGACATCCTCGATGCTGCCAACGCAGCCAAGGCGGCAGGCTTCGAGACCTACTTCCGCTCTGACCACTACTCGAGCTTCCCCGGCGAGAGCGGCCAGTCCGCTACCGACGCCTGGACCACGCTGGCCGGCCTCGCTCGCGATACGACCGGCATCGGGCTGGGCTCCATGGTCTCGCCGGTCACGTTCCGCATCCCGGGCTCCTTCGCCAAGGTCGTGGCCACGGTGGCCGAGATGGCGGGTGAGGGTCGCGTGGAGATGGGCGTCGGCGCCGGCTGGAACGAGGCGGAGCACGCGGCGCTGGGCATCCCCTATCCCGACACCGTCGAGCGCGTCGATCGCCTGGAGGAGGAGCTGGCCATCCTGCGCGGCCTCTGGGACGAGCCCGACGGCTGGTCCTTCGCAGGGCGGCACTACGAGGTGCGCGACGCCATCTTCCGGCCGCGTGGCCGGCGGCCCAACCTGATCGTCGGTGGCACCGGGTTGCCGCGCTCCTGCCGCCTGGGCGCGACCTACGCCGACGAGTACAACATCAGCTCGTCCAACCCGACCGAGGTGCGCGAGATCATGGACCGCCTCGATGCTGCCTGTGAGAAGCAGGGGCGCGACCCCCAGACGCTGACTCGCTCGGTCATGGCCGGCGTGCTGATCGGTCGTGACGATGCCGAGATGGCGCGTCGCACCGAGGCCCAGATCGCCATCTTCGGCGGGGATGACGATGGCGCCGCACAGTGGCTGGAAGCGCGTCGAGACCGCTGGATCCTGGGCACGCCGGAGTCGGCCAGGGCTCGCATCGCCGAGTATGCCGACACCGGCATCGACCGCCTTCTGTTCCAGGACTTCCTGCCGCGCGACCTCGACCACATCGCCGTCATGGGCGAGCTCATCGGCTGAGTACACACCGTGAAGGGAGCCCGCCCGAGGAGTACTACCCGGAGGGCTGCCACCCGGAGCTGCTCACCCTGGCCATCAACGACGAGGTCATCGAGCTGCATTGGGTAGCGTAGTCGATCGGCTCACCGGTCCAGTCGTCCCGTCTCCCAGTAGCGCAACCAAAGATGCCGCTCTCGGGCTTGTCCCTGGTGCACTGGCGTGCCAGGAGTAGCCTTGTCACGAGCGCCCGTTGCTGCAGGGGGGTGGCATGCGTCCATACCCAAGGTGCCTCCATCGTCAGCTCGTGATCGTCACGCTGGCGATCCCGCTGGTCCTGTCGTCGGTGGCCGTCCACGCACAGGAGTCGGCGGCTGAGTCGTCAGCGTCGCCCGCCGTTGTCGACCAGGCCGCCGCCCCGCCCGCCGACCCCACCGAGACGAGCACCAGGGACGACGTCCGCGCGCGGTATGGACCGCCCGAGGCCTTCGCCATCCTCTACTTCGACGAGCCCGGGCCGGACGGCACGTCGGCCACCACCAGCACCGAGCAGTGGAGCTACTTCGGTGAGGGCGTCGAGTTCACCTTCGCCGGCGACGAGGTGGTCGCGGCGGAGGCGATCGAGGTCGTCGGTGGGGCCGACACCGAGCCCGTGCCCTACGACCCCGATGACTTCCACGCCTACATGAGCCTCGACGAGGTCGTGGCGGCGGCGGGCCTGGAGGAGTACATCGGCGGTCCGGTGGCCGAGTTGGTCGAGGGTGGGGAGCTGTTCTTCGGGGACCGGCTCAGCTGGGGACTGCAGGATGGCGAGCTGCGCTACATCGAGGCCCTGGCGCTCGAAGCAGGACCCACCGCTGGGGGTACGGAGTGATGGGCCCCCGACGACTGCTGGCAACCCTGCTCGCGCTGGCCCTGCTGGGCGCGACCCCGGTGGCGCCGGTGGCCGGTGCGGACCCATCTGCGAGGGACCTGCACGAAGCTGCTGCATTCAAGCTCGCCACGGAGGCCATCGTGGCCGCGCAGGGCACGCGAGCCGGCGCCACCTGGGACGGCCTGGACGCTGCCACGCAGAGCATCGTCGAGCGCCGCATCCAGCGCATCAAGGATGAGCGTGCGGCGCTTGCGACACTGGCGCGCGCTGAGCTGGGCCGATACGCGGGCAAGGACGGCGTGTGCGAGCGTGCCCAGATCGAACAGGAGTGGAAGGAGGCGGATGCCGGGCTCGAGCGCTACCTCGTGCGGCTCCGCCATGTGCGCGGCGACCAGCAGAAGGCGCTCACCAAGATGGGGCGGTCCATCAACCGGAACGTCTTCAAGCCGCTGGGTAAGGTCGCCAGGCAGGCCCTCAGGAAGTCCCTCCCGGAACTGGCTGCCATCTACATCGATGGCGGCGGCCTGAGCCGGGCCATCATCAAGTCCGTCCTGAAGCGCAATGTCGTCCGCGTCGCCCGCAAGGAGGGCCAGGACCTGCTGATGCGGGTGGTGACCCGCAAGCTCCACGGACCGGGGGCCATCACGACCGTGGAGGCACTCGAGGCTGCCTGTGGGAAGCAAGCGTCCAAGGCCACTCCGGCGCCGTCGGACCAGGGGGGCTCCAGCGATGCTGACGTGGGTGCCGCTATCGCTGCCTGCGAGGGATCGACGCCGGAGATACCGGCCCCTCCGTTCGAGGAGTACGCCATCATCATCCGGTTCGATTGGCCAGGGACAGACAAGTACACCTACCACTACTACGCCACAGCATCGACCGACCCGGTCAACGATCCGGGTGGTTTCGTGCTCGGCCCGGAGAAGTTCGCCTCCTGGCGGGGTGGCTGTCCCCCTGGTGCTGATCCGGCGCTCGCAGGGAACGCATGTTCTCGGCTGGACCCTCTGATCCTCACCGAGGATTCGCTCGACGCAGAATTCACGCGGGATGGAGCGCCGATCCCGCACAACACGCACGCGTCCGAGCCTGGCAGCTACACGCTCGCTGCGTACTCCGGCGACATCTGCCTGTTCCCGGATGTCCCCGGAGTGATTTCCCACTACGAGCGGCTGGCCAAGGATCGAGCCGAAGCACCCCAAGCTGTCGAACTCACCGCGACGATCGAGTACTACCACGAGGGTGCCACCACGCCCCACCAGACCGAGTCGCGGAGCGCGATGGTGCCTCTGACACACGAGTCGACTCACTACGCCCAGGACACGCGGACCTTCGGGGAGCCCATCGTGCTACCTGCAGCGGGCGTGGTCGGCGGCAGCGACCAGGACGCTCCATGGGACCAAGAGCGACCGGCGCTCGCTAGGACACCCGCCCCAGGCGTCTGAGGGGCCAGTAGCGGAACCAGGGGCGACCCTCGACCGTCGTCGTACCGACCGACCCGAACGCGCGCGAGTCGGTCGATCGGTCGCGCGCATCGCCGGTCACGAACAGCTCGCGGCCGCCGTCGTGGACCTCGGACACGCGCTTGACCAGCAATCGCGCCGGCTCTCGCGGGTCGGGCACCAGCACGAGGTCGCCCGGGACCGGCGCCTGTCTCGGCGTAGGCATCGGGGTCGGCCAGCAGCCAGTCGCCGGGCTCCAGGGCGGGGGCCATCGAGTGGCCCTCGACCGCCACGCGGGAGCCCCAGGAGCGGATGAGTCGGCGCAGCATCGCTCGATCAGCCAAAGGCATCAGGACGACCCGCCCGCAGGTTGTGGACGGGTCGTCGGAATGGCTCGCAGGACGGACTACCTGGCCATGCGGGTCTTGCCAGGGCCGCCGGTGCCTTTCCACATCTCGTCGATCTGATCGATGAGGTCGAGCAGCTTCTGGGCATCGTCCTGGCTGGTGCCCTGCTTCACGGCCGACGCGGCCTTCGCGGCCTTCCAGCAGACATCGTGAAGGTCGGGGTACTTCTCCACGTGCTCAGGCTTGAAGTAGTCATGCCAGAGGACGTCCAGGTGGTGCTTGACCAGCTCGGCGCGCTGCTCCTTGATGACGATGCAGCGCGTGCGGAAGACGTCGTCATCCGATGCGTGATACCGCTCCAGGATGCGGTAGCAGGACTCCGCCTCGATCCGAGCCTGCTCGGGGTCATAGACGCCACAGGGGATGTCGCAGTGCGCGTGGGCGTTCCGCTTGGGGGTGATGAGACGCAGCAGATCCATGGGGCTCTCCTATTGCGGATGACTCGGCGTCGGCGGGTCGGTTGACCCGGCGGCGAGCTTCGCCGTTCAATTCTGCCACCCCCAGCCGCGAATCGACATGACGCTGCCAGTGCGCCTCGTGACGAGGCCCGGACAGCCCTCTTGACAGCGGCTCTGGGCAGGCCTATCTTCCGACAAAGTCGATAGGAACAATCGACAATATAGGAATCATAGGGAATAGCGGGGGTGTGGGATGGATACGCGTGAAACGCCGCCCATGAGGCAGTCCGGAGGGCCGCGCATGGCGCGCTGGGTCTGTCTCTGGGTGGCGCTGCTGGTGCTCGTGCCGGTGGCGATCCTGCTGAGTGGCGCGACCGGCAGAGGAGCCGATCCCGAGGGCGTGGTGACGCTGGCCGCCTACACCACGCCGCGTGAGGCATACGAAGAGATCGATCCCCATGTTCGAGGCTACCGAGGCTGGAGCCGGGGTGGAGTTCGAGACCTCGTTCTCAGGCTCTGGTGACCAGAGTCGCGCCGTGGAGGCTGGGCTGCCGGCTGACGTGGTCGCGCTCTCCCTGGAGCCGGATATCGACCGTCTCGTGGCGCCAGGCATCGTAGCTGCCGACTGGTCGCAGAATGAGCACGACGGCATCGTCCACGACAGCATCGTCGTGTTCGCGGTGCGGCCGGGGAACCCCAAGGGCATCGCCGACTGGGACGACCTCGTCCGTGATGACGTCGACGTCATCACGCCCAACCCCTTCACGTCCGGCGGCGCGCAATGGAACCTGCTGGCTGCGTACCAGGCGCAGATCGTCGCGGGTCGGTCGGAGGCTGACGCCCGCGACTACCTCAAGGCGCTGATCGCCAATACCTCGGTGATGGATCGCAGCGCGCGTGAAGCGTTGACCACGTTCGCCTCGGGCCAGGGCGATGTCCTCATCGCCTATGAGAACGAGGCCATCTTCGCCCAGCAGGCCGGGCAGCCGCTGGAGTACGTGGTGCCCGACGCCACCATCCTCATCGAGAACCCGGTGGCCGTGACGCTCACCGGGGATGCTCCCGAGGCGGCGAGAGCCTTCGTCGAGTTCCTGTATACACCGGAGGCCCAGGCTGTCTTCGGCCGCCGGGGCTACCGACCCGTGCTCCCGGACGTGCTGGCGCAGTTCGACTACGCGCAGCCGGTCGCGCTCTTCACCATCGCTGACATGGGCGGTTGGGTGGAGGCTCGGCCGCGGTTCTTCGACCCCGAGTCCGGCATCGTGGCCGAGGTGTTCGCCGAGCTCGGTCGGGCCGCCGCATGAGCGCAAGCGTCGGCGCAGCCGGCGCCGCAAGGCCAGAGGTTCCGCGACGCATCGCCGGTCGCGGACTGATGGGGCCTGGCATCACCGCTGCCTACCTGGGCCTGCTGGTGCTCATCCCCATCGCCGCCATCGTGTGGCGCTCGGTCTCAGACGGCACGGACAGCTTCATCGCCGCAGTGACCTCCCCCCAGGCCGTCGCCGCCCTGCAGCTCACCCTCGTCCTTTCGCTCGTGGTGATGCTCATCAACGTGCTCATGGGCTCGCTCATCGCCTGGGTCCTGGTTCGCGATGACTTCACCGGCAAGGGTGTCGTCAACGCGCTCATCGACCTGCCCTTCGCGCTGCCTACCATCGTGGCCGGGCTCACGTTGCTGGCGCTCTACGGGCCCCAGAGTCCCTTCGGCGTCAACGTCGCGTTCACGCAGGCGGGCATCGTGCTGGCGCTGCTGTTCATCACCCTGCCCTTCGTGGTGCGGGCGGTCCAGCCGGTCCTTGAAGAGCTCGACCGCGAGATGGAGGAGGCGGCCGCCTCCCTGGGTGCCTCGATGCTGACGACAGTGCGACGCATCATCCTGCCCAACCTCTTCCCCGCCATCCTCAGCGGCGCCGCGCTCGGGTTCGCCCGCTGCATCGGCGAGTTCGGCTCGGTGGTGCTGATCGCCGGCAACATCCCCTATCGCACGGAGCTCTCCTCGGTCTACATCTATGGCCAGGTGGAGGCTGACCGGCCGGGGACGGCGGCCGCCGTCTCGGTGGTCATGCTCGTCACCTCGCTGGGCCTGCTGGCGGCGTTCGATCTGATGCGACGTCGCGTGTCCGCCCACGCCGAGCCGCGCCCATGAGCGCGCCAGGGGTTGCCAGCCGGGCTGCCACACCCACGCCGCTTCAGCTGTCGGGTGCTACCCGCGGCATGGCGCACCTGGTGCTGCGCACTGTCGTCCTGTCCTACCTGCTCCTGCTGCTGGCCCTGCCGGTACTGACGGTCTTCTGGCGGACCTTCGAGCACGGCCTTGAGCCCGTCTTCGAGGCCCTGAGCCGCCCGGCCTTCCAGTCGGCCTTCTGGCTGACCCTCCAGATCACACTCGTCGCAGTGCCCATCAACACGGCCTTCGGCATCATCGCCGCGCTGGCGTTGGTGCGGCGCCGTTTCCCCGGTCGCTCACTGCTCAACGCGCTCATCGATCTGCCGTTCGCCGTCTCGCCCGTGGTCATCGGCCTGGCGCTGATGTTGGTCTACGGCAAGAACGGCTGGCTGGGCGAATTCCTGGACGACATCGGCTTTCCGGTCATCTTCGCGGTGCCGGGCATGATCCTGGCCACCCTGTTCGTCTCACTGCCGTTCGTGGTACGAGAGGTCATGCCGGTCTTGCGAGAGATCGGCACCGACCAGGAGCAGGCGGCCCATACGCTGGGGGCCTCCCCCTGGACGACGTTCTGGCGCGTGACCCTGCCGGCCATCCGCTGGGGCGTCATCTACGGCGTCATCCTGACCACGGCCCGCGCGCTGGGTGAGTTCGGAGCTGTGGCCATCGTCTCGGGCAAGATCTCCGGCCGGACCGAGACCCTCACCACGCATGTCGAGGAGCGGTTCCACGCGTTCGACCTGGTGGGCGCCTACACCGCCTCGATCGTGCTCGCGCTCATGGCTCTGAGCGTGCTGCTGGCCATGACCCTGCTCCAAAGCGGATGGATCGGAAGGAGGATCGGACATGGCCATCAGCCTGATGGGCCTGACCAAGCGGTTCGGTGACTTCGTCGCCCTCGACGATGTCTCGCTGGAGATCGGCGACGGCTCGCTGACGGCACTGCTGGGACCCAGCGGCAGCGGCAAGACCACGCTGTTGCGGATCATCGCCGGGCTGGATGTCCCCGATGCGGGGGTCGTCTGGCTGGCGGGTCGCGATGTCACTCGGGTCCCTCCGCAGGACCGCGGCATCGGCTTCGTGTTCCAGCATTACGCGCCCTTCAAGCACATGACCGTGTGGGACAACGTGGCTTTCGGCCTGACCATCCGTCACCAACCTCGCGAGCTGATCCGGGCCACGGTCGGTGACCTGCTCAGCCTGGTCCAGATCGCGCACCTCGCGGACCGCTATCCGTCGCAGCTATCGGGCGGCCAGCGCCAACGCATGGCCCTCGCCCGGGCCCTCGCCATCCAGCCCTCGGTGCTGCTGCTCGACGAGCCCTTCGGCGCACTCGACGCCCGCGTGCGCAAGGAGCTGCGCGCCTGGCTGCGCCGGCTCCACGACGAGACCCACGTCACCACCGTCTTCGTCACGCACGACCAGGAGGAGGCCATGGACGTGGCCGACCACATCGTGGTCATGGACGACGGACACATCGAGCAGGAGGGTTCTCCCCGGGAGCTCTACGAACACCCGGCCAACGAATTCGTGATGAGCTTCATCGGGCCGGTCACGCGGCTTGGCAGCGCCCTGGTACGGCCGCACGACATCGAGGTCCAGCTGCTGCCCGTGGACGGCGGCAGCGAGGCGATCGTGGAGCGCGTGGTCTTCCTTGGTTTCGAGGTTCGCCTGGAGCTCCTGCGTGACGATGGCGTGCCGGTCTGGGCCCAGGTCCCCCGCGCCGAGGCGGAACGGCTGGCATTGTCGCCGGGTCAGGTCGTGTCCGTACGTTCACGGCGCCAGCAGGTCTTCGCTGTCGCGTAGGCATGCCGGCCGAGGGCTGTGCCCCGCGCCCATGGCGCATGGCATACGATTCACGTCGCAGCCGACCTTGAGCCCTTGGCCGGGCTGCCCCATGGAGCACCTGTGAACGCCGATCTCCTCTTCTACGTGGCCATCTTCGCGGTGGCCTCAGCAGTCATCATCGGAGCGGGCGTGATGCTGGCCAAGTCGGGCGACCGCATCGCCGACGTGACCGGCCTGGGCGGCCTCCTCATCGGCATGGTGCTGGTGGCGGCGGCGACGTCGCTGCCGGAGATCGCGGTGGCCGTCAGTGCCGTCGTGGTAGAGGGCTCACCCGACCTTGCCATCGGCAACCTCCTGGGCAGCAACATGGCCAACATGGCCCTCCTGGCCATCGTCGACCTGGTCTGGCGCGGCCAGGTGTGGCATCGCGTTGGCGCCGGGCATGCGCGCACGGCCGCGGTCGCCATCGCGCTCACCGCCGTGGCGACGCTGGCGGTGATCAAGCCCTTCGAGCTGGCCATCGGCTGGGTCGGCATCGAATCGATCGTCATCTTCATCGGCTTCGTCAGCCTGATCGCGTGGACGCATCGCTCCTCCACACCCGCCCTGCCCGTGGGCGAGGTCGGTCAGGAGGTCGTCCGAGCCGCTGGCGGCGGCGCTGAGCAGGGTCACGCGACCGTGCCGGCGAATCGCCGGGCGGTGCTGCGATCGATCCGGGGTGATCTCATCAAGTTCGGTGTTGCCGCACTCGCCATCCTCGCGGCGGCGCCGTTCCTCGTCGATGCCGCCGACGGCATCGCGCGAGAGGCACAGCTGAGCCAGTCCTTCGTGGGTGCCTCGTTCCTGGCCTTCTCCACCTCGCTCCCGGAGCTGGCGACAGCGGTGGCAGCGGTGCGCATCGGCGCCTTCGACCTGGCCGTGGGGTCGTTGCTGGGCAGCAATGCCTTCAACATGGCCATCATCCTGATCGTCGACCTGTTCTATACACAGGGGCCCATCCTCGCCAACGTCGATCCCATCGAGGCCTTCGTCGGCGTCAGCGCCATCCTGCTCATGGCCATCGTGGTCGCCGGCATCATCCACGGTGGCCGGACGCGTGCCTCGCGCCTGGAGCCGGGTCCGGGCATGACGCTGGTGGCGTACTTGATCCTGATGTACATGATCTTCACGGCCGGGACGTAGGGAGAACTGATGGGGGCGATCCAGCCGGAGCCGGACGGCCAGCAGTCCGCAGCCGACACCGTGCAGCCGTGGCGTGTCGGGTCGGCCGAGGTGGCTGCGGCGCTCGCCACTGATCCTGGCAGCGGGCTTTCGCGCGCCGTCGCCGCGGAGCGACTGGCCCGGGTCGGGCCCAACGAGCTGACGGAGAAGCGGCAGCGCCCGACCTGGATGCTGCTGCTGGACCAGTTCACCAGCCCCATGATCCTGGTGCTCATCGCAGCCGCCGTCATCACGGCCGTCATCGGCGACACCAAGGACACGGCCGTCATCCTCGCCATCGTCGTCTTCAACGGCGTGGTCGGCTTCGTGCAGGAGTACCGCGCCGAGCAGGCCATGGACGCGCTCAAGAGGATGTCCAGCCCTGATGCGCGCGTGGTCCGTGACGGCGAGACGCGGCTGCTGCCGGCCGCCCAGGTCGTACCCGGCGACATCGTGCTGCTGGAGCAGGGCGACATCGTCACCGCCGACATGCGGCTGCTCGAAGCGCCCGGCCTGAAGATCAACGAGGCACCCCTGACGGGCGAGTCCGAAGCGGTCGACAAGGTGACCCAGCCGCTGCCGGACGTGGCTGCGGCCACGCCCGCCGACCAACGCAACATGGCCTTCAGCGGCACGGCTGTCACCCACGGCCGGGCACGGGGCCTGGTGGTATCGACCGGCATGTCGACGGCCATCGGCCGCATCGCCGAGCTGCTGCAGCAGGGCGAAGACGAAGACACCCCATTGCAGAAGCGCCTCGGACAGCTGGGCAAGTGGCTGGCCATCGCCGCCATCGTCATCTGTGCGGGCGTCTTCGGGCTGGGTGTGGCGCGGGGTGAGCCGGCCGAGGAGATGTTCCTGGTAGCGGTGTCGCTGGCGGTCGCAGCCATCCCCGAGGGTCTGCCTGCGGTGGTGACCATCTCGCTGGCCCTGGGCGCGCGGCGGATGGCAGCACGACGCTCGCTGGTACGGCGGCTGCCGGCAGTCGAAACGCTGGGCTCGGTGTCGGTCATCTGCACCGACAAGACCGGCACGCTGACCGAGAACCGCATGCTCGTGGAGCGGTTGTGGACACCAACGGCTGAATACCAGGTCAGTGGCGACGGCTACTCGCCGGCTGGCTCGGTCTCGCCGGCTGTGGAGGGTGATGGACTGGCACTGCGTGCCGCGCACGTGGCCGTGGCCTGCAACGACGCCACGCTGGTACCGCCCGACGGGGGCGGGGAGTGGGCCATCACCGGCGATCCCACCGAGGGCGCCCTGGTCGCCTTCGCCGCCAGGCTGGGCGTGAGCCAGAAGGAGGTAGCGGCCTACTGCCCGCGTGTAGCGGAGGTGTCCTTCGACAGCGAGCGACGACGCATGACCACCGTCCACCAGCGCGGCGACTGCGAGCTGCAGACCGAAGAGCCCAACTGGGTCGCCGTCAAGGGCGCCATCGAATCCATCGCGCCGCTGTTGGCCAGCGACCAGGCGGACCTGTTGACGGAGGCTCGGCGTGTGGCCGAGCGATACGCCCAGGATGGCTATCGCGTGTTGGCGCTGGCCGATGCCGGTATCGACGCGGTACCTGACGAGCCGGCCGACGCCGAGGAAGGGCTGCGCCTGGTCGGCGTGGTGGCCATGGCCGATCCGCCGCGTGAGGCGGCTGCGCGGGCCATCGCCGAAACGCGCTCGGCCGGGATCACCCCGGTCATGATCACCGGCGATCACCAGCTCACAGCGACCTCCATCGCGCGTCGCCTGGGCATGCTGGATGCGTCACGTGAGTCGATCACCGGTGCCGAGCTGGCCGAGATCGGCGACGAGGAGTTCGCCGAGCGCGTTGCCGGCATCGGCGTGTACGCCCGCACCAATCCCGAGCAGAAGCTGCGTATCGTGGACGCCTGGCGCCAGAACGGGGCCGTCGTGGCCATGACCGGCGACGGCGTCAACGACGCCCCCGCCCTGCGCAAGGCCGACATCGGCGTGGCCATGGGCATCACCGGCACCGACGTGTCCAAGGAAGCGGCGGACATGATCCTGGAGGACGACGACTTCTCCACCATCATCGCCGCGGTGGAAGAGGGGCGGCGCATCTACGCCAACATCCGCCGCTTCGTGCGCTACCTGCTCACCACCAACTCTGCCGAGATCTGGGTGATGGTGCTGGCGCCGTTCCTGGGCCTGCCGTTGCCGCTGTTGGCCATCCAGATCCTCTGGATCAACCTCGTCACCGACGGCGCACCGGCCCTGTCACTGGGCGTGGAACCGGCGCATCCACGGGCCATGAAGCAGCCGCCCCGCGACCCTTCTTCGTCGATCCTTGGCGATGGCCTGTGGCAGCACGCCGTCTGGGTGGGGTTGCTGATGGCGGGCCTCGTCTTGGGCATCCAGGCGATCTCGTACCACGGCGGCGCGTCCGACGAGACCTGGCGCACCATGGTCTTCACGGCACTGGCGTTCCTGCAGCTATCGCACGCACTGGTCGTGCGTTCCGAGCGCGAGTCCATCCTCCGGCTGGGGCTGCGGTCCAACATGGTGCTGCTGGTCGTGCTCGTCGTGACAGCCGTCATCCAGCTGGCGCTCATCTACGTGCCGTTCCTGCAGCCGATCTTCGAGACGACGGCGCTGAGTCCAGCCGAGCTGGGGCTGGTGCTGCTGGTCACGCCCATCCCGTTCATCGCCGTCGAAGTCGAGAAGTGGTTCCGGCGTCGACGCGAGGATCGTGTGGCGATCGCGTAGCTCACGCGACGAAGGCGATGGGCCCGCCAGCCCGGTCAGGAACGAGCTCGTTCCGACTCGCTCGCCTGCGTGAGTCGCTGCAGCCGGTCGCCGGCACGCCGGAAGAAGATGGGTCCACCCTGCGGCGAACCGGGTTGGCTACGGCGGTCCAACAACAGCCACACCCAGCCGGGCAGCGACAGCAGCTGTGTGTCCAGCTCTTCGGGGTCGACGATGGCGACGACGTGATCGAGCCTGTGGCGGATGCTCTGGGCGATCTCCCCGGGCACCTCCCAGGGTTCGGCATCGACGAGGCGGTGGAGTGATGCCCGGGCGGTCGCATAGGCGATGTTCAGGCCCAGGTCGGGCTCGTCCGGCCCCTCACGGGCAAAGACCTGTCGGAGAGTCGACAGGACCTCGATGCAGATCGCACTCGACAGCACCGCGGTCTGACGCGCGCCCACGCCGTCCTCCCGAACCTCGTGGTCTGTATGTGACAGGCTCTACCGGCCCTTGGGCCGACCACGTTCGCCCACAGGGCGACGCCTCGATTGTCCTCCGCCGCATGGCGGCCGTCCAGTGCCATGCGGCAGCCATGCTCGCGGACCGGCTGTGGCCAGCTGTGTCAGGCCGGCGGCGCCCAGGCCGTTGGCAGGTCCGGACGCAGGCCGTCGATGGGGAGCCGATTGCCCTTGCCCAGCGGCGGCACGCCCCCGGGGAAGATGAGGCCCTGGCTGCGCCAGACGTTGCCGCTGCCTCCAGCCGTCACGACATAGCTCAGGCCCGCATAGGCGCCTTCACCTTCCAGCCAGTATGTCTGCACGAATCCGCCACCGGCCAGGCTGCCAGCGAAGTGGCCGCTCCAGACGCCGGAGTCGTTCTCGAGGCGTGCTTCGCCGTAGCGGACCTGGGTAGCACCGGGCAGGCCGCTCTGATCGGGATAGGCATCGAAGTTGACCGTGATGGTGGCGCGTCCGCTGACCCGTGGATCACTCGATGCTTCGATGGTGACGAGTACGTTGTCGCGAACGCGGATGATGCTGCCATCGACCGCCGTGGTACCGGCGTCGGCCTCGCCGAGCAGTGTCGAGGTCCCGTTGACCACCACGGCTCGCTGCTCCACGGATGCGTCGCGGTCCCCAGTGCTGCCATCGCCGGACTGCCCCAGAGCGGCCGCCGCTGGCAACGCCGTGAGCACACATATCGCCACTGCCACGCTGAACGATCGGTTCTTGACCATCCGATGTCTCCTCAGGCTCAGGTCGTTCCTGCCTGGTCGCCCGCTGCTGCGACCAACCGCCTCGCAGCGTACCCCGGGGCGTCGAACACCCAACGCGGCGCCCTCCTGTTCGTTGCCGACCGCTGTGTCCGGTCAGAGCCGGCGCGACCGGCCGACGGGGACACTCAGCGCCAGGGCGGCCAGGCAGAGCGCGGGCACCAGGAGCCAGGCGATCGAGACGCTGAAGGCGTCGGCTGCCAGCCCCAGCAGGAAGGGCGACACCAGGATGGCCACCCCGGAGGCGAGGATCAGGCGCGCCGATCCACGGTCCTGCAGCCCCGGCACCAGGTCCAGCGCCACCGTGACGCCGAGCGGGTACAGAGAACCCGTGCCCAGGCCACCGAGGTAGATCCCCAGCGCCGCCAGCTCGACACGCTGCGCGGTCCACGCCAGCAGTGACCCCAGCAGGGCCGCGGCCAGCCCGATGCGCATCAGCCGGATGGGGTCGTGCTCGCCCACGGATCGGAAGCTCAGGCCGATGCGCGTCGTGGCCATCCCGGCGTAGAAGCCGGCTGCCACGAGGGTGGCATCTCCCAGCGAGATGGCGACTTGCCGCTCGACGAGCGTGCTGGCCCAGAAGACGATGGAGAACTCCACCGACACCACGAGGACGATCAACCACCAGGCCAGCCAGAAGCGGCCCGGCAGCCGACCCGTGGCTATCGTCGGCTGGACCCGGGCCCATCGTCGGCGGCGGGATGCCCAGAGGCCGGCCAGGATGAGGACAGCGGCCACGACAAAGGCCAGCTGCCAGCCCAGACCGCCGTTCTCCCCGATGCCGATCGCGATCGGCACACTGAGTGATGCGATCATCGCCACCAGTGCGGCGCGGCCCATGCGGACGCGCGCGATGGTGCCGCCACCGCGCGTCAGCGTGCGGTTGACACGCGCCAGCAGCAGCCCCGTCCCCAGGCCGACCATCCCGGCACCGCCCAGTGTCACGACGAAGGCAGGGGCGGTCACGAGGCAGACGCTCGCGACGGCCAGCAGAAGGTAGGCCGTGCCATGGGCCGCCCGCGCACCGAGCCGGATCTCGAGCCGGTCACCGCTGAGACCGGCCACCAGCAGGCCGACCGCCAGCAGCGACGAATGCAGCGCCGCCGCGGCATCGGATAGCGAGAGTGCGACGGCGAGGAAGGCCGTGACCGCACCCACGCCGTAGAGCAGGTAGCCGACGACCGACTGGTCGAGGTAGGCGCTCCGTGTCTCGAACGTGGTCGCGGGGGCATCGGTTGCGGGTGCAGCCGTCGGGCTGGAGGCATACGCGGATGCTATCGCTCGCAGGTGGAAACCCCTACGGCCGGGCGAGGATCGAGGGTTCGTCTGAGGCATAGCCCGATGTGCGCCCGGGGACTCAGACGCACGCTGGGGACATCGGTGACAGCAGTGCAGGAGAGCCAGATGGAACAGCACCCGCGCCCCCTGACCGCCCACCGGCTTGACCGCATCGGCGCCACCCTCGTCGTCATCGGAGTCGTCCTCCTCGATGCACTCGCCACCTTCATCGGGCTCGCGGGGGCGTGGTTCATCTCGACCTTCACTGACGGCAGTGACGAGCGTGGCCTGGCGGTCATCGCCGACCTCTGGCCGGTCTGGGTCGTGGCGGTGGTGCTCATCGCGATCGTGGTCGTGGCACTCGCGCAGCTGCTGCGAGGTGGCAGCAGCGCTCTCCTGTTCGGCGGACTCGGGGGTCTGGCGGTCGCCTCGGTGGGAGTGGGGGTGCTGCTGGCTGGCAGCTATGAGGTCGTCCGCACGTCCCTGTTGCTGGCGATGGTCGCAGGTGGGCTGCTGCTGGCCCTGGGAGCGGCGGCGAGGCTGGCTGCGCGCTGACGGCCGACGCTCTCGCCCAGGCCGGGCCGGCGGCGGTCGAATGCGATACTTCAACGCAGCCCTCCAGCCACGACTTCCACGGGGGTCGCCAACCCCCACGCAACCGACCGGCCAGGAACCGCTGTCACGATGCAACCGCCCGACTTCGACCCATACCAGCTGCTCGGTGTCGATGGCAGCGCAGACCCGGCCACGATCGACCGCGCCTACAAGGCGCGTATCCGCCACGTCCATCCCGACATCGCGGGCATCGCCGGACTTGATGAGACCAAGCGTCTCAACATCGCTCGCGAATGGCTGCTCGATCCGGAGCTGCGGGCGCAGCTTCCCAAGCCGTCACCGCGGTGGGGCCGCCGGCGTGCACCACAGCCGCCGCCATCGAGCTCGACCCCACCCTCGACCCCACCTCCGCCACCGCCACCGACCCAATCACAGGACTCGTCCTGGTACTGGGATGGGGCTGCGGCGCCGCCGAGCCGGCCGGCTTGGGCTTACGACCCGTCTGTCGAGGATCCGGTCACGTTCGACTACGGGGCCTGGACGGACACGCTGCGGGCATTCTTCGAGTCCGTCCGATCGCTCACGAGCGACGAACGCGCGCGCGTCACGTACAGCCTCGGCGAGGAGCCACCGCTCTTCTTCGAGGACTTCAAGGACCTGGTCAGCGAGCGGATGTGGGCCCGGTCGGAGGCACTGGAGGACGCCATCGAGCGCCTCTGGCGGGAGCGCGTGGACGAGGCACCGCCGCTCCTCTTCCCGCGCGGGCGCGTCTTCGGCAACGGCATCGTCGTGGCCAACGCCTACGCCCAATGGCTGCTGCTGGGCGATGCCATCCGCCAGAAGACGCCCGACCCTGCCGCCATCGCAGCGCTCGCCGCACGGTGCACCGCCGCCTGGGTCGCCTCGATCGGCCACACCCGCTATGCCGGCCGTCAGCAGGAGGTGGTCGCCTGTCTTGACGATGCACGGACGCTGTCGCTCAACGCGGCCGCCCGGTTGGCCAAGGCCTGGCAGCGAGACATGGGCGGCTATCTCTTCGGGCGCCCGGGCGAGGACTGGTTCCCCGGTTCGCTCGATCATCCGCGTCCCGACCTGGTCAGCGCGCGCCTGGCTGCCGTCGACGCCTCCCGCGTAGAGCCACCTGACGACCTGCCCTACGAGCTGCGCAACGGCTTCCGCTGCGGCCTGCGGTTGACCGCCTACGTGTTGGCGCTCGGCGGCGTGAGTGAACCCGGACGCGACTACCTGCGCCCGTGGCGAGACGCCATGGATGGCAGCCCCTCCTTCCTCGATCGGGCTCGCTGGGGGATGCCGCTCGACTGAGCTGCGACCTGCCTGGGCCGTTCGACACTTGACCTGCGGACGCGCGCGCGGAGGATGGATACAGCAACATGGGGGACTGCGATGCGTCGGCTGTCGATCGTCTCGATGACCCTGCTGCTGGTGCTGTCCACGGCCGGCACGTTTGCGGCAGGGGAGGATCCGCCGCCCTATCCGGCCGGCTCCGATGTCACCTTCGAGCCTGCCGAGCAGTGGGCTTGGCGCGCCCTCGAGCCCGCGTGGGACTGTGGCTCACAGTACCCACGGGAGCCGTTCTACGGCGGCGCCGAAGTCGCCGCCGATGGACGCGTCTGGTTCCTCGATCCCATTCGCGGCATCCGCGAGCTGGGCGCCTGTCCCATCGTTGCGCCGAAGGAGACGTTCGGCATCCGTGACCAGGCTCTCGGACCCGACGGCACGCTCTGGCTGCTCAACGAGGACCGCCTTTGGTGGTGGGACGGCAGCGAGTGGCACGTCCGCCACGAGGGCTTCAACCAACCCGGACGCTCGAGCTTCGGCGACGGTAGCTACTCGACCAGCACCGACTGTGATCTGGCGCCGTGCTTCCTGTTCGTCGATGTCGCGCCCGACGGCACGGTCTGGCTCTCCGGCACGGTCCTGTCCGCGTTCGACGGGACAGGTTGGACCGACTACGTGGAAGACCGATCCCTGGTCCAGGTGATCGGCTTCGATCCCGACGGTGCGGTGTGGGTCCAGGGTACCGAGGGTGTCTACGTCATCGAGCCGGGGGCGGTGAGGTCGGTCCTCGACTCCCGAGTGTCGGCAGCTTCTCCGGCAGCAACTCTGACGGGCGAGCCTGCCCCGCCCCTGGGCTCGATCCCCAGCCTGCGCATCGATGCCGAAACGTGGAGTGGGTCCGACTGGGTCGCGCGCCTCGACCCCGTGATGCGCACCGACGCGAATGCGATCCGAGGCGTCCAGGCGCTCATCACCGCCGCCGGCTCCACCCTTGCGGACCTCACCATCGGAACCGGGATCGTCGAGCCACAGCCGGGCAACTACGCTGCCGTCTCGGCAGTGCGGACCCGGGGCCTCGGCTTCGATCTCATCGGCCCCACCATCGCCGCGATGGCACCGCACATCGAGGACCCGCAGGTACGGTGGGAGCAACGCTCCGGTCGGTGGGTCGCGGTCGTCCATGATGGAACCATGCCGGGCGCCTACCCGATGTCCTTCTATCCCGCAGGTGACACGACCTGGGTCCTGCAGGCGGATCACCCACTCGTCGAGACGATCGTGGCGGCCATACCGGCGGCGTCCGGGCAGGAAGTGCCGCTCGGCCAGAGGGTCGAGGTCCCGGCAGCCGCCATCGCGGTGTCGTTCCCGGACGACTGGACCGTCTGGACCGACGAGGCCGACCTCGGCTTCATCGTTCCCTCGGGCCCGGAGCGCTTCGGGGCCGACGTACTCATGCAGCCGATCCTGCGGGCGGAGCCGGCGGGGCAGGCGTCCGGAGGGTTCCCGAGCGCCTGTACGCTCGTGTCGTATCGGCCGGCCAGCCAGACCCCAACGGAGTTTCTGGCGGAGCTCTATGGCCGGGCCGAGGACGTCGACATCGAGACGCTCGGCAGCGACCTCAGCGCCGCGCATCTCGATGAGCTCGTATCTACCGGCCAGCGCGTCCATGCGCAATACGCCAAGGACATCGAAGGTGGTGTCGCCCTCCTGTGGTGCTGGAGCGAGGTACCGCGAGAGGACCTGTGGCGCTCCATCGCCGAGAGCATCGAGCCCCTGCCCGCTGCGCAGTAGCCGTCCCTGACCAGTCGGCGCCGGCATGCACTGGGCCGTTCGACACTTGACGCACTGGCCATGGCGCGCAGGATGAGGGCCGAGATCGGAGGTTGGCCCGGTGGTTGAACGGACGCTGCTTCTGCTATCCCTGAGCTTGCCTGCGGCCTCGGTCTTCTCGCTCACGCTGCCGACGTGCTGGCCGCGCCAGTAAGGCGAGCGATGAGCAGCTGCCCGATGCGGCGACGTCGCCTCAGGCACAGGCTGCTGGTATGACCACGCCACGCCACCACGCCACCACGCCGCTCGGCCCTGGAGGTGACGCACAGGCCACCTCCAGCCTGGTCTGGCTCCCACGGCAGCAACCACGATGATCAAGTCATGTGCCGTCGGCCTCGGCATCGCGGCCGCCTGGGTCCTGGGCTTCATCTTCATCGTACCGGCGCTCGCCGATGTCCTCTACGCCGGCAGCTCCCTGAAGGGCACGGGCCAGCCGTTCAATCCCGACGCTGTCGCCTCGCTGGGTTGGGCTGTCCTCATCTACGTCGTCGCGACCGGTATCGTCATCCCCATCGCCGTCTGGGCATCCCGGCGCGCCGGCTAGCGCGACCACGGACCGTTCAGAAAGAGAAGGAACACACGATGGTATGGAGCAAGCTGGCGACGACCGCCACAGCGTTGGGACAGACGGTGATCGGGAGTGGCACGCCTCCGCGCGATCGGCTCACCCGCACCTGGACGGAGACGCAGCACCGACTGCCCGATGGCTGGACATTGGCCGGCCTTCGCTGCGCCTCGACCGGGCTTGCCCCCGAGGACCGCTCCGGGGATTGGATCGCCGCCGCGATCGGGCCCTCCGGTGAGGAGCGGACGCACCAGGCCGCGGATGCGGTCACTGCCCTGGAGGGCCTGGCCGCGTCATTCGGCTCCGACGCGCCGTAGGTCAGCTGGGGCCGGAGATGCGGGGCTCCGCGCGGATCATGGCGTTGACCGCATCGCCAAGGCGGGGACAGCACCCCGAGATGTAGAGTCGCAGCTTGGCCGGCGTGTCACCCAGCACCGTCACCCGCCACGGCTGAGCGTAGTGCTCCGGGCAGTGCACCAGGCGCGCGCGCACCGCGAGCTCGTCCCACAGCGCTTTCGCGGCAGCCATGTCTGCCTGATCCCTGTCGCCCTTGGCCTGCACGCTGTTCTCCGTTGCGGTCGTGATCCGGTTCCATCGGCTGTGCCTTGCGCACGCTTCAGGAGCGTATCGCCGGCGATCGGCCATGGGCGTATCAAGCCGGTGCAAGAACGGTTACATCTCGCGGCCCCCTCGGTTCTCGAGTCGCAACCCCGTGGGTGACTTGCGCGCTGGCATGATGATGGAGCCGGAGGCTGCGATGGAAGCTCATCTCATCTCGTTCGGCGTGCTCGAGATCGACGGCCAGCGATACCAACACGATGTCGTCATCGAGGGCGGCAGCATCCGCAAGCGCAAGAAGGGCCCGTCGAAGCGATTTCGCGATCACTACGGGCACACGCCACTCTCGGTCGCTGAGGACATCCCCTGGTCTGCCCCTGTTCTGGTCATCGGGACCGGGGCCGCCGGGCAGCTGCCGGTCATGCCGGAGGTCTACCAGGAGGCGCGCCGGCGCGGCGTGGACGTAGTCGCCGAACCGACGGTATCGGCCTGCGAACGACTCCGATCCGCCGGTGCGGCCAGCGTGTCCGCGGTCCTGCACGTGACGTGCTGAACCTGCACTGGATGGCGGCGGCCATGAGCGTACTGTTCATCGTGCTGGCGTGCTCCGGTGCTACCGAGCGCGCCACGCCGACCAGCGCGTCGGTCAGCGAGGAGGCCAGCATGCGACTCACGAGCTCCGCCTTCGATCACGAGGGCGACATCCCCAGCCGGCATACCTGCGACGGGGCCGACCTCTCGCCGGCGCTGACGCTGCGCGATATCCCCGCGGAGACCGTCTCGCTGGCGCTGGTGATGGACGACCCCGACGCCCCCGCCGGTACCTGGGATCACTGGCTCGCCTACGACATCGCGCCGGTCGAGGAGATCCCCGAAGGTGTGGCGACCCTGGGCACGCCCGGCACGAACTCATGGGGTCGCACCGGCTACGGCGGTCCCTGCCCACCGCGCGGCACGCATCGCTACTTCTTTGCCCTCTACGCCCTCGACGCGCAGCTGGACCTGCCGGCCGGTGTCGACAAGGCGACCCTCCTGGAGGCGCTGGCGGAGCACGTCCTGGCCAGGGCCGTCCTCGTGGGCCGCTACAGCCGCGGCTGACTGGCCTGCCGCGATGACACACGAAGGCTGGCGGTTGCCACCCATCACCGGGCCCGAGGGCACCAGCGTGCGCGTAGCGTGGTCGCCATGACCGGCGGGAAGCGTCTACCCGGATCCGGCCATGCCCTGTCGACCGCGGCCATCATCGTCGTCCTTCTGGCGAGCACCTTCGGTGTGCTGGCGCCGTCCGCCGACGGCCGCGACGCCACGGGCGATCGGGGCGCGCCACGTCCGCCTGCGCTTGCCGAGCGCGAGGTCTTCGGGTTCCTGCCGTACTGGGAGCTGGGCGATGCCGACCACATCGACCTCGATACGCTGACCACGCTGGCGTGGTTCAGCGTCGAGGCAGGCGCCGATGGCTGGCTCGTGCGCCGGACTGACGCAGGCGAAGCGACGCCGGGCTGGACCGGCTGGACAGGCGCGGACTTCGCCGCGCTGAGGCACCGTGCCCAGGCGGCTGGCGTCAGGGTGGTGCTGACGGTCGAGCGTTTCGCCTGGGATCAGGCAGGCGAGGAGACCACCGTCGCCCTGCTGTCCGACGCGGACGCTCGCGCCGTGCTCGTGCGCGACATCGTTGCTTCGGTGCGAGTGCGGGGCGCAGATGGTGTGAACCTTGACTTCGAGCCGCTGCCCGCATCGGTTCGCCGCCAGTTCACCCAGCTGGTGCGCGAGCTTCGAACGGGCCTCGACGCGGTCGACCCTGGCCTGCAGCTCACCTTCGACCTGCCGCCAGCGATCAAGGGCTACTGGCTCACGGCCTTGACGGGCCCGCACGCAGCCGACGCCGCTGTGCTCATGGGATACGAGTACCGCACCGCCGGCAGCCGCGTCGCCGGCTCGGTGGCTCCGCTCAGCGATCGGGATGGGCTCGACCTCGAGACTTCCGTCAGACGGAGCCTCCAACGCGTGCCCGCCGACGCGCTGATCCTGGCGTTGCCCTGGTATGGACGGGCCTGGTCGACGCGTGAGGCTGGAACCCCATCGAGGACTCGGCGGGGCGACCGCTTCATCGGCCCGTCCGTCGCCTCCTACGCTGTTTCCATCGGTCGGGCCACCGCATCGGGGCGCACATACGACCCGGTCCAGGCGTCGGCCTGGAGCGTCTATCCAGCCGCTGCCTGTGAGGCCTGTCCGATCAGCTGGAGACAGCTCTGGTTCGACGACGTGGACGCGCTCCGCGCCAAGGTCAGGTTCGCGGCCCGCAAGGGATTGCGCGGCGTCGGCATCTGGGCGCTCGGCCACCAGGGTGATCGGAACGAGCTGTGGTCGGCGCTGCAGGTCGGCCTTGACGGCACGTTCGACGAGGAGCCGCCCGTGGGAAGCGTGACGCTCATGCCGGAGAGCGTGCTCGGGGTTCGCGACGGCCTGCCGCTCGTGGGGTCGGTCGTCGAGCTGGGACTGGAGGCCGGCGATGGACTCGATGGGAGCGGCCTCGCGTACGTACGCATCTCATCACGCGGTGGCCGCACTGCTCGCGGGGCGCTCCGCCACGGGACCACGTTCCCGGCCGCGGACGCAGTGCGCGTCTCCATGCCCTCAGCCGGCCCCGTCCCGGACGTGTTCGTGCCGGCTGGCGAGACGCCGCCGTCGCTGCCGCCGGGCGACTCGGAAGCGGGCCCGGTGCGCCTCTTCGTCCAGTGGCGAGACGTGGCCGGCAACTGGTCCTCGCCGCAGCGCTTGCTGGTCCAGCACGAGCCGTCGCCCGTGCCGACCTTCTCCGACGAGGGCTCGTCGATCCGCTGACCGGGGGACGGCTCGGCCTCGATGCCGACGCTCACGTGATGGTGCGTTTGACCGGTGGGCCCGTCTTCCTTATCGTTTGCATCCACCCACGAGCCCGGGGAGGCGGTGAGGGACCCCCGGATTGGCTCGGGGTCCCTCCCTCTGCACATCCCTGGGTCAGTTCACCCATCAAGGATGCGCGCGATGCAGACACAGCCGAAGAAGGGACTCTACGACCCGCGCTTCGAGCATGACGCGTGCGGCGTGGGCTTCGTGGCCGACCTGAACAACATCACCACCCACGCTGTCGTCGAGCAGGGCATCGAGATCCTCATGAACCTCGACCATCGCGGTGCCCGCGGGGCGGAGCCGGATACCGGCGACGGCGCCGGCATCCTGGTGCAGCTGCCCCACGCGTTCCTGCTGCGTGAGTGCAGCAAGCTCGGCATCGCTCTGCCGGAGCCCGGCCACTACGCGGTGGCGCAGTGCTTCTTCCAGCAGGAACGATCGCGCCACAGTGGCACCAGGCTGGTGCTGAAGCGCGTCCTCGATGAGCTGGGGCTGCCGCTGCTGGGCTGGCGCGAGGTCCCCACTGACAACTCGAGCCTCGGCGCGTCGGCCGTCTCGGGCGAGCCCATCACCATCCAGATGATCGTCGGCCGCCCCGTCAGCTGCCACACGCAGGATGACTTCGAGCGGCGGCTCATGGTGGCGCGCAAGTACGGCACGCGCATGGTGCGCGAGTCCGTCCGGAGCGCCGAGGACTTCTACATCTGCTCGTTCTCGTCGCGGACCATCCTCTACAAGGGCATGCTCACACCGGCCCAGGTGCCGGCCTATTACCCGGAATTGCTGGACGAGGCCTTCGAGTCGGCACTGGCGCTGATCCACAGCCGCTTCTCCACCAATACGCTGCCGACCTGGCCGCTGGCGCACCCCTTCCGCACCCTCGCTCACAACGGCGAGATCAACACCATCCGTGGCAACACCAACTGGATGACGTCACGCGAGGCCATCCTCGAGTCCGACCTCTTCACGCCGGACGAGATCTCGAAGATGCGGCCCATCACGCAGGCCGGCAGCTCCGACTCGGGCGTGCTGGACAATGTCGTGGAGCTCTTGATGCTGAGCGGGCGCAGCCTGCCGCACGTGATGATGATGCTCATCCCGGAGGCCTGGGAGAAGGATCCGGAGATCGCCGCCGAGCGCAAGGCCTTCTACGAGTATCACGGCGGGATCATCGAGCCCTGGGACGGTCCGGCCTCGATCGCCTTCACCGATGGCACGCTCATCGGCGCCACCCTCGACCGCAACGGACTGCGGCCTTCGCGCTACATGCTCACCGACGACAACCTGCTGATCATGGCCTCGGAGGCCGGTGTCCTGAACGTGCCCCCGGAAAAGGTGGTGCAGAAGGGCCGCCTGCAGCCAGGCAAGATGTTCGTCGCCTCGCTCGAAGAGGGCCGCATCATCCCCGATGACGAGATCAAGGCCCGCATCTGCAGTGAGCATCCCTATGCCGAGTGGCTCAACGAGAACAAGATCACGCTGGCCGAGCTGGACCCGCCACGCCAGGTGTTGCAGCCACCCGCACGCAGCGTCCTGATCAAGCAGAAGGTCTTCGGCTACACGCTCGAGGACCTGCGCATCCTGATGGCGCCCATGGTCAAGGACGCCCAGGAGCCGGTGGGCTCGATGGGCACGGACACACCGCTGGCAGTCCTGTCCGACAAGTCGCGCAACCTCTTCGACTACTTCCAGCAGCTCTTCGCCCAGGTCACCAACCCGCCCATCGACTCCATCCGCGAGGAGACGGTGATGAGCCTCGTCTCCTTCGTGGGAGCGGAAGGCAACCTGCTTGCGGGGGGGCCAGAGCATGCGCGCATGATCGAGCTGCCGCAGCCGGTGCTCACCAACGAGGACCTGGAGCGACTGCGCTGGGTGGACCGCCAACACTTCCAGGCCAAGACCATCTCCATCGGCTTCTCTGCCGAGCCCGGCCGCATGCGGCGGGCCCTTGACCGACTCTGTCGCGAGGCTGAGGAATACGTCCTCGATGGCTACGAGGTCATCATCCTGACCGACCGCACGGTCGATTCCGACCACGCCGCCATCCCCGCCCTGCTGGCCGTCTCCGCCGTCCACCACTACCTCATCGGTCGGGGCCTGCGCTCGCGCTGCGGACTGATGATCGAGACCGGCGAGGCCCGCGAGGTCCACCATTTCGCCACCCTGCTGGGGTTCGGTGCCTCGGCCGTCAACCCGTATGTCGCCTTCGAGACCATCGAGGACATGCGCCGTCGCCAGCTGCTGCCGCCTGAGATGGATGCGGACGAGGCTCGCGAGCGCTACCTCAAGGCGGTCGGCAAGGGCTTGCTCAAGACCATGTCCAAGATGGGCATCAGCACCATGTCGTCGTATATCGGCGCCGAGATCTTCGAGGCCGTGGGCCTGTCCGACGAGGTCATCGAGGAGTTCTTCCCGGGCACCGTGTCCCGCATCGGCGGCATCGATCTCGAAACGATCGAGCGCGAAGTGCTGATGCGCCACGAGGCCGCCTACGTCGACGACGAGGACGACACCGATCTCGAGCTGGGCGGCCAGTACCAGTGGCGCCTGCGCGGCGAGCGCCATCTGCACAACCCCGACACCATCTCCAAGCTGCAGCAGGCGGCCCGCACCAACGACTGGGAGCTCTACCGCGAGTACCAGCGGCTCATCGACCACGCCGCCGACAAGCCCATCACCCTGCGCAACCTGCTCGAGTTCACCGACTTCGACCGGATCCCGATCGAGGAGGTGGAGCCGGCCAGCGAGATCGTCAAGCGCTTCGCCAGCGGCGCCATGTCATTCGGTTCCATCAGCTGGGAGGCGCACACCACGCTGGCCATCGCCATGAACCGACTGGGTGCCAAGTCCAACACCGGCGAGGGCGGCGAGGACCCGGTGCGCTTCGCGCCGCTGCCCAACGGGGACTCGATGCGCTCGGCCATCAAGCAGGTGGCGTCGGGCCGCTTCGGTGTGACCTCCAACTACCTTGTCAACGCCGATGAGCTCCAGATCAAGATGGCGCAGGGCGCGAAGCCCGGCGAAGGTGGCCAGCTGCCCGGCCACAAGGTGGACAAGAAGATCGCCGCCACCCGTTACTCCACGCCGGGCGTTGGGCTCATCTCGCCGCCACCGCACCACGACATCTACTCCATCGAGGACCTCGCGCAGCTCATCTACGACCTCAAGAACTCGAACCCACGTGCCCGCATCAACGTCAAGCTGGTGGCGGAGGTGGGTGTCGGCACCATCGCTG
Organism: uncultured Chloroflexia bacterium; assembly: GCA_963715295.1. Classification (GTDB taxonomy): domain Bacteria; phylum Chloroflexota; class Limnocylindria; order Limnocylindrales; family CSP1-4; genus JAFMJV01. The sequence continues at coordinate 640,538 of CAVQRP010000001.1, forward strand.
CCGGCGTGGCCAAGGCCCACGCTGACGTCATCCTCATCAGTGGCCACGATGGCGGCACCGGCGCCTCGCCGCTGTCGTCGCTGAAGCACGCCGGCCTGCCCTGGGAGCTGGGGCTGGCAGAGGCGCACCAGGTGCTCATGCGCAACAACCTGCGCGATCGCGTCGTGCTCCAGACCGACGGCTTGCTGCGGACCGGTCGCGACATCGCGATCGCCACACTCCTCGGTGCCGAGGAGTGGGGCGTGGCCACCGGCGCGCTCATCGCCATGGGTTGCATCATGATGCGCAAATGCCACCTCAACACCTGCCCGGTGGGGGTGGCAACGCAGGATGCGGAGCTGCGCGAGCTCTTCACCGGTGAGCCCGAGCACGTCGTCAACTACTTCACCTTCATGGCCGAGGACCTGCGTCGCCACATGGCACGTCTTGGCTTCCGCACCGTCGACGAGATGGTCGGTCGCGTTGACAAGATCGCCCCCCGGCGCGACATCAAGCACTTCAAGGCCAGGCAGCTGGACCTGTCGCGCCTGCTCCACTTCATGCCCGGCACCGACCGTACCGGCACCTTCTGTTGTGTGCCCCAGGACCACGGCCTCGATCGCGCCCTGGACAACGAGCTCATCAAGCTGGCGCAGCCGGCGCTGGAGCGTGGCGAGCGCGTGCAAGCCGAGATCGCCATCCGCAACGTCAACCGCACCGTCGGCACCATCCTGGGCCAGGAGATCACGCGGCGGAAGGGCGTCGAGGGGTTGCCCGAGGACACTATCCGCTTCAAGGCCACCGGGTCCGCCGGCCAGTCCTTCATGGCGTTCGCACCGCGCGGCCTGACCATCGAGCTGGAGGGCGAGGCCAACGACTACTTCTGCAAGGGCCTCTCCGGCGGCACGGCCATCCTCTACCCGCCGCGGACGTCCACGTTCGACCCCAATGAGAACGTCGTGGTGGGCAACGTCAGCTTCTACGGTGCGACGTCCGGCAAGGCCTTCATCCTGGGCCCCGCGGGCGAGCGCTTCTGCGTGCGCAACTCCGGTGCCGACGTCGTCGTCGAGGGTGTGGGCGACCACGGCTGCGAGTACATGACCGGGGGCCGGGCGGTGGTGCTGGGGTCGGTCGGGCGCAACTTCGCGGCCGGCATGTCCGGTGGCATCGCCTACATCTGGGATGCCGACGGTCGCTCGCGTGAGCGCATCAACCTCAGCATGGTCGATCTCGAGGAGATGACCGACCCGCTCGAGGTGGCCGACCTGCGCGCTGTCATCGAGGAGCACGCCCAGGCCACCGGTTCGACCCGGGCGCAGGCCATCCTCGACGACTGGGACGTCCAGCTCGGAAGCTTCGTGAAGGTCATGCCTCGCGACTACAAGCGCGCGTTGGCCGAGCTCGCGGCTGAGTCCGCCGTGGCGGCATAGGGAAGACATGGGCAAGGACACCGGTTTCAAGGAGTTCGAGCGGAAGGTTCCCGGCTACCAGCCGGTCGATGAGCGCATCCGCCACTGGCAGGAGTTCGCGCTGCCGATGGCACAGGCGGAGGTGGAGGAGCAGGGTGCGCGCTGCATGAACTGCGGTGTGCCCTTCTGCCACCAGGGTTGCCCCTTGGCCAACGTCATCCCCGACTTCAACGACCACGCCTATCACGGCAAGTGGGAGCGGGCACTGAAGGCGCTGTACTCCACCAACAACTTCCCCGAGTTCACCGGCCGGGTCTGTCCGGCGCCGTGCGAGTCGGCGTGTGTGCTGGCCATCAACAAGCCGGCGGTGACCATCAAGAACATCGAGGTCACCATCATCGAGAAGGCCTTCGAGGAGGGCTGGGCAGCACCACGTCCGCCACGTCGCCGCACCGGCAGGTCGGTGGCGGTGGTGGGCTCGGGGCCGGCGGGCCTGGCGGCCGCCGACCAGCTCAACCGCGCCGGCCACGGTGTCACCATCTTCGAGCGGGCCGATCGTATCGGCGGCCTGCTGCGCTACGGCATCCCCGACTTCAAGCTGGGCAAGGACGTGCTCGACCGTCGCCTGGCGTTGATGCAGGCCGAGGGCGTCACCTTCCGAACCGGTGTCCACGTCGGTGTCGACTACCCCGCCAACCAGCTGCTGTCGCAGTTCGACGCGGTCGTCCTGGCGGGCGGCGCCACCAAGCCACGTGACCTGCCCATCCCGGGCCGCGACGTGGCCGGTGTCGAGTTCGCCATGGAGTTCCTGACGCAGTCGAACCGCCGCGTTGCCGGCGACTCCATCGCTGCCGGGACCGACATCCTCGCGACCGGCAAGGACGTGGTGGTCATCGGCGGCGGCGACACCGGCTCGGACTGCGTAGGTACATCCATCCGCCAGGGCGCGCGCTCGGTCACCCAGATCGAGATCATGCCTCGACCGCCGGAGGGTCGGACCCCTGCCACGCCCTGGCCCACCCATCCCGGCCCGCGCATGTTCTCGACGTCGAGCTCACAGGCCGAGGGGGCCGAACGCGATTGGGCCGTGATGTCCAAGGAGTTCCTGGCCGACGAGTCGGGTGCGCTCCGAGCCATCCGTGCGACACGAGCCGAATGGGGCTCCAGCGGCCCCAGTGACATCCCCGGTTCCGAGTTCGAGCTGCCCGCACAGCTGGTGCTCCTGGCCATGGGCTTCCTGCGCCCGGAGCATGCCCTCCTCGATGACCTCGGCCTGGAGAAGGATGAGCGCGGCAACTGCGCTGCCCGGGGTCACGTCACCTCGCACCAGGGCGTCTTCGTGGCCGGCGACATGCGTCGCGGCCAGTCGCTGGTGGTGTGGGCCATCAGCGAAGGCCGCGAGTGCGCGCGCGCCGTCGACGAGTACCTCACCGGCCGCCCCTCTCTCCTCGCCGCCAAGGATCGCTCCCGTAGCGACGTCGCCCTGACCTACTAGTCGCGACTCCAGCGAGCCGATCGTGCTGAGCGCCTCGACTGCCCGGGGCGACCGGCCCTCAAGCTGGCGGCAGCGATCCGCCGCGACGACTCGCCTGCCGTTCGACACTTGACGCTGGTCGGCCTGCCGAGATGATGGAGCTGCACCTGCTTCGTCAAGAGAGCGAGGCCGCCATGACGACACCACGAGACCGATCGGCCGACCCGTTCGAGCCCCTCCAGCCCACCCCGGCCGAACGTGCGCAGGAGACGCTGGGCTATCAGAAGCTTGCCTGGTACGCCGCTCCGTTCGGGTCCGAGGGCGTGGCCGTGCTCGTTCTGGCGGCCCTCCTCAGCACGTTGCGGAGACTGCTGGAGGTGGGGACCCGCCTCGTCGTGTCTGCCGCTCGATCCGTCCTCGAGGGGCGCGAGATCCGCCGCTAGTCTGCGGGCGGTCGCGACCCGCACCGTCCGCGCTACGCTGTGTCTCCCCACGACCCGCAGGGAAAGGGCCCACAAGATGACGCAGCCCAAGCACCGACCAGAACGCCAGGCCTTCATCGTCCACGCCGGCGATGTCGCTGAGCAGGCGGTTCTGCCTGAATGGTGGGGCAGCCTGGACTCGGTCGTGGAGTCGCGCTCCCTCCGCTTCGCAGCCAACGGTGGCAACTGGATCGACGAGGGCCAGCTGCCGCAGTCGTTGGCCGCTGCCGGCTGCCGCTTGACCGATGTCGCCGCCACCATGCAGTTCGCGGGCCTCTCCGATCCCGGCCTGGCGGTCGGAGGGCGAGTGTTGCTCAAGCCCGACGCTCAGCCGCAGGATCGTTTCGCCATCGCGGTCTGGACCGGGGACGACAGGCAACAGGTCGGCTTCCTGCCCAGCAACGTGGCTGCAGAGGTGATGCAGGAGTCCATGCGCCGCAAGACCGGCTTCGCCGCCTTCGTCGTGGCCGAAGTGCGCGACAAGGCGTCGCACGCCCGCCGTGATGTGACCATCCTGCTTGGCCCCGGAGTGGTCTGGGCCGAGGAGACCAGCGCCGGGTCTTGAGCACGCGCGCCACGCTGAGCGCAGCTGCTCCGGGGCTGCTCGCGGTCGTCGTCCTCGCCGCCGTGGCCTATGCGTCCACGCTGTTCCTGCCGGACATCTTCGGTGCCGTCACGATCGGGCTCTTCCTGGGCATCTTCGTGGCCAACCTGCGGCCGACGCCCGCCATCGGCCCCGGCGCCAGGCTGGCGCGAGCCTGGTTCCTGCCGCTCGGCATCGTGCTGTTGGGTGCGCGCCTCAGCCTCGCCGACATCCTCTCCACCGGCCTCGGCGCCATCACCGTGCTGGTCATCGACATCGCCCTGGTGCTGACCGTCACGCTGCTGCTGGGGCGGGTGCTGGGGACGTCCTCCCGACTGGCGGCGCTCATCGGCGTCGGCACCGCCATCTGCGGCAACACCGCCATCATCGCCACCGCCCCGGTCATCAGGGCCGAGGAGCGCGACGTCTCCTTCGCCGTTGCCACCATCACGCTCTTCGGTACCGCTGCGGTCATCGTCTTCCCGCTTGTCGGACATGCGCTGGGCATGTCCGACAACCTCTTCGGGCACTGGGCCGGGGCTGCCGTCAACGACACCAGCCAGGTCACGGCAACGGCGTTCTCCTACTCGGTGCCGCGCGGGCGAGACCGCCACCATCGTCAAGCTGACGCGCAACACGCTGATGGTGCCGGTCATCTTCGCGGTGGGCACCTGGTTCGCCTCGCGTGACGCCGGATCTCCCGCGGTCGATGAGCGCCGCAGCCTGGCCGCGTCTGCCCGCAAGGCCGTGCCGCCGTTCCTCTTCGGCTTCCTGGCGATGGCCCTGCTCAACAGCGCTGGCCTCATCCCCGGGGACCTGGCGGACCTCTTCGTTCGCCTCTCGCAGGTCTTCATCGTGATGGCCCTCGTCGGGGTCGGGCTCAGCACCAGGTTGGCGTCGCTGCGAGCGACGGGTCCGGCGCCCTTCCTGATGGGCCTCGCAGTCGCGGTCATGCTGGCGGTCGTGAGCCTGGCGCTGTTCGTGGCCATCGGGGTGGAGTAGCGCTACCGACTAGGTCTTTCGGTCACTTGACGCCTCGTTCGACGAGCCCGAACCTGCCCTCATACAAGGGGGACTGGCATGCGCCAATTGGCACTCGCGGTCGTGACCGTCGTCGTCAGCGTCCTCGGGTCCCGGGGAGCCTGCTGGCGCAGAACCCTTCGCAGCCCCCGGCCGCTGCGGTCTATGGGCCCCGAACCACGGTCGAGGTGATCGATCGCGGAGCCTCACCGCGGCGACAGCTGCGTTACGCGTGGGTCGTCGGCCAGAAGGAAGCCACTCAGATCGACCTCAGCGTCGCGACGGACATGTCGCGCGGGTTGTCCACGAGCGGCGACGTGCAAGTCCCGACGATTCGAATGATCGGCACGATCGAAGTGATCGAGGAGCGACCGGATGGGACCTGGGTGCTGGAGCAGGTCATCCTCGAGGCCGGTGTGCCGATGGGCGAAGCCGACGGCATCATCGCTGCGGACGTCGCCGAGGCGAGTGTGGCCACGCTGGAAGGTTCGGCCTTCCGCGTCCGGGTGGATACGCGCGGCAACCTCTACGAGAGCGAGACCATCCCGCCGCCCGGACTCGACCCAGCCCAGGTCGATGCGCTCGAGAGCACGACCAACTCCCTGGAAGGACTGCTGCTGGTACTGCCGCGGCAACGGGTCGGTCAAGGCGCCGTCTGGCGGGTCGACGAGAGCTTTGACGGCGAGATGGGGTTCTCCGTCAAGCAGATCAGGCGCACCAAGCTGGTCGAGGTGGACGGCGACAGTGTTGCTCCTCAAGACGCACGGTACGCCAGCTCGCCAGCGATCAGCGGCTGGACCTGCCGGACGCACCCGAGGGCCTTGAGATGTGGGTCGACAGCCATCAGGCAACGGGCAGCGGGTCGGCCGTCATCGATCTTGGCGCGGTCGCCAACGAAGCGACACAGGATCTCGACTCGCACACCGAATTCACAGCACGCATGGGCAAGCAGGTCGAGTCGCTGATCATGGACATCACCATCGACTCTGTCATGGCGCCCATCGCGCTTGCCGACCTGCCGAGCCCAGGACATCCACGCCAGCCGATGCGCTCCCCGCGGTCAGGCGGCACGAGGTGGTCGAAGAGGACCTCGCCGTGTCGTTCCCGTCCCATTGGGCGGTCGGTCCGACTAACCGCCGCGACCACGCCTGGCTCTACCCCGACGAGGTGACGGACGACCCGGCGTGGTACGGCATCCTGATCGCATCCGGTGACGCACAGCGTTGCAGCGTCGAGGACAACAGCGGTTGGGTCGCCCTGCCGCCAGCCTGGTCGACGCTCGAGGAGGTGGTGGCACATGAGCTCGATTGGATGGGGCGTGATGCCGATCTCGAGAACGCCGACAGCCGCTACTACAGCCTGCCCGCTGGTCGGGTCGCACGTATCGACATGGACTGGTACAGCGGTCTGGTAGAGACCAAGTACTGGTTCAGCAACGGTTCACAGTTCGTCGAGCTCGACTGCTGGTCGAACGATCCTCCCGACGACCGCTGGCTCTCAGTGGCGCGATCGTTCGCCTTCCTGACGGAGCCGCCTGCGACGGAGACGCTACTGACATACGTCCGCGCGCCACGTACGCCGGCCCAGGTATCCCGACCCTGTCCCGGAGCCGTTCGACCTCGCCGGGCTCAGCCTTCAGCTCACGCCGCCGCAGGACTGGTCCGTGCGTGTCGTTTCGGCCGATCACGGGGACGGCCTGTTGGGCGCGCTCGACGCCGCGGACCTGCCGTACCAGGTCCGCTACTGCGCCTTGATCACGCGGCGACGGGCGCGTTCTGCGCGCTTACTGACATCACGCGCCTGGCAGAACGGGTGGGCTGGTCCGACAGCGGGCCCGCCGGCCGTGTCCGTCGAGACGAGTTCGAACGCACGGCCGAGTACTACGACCCGAAGCTCCGCTACGTGCGACTGCCGCTGGTCGAGGCGCGTTGGTGTCGGTGATCTCGTCGGATGGTCGCGCCTACGACGAGTACATCATCGATGCCCACGACGCGTGGCTCCACCTCGCCTGCTGGTCGCCCAGCGCCGTCGACCACCGATGGCGCGCGGTCGCCGAGTTCCATCGCTGTCCCGGTCAGCAGGAATGCGGCTGGCGGGTCAGACGTCCCAACCTAGCTCGGCACCGACGTCCGTGGGCGAGGCGGTCGACATCGGGGTCCGCGCCGGCGGTCGTCTGCTCGAGAGCCTCGTGGCCGGTCTGTCCAGCTGATCCAGGTTCGGTCCGACCCCTCCGTGGCTGCCGCCCAGTGGTACCGACGCGGCAGTACTTGCGGGCTACGCACGTCTGCTCATTCACGGGAGGCTGCCGTCGCCTGAGGCTTCTGGGGTGTCCAACCAACTCGTCTGTCAAACATGTGGCGCGCCCATCGGTGCCGACACGGCGTTCTGTGGCGAATGCGACTCACTCGTGTCGTCGGCCGCAGTTCTTCGGTCCGATGCCGGCGCGCCCATCCAAACCCGCCGCGCTCCATCCCGGCCGGCAGTGGAGTCTGTCCAGCCCGCACGCCCGAGCTCGGCGGTGCCGTCGGCGCCCATCGCCGCCCGCCCCGCCGCCGTGGGGGAATGCTGGAGCTGTGGCGCCGCCAACTTGCCCAGCCGCGCGTTCTGTGCGGACTGTGGGGCCTGGACGCGCGCGACGCCGCTGGGTGAAGCGCCGCCCAAGGTCGCGCCGTCACCCGCCCCGGTCAGCAAGGGGACGACTCCGGCATCTACGGACGCAGTGCCCGTCGCCGGGGCCACCATCCCGACCTCGCCGCAGGCAGAGGCCATCGCGGGCACGACCGCACTGAGTTCGTACTCGGTGGCCCTGCGACATCGCAGCGGCTCCGGGCACCGCCGCGTCCTCGCCGGCTCGGCCGCGCTGATGCTGATCGCCGCTCTGGGGTTGGCGGCCGTCTACGGGGCCATCGTCCCTGGAGGTCGGGGCGACCAGCCGGCACCCGCTGCCGCCCTGGCGATGACCGAGACCGCCGCCGCCACCTCCATACCCGTCACGCCAGAGCCCGTCACGCCAGAGCCAGCGACGCCGGACCCCGCCACCGCCGAGCCCCCGACGCCGGCAGCGGCGACACCGCGGCCGGTCACCACGCGCGAACCGGCGACGCCCGAACCGCAGCTGGCGGCTTCGAGCATCACCAACAACACCCGGGCCGACAAGCCGGCGCCTCGGCAGGCCGGCAAGACCATCTCACCCAGCGGTTGGGTCTGCGACGGCCAGATCCGCCTGGAGGATCCACGCGGACGCCGCTGGTCGCTCGGTCGCGCGGCGTTCCGGGCCGGACCTGGATACGAGCGCGTGGTGCTCCAGATCAAGCGACTGGGCCCGGGCAAGGGTGAGCCGGCATCCGTGACCGCGGAGGCCATGTCCAGCGCACAGGTGCGTGGCAGCATCCCCGGCGTGCGCCGACCGTCGGTGGGGCAGACGACCGTCAGCCTGCTGCTGGCAGGCGGCATCGACGGCAACCTGGGTGTGCGCGGGTACCGGCCCAGCGGCTTGGCGATGCTCAAGGAGTTCTCCGTCTACCCTGCCGGCGGTGGCGCCTCGCGGGTGCTGGTCTCCACCTCGGGCGGCGAGTGTTTCCGGGTCCGTGTCCCCGCCTGGACCGCTACCGGGCCGAACACACCTGCTGCCCAGATCTACCTCGACATCAAGCGCTAGCACCCGGGATGCGAACACACCTGCCGTGATCCGTGCGCCGGTGCTGGGGCCCGAGCCCTCGGCACCGGCGCACACTCACGCGTCTAGAGCAGGCCGTTGACCAGGGCGGCAGACGCCAGCACGATGGAGATCGAGGCGATGAGCACCGACATCCGCGTCCGGCCCAGGCGTGAGGCCAGGATGGCACCGGGCAGCATCGCCGCCAGTGAGGCGGCCAGGATCGATGGCACCAACACCCACTCGGGCTGCACCTCGTCGTAGAGCCCCGGTGTCACCGCCAGCACCGCCGCGGCGCTGAGCACGGCCGCGGCTGCCATGAAGATGCGCCCAAAGACCGAGGAGCCGACCGCGATGCGGGGCTCGATACGGGACAGGATCATGAGCGTCACGCCCATGGGACCCCAGCCGGCTCCGGAGATACCGCTGGCCATGCCGGAGGCCGTTCCGATGACGCCGACCCGGGCGCTGGGCACGTCGCCCTCAGCGCGGGACACCTGCATCTGCTTGAGTGGCAGGCTCACCAGCAGCAGGATGGCGCTGACGATGATCAGGATCTCGACCGCCAGGCGGATGACGTCGGCGGAGAAGAACGAGGCCACGATCGGCCCCAGGATGGCGCCGATGATGCCGCCGGTGATGAGCGGGATGACGAGTGGCCGGCTGACGTTCCCCAGGCGTACGTGGGCACTGGCGCCGAAGGGCACGATGAGCACCTGCAGGAAGAGTGAGAGGGGAGCGGCGAAGAGCGGGTGCACCCCCAGCAGCAGCAGACCCGGGACCAGCACGCCGCCGTAGACGCCGACGGACGTCAGTGCTGCGCCGGCCACGACCGCGATGAGCGAGGCGCTGACGATGAGGCCACGATCACCGGCCGGGGCCAGAAGCACGGTCATCGACACGACGACGATCGCGACGATGACGGCCAACACGGAAGCTGCGAATAGTCGCGGCCCGACATCGATGCGGTAGCGGAACCGTCGTGCCCACGCCGGCTCCTTCTCCCAGATGCCGGGTAGCTGGGCCGGCTTCCCGGCCGGCCTGGCTGGCTCGGCGATGTCGCTCGGGGCCGGTTCAGTCGAGGTCCGTTCGCTCACGTGTCCCTGCGCTGGCTTCGTTCACAGCAGCCGCCTCCTGCGCGGCTCGCCGGTTCGTGGGTATACTCCGGTCTTACCAGAGTATCCCGATAATGTCTATCATTTCAGTCGGGAAAGGGTAGCACAGCGACGAGTGAGCGTCGCCGGATCCCGAAGCAGAGGTCGGCCCCCCAAGATGATCGAAACGAGACCAGCGGGCGAACGCGTCCTGCGGCAACGAGCCACACACCTCGACGCCCTTGAGGCAGAGGCCGTCTTCATCATGCGCGAGGTCGCAGCCGAGTTCCAGCGGCCGGTCCTGCTGTTCTCCGGCGGCAAGGATTCCATCGTCCTGCTGCGCATCGCCGAGAAGGCCTTCCGTCCGGCGAAGTTCCCCTTCCCGGTGATGCACATCGACACCGGCCACAACTTCCCCGAAGTGCTCGAGTTCCGCGACCGACGTGTCCAGGAGCTGGGTGAGCGCCTCATCGTGGCGTCGGTGCAGGAGTCGATCGACAAGGGCCGCGTGCGCGAGGAGCCGGGTAACCCGTCGCGCAACCGCCTCCAGACCACGACCCTGCTGGACGCCATCACCGAGCACAAGTTCGACGCCGTCTTCGGCGGTGCGCGTCGCGACGAGGAGAAGGCTCGCGCCAAGGAGCGCGTCTTCTCCCTGCGTGACGAGTTCGGCCAGTGGGAGCCACGTTCACAGCGCCCCGAGCTGTGGGCCCTCTACAACGGTCGTATCCGCCAGGGACAGCACATGCGCGTGTTCCCCATCTCCAACTGGACCGAGATGGACGTGTGGCAGTACATCGCCCGTGAAGGCATCGAGGTGCCGCCCATCTACTTCGCCCACGAGCGCGAGGTCTTCCGCCGCGACGGCATGTGGCTCTCGACCGGCCCGCACCTGGAGCCGGGCCCCGACGAGTCGGTCGAGCGCATGGTCGTGCGTTACCGCACCGTCGGTGACATGACCTGCACCGGCGCGGTCAACTCCGACGCCGCCGACCTCGAGGCCATCATCGCCGAGACCGCCGCCGCTCGCATCACCGAGCGCGGCGCCACCCGTGCGGACGACTCGTTCAGCGAGACGGCCATGGAAGACCGCAAGAAGGAAGGCTACTTCTAGCATGGACCTGCTTCGCTTCACCACCGCCGGCTCGGTCGATGACGGCAAGTCCACGCTCATCGGCCGCCTGCTGTACGACTCCAAGGGCATCTTCGAAGACCAGCTGGAGGCCATCGAGCGCACCAGCATCGCTCGCGGCAACCACCAGGTCGACCTGGCCCTCCTCACCGACGGCCTCCGGGCCGAGCGCGAGCAGGGCATCACCATCGACGTGGCCTACCGCTACTTCGCCACGCCCAAGCGCAAGTTCATCATCGCCGACACCCCGGGCCATGTGCAGTACACCCGCAACATGGTCACCGGCGCCTCCACCGCCAACCTGGCCATCGTGCTCATCGATGCCCGCCACGGGGTCATCGAGCAGACCCACCGCCACGCCTTCATCGCGGCCCTGCTGCGCATCCCGCACATCGTGGTGGCAGTGAACAAGATGGACCTCGTCGGCTACGACGAGGCGGTGTACGAGCGCATCACCGCCGAATTCTCGGATTGCGGCCGCGAAGCTGGACGTCCACGACATCCAGTTCATCCCCATCAGCGCCCTCAACGGCGACAACGTGGTGGAGCGCTCCATGGCCATGCCCTGGTACCAGGGCCCCTCGCTGCTGTACCACCTCGAGCACGTCTACATCGGCTCGGACGACAACCACATCGACGCGCGCTTCCCGGTGCAGTGGGTCGTTCCGCCCGCAGAGCGACGAGCATCACGACTTCCGCGGCTATGCCGGCCAGATCGCCTCGGGCACCTTCAAGAAGGGTGACGACGTCATCGTGCTGCCTTCGGGCAAGCGCTCCAGGGTCAAGGAGATCCGCACCTTCGATGGTGAGCTGGAGGTGGCCTCGCCGCCGATGTCGGTGACCATGCAGCTGGAGGACGACGTCGACGTCGCCCGCGGCGATCTCATCTGCCGCCCTCACAACCAGCCCGACATCACCAACGACTTCGAAGCCATGGTCTGCTGGATGGCCGATGAGCCGTTGCGACCGGGCGGCCGCTACATCATCAAGCACGCCACGCGTTCGGCCAAGGCCATGGTCGAGGACCTGCGCTACCGCATGGACGTCAACAGCCTCCAGCGCGACCAGGCATCGGAGGAGCTGGGTCTCAACGAGATCGGCCGCGTCCGCCTCCGCACCAGCACACCGCTGCTGCTCGACGAGTATCGCCTGTCCCGTGCCACCGGCGGCTTCATCCTCATCGATGAGGCGACCTCCGACACCGTCGGTGCCGGCATGGTCGTCCGCACCCAGCCAGAGCCTGAGCTGGAGCTCGAGGAAGCCGAGGACGCCGCCTAGGACCGGCCACGCTCCAGGCCAGGCCACGCGCCGCCAGACTCCATCGAACCAGAGAGACCACGTGCGGTGAGCCCCGCTGCCCAGGGGCTCACCGCGTTCGGGTCGCTGCTGCAGCCCGCGGTGCGCCGGTTGCTCAGGGCCACTTGAGGCGGTCGGCCGTATCATCGGGCCGTGACAGATCCGAGACCGTCGCCGGGTGCTGGCCCCTCGGTCTGCCCCTTCGTGGCGCTCGCCGAGGACCGTGATCGCCGGGCCGATGGGCCCGACGAGGGCAATCGCTGCTATGCCGAGCGGGCTCCACGACGGCGTGACCTGGTTCACCAGGCCGACTACTGCTACTCGCCACACTTCGCGACCTGCGCGGTGTTCCTTGCCTGGGCCGCGCGCAATGCGGCTGCGCCCGCTGCGGTGGGGGACGCCGCCCAGCGCGACTGGAGCGACGGCGCCGCGATGCCCGAGCCAGGCAACGACGGTTCATCCTCAGGCGAGGACGAGCCACCGCTGCCGACAGCGGAGGGCGGGCTGTTCGGTGCCGTCGATCCTGACGAGCCCGAGGCGGCGAGGGCAGCTGAACAGCTCGAGTGGGTCTCTGCCGCGGCCTGGGCCGAAGTGCCATGGGATGAGCAGGCCGAGCTTGAGGCCGAAGAGCTGGAGTCCCTCGATGAGGATGAATTCGAGGGCGAGGAAGAAGACACTGAGCAGCCCTCGCCGTCGACCGAGGAGGCCACGCAGGCACCCAAGGTGCCGGCTGCCCTACCCATGCGTCGGCGCCAGCGACCCCAGTCGCCGATCCGCTCTCGCGGATCGGGCGAATGGTTCTATGCCGACCCACCCGGCCGTGACCCCTTGGTCAAGCGACGTCAGGGCATCACACCACCCATCCTGCTGGGGGTCCTGGGCCTGCTGCTGGCCTCTATCGTGGTCTTCCTGCTGGCCACGCAGCTGGGCGGGGGTGGTGACGGGCAGACCGCGGCCGTGGCATCGCCCTCACCGAGAGCCTCACTGGGTCCGGTCGCCACGCGACCGCCGGCGTCGACCGCTGCGCCATCGGCCGACCCCAGCCCCTCACCTGAGCCAAAGCGGCGCTTCTATCGCGTCAAGGCAGGAGATTCGCTGAGCCTGATCGCCGCCAGGTTCGGCGTGAAGGAGCAGCACCTGCAGTGCCTCAACCGCATCCTCAACAAGAACATCATCGCGGTCGATGCGCGCTACGAGATCCCGCCGGAGGGCTACAGCTGCCCGCCCGGCTGGCGCAACGTCACCCCGGAGCCGTAGCTGCCGCCTAGCGCGGCGAGAAGTTGATGCTGGTGATCTTGCCGGCCTCGACACGGAAGGTGGCGTCGATGTGCTGGGAAGGGGCGTCCGGCCGCAGCACGATGAGGTCGGCCTCATAGGTGTTGCCCATCTCGCGCACCTCGCCGGGCACCATCTGCAGGCCCGGGTCGGCGCGCAGGAACCAGCCGCCTACCTGGGCGACTCCGCGCAGCGTGCGTGAGCCATCGCGCACGTGCACCCGCATCTCCGCCTGCTCGTCCATGAGGGCGACCGCGCCCTGACGATCGCCGTTGTTCAGCTTCTCGAAGAAGATCTCCATCGTGTCACCGCACCCATGGCTACAGACTAGGCGACCGGCGTCGATGGCGTCGGCTGACGCGCCCGTCGCGGCTGCCGCGCTGGTGGCGCACCCCCATCCGTGGCTCAGCCCTGCCCGCGCGTGAGCGCATCGCCGCGAGCCACCCCCGGCGCCACCACCGCCACCACCGGAGCTGCCGCCACCGAAGCCACCACTGCCCCCGCCACCCGAGGAGGCCGGGGGACTGCCGACGGTGGAGAGCGCCGCGGTCATGGCCGTGAAGTCAGGCACGACGCCGGCTGAGAAGAGCCCGGCGGTGGGTGCCCTTGCGCCACCGCTGATACGTGCCCCCGCACGCGGTCCCAGGCTGTACCAGAGCGGGAAGTAGGTCCGGGTCGGTGAGGCACCACCGGTGCGCACGTCTTCCATCGACCGCTCCAGCACCTCTTCCGCCTCCTCGTGGAGGCCCAGCGCGTAGGACCACACCACTGCCTGGTCGGGTGTCTCCACCCACGGCAGCACCTTGCTGCTCACCACCTGGTCCATGGTGCGCGACTGCTCGAGCGTCTTCTGCAGCGTGCGCCGGTAGGCTGCCAGCTGCGCGTACATGCGCGCGCCCTCCATCGTGCGCTGCGGCATGGTGCGGGCGATGACGAACATGGCGACGGCGCCGACGACCGCGGCGATGCCGACGAGCAGCAGGCCGTTGCTGGGCAGGTTGAGGCCGAAGAAGGCACCGGCCACGCCGGCGATGAGCACGACGGCGCCGCGGCGCGACCAGCGGTCGATGGAGTCACCGGGCGATTCGCTGAACCAGCTGCTGGCCGCGACGGTCTCTTCGATGCGGTCATCGAAGCCGCCCACGGCCTTGGCGAACCTGGGCACGTCCTCGGCGTCGATGGTGCGGATCGCGCCGCCCAGCTTCTTCAGCTCGGCCAGGGCGTACGCCTCGGCCGCTCCCAGCGGCAGGCGTCGGTTGCGGGCGAGGCGGGCGTCGCGATGGTCGGGCACGGTGATGTCGATAGTCGATCTGGCGCGATCGTCGGGTTCCGGGCCCGGAAGCTGATCTCGCCGCGTGCGGCGAGGTCCACCAGGGCCGTCGTCAGGGCATGCCGCCTGGCGCGCCCGTCGATGATGACCGCGGCTGCAGCCGGCGACATGCCCGGCGGCGGCGCCGGCATCAGGATCGACAGTCGTCGAGGTAGATCGGGTCACGCCCGTAGCGCAGCCATGACCAGCCGGCCCAGGCCACCAGGCCGATCAGTAGCAGGGGCGCCATGATGAGCCCTGCCACCGCGTCGACCTGTCGCGCCAGCTGCAGGTTGCGGGCATGTTCCGCGGTCGCGGCGTCGTCGATCTCCGCGCAGAGCGCTCAGCAGGGCCGCATCGAAGTCGCACTCGCGCAGCGCCGGCAGCATCCGCTCCTCGTAGATGGCCTGACGCTCGTCATTGGTGAGATAGGCGGCTTCATAGCCCGGTGCCGCATACAGCTGCACCTGCCCATGACAGCGGTCATCGGTCAGGTTGAAGAAGATGACCAGGCCGTCATCGAAGCCGGCGCGACCGATGCCCCACTGGTCGATCAGCGCGACCGCATCGCGCTCGGTGGCAGCAGCGTCGTTGGCGCTCGGCTTCACCTGCGTGTAGACCGCCACCTCGGCGCCGGTGCGAGTCTCGATGAGCTCGATGGTGCCCTCCAGCCGGTCGCGCACGTCGGGGCTGATGACCTTGGCGAAGTCGTAGACGGTGACGTCGTCGAAGGCGTCAGGGTAGGGCGGACCGGCGGGGGGATCGATCCTGTCGGTGGGCCTGACGCCTTCCGTGGTCGTGGGGCGCAGCTGCCCCGGCTCGGGCGGGCGCGAGGTCGGCACCGGCGTGGGCGTGGGTGTGGGCTCGGTGAGGAGTCGGTCCTGCAGCGCGGTCACGCCGATGTCGAGTGCGCCCAGCCAGTCGCGATCGCGTGCCGGGTTGCGGATGGCGCTGTTGATGACGTCGTCCACAGCTTCCGCTTCGGCCGCCGGATAGGCGGCGCCGAGGGCGACGCCGTTGCGGGTGATGGAGCGGTCGTCGCTGACGTTCCAGAACATCACCGCGCCCTGGCCCGACTCGCCCCCGACGCTCCATTCATCGAGCAGCGCCGCCGCTTCCTCTTGCGCACCCTTGCGCGCGCCGACCTTGGCCTTCTGCTGGGTGTAGACGGCGATGTCGATGCCGGCTTCCTCGAGGAACGCATCCAGCTCGTCCTCGATGGTGCTGCGTTGGATCTCGGTGAAGAGGCCCGCCTCGTCGACGATGTGGATGCCTTCGGTACGTTCGACATAGCGGAGATCGTCCTGCGCGACCGCCAGCGGCATCAGCAGCAACGCCAGCCCGACCAGCAGTGCCAGCGCCGAGGCCAGCGTGCGTCGGGCTCGTCGTGCCGCTGACGCGCGCGAGAGTGCCATGTCCGGCATCATGCCCCAGCCCTCGCCTGGTTGCCGGCCGGTAGCAGTTCCGCGCGCACGCGACGGACCAGCTCGGCGGACTGTTCGTAGCGGCCGAAGCTGGGCATGATGTAGGTGCCATCGATGAAGGGCTGCATCTCGGAGAGCAGCTCCAACGACTGTTCCAGGCCTACCTCCGCCCCGCGATCGCCAGCTGCATGCATGGCCGCGCGCACATCGTCGGGGATGGTGATGCCGGGCACCTCGTGGTGCAGGAACTCCGCATGGCGGGCCGTGTGCAGGGGCAATACGCCGAGGAGGACAGGTCGTGGCAGGCGGTCGCCCCAGCGGGCAGACGCACGCTGCATGAAGCGGTCCCACTGGCCGCGAGCGTAGATGGGCTGGGTCATGATCAGGTGGGCACCGGCGTCGACCTTGCCCGCCAGCCGCTCCAGCTCGCCATCAAGGTCGTCGGCGGTGGGATCCAGGGCGCAGGCGATGGTGAAGCCGGCGGGCGCGCCGATGGGCCGGCCGGCCTGATCCTCGCCGCGATTGAGCCGAGTCAGGATGCCGATGAGACCGATGGAGTCGATGTCCCAGATGCCGCTTCCGCCGGGGTAGTCGCCCACGCGGGGAGGATCGCCCGTGAGCGCCAGGATGTCGCGGATGCCCAGCGCGTGCGCACCCAGCAGCTCCGACTCGAGCGCCATCAGGTTGCGATCGCGAGTGGTGAAGTGGATGAGCGACTCGAGGCCCAGGTCACGGCCGATGGCGAAGCCGACGGCCATGGCGCCCATGCGCACCCGTGCCATGGCGCTGTCGCTGATGTTGACGAGGTCGGCACCGGCGTCACGGATGAGCCGCGCCGAAGCCAGCGTGCGCTCGATACGCACCGAGCGTGGTGGATCGATCTCCACGCTGATGACGAAGCGGCGTTCCGACAGGGCCGTGGCGAGGCCGGTCGGCGGCGGCGCCTCGGGCGCGGCCACGCCCACCTCGGTGCCCGATGCCCTGTCGTGACCTGCGGTGCGCAGTGCAGGTGCCGCCGTCGCTGTCGGCGCCTGGGCCGGCAGCACGGCCGAGCTGGCACGCCGGGCCCGCTCGCGGTCGAGCGCCTGGCGCATGGCGGCGACGTGCGCCGGCGTCGTGCCACAGCAGCCACCGATGAGACGCGCACCGGCGGCCAGGAACCCGGGCACCTCCTCGGCGAACCAGGCCGGCTCGGCAGCCCACACGAACTCGCCACCCACGCGGCCGGAGAGGCCGGCGTTGGGCATGATCAGCAGGGGTGTTCCGCCCGCCTCGGGCGCCAGCTGCTCAAGAGCGTCGATGCCGGCGATGGGGCCGGAGCCGCAGTTGACGCCGATGACGTCCACTCCGGCCGAGTGCAGCGCCCGTGCAGCAGCGGCGGGTTCGCTGCCATCAGCCAGGCGCAGATCCTCGCCAACGGTCATCGAGGCCACCAGCGGCAGGTCGGACAGGCGGCGAGCGGCCTCCACCGCGGCGAGCAGATGCGCCAGGTCAGACGCGGTCTCGAGCTGGACCAGGTCGATGCCGCCCTCCAAGAGGCTTTCCAATTGCTCGGTGACCGCGTCGGCAGCAGCCTGGGCTGAGACGTGGCCGGGTCCGTGCAGAGGCGAGCTGATGGGGCCGATCGAGCCGGCCACCAGCACGTCCACACCGGCCACCTCACGCGCTTCACGTGCCAGCTGTGCGGCGCGTCGGTTGATGCGTGCGGTGCGATCGGCGAGGCCGAGCCGGGCGAGGTGGGCGCGACTGGCGCTGAAGGAGTTGGTCTCGATGATGTCGGCGCCCGCGGCGATGTACTCGCGATGGACGGCCCCTACCACCTCGGGCCGGCTCAGCACCAGCTCATCGAGCGAGGCGCGCTGCGGCGTGCCACGGCTGAAGAGCAGCGTGCCCATGGCGCCGTCGAGCAGCAAAGGACGTTCGGCGATGCGCTCGGCGAAGGCCCGGCGCGCGGGTGAGGTAGATGAGGTCACGGCCATCGAAGCGCAAGGGTACCGCGCAGCCGCCCGATGACCCCTGGACGTCTTCGGCTCGAGTATCCCCGGCCAAGCGGCTCGACACGACGTAGGATGGCCTCTTCGCCGGCGTTGCCCCAGCTCCGTCGGCCGCGCCATTCCGATGACAGGAGGACCCTCGCCGTGACGCTTCGCCCCGATGGGTTGCCTGAACCCCGGAGCGCGTTCGAGTCGGCCACCGTCGAACTCATCGTGGACCTCTTCGAGGCCTATCCCACGTGGGGCACGACGAGCGGCTATCACGCCGTGGACGCACGTTGGCCCGATCTCAGCGAGGACGGCCGCCAGGCGCGCCTGACCACGTTCCGGGCGCACGCCACGCGGTTGCGCGCGTTCGACGATGCGCACCTTTCGCGTGATGAGCGCGTCGATCGCCAGGTCCTGCTCGACGAGATCGAGAAGGTGCTCTTCGGCGAGGAGGTGTTGCGCGCGGAGGCCTGGGACACGCTCGAGATCGTCTACCTGATGGGCAGCGGTCTCTTCGACCTGCTCTCGCGTGATTTCGCTCCCTGGTCACAGCGGGGTGCCGACCTCTGCTCGCGTATCGCGGGCTTGCCGACGCTCACTCGTGCCGCCCTGGCGGGGTTGACCGGGCTGCCCGACCGGCCGGTCGCCCTGCTCCAGCTGGACACGGCCCTGTCGCAGCTGGCTGGTGTCACGGAGCTTGTCGACGATGCTGTGGCTGAGGCGCATCGGCGTGCGGCGGGTGGCGACTCTGGCCCGAACGGGGATCTGCCTGCCGCTATGGAGGCCGCCGCTGCCGATGCCCGGGCTGCCCTGACCGCCTTCGGGCAGGCGCTCGACACCGATGTCCGCCTGCGTGCCCGTGGAGAGGGGCGGCTGGGCCCTGACCTGTTCGCACGGAAGCTGCGCCACACCCTGGGCAGCGACCTCACTCCCGAGCAGGTACGTGAGCGAGCGTGGACCGACTTCCATGCCGTCCGTGCCGAGATGCTGCGGCTGGCGCGCCAGACATGGTCGGCCTGGTTCCCTGACGAGCCGATGCCGGAGGTGGCCGGCGGCGACAGGGCCGGCGAGGCGGCCCTGGTCAGGCGTGTGCTCGACGCCATCGGCGAGCGACACCAGCAGCCGGAAGGGCTGCTGCGCTACTGCGAGGCCGAGATCGACCGCATCGCTGCGTTCTGCCGCGAACGCGACATCATCACCCTGCCCGACGAGCCGCTGGCCATCACCTGGACACCGCTGTTCCTGCGTGCCGCTGCGCGCGCCTTCCTCGACAGCCCCGGTCCCCTCGACCGGGGCCAGCGATCCCACTTCTGGATCACCCCGCCAGACGAGTCCGCAGGGCCCGACGCCGTCACCTCATACCTGCGCGAGGAGAACGACGCCGCCCTGCGCATCCTCAGCATCCACGAGGGCATCCCGGGCCACTACCTGCAGCTGGCCGCATCCAACCGCTGCCCCTCGCTGGCGCGCACGGTCTTCACCAACGGCATGTTCGCCGAAGGCTGGGCCGTGTATGTCACGCAGGTGATGTACGACGCGGGTTACGCCGCCGATGACCCCGGCTTCGCGCTCTCGCACTGGAAGATGTACCTGCGGGCCACGGCCAATGCCATCCTCGATGTCGAGACGCACACCGCGGGCATGACCGAGGAGCAGGCCATGGCGCTGATGGTCGATGATGCCTGGCAGGAACAGGACGAGGCCCGCGGCAAGTGGCTGCGCGCCCGGCTCAGCTCGACGCAGCTGTCGACCTACTTCGTGGGCTCGCTCGAGATGTGGGACCTGGAGCTGGCCGCGCGTCGTCAGGCGGCGATGGCCGCCGGGGCCACGGCCGAGGATGTGCCACCGCAACACATCGCCGGGGGCATCGGTGACACGCCTGGCTTCGACCAGCGCCGTCACATGGAAGCCGTCATCGGTCACGGCACGCCGCCCATCAAGTGGTGCCGCCACCTGCTCCTGGGCGATGCCGACGGCCCACTCGAGGCCGGCGACAGCGTCGCCGCGTGAGCGACCTCCATCCGGGCTCCCCGGTTCGCCGACCTGCTACCGCGCGGCCACGGGCGCAGGCCTTGCCCGAGGTCGCGCCTCCGTCAGCGGACGAGCTGGAGGCGATCGAGCGGCACCTCGTCACGCTGCCCGCACAGGAGGGCGCCAGCGTCAGCGTGGACGATGAGCTGGGCGTCATCCTGGTGCGTGGGCCGGGCTCGGGACCAGACCTCACCTACGCCGCCATGCCCCGCTGGCGCGCCGACTCCTGGCCGTCATCGCTGGCGGCTGTGCGCCGCCACATCGTGGATGGTGGCAGCTGGCCATCGCTGCTGCTGACCGATTCGCTCGACCGCCCGCCGCAGCTCGAGATGGAGGTGGATCGCCTGGGGTGGATGCGCGTGACCGGCGAGACCGTGATGTGGGTGGGCCACGCCTCCGTCGTGCCACACCTGGACCCGCTCATGCGCATCGAGGCGGTGCAAGCGCGCTCGCTGGAGACGCATGAAGCGCTGGAGCGGCGCATCTTCGGCATCGGCGCCGACCAGGCCGAGCGCCGCCGTGACGCGCTCGGCGCGGCCCTGGAGGCCGGTCGCCTGCGCGCCTGGATCGTGTGGCTCGATGACGAGCCGGTGGCGGTGGCACGGCTCTCCCAGGGTGACGGCGTGGCCGGCCTGCAGGGCATCGGCGTAGTGCCCGAGCGACGCGGCCAGGGCTACGGCACCCTCGTCACCACCATCGCCACGCGAGCCGGCCTGGCTACCGGCAATCGTCTCGTCTGGCTGTCGGTCCACGCGGACAACAGCACGGCAGTGGGCGTCTACGCGCGGCTTGGCTTCGTGCGCGCCTTTAGCTGGTCGCGCTGGCTCGTCACCGAGGATCCGCGCCGCCGCTGAGGCTGGTGCAGCCGCCTCGCGGGCGCCGCGGGCGCCGCGGGTGTCAGGCGGAAGGCATCCCCGCGTCCACCGTCGCTGCCGCTCCCGTCTCGACCGGCCCCTTCGCCAGCTTGCCGCTGGCAGCCGGCAGGTACATCTGCTCGACGTACTCGGCCAGCATGCGGGTCGTGGAGAAGTCCCACAGCGAGGTCCCGGCAGCGCGACGCATGCGCTCCAGCCAGCCCTGTGGCAGGCCCTCGGGGTCGCGCTCGTACCAGAGTGGCACGATCTCCCCCTCGAGCAGTCGGTAGAGGTCTTGCGCGTCGGCCCAGTCCTGGGCGCCCTCGTCGGGGTTGCTGTCGCGGCCACCGATGGCCCAGCCATTGTCGCCGTGGAAGCCCTCGTCCCACCAGCCGTCGAGGATGGAGACGTTGACGACGCCGTTCATGGCGGCCTTCATGCCGCTCGTGCCGGAGGCCTCCAGCGGGCGACGCGGGTTGTTGAGCCAGACGTCGACGCCCTGCACCAGGTGCCGGCCAACGCGCATGTCGTAGTCCTCGATGATGAAGATGCGGCCGCGCAGTGCCTCTGAGCGGCTGTGCTCGAAGATGGTCTGGATGACCCCCTGGCCGGGCCGGTCGGCGGGATGGGCCTTGCCGGCGAAGATGAACTGCACCGGTCGTTCGCTGTCGGTGATGAGGCGCGTGATGCGATCGAGGTCGCTGAACAGCAAGGCTGCACGCTTGTACGTGGCCATGCGCCGGGCGAAGCCGATGGTCAGCACCTCGGGGTCGAGGATGTCGCTCAGTTCGCCCAGCGTGGCGGGCGATTCGCCGTGTCGGGCGAGCTGGCGGCGCAGACGGATGCGGGCGTATTCCTGGAGGGCCTGCTTCTGCTGCAGATGTGCCCGCCACAGGTCCTCGCCGGCGACCATGTCCATGCGCTCCCAGAAGCGGGTCGCCTCTTCCTCGTTCTCCTGGTGGTCAAGGTCACCACCCAGGTCCCGCAGGACCTTGCGCATGGCCCTGCCGACCCACGTGGGCGGGTGGACACCGTTGGTGATGCCGCTGATGTGATGGTCGATGATGGGCGACCAGGTGTCGTTGGCGACGCGCCCGTGCAGCTGGCTGACGCCGTTGGCCGCGACCGTGG
This sequence comes from uncultured Chloroflexia bacterium, assembly GCA_963715295.1. Classification (GTDB taxonomy): domain Bacteria; phylum Chloroflexota; class Limnocylindria; order Limnocylindrales; family CSP1-4; genus JAFMJV01. The sequence goes on from CAVQRP010000001.1 coordinate 662,668, forward strand.
TGCGCAGGGCGAAGGCGGTCATGTCGAACTGTCCGGGGTCGCCGTCCACGCCCAGTCCACGCTCGAGCACGCGGTCCACGTCCAGGCCGGACGACTCCAGGACCGGCGCGGTGAGCTCGCGCACGATGTCGGCGGCGAAGCGTTCATTGCCGGCCGGGACTGGCGTGTGGATGGTGAACACGGCTCTGGAGCGCACCTGGCTCAGTGCTTCCTCGGTGCTGGCACCCTCGGCTACGAGCTCGCGAGCTTGCTCCATCAGCATGAATGCGGAGTGGCCCTCGTTGAGATGCCAGGCCGACGGTGCGATGCCCAGCTGGCGCAACGCACGCACGCCGCCGATGCCCAGGACCAGCTCCTGGTGCAGTCTCATCTCACGGCCGCGGACGTAGAGGATATGGCTGATGGGCCGGTCACCCTCGCTGTTCTCGGGGATGTCGGTGTCCAGCAGCAGCAGCGGCACGCGTCCTACCTGCACCAGCCAGACCGCAGCATGGACGGTGCGCCCGGGCAGCTCCACACCCACCGTCAGCGGCTCACCCAGCGGATCGACGACACGCTCGAGGGGCAGGCGCGCGGGGTCGAGATTGAAGTAGCCGTGCTCCTGGTGGCCGTCGGCGTCGATGTTCTGACGGAAGTAGCCACGGCGGTAGAAGAGACCCACGGCCACGAATGGCAGGGCCATGTCCGAGGCGGTCTTGCAGTGGTCGCCGGCCAGCACGCCCAGTCCGCCCGAGTAGATCGGGAGCGACTCCTGCAGTCCGTACTCGGCGCAGAAGTAGGCCACCGGACCGGCCAGCGCCGCGCTGTGATGGCGGGTGAACCAGTGGTCGCGGCCGTTCTCCATGTAGGCGTCGAAGTCGGTCAGGACGGTCTGGTACTGGACCATGAAGTCGGGATCCTCGAGCAGGGAGGTCCAGTCACGCGAGGCGCGCAGGACCGCGACCGGACTCCGGAACTCGTGCCAGACCTCGCGGTCGATGCGTGCGAAGAGCGCGCGTACCTCGGGGTGCCAGGACCAGTACATGTTGTAGGCGAGCCGGTTGAGGCCGTCGAGGGCGGGCGGCAGGCGATGGTCAGGGAAGGGCAGGGTGGGGATGGAAGTTCGGAATGGCATACCGGCCGCATCCTACACAGGGTTGCGCGACTGCGTACCGACGGCACGCGCCGGAAGCAAGCGTTTGCCCGCCGACCGCGTACCATTCGCCCACGATGCGTATCGCGATGGTCGCTTCTGAATGCGAGCCCTGGGCCAAGACCGGCGGACTGGCCGACGTGGTCGATGCGCTCTCGCGTGCCCTGGGCATGCCCGAGCCCGCCGGACGTGGTCACGAGGTGGACGTGTACCTGCCCTGGTACGCCGGACTGAACCCGCCCGCCGGGCTGGTGCCGCTGGAATTGCGCATCCCCGTGGGCAGTGCCGACGGCGAGCCCGCGCACGAGACGGTCACCCTCTGGAGTGCCGAGGCCGACGGCTATCGGCTGCGCCTCGTCGAGCACAACTCCTACGACCGCGACGGCTACTACATGGATGCCGACGGCGACTACGCCGACAACGCGGCGCGTTTCACGCTGCTGGGGCGTGCCGCGCTCGAGGCCATCCGCGCCGAGGCGCGGCCGGTCGACGTCATCCACGGCCACGACTGGCAGGCCGGCCCGGTGCTGCTCTCGCTCCGGCATCGCTATGCGGGCGATCCTCTGCTGGCCAGCACGGCGACGATGCTGACCTGCCACAACCTCGCCTACCACGGCTGGACGCCGCGGGCCGACGCCTGGCAGCTGGACCTGCCGGCGGGTATCGGCGCGCCCGATGGCGTGGATCTGCTGCGCGAGGCCATCATCAGCGCCGACATCGTCAACACGGTCAGCCCCAACTACGCGGTCGAGTCGCTGACCCCCGAGTACGGCGCCGGCCTCGACGCCGTCCTGCGCGCCCGCGGCGACGACTACATCGGCATCATCAACGGCATCGACACCGACCTCTGGGATCCGGCTGATGACGCAGCGTTGGTGGCGCCCTACGACTCAGCCGATCTGTCGGGCAAGGCCCGGACCCGGGCCGACCTGATGATGCGCCAGGGGCTCGATCCGAACGGGCCCCTGCTGGGCGTCATCGGGCGCCTCGATCCACAGAAGGGCTTCGACCTGGTAACGGCCGCGACACCGTCGTTGGTGGAGCTGGGCGCCCGACTCATCGTGCTGGGCACCGGCAACGAGCAGCTCGTGGCCGGACTCGTGGCCCTGGCGAGGCAGCATCCCGACCGTATCGCCGTGCTGGAGCGCTTCGACCGCGACGAGGCCCGCCGCATCTACGCCGGGGCCGATCTCTTCCTCATGCCCTCTCGCTTCGAGCCCTGCGGCCAGGGCCAGATCATCGCCATGCGCTACGCGACCCCGCCGGTCGTGCGTCGCAGCGGTGGCCTGGCCGACACGGTCATCGACGCCGACGCCGATCCGGAGCACGGCACCGGCTTCGTCTTCGAGCCGGCCGACCCGTCGGCTCTCGTGGACGCGGTCAGTCGCGCGCTCAGGGCCAGGGCTGATGCGGCGCGCTTCGCCCACATCCAGGCCAACGGCATGGCCCGCGACCACTCGTGGCGGCTGCCGGCGCGTCAATACGAAGCCGCCTATCGGCGGATCAGCGCACGATGAGGATCGCGTCCAGCGCGGTCTGACCGCTCTTGCCCTGGATCTCGACGGTGTGTGAGCCGTCGCTGAGCGCCCGGCTCCAGACGACCTTGCGTTGTCCGGCCTTGCTGGCCTTGAGGCTCACGGCCAGCCAGTCGCCGCCGTCGACGCGGACCTGGAAGGAGCCACGGCCGGGCCCGACTGCGCCGGCGACGGCGACGGCCTTGCCCACGAAGCTGGTGCTGAGGCTCTCTGTAGCGCTGTTGGCCAGCAGCAGCGAACCGCCGTAGGCCTTCTTCGCCTTCTTCGTCTTCCACTCGCCGCTGGCCGGCTTGAACCACTGGCTGGATTTCGAGTCGCGCACGGACAGCCGCGCCTCGACGACGTTGCTCGTGGAGCGGTTGCCCAGGCTGTCGGCGGCCTTGACGCGGAACTTGTTGGTCTGGCCGGACTTCAGCCTGACCAGGGAGCTCGTCTTGCCCGTCGTGCCGACGCCCCGCCAGGGCTTCGTGCCGGTCTTGCGTTGCAGCTTGACGCTGCTTACGTTGCTGTACTCGTCGTCGGCGGACCACTGCAGGAACGCCTGCGCCGCACCCTTCGTCGAGAGTGGGGCCTTGGCGCCACGCATACGCGGGCTCAGACCGCTGATCTCCGGCCCGGTGCGATCGACCGTCAGGCGCAGGTCACGGCTGAAGGGCGAGACCCCCGGGCCGTTCACCTCCACGCCCAGGCCGTAGCTGCCGTCGGGGCCGCTCGTCTTGAGGTTGAGGGTGACGTTGGTGCCCAGTCCACCGAGGCCGGTCAGGCTCGCGTCCTTGAACGAAGCCGATCCGACGGCGCCGGGTAGGCCGGTCACGTCGAGGTTGGCGTCGCCGTCGTAGCCGCCGCCCCGCTGGACGTCGACGCGCGTCGTGCGCGTACGTGACGTGCCGCCCGACCTTGAAGCTGTCGTGAAAGACCCAGGACTTGAGCATCTCGCCCTCGGTGAGAGCCTTGACATCGAGTACGCGATTGGGCTGGTCAGGGTCGCTCGACGCCGTACCAGAGGGGGTCGCTCTTGGGGTTCCAGTCCATGCGACCCGCGGCACGCACGATGCGGCGCATGCGGTCGGGCGGTGTGCCGGGGTGGTCGGCGAGGTAACGGGCCACGGCGCCGGTGACGTGCGGCGCGGCCATGGAAGTGCCGCTGGATCGCGCGGTGTCATTGCCCGAGACCGTCGGCCGCGTGGACTCGACGCACGTGCCCGGCGCCACGATGTCGATGTCGCGGCCGTAGTTGCTGTAGCGCGCGTAGGTGTCATCGCGCTCGCCAGCCTCACCGGCGCAGGGTGAGACCCCGCCGGCGCCCCAGCCTTCGCCGTCGACATCGGTCATGGCACCGACGCTGATGACCTGGTCGTAACCGCCGGGCGAGCTGTTGTTGGCGTTGTAACCGGGTTGCCGGCGGCAGCGACCACGGTGATGCCGATGGCGGTGGCGCGGCAGACACCCTGGTGGATGGGATCGCCCTTGGGGTCGTTGAGGATCTGGCTGCAATCCTCCTGCGTGTCGAGCCGCGGGCCCTGGATGCTCATGTTGATGACGTCGATGTCCGGCGTTGGGTTGCTGTGCGTGGCGATGGCCCAGTCGAGGCCGCAGATGATGGCTGCCTCGCTGCCGCTGGTGCCGCCGAAGACGCGTACCGCCCAGAGCCGCACACCGGGCGCCACGCCCACGGCGCCGACGTTGTTGTCGCGCGCGCCGATGGTGCCGGCCACGTGGGTGCCGTGCCAGTGGCTATCGGCCCAGCGACCCGGATAGACCAGGGCCTCGTTCACCCCTGCCGTGTAGGGATTGTCGTAGCAGTTGACCCCGCCGGCGATGTTGAGCTCGGCGTTGCCCGGCCCGGCTGGCCCCATGGGGATGGGGTCGCCGTTCTCGTCGCCCGGGCCGATGCCGGTGTCCAGCACCGCCACGTCGGCATCCACGTCGGCGACCGGCCCGCCGGTCTGCAGCGCCTTGACGCGCTTGATGCCGGGGGGCGTGACCTGGGCCGAGATGCGGAACTGCCGCGCCGGCCGCACAGAGGCGACCTTGACGTCACGACTGACGGCGGTTGCCTGTTCCGGCGTGAGCGAGGCGGCGAACCCGGTCACGGCGTTGGCGAAGCGCTGGCGCGTCTTGAAGCCGACCTCTTGCTCCAGTCGATCGGTGGCGCTCGCAGCGCGTTCGCTGCGGCGGTCGATACGCTGGCGCGCACTGCGGTTGCTGGGTGTGATGACCCGGCTCGAATCGGCCACGTCGAGCGTGACGATGTACTCGCGCGGCTTGGCTCCGGGTGCCGCCACTGCGGCAGCCGGAAGCGACGCACCCAGCAAGGCCAGGAGCAAGACGATAAGGAAAGAGCGACCAGCTACCCGTCCCAGGGACACGGAGCCTCCAGAGATCCGACGACGAACCAAGGGTCCTAGGGTATCGCGACTTGGAGGAATGCCCCAGCTTTGCGGTTGACCCGTGTCACCGGCTTCGCTGTCACGCTGTGGCCGGGCGGACGTCGCCGGCTCGGAAATGCGATCGAGGGGCCCCATCACGGCTTCCGAGCATCGCCGATCAGTGACCCCTCGAACGTGTTCGCATGGTGCTGGCTGGCGGGGTGCCGCCAGTACCACCCGTTGGTCCCGGGGTAGTGGCCCGGATGGCCCGGTCGCCGTTCTCCGACCCGCGAGGTGGCCGCACGGTGCATGCTTATGCTTGCCACAGCATGTCGGCCGACGGCGTCGCAGGCTGGCCACAGGGAGGTATCCACGCACATGGGACTGCTGGAGGGCAAGCGCGCCCTGATCTTCGGCTTGGCCAACGATCACTCCATCGCCTGGGGTATCGCCCAGGCACTCCATCGCGAAGGGGCGGAGGTCGGCTTCTCGTCGGTCGAGATGCTCATGGAGAAGCGCGTCAGGCCCCTCGCTGCCAGGCTGGGCGCGACCTTCGTGGAACCCTGCGACGTCCAGAAGGACGAAGACATCGAGCGCGTCTTCGCCAAGTGGAAGGAACAGGTCGGTCGACTGGACATCCTTGTGCACGCCGTCGCCTTCGCCAACAAGGACGAGCTCGGCGGCGAGTTCATCCGCACCTCACGCGCGGGCTTCGCGCTCGCGCACGACGTCTCCGCCTATTCGCTGGTGGCGCTCGCCCGTGAGGCTCGACCGCTGATGAGCGACGGTGGCGCCATCCTGACGCTCTCCTACTACGGCGCCGAGAAGGCCGTCGTCAACTACAACGTCATGGGCGTGGCCAAGGCCTCGCTGGAGGCGTGCGTTCGCTACCTGGCCGTCGACCTGGGCAAGGAGGGCATCCGCGTCAACGCCATCAGCGCTGGTCCGGTGCGTACGCTCGCCGCCTCGGGCGTGTCCGGGTTCAAGAAGATGTACCGGCTCTTCGAGGAGATCTCACCGCTGCGGCGACCGCTCACGATCGACGACCTGGGCAATGCTGCGGCGTACCTCTGCAGCGACATGAGCCGTGGCACGACCGGCGAGATCCACTACGTCGACGGTGGCTACAACATCATCGGCGTGCCCGAGGTGCTCGACTCCTGACCCGCCCGTGACGCGCCTGCCCAGCCTTGGCCCGCGGGGAGAGGGCTGGGTGCTGCTGCAGTTCGCCCTCCTGTCGCTCGTCGCGCTGGCCGGTGTCATGACCGCTGGCGCCCTCGACGGACCGGTCGCGTCCGTGGCCGCGCTGGCCGGACTCGGGCTCATGCTCGCCGGCGCCATCCTGCTGGCCCGCGGTCTTCTGGACCTGGGCCGCAACCTGACACCGGTGCCGCGTCCGCGCGCCGACGCCCAGCTGGTGGAAACGGGCGTCTACGCGCTCGTCCGCCATCCCATCTACGGCGGCCTCATCGTCACGGCCCTTGGCTGGGCGCTGGTCTCGGCGAGTGGCCTGACACTGCTGCTGGCGGCGCTGCTGGCGGTCTTCTTCGAACTCAAGTCCCGTCGCGAGGAAGCCTGGCTGGTCGACCACTACGTGGGCTACCAGACCTACATCTCGCACACGCGCCGGTTCATTCCCTGGCTCTATTGAAGGCATGAAGAAACCCGGTGGCGAGGTCGGGAGGAGGGGGCCGACCTTGCCACCGGGCAAAGAGTGCGCGTTGCCTGTTCCACCCCCCTTCGTGAGGGAGAGGGGTTCCTCACGAGTGGGGCCGTGCAGTGAAACGGCTTCGCTTTGGGATATCTGGTCCGAATCTGCACCCGGGACGAGCGTCGGCCCACTACCTCTTGGTACGGCGGCACCCCGTACGAGGGAACCAGCCGAGGGCCATTGGTGTGCGGTCCGGTGCTGTCTCAGCCCGCGCACGGCCACTACCAGCCGCGAGTGCCGGGGCCGCCCTTGAAGGGGCCGGTCACATCTGACGTGATCCAGCCGCCGTAGAAGTCACCCGCCTGGGGCATGACCCGTTCGTCTTCCACCCAGGCCTCATCGACCCGCCCCGGGTAGAAGGCGATATAGCCCGCGATGGACTCGTAGCCCGGGAGCGGCCGCGGATAGGTCCAGGCAGCGTCGCTGCGGTCACGACCGCCGGCGCTGATGGTGTAGTAGCTCGCGTCGCCCTTGAACTCGCAGGCGGTCTGTCGCTTCGTCGGCCGCAGCAGGTCCATGCGCACGTCCTCGGACGGGATGTACCAGCCGGGCGGATGCGACGTCTCGAGCACGCGCACCGCGCGCCGCGAATCGGCGATGACGGTGCCGTCCACGAGCACGCGCACGTGGCGCCCGGACGGTTCGACCCGGGGTGGTCGTGGGTAGTCCCAGACCGATTCGGTCGGCCGGGCGTGGTCACGGATGGAGGTGTCGGTCACGTGGCTTACTCCTCGCCGTTCAGGCGGATGATGCCGTCAGTGGTCCAGATGCTGGTGTGCGGCACGAAGGCGGCCCAGGCGAACCAGAAGTGATCGCCGTGGCCCGTGGGATCAAGGGTGGTCCCGGTCAGCGGGCCGTCGATGGCACGGCCGGTGACATCCCAGGTGCTGCTGGTCTCAAGATCGGTGATGGGCGCATCTTCGCCGCCATCGCGCGTGAACGTCAGCGGCTCGCCATCCACGATCGCGGAGAACACGCCCGTGGCGCCGATCTCCGTGCTCTCATCGATATCGTTGGCGTCGAGGGGGGAGACGACCCCGGGCTGCCACATGGCGACCACCGGCCGGCCCTCGAACTCCAGCATCGCCACGCCGTTGGCGCGCAGCTCGCTGTGCGGGATGGACACGGGCGCCTCGCTGTCCTGGCCGCCGAGCGTGACCACGCGCTCCTTGGGCGCCAATCGGCCGTCGGTGACACCGGTGAACAGGAAGGGCTGCTGGTCGGCATCGTCGTAACCCACGTAGGGGTTGCGGCCGTAGTCGCGGCTGAAGCCGGTGTCGCGGCTCAGGACGACACCGTCCGGGTAGGTTTCCGCGAACTGGTCCAGGCCGATGATCTGGGCAGGGATGAACTCGAGCCTGGTACCCGTCAGCTCACCCACGATGCCGTGGCCGGTCGCCTGCTGCCACCAGGTCTCGGTCTGGCGGTCGTACATCACCATGTCGCTGAAGCGCAGGTTGCCTGACACGCCGAAGTCGTGGACGGTCTCGTCGAGGGTGCGGCCGAAGACCAGGGCGGTGTTACACAGGGGACAGAAGGTGACGATGACCGGTGTGTCGCCGACGGTGTCGTTGACGATCTCGTGCCACGTCAGGATGGCCAGCGGATAGGCGCGCGCGTCACCGTCGATCTCAAGGGCGATGACGGGCCCCCGGCCGATGACCCACTCGCGCGCCTCGTCGATCGACTCGAACTGCGGGTCATCGATGGCGGGGATGCCGTCCTTGCCGGGCCCGCCTGAGAAGATCTCGTCATAGGGCACGGCGCTGATGCTGAAGTCGGTCTCCCAGCCAGCGGTGCCGACGGTGGGCGTGCCGGGATCCTCGAGCTGGCCCGGCCGCTGCGGCACGGACTGCTCGTCCTGTGCTGCCGCCGGAGCGGAGGCGGGGGAGACGCTGGTGAGTGCGACCGCGGCCACCAGCCCGAGAGCGGTGACGGCGGTGCCGATGACGAGGCGCTTCATCACCTGACCCTATGCTGGCGGCAGCGACGAGAATGTGACATGCGCTACGTCAGCCGGGCAGCCTGTCACGCGACCGTCACACGGCGCCGCAGGAGGGGACCATGACCCGACCGCTCAAGGTAGGTGTGCAGCTGCCGGAGGTGGAGTACGAGCCACGCTGGACCGAGCTTGCCAGCATGGCCCGCCTGGCCGAGGACATCGGCCTCGACTCCATCTGGGTCGGGGACCACTACCTCTACCGCGATGAGGCGGGTGCCGGCGCGCGCGGTCCCTGGGAGGCGTGGACCCAGTTGGCGGCCATCGCCGCCGTGACGTCACGCGTGGCGATCGGACCGCTGGTGGCATCGACCTCGTTCCACGAGCCCGGTGTGTTGGCCAAGATGGCGCTGACGGTCGATGAGATCAGTGGCGGCCGGCTCATCCTGGGCCTGGGTGCAGGCTGGAACGCCGCCGAGTACGGCGCCTTCGGTTTCCCCTTCGACCAGCGCATCTCGCGCTTCGAGGAGGCCTTCACCATCATCCGCACGCTGCTCCGCGACGGCAGCATCGACTTCGCCGGGCGCTTCTATCAGTTGCGCGATTGCGAGCTCCTGCCGCGAGGGCCGCGGGCCGAGGGCCCGCCACTGCTGATCGGCTCCAGCGGGCCGCGCATGCTCAGCATCACCATGCCCCACGCGCACCAGTGGAACGCCTGGTACCTGACCTACGGCAACACGGCGGCCGGCCTGGCGCAGCAGCGCCGGCTGGTCGATGCCGCCTGCCGCAAGGTCGGCCGCGACCCGGCGGACATCGAGCGCAGCGTGGCCGCGTTCGTGCGATTGCCCGGGGCCCTGGGGCTGCGGGCAAGCGAGGCACCGGCCATCGAGGGTGCTCCCGCGGAGGTGGCCGCCATCCTGCGCGACTTCGCCGCCGAGGGCATCGACCATGTCCAGCTCGTCATCGACCCGGTCACCCCGGCCGGCGTGGAGTCGCTGGCGCCCATCCTGGAAGCGCTCGACGCCGGCTGACGCGACCGGCCACCGCCTCCGGCGCCGAGCCCGAGCCGGCCGCTGCTCAGTCGACGGGGTGCCCCATGACGGTGTAGTAGGCCAGGTTGGGCTGCTGCACGTCCATGCGCCCGATCTGGCAGATGATCGGGACGGAGCCCTGGACCTTGAGGGCGTACTGCCCCAGCGGGATCTGGTATCCGTCGATAGGGTCGCTCACGCGCAGGCACCGTACCCGTCTGGCAGCCACGATCTGTGGCGTCAGCACCGCGGGCTCGTGGTCCTCGAAGTAGACCGTGATCACGACCTCGGCATCGCTGTCGTTGGGGTTGAGCAGGATGAGCGACTCGTGCCCGTGCGGCTCCGCTTCTCCTGGCGCCGGGATGTCGCCATCGGGGAAGAACCATGTCCGCGCGCCGGGGCGACCCGTCACGTCGCCACCCTTGAATCGGTGAGGATCTGGCGCATCCGCTCGAGGACCATCCCGGCTCCCCTTGCCCCCAGCTCACGGTTGGCATCCTTCGCGCTCTCGAGGTACCACTTCTCCGTCGAGAGGTAGCTCATGTCAACGCTCTCGGGGCAGAGTTCCATCATCAGCGAGGTCTCGCCGATGGCTGCGTGGTCGAAGGGGTACTGGCTGATGATCTCGGCGTCCATCAGCGGGTGTCCGCTGATCCAGTTGAAGGGGTTGGCGCCACGTTCGTGGTCGGCGTAGTAGGTCGACATCTCGTTGCTGCCCCACCAGCCCTCACCGCGCTCCTTCTCGAGGAACTCGAAGATGGCCAGGCGGGCGCCGGTGCGGAAGGCCAGGTCGGTGGGCATGCCCTGGTAGAAGTTCTCCGACTGGTGGTGGATGAAGAAGTGGATGTTGCGGAAGCCGATCCGCAGCAGGCTGCGGAAGATGTCCTTGGCCACCGGGATGAGGTGTTCCGCCTCCACCTGCACGCTGCCCTTGAGCTCCGGCGGCTCGACGGCGTAGCTGGCCGGTGCCCACCAGAAGGTGGGCAGGACGACCATCTCCATCTCCTGCTCCAGCCGCTCCACGGTCTTGACCACGGCCAGCGTGTCCATGCCCACGGACATGTGCTGGCCGTGATACTCGAGCGGGCCCAGCGGCAGCACCACCGGCCAGTCCTCGTCGATGGCGGTCTTGATGTGGTGCGGCAGCATCAGCTCGTAGCGCATGACGTCCTCCTGTGGTGCGATCGTCGTCGTGCCGCGCGCCTGGCGCGAGGCGCCCGGCACGAGGCGCCTAGCGGTCGATCTCGATGATCTCCATGTGCGTGCCGCTGTTGATCATCTCGGCCGGTCCCGACTCTTGCACGAGCATGCCGTTCTCCCAGCGACAGCCGAAGTCGTCGTCGTAGAAGAACGTGTCCGCCTGGAAGGTCATGCCCGGCTCGATGGTGTACTCGCTGACAGCCTCCATCCAGGGCTTCTCGACCTCCATCAGGCCGAGCCCGGTGCAGGGCCCGTAGAGGTAGTGCCGCTCCATGCCCTGCGTCCTTGACGAACTCTTCGTAGCGGATGGCGACTTCCTTGGCCACCACGCCGGCCCGCACCCATTCGAAGGTGCGGTAGTGCATGTCCCGGCCGAACTCGATGAGCTTGCGCTGGCGGTCGGTCATCCTGCCCAGGCAGATGGGCCGGCCGACCGACGGAGAGTAGCCGTCGACACGGCCGCCGACGTTGATCTGGACGATGTCGCCCTTCTGCAGGCGCCGGTGGGTGCCGCGCGAGATGCCGTTGGAGGTCTTCTTGCCGCCGAACGAGTAGACGGTGTGCGCCTCTCCCTCGGCGCCGTTGGCGTACAGCGTGGCGACGGCGATGCCGGCCAGCTCCAGCTCGGTCATGCCCGGCTTGACGGCCTCCAGCATGGCCTCCAGCGCCAGCTCACCCAGGCGGAAGCCCTCGCGCAGGCAGGCCAGCTCGGCCGCCGACTTGCGGCCCGCAGCTGCGCGGTCAGCTCATCGGCATTGACGATCTCGGCATCGGGGAACGACTCCCGGAGGCCCTCGTACATGGCCATGTTGGTGCACAGGTAGCCGGCCACGCCGATGCGCTTGACGTCGGTGACGCCGATCGAATCGAAGACGTCACGATAGGTGCTCCCGGCGATGCCGGGATAGACCGGGTCGGCCGTCTCGCGGTACTCCTTCATGAGGTGGATGTTGTCGATGACGCTGCGGCCCTTGGCGAACTCGCCCGACTCCATGCCTGCCATGAGGGCCGACTCGCCCGACGGGCGCGATGGCCACCCCGCCCATCTCGAAGAGGGGCCAGTAGGCCGAGAAGTAGCGCACGACCGAGGCGTCCGACTCGGTGGCCGTTGCCCACCAGCACGTCGTAGCCGGCCTCGGCGATGAGCGTCGCTGCTCGCGCTCGCCGCTCGGCGTATTCCTCGACGGGGATCGATCGGTCGGTCCATGGCTCTGCCTCCTGCCTGTGCCCGCCCCGGCTCCCTCCGGGTTGACGGGCACGCGGCCCCTAGCATACCGTAGTCAATCGATTACGGAAATCGATTACGACCGGGTGCGCGGAGGATCCATGGCAGCATCGGGCAAGCCCACCATGGCCGACGTCGCACGTGCCGCCAACGTCTCGACCGCGACCGTCTCACGTGTCCTGCGGGGAGAGGAGGGCGTCTCCTCGGCGGAAACGAAAGCGCGGGTCCTTGCGTCCGCGGCGAAGCTCGGCTACATCGTCAACGGCGTGGCCTCGAGCATGCGCAGCCGGCAGACAAGGACGGTGGGCCTGGTCATCGCCGACGTGGCCAACCCCTGGTTCGGCCAGCTCGCAGCCGGAGTCGAGAGCGTGCTCGGCCCGGCGGGCTTCAGCGTCATCCTGGCCAACACCAACAACAGCGTGGAGCGCGAGCAGGCGGCGGTGCGGACGCTGCTGCAGAAGCAGGTCGACGCACTCGTGGTGGCCTCCAGCTCGGCCGACGGCGAACATCTGCGCGACGCTGCCGACCGCGGTACGCGGATCGTGCTCGTCGATGCCGAGCTGCCGGGGTTGGACGTCGACTCCGTCACCATCGACAACGAGGCCGCGGCCCGTGCCGCGACGGAGCACCTGCTGGAGGCCGGGCACGAGGACATCGCCATCGTGGCCGGCGGACCCGGTCCGGCCTCTGACCGCGCCCGACTCGACGGCTATACCCACGCCCTCGCAGAGCGAGGCGTGACGCTGCGACCCGAGTACGTGCGCACCGGCTCCGTCACGTTCGATGGCGGGCGCGCGGCTGTGGCCGGGATGCTGGCACTGCCGCGACGCCCGAGCGCCATCTTCGCCACCAACAACCTCATGACCGTGGGCGCGCTGGTGGCCATCGCGGATGCCGGCCTGCAGGTGCCCGCCGATATCTCCATCGTGGGCATCGACGACCTCGAGTGGTATCCCATCGCGAATCCGGCCATCACGGCGGTGTACGAGTCGGCCGCGGAGATGGGCCGGCGCGCGGCCGAGCGGCTCCTGCTGCGACTGCGCCGCCAGCGCCAGCCCCGGCCCGAGCGCATCCGCCTGGGGGTGGAGTTCCGCGAGCGCAGCAGCGTCGGACCGCCGCCATCCGCGAGAGCGAGGACCACGCATCACCGTGTCGAGCCAGGCAGGAGGAGGACTCCATGAAGGGCCAGTTCCATCCCGTCAGGAGCAACGAGGAGTGCGAGCGCATCATCCGCGGCACCTACCAGGGCGTGCTGGCGATGTCGGATGACGGCATGCCCTACGCGCTGCCCCTCAACCATGCCTACGGCGCTGGCCGCTTCACCTTCCACTGCGCGAGCTTCGGGCAGAAGCTGGACACCATCGCGCGCAACCCCAACGTGACCTACGTCATCAACAAGTACTACGGCGACAGCGCCGAGCTGGCCAAGGCCATGAAGTGTCATGGACATTGGGAGAGCGTCATCGCCTACGGTCAGGCCAGGATCATTGCCGAGGATGAGGAGCTGATCGCCAACATGAAGACCTATATGGCCTACTACGGCCACGGCGACTACCAGCATGGCGACGATCTGCTGGGCCGGACCAGGATCATCGTGGTCGATGTGGAGCGCATGACCGCCCGGCGCGAGTACGACGAGTTCAGGACCGATT
>CAVQRP010000002.1:0-134626 GCA_963715295.1 uncultured Chloroflexia bacterium
ACCCGGATCCAGGCTGTTCCTTCGTCCCACCCACGGGTCACGTGGAACGGGGCCTCTGCCGATGGATCACCGCCACGGGTCATCCCACCAAGATGGTGTTATCGGTCTGTCGGATGACCCGCCAGACGAGGAGACGTCACGTGCTCGCTAGGCCCGCGGAAGGAGCGCGGCCCCGATGGGCGTCAAGGACCGGCCCGACGGGTACGCGAGAGACGGGGCAACGACGGCTCAGAGCGGCTCAGGCGGAGATGATGAGGCGCCCTCGCTCAGCCCCCTGTCCCAGCGGCACGCCTGGCGGCCTGCCTGGCGCGATGGGCCTTGGTCTTCTCGAGGTACTCGATGGGGTCCGGCATGACGCAGGCGGTCTGCCCGGATCGAACTCGACGTGGCCCATTCGCGGCGCAGTACGGCGCGCGGCCGCCTCCAGCTCGTCGTTGCGCAGTCCGATGCCGGTGATGGCGTCGCTGGCCGAGCGGCGCGTCCAGTTGCCGTAGCCGTCGATGCGCTCGGCGATGAGCGTCGAGCTGGGCCTCGAAGTAACGCGTCGGGCACCTCCTCGTCGCTGAGGGCCACCAGGTTCATGCAGGTCCCACCCGGCCTGGGCGGTGCGGTCGCGATCCGAGGCGATCCAGCGCTTCGCGCGTTCGCGCCGGCCGGGAGCCTCGAGCGCGATCTCGGCCACGAAGACGTCGACCAGGAAGTAGGTCTCGATGTCGTCGAGCCAGGCGTCCAGCTCGTCTCGGAGACTGCCGCGGGGTCGGCCACCATGCAGGCCAGCAGCCGCGCGTCGGCGTTGTCGCTGGCCCACAGCTGCTCGGCCAGCGCGTGGTCGGTCCCGATCTGCTCTTGGCCAGCGGGCGCAGGTCGCCGAACTTGACACCGAAGAGCGGCTCCGGAGGCGCCGTGGCGCCGGTACGTCTTGCGTGTCTGTTCGCTGCCCATGGCTTCCAGCGCGGCCATGGCCGCGTCGAAGCGTCATGGTCATGGGCGGCCGGCGACTCTGCAGCTGCTGGGCGATCGATTCGGCCCAGGTGGCGATCTCGGACCAGGGCCGGAAGTCACCCTCGGGGGCGCGAACCAGGGCCACCAGCGCCTTCTCGCTGATGCCAAGGTCGGAGCCCTCGATCTGGCCGGCGAAGAGCCGGTGTGCCGCGCGCGCCGATGCGCTTCACGGCGCCGGCGACCTCGGCCGGGATTCTCGAGCGGCTTGGGCGGATCACCGACCGGACCGCTGGAGAAGAGCCACACGGGCAGGCGCTTGAGCTCGCCTTCGTGGATGTCGACGAACTCGCGCGCCGGACGCATCCAGTGGCCGGCATAGACGCCGCTGCCGAGCACGACGCGCGTCGTACGGGCTCAGGACTGCCGACGTCCTCGATGCGTCGAGGTCGACGTCGAAGCCGCTCGAGCGCAGCGAGGCTTCGATGACCTGGCCGATCTCCATGGTGGCACCGTGCTTGGAGGCCACGGCGACGAGGATCTTCATCAGATGGGATCTCCGTGTCTGTGCGGCGTTCGGCGCTGACGATGACGGCTCGAGCCGGCGGCAGCGTAGTGCCGAGGGTACCGTCCTGCGCGTGCCGCACGGTGTCGAACGTCACAGCGGCGTCACCGAGCCACGCCGACACTGATGGTCCGACGATCGACCAGGTGCACCACGTGGCCATCCGACGCCCGACCACCGCCGAACGCATCCCCGCGAGCGACAGCCCGCAGCATGGGCGCGGGCGCGTGCGCTGCTGGCCATGACTCGTCCCGCCCAGATCGCGCTCATCGGCTGGTCTTCGCCAACGGCGCGCTGCTGGCTGTGTGGCGCGAGCCGGCCGATGCCGGCAGCCGCCGGAGCATCGCGCATCGCCGGGGCCCTCGCCTGCTGGTCGTCACCGGCCGCGGTCCACCTGGCCAACGAGGCTGCCGATGACGAGACCGACCGGCTGACCCCGCGCACACCGTTCTCCGGCGGCAGCGGCGCGCTCGCAGGCCAGCGGACTCGATCCCGCGGCTGCCGCTCCTCCTGGCCGTCGGTCCTGGCCGGCTCGGAGTGATCGCCATGGCGGCCGCGCTCGTGAGGCGTGCTCGCGCCGCTGGCCGCGGTCTTGCTGCTGCTCGGACTGGCCGGTGGCCTGGCCTACTCGCTGCCGCCGGTGGCCGTCGAGCGGCGGGGATGGGGGGAGCCCTTAACGCGCTGCTGGGGGCCATGCTGCTGCCGCTGTTCGGGGTGGCCGCTGTGCCGGGACCGCTCGAGGTCCTCGACGTGGTCGCCTTCCTGCCCTTCCTCTTCGTCGTGCTCCTCAGCGTCGATGGCTACGGCCTGGCCCGACCGCGCCGCCGACGCCGCCACCGACAAGCGCACGATGCAGGTGCGCTGCCGGTCGGAGCGCTCCGTCGCATCGCGCTCGGAACCGTGCTCGCCTTCGTCGCGGCCACGCTGGTCGCCGCCACCGTCGCCGCCTCGCCGTACGCCCTGGCCGGCCTGCTGGTGGCACCGCTCGTGGTCGAGGCGCTCGTGCGCTACACGCGCACGGAGCTGCCGGCCGCGTCGGTCGGGGCCATGGTCGGCCTGGCCTTCGTCATGACCGGCGCGGTCCTCGTCGCTCTCCTTGCGGGCGGCAGCGCATGACGGCCGGGCCGGGGACGCTGGCGATCGAGTTCCTGCTCGCGGCGAGGACCGGTGCGCCAGGCGGCCGTCGAGCTGGAGCGTGATCTGGCGGCCATCGAACCCTCACAGCTGCGTGCCGGGTTGGCTGACGACGCGGCCCGCATGGCGTTCTGGATCGACGTCTACAACGCCGCGGTCCTGCGACAGCCCGACCATGACTTCTCGGGTTGGAGAGCGCGCTGCCCGCTTCTTTGGTCGGCCTGCCCTCAGCGTCGCCGGCGAGACGCTCTCGCTCGACACCATCGAGCACGGCATCCTGCGACGCTCCCGGCTGAAGCTGGGCCTGGGCTACGCTGCCAACCCCGCGCCGCCGTCTGTTCGAGCGCCGGCAGCGCGTGCGCAGGGTCGACCCGCGCATCCACTTCGCACTCAACTGCGCTGCGGCGTCATGTCCCCCCATCGCCGCCTACCGGGCGGATCACATCGAGGCTACAGCTCGACCTGGCCACGCGCAGCTACCTGCAGCAGACCGACCCGGCTCGCCGACGGTCGCCTGGAGGATACCCGCCGTCATTCTCTGGTTCATCGGGGACTTCGGGGGCCGCCCGGCGTGCGACGCTTCCTGCGTAGTCATGGCGTGCGAGGGCTGGGGCCGGCCGCTGCGCTTGGCGCGATGGGACTGGACCCCGCGCCCCGGCAGTGGGCCGAGCGGAGCATGAGGCCGGGCGGCGACCGCTGACTCACGCTGGAGCTCAGTCGTCGAGGTCGTCGAGGCCCTCGGCGATGTCCATGAGCTGCTCGGCGTCGCGGATGAGCACCTGGTGCTTCTCGGTGTCGAGCAGCCCACGCTTGCGGAAGTCGGCCAGCGTGTGCGCCAGCGTCTCGCGCGTGGTGCCGATCATCTCGGCCAGCTCCTGCTGCGTCAGGCGCGCCTCGATGAGCGTGCCGCGCGAGGTCTTCACGCCGAAGCGGCTGGAGAGGTCCAGCAGCTTGCGCGCCAGGCGCTGGCCGACACGCTGGTAGGCCATCGATTCCAGCTCCGACTCGGCGTCGCGCAGCCGTCGTGAGAGGTAGCTGATGATGTTCACGCCGATGGTCGGATAGCGCTCGACGAGGCGTCGCAGCTCGTCGGGTGAGATGGTGCAGATGACGGCCTCGTCGAGCGTCTCGGCGAAGGCCTCGGGGATGGGCTCCTGGCCCAGCAGGCTCATGTCGCCGAGGATGGTGCCCTTGTCGTAGATGTCCAGGGTGAGCTGCTTGCCGTCGGGCGTGACGCGGTAGACGCGCACCTTGCCCTTCTTGAGGATGTGGATGCGGTCGGGCGGATCGTCGGGCGACAGGATGCGCTGGCCGGCCGTGCACGTGGTCATGGTGGTGGCGTGCCCGATGGCCATGATGTCGTCGTCGGACAAGCCCGGCGAAGAGGTCCGTCTCGCGCAGCAGACCCCAGCTTCTCCTGCAGGGAGCGCTGCTGGGCAGCTGGCGATGGTCATGGTAGGGCCTCCAGTCGCACGATCGTCGCCGCCGGCGAAAGGGGGTGTCCACGGCCAGGCCCATGCGCGCGTAGAGTGCCGCAGGCAGTCCGATGTCGGCAAGGTAGAGATCGCCCGCGTCTGCGTCGCGTCCGGCGTCGCTGATGCAGCCCGCACCTTGGGTAGCGCCAGCGTCATGGTGCGGCGGCTGCCTGAACGGCACCGGGGGCGGCCATCGCCGCTGTCGGGATCCACGCCGGAGGGCAGGTCAAGGCTGAGGATGCGAGTCGCCGGCGCGGCCGGATGCGGTCGATGAGCGTGGCGACCTCGTCGTGCGGCGCACCACGGCCGCGATAGCCGAGGACAGCGTCGATGACGAGGTCGGTCGCGGCCAGCTCCTCGTCGGATCTCCGAGTCGCTGATGTCGTAGACGGCCATGCAGCAGGAGCACGCCCATCTCCAGCAGCGTGGCCAGCTGGTGGCGGCCGGCCTCGCTCAGACGACGCGCGGGACGCGCCAGCACGACGCGCACCAGGACACCGCGGTTGGCGAGGTGGCGGGCCGCCACCAGCCCGCCGCCACCGTTGTTGCCCGGGCCGACCGCGACCAGGACCCGTCGACCGCGCAGGTCGCCATCGAGCAACGATGCCGCCACAAGCCGCCAGGTGCGACCCGGCCAGCTCCATCATCTGCAGCAGAGTGATGCCGTAGACGTCGATGGCGAGACGATCGATCTCGGCCATCTGGGCTGCGGTGACGGCGGGGACGGCGTCGGGCGGCAGCGTGGGGATGCGCTCGGCAGACGCCGCCGGCGCAGCAGGAGGGAGGACCATGTGTCGACACCCTAGCGCGGCCGCAGGCGCCGGCACCGTAATGCCTCCGTCACACGCTGGCGGCCGCACGGCTAGCCGCGGATGAGCCGCACCGCCGTGCGCAGCACCACCAGCCCCAGCACCGAGTACGGCCAGCACCAGCGCGGGATCCTGCCACGGCTGCTTGAGCGACACGAAGGCCGTGCGCCCGGCGCTGATCTCGATGTAGCCGAGGGGTCGCGACAGGGCACCACCGCCGGCACCTTCGCCGGCATCCGGTCGCTGTCGGAGCTGCCGCTGCCGGCACCGGTGCCGATGATCGACTGCGCCACGGGGATGATGGTGCGGCCGTCCTTCTCGACGGGCTCGCCGAAGACCGCGCGAGCGCCCGTGCTTGACCCCAGTCGTTCGAGTACCAGCTCCAGCATGCGCGTGGAGCCGGAGTGGGCCGCTTCCTCGGCGGCGGCGAATGCCTGGTCCTTGTCGTCGGTCATGATTCACCTCCTGTCAGCTGCGCTTGGCGGATGTGTGCCCGCACCGCGTAGCATGAGGCCATGATCGATCCACGCAACCGCCCGGCGCTCCTTGGCTCGATCCTCGCCGGGGTCGCTGCCTTCGTGGTGCTGTGGTGGCTGGGCCTCTCTCCGTTCCTGGCCTGGATCGCCGGCTGGACCTTGCCCGCCTTCGCCATGTACGGCATCGACAAGCGTCAGGCCCAGCGCGACGGCTGGCGCGTGCCGGAGGCGGTCCTGCACGGCCTGGCCCTGATCGGTGGCGTGCTCGGCGCCTGGGCCGGCCGGGCCTTCTTCCACCACAAGACGCAGAAGGCGGTCTTCACCGTCGTGCTCGTGGCGGCCTCGGTCCTGTGGGGCGCCATCGCCATCTGGGTGCTGCTGGACTGACAGACGCGCTCGCACCTGCGGCGTTCGGCGCGCGGGAGCACAATCTGGGCATGCACATGAACCTGCGCGCCCTGCTCGGCGCTTGCCCTGTCCGCCCTCCTCGCGCTCACTGTCGCGGCCGCCGGCGCCGCGCAGGGGTCGCTGAACGTGACCGATGCTGACGGCAACGAGGTCGCCATCGAGGACACCTCCCGCGTCGCCACGCTCGGCGGCGTCTTCACCGAGACCGCCTATGCCCTGGGGGCGCAGGACCAGCTGGTGGCGGTCGATGCCTCCAGCTTCTACCCGCCCGAAGCGCTCACCGACAAGCCCAACTTCGGCTACTACCGCTTCCTCTCGGCCGAGCCGGTGCTGGCACAGGAACCCAGCCTCATCATCGGCAACGAGGAGACCGGCCCGCCCGAGGTGGTGCAGCAGCTGCGCGATGCGGGTGTGCCCATCCTGCTGCTGCCCGACAACAACGACGTGCAAGCGGCGCGCGACCTGATCACTACGCTCGGTGCCATCTTCGGGCGTGAGGCCGAGGCGAGCGAGCTCATCGCCACGCTCGATGCCGACGTCGCCGCCGCCGAGGGGCTGGTGGCACAGGCGGCCGACGCCCCGCGCGTGCTGTTCATCCTGCAGCCACCGGAGGCGCCGATGCTGGTTTCGGGGGAGGAGAGCGCCGCCGGCCACATGATCAGCCTGGCCGGCGGCTCACATGTCTACCCAGGCTTCCCCGGCTACATCCCCATGACACCGGAGGGCATCCTCGAGACCGCACCCGACGTCATCCTCACCACTACCGGGTCGGTCGAGCGTCTCGGCGGCATGGCCGCGTTCCTCGAGTATCCCGGCATCAGCCAGACCCCGGCGGTCGCCAATGATCGCGTCGTGGTCATGGATGACCTCTACCTGATGGGCTTCGGCCCGCGTACCGGACAGGCCATCGCCGACCTGGCGCGACTGCTGCATCCGGAGCTGTCCCAGTAGCGCAGCGGGGGCTCCGGCTGGCCGCTCTTGCCGCCATCCTGCTCGTGGCCATCGTGGTCGCGATGGGGATGGGCGCGGTGGCCATCGCGCCGGACCAGGTGCTCGCCATCCTCGCCGCCCAGGTCGGCCTCGACCTGGGGCCCGCGTACAGTGAGCAGCAAGAGACGGTGCTCACCGCCATCCGGGTCCCGCGTGTGCTGGCAACGGCGCTGGTCGGTGCTGCCTGGGCGGGCGCGGGTGTGGCGATGCAGGGCCTCTACCGCACTCCTCTGGCCGACCCTGCCCTCGTGGGCATCGGTGCCGGCGCAGCGCTGGGCGCAGCGCTGGGAACCGGCGCGGCCGTGGCCCTCGGCATCGTGGCGCAGTACGCGGCCACCGTGCTGGTGGTCGTGGCCGCCCTGGTGGCGGCCTTGGTGGCGGCCCTCATCGTCTACCGGGTCGCCGCGTCGTCGGGCCGCGTGGTCGTGGCCACGATGCTGCTCGCCGGCATCGCCCTGTCCGCCTTCTTCGCGGCCGTGACCGCCCTGATCGTGGCAGCCGGTCGCACGCCGGAGCTGGGATCGGTAGCCTTCTGGACGCTGGGTTCCTTCGCCGGCATCGTCGGCCGGGACGTCGTCGTGGCCGCCCTGGTCGTCATCCCTGCCATCGCCGTCCTTGCTCGCCTCGGCCCGCGGCTCGATGCGCTGGCGCTGGGCGAGACCGAGGCCCGCCACCTGGGCATCGATGTGCCTCGCCTCAACCTCTTCGTGACCGGCATCTTCGCGTTGCTGACGGCAGTGGCGGTGGCCACGGCCGGCGTCATCGCCTTCGTGGCGCTCATGGTTCCCAGTCTCATCCGCGCCTGGGTCGGCCAGCCCCATCGCGTGGTCGTCGTCGGCTCGGCCCTGCTGGGGGCAACCTTCCTCGTCATCGCCGACGTGATCGCGCGCCAGCTCTTCTCACCGCTGGAGCTGTCGGTCGGGGTCGTCACGACGCTCCTTGGCGCACCCTTCTTCCTGTGGCTGCTGCTGCGCGAACGGGGCCTGCTGGCACGGTGACGTACGCCGCGAACGGGGTCTCGGTGCGTATCGATGACGCCACACTGCTCGACGATGTCTCCATCGAGCTGCGAGCGGGGGAGATCGTGGCTGTGGCGGGCCCGAACGGAGCCGGCAAGTCCACCCTCATCAGCGTCCTCGCCGGCGATCGTGAGCCGGCCGGCGGCAGCGTACGCCTGGCCGGCCGGGCACTTCGGGAATGGCCCCTCGGCGAGCTGGCACGCCGCCGTGCCGTGATGAGCACCGACGCCACGGTGGCGTTCGCCTTCACGGCGCGGGAAGTAGCGCTCATGGGCCGCCTGCCGCTCCACGGCGGCGACCCCGACGATACCGATCACGAGATCGTCAGAAGTCTGCTCGCCGAGGTCGACTGCGCCGACCTCTCCGACCGCATCTACGCCACGCTCTCCACGGGGGAACGTCAGCGGGTGCAGCTGGCCCGAGTCCTGGCCCAGGTCAGTGACGCGCCCGGCGAGGCCGAGACGACCGAGCGGTTCGTGCTGCTCGACGAGCCCACCTCCAGCCTGGACCCCGCGCACCAGCACACGGCGATGCGGCTGCTACGCAGGATGGCCGATGCGGGCCTGGGCATGCTGACCGTGCTGCACGACCTCAACCTCGCCGCCGCCTACGCCGACCGGGTGGTGCTCATGCAGGACGCCCGCATCACCGCAGCGGGCCGCCCGACCGAGGTGCTGCGCGCCGACCTGCTGGAGTCGGTCTTCGACATCCCCATGCTGGTGATCCCACACCCGCAGCTGTCGCACCCACTCGTCATCGCGGAGCCACACGCAGGCAGCTGACGGCCTCGGAAGCTCGAGCCAAAGGTGCCGTTCAGCCCATGCCAGCGCGGCCGGGGTGGGCCTTGTGAGCACATTGCGGTTCAAGGAGGCTTGATGGGGACATCGACCTGCCCCACGCGGTGGCCGCGACGCCACGCCGGCGGCAGGCACGAGAACGGGGGTACGAGATGGGCAACCTGGCCGAGATCGGCGTCTTCTTTGCTGGCTTCTTCGGAGGCCTCGGCGTGTTCTTCGCCGGCATCGGTGTGCTCTGGTGGGTGACCCTGTGGAGGGATCGCCGCTGACGGCCTGAAGGGCTGCGCATGACCGACATCGACGTCGGCTCGAACCGCCGCTGGCATGACCTCGACGCGCTGCGCGCGTTCGCCATGTTGCTCGGCATCGGCCTGCATGCCGCGCTGTCGTTCTACCCCACTGTCTGGCCGGTCCAGGACGTGACGGCCGGCGCCGATGGCCCCTTCGACGAGTTCGTGCTGGTCGTGCATGGCTTCCGCATGCCGCTCTTCTTCCTCCTCAGCGGCTTCTTCGCCGCCCTGCTGTGGAAGCGCCGTGGGCTCTCAGCACTGCTGGGCCACCGCATGCGACGAGTGGTCATCCCGTTCGTCCTCGCCGTCATCCTCATCGTGCCCACGGTCGACTGGGTCTCCGACCGGGCCATCGAGTCACAGGTCGTGGACGACGCCGATATCGGCGCAGCCGTCTACCTGGGCCGGACCGGCGCCGCCACAGCACTCATCGAAGCCGGCACTGACGTGGATGCGCCTGATGCGGATGGCTTCACGCCCATCTTCCTGGCCGCGATCAACGGCGATGCCGCCATGATCGATCTCCTCCTGCAGGCGGGGGCCGACCCCAACATCCCCACTGTTGATGGGCTCGCCATCGACGCCGCGGCCTACATGGGTCGCGTGGCGGCCGTGGAGGCGCTGCTGGCAGCGGGTGCTCGCGACCCGCGTTTGCCGGGTCAGTCGTGGCAGGACCTCGAGTGGTGGGGGCTGGGCGCGGGTGAGGTGGAGGTGGAGTCCGAGGAGACCGGCATCGAAGCCTGGCTGCCCAACCTGCACCACCTCTGGTTCCTGTGGTT
Source organism: uncultured Chloroflexia bacterium (assembly GCA_963715295.1). Lineage (GTDB taxonomy): Bacteria > Chloroflexota > Limnocylindria > Limnocylindrales > CSP1-4 > JAFMJV01. The sequence continues at coordinate 9,682 of CAVQRP010000002.1, forward strand.
CCTCATCCTGTTCGTGATCGGCCTCGCGGCCTTCGCCTGGCTCGCCGACCGTCGAGCCGCTGGCTCCGCAGGAGCGAAGCCGACGGGCTCGCTGGCCGCGCTGGCTGATGTGGGCGCTGGTGCCCGCCGTGCTGATCCCACAGCTGGCCATGGAGGGCGGTGGCGCCATCCCTGCCTTCGGGCCCGATACCTCCATCGGCTGGATCCCCATCCCACACGTCTTCGCTTACTACGCGCTCTTCTTTGCCTTCGGGGTGCTGATGTACGGGCGGGAGTGGCGCCCGGGCGCGCTGATGGTCGATCGTGTGGGGCGGCCATGGTGGCTCGTGCTGCTGCTGGCGGCCGTGGTCTTCGTGATCGGATACCGGGTGACTTTCGAAGGCGGCGCGGATATGAGAGTGCCGGCTGCAGCCCTACAAGTGGCCTACGCGTGGCTGATGATCTTCGGCCTGATGGGCCTCTTCCGGGCCATACTCTCGACCGAGCACCGGAACGTGCGCTACCTGTCGGATTCGTCCTACTGGATGTACCTGGTGCACCTGACGCTGGTGATCTGGCTGCAGGAGTGGGTGCGGACCTGGGACATCCCGGCCGGCGTCAAGTTCGCCATCATCCTGCTCCTCGCCTTCAGCCTGCTGCTGGCCACGTATCGACTCTTCGTGCGCTACACGACCATCGGCACGATGCTCAACGGCAAACGGGTGCGGGCCACGAGGCCGGCGGTGCCGGCTGAGGAACCCGTCAGCGCGTCGAGCTAGCCGCACCGCAGCCGCCTCTCGTCTGCCTCGCACTCGGACGCCGACCGGGATGGGGGCTGGGTGGGTCGCTCTCGCCTGCCAGTCTCGTCGGCTGTCCTCGATGTCGCGGGAGCGCGTCCACGACGTGACTGCCAGTCAACGGGCGCATACCCCAGCCCGTTGGGAGCCGCCTACATCGTGGCGGCGGTCGCCAAGTGCGATATCGTGTGCGTGAACGGGCATCCTGCTGACCACTGCAGTCACGCTGGCGCCGGTTCCTCTCGAGCGGGAGTAGCTCAGTTGGTAGAGCGCTAGCCTTCCAAGCTGGATGTCGCGGGTTCGAATCCCGTCTCCCGCTCCAATCCACTCTACGGCCCGCCGGCGTCGGCGTGACCGCAGTCGGGACGGGGCTGTCCTGGGCGGGGCTACTCCACCAGCCGTGCGAACGCATAGATCCCCTGGATGACGCCGAAGGCGGGCCACATCCCCCAGATGACGACCCAGTAGGTGAAACCATCCTTGCGGAAGCCCATGTCCCGGTCCCACACGAAGATGGCTATGGCCGAGTACATGTACGGGACCGAGGCGGCCAGGGCCAGTACGAAGCCCCACTCCTGGCCAAGGAGCATGCCGATGCTCCCGATGATCTGCAGCGGCGCCCACAAGACCACGTCAGCCCAGGCGAACCCCTGGTTGAAGGCGAAGTAGGCCTTCGGGTCGGTCGAATCGGGGTCGCCTCCGTAGACCATCGCGACCGTCCAGGGCGCACGCGGCCGTACGATCGCGACCAGCTGCAGCGATGCCAGCAGACCGATCAGGACGAGCCCCGCGATGGCCACGACCCACGTCAGCACGGTGACTTCCATGCCACTACCTCCCTCCGCTCTCCCGGGTCAGGCCAGGTCGGCCACGGCTGCGCCGATGGTGATGAGGCCGGCCGCAGCCCACACACTGAGCATCGCCAGACCGAGCCGGACGTTGCCCGGTTCGCCGATACGGAACCCCCGACGCTGCAGCTCCAGGCGGGTGAGGATGCCGCGGCCGGAGAAGTAAACGTACATGCTGCCGCCGATGAGCCCGAGATAGGCCCACGCGGCGTGGCCGGCGATGAGTACGATGCCTGCCGCTGGCAGCGTCCACAGGGTTCCAAGGTCCCACAACGCCTCACCCCGGATGTCCGCCCAGTAGACGTCCTCGACCGTGTCCTCGCGCTCCACGAGGCCCAGCCGGGCAGCCGTGCCGGGCGCGAACCATGTCAGGGCCTGGCCGCCCCACGCCAGGAGCCCCAGAACGGCGATGGTGATGCCCCATACCAGCTCCACGGCGATCTCCTCAGACGTGCTCGGCGAATCCGCCGGATCCGTGGTCCGTCAAGTCCCCGAGGACCTGAATGCCGCGTCCGCCTTGTTCACGGCAGCTACGTGTACGTAGGCCAGCACTTCGTCGGCCTTGGCGACTGGCTTGTCGGTCGATTTCCCCGAGCCCGAGGACATCGAGTGAGCCGCATCGGTGCCGGACGATAGCTTTCATGGCGTCCTCCTCATCCGTCGTCGGCTGAGCGAGGGGGCCAGCTACACGCCATCGGCCCCTTCCTCGGGTTCGCGATCGGATCCGCCCCGACACGATAACCCGACGTCAAACACTCGAGAGTTCGAGCTCGCCGCCACGGCGCGCAGGCGCATCGGACCTCCCAGCAGGATGTCGCGGGCTCGAATCGCGTCTCTCGCTCCACTCCTCTTCGGCCGTTCGTGGCGATGATGCCCACCTGTCCATCACGACTGACGGGGTAGGTTGAGTCGGTCGCCACTGCTCCGAGGGAGGAAACGAGGGACCGCGATCCGGTCGATCCGGGTCTCTTGCTGCGCATATGCGAGCGGCAACGGACGAGGCGATGACTGGACCGGTGCGGTCGGCCTCTGGCCACACGCCCAAGCATGTCGGGACGAGGTGCCATCCGGGGTCATCGCAAGTACGCACCCACCGCGGAGGCACGATCGGACCAAGCCTCGGAAGATTCAGGGAACAGCACGGCACCCTTCGGGCCTCTAACGTGGCAGAGGCGCCGAATCACGGCGTCCAACATGTGAGGCGGTATGGATCCGAGCCTGGTCAGCAGGGCCCAGGGAGGCGACGAGGTCGCGTTCGCGCTCATCACCCAAGCGACGAGCGGACGCTTCAACCAGGTCGCGTTCCGTATCCTGCGCGACCGTCACCTGGCTGAGGACGCCGTGCAGCAGGCCCTGGTGGAGATCTGGCGCAAGCTGCCGACGCTGCGGGACCCTGAACGTTTCGATGGCTGGAGCTACCGCTTCCTCGTCCATGCCTGCTATCGCGAAGGCAAACGCTACCGGAACGCGTTCCGTGAGCTGCCCGGCAGACATGACCTGACCCATCCAGATGCGACGAACGTGGTCAACGATCGGGACCAGCTGGAGCGAGGCTTCCGCCGACTCTCGATCGATCACCGCGCGGTCGTGGTCATGCACTACTACCTGGACCTGACGATCGAGGACAGTGCGCAGGCACTCGGCATCTCGGTCGGCACGGCCAAGTCCCGACTCAATCGCGCCATGACGCAGCTGCGCATCGCACTGCACAGCGACGTCGACGCGCGAAACGCATCACAGAAGGAGGGCGCGGCGTGAAGCCCCACGAGCCCGAGCATGCCGCCCTGGTCGAGGCCTGGCTCAAGGAGCCCATCGGGCTGCCGGAGATCGATACCGCTCGCACGGCACAGCTCGTCCATCTGACACCGCAACAGCGCGGCTGGCTGCGACCGCTCATCGCAAGGAGATCACACACCATGTTCAGTGCTACCAAGCTCGTAGCCGCCGGCATCATCGTCGCGGCCTTCGGCGGCTTCCTCCTCTCCACTGGCACTCTCAAGCTACCGGACGCGGTCAACGCACCCGCTGCGATCACGGCCGCTCCATCGGCGAACGCAGTCGCGAATGACCCGACGCCAGAGGCGTCGCCGACGGGCGAGGTCGAAGCCATGCCTGAGTCCGAGACGCCTGCCGATGCCCTCGTCCTGGGCGCCAGCAGCGGCCAGAGTGTCGCAGGCTGGACCGAGGTTGGGCGCATCAGCATCACCGATGGCGACATCAAGTACGGCGAGATGCGTCACCTCCAGGCCATCGGCGAGCGGCTCGTCGCGATCGGCTCGTACCACGGTCCCGCTGAGGGCCCCATCCACGACGTCATCTATCACTCGGTCGATGGCATCAGCTGGGTCCCAGCGGAGGTACCCGGCAATGAGCCCAGCATCAACGACCTGGCCGCGACTGCCGAGGGGCTCCTGGCGGCCGGCTCGGACAAGGTCGACGGCGCCGATGTGGCACGCATCTGGTCCTCACCCGACGGCATCGACTGGACAGAGGTCGCCGCTCCAACCGACCTCAAGCGCATCGACCAGATCGTCTCGACAGAAGAGCCGCTCATCGTCCGGGGCGGCCGGCAGCTCTGGGCCGACAACGACGGTAGCGAATGGACACTCGCCAACAGACTCGGCAAGGACATGTCCGCCCTCAAGGGTCCCGGCGGCTTCCTGCTCTGGCAATTCACCGAAGTGGCGACGGTCCTCCACTCGACCGACCTGATGTCAGGTAGTACCGAGGTGGGACTGCCCGTGAAGCTCTCGAAGGGCGGCTCTGGCGTGGTGTCGGACATGCAGATCTTCGCCACGGACGACCTGTGGGTGCTTGTGCCCCATGTCCTCTCGAGCCCGGATGCGATCTACACCAGCCCCGACGGCATCGAGTGGACCGAGGCTCCGCGCCCGCCCGGCATCGTCGCCGGCGCAGTGCGCTGGATGGCGGACATCGATGGCCAGGTCCAGGCACTCGGCGCCGTTGACGGCGACGATACCGACGCGGCCGGGATCTGGACCTTCGTGCCCGGCGAACCGGTCGCGGATCCGGAGATCATGGACCGAGCTGACGAGTTCATCGACACGCCCGTGGCCTTCGGCGATGGATACGCGGCGACCGGGCTGAAGATGGGCCGCGACTGGCAACTCACCACGTGGGAGCGGTCCGTCGAGACGAACGACTGAGCCTGGGATATCCGTTACAGAGAACGTGCAGCCCACCAGCGAGCCAGGAGCACCAGCACGATCGCGGTGGTGGCCCCGATGGCGAGGCCGGCGACCACGTCGCTGAACCAGTGGGCACGTAGGTAGACCCGACTTGCCGCCATGGCCAGGGCATACACGACGCCGACGACGAGCAGGCTGCGACGTCGTCGGCGTGCCGGCACCCACACCAACAGCAGCATCACCACCACGACCGCCGCGGTGAGCGAGTGGCCCGACGCGAACGACCACGTGTCCTCCCGGGTCAAACCCAGCGGCGGCCGCGGTCGTTGGTAGATGGCCTTGATCGCAGCATTCGCCGCGGTCGCCAGCGTGAACACGAGCAGCCACACGGCCATCGCGGGCCAGCGACGCTGCCACGCCAGGACGACGGCTCCGACGGCGGTGAGGGCGATCATGCTGAGGGTGCCCCCGATCAGGGCCAGCGACTCCGCGACAGCGACCAAGGCAGGGTGCTCGTTGGTCACCGCGAGCTCCCAGAACCAGTCGTCGACCGGCTGGATGGCGTCCGCCAGTGCCGGCACCGCCATCACGACGAGCAGGAAGCCGGCGATCACGGCGAAGACGAACGCCCATCGAGTGTCGGCGGGAGCGTCGACGTCCAGTGGCGGCTGGCCCGTGTTGTCGGTCGTAGCAGGAATGTCGGGCTGCATCTGCCTCCTTGGAGCTCGATCGCCGGCGACTCCAGCCCAGGCCCGCTCGTGGACCGCGCTCACGCGCCACGAGGCGGGCTGCCAAAATCGCGGTCTCGCCTGATCGTGGAATAGGAGAGACATGGTCTCGCAGCTGGGGCTCGAGCGCTACGCCGACGTCATCACCACCGTCGGCCTCCGTGTCGAAGCCGACGCCAAGAGCCGCGAGCCCCTCGCCGCTCAGGCTGAGTGGGCCCTGGCGTGAGCGGTCTGTCCGGCGCTGCCGTCTTCAGCTTCGAGGGTGTCGGTGTCAGGCTCGGCACGACCGATGTGCTGCGTGATGTCCAGCTGCAGGTCCCGGGTGCCGGCATCACGGTGGTGCTGGGACCTTCAGGCTCGGGGAAGTCCACGCTGACGCGCCTGTGCAACCGGCTCCTCGACGCCACCACCGGGACGGTCAGCCTGCGAGGCGAGGACGTCCGCAGCCTGGACGTGCTCCGACTGCGCCGCACCGTGGGCATGGTCTTCCAGCGACCGACCCTCTTCGAGGGCACGGTGGCTGACAATCTCGACGCCACCGGAGTGACCGGCGAGGCTGCTCAACGAGAGGTCCTCGACTCGGTGGGGCTGGAGGCCGACTTCCGCCGGCGGAACGGCGCGACGCTGTCGGGCGGGGAGGCCCAGCGCGTGTGTCTGGCGCGCGCCCTGCTGATGCAGCCGGAGGTGCTGGTCGCCGACGAGCCCACCGCCTCGCTGGACGAAGCCGCCGCACGCACGCTGGAAGGACTGGCGTGCCGGCTGGCAGCTGAGGGTGTGCCTGTCCTGTGGGTCACACATGACCTGGCGCAGGTCGAGCGCATCGCCGACCGTCGCGTGACGCTGGAAGGCGGGCGAGTGGTGACGGTCGAATGAGCGGACCGGTCGAGCTCCTCGGCGTTGCCGCCTCCGGCTTGCTCGTGCTGATCGCGGTCGGCATCTCCGCCTGGGCCGGCCTGCGGCTCGAACGTGACCTCGTCACCGCGGCGCTGCGTGCCCTGGCACAGCTGGCACTCCTGGGCCTGGTGCTGGTCGCCATGATCGCCCCCGGACAACCCATCGCCCTCTCGTGGCTGTGGGTCGCGGTGATGATCCTGTTCGCCGGCTGGACCGTGCACCGGCGCGTGCCGGACGTGCCCTGGCTGTGGGCCCTGTCGATGGCCGCTTTCGCGGCGTCGGCGGTGGTGACGCTGGGGGTCCTCTTCGGGGCTGGCGTCTTCCCGGTCGAGAGCACCACCGTGGTGCCGCTGGCCGGCTTGATGATCGGCAACTCCATGACCGCCACCGTCCTGGTCAGCCGCCGTGTCATGGCCGAGTTCAAGGACAAGCGATTGGAGATCGAGGCCCGGCTGGCACTCGGCCAGCCCTCTTCTCAGGCGGCAGCTCCCTACTTGCGCGAGGCCCTGCGCACGGCCCTCATCCCGCAGATCGAGACGACCAAGGCCGTCGGCATCGTGTTCCTGCCGGGGATGATGGTCGGCCTGCTGCTGGCCGGCGTGACACCCATCGGCGCTGTCCAGGCGCAGCTGGTGATCATGTACCTCGTCCTTGGCTCGGTCGCGGTGACGACCAGCGTCATCGCCCTCGGCCTGCGTCGGATCCTGTTCACGCCGGCCCATCAGTTGCGCCTGCCCTCGGATGAGGTGACCGGGCCATGAGGGCCGCGGTGCGATCGCGCCATCGTGGCCCCGGTTCGGTGACGCTGCAGGGCGGGGTACCGCCACGCACCCGCGCCGCCAGATGACCCCGACACCGTTCGCCAGCCTGACCGAGCGGGGCCAGGCTCACCGCCTGAGGCCGCTGGCACGGGCGGCGCTACGTGACTACGACATCGACGTGACCGGCCTGCAGCTCATCATCAACGGCTGGAACGGGGTGTTTCGCGTCGACACGCCCGCCGGCCCGCTCGTACTGCGCATCTCCCGGCCCGTCCCCGGCGAGAACGAGCGCCCGGTCAGCCGCGAGGTGGAGTTCATGACCGCGCTCGCCGCCGGTACGGACGTCAGCGTGCCGAGCGTCATCCCCAGCCGCGATGGCGAGCTCGTGACATGGGCCGGCACAGCGGGCGTCCCCGAGCCCCGCCAGTGCGTCGTGTTCGGCTGGCTCGATGGCCCCGACCTCGACTCTCGCGTGAGCGCGACGAACTGGGCCCGGCTGGGCCAGCTGATGGCCAGGATGGACCGGTTCAGCCAGACCTGGACGCCCTCACCCGCGTTCCGCATCAACACCTTCGAACACGTCGACCCGTACGGCGAGTGGGACGCCCTCGAGATCTAGCCGGCTGGGCGGACCGCGATGACGAGGGTATCGAGGGCCGTGCGCGGCCCGTCGTCGCTATCGACCTGGCGCTCGGCCACGACGGCGGTACCGATGTCCAGCTCGGTGAGGGCGTCGAGGGTCTGGTCGAGGTCATAGCAGACGTCGGGGTCCGAGGGTCCACCGTGGCCGTGATCGACGTTGCTGCGGTCATGGGCGACGACGAAGAGCGTGCCGCCGGGTCGAAGCCAGCCCGCGGCATGCTGGAGGACGGTCCGCTGCTGCTCGGCCGGGAGCTGCAGGTAGGCGATGACGACCAGGTCGACGGGTCCAGCTGGCGCGTACGTGAGCACATCGGCCTGGACGATCTCGACGCGGTCGGCCACGCCGTGGTCAGCCGCCAGGCGCCGGGCCTTCTCCAGGCCGACTGGTGAGAAGTCGACCGCAGTGACCGCCCAGCCCTCGCGCGCCAGCCACACGGCATTGCGCCCCTCACCTGCGGCCAGGTCGACGGCACGACCTGGTGCCAGGCCGGACAGGTGACGTTCCACGAACTGGTTGGGAGTGACATCCCAGAGGTACTCGCGGCCGGCGTATCTCTCGTCCCAGCGCTCGACAGCCATCAGTCCGTTGCCTCCATGCCTGCTTCAGGGTCCGTCCCTGTGAGGGCAGCCACGACCTGCCGGCTCAGCTCGCGCAGCAGGTCCTGGTAGCTGCCGCCCGCGGGCAACTGGGCGACCTGCAGCTCGACGATGCGGGCACCGGTCTCATCGGCCACAGCACGGGCGACGGGCTGAGGCGTGCCCACATCGGTGAAGACGGCGGTTGCACCCGACGCGTTGATGTCCTCGATGAGCGCCGCGATCTCACGCGCCGAGGGTTCGTCTGCCGAGCTCAAGCCGGGCACGACCGTGCCCACGATCTCGAAGCCGTACCGATCGGCGAAGTAGCCCAGCGCTCCGTGGCCGGTCACCAGCCGCCGCAACTCTGCGGGCACCGCGGCGAGCGTCGCCGCGAGCTCAGTGTCGAGCGCCTCGAGAGCGACGGCGAAGGTCTCGCCCCTGTCGCCCAGCTCTACGCCGGCCTCGACGAGGACGGGCGCCAGGGCCACTACCACGTCTCGCATGGCCAGAGGGTCGAGCCAGAAGTGTGGATCGCCCGCCGCATGTTCGTGGCCGGCTTCGTCCTCGTTCTCGGCGGCAGACTGGGGGTCAGGTTCGGCCCCCGCGGAGGCGCGAAGCTGGACATGATCGGCCGCCCGGAAGACGGGCACACCGTCGGCTTCCGCCTGTTCGAGCACGCTGGCAAGGCCTTCCTCCAGGTCGAGCCCGTTGGCCACGATGAGGTCCGCCTCGAAGATCCCCTGGCTGTCACGCGCCGATGGCTGCCATGAATGGGGATCCACGCCTCCGCTCATGAGCACCGTGACATCGGCAAGGTCGCCGGCAAGCTGGTCGACCACCGAACCGAGCACCTCCGTGGTGACGACGACCGAGAGGGGCTCAGGGCCGTCTTCCGCCACCGCGGGGGCGGACACCAGGAGCGAGGCCACGAGCGCCAGCGGGAGTAGCGTCTTCATGCCCAGATGATACTCAGTCTCACTTATTGTGGCAAGCCTCGCTCGAGTCGTGGTCAGTCTTGCTCAGCCAGCGGCCCGCTGGCACGCCGGACAGCGTCCGAAGAGCTCGAGACGGTGCGTCTCCACCTCCCAGCCGGTGCGGCGCTGGATCTGGTCGATGGCCGCAGCGAGACCCAGGTCCTCCACCTCGGTCACGCGGCCACAGACATCGCAGACGATGTGGTGATGGTGGTGCTCCGGCAGGCACGGCACGTAGGCGTGGTCGCCCGTGGGCAGGTCGATGCGCTCCAGCACCTCCAGCTCCGTGAAGAGGTCGAGTGCGCGAAAGACCGTCGCCCGGCCGATCTCCAGGTCCTGCTCCTGCGCGTCCTCGATCAGGTCGTTGGCCGTGAAGTGGCCCGAGCGGGCGGCCACGAGCTCGGCCACGACGCGCCGGGGCTCGGTGAGTCGATAGCCGGCACGGCCCATGGCTTCGACGAGTGGTTGGACGGGAGTCATCTCGCCAGCATCGTAGCGAGGATCCGCCGCCATCGCCGTCGACGTCCGGTCCAGAGAGCGTTGGCACCGCAGCCGCCCGGTCGCACCACGTGACATGTGATGGGTTCGGCAGGCCGTGCGGCCCTCGTGGCCCTCGTGGCCTGCTCGGTACCCTCGGGCGATGAGCACACTACTTGACCAGCATGCGTTCACTGTCCACCTCGATGCACCCTACGAGGAGGCCAGGAGCAGAGCCGAGGCCGCCCTCAAGACAGAAGGCTTCGGCGTCGTCACCGAGATCGACATGCGCGCGACGTTCCGGGCCAAGCTGGACGTCGAGTTCCGCAAGTACGCCATCCTTGGCGCCTGCAACCCCAGCCTCGCGGTGCGTGCGTTGAGTGCCCAGCTACAGGTGGGCCTGCTGCTGCCCTGCAACGTCATCGTCTACGAGGATGAGGCCGGCGCCGGGACCACGGTGTCGATCATCGATCCGCTGGGGATGCTGGGCGACATCGACGTGGCCGAGCTGGATGCTGTCGCCCAGGAAGCCCACAGCCGGCTCTCTCGAGTGGCCGAGGTGCTGAGGGCATAGATCACAGCTCCATCCCCAGCCGCGTGAGCCCACCCGCTGCGACAACCCACGCTGCGTACGTCGCCTAGCCCGCCGAGCACGGAGGCTGGAGCCTGCACTCGAGCCGGACATCCTGGGCGCGCTCGTCGAAGCGAGCCTGGCCGGGCTATCGCTGACGCTGGCCGCGCTGCTCGAATCCCTTGGAGTTGTCAACGTCCAGCGGATCATGCTGCTCCGGCCACCCCGCCCGGCCAAGGTGCTGAGCGTGCGCCAGATGATCCTCGGCTTCGCGGTCGTGCGTCTGTCGGCGACCGGCGTGTGGCTGCCCTAGTTCTTCTTGCCCTTGGCGAATGGGTCCTGGACGAGGACGAACTCCACCGTGGGGATGGCCGCCGAGCCACCCAGGTAGGCGGTGACGTTCGTGCCGGGCCCCAAGTCAAGCGGCAGCTCATGGTAGGTATCCGTGGGGTTGTCCGAAGGTCGGATCCACGCATACGTGGAGTTGCCAGGAACGGTCAGGTAGTCGGTCCACTCACCCGGCGCGAGCCCCAGGACCGGCTCCATGCCCTTCAGCTCGATGTCGACCGCGGGGATCTCCGGGTCGATGTGGGCGAACCGCAGCTGTGTGGTCCTGACCTTGGGGCCGAGCGATGTCGGCGCCGCCACCGCCTCCAGCGACTCGCCAGCTACAGCTTCGACGGCCACCGGACCGGCGGGGAAATCGACGCTCGCTTCGTGCAAGGCGCCGTCAGCCGGGTTGGTTCCGGCGTCGACGACCTGCACGAGGTGGTTGCCGGCGAGGATGTCGCTGGCCTTGCGCGTCGCCTGTCCGGGAGTGAGCCGTTTGGCGACCTTCCTGCCATCGACATAGACATCGACGACGTGCGGCTCTCGCGATGCGTTCAAGAAGCGCACGCTGGAGACGGCCGCGTCCATGACCGGTACCAGGGTGACGAACGACGCGTCCTGGCCGACCACGAAGAGCGAGTGGCTCGTGCCCGGATCGACAGCGATGGGGTCGAAGTCGGTGAGAGGGTCCGTGGCGCCCTGGACACGGGGGACCAGGTCGAGCTCACCTGGCTCCACCGACACATACTTCCCGGCGAGCTTGTCTTCCGGGTAGTGCAGGAACTTGGCCAGCGGCTTCTTCTCACCGGCCACGCTGTAGCCCATCGGGCCGCAGGCCCAGCACATGGAGATGACGCGCGCTTCAGCCTTGCCGGTCTTCGGCTTGGGCTTGTCCTCGACGACCTTGAACTCGATCCCGCCCTCGACCATGTTGAGCACCGCGGTGTAGCTGCGGTCCGCCTTGAGCATCTGTGTCGTCTCAGCCACGTTGGCGAACTCACCCGTGTCATACCGGCCCCGAACCTCTTCAAGCGTCATGCCCTGGCCGACCGCCTGGAGGAGCTGTTCGCCCGCTGGGACATCGACGTAGTCGCTGATCTGGGCGAAGTCGAGCCCCTCGAGGACAGGTGCCCCGTCAACGTAGAAGTCGGCGGGACCCTCCTGGTGCCCGACCAGGAACCGCATCTGCGCCGTGGCGACCGGATCGACCGGTTCCACAGCCTCCTGGGCGATGGCTGCCCCCGGCACCACGAGCATGGCCATGAGCGCGCTGATGAGCATTGCCGATGGAGCACCGGGCTGCCTGAGGCGCATGTGATCATCCCCTCTCGCTTCCTCGTCCTTCCCTGGACGGGCCGGGGGGTTCAGCCCAGGCGATGCATGGGCGCACCGCACGCGCGATCCTCATGCCGCGCACGCCGACTGTGCGGTAGCCCTTGCACGCGGCGCAAGGGCTACTGGTCACGAGCGAGTACGAGAAGAGGCCCGTCCACGAAGGACGAGCCTCTCGATCGGAACAGCGGCGGCCACCAGGACCGCCGGTGATGCGAGCTAGACCAGGCGAACCTTCTGGGCCTGCGGGCCCTTGGGGCTCTGGCCGATCTCGAACTCGACCTTCTCGCCGCCGACGAGGCGGTCGAAGTCGGACGAGCTCTCGAGCTCGTTGCGATGGAAGAAGTATTCCTTGCCGTCGTCAGCGGCGATGAAGCCGAAGCCTCGATCAGAGACAAGCTTCTTGACAGAACCGGTGGCCATTGGGGCCCTCCTACGGATCCCGAACGAAGAACGCGAGTACGCACGGTCCGTTCGAGAAAAGGGGTGACCACGCGGGCTTGCTGCGACATGCAGCCCTATCACATTATCATGCCCGTCGAATTCGGAGCCACCTCCGACGACACGGTCGACGTGGGCAACGATCGTGGGACGGTGCGAGATGATCAGGACCGTCTTGCCTGCCAGCCAGGGCTCGAGCGCCGACCACAGCGCCGCCTCGGTGGTGCTGTCGAGGTCGGCCGTGGCCTCGTCGAGGATGACGATGGGCGCGTCCTTCAGCACGGCGCGTGCGATGGCCAGCCGACGTCGCTCACCGCCCGAGAGCAGCAGACCGTCCTCGCCGACGACGGTGTCGTAGCCGTCGCGGCAGACCCACGATGAAGTCGTGAAGCTGCGCGATGCGGCAGGCGCGCTCCATGGCCTCAGCCTCGGCCTCGGCATCGGCGACCGCGAGGTTGTCCTCGATGGTGGCGTTGAAGAGGTACACGTCCTGTGGCACCACGCTGAGCATTGCGCGCGCGATCTCCTGCGTCGAGCTCGCGCAGCTCGCGATCGCCGACGCGGATGGTGCCGTTGTCGTAGTCCCAGAAGCGCAGCAGCAGCGACACCAGCGTGGACTTGCCGCAGCCGCTGGGACCGACGATGGCGACCCGCTCCCCTGCCCCGACGTGCAGCGTCGAGGTCCCGCAGCACCCACGGCTCTGACGCGTCGAAGCGGAAGGACAGGTCGACGGACGTCGAGGTCGTAGGCAGCCGGCCGTGCGGACGGCTGCGCCGGGTCGGCCACCGGTGGCGGCTCGTCGATGAGCTCGAAGAGCCGGCGAGCCGAGACCCGGGTGGAGTCGAGCAGCTGCAGCGAGCGCGACAGCGGCTGCACCGCCTCGAAGGCGGCGATGGCCGCCAGCGGCAGGGCCGCGAGGAAGACGCCCTCCACCGTGCCCGCGGTCACCAGCGGGATGGCCAGCACCAGGATGGACAGGCCCGCCAGCGAGGCGAACAGGCCGCCCAGCGCATTGCTGACGCCCTCGATGGCGCCCAGGCGCCGGCGGGCCCCGTCCAGCTCGCGCGCACGTGCCAGCAGCCGCGCCCGGTGCTCGGCCGCAGCATCGAGGGCGACCAGGTCGGCCACACCGCTGGACCTCGTCCACGATCATCGCGCCGACGTCGCCACGGATGGTCGCCACCGAGCGGCCGGCGCGGTCGAGAGCCGGCGCGTCAGCAGCGGCAGCACCACGCCGGTGAGCACCAGGAAGAAGGCCAGCACCAGCCCGATGGCAAGGTCGAAGAGCCCGTAGATGAGGCTGACCGAGGCCACCACGACTGCGGCCACGAGCGGCGGCAGCAGCACCCGGATGTAGAAGTCCTCGAGCGCGTCGACGTCGGAGACCGAGCGCGTCAGCAGGTCGCCGCTGCGGCGGTGTACCAGGCGGGCCGGCGCCAGCGGCTCGATGGCCCGGTAGAACCAGACCCGCACGGTCGAGAGGATGCGGAACATGGCCCGGTGCGTGGTGTAGCGCTCGAGGTAGCGGAAGGCGGCGCGCGAGATGGCCAGCACGCGCACACCGGTGACGGCCAGGGCCAGCTCGGCCACGCCGCTGGCGATGGCGGCCTTGGAGATGAGGTAGGCCGAGAGTCCCATCAGGGCGATGTTGGAGCCGATGGCGATGATGCCGAAGAGGGCGCCCACCGCCAACCAGGGCCAGTGCGGCAGGACCAGTCGCAGCAGGCGACGCAGGTCGCTCATGACCCCGCCTCGCCCGCGAGCATGTCGCCGTGGTCGGCCAGCAGGCGGCGGTAGGCGCCGTCGCGCCGCGAGCAGCTCGGCCGGCGTCCCGCTCTCGACGACCCGACCGGCGTCGAGGACGACGACCCGGTCGGCGCGCCGCGCCAGCTGCAGCCGATGGGCGATGACGAGCACGGTCCGACCGACCACGAGCCGCTCGATGGCGTCGGCGATGGCGGCCTCGCTGGCCTCGTCCTGGTGCGAGGTGGCCTCGTCGAGCACCAGCAGCGGCGCGTCGCGCAGGAACGCGCGGGCGATGGCGATGCGCTGCCGCTGGCCTCCGGAGAGGCGGGCGCCGGCCTCGCCGACCGGCGTGTCGAAGCCGCGCGGCAGACGCTCGATGAACTCGGCTGGCGTTGGCCGCCTCCGGCCGCCCCTGTGACGGCCGCGTCGGTCGGCGTCGGGGCGGGCCAGGCGGATGTTGTCGCGCGACGGTGCCGTCGAAGAGGTGCGGACGCTGCGGCACCCAGGCCAGCGAGGCGCGCCAGCGAGAGCGGGATCGCTCGACAGCGGCCGCCCATCGACCTCGACGTCTCCGGCGTCCGGCTCGATGAAGCGCAGCAGCAGGCTCGCGAGCGTCGACTTGCCGGCGCCGCTGGCGCCCGACCAGCGCCAGCGACGGCCCGGCCGGCAGCTCCAGCGCAGACCGTCGAGCGCCGGGGCCTCCCGGCCCGGGTAGGTGAAGCCGACGTCGTCGAAGCGGATGCGTGGTGGCTCGGCCAGGGCCGGCTGGTCGCGCGGCCCATCGGCCGGCCGCTGGTGACCGTCGGGCGCGGCGATGGGCCCGCTCGGCAGCTCGGCGTGCCCTCGCTGGCGCCGGCTCGTCGAGGATCTCGAAGGTCCGCGCGATGACGGCCTTGCCCGCCGTGCCGACGTGGAAGCGGATGGCCAGTGCCCGCAGCGGCAGGAAGAACTCGGGCGTGATGAGCAGCACCGCCAGGGCGCGCTCGAAGGCGATGCCGCCTTCGAGCAGGCGCAGGCCGATCTCGACCGCGACCAGCGCGATGGCGATGGTGGCGCCCCACTCGAGCACCAGCGAGGTCTGGAAGGCCGTGCGCAGCACGTCCATGGTGGCGTCGCCGTAGCGGCGGCTGATGCGCGCGCAGGTTGTCGACCTGCTCGCGGCTGCGCCCGAACATCTTGAGCGTGGCGATGCCGCGCAGGATGTCGAGGAAGAAGGCGCTCGAGCGTGCGCATCTCCACGAAGCGCCGCTCCGATGACCGCCCGCGTGCGGCCGCCGATGACCACCAGCAGCAGGAGCAGCAGCGGCCCCGTGAACAGCAGCACGAGGACCGAGGGCGGGTCCAGCACGCAGCACCATGAGCAGCACCAGCAGCGGCACGATCATGGCCAGCCAGCGCGCCGGCAGGAACTGCGTGACGTAGTCCTCGATCGACTCGAGGCCACCGATGAGGACGCCGCTGATCTCGCCGCTGCGCTCGCGGCTCGTCCAGGTCGGGCCCAGGCGCAGCAGCTGGCCGGTCAGGTCGGCGCGCAGCGTGCCGCACCAGGCTCGTGGGCCGAACGCGCGCCGCCAGCTCGCCGGTGATGCCCAGCGCGGTCCGGAGCAGGAGCAGCAGCAGAGCCCGCCAGCCAGCAGCGGCAGCACGTCCTCGAGCCGCCGGTCCGTCGAGGAAGACACCGGCCACGGCCAGGGCCACGGCGATGAGCTGCGCCACCAGGGCCAGCGTGGCGGCCGACGCCGGCGACGACGGCCAGGCCAGCCAGCGGCGGGCTGCCGGTCATGCCGATGAGCCGACGCTCGGGGGCAGCGCCGCGGCGCGCGCGGGCCGATCACGCGAGCCGCGCCGATCAGGCCGGCAGGCGGCTAGTAGCTGTCGGTCGGCTCGACGGTGACCTTGCCGCGGAAGATGTAGTAGACACCGGTCGTGTATAGCAGCACGAACGGCATCCCGATGAGCGCGATGATCAGGCGCCACGGTCATCGTGTTGTCCTCCGAGGCGGCGTTGAAGATGGTCAGGTTGTAGGCCGCGTCGATGCTGCTGATGATGAGGTTGGGGTGCATGCCGATGGCGCCCGCCACCAGCAGCAGCAGGATCATCAGCGACGAGGCGATGAAGGCGGGGAAGTAGCGCGCCTGCTGCACGAAGCACCAGACCGCACCCATGGCCACCAGCGCCGCGGCCGGGAAGATGATCGGCCAGATCTGCTCGAGGTAGCGGTCGGTGAAGGGCAGGCCCAGCGCCACGCTGGCGATGACCACGAGCGTGTTGAGCACGACGAAGCCGCCCATCAGGTAGGGCAGGCAGCGCTCGGGCGCGACCTGCACGTCGCCCTCGGTCTTCATCATCAGGTAGATGGCGCCGTGCATGCGCGAACATGGCCACCGTGGTCAGGCCGACCAGCAACGCGAACGGCGTGAGCAGCTCGAAGAGGTTGACCTGCGATCTTCCCGGTCGCGTCGAGCGGCACGCCCGCGATGATGGCGCCGAAGGCCACGCCCAGCAGCAGCGCCAGCACCAGCGAGGACAGCTGAAGAGCCGAGGTCCCAGCCGGTGCGCCAGCGTCGAGCCCGGGCCGCTGCGAGCGGAACTCGAGCGTGCACCGCGCGCAGGATGAGCACCACCAGCACCAGCATGAAGGCGATGTAGAAGCCGGAGAACAGCGAGGCGTACGCGAACGGGAAGATGGCGAAGAGGACGCCACCGCCGAGGATGAGCCAGACCTCGTTGCCGTCCCAGACCGGGCCGATGCTGTTGAGCAGCGTGCGCCGCTCGCTATCGGTCGGGCCAGGAGCAGGTGCAGGATGCCCACGCCCATGTCGAAGCCGTCGAGGATGAGGTAGCCGCCGACGATGACGACGAAGAGGATGAACCAGATCTCGTTGAGGATCATCGGTCATCCTCTCCTCGCCCCGGCCGCGCGCCGTGAAGATGCCGCGCAGCGTGTCGGGCAGCTCATCCGACCGGGCTGGATCTCGATCTCCTCGAGCGGTGCCGGGCCATGCTGGATCTTGCCGTTCAAGCAGGTACAGGAAGAGCACCAGCAGCAGCGTGTAGATCGAGCACGAAGCCGCCGAGCGAGACCACGATCTCCTCGGCCGAGACGACCGGCGAGGTCGCCGTCCGCGGTCAGCATCAGCTCGTAGACGATCCAGGGCTGGCGACCGAACTCGGCCACCCACCAGCCCATGGTGATGACGAAGAGCGACACGAACACGGTGGACACCACGATCCACAGCGCCCAGCGGTGACTCGAGCAGCTTGCGTTTCCAGAACCACAGCCCGGCGGCCAGCAGGGCGAAGGGCACGATGGCCATGCCCAGGCCGACCATGAGGTGGTACGACTGGAAGGTCAGGTTGACGACGCGTCGGCGGCACCTCGAAGTCGTTGATGCCCGGTCGATCGTGTCCTGGCCGCCGAGGAAGCTGAGCAGGCCCGGGATGGCCAGGCCGGTGGTCGTCCCGGGCGCCTCGGTCGACCCAGCCGAAGAGGTAGGCCGGCGCGCCGTCCTCGGTCTCCCAGATGCCCTCCATGGCGGCCAGCTTGGTGGGCTGGTTCTCGGCCACGTTGCGGGCCGACTCGGGGCCGAAGATGAAGGCGTTGGCGACCGCGAAGAGGATGAAGAACGGCAGCGCGATCGACAGGGCCGCCCTGCCCAGGTCGGCGAACTCCGGCTTCTTGAGGATGTACCAGGCGCTGACGCTGGCGCACGAAGGCCGCACCCGCGGTCCAGCGTGGCGACGAAGACGTGCATGATGCGCGGCATGAACGAGGGCGTGAAGACGACCTCCCAGAAGTCGGTCATCACCGCGCGCGTGCGGGGTCGGCAGGGCCTGGATGTCGTAGCCCGCGGGCGTCTGCATCCACGAGTTGGCCATCACGATCCAGAGCGCGCTGAAGTGGGCGCCCGAGCACGACCATGAGGCTGGCAGCGAACCACATGCCGCGGGCCCAGGCGGTTGCCGCCGAAGAGCATCAGGCCCAGGAAGCCGCCCTCGAGGAAGAAGGCGAAGACGCCCTCTGCTGCCAGCAGCGAGCCGAAGATGTTGCCCACGAAGCGGGAGTAGTCGGCCCAGTTCATGCCGAACTCGAACTCCATGACGACGCCGGTGGCGACGCCCATGGCGAAGACGATGCCGTAGATCTTGACCCAGAAGAACGAGAGCCGGCGCCACTTGGGGTCCTTGGTGCGCAGGTACATGCCGCTGACGAACAGCAGCATCAGACCCAGGCCCATGGAGAGGGGCGGGAAGATGAAGTGGTAGCTGGCCGTCAGCGTGAACTGCAGCCGCGCGAGCAGTTCGGCGTCCAAGCGCCCACCCCCCAGCGTGTCTCGGCCCACGGACGCGCAACCGCCGTGTGCGGCGCGCGTCGCCCGAGATATCGTCTACTGTGTCAGCAGACAGCGTAGCGCTGGTGCCGTTCGGACGCCGGGTGACGGGCCGTTCGGACAGGGCCGCGCTCGGCACCGGCACCGTGGGGCGGCATGACCGCGCGCTCCGCAGCTCCCTTGGCGCACCCGCCCGGCTCCCGCAGCGGGACCACGCCACTCGCCTGTCGCGCACGCGATCGCGCCTTGCCGCCCGGCTGCGCCCACGGCGCTCCGGGGCTGCTCGGGCGGCTTCTGCGCCACGCGACCTGGACAGCGGGCCAGTCGAGTCGTCCCGCCAGGCGGGAAGCGCCGTCCAAGCGCGTGGTAAGCGATGACGGTCAGCATCGCCGCCATGGCTGGACACGAGAAGCGCTACGACCGGGCAGGACGTGCTGCGCAGGCGGCGCTGTCCGAGACCGGGAGAATCCGCCGGGCCCGACTCGACCACGACCTGAGCCAGACCATCGCCGGCCGGGCGATGAACTGGGGCTGGCAGCTCGCGTCGGGCGTTCATGCCGAGTCGGGTCGGATGCACGCAGACGTGGGCGCTCGGTCGGGACCGGAGCGCTAGCTGAAGGTCGGCAGTGCGCGGCGACGGTCACCGGACCGGGCAGCAGGGCGTAGGTCATGGCCACGCCGTCGTTCATGATGAAGCAGCCGCTCTTGATCGGGCAGGCCGTGCAGCCCTCGTCGTCGAAGACGATGGCGCGCAGCCGGCCGCGAGCGACGAGCGTCTCGAGCATGCCCTCCAGCGCCGACTCGTCGATGCCCAGCTCGCGGCTGAGGTCGGCCAGGCACATCGGTCTGCCGGCCTCTCGGATCGCCGAGAGGATGGCGCGCAGCATCAGCCGTACCCCAGGAACGATGCCCACCTGGAAGACCACGACCGCGAGCAGCCAGGCCAGGCCGAACTGGTAGAGCCCGGAGAAGGCCGCCCAGCGCCAACCGAACTCGCTCTTGATGGCCGCCAGCGTGGCCACGCAGGGCGTGTAGATGAGCACGAACATGACGAAGGCGAGCGCCGCCAGCGGCGTGAAGTTGGCGGCCAGCGCATTGCTCAGCGCGGTGTCCTGGGCTCCTCCGCCACCTCGGCGGTGAGGTCGACGCCGGGGATGATGCTGAGCGTCGAGCGCACCGCGCCATCGGCGCCGCCACGACGAGAGCGCCGATCTCGCGCAGGTCCTCGCCCAGCGACGGTGGCGGGGCCTCCGCGGGGACGGCCTCGTCACCGAGGTAGGTCTGGGCCATCGTGGCCACCACGACCTCCTTGGCGATGAACCCGGTCACCAGCGCCCCGGACGCCTCCCAGGTGCCGAAGCCGGCCGGCTCGAAGACCGGCGCGGCGACGGCGCTGACCTGGCCGAAGTAGCTGTCGCGCTGGTTCCCACGCCCCACGGCAGGTTCATCAGGAACCACAGGCCGACCGAGACGACGAAGATGACCGTGCCGGCCTTGACCACGAACTCCTTGGTCTTCTGCCACGTGTGGGTCGTCAGCGCCCTGGCCGTGGGCACGCGATACGGCGGCAGCTCCAGGGCGAAGACCGAGTCGTCGCGCTCGCGCAGGATCGTGCGCGAGAGGACGATGGCCACCAGGCCGGCGATGAGGATGCCGACCACGTAGAGGCCGGTGATGACGGTCGCCGCCGCGGCCCCGAAGAAGGCCAGGCCGAAGACGACGTAGACCGGCAGTCGCGCCGAGCACGACATCAGCGGCACCAGCAGGCTGGTCATGATGCGCTGGGTGCGGTTCTCCAGCGTGCGCGTGGCGTAGACGGCCGGCACCGCGCAGCCGAAGCCCAGGACCATGGGGATGAACGACTTGCCGTGGAGCCCGGTGAAGCGCATCACGCGGTCCATCACGAAGGCCACGCGCGCCATGTAGCCGCTGTCCTCGAGCAGGGTCAGGAAGAGGTACAGGACGACCAGGCCGGGGATGAACACGAGCACGGCGCCGACGCCGGCGATGACGCCATCCACGGCCAGCGAGACGAACCAGTCGGGGGCGCCGAGAGCAGCTCGAGGAAGGCCAGCGACCCAGCGCGTGACCGGTCCCGCGATGACCGCGTCGACCCAGTCGAGGAAGTAGGCCGAGACCTCCACCACGAGCTTGAAGACGACGAACATGACCGCGAAGAAGATGGGCAGGCCCAGCAGGCGGTTGGTGAGGACGTGGTCGAGGCGGTCGGTGACGCTGTAGCGGGAGACGGCCGAGGTGTCGACGACCTCGCGCACGACGCCGTGGACGTAGCCGTAGCGGGCGTCGGCGATGGCGATGTCGGCCGTGTCGCCGTGCATGGACTCGATGCGCGCGCTCGCGCCGCGGCCGGCGGCGACGATGTCTGCGCCGTCCTTCGTCGGGCGACCCGCTCGACCAGGTCGGCCTCCCCTTCGAGCAGCTTGATGGCCAGCCACCGCGGCGGGAAGGCGTCGGCCAGCTCGGCGGGGCCGTGATGAGGTCGACGAGCGCGGCGATCTCCGCCTCGACCTCGACGCCGTAGTCGATGCGGAAGGTGGGCGGTCGGCAGCACCGGCGAGGGTCGTCATCGGGCTCGCGCGCTAGGCCACCAGGCGCAGTCGGGCGCGCTCGGGCCCCACGAGGCCGATGGCCGCGTCGAGCAGCCGGTCGAGCCCGCGGGCGCGGTGGCCGACGGTCTCGACGATGGGCGCCCGGCCGAGCAGCACGCTGAGCCGCTCGTGGTCGATGCGGATGCCCTGGGCACGCGCGCTGTCGCTGACGTTGAGGGCCAGCACCAGGGGGATGCCCAGCTCCAGCAGCTGCGCGGTGAGGTAGAGGTTGCGCTCGAGGTTGGTGGAGTCGACCACGTCGATGACCACGTCGGCCTCGCCGCTCAGCAGGTAGTCGCGGGCGATGATCTCCTCGGGCGAGAACGCGCTGAGGCTGTAGGTGCCGGGCAGGTCCACCAGCCGGCCCACGATGTCGCCGTGGCGGAAGGTGCCCTCGATCTTGGACACGGTCTTGCCCGGCCAGTTGCCGACGTGCTGTCGCGAGCCGGTGAGGGCGTTGAAGATGCTGGTCTTGCCGGCGTTGGGGTTGCCCGCCAGGGCCAGCGTGAGCGTGCCGCTCATGCCGCGGCGGCCGCCTCCTCGCCGGCCTCGAGGGCCTCCACGATGATGGTCGCGGCCTCACGCTTGCGGAGGGAGAGGTGATAGCCCTTGATGACGAACTCGAGCGGGTCTCCCAGCGGCGCGGCGCGCTGGAGCATGATCGTCTCGCCACGTACGACCCCCAGCTCCAGCAGCCTTCGCCGCGCCGCCGGTCGACCTCCGACTCGCAGGATCCGGCCGGTCTGACCGCGGCCGAGCTGGTCCAGGGTCACGATCGACGCTGCAGCCGGGCAGTACTTGCGGCAGCGCCTGGGCACAGGTCGCCCGAGCGCGAACGCGCGAGACAGGAACCGACAGGAGCGGTGTTCGCAATCCTGATTGGGGAGTCGGAATTCACTCCCTATTGCAGTCGGCTCGTCGTCGCTGGGTAGTGACCTCTGGCCGGTCGGACGGTCCCTTAGGCCCGAAGGACGGTCCCTTGCGTCACGGTGTGTCAAGCTCCCTTGATAGCCACCGAGCGGCAGGCGCACCCAGAAGCGAGCGCCGTCTGACGCAAGGCTCTCGACCCCGACGGTGCCGCCCTGCGCCTCGACGAGCGCGCGCACGATGGCCAGGCCGAGGCCCGATGTTCCCGACGCGCGCTGACGCGAAGGGTCGGCACGGTAGAAACGGTCGAAGAGGTGCGGAGGTCTTCGGCGGGATGCCGGGCCCGGTGTCGCGGGACGGCCAGCTGCGCCGACGCCCGCCAGGAGCGGCCCTCGAGCACGACCGTGCCGCCGCCCGGGCGTGTGGCGCAGCGCATTGTCGACGAGCGCGCCGAGCATCTGGCGCAGCCGCTCGCGGTCGGCCCGGACGAGACGGGCCCTCGCTGCCGAGCTGACCACGAGACGGACGCCGGCCAGGTCGGCCGCCGCCTCGAAGCCGAGCGGCCACGGCGCGCAGGACCTCCGCGGCATCGAGGCTCGGCCAGGTCGAGCGGCATCTGCCCCGACTCGGCCAGGCTCACCGTGCGCAGGTCGTCCACCATGCGGGCCAGCAGATGGGATTGCTCGCGGATGGTCTCGAGGTGCCGGTCGTCGTGCTCGTAGACGCCATCGAGGATGGCCGTCGTCGTGGCGTCGATGACCGTCAGCGGGGTCTTCAGCTCGTGGGCGGCGTCCTGGAAGAGGCGCCGGCGAGCCGCGTCGGACCGGTCGAGCGCTCGGCCATGCCGTCGAACGACCGGCCCAGGTCGCCGATCTCGTCGCTGCGGCCGGCCAGGCCCGAGCGACGCTCCAGGTTCCCGGCCGCGACGTCGGCGGCAGCATCACGAAGCCGGCCCAGCGGCGCGACCAGCCGTCCTGCCACCAGGAAGCCGAGCACCGAGGCGCCGGCGGCCGCGACGATCGCCACGCAGCACGATGGCCATGGTCGTCTCTTGCTGCGCGCGGCCCGGACCTCGACCCTCTCGTGGACCCGGACCCAGGCCCTGCCCGCTGGCCGGAACCTCGCCGCTATCGTCCCTCGGCCTGGCGCGAAGCCGTGGTCGACGATGACCGGCGTGACGATGGCGATGGCCGAGGCCGTGATGATCGCCACGAGGGCGAAGATGAGTGCCAGTCGGATGCGAAGGCTCATCGGCGGGCCGCGCGATAGCCGACGCCGCGAACGGTCTCGATGTAGTCGCCGCCGTCGGGCGGGGGCCCGAGCTTGCGGCGCAGGTTCTTGACGTGGCTGTCGATGGTGCGGTCGTCGGCCTCGAAGGCCTCACCGAAGATGCGCTCGCCCAGCTGGCCGCGCCACAGGACGGTGCCGGGCCGCTCGGTGAGCGGCGCAGGAGGTCGAACTCGACTCGCGTCAGGACGATGGCCTCATCGTCGCGGCGGACCTCGCGTGCGTCGATGTCGATGCGCAGGTCGATGAACCGGCGCGGCATGAGCGAGCGGCGACTCGTCCATGCGTCGCAGGACGGCCCCGATGCGGGCCACCAGCTCGCGCGGCTCGAAGGGCTTGGTGACGTAGTCGTCGGCACCCATCTCCAGGCCGGCCACGCGGTCGATGACGTCGTCGCGAGCGGTGAGCATGACCACGGCGCTGTCGATGCCGTCGGCGCGCAGCTGTCGCAGGACCTCGAAGCCGGAGCGACCGGGCAGCATCACGTCGAGGACGAGCACGTCGGGCCGAGTGGAACGTGCCAGCTCGAGGCCCGATCGCCGTCCCCGACGGTGTCGACCTGGTGACCCTCTCGGGCGAGGTAGGCGCTGACGACTTCGACGATGTGGGGTTCGTCGTCGACGACGAGGATGCGAGCCATGGGAGGGGGATGGTACGTCGATGGCCGGGGTTGACCCCGGCCATCGATGTGCCTGTGTGGTCGTGGCTACAGCTGGCCCTCGAAGGCAGCCAGGTGGTAGCCGCTCGCGGTCAGCAGGTGCGAGTACATGTCGTGGACGTCGGGGGCCGTCACTTCAAGGCCCTCCATGCGCACCTCGAGGTCGGCGATGTCGGTCTCCTCGATCAGGATGGCTGCCGCGAGGGCTTCCTCCAGGTCTTCGGTACCCTGGGCGATCAGCTCAGCGTAGAGCTGCTGGAGGTCGGGATCGCTGAAGGAGCCCTCGCCCAGACCGATCGTGGGATCTTCGATGCCGTACTTCTCGAGGATCGTGTGGACCGCTACCAGGTGACGTGCTTCCGAGTTGGCGATGTTGGCGAACACGGACAGGTCGTACTGCTCGGCGAAGAGCGTGTAGACGTCGTGCGCCAGCTTCTCCTCGTTGGCCATGTAGACCAGGCCCGCGATGTCGTCATCACTGAGGGTGCCCATCTCGTAGGACTGGCAGTCCTCGCACGCCTGCGGGCCACGCGCCGTGTCCTCGTCCCAGGCCGGGCCCGCACCCTGACCGCCGGCAGCCTGACCGCCCCGGGACTGGGCCTTGGCGGCCTTGCCGTTGCCGCCGGCGACCTGGGCGCGGGTGCCGCCGGCACGCGCCTGGACCTGGCCGCCACCACCGGCGTTGGCCTGCGTGCCGGTCTGCTGTGCCGAGCCGTCGCGGGCGCGGGCGCGGGTCTGTTGCTGCGACAGGGTCTGGTCGCTGACGCAATCGGCGTCACAGTCGCCGCTGCCGGCACCGGGACCGGGGCCCTTGGCGAACGCCGCGGTCGGCGCGAGCGCGCTGGCACTCAGTGCCAGGACGGCGGAGAGGGTGAGGAGCGTGCGTGGGGATCGGAACTGCATGGGGTGGTTCTCCGTGTGCTGCGGACGCCTGGGGGCGTCTCATGGGTTCGATGTCGCCACGATGCAGTGTTCGTACGCAGCCAGCGTGGACCGAAGATGGAGATTGCGTGGAGATACTGCCGGTGCGTCAGGTGTGCGGCCAGTCGCGGACGTAGCGGAGCTGGTCGGGCATCGTCAACGTGTGGCGCCGGGCGTCGTGGACCCGCTCGATCGCCAAGTCGGCGTCGAGGCCGGCCTCGCGCAGGAGACAGGCCGCGGTCATGCCGGACCGGTCGAGCCCGCCACGACAGGCGATGGCGAGTCTTCCCGCTCGCACGCGGGGACAGCTGCACCAGGCGGGCCGGTAGCCGGCGTCGTCGACGGGAACTCGAGGATCGACGATGGGATGGCGGATCAGCTCGACGCCGTGAGCCGGCAGCACGTCGACCACCTCCGGCACGCGACAGCGTCGCAGCTCGTGGTCCTCGACGAGCAGCAGCAGGACGTCCACGCCCTGCCGCGAGGTGGGCGGCGTCGCTGTCGAGGTCGCGCCAGTGCGGCCCGGTGTAGTAGCCCATGTAGCGCTTGCCGGGCAGGAAGGTCATGCCGGCACGCCCGCCACGGGCCCCAGGTCGGTGCCGGAGGTCCATGAGGTCCACGCGCAGCGGCGACGCCGCGACGTGCGCCACGGCGTGCCGTCCCACTCGGAGTCGTCGGTCTCGATCAGCCGGTCGACAAGCTCGTGGGGGATGTGACGATCGCGCAGGCCGCGCCGCCAGGCGGGGGGATGGCCTCGATACCGAAGTACGCCCCGGCCAGGCCACCGGCGATGGCCGCCGTCGTGTCGGTGTCGTTGCCGAACGTCACGGCGCCGGTGACGGCGGCTTCGTAGTCGCCGGCGGCCGCAAAGGCGTCCCAGGCCGACCAGAAGCTGTCGACGACGCGACCGCGTCCGGAGCGACCCGACCAGGCCACGAACGCATCGAGGACGCCGACCGCTGCCGCCGGCTCGCGCGGCCTCCTTCGAGCCCGGCAGTCCCGTCCGCTCCAGCCCGGCGCGCAGGCCGCCCACCGACTCGTGAGGGTCCGAGCGCGGTCGCGATCACCCAGCAGCATCCGCCGCACGATGAGGACATAGAGCGCGCAGGCGATCTGGGCTTCAGCGCTGCCGTGGGTGACTCGTGATGCGCGCACCGCTTTCTCAGCCAGCGCGTCGTCGTCCTCGGCGCGGCAGACCAGCGCCACCGGCAGGATCCGCATCAGCGAGCCGTTGCCCTGGGCCTCGACCGCACCGGCTTCCTCGGCCGGCGCACCGCTGCGCAGCGCGCGCAGCGCAGCGGAGGTCGCGTTGCCGATGTCGAAGACGAGTCCACCCGGCGCATAGGCACCCTCCTCCCGCCACGCCAGTGCCCGCCGCGCCTGGTCGGCCGTGTCGAAGCCACAGTCGAGCAGCGAGTCGAGCAGCGCCAGCATCAACGCGCCGTCGTCGCTCCACGTGCCGGGCGGCTGGTCGTAGGTGCCATGACCACGCCACTCCACCTCGCCGATGGCGGCGGCAGGGGTGAACTCGTACGGCACGCCCAGGGCGTCGCCGCAGAGATGGCCGTAGACGGCACCTTCGAGCCGCTCGGGCAGGAGCATCCGATCAACCCTCGCGTGTGACCGCCATGCCTGGCGGATGGCCCGGCGCCAGGGCGTCCGGCGCAGCCGAGACCAGTAGATGGCGGACTCCGACCGCCGCTCCGTGCGGCCATGGCGCGAGGTTGCCGGCGCCTAGACCTCGCGAGGCACCTGGCGCAGCAGCCGGCAGGTCGCGCCGAAGAACTTGTGGAAGCCGTCGGCGGTCTTGCCGTACCAGAGCGGACAGCTCACCAGCGCGGTGATGCCGTTGTCACGACAGTACTGGTGCGCTTCCTCCGAGTAGCTGCCGGCGCCGAAGTTCTTGTGGATCCAGACCTTGTCGACGCCGACCTCCTTGCAGTCCTGGGCGACGGCCAGCGAGGCCTTGGGGTTGGTGGCGATGACCACGGCGTCAACACCGCCGGGGATGTCCTTGACGCTGTGGTAGCAGGTGTCACCCATGATGGTGTCGGCGTTGGGGTTGACGGGGAAGACCTCGTAGCCGCGCTCCTTGAAGCGCGAGTAGATGCCGTTGCTGGCGTGGGCGCCGCCCGGATCGCGCGAGACGCCGGCGACGGCGATGCGCTTCTGGGACAGGAAGTCGTCGACGGCTTGGTCGATGGCTGGCATGGGCACTCTCCTGGGAACTGCATGTGGGCGTCCGCGACCATCGCGCAGACGCAGCCGGCACCAGCATCCACGACGCGGCAGCCACTGAGACAGTGCCGTTGCGCCCCCATGCGGCATGCCGTTGGCCGACTGGCGCAGCATGCGCGCGCCCGCTACCGTTCGGTAACGCCACCGCCGCCCGGTGCGTGGTCGCCCACAGGAGGAGAAGCACATGCGCGTGCTGCTGAAGGTGCTGCTGGTCATCATCGTCAGCGCCGTCACCACGCGGCTGGCAGGGCTGCTCGCCGCGCGCCGGTTGGATGAGGGCAGTGAGGTCAGCGACGAGTTCAGCCGCACGGTCGTCATGAATGGCGTCGACTTCCATAGCCGGGCTGGCGGCCTGCGGAGCGGCCGCGTCAGCGTGCTGCTGGGAGGCGCCAGGCTCGACCTGCGCGACGCAGTGCTGGATCCTGCCGGGGCGCGGCTGGTCCTGGAGTGCACGCTCGGCGGCCTCGCGGTGATCGTGCCAGCCGACTGGGCCGTGACGGTCGAGGAGGTGCTCGTCGGCGGTGGCGAGGTCCGCATCGACGTGACCGATCCGGATGATCTGGCGGCGACTGCGCCCAGGCTGCGCATCGATCTGCTGACCCGCCTCGGCGGAAGTCAGATCAGCACTCGGGACGTGGACCTCTAGCTGGACCCTTCCGCGTCGGAGTTGCTTGTCCACCTTGCCTGAGGACCCTGGACGGGGACTCTCCCACGTCCCTACGGCAGCATGTGACCCGATGGAGGCAGCGGCGTCGTCGGCCTCATGTACCTCCGGCCGACGACGCCGCTCGTCAGCTCTGGTCGGTCTTCAGAAGCCCGAACATGGCGCCCTGCGGATCGTTCACGATCGCGAAGCGCCCACCCGGCATGGGTGACGGAGCCACCGTTTCAGTGGCGCCCAACTCGATGGCCTTCGTGAACGCGGCGTCAACATCGGAGACGTTGAAGTACACCATCCAGTAGCTCGGCACCTCGGTGGGCATCATCGGCATCATCTCCAGGCCGCCCACGATGCCCTCGTCACCCACCTTGAAGGTGGTGTAATCGGGCTGTCCCTCACCCATCGGGGAGGTCTCCGCGGTCCAGCCGAAGACCTTGCCGTAGAAGTCCGTCGCCATGTCGATGCCGCGCGAATTGAGCTCGGCCCAGCCCATGGCGCCCACATCGCCGGTGCGGAAGCTGCGCGGCCCAGCTGCCTGCCAGGCCGAGATCACGGCGCCGGTCGGATCCGCGAAGACCGCCATCCGGCCCATGTCGCCCACGTCGAAGGCCGGGGCCAACACCGTGCCGCCGGCATCCTTCACGGCCTCGCCCAGTGCTGCGGCGTCGTCGGTGCCGATGTAGAGGCTCCAGGCAGTCGGCGCCTCCGGCATCATCTTGGCGGTGATACCGGCCACGTCGCCGGGGCCGTCGGAGAGGCGCGCCATGGCGTAGCCACCGTACTGCGGGTCGTCCGAGACGACGACGTCCCAGCCAAGCAGCTTGCTGTAGAACTCGCGCGCTGCCTCGGGGTCGTCGGTCGCGAGCTCGACCCACGCCGGCCTGGACTTGGTATCTGGCATTCGATCTTCCTCTGGATGTGGCGGTGCCCGGCCCCCTCACCCGCCAGTGGTTGACCATTCTTCCACGTACCAGTCCAGATATCGTGACGACACCCTGGATCGTCGTGAGGCTTGGCTTTCACGGCTCCTCGGCGGCCTCGCCGTCATCCTGCCCGTCGACTCTGCTGTGACCGTCAACGAGGCGTTGTTCGGCGGCAGTCAGGCCTCCACCCGGGACGTGGACCTCTAGCTGGACCCTTCCGCGATCTCGACGCCGACCGGATCGAGAGCCAGCTCGCGCGCGAACGCCTCCGCCATCACCCGGAAGCCCAAGGTGTTGGGATGGCGGTCGGGCCCCGATGGCGGCGGGTCGCAGAGCCAGGTGCGTTCACATAGCAACGCCAGGTTGCGCGGCACCTCGCCCAGCCCGCCCATGGGTACCAGCGTGTCCCAATCATCGATGTCGAAGGCGGCGGCAACGTCAGCGACCGGGATCCCCGCCGCGCCGTAGACCTCCGCCAGCGCCTCGTTGACCATCTCGATGGCCACGACCGACTGGCCCGCGGTCATGCGCGTGGCCTCATCGAACCACAGCGTCAGGAAGGGATCGTAGATGTTCATGCCCACGATGGGTGTGTCCGGCGCGGCCGCCTGCAGCTCACCGAGGATGGACGGCAGACGCTGCTTGATGTTGTCGATCCCGGCGAAGACACAGAGCGGGCTGTCGTCACAAGGGAAGTCATTAAAGCCGATGTCGATGGTGATGAAGGCGAGCGCATCAGGGTGTGCTTCGATGAAGGCGAGCGCCTCGTCCAGCTGGCTGCCGTGAGGATAGGAACAGCGCGGATAGTCCTCGCGCATGAGCTCGGTATTCGAGCCCGGGCAGGCCAGGTTCAGCAGCCGCAGGTCGGGGAACTGCGCCCGAGCCATCAGCCACAGCTGATCGGGGTAGCTCGCCCGCGTCCGGTGGTCGTCTTCAGGGTCGCCGATGGGCTGATAGCCGGCGGCAAGTGAGTCCCCCAGGGCGAGGTACCAGCTCGTCTCCCCACGGGACTCGACGACGGGATCGGCCCCGGCGGCCGCCGGGGCGACCGCTACCACGAGCAGCAGTCCGACCATCAGTAGACGCATGGTGCACCTCCGATCGAAGGCTCCGGCCGACCGGGCCGGGCGGCAAGAGCCGAAAGACCCCCGGCCCCAGATGGAACTTGCCGGGCCGTCCGAGCCCACGTAATCGGTAGCGGTGCCAGCAACCGAACGGCGCCGACAGATCATCGGGGCGACGCGCGGTGCATCGCGCGGAGCCCCGCACCCGCGTCCTCGCCGGCCCGACGTCACCGGCGACCACGTGGACCAGGACACGAAGGAGGCCTCTCCATGTTGTCGACCGTCCGCGCGATCGCCTGTCGCGCGCTCATCGTCGCACTCTCGACCACGCTCGCCACCGGCACCCTCGCCGCCGCAGCGGCGGCCTCGCTCGACGAGCTGATCGCGCTGAATGTTCGTGCCTGGTCGGGCGAGCCGGAGCTGCTGAGCCAGACATACGCCCCCGACGGGGTGCACACAGCCACGTTCTACGACCGCACCAACGAGTACGTCGGGCCGGAGGAGATCGCGACGGTCGCCAGGTATGGCGGAGGGCCCGAGATGATCGGCCCACGCATCGACATCGGGCTGGCCGAGGATGACTGGCGCTGGGTCAGCTTCGTCTCGCTCGCCGGCGGCTCGGCCTGTCTGTGGCACGCCGTGGAGGGACAGATCGTCCGCCACGACTGCCTGGTTCCGGAGAACAGCTACGACAGTCGGCCAGCAGCCAGCATCGTCGATGGCAGCTCGACCGCCGCCATCGACGAGATCAGCGAACGGCTCGAGCGCGCTTGGGGTGCCGACAGCAGTCCCGAGACCCTGGCGGCCGTCTATGCGGCGGATGCGGTGCACTCGGCACGCTTCACCAACACGACCCGGCGCTACGAGGGACCAGAGGGAATCGCTCCTGTCGCGGGCATGAACATCGCCATGGAACAGATCGGACCCCGCGTGGACTTCGATGCACCCGACGGCGAGCTCGCCTGGGCCCAGGCGGTCAGTCTTGGCGGCGGGAGCGTGTGCCTGTTCCGCGCACGTGACGGCATGATCATCCGCCACGACTGCATCCTGGGAACCAGGGGCTGACACAGGCAGGCAGGCCGACCAGGGGTCGACGTCATGCGGGCGTGGTCCCCCATCGGCTTCTGGACCGGATTCGGAACCTTTCAGCGGTGGACATGGCACGTACAATTCAGGGGCAACGCATCTGGCGGTGCCCGACGCGTAGGGGAGCGTGTGGACGACCGGCTCGTGGTCCGGGCCCAAGGGGGCGATCGAGACGCCTTCGAGCGGATCGTGAACGTCTCGTTCGACCGGTGCCACGGTGTCGCCATGCGACTCCTGCGTGACTCACAGGCCGCGGAGGATGCGGTGCAACAGGCGATGGTGAACATCTGGCGCGATCTGCCCCGCCTACGCGACCCATCGCGGTACGACGCATGGTCGTACAAGCTGCTCCTCCGCGCCTGCTACGCCGAGTACCGCCGCATCCCGCCGTGGATGCCCGGCATCGAGGAGGTCACCGTCACCGAGCCGGGTGCTTCCGACGCCTATGCTGCCGTCGCCGATCGCGACCAGCTGGAGCGAGGGTTCCGGCGCCTCTCGATGGAGCACCGTGCGGTCGTTGTCCTGCATCACTACCTCGATCTGCCACTCGAGCAGGTCGGGGACGTGCTCGGGGTCCCGGTCGGCACCGTCAAGTCCAGGCTGCATCGGGCCCTCGCGGAGATGCGTGCCGCACTGGAGGCCGATGCGCGCCCGGCGGCGAGGCCCGGCCCGACGCATCGCGCAGCCTTCACTGGTCCAGCCGCCGTCGATGAGCCAGGAGTGATCCGATGACGACGCCGCTACCGGACGATCGCGGCATGGACCAGGCGCTCCACCGCTGGATGCACGATGACGATGTGCCGCCGACCGACCGCACGCAGCAGATCGCCGACATCCTGCGTCGTGTCGACGAGACCAGGCCGCGGCGCCGGCTATGGCCCCTGTACCCTTTCGGGCGCCGCGCGATGCACCGCGCCGACGGCGTTGAGGCCCACCTCGGCAGCACGCGAGGCGGGGTCGTGGTGGCGCTCACCCCGCTTCGGAGCATCGGCACCGTCGCCGCACTCGTGGCCGGAGCGGTGCTGCTCTACGCTGTCGCACAGGCACCGGCTGCAGTGCGGATCGCGGGCGCCATCGCGCCCTCTCCAGCGGACGAGGCCCTGTTCCAACGAGCGAGCGCAGCGTGGTCCGGTGACGTCGGTGCCGTGGCTGATGTGTACGCCGAGGATGCCGTCCAGACGCTGCTCTGGCAGGACAAGGTCGAGCGCTTCACCGGCACTGACGCCATCAGCGAGCAGCTGCCGCACTTCTCATCCATCAACGACCCGGAGCCCCCGAGGACGCGCCTGCCGGACGGGGGAGCCCGCCAGCACCGCTACGTGACCATCAGCCCCCGCCTGGGCGGCGTGGCCTGCGTCATCTGGATCGAAGAGGAACGCATCACACGCCACGACTGCATCCTGCCCATGGCCAGCGTGGACCCGCCGCCGAGCTTCGCGCCGGTCGCGACGGACGCAGAGTCACGGCGCGAGGCCATCACGGCGCTCAACTACCGGGGCTGGCGCGGCGACCGCGAGGCCCTCGACGAGGCCGCCTCCGTCGACATCATCCACAAGGTCGCCTTCAACAACACCGACGTGACCCATGTCGGCGTCGACAAGTACTGGTCGGTCGCCAGCCTGGGCTTGGCGCCCGTCGAGACGCAGATGCCCGACGTCGATCTGCCGGCGCCCGAGGGTGAGCTGCGCTGGGCCAATTTCAGCAGTGTCGGTGGGGGCTCCCTGTGCGTGTTCTGGGCGGCAGACGACCAGATCGTCCGCCACGACTGCATCGTGCCGACTCGCAGCTACTGACGCGCAGCCGCCTCGCCTCGATCGCGCCAGCACTGGACCGGGCCCGGAGCTTCCCCCGTCATCGCATCGTGACAAACACTAGACAAACTATGGACACACGACTAAATCTACCCATGAGAAAGGAAGCTCACCATGCGCCACAGCAAGCGGATGGTCGCCGTGGCGCCTGTCGCGGTCACCCTCGCCGCCCTTGTCGCGGTCGGCGTCGGGCCCAATGCGGCCGCCGGCGACATCACCCCTATCGACGAGCCCAGCGCGTTACTGGCTGACGAGCTCAACACCATCGAGGTCATCGAGCGCTTCGGCCCCAGCGTCGTTGCGGTCAATGTGGCCGTCAGCGGAGATGCCAGCCCGTCCTTCGGTGGAGGCCCAGCAGACGAGCGCCGATCCCAGGAGTTCTTCGGCGAGGAGATGCCGGCCCAGCAGTCGAGCGGCAGTGGCTTCCTCATCGAGTACGCGGACGACCCGTTCCTGGTCACCAACTTCCACGTCGTCGAGGGCGCTTTGGAGCGGGGCTCGTCCGACTTCCTGGACGGAGCCGCCGTGAGCGTCACCTTCCCGGCGGACCCGGATGCGTCGATCCCGGTGGACGTCGTCGGGGTGAACCCCTCGTTCGACCTGGCGCTCCTGCAGCTGCGGGACGAGACCCAGCTGCCGGCTGCCCCCGCGCTCGCGGTGGCCGACTCGGACGTCCTGGAGGTGGGCCAGAAGACCATCGCCATCGGCAATCCGTTCGGCCTGGAGTCGACCGTCACCAGCGGCATCGTATCCGCGGTCGGCCGCTTCGTGCCCACCATCGGCGCGCTGCCGGTGCCCATGATCCAGACGGATGCGGCCATCAACCCGGGCAACTCGGGTGGCCCGCTGCTCGACTCGAGCGGTCGCCTCATCGGCATCAACACCGCCCTCATCAACCCGCAGGGACGTTCCTTCGCTGGCCTCGGGTTCGCCGTTCCCAGCAATCTGCTGACCGAATCGCTGGCCACGCTCGAGACGGGCGGGGTGACTGATGTCAGCAACGTGCGACCACGGCTGGGCATCGCCGCCCAGCCCCTGGGGGCCTATCCAGCGAATGTTCGCGAGGACCTCGGCTTGCCGGCAGAGGGCGTGGCCGTCATCGACGTGCAAGCCGGCAGCGTAGCCGACAAGGCCGGGCTGATCGGCAGCGTCGACAGCATCGATGTGAACGGCTTCCAACTGCCTGCCCCGGGCGATTCCATCGTGGCCATCGATGGTGAGCCGGTGGACTCGGTGGAAGACATCACCCGCAAGGTGACCTTCGAATCGACCGCCGGTGACGAGCTCGAGTTGGCCATCATCCGCGAAGGTGCAAAGCTCAGCCTGACCGTGACATTGGAGGTATCTCCCGCCAACGCCTTCGCGTCAGCCGGCTGAGCGAAGGGAAGCCGCTAGCCGTCGGTCGTGGTTTCCTCATCCATGCTGCCCTCGACGGCGGGGCTGGGGGACGCGGAGCTGCTCTCGCCATCGACCAGCTCCGCTTCGCCCATGCCGCTATCGCGCGTGAGGAAGAGCTGCCACTCCAGGTCGCCGTTGTCTTCCACCGACACCACCACGGGCGCGGTGGGCATGGTGACTCCGAACGATGTGAAGTCCAGCGGCAACGCACCGACTACCACGACGACATCGCCGACGCGCTGACCGGTCAGCTCCAGTGTCACGTCCTGGCTCACGTCGCGGATGGTGACGCTGCCGGGGAGGCTGGCTGTGAAGGGCTCACCCTCGACCGGCAGAGCACCCAGGTCGACCGGCCCGCTCGAGGTGAAGGTAGCGAGCGGGAACTCGCCCGTGCCCAGAGCTCGCTGGATGGCGCCATCACGGCGCGGACGGTCGCTGATGATGGCCGTCAGGTCGGCCTCGATCACGGCACTCTCGATCACGGTCCCGGACGCCTCCATCTGGCCGCTGACAGCGGGTGTGCGGCCGACCGCCTCGACCTCACCACCGGGGTTCAGCACCTCGGCGACACGGAACCCGACCCACGAGCTGCTGAAGTCCTCGAAATCGCCGATCTCGGTATCGATGGTCCAGGTGCCATCGATACTGTCGGGTGGCGGCGACGCGGCATCCTGGGCGTGTGCGGTCGCAGTGCCCATGACCAGGGCGGCGCCAAGGGTGAAAGCAGCGATGGGCACCAGGCGCAGGCTGCGCGGCTGGTCGATGGGGGCGACTCGGACACGGCTCACGACGATCTCCTGTTGGGGTCGGTTGAAGACGCGGAGCATATCCGCGATCGGTTACGGCAGTGTTACCGGCGCCCCGCCGCAGCGTGAGCGACGACTCGACAGGGCGTGGAGCGGACGGACCGCGTCTCGTCGGCACCACCAGCGGGTACAGTCTTGGCCCGATCCCACCGCAGGAGATGGCCATGCCACGACTCGAACCGCTTTCGCTGGACCAGGTCGAGGGGCTCGAGGAGATCGAGCGCACCTACCAGCGTACGCTCGGGTTCGTACCCAACGGGCTGCGCATCATGGCGCGCCGGCCGGAGATCGTGAAGGGCTTCATCGCGCTGCGGCAGGCGGTCCTCGACCCGGCCTCGGGCACCGTGCCCGCGGAGCTCAAGAACCTCTGTGCCCACCTCGCGAGCCGCACCCACGGCTGCATGTACTGCCAGGCCCACGCGCTCCAGGGGGCGTCGCGCTCGGGCGCCGAGCGGGCGCGCCTTGTGGCGGTCTGGGAGTTCGCTGACAGCGACCTCTTCGACGAGGCCGAGAAGGCCGCGCTCGACTTCTCGGTCAAGGCAGCCTCCGTTCCGAACGGCGTCACTGACGCGGACATCGAGCGACTAGGCGAGCACTGGGACGAGGGCCAGATCGTCGAGATCCTGGCGGCCGTCTCGCTCTACGGCTTCCTCAACCGCTTCAACGATTCACTCGCCACACCGCTCGAGGAAGGCTCGGCCGTATTCGCGGAAGAGACCATCGGCGAGCAGGGCTGGACGCGCGGCAAGCACGCCTGAGCGGAACGTCAGGCCCGCGACTGCCGGCTCGTCATGGGGCCTTCGGCGACGTGCCCGACAGCAGCCAGGGCGCCCATGCTCGGCTTGGGACGAGACATCTCCTCCTCTGTCTGTCCCGACTCGAGCGCGCCGGTCATGATGGCCACCGCGTCGGCCATCGAATGGGACTGCGGCGTCACCACCGCCACCCGCCGACCCAGGCGATGGATGTGGATGCGGTCCGCGACGTCGAAGACGTGGGGCATGTTGTGGCTGATGAGGATCACCGGGATGCCTCGGTCGCGCACATCGCGGATGAGCTGGAGCACCTTGGCGGACTCCTTCACGCCCAGCGCCGCGGTGGGCTCGTCCATGATGATGACGCGCTGACCGAAGGCAGCCGCGCGGGCCACGGCCACGCCCTGGCGCTGACCGCCGGAAAGCGTCTCCACCGCCTGGCCCATGTCCTGGATGGTGAGCAGGCCCAGGTCGGACATCTCCTGCCGCGCGGCCTCGCGCATGCCGCCGAGATCGAGCATGCGCAGGTACTTGCCCAGGAAGCCGGGCTTGAGACGCTCGCGGCCGAGGAACATATTGGTGCCGATGTCCAGGGCCGGACAGACGGCCAGCGTCTGGTACACGGTCTCGATGCCGGCCGCCTGCGAGTCGCCCGGCGAGTGCAGCTTGACCAGCTCGTCGTTGATGTAGATCTTGCCGTTGTCGGGGATGACGGCGCCGCTGAAGCACTTGATCAACGTCGACTTGCCAGCGCCGTTGTCGCCGATGACCCCGAGGACCTCACCCGGGTACAGCTCGAGGTTGGCACGGTCGAGTGCGACGACACGACCGTAGTGCTTGACCAGATCCTTGGCCTGGAGGACAGGTCGGGTGTCCGCGTTGGTGGCGACGGCGTTCAACTGCTCACCCTCCGGACCCACTGGTCGAGCGCGACGAACACGATGACGAGCAGGCCGATGGTGAAGCCCTGCCAGAGCGGGTCGAACTTGATCGAAACCTCGCCGATGGTGAACTGCGAGATGGCCAATCCATTGCGGGCCACGCCGACGATGATGGCGCCGAGCAGGGTGCCGATGATCGTGCCACGGCCACCGAAGAGGCTGGTGCCGCCGATGACCACGGCCGTGATGCTGTCGAGGTTGGCGTCCTGGCCAGCCTGCGGGCTGGCCGCCCCAAGTCGACCCAGCAGGAACCATCCGCCGATGGCGTAGATGAAGCCGGCCACGCCGTAGACCGCCAGCAGGACCCGGTCGACCTTGATGCCGATCAGGCGCGATGCCTCGGAGTCGTCGCCGGTGGCGTAGATGTGCCGACCCCAGGAGGTGTACTTCAGGATGTACCACATGATCGCGAACATGCCGAGCATCAGGAACGACGAGATGGGCACGGCCGTCTCGATGAAGGGCACGTCGATGCGCGTGCCGGTCCAGGTCATGATCGGATCCATGTCCCGGCCGTCGATGGTGGTCGAGGCCGAGACATAGAGGTTCAGGGCGAAGAAGATGCTCAGCGTGCCCAGCGTGACGATGAACGGCGGCATTCGCAGGCGCGTCACGAGAAGGCCGTTGATGAGGCCGGCGCTGGTGCCAAAGCCGAAGCCGATGAGCAGCGCCGCGACCCCGGGCACGCCGAAGTCCGCGGACAGCTTGCCCATGACGACCGAGACGAAGACGGCGATGGCGCCGACGGAGAGGTCGACGCCGGCGGTCAGGATGATGATCGTCTGGCCGATGGCCAGCGTGCCCACGAACATGACCTGCTGGACGATCAGGCTGGCGTTGAAGGGTGTCAGGAAGCGCTCGTTGCCGAACGAGAAGATGACCAGCATGACCGCGAGGAAGGCGAGTGGCGCCAGCCACGGGTACCTGTGGAGCAACCGCTGGACGCGCTGGAGCGTCGTCGGGTTCTGGCGGTCGGCTTCCGTGATCTCGCCCGCCACCGCCAGGGCCGTCTGTTCGGCCTCGACTTCCTTCTGACGTGGGTCTTCAGGCCCGCTCATATTGCGAGGTCCCTCTCCTCATCCCGCTCGCGCCCCCGACGGGCGCCGATTATAGATACGCGAACGAGGTGGCCGTGCGGCCACCTCGTTCGCTGCTATGCCTGGCTTGCTGCTACGGGTTGCCCCAGCAGATCGCGCGGCCTTCCTCGGCCGTGATGGAGTCGACGCCTTCCTGCGGATCGTTGGTGATCAGCGTGACGCCGGTGTTGAAGATCTCGTTGCCCTCGATGTAGAACTCGCTGTCCTCGGGCGCGGGGACCTCGCCGGTGAGGGCGTTGCGGATGCCCCACTCCACACCGAGCTCCGCCATGCGCGACGGATACTGCTGCGACGTGGCGTTGATGATGCCGTCGTCGATGTCACCCATGGCCTCGCAGCCACCATCGACCGAGACGATGAGCACGTCATCGGTAGAGATGCCGAACGAGTTCATGGCCTGCACGGCACCACGGGCGGTGGGCTCGTTGATGGTGTACAGGAGGTCGATCTCGGGATCGATCTGGAGCAGGTTCTCCATGGCCGTGACGCTGTTCTGCTGCGAGCCGGAGCCGACTTCCTGACCCACGATGCGCGGATCGGTCTCGTCGCCCCAGATGTTGGGATCACCGATGTCGATGCCGAAGCCTTGCAGGAAGCCCTGGTTGCGCTGCACGCCCACGACCGGCTGGCTGGGGTCGATGTTGATGAGGCCGATCTTGGCGTCCGCAGCTGCGTCGCCCATCTTGGCTGCGGCCCACTGGCCGATCAAAAGACCAGCCTGGAAGTTGTCCGTCGCGAACGTGATGTCGACCGCGTCCGCGGGATCGGTAGCGGTGTCGAGGGCGATGACCACGACACCCTCTTCGCGCGCACGCTCGACCGCCGGCACGACGCCGGAGTTGGACGGGGCGAGCAGGATGGTGGTAGCACCACGCGCGACGGCGTTCTCGATACAGGTGGTCTGACCCTCGGGATCGGGGTCGAACGCGCCCCAGCAGGCCTGCAGGTCGGCACCGAGCTCCTCGGCCTTCGCCGTGGCGCCGTCGATCATCCAGACCCAGAAGGGGTTGATGTTCTCCTTGACGATGAGGTCGATCTTGACGCCCTCGCCGTTGAGCTCATCGTCCTGAGCCACGGCGGCGGAGCCGGCGAACGCACCGGCGGTAAGCGCCAAGGTCGCGGCGAGCACGGTCAACCGCGTGAAGCGGTTTCGGGTAAAGGTCATCGCGTTGGCGAGCCTCCTTGTTTCATCCGACTGCCTTGGGGGCAGCCTCCTCCCGCTGTCATCTGACAACGTTGTCTGGCACGGTAGTCCTCGGCCGACGGCGATGTCAACCGCAAGGAGGCTTGTTGCGTCGCAAACGATGTCATATGGTTGGTGCGATGGCGCAGACCGGGCAGACAACGTTGTCAGCGAGCAGAGGCAGACCCCCGCACCGCCGCGCCACGATGCGCGACGTGGCGGCCCTGGCCGGGGTCAGTATCAAGACCGTGTCACGCGTGGTGAATGCTGAAGCCGGCGTCTCCGTGGATCTGGTGGCGCGGGTGGAGACCGCAGCGCGCCAGCTCGACTACCGGCCGGACCTGACCGCGGCCAACCTGCGACGGGGCCGGCGCACCGCCACGCTCGGCCTGATGCTGAAGAACGTGGCCAATCCCTTTTCTGGTGCCGTCCACCGCGCCATCGACGACGCCGCCAGCGAGCGCGGTCTGGCCGTCCTGGCCACGAGCCTGGACGAGGACCCCGCACGCGAGCGGGAGGTTGCGCGGGCGATGATGCAACGACGGGTCGATGGCCTGGTCGTCGTGCCTACTGGCACCGA
Source organism: uncultured Chloroflexia bacterium (assembly GCA_963715295.1). Lineage (GTDB taxonomy): Bacteria > Chloroflexota > Limnocylindria > Limnocylindrales > CSP1-4 > JAFMJV01. Next base: position 49,148 of record CAVQRP010000002.1, read on the forward strand.
CCAGTCCTATCTACGCGCCGACATGCAGGCCGGACTGGCCACCGTCTTCGTCGACCGACCCCCCCACTTCCTCGATGCGGACACGGTGCTGGCGACCAATCGCGAGGGCGCCCGTGAGGCCGTCGCGCACCTGCTCGCTGCGGGACACCGCCGCATCGCCTTCCTCGGCGACCTCACCGACATCGCGACGGCGAGCGAACGCTACAGGGGCTATGTGGACGCCCTGCGCAGCGCCGGCATCGAGGTCGACGAACGGCTCGTTCGCCGGGACCTGCATGCCCGCGAGCCCGCGCAACACGCCGCCGAGCGCCTGCTGCGACTGCCGGCCGCGGTGGGGCCGACGGCGCTGTTCGCGAGCCAGAACCTCGTCACCATCGGCGCCATCCACGCCCTCCACGAACATGACCTGCAGCACCTCGTGGCGCTGGTGGGCTTCGACGATATCGAGCTGGCGGGCATGCTCGATCCCGGCATCACGGTCGTGGCGCAGGATCCGTACGCCATGGGCCGGGCCGCGGCCGAGCTCCTGTTCGCCCGGCTCGATGGCTATGGCGGCCCCAGCCAGCATCGCACCATCCCGACACGGCTCGTGATCCGGGGCTCCGGCGAGATCCGACCCCGCGAGGTCAGCGGCGGCGCCTAGCGCCCCGAGCGCTCTTCCTCCACCAGACCCTGGTCAAGCGCCACACGCGCGGCCTCGGTGCGGGTCGAGACGCCCAGCTTGCCGAGGATGTTGGAGACGTGGACGCCGGCCGTGGACTCGCTGATGAAGAGACCCTCGGCGATCTCGCGGTTGGTGCGGCCTGCTGCCACCTCGGTCAGCACCTCCGACTCGCGTCGCGTGAGGCCGTAGGCGCGTTCCGTCGCGGAAGTCGCTGGCGCGCTCACACCCAGACGGGTACGCAGCCGGCGCGCCATCGTCTCGAGGTGACGCAGCAGGGGCCTCGCGCCGAGGTCGGAGCCGACACGATGTGCCTCGCGAAGGGCCGCGACCGCTGCCTCGCGGTCGCCGGCCTCGTCGGCCGCCTCGGCTTCACGCCACCTGGCCATGGCCGAGCGGAAGGGGCGACCGATCTCAGACCAACCGTCCGCCACTGATCGCCAAGCCGATAGTGGCGACGGGCCCTGCATCCGCGCCTGCTCTGCTTCGACCTGTAGCGTGTTGAGCTCGAGCACTCGCCCCAGCCGACTCTCGGGGCTGCGGATCCGCGCCTGCCACTGACGCGCCAGGCCGACCAACTGGTCCATCCGGTCGGCGGCGACCCCCGCGGCCCGGGCATCACCGGCTGCGAGCGCTGAGCGTCCCACCTCGGCGACCGGCCACGCTGCCACGCGGGCCAATTCGCTGTAACGCAGCGGGGAGTCGCCAAAAAGGATGACGTCGAGACCTTCCCAGGCGATCTCCACGGCCTCGTCGTATCGCTCGGCGAAGGCGGCCTGCTCGATACCACCGAGGTAGATCGTGCCCAGGTTGTCATACAAGGGCCCTGCCGACACCATCCCGCGTACCCGGGACCAGAGCGACGCAGCCTCGTCGTCGCCACGACAGGCCAACAGCTCGAGCACATACGTGGCCCGGTAGACGAGGATCCCATCCCCGGGGCTGGCCGCGCGATCAGCCTCATCCAGGAGACGAGCCGCCTCGGACCACTCACCGCACTCGAAGGCGGACTGGACCGCGCCGTAGCCGATGTAGGTGCCGTAGCCACGCGCGACTCCCCAGTCGCCCGCCGCACGGATACCCTCGATGGCGGACGCCAGGGCTCGCTCCGGGTATCCGGCAAAGAAGTGAAATCAGCCAGGTTCACGTGCGCACGGCCGATGTCGTCGGGTAGACCCAGCTCCACGGCCATGCGCAGGGCGGCCTCGCCCGAACTGATGCCAGCCTCGGCCTCGCCGAGGCTGGCGAGAACGAAACCAAGCGTGTTCAGGGCATGGCCCTCGAGGTCACGCGCTCCGACGGAGCGGGCCAGCTCCACCGCCTCCTCGCAGAGCGGGCGGGCCTCGGCCAGGCGGCCGTGGAGCATGTAGACCTGGCCTAGTCCAGCCAGGGCGCGGGCGCGTACGACGGGCAGCTCGGACGGAGCGATGCGGAGCGCCTCCGCATACGCATCGATGCTCGCTGTCCAGTCGCCAGCCACCCACAACGTCCGACCCAGCAGGATGAGCAATGTCGTCAGGCGAGGCATGTCATCGGCGCCCAGCTCGGCGATCGCCTCGCGGCAGATGGCCACGGCGCGCCGGTACTCCGCTGCCATGTAGGCGGCGCGCGAGGAACGCTCGAGCAGGGCGACGCGGTCGACGTCGCCGGTGGCGAGGGTCGGGTCTTCACCCCAGAGCAGCAGGGCCTCCTCGTACTCTCGCGCGGCGATACCGTAGGAGAAGCCCTCCATGGCCATGTCTCCAGCGGTGATCGATGCCGCCAAGGCCCGGGCGTCGCGAGCCTCGCGCCAGTGGTGGGCCAACTGCAGCCGGTAGGCTGCGCCCGTGGTCGCGGCGGCGTCGTGGCTGGCCAGCGTCTCGCCCCAGGCCCGGTGGAGGCGCCTTCGCTCGGTCGGCAGCATCGCGTCATAGGCCGCTTCCTGCAGCAGCGCGTGACGGAAGCTATAGGCATCATCGTCGTCGGGCGCCCGCGTGGGAACGAGCAACCCCGCATCGACCAGCTGTCGCACGTCCTGACTGATGGCGTCGCGGTGATCACCGACGACCTCGACGAGCGTCTCGTGCTCGACCACCCGCCCGCCCACGGCAGCGATGCCGAGCACGTGCTGAGCCGACTCCGGAAGCACGTCGATACGGGAGAGCAGCACATCGCGCAGCCCCCACGGCAGAGCCTCGCCACCGTGGCTGCGCGATGCGAGCAGTTCCTCGATGAAGAAGGGGTTGCCATCAGAGCGCGACCCGATGGCATCGATCTGCTCGGGCGACAGCTCCTCGTCCAGGATGGTGCGGACGAGCAATGCGATCTCAGGCTCGGAGAGCGGCTCAAGATCGATGCGTTCGACCGTACCCAGCCGCGACACCTCTGCCAGCCAGGGTCGCAAGGGGTGGCGCCGCGTGATCTCGTCAGTGCGGAAGGTGGCCATGATGGTGATGGGCTCCTGCTCGATGGCACGCAGCAGGAACGAGGTAGCGGCGAGGGTGCCCGCGTCGGCCCAGTGGAGGTCTTCGAGCTGGAGGACGAGCGGGTCCCGCTCCGAGCAACGGCGGAACAGCGCCAGCAGCGCCTCGTACAGTCGCGTCTGCGCCCACAGCTCCTGGCTGGGCATGGCTTCGCCGGAGCCGAGCGCCGGGACCAGACGAGCGAGATCACCAGCGGCGCGACCGGCCGCCGCGGCCAGGCGGGCGGCGCCGTCGCGCGCCACCAGGGAACGCAAGACCTCGGTGTACGGGGCGAAGGGCAGGCCTTCATCACCCACCGATACGCAGCCGCCGACGAGGACCGTTGCACCACTCGCCTCGGCACCCAGGCGCGCTTCTGACAGCAGCCGCGTCTTGCCCACGCCGGCTTCACCGCCCACGACGAAGTGGCGCGGCCCGCCCCTGCGGGAAGCCTCGACGGCAGCCTGCAGCTGCGCCAGTGGTTCCGAGCGACCGACCAGCACCGGGCTGGTCATCCTGCGAGCCATGTCGCCGATCATACGGTCAGGCTCGTGTGGATCGCCGGGGAGGCGACCGACAAGAGAGCTAGGCGCCGACGCGACCGAGGAGAAGGCTCAGGCGACGTCGGCTGGCGCGAGGCTTGAGGAAGCGGCCCCTTGGCTCGACAGAGTCCGTGGACGTGGCCAGCCGCTGCCGAACAGCCTCAGCGCGAAGCTGGTTGACGTGGTCCTTGACGAGCTGCGTCATGAGGTAGTCGTTCATCGGTCCGTCCTCTGCATCGGCCGCGACGGGGGTGCCGCGTCTGAACGGAACGATGGGTCTAAAGGGCGGGCCGGCACATCAGGAGAACCCCTTAGTCTGGCGTGCCGGAACCTTCATTCGCTGCCTCCGCACCTTCAGGTGAGACGGGCGACGGCAATGGCGAGGCCCAGGGCGGGTCGAGCGTCAGGAGGGGGCACCTGCAGGGCGGGACTGCCACCCGTGGCGGCACGGCGGCCACCACGCTCGCGTGCGTCGAAGACGAGCATCCACTCGCCGCCCGGTCCGGGCGCAGCGATGTCGACCTCCACGCTGGCAGCCTCGCCCGGCTCGAGGCGCGGGATGAGCGCCTCGCCCGCCACGCTGCCGCGACGGATGCGGCCGACGTAGTGCGACGGGGCTGGGAAGGCAGCCGCCTCCAGGCGCCACTCGCGCAGTGGCGCGTTGCCCTGGTTGCGCACCTCGATGGCGTAGGTCGCGGTCGTGCTCGCAGTCACGGGCCCCGCCGGCTGCTCGATCAGGCGGTAGCCCACGTGGGTCGAGCGGCGCGCCAGGTACTTGGCGATCGCGTCGTAGTACGCAGCGGCCATGCGTGCCCGCACAGCGGGCCGTTTCAGGTAGCGCAGCTCGCGCTCGTTGGACAGGAACATGCCCTCGCTGAGCACGCCGGGCATCTGGGTCGGCCGGCGCAGCCGCGGAGGATCGTAGCCACGCAGTACGTAGTACGGATACACGAGGGTGCCGTGGTCGTAGGGCTGGTAGCCGTCGGAGATGCCCCTGAGCGCATTCACCATCTCGTCCTGTACCACGCGCGCCAGGCGTGCAGAGCGAGCCCCGAAGGGCCGTTCGTCGAAGTAGTAGGTCGAGGGCCCGCCGACAGACTCGTTGACGGCGTTGTTGTTGTGGATGGAGATGAACAGGTCGGCGCGCGCGAGGTTGGCGACATCGGGGCGAGCCGCCAGCTCATCGTCATCGTCCACGATGCCGTTGCCTGTGCGCTCCCGCGGTGGCTCGTTGACGAACGCGTCCGTCGTGCGAGTGATGGCCACGTTCACGCCCGCCCCTTCCAGCATGCGAGCCAGGCGCAAGCCGATGTCGAGGTTGATGTCCGCCTCTCGCGTGCCATCCTTCCCCACCGCTCCCGAGAGCGAACCGCCATGCCCGGGGTCGACGGCCACCGTGATGAAGCCAGGTGCCCGCGGGTAGACCGCGCGATCGGCGACGGTCACCCACGTCTCGGCACGAGCGGCCGCGCTGCCCGGCGTCGCCGGCGTCGCCGTTGCCTCGATGCGGTACGGGCCGGCAGGGACCGGCACCCCCTCAGTCGAGCGTCCCAGCCAGACCCGCGTCAACGCGCCAGCCTGGCGCTGGCCAGCGTAGAGCTCACGCACGCTGCGTCCGTCGTAGTCGGTCACACGCAAGCGCAGGTCTGCCGGCTCGGCGAGCGTCACTTCGACCTCGAGGCGGTCTCCGGACCGGCTGATGAGCGGCGAACCCTGTACACGGAGGGTGACGGGTGCGCCCGCGTCAGCCTGGGCCAGGGTCGCCAGCGGTAGCAGCAGGGCAAGCGCAAGCAGCCCCATCAGGGCCTGCAGCGCGCGCTTGTCGGATCGTCGGTCGGTCGCCATCGCCGCCATGATGCCAGCCTTGGCCAACGCCCTCGGTCAGGCCCGTTCGAGGCCGGATGGCCCTATCGATGCGGGTCGGCGCCTTCGTATCGTCAGAGGCCCCATCCTGGGCACCAATGAGGAGGCGTTCGATGGCAACCGAAAACGTTGGCGACCGCATCATGGTGGACTCGCAGAAGGCCGGCGAGCCACCCCGCACAGGCACCATCCTTGAGGTCGTCGAGCACGACTACGGCACCAGCTACCGCGTCGCCTGGGACGACGGACACGAATCCACGTTCCGGCCCACTGCCGGCACCGTGCACACCGTCGAAGCAACGGAGGCGGTCACCGAAGCCGATTAGGCGACCGCAGCAGCCGAGCGCGCGGCTGGCGACGCGCTGCTCTGCCTGAGCGAGCCGACCTCCGCGTGATCCGGGCGTTACGATCGAGCCACGAACGCAACGAGGAGGGACGCACATGAAGCAGCACAGGGCATCCATGCTCGGCACCGGGCTCATCGGCGACTTCTACACGCTGACGCTGCATGGCCAGCGCAACCGCGACCGTGTAGGTGTCGTCTACTCGCGCTCGGCAGAGCGGGGTGAGGCCTTCCGCGCACGACACGGCATCGCCGAATCGACCACGGATATGCGCGCCGCCATCGAGCATCCCGACACCGATGTCGTGATCGTGGCGCTGCCCAACTTCCTGCATGAGGAGGCCGTCACCGCCGTGGCAAGGGCCGGCAAGGCTGTGCTGGTCACCAAGCCCCTGGGCCGCAACGCCGGGGAAGCCAAGCGCATGCTCGAGGCGGTCGAGAAGGCCGGCGTCTTCGGGGGCTACCTGGAAGACCTGGTCTACACACCCAAATCGCTCAAGTCGATGAAGGCGGTGCAGGATGGCGCCGTCGGCGACGTCACCTGGGTCCGCGCCCGCGAGACCCACCCCGGCCCGCACTCAGCCTGGTTCTGGGACCACCGGTCTGACCGGTGGTGGCGCCATCATCGACCTTGGCTGCCACTGCATCGAGATCGGCCGCATCATGGTCGGCAAGGGCAATCGTCCGATCGAGGTGATGTGCCACACCGACACCCTGGTGCACCCCATCGACGCCGAGGACAACGCCATCGCCCTGGTGCGCTACGAGTCCGGCGCCATCGGCCAGTTCGAGGTCAGCTGGACGTTCCGCGGCGGCATGGACCTGCGCGACGAGGTCGCCGGCACCCACGGCACCATCTGGATCAACCACTTCCTGCGCACGGGGCTTGAGATGTTCACCGCCGGCGGCGCTGGCGGTGGCTACGTGGCCGAGAAGGCCGAGACCGACGCCGGCTGGCTGTTCCCCGTCGGCGACGAGGTCTCCGAGCTGGGCTACGTCGACATGTTCACCGACATGTTCGACGCCATCGACGAAGGCCGTCGAGCCCATGGAGACGCTGTACGACGGCTACGTCGTGAACGCCATCATGGACGCCTGCTACCGCTCGGCCAAGAGCCGCGCCTGGGAGGAGGTCGAGCTCGACTGGCGTGGCGGCAGGACGGAGCGCATCGCCAAGGAGCCGGAGATGTACGGGACTTCGTGGTCATCAAGCGCGAGCTGCTGCCCGACGGCCGCTTCAAGCTGATCCTCAAGGACCCCAGGAGCGGCGACTTCAGCGATCGCGTCGTCTAGGGACTGAGGCCCGCGGCTCGAGAGCGTTGGCCAGCGGCCGGGTAGCCCGCGGCCGGGCCAACCTTCGACAGTAAGCGGCCCGGGCTACGGCAGCGCCGCCACGATCTCGCTGACGTCCTCCACGGTGGAGACGATGAACCAGACGGCGTCGCCGCTGGCGATGACGTAGGCGGAGTCGCCGGGAGCCGGATCGGGCAGCAAGATCGACACGAGTGACCTGGCGGTCGCCGATCGTGACCGTCTCGATGCGGTCGACTCATCGGTCGGCAGCAGCAGCCTGATCATGGCGTCCTGGACCTGCTCAGCGGGAACGCCGGGGATGGAAGCGCCGGCCAGGCTGATGAAGCCCCCCTCCGCGTCTTCGGCGCTGGCCTGCGCCACTGACAGCAGCTGCGGTCGGCGCGGTTCGCATCGGCGATGCCCTGCAACTCGGTGATGATGTCGCGGTCGAGCTGTCCGCCGACCTCGTCGAGCGTGAAGGCGACCTTCTGTAGCTGGTAGCCCGCGGCTTCGTCCGGCAGCTGCGCCGCAAGCGCCTCGGCTGCCATCTCGGCCGCACCGGGGGGCTCGGGCGTCGGCTCGGGCGGCAGGTCGACCTGCTCGACCGACGCCGACAGGATGCGCACCGGGTCGGCGATCTGGTCGGAAGGCTCGCGTGCCTCGACGATGGCATCGACCACGTCCATGCCCTCGACCACTCGACCGAAGATGGTGTACGTGCGGTAGGCCTCCAGCGCCGCCTCCGCCTCGTCGTCAAGGATGATGAAGAACTGGCTGCCCTGCGAGTCGGGCTCCTGTGTGCGCGCCATGGCCACGATGCCGCGGCCGTACTGACCGACCACCTCCTCGTCACGGATGGTGTAGCCGGGACCGCCCATGCCGGTGCCATCGGGGTCGCCGCCCTGCAGCACGAAGCCGCGGACGGCACGGTGGAAGCCGACGCCCTCGTAGTAGCCGGACTGCGCGAGGTTGAGGAAGTTCTCCGCCGCGACTGGGGCCGACTCGTTGAAAAGGGCGATCACGACATCACCCAGGTCCGTGCTGAGGCGCACGGCCGTGCCGTCGCCGGCCGGAACCTCGAGGGCCACCGGGTTGGGGGTCGCCTCCGGCGGACCGAGGGGTCGTGCGTCGTCCTGGGCGAAGGCCGGAGCCGACAGGCTCGCGGCGAGGATGGAGATGCCGGCCGCGGCGGCCAGCAATCGACGGTGGGGCATGGAGCCTCCTCAGGCTGGGGTATCAGGTCAGGTGGGACCGCTGCCGGGTCCACCGGGAGCATAGGCCAGCGTCCGTTTCGGGGCTGTGACGCGCGGCGGCACTGCGGATGCCCGGAGGCTCCGCGGCTGGTTCAGTCGGCTGGCTCCGGCGGCCAGGGTGCGATGAAGAAGTCGATGAGGTCCGCCATGCCGCCGATGGCTTCGGGCCCGAACTCCTCCCGCTGTCCGGGGGCGAAGACGTACTTGCCGGTGGCGGCGGGATCGACCGCCTGGACCGCCACCCAGTAGGAACCGGAGACAGGCGTCTCCAGCCGAAGGTTGCCGAAGTTGAGGAAGCCGAGACCAGCGTGCACCTCGCGTCGCGGTTCGGCGGCCGGCTCGAAGACGATCGCCCCCTGCACCCCGACCGCCGCCGCGAGGGCAGTGGCGGCAGGTCCGGCGACCTCGGCATCGGGCAGACCCGGTCCCAGGAGCGTGAAGGTGGCAGCCACGGCCCCGGTCGCATCGGGGGCGGTCATGCCGACCACCAGCGGGTCACCTGCTTGCAGGTCCATCCGGTACCAGTCGATCTCGCCCGGGCGTTCGATGGTGGCACCGATGGCACGCGACAGCGTTGGGTCATCCAGCACGACCGCATCGGTGGGTGAGTCGGTCGCGCTGTCGATGACCGAGGGCGCGTGCGCGGACGCGACCGAGGGGATCAGTGCGATGGTGGCCAGGCCGACGATGAGGGCGAGACGGTGCATCGGATATCTCCATGCAGGTAGGTTCATCACGTTGGTAATGAATTGTACAAAGTCTGTCCATAGTTTGTAGAACTGGCGGAGTGGCTCGGCATGAGCCGCGAGCCGAGGCACCACGGCGGTGCTGCGTCGAGTCGCCTGCGGATCGATCGGACAGTCGCGGCGGCGTCCGCGGCATCCTTGTAGCTCCCCGGACAGAAGGACGAGGCATGAACGACCCACTGACGATCCGGCTGATGCGCGAGGACGAGGTCGGCACGCTCATCGCCTGGGCCACTGCCGAGGGCTGGAACCCGGGGCTGCACGACGCCGAGCTCTTCTGGTCGACCGACCCCCAGGCGTTCATCGCAGCCGAGGTGAAGGGCGAGCTCATCGGCGGCGGAGCCGTCATCAGCTATGACGGCGAGTACGGCTTCATGGGCCTGTTCGTCGTGCGCCCGGAGTGGCGCGGTCGCGGCGTCGGTCGCCGCCTGTGGCAGGCTCGCCTGCGGCTGCTGCAGTCGCGCCTGCGGCCGGGTGCCTCGATCGGCATGGACGGCGTCTTCGCGATGCAGGACTGGTACGCGAAGGGCGGCTTCGTCTTCTCGCATCGGTCGATACGCTTCGAAGGGGTGGGAGCGTCCGTCGACCCCGTGAGCGCTGTCGAGCCGGTCGCCGCTGTCCCGTTCGAGGCCGTGCTGGCGTACGACCGCCGCTGCTTCCCGGTCGGACGTGAGGCGTTCCTGCGACGGTGGGTGGCGCAACCGGACAGCGTCGCGCTGGCTGCCCGTGACGGTGATCGCGTGCGTGGCTACGGTGTCATCCGACGCTGCGGGCGCGGGGCCAAGATCGGACCGCTGTTTGCCGACGACGCCGGGGTGGCAGAGGCGCTCTTCCTGTCGCTGGCTGGATCGGTCCCCGATGAGCCCGTGTTCATCGATGTCCCGGAGGTGAACGCATGGGCGATGTCCCTGGCGCTGCGCCACGACATGCGCGAGGTCTTTGGCTGTGCGCGGATGTACCTGGGGGCGGCGCCGACGCTTGACATCTCGCGTGTCTACGGCAGCACCACGTTCGAGCTGGGATAGCTCCCGCCGATCGACTCGAGCGCCGAGCTTCAGGCGCACCCATGGACGTCGATGCCAGGGGCGTCGGGTGATGGTGAACGTACACGCCAAGCGCACCGGACGCGCGAGATGCGCATACTTCTGCGTGTTTGACCGCAGCGCTGTGCATCAGTACATTGGAGGGAGCCGTCTAGCCGTCTAGATGGCCTCGTCGTTTCCTGAGGAGGAGGGATCAGTGGAGCGCTTCAGCGATATCGGCGCGGCCGTCATCGGCAGCGGCTTCATCGGCACCGTGCATATCGAGGCCCTGCGCCGGCTGGGTGTCGATGTCCGCGGTGTCATCGATGCCACGCCCGAGCTGGCGGAGGCTGCGGCCGAACGACTCGGTCTGCCGAGGGCCTATCCGGACCTGGAAGCGGCGCTCGCAGACCCCGCTGTCGACATCATCCACGTCACCTCCCCGAACCAGTTCCACTATCCCCAGGTCAAGGCCATCCTGGCCGCCAACAAGCACGTCATCTGTGAGAAGCCCCTGGCCGTCACCTCCACGGAGTCGCGCGAGCTGGTAGCGCTGGCCAACGCGTCGGACCGCATCACGGCCGTCAACTTCAACATCCGCTTCTACCCGCTCAACCAGCACGCCCGCCAGATGGTGCAGGCGGGCGAATTGGGCGACGTGCGCCTGATCACGGGCCACTACTTCCAGGACTGGTTGCTGCTGGATACCGACTGGAACTGGCGCCTGGAGCCCGACAAGGGCGGCACGCTGCGGGCGGTCGGTGATATCGGCTCGCACTGGATCGACCTGACCAATTTCATCACGGGCCAGCGAGTGCAGTCGGTCATGGCCGACCTCTCCACCTTCGTGAAGGTCCGCCAGAAGCCGGTGGGTGAAGTGGAGACGTTCAGCCAGGAGCGCGCCGCCAACACCGAGGCGGTGGACATGACCACCGACGACGCCGCGGTCATCCTGCTGCGCTACGCCAACGGCGCGCGTGGCGCGGTCGCCATCAGCCAGATCAGCGCCGGCCGCAAGAACTCCGTGCAATGGGAGATCGACGGCGCCAGCGCGGCAGCGGCGTGGGACTCAGAGACGCCGGACCACCTCTGGATCGGCCATCGAGGGCGCCCCAACGAGATCCTGCAGCGCGGCGCCGAGCTGATGAACGAGACCGGCACGGCCGCGACGGCCCTGCCCGGCGGGCACGTCGAGGGCTTTGCCGACAGCATGGTCTCGCACTTCCGCGAGATCTATCGTGCCGTCCTGGCCGGGGCCGCGCCCGCCGATCCGCTGTATGCCACGTTCGAGGCCGGCCATCATGAGATGACCGTCGGAGACGCCGTGGCCAGGAGCGCCGCCACGGACCGCTGGGTCGACGTCGCCGACTGATACGAACCACATCGTTAGCACAGGCAAGAAGAGGAGGAGGACGTGAAGCTCGGTTTCCTGACTGCGCCGTTCTCGGGGACGCCTCTGATGGAAGTCGCGGACTGGGCGGCGTCGGTCGGGTTCGAGACGCTGGAGATCGCCTGCTGGCCGCCCGCGAGCGGCGTGGAGCGGCGCTATGCGGGAACGTCGCACATCGCTGTGGCCGACCTCTCCGAGGCCCAGGCGCAGGAGATCGCGGCTGAGCTCGCGGCCAAGGGCCTGTCGGTCTCCGGGCTCGGCTACTACCCCAACCCACTGCACCCCGATCCGGCGCACCGCGAACAGGTGATCGGCCACCTCAGGCACGTGATCAGTGCCGCCCGCAAGATGGCCGTCCCCTTCGTGACCACGTTCATCGGTGCCGATGCGGCCAAGAACCCCGACCAGAACTGGGCCCAGGCACTGACGGTCTGGCCGGACATCGTCAACTACGCCCAGGACAATGGCGTGAGGATCGCCATCGAGCACTGCCCCATGATCTTCAGCTACGACGAGTGGCCGGGCGGGCACAATCTCGCTTACTCGCCGCGCCAGTGGCGCCGCATCATCGAGCAGTGGGGCGGCACGGTCGGCATGAACTTCGATCCATCACACCTCGTCTGGCAGATGCTCGATGCTGATCGCTTCATCACCGAGTTCGGAGCGCATATCTTCCACTTCCAGGCCCAGGACCTGCACATCGACCAGGACGTCTTCTATGAGGCCGGCGGGGCGATGTCGAACGGGATGGGCTGGCAGATCCGCCGGCTGCCCGGCCTCGGCTCGGTCGACTGGGCCTTGATCTTCTCGCGGCTCTATCGCGCGGGCTACGAGGGCGACTGCATCATCGAGCACGAGGACCGCGGCTTCGAGGGCACCGACGAGCTGCTCAAGCGCGGATTCCTCATCGCTCGCAATACGCTACGGCCCTACTGTGAGTAGCGCCGCCTGGACCCACCTCGCAAGCAGCCACCACAACGATAGGAGGAGGAAGTGAAGCTCGGCTTCCTGACGGCACCATTCCCGGAGACGCCCCTGATGGCGGTGGCCGACTGGGCTGCCGCGGCAGACTTCGAGGTGCTGGAGATCGCCTGTTGGCCGCGGACCACCGGAGCCACGCGCAAGTACGCCGGTACCTCGCATATCGATGTCGCCAACCTGACCGATACGCAGGCGCAGGAGATCAAGGCCGAGATCGGGGCGAAGGGCCTGGATATCTCCGGCCTCGGCTTCTACCCCAACCCGCTACACCCCGATCCGGCCACGCGCGCGGCTGCCATCGACCACCTGAAGGCGGTCATCGTGGCCACGGGCAAGATGGGTCTGCCACTCACGAACACGTTCTGCGGCGGCGACGCGGCCAGGAACGTGGACGAGAACTGGGAAGAGGCGCTCCGGGTCTGGCCTGACATCGTGGCGTTCGCGCAGGACCACGGGGTCAAGCTCACCTTCGAGAACTGCCCCATGATCTTCAGCTACGACGAATGGCCCGGCGGGCACAACATCGCCTACTCACCCTATGTCTGGCGCCGTATCCTGGAGCAGTGGGGCGGCACCGTGGGCCTGAACTTCGATCCCAGCCACCTCGTCTGGCTGATGATCGACCAGGGTCGCTTCATCCGCGAGTTCGGCGACCACATCCTGCACTTCCAGGCCAAGGACGTGATGCTCGACCGTGACGGCCTGTACGAGCGCGGCTCCATCTCCGGCGGTATCGGCTGGCAGATCCCGCGCATCCCAGGCCTGGGGGAAGCACCCTGGGCGGAGATCTTCTCGGCGCTCTACCAGGCTGGCTACGACGGCCCCATCATCATCGAGCACGAGGACAAGGTCTTCGAGGGCTCGGACGAGAAGGTCAAGCGCGGCTTCCTGGTCGCCCGCGACGTCCTGCGACCCTACGTCAAGTAAGCGAGGCTAACGACCAAACCTGATGACTGAGTTCAACGGCCTCCGCGCCTGGTTCGACGAGGCTGAGGCGCTGCTCGAGACCATCATCTCCAGCCAGGCGGAGGCGCTCGAAGATACTGCCCAGCTCTGCGCCGAGACGATCGCCACGGAAGGACTGGTGCACCTCTTCGGCTCGGGGCACTCACGCATCCCGGTCGAGGAGATGTTTCCGCGCTACGGCAGCTTCCCCGGCTTCCACCCCATCGTGGAGCTGTCGATGACGTACCACACCGACGTCGTCGGCTCCAACGGCCAGCGTCAGGCGATGTTCATCGAGAAGATGCCTGGACTGGCCGCGGTCATCCTGGACAACTTCAGCTTCCAGCCCAACGACGTGATGATGGTCTTCAGTGCCAACGGGCTCAACGCGGTGCCGGTGGAGATGGCCCGTGGCGCCCGCCGGCGCGGCTGCAAGGTGGTGGCGGTGACCGGCGTCGCACAATCCCGCGGCGGCGAGCCCGATCCGGCCGTTGGCAGCCGTCTGCTCGACGAGGCCGATATCGTCATCGACCTCTGTACGCACGAGGCCGATGCCATGGTGCTGGTGCCCGGCCTGGACACGCCGGTCGGCCCCGGCTCGACGCTGGCCTACGTTGCCATCGTCAATTCGCTGAAGGTGCGCATCGCCCAGCTCCTGCTGGAGAAGGGCGTGACGCCACCTGTCATCACGCGCGCGTCCGTGGTGGGCGCGGAACGCTCGCGAGCACTCTTCGAGAGTGCCTACCGGGAGCACGCGCGACGTGTCGCGCGGACCATCGTCCGCGAGCCCGATGACGTATCCAGCAGTCAGGCATAGCGAGGAGGTGTAGCCAGGACGCGAGTACCGACTGTCACTACCCCTACGGCCTTCGACCGGGCGCACTGCGCCCGACGGGCCACACCAGTCACCTTCGTGTGAGGAGGACAAGGAGTCACATGGACCACAAGTACGCGAAGCTATTCGCCGGCGCCGCTGCGGTCGCACTTGCCGCAACGAGCTTCGGCAGCGCGGTCGTCGCGCAGGATGATGGCTACAAGATGGGCGTGTCCAACACGCTTCAGGGCAACGGCTGGCGCGAGGAGATGATCTGCTCCATCCGGGCCCAGGCGCTTGCCTCGGGCGAGGTCAGCGAGCTCATCGTCGCCCACCGCAACACCGACGCTGCCGGACAGCTTGAGGACCTCCGCAACCTGATCGCGGCTGACGTCGATGCCATCATCGTCAACCCGGTCAGCCCCGACGCCGTCAACGATGCCCTCGCCGAGGCCATCGACGCCGGTATCGTGGTGGTTGCGGTCGACATGGGTGTGACGCAGGACGGCGCCTACCTGATGGCCAATGACCAGGAAGAGTACGGCTACATGGGCGCCAAGTGGCTGTTCGAGCAGGTCGGCGGCGCAGGCGACATCGTCTACATGCGCGGCATCGCCGGAGCCCAGGCTGACACCGACCGTGACAACGGCTTCAAGCGAGCCCTCGCGGAGTACCCGGACATCAACGTCGTGTCCGAGACCTTCACCGGTTGGGACCAGGCTACGGGCGCCCAGCAGATCAACGACGTCATCAACAGCGGCCAGAACGTCGACGGCGTCTGGACCTCCGGTATCGACAGTGTGATCGTCTCGGCGCTCACGACCGCCGGTATCGAGGGCGTCCCGGTCGTCGGAGCGGACAACTCCGAGTTCGTGAACCAGCTCGGGACCCAGGCCGGTCTGGTCGGGGCTGCGGTGACCAATCCCGGATCAGTCGGCGGTGCTGGCGTGACGCTGGCCCTCCAGATCCTCGACGGTGCTGCTCCCGAGGACCCCGCGGTGCTCGTCAGCCCCGAGCTGTGGGACAACCAGGTCCCTGAGGGCCAGGAGAAGATCGCCGCAGCCATCGCGGCGTCGGGCGCACTGGATCCGTTCTGGCCAGTGACCATCAGCATCCCCGACTGGACCACCTACACCGAGGACCAGATCCTCGCGTGCACGGGTCCCGGCGAGATAGCCGCTGACCATTTCGGATCGATAGTGCGAGAGGGTGCGGGTTCCACCCGCACCCTCTCGTGATACGGATCGGACGGATACGCGTTGACATCATCCCGGCCCAACCCCGAGTCAGGCGAGCTCCTCCTCGACGCCACCGGCGTGGTCAAGCGTTATGGAGCGGTCGTCGCGCTGCGTGAGGCGTCTCTCGCGGTGCGGCCTGGCGAGGTGCATGCCCTGTTGGGTGCCAACGGTGCCGGCAAATCCACACTCGTGAAGATCCTCACGGGCGCAGTGCGCCCAGACCGCGGCCGGATCCTCATTCGCGGTCAGGAACGCGACGTCCACTCGCCCGCTGCGGCGAGGCTGTCAGGCCTGATCTCGGTGTACCAAGAGCCGGCGCTCATCCCCGACCTCGACGTGATCGCCAACCTGCGCATCACGCGGACACCGGAGGGGCAGGTGCGGGACTGGGTCGAACGGCTCGGCGTCCACGACCTCGACCTCCACGAGATGGTTCGCGACCTGCCGCTCGCGGTGGTCCGCGTGCTCGACCTGGCGCGAGCCCTGGCGGTCGAGCCCGATATCCTGCTGCTCGACGAGATGACCGCGGCACTGCCGGCAGACCTCGCGGAGAAGGTCCTCGACGAGGTCGGGAAGCTGCGCCAGACCGGTCAGTCGGTCATCTTCATCTCACACCGCCTGCTGGAGGTCTCCGCGCTCTGTGACCGGGCCACGGTCCTGCGTGATGGCGAGACCGTCGGCGTGGTCGACATGGAGCCCGGGGCTGAGGAGCGGATCGTCGAGCTCATGCTCGGGCCATCGGAGGAGCGCAAGGCTGCACCGGGTCGGCGCGTCGCGGCTGCGCGGACGGGGGCGGATGTCCCCAGCGAGCAGCCCGAAGCGCGACTGAGTCTGCGCGACGTGGGCGCTGGATTGAAGCTCAAGAACGTTTCGTTCGAGCTCCGCGCCGGCGAGGTCCTGGGGCTCGTGGCGCTGGAAGGCCAGGGCCAGGACGAGCTGTTCGGCGTCCTCTCGGGGATGCGCCGCCCGAGCCGCGGCTCACTCCAGGTCGACGGGCAGGAGGTCCACTTTCGCCATCCGGCCGACGCCATCCGCAAGGGTCTGGTCTACGTGCCCGGCGACCGCGTGGAAGCTCTGCTCATGCAGCGCTCGGTACGCGAGAACATCGCGCTGCCGTCGACCGCGCGGCCGCGGCGCTGGGGGCCGATCGACATGGGGGCGGAACGAGAGCGCATCAAGGGTGCCATCGATCGGCTGCAGATCGACACGCGCGTCCAGGGCGAGGTGCGCCGGCTCTCCGGTGGCAATCAGCAGAAGGTCACCATCGCTCGCTGGATCGCGGGTGGCGTCCGGACGCTGCTCTGCTTCGATCCCACGCGAGGCATCGACATCCGCACCAAACGAGAGATCTACCAGCTCCTCCGGGACCTCGCCGAGGCCGGCTCCGCCGTCCTGCTCTACACGTCAGAGCTGGAAGAGGTCCAGCTCGCGTGCGACCGGGCCGTCGTGATCTTCGGCGGCCGCGTCGTCGACGACATCCCCGCCGCCGTCGCCGACGAGCCGACGCTCATCCGGGCGGCCTATGGATTACCGCGTGAGACCGGCAGTGTCGGCATCCTCGCGGGCGCTGGCGCCAGGAAGACAGACGGCCAGGGGGCGTCGGCGTGAGCGCCGCCACGAGCGTCGGCCGGCGTCTGAACGGCGGGAGCACCGGCGCCACGATCGCTCGCCTGGTCCGCCGCAACAGCTGGGTGCTGGGGCTATGCGGGCTCCTGGCGCTCCTGTTCGTCGTCACCAAGACCATCCAGCCCGGTTATGGGCCCTCCCAGGTGGAGGCGCTGGCCCTGGCTGCGCTGCCCGTGGCGCTCGCGGCCGCCGGGCAGGCGATCGCACTCATCTCCGGCGGCATCGACCTGTCCATCGGTTCGGTGATGGCCCTGACCAGCGTCACGGCCGCGGTCCTGATGAAGGGGGGCAGCGAGGAATCCGCCATCCTCGTCGTGATCGGGGTGCTGTTGATGGGTCTCGTCATCGGAGCGTTCAACGGCTCGCTCGTGGTCATCACGCGGGTGCCGGACATCGTGGTCACCCTGGCCATGCTGTATGTCTGGGCCGGCGCGGCCCTGCTCGTCCTGAACACGCCCGGCGGCGCCTCGGCCCAGTGGCTGCGCGACCTCATCGAGGGCACGGTCCTCACCGAATGGGCCCCCAAGGCCATCGTCCTCCTCCTGGTCGTGGTCTTCGCCATCTGGATCCCGGTCCGCAACTCACGCCTGGGGCTGTCCTTCTACGCGGTCGGCAGCGATCGCCTGGCAGCCTTCCGCAGCGGTGTCGACGTCTCCCGGACCAAGATCGCCGCGTACGCCCTGACCGGCCTGTTCGCTGCCATGGGCGGCCTGTCGTTGACGATGAGCACGGGCATCGGGACGCCGGTACCAGGCCCCTACCTGCTGGCGAGCGTCGCGGCGGTGGTGCTCGGAGGCGTCAGCCTCGCGGGCGGCCGAGGCGGACTCGCGGGACCGATCGTGGCCGTGTTCATCCTGCGTCTGGTGCGGACGGACCTGACCCTGCTGGGCATCGACCCCAACTACACCACGGTCATCGAAGGCGCGATCATGGTCAGCGTGGTGATGGTCGGTGGTCTCGTCGCCATCCGGAGTCGACGCTCATGAGCGCGACACCGCAGGTCGGCCCCGCGGGTCGGGGCGCCTGGCCACGCCTTGGAGTCGGCCCGGCGACTGATGCGCGACCGACCCCTCATCCCACTGCTCCTGCTGCTGGTGGTGCTGCTCATCGTGCTGGTGATCATCCGGCCCAGCATCGCCAACGAGCGCTGGGTGTCGTCGACGATCCGGTTCGCGATCCCCCTGGCGATCCTGGCGGCCTCCCAGACCCTGACCATGATCACCGGCGGCATCGACCTGTCGGTCGGGATGGTGGCCTCGATGTCCGCCTACGTCATGGCCACGCAGGCTCCCGCAGAGGGTGTCGTCGCGTCATCGGTGCTCGCTCTCGTCGTGGCCACGGTCATCGGCCTGGTGAATGGCGTCGGCGTGGGCATCTTCCGCGTCCACCCGCTGATCATGACCCTGGGCATGAGCCTGGTCGTGCTGGGCCTGCTGACCGTGTACCAGCGGATCGTGATCGGCAGCGGGACGCGCGTGCCCGACGAGATCCTCTGGCTGGGCGCCCGAACGTCCTTCGGCTGGATCCCCAACAGCCTCATCGTCTTCATCCCGCTGGCGGCGGTCATCCTGTTCGGGCTGCGGCGCAGCGGCTTCGGACGTCTGCTCTACGCGATCGGTGACAACGAGTTCGCGGCGCGACTGGCCGGCGTCCGGGTCTGGCAGGTCCTGCTCGTCCTGTACGTGATCTCGGGTCTGCTGGCGGGGATCGCCGGCCTCATCTACGCGGGCCTGACCCAGACTGCCACCGGCACGCTCGTCGAGGTCTACGTCCTGCCGTCGGTGGCCGCGGCGGTCATCGGCGGGACGTCGATCTACGGTGGCCGCGGCGGCTACGCCGGCAGCATCGTCGGCGCCGTCATCCTGACGGTGCTCACCACACTGCTGACGGTGCTGCAGATGCCGGAGGCGGCGCGACAGATCCTCTTCGGCGCCATCGTCCTGGCCGTGGCGGCGGCCTACAACCGCATCATCGAGGAGTAGGTGGGGCGCTCGATGGCACCGTCCACGCGACACATCGGACTCGACCTCGGCGGCACCAACATCAAGTGGGCCGTCGTGGCGGGCTCCGGCGATGACTGGCACACGCTCGAGCAAGGCTCGGTGCCGACCGACATCTCCAGCGGTGAGCGCAGCGTCGTGCCGCAGCTGGCGGCGCTGGCACGACAGGTCCGCGACGGCGTCGAGCGGCCGGTCGACAGCCTGGGCGTGGCGGTGCCGGGCCTCTACATCCCCGAGACCGGCGTGGTCACCTTCCTGACCAACGTGCCCGGCGACTGGTCGGCGACCCCTGTCGGCGCACCCGTGGCAGAAGCGATCCGGGCTGCCGACCGCGCTCATCAACGATGCCCGCGCCTTCGGCCTCGCGGAGCTGCGCTTCGGCGCCGGCCGTGACGTGCGACTCGTTCATCGGCTTCACCCTCGGCACCGGCGTCGGTGGCGTCTTCGCCATCGACAACCAGGTCATCCAGGGCTACCGCGGCCAGGCCGGCGAGCTGGGCCACCAGACCATCGATCCCGACGGTCCCTGGTGCGGCTGCGGCAACCGCGGCTGCGTGGAGGCCTACTGCCGCGCCGACCAGGTGGCCATCGTGTGCGGCGCCGCCGATCCACGCGAGGCCATCGAGAAGGCCCGGGCTGGCGACGAACGCGCCATCGCGGGTCTCGCCGAGATCGGCCGCTACCTGGGCATCGGCATCAGCAACGCCATCACCGTCATCACCCCGGAGCTGGTCATCCTCGGCGGCGGCTGGTCCAGCGCGGGCGACCTCATCATCGAGCCCATCAAGGCGGAGATGCGGCGTCGCGTCATCACCACGCCGGTCGAGCGCGTCGAGGTCAAGCTGGCGCAGCTGGGGACCTGGGCCGGGGCCATCGGCGCTGCCGTGCATGGCGCCGAGCGCGCCGAAGCTCCGCAGAGCGCAGCGTGACCGAGCTCGCCTACGCACCCCGCTACCGCGAGATCGAGCAGGCCCTGCGTGGCCGCATCGCCACGCCTGCGCCCAGGCCAGCGGCTGCCCTCCGACGCCGACCTGTGTGCCGAGTTCGGCGTCAGCCGCATGACCGCCCGCCACGCCATGGCGCAGCTGGCGGAGGAAGGCCTCGTGCGCCGCGACCCGGGCCGGGGCACGTTCGTGGCCGAGCCGCCCACCCATCGTCGCGCCAACTTCCTGATGACCTTCAGCCACGAGATGCGCCGCCAGGGTCGCGTGCCCAGCTCGCGCATCGTGGAGTGCGAGCGTCCGCGCGCCCACCGACGGCGAGCGCACCGAGCTGCGCGCGGCTCACGGCGCCAAGGTCGTGGAGCTGCGCCGGGTGCGCCTGGCCGACGAGCAGCCGGTGGCCGTCGAGCGCGCCGTGCTGGCGACGCGCTGCATCGACACCGTGCTCGCTGCCGACCTGGAGTCGGGATCGCTGCACGAGGCGCTCATCAGCGATGGCATGGTGCCCACGCGCGGCAAGTCGTCCATCCGCGCGGAGGCCGCCAGCCGCGGACGACGCCGTCCTGCTGGGCGTCGCCCGCGGCGAGCCGATGCTGGTAGAGCGCCGGCTCATCTTCGACCAGCGTGGCCGGCCCATCGAGCGCACCGAATCGAGGTACGCCGCCGATCGCTACGGCTTGAACGTCGGCTTCTCGGTCGAGGACAGCGGCGCTGTCACGATCTCGCCCGATGCCTGAACCGCACGCGACGCCGGCCGCGACCGGCTGCAGGGGGTAGACATGGAACCACGAGAACGCGTGCTCGCCGCGCTCGACCACCGCGAGGCCGACCGCGTCCCGCGTGACCTCGCTGGCACGCGCTACAGCAGCATCCACGCCGAGGCCTACAGGCGCCTGCGACCGGCCCTGGGCCTGCCCGAGGCCGAGATCCGCATCGTCGACACCACCCAGGGCCTGGCCCACGTCCACGACGACGTCCTCGCCCGTTTCGGCGCCGACGTGGCGCTGGTGTCGGCCGGCTCGCCCACGACCTACCGGCGCGAGGTCACCGACGACGGCGAGTACGAGCGCTTCCTCGATGAGTTCGGCGTGCTGCGCGCGCGACCACACGGCGGGCTCTACTACGAGTCCACGACCTCGCCGCTGGCGGGTGACATCAGCCGTGCCGACATCGACGCCTATCCCTGGCCCGACCCGCAGGATCGCGGGCCGTTTCGCGGGCATGACGGAGCGGGCGGCACACATCCGCGACGTCGAGAAGCGTGCCGTCTTCGTGGGCTCGTTGTGCGCCGGCGTGACCGAGATGCACTTCCGCATGCGCGGCTACGAGCACGGCTACATGGACATGGCCCTCGATCCGGAGCTCGCGCGAGCGCTGATGGAGACGCATCACCGAGCTGAAGCTGGCCTACTGGGAGAAGGTGCTCGACGAGATCGGGCCCGACATCGACATCGCCGCCGAGGCCGACGACCTGGGCGCCCAGCACGCGCCGCTGTTCAGCCCGCAGGCCTACCGCGACATCGTCAAGCCACTGCACAAGCAGATCATCGACCTCATCAAGAGCCGCTCGAACGCGCGGTTCTTCCTGCACTCCTGCGGCGCCATCAGGGAGCTCATCCCCGATCTCATCGACATCGGCGTGGACGCGCTCAACCCGGTGCAGGTGTCCGCCGAGGGCATGGAGACGGCCGACCTGAAGCCCGAGTTCGGCGCGGACATCACCTTCTGGGGCGGTACCGTCGATCCGCAGAAGACACTGGCACGCGGCACGCCCGAGGAGGTCAAGGCGGAGACGATCCGCCGCATCGACGACCTCAAGCCCGGCGGCGGCTTCGTCATCGCCAGCATCCACAACATGCAGGCACAGGTGCCGGTGGAGAACATCCTGGCCTTCTGGGAGGCCGTGGAGGAGGCGGGCGACTATGCCTGAGACGCTGGCCGGCCGCCTCGTCCTCGACGACGGCGAGCTCCTGGGCCGGGTTGTCGTCGAGGACGGGCTCATCGCTGCGCTCGAGAGCGATGGCGCCGTCGACGGCGGCATCATCGTCGTGCCCGGCTTCATCGACGTCCACGTGCACGGCTGGGGCGGCCACGACGCCATGGGTGGCGCGGCCGCTCTCAGCGGCATGGCACGGGCGCTGGCGGCACGGGGCGTGACCTCCTTCCTGCCGACGTCGGTCACGGCATCGTTCGAGAAGCTCACCGGCTTCGCCGACTCGGTACGCGAGTGGATGCCCACCGCTCCGGCCGACGGAGCAGAGCCTCTCGGCTTCAACATGGAGGGGCCGTTCCTCGCCGAGGAGAAGAAGGGTGCGCACCCGGCGGACCTGCTGCGCCACCCCGAGGACCTCGACGAGGCCCGCCTGGCCACGTTCGTCGAAGGCCTGCGCGTCATCACCATCGCGCCCGAGCTGCGGGGCGCGCGCGAGCTCATCACCCGCCTCGCCGCGGTCGGAGTGCGCGTCTCGCTGGGGCACTCGGCCGCCGACGTGGCCGAGGCACGCGCCGGTTATGCCGCCGGCGCCGTGACCACGACCCACCTCTTCAACGCCATGGTCGGCCTCGTCCACCGTGCCCCGGGCCTGGCCCTCGCAGCGCTGCTGGACGACGCCGTCTGGGTGGAGCTCATCGCGGACACGCTCCACGTGGACCCCGACCTGTGGCCGCTCATCTGGAGCCTCAAGCCTGCCCAGCGCGTGCTGCTGGTGAGCGACGCCATCTCCCTCGCCGGCTCCGGCCGCACGCGCGGCATGTTCGGAGAGCTGGAGGTGCGAGTCGACGGCGAGATGGCCACGCTCGTCGAGGGCGGCAACCTCGCCGGCTCGGTGACCGCCCTCGACCTCGAGTTGCGCAACCTGGTGCGGGCCGGGATCGCGCTGCCCGATGCGGTACGTGCGGCCTCCACCAACCCGGCCGAGCTGCTGGGGCTGGTCGATCGTGGTCGCCTTTCGGCCGGGCTGCGCGCCGACCTGGTCGAGCTGGACGCCACGACCTTGACCGTTCGCCGTGTCATGCGCGGCGGGGAGTGGATCGTCGGGACCTGAGCCGGCTGGTGGCGGACGAGCCTCAAGCGGGCGGTGGTGGTGCCGGCAGACTCAGCCAGATCCGGGACCGTCCGCCGCGGACCGAAACGGGAGCCCGCGAAGGCGAGCCAGACGATGCCGCCACCGATCGCCAGCGTCGCGGTGGCCGCGAGCGAAGAGAGCCGGCGCTCCCAGCTCGTCGTAGATGATGCCGCCGGCGGCGTCCCCGATGATGGGTGCGATGCCGGCATAGACGAACCAGGCAACCGTCTGGCCGAGGGCGAACAGGTGCCGCGGAAGCAGCACGCCGATGATCAGCACCATGGCGGTGTAACGCAGGGCGTAGGAGGCGCCGTCGAGCGTCCGCAGCGTCGTCACCATCCACGGCTCCGGCGCCACCACCACCAGCGCCATCAGGATCGCGGCCACGGCCGCACCGCTGACGAACAGCCAGCGCAGCCCGATCCGCGCTGCCATGCGTCCGGAGCCGGCGAAGACGGGGATCTCGATGAGGGCCGGCAGGGCCGCAGCCAGCCCGACGAGGAGCACACCGCCACCCTGGTCAAGGATGCGCAGGCCGGTGAAGCGCCACGACGCGTGTTCACCGACCGAGGTGACGAGCAGGCCGACCAGGAAGCCCAGCAGCACCGGTGTGAGGAACAGCGGCAGCCAGCCTCGCAGCGATCGCGCAGGTCGCGCCTCAGCGGCCGCCTCGCCCGTGGGCGCTGGGGCGCCGGAGGCCGCGCCACATCAGCACCGCCAGCAGCAGCGCCAGGACGACGAAGGCGCTGAACACCGGGCAGGCCCGGCCACCAGCCACGTGACCCCGCCGGCCGTGGCGGCGGCCGCCCAACCAGCCGAGGCCCACACGCGGATGCGCCCATAGCCCGAGCCAGCGGCATCAAGCTCGCCCAGGGTCAGCGCATCGAGCAGCGGAACCACACGCATCAGGCCCGCCATCGCCAGTGAGAGCGCCAGCGCCAGCGTCAGCGGGTCGCTGCCTGCGAACAAGAGACCCAGGCCGCCGAGGGCCGCCGTGATGGCCGTCAGCGCGATGGTCCGAGGACGCCCCAGCCAGCCGTCAGCGATGGCGCCCCAGACCGGATAGGTCAACAGCGATGCCACCCCGGCGATGCCGAGGATGAGCCCGATCTCGGCCGCTCCCAGCCCGCGCTCGTCGAGCAGGGGCACGAGGAACGGCATCATCAGGCCGAGGCTGACGCCCTGCAGGGCATACATGGCGCCAGACGTCGGATGGTCACGCACCGAGTATGGGTGAGCGGTCCTGCCCTGACGCTGCCGATGGTCCGCCTTGTCGGGTTTCTGCATCCGGGTTACCGTCCCAACTGCACTCAACCGCACCGTCGTCGATCCCCCGTACACGAGGAACGTCCCATGTCGTCTGGGGCCTGCCGCGCCCTCGTATCCCTGCTGCTCACGCTCGTCGCCACGATCGTGATGGCCGTGCCTGTCGCTGCCGAGGACCGAGCGCTCGATCGAGACCGCGAACATCACCTACAGCGTCGATCCGACGCAGGGCACGATCGATGTGCGCATGGTGATCACGCTCAAGACCCTGGGCCAGGCGCCTTTCCTGGCCGGCGAATGGGGACCCATCGTGGTCGAGGAGCGTGCGCGGCCGATGTGAGCGAGCGCTTCGAGCTGATCCGCCCGTCCAGTGACGCACCCGGTCTGTGGCGGACGTTCCAGGTCCAGGCGCCCCGCATCGAAGGCGGACGCAACCGCGAGCGCCTCATCGTGACCTATACCCTCGACGCCAGCCTGGGACAGGAGCTGGGGGAGCTGGAGCTGACGCCGGCTCGTGTCGACAACAGCTACTTCTACTTCTGCGCGCTGGGCCAGGACGCCGA
The DNA here is from genome assembly GCA_963715295.1 of uncultured Chloroflexia bacterium. Taxonomy (GTDB): domain Bacteria; phylum Chloroflexota; class Limnocylindria; order Limnocylindrales; family CSP1-4; genus JAFMJV01. Next base: position 74,141 of record CAVQRP010000002.1, read on the forward strand.
CGGCGGCTCGGTCAAGATCAAGGTCGACGACAGGGTCACCTGGAAGCTCACCCAGAGCGGCACGCCGCTCGTCCCGTGGCAGGACGACGGACTCGAGTCGGAGGGCGGGCGCGCACCCGGGGACATCTTCACCTGCGTCGAGGGTGTTCGCGAGGATCGGCTGGCCACGACCTCGTTCGTCGGACCGGACGGACGGACGATCGAGCTGCAGGCATGGCGGGAGAAGGACAACTGGCTGAACGCCGCGGAGCGGCGCGCCGGTCCCGTGCTCGATGACATCCGGGCCTTCCTCCAGCACGACATCCCGGGCGATGCGCCGGTAGTCATCCGCATGGCCCCGCCACGTGAGCTGGGCGGCTATGCCAGCGCCCATGACACGCCGGGCATCGTGCAGCTCGATGAGAACGCGGGCGTCGAAGACCCCGAGCACCAGCTGGCCCACGCCTGGTTCACGACCGACACCTTCACCGAGCTGTGGCTGCGCGAGGGCATGGCCCTGTGGACGGCATCGGCCATGAGCCCCGCCGGGGCGTGTGCGCCGGTCGACGCCAACACGCCCGACCTCGACCTGTCCGACTGGCAGGTCGTGCGACCGACGCTGGCAGGTGATGAGGAGCAGGTCATCGCGGAGCAGGACGCGGCTGCCTGCGGCATCGTCAGCGCCGTCGCTTCACGCATGCCCGAGGAGCAGTGGCGCGAGGTCATCGGCTCACTGCTCGACACGGAGACCAAGTACGTGAGCAGCGCCGGACCCGAGATCGCCTCCAGTCCCACCATCGACTACCGCGAGTGGCTGGACGCGGTCGATGAGCGCGGCCTCGTGCCGGCGGCAGCCGATCCGGCCTTTGCCGCCAACCTGGACGAGCTCGACTTCGCCCAGGACCTGCTCGATGAATTCGGCATCCCCCTCAGCGGCCCCGAGCTGGGCGAGCGCTCGGCGGCGCGGGCCTACTACCACCAGTTCCTGGCCGAGGCGCAGGCGGAGGGCCTGGCCGCCCCATTGGCCGTTCGCAAGGCGATGGACGACTGGAACTTCAGCGATGCGACCAACGCCCTTGACAAGTCCTACGAGGTCCTGGAGGCCATCCGGGCGGCCGACGAGCAACTGCCCACCGCCGGGCTCGATCTCGATCATCAAGAACCCCTTCGAGGCTGCCGCCAGCGTCGCCGAGATCGATGACGTCCGCGCCGAGGCGCTCGACCTGGCCGAACGAGCCGGCGAGCTGGTCGTACCGCTGGGTGAGCTGCAAGGGGTCACGCCGCCGGAGTGGGACTTCTTCCCCGCCACCATCCAGTCAGCCATCGACGATCGCCGCTTCGAGGACGCCATGACGGCCGTCCCCGCGGCCATTCGGGTGGCGCAGGAGATCACGCTCGCCGACAAGGCGCTGCCGAACGCCGGGCTAGTGGAGCTGTTCAGCTCCCGCTATCGCACGGCCGCGACCCAGGGCCAGCTGGAGGATCTCGTCGACGACGCCATCAAGATCAACCGCGAAGCGGGGGCAACCGGTCGGGCGCTCGAACAGCTGCGTGCCCAGGTCGGTGAATGGCAGATCCCGGCCGCGGTCACCGACCCCATCGAGAACGGCCAGATCACGAGCGGCCGCGCCGTCATCGTCGACGCCCTGGCCGTCGTGGCAGCCGCACGCGATGCCGATGCCACGCTGCCTGAGGCTGAGCTGAGCATCGATATCCGGCCCAAGTTCGAGAGCGTGACATCCGCCAGCGGGATGGCCGCCCTGCGTACCGAGGCCGAAGCTCGCAGCGAAGAGGCACAGAAGGTGGGTAATGCGCTCAACCTGCTGACCGACCGTGTGCCCGACTGGCAGATCCCGGCGGTGGTCACGGACCCGGTGGCGAAGCGTGACTTCGCCACGGCCGCACTGACCGCGGCTGCGGCTCAACGCTGGGTCGAGAACGCGTATCAGGCCGACGTGGACTGGCCCGAGTTCGGCGCCCTGGAACGCGTCAAGACCGATTTCGAGAACGCTCAGAGCCTGGAGGAGCTGGAGGCCGGCGCCGATCTGGCCGACCAGTGGAAGCAGGCCGCCGACTGGATCAACCGGGCGGAGGTCGCCGCGGCCGCCGACCGCGACCTGCTGACTGACTTCGGACTGTGGGGTGCGGACGTCGAGGGACCGCTGCAGGCAGCCAAGGATGCGGGCCTGCGGGGCGACGTCGACGGGGCCATCAACGAGTCGTCGAAGGTCCTCTCACTCATCGACGGCGGTGCGTCGAGCGGCTCGCTCCGGCTCGCCGGGATCGTCTTCTTCGGGGTCGCGGTGCTCGGCGTGCTGGGCCTGTGGGTCATCCTGCGACGGCAGTCGGGACCCTCGTGGGCGCGTCAGACCAGGCCGCACTGGATGGAGAAGGGTACCTCCAGCGACAAGAGGGTCGTCAAGAAGAAGGGCAAGTAGCGGCCATGACGCCGCCAAGGCTGATGCCGGGCCGCAGCATCCCGCGCATGCGCTACGCGCTGGGGACCGACGCTCCAGGGTCACGTAGCCGTCGATGACGACGGCGGTGCCGTCGAGGCCGCGTCGGCGGTGCCGGTCGGCTCGACGCTGACGGCGTGGCTGCCGCGGCGACAGGTCGGCCACGAACACGACCTCCGGGCCCGTCGGCTCGGGAGCGTACAGGTCCACCAGGCCGATCGCCTCGCCGTCGAGCGCGACGGCCGCTCGGCCGGCATCGGGACCGCGGCGAGCAAGCACGCCGACCTGGTCGCCGGCCAGGCGTCGCCGTGGCCGGATGGGACGTCGGCCGGTGGTGAGCTGTCGCTGACGGCGCGTGCCTCGTTGCCGGCACCGTCGCGGCTGATGGCCGTGACCACGCAGGTCGTCGGCGGCACCGTCGCGCCGGCCGACCAGACGACCTCTCGCCGGGCGCCGCCGAAGCCGGGCGCTTCGGTGCGCGAGGACCGAGCTCGCCGCAGTCGACCAGCACCGATGCATCCGATAGCCCGGCCACGGGCTCGTCAGCCTCCCAGCCGACGGTGATCGGCAGGCTGGCAGCATCGTCGGCGAGCGGGCCCGTGCGCAGCGAGACCGTCGGGGTCGACACGGTCGGTGGCGTGCGGTCGACCATGATGCTGTCGCTGACCACGGGCGAGAGCAGGCCGGGACCGTTGCGCAGCTGGGCGAAGATCGTCGTGCTCGCCCTCCTCGGCCGGCAGCTCGGCCGTCGGCAGCAGCGCCAAGGCGGCTCCAGCCCGACCATGTCTCACCGTCCGGCGAGGTGCGGATGTGGCTGGCGTCACGACCACCGAGGTCCAGCTCCACGCGCTGGCGCGAGGTGGCGGTGGCGCCGCCCTCGATGCTGAACGGCCGTAGCTTCAGGGCGCTCAGGTCCTTGCGTCCTCCGCCGAAGTAGTTGCCGTCGAGCCGGCCGACGTCGGGGATGCGCACCAGGCCGGTCTGCCAGAAGGCCCACTCGTCCCAGCCGGGTGCCAGCGAGGGCGGCGCCTCGCAACCCCAGCAGGCGGCCCACAGCGGCAGGTCCTCGAAGCCCTCGGCGTTGCCCACCACCTCACGCCACATGAAGACCGAGGTGTAGACGATGGGCAGGCGTCCGGTGCGCTCGTAGACACGCTCGATGAAGTCGCGCAGGCGCGCGCGTGGAGACGGCGTGGATGGAGGCCCCGATGGGCTTCCAGCACTCCACGTCCACCACCGGCGGCAGCGCGCCGTCGATGCCATCGGCCGCCTCCACGCGATCGAGGAAGTGGTCTGCCTGGGCGCGACCGTCGAGGGTGTAGTCGAAGAAGTGGTAGGCGCCCGCGGCCAGGCCGGCCGCGCGGGCCCGGGCCATGTTGGTCGGGAACATGGGGTCGATGAAGTCGTTGTCCTGGGTGGCCTTGATGAAGACGAAGCGATGCCCGGCGTCCTTCACCTTGGCATAGTCGATGTCGCCGTTGTGGTGGCTGACGTCGATGCCGGTGCAGGAGATCCGCTGCTGCGGCGCGGCTCTCGGCGTGCGGCCGGGTCGGGCTCCAACCGGCCTGAACCATGTGCACCGGTCGGCGGCAGCCACGTATGCCGTGGCGTCCCGGCCGCGGTCGGCTCGGCGGGGTCGGCCGAGGGCTCGGTGCACGGGCTCGCTCGTCGGCGTTCCGGACTTGGCTCCGGACTGGGAGTCGGCTCAGCCCCGGGTGGCCAGGGCGGGTCCTTGGGCAAGCCCGGACCCTTGTACTTGCGCGTGCCGGCCTGGCAGCCGATGCCCTTGCCGGCAGCGTCGAAGACGTTGACCGGACCGGGATCAGCCGGTTCGAAGGCAGCCAGAACCAGGGCTGGGCCGCCGGTGTGAGGCCCAGGCAGAAGCAGCATGATCATCGTCAGCGCCTGGGCGAACGCGACGACACGAAGACGTGTCATGTTGGACGGCAGAGGTTACCGGCGCTGCCCGAATCTCGCAGACGGACGCTCAGACGTCCTCCGTCGACAAGGCCCGATCCATCTCCGCGCGGCGTGGCGCGGCGGGCTGCTGACTGCGTGCGGCTACCGCCCGGTCGAGCAGCGCCAGCAACGGCGACGCCTTCACCACCTCGAACCGCTCCCGCGCCGCGTCGGCCCAGTCCGCGATGGACGGCTCCTGCGGCAGCAGGGTCAGCGCGTCCAGCTGCGCCACCGCGGCATGGAGGCGCGACGAGTTGCGCGTGAACTTCGCGACGGCGCCGCTGAAGCCGGCCAACGCCTCCTCGGTCCGGCCCTCGAGGGCAGCGACACCGGCCTCGGCGAGCAGTCTCGTGCCCTCGGTGAAGTTGCCGGAGTAGACCTCCTGGTCCATGCGGGCCAGGCCTGCGCGAGCGACGTCCACATCACCAGCGAAGTGGGCAGCCAGGACCAGCCCCAGTCGCGCGTCGGTCTGGTTCTGGCTGTGAACATCGGCAGCCGCGCGGAACGGCGTGCGAGCCGGGACGGCGACGGGGGCACAGCCACGGCTGCCGTCAGGGCCGTGCCACAGCCGCGACAGAACTTCGCTTCAGGCCGGTTCTCCGTGCCGCAGCCGGGGCAGCCGGAGGCAAGGCTGACACCGCAGCTGTCACAGAATGCCGCACCGTCGCCGTTCTGTTGGCCGCAGTTCGTGAGAAGGCGCTCAAAGGCTCCCCAAGCTCCCCCACTCAGGCCACGCAGGGTACCCGGTTCGTCGAGGAGGAGGAACGAGACTACGCTTCGGGCTCGCCGTCCCGGAACAGCGGCGGGGCGGGCCGCATGGGAGCGGCCGGCGGTGGCGGCATCAGGGGACCTCCATCCGCCCCGGGACGCGGCGGATGGGCGGGCGGAGGTGGATAGCCGGGTTGCGGTGGATAGCCGGGTTGCGGTGGCGAGGAGCCGGGTGTGGCTGACCCGGACGAGTCCGACGTCGGCGGCGAGGGCGCAGATGGCACATCCGGGGCAGCCGGCCAGGCAGGGTCCGGGGCAGCCGGCCAGGCAGGGTCCGGGGCAGCCGGCCAGGCAGGGTCCGGGGCAGCCGGCCAGGCAGGGTCCGGGGCAGCCGGCGGTGCGGCCGGACCAGTCCCGGTCGACCCACCAGCCCAGGGTCGACCGCCGATCTCGGAGATGCTACGCGGTGTCGGTTCACGCAAGGGCGACGGAGGCGCCACCTGCGGCTTGCTCCAATCGGGGCCGGCACGTGGTGCTGGCGGGGGCACATAGGCGGCCGTGGGGGGCGGGATATCGTCAGCGCCGAAGGCCTCGATGACATTGCCGCCCCTGGCGGACTCCTTGGGGTCGCGGGACGTCAGGTCGCCCAGCCTGTCGAGGTCGACGCTGACCCCGACACGACTCTGCACGCTGTTGACCTCGCTGTACTCATCGTCGATGAGCCTGGGAGTGGCGGGCTTGACGGTCTTGCACTTGTAGCACTTGTTGGCAGGCAGATCGTTGAGGCTGGTGCACTCGGAACAGACCCACCACTTGGGCTTTCCCATGCCCGACAGGATACCCATGTCGTCACCCACGTCCCTCAACCAAACGTATCAGGCCCCCATGGCACCGATGCCGTCAGGGGCAGGGCAGCAGCGAGCCCTCGGTGAGACGCGAGACGTCCTCACGGTCGGTCCACAGCAGCTGCGAGGTCGTGCTCGCGGACCGCTTGTCGGTGAGGCGCAGCTCCAGGGGCTCCTCGGTCCGGGCGCCGGCAAGCAACCAGTAGAAGTCGCCCAGGTCGCAGGCGTCGATGACTTGCACGAGGGTGTCGTCGGCACGGTACTCCCACAGCCGGCCCTCGGCCTCACTGCCCACCAGGGGCCCCACCAGGGGGATGTCGACGGTCTCGCCGTCCGCCCGCGCGATCTGAACCGCGAAGCGCTCCTCCACCGGCACGGGTGGCTCGATCGGCCGGCCCCGGTCGCGGATCCAGCCAGCCTGGGCGAGGTAGGCATCGCTTCCCAGCGTCTCAAGGTCCAGGCTGACGTGATGGACCTGCTCCACACCGGAGAGGCCCAGGTCCTCGATGATGCCTTGCGGCACGCGCATGTTCCTGGCCGTCTCGAAGGCCCGCTTGACGCGCGCCCGGTCGACCCGCCCGAGCGCCTTGTCGAGGGCTGCTCGAGCAGGCAGCATGCCCTGCTCCCCGAAGAACACCACGCCCTCCACCTGCCGCGGCGTGCGTCCCTCCGCCATCAGCACCAGCTCATCGAAGGCGTTGCTGTCGTCGATGGCGATGATGGGCGAGCCCTTGCTGATGATGGGGTAGGAGGAGCCACCCCGGATCAGCCGCCGGTAGGCGCCGTCATCGCCGTCGGAGCGGACCTCGAAGGCATCGTCGTAGTCGCCGCTGCGCCCATCGGCAGAGGTGAGGGTGGCGATGCCCCGCAGCGGCGGGAGCCCGCCGGTCGGTCCGTCGCCACACACGGGCAGGGAATCGGGCTCCAGGACGGTGCCGATGGGGTTGCCCGGCTCGAAGGCAGGGAGGGCCACCCGCGCACTCTCACCACTGCGCAGGTCCATGACGTCCAGCGGCACCGGGATACCCGACAGGCCGGCCCCGAAGACCCACAGCTGGTCGTTGACGCTGCAGCCGTCGATCACGGAGATGGCGAAGGGCGTGTCCTCCTCGTCGTAGATGTAGAGGGTGCCCAGCTCGATGAGATAGTCGACATCGCCCGTGGGCAGCTCCAGCGTTACCAACAGCTCGGGGTCGGTGGTCGTCGCGGCGAGGGTCGAAGACGGCGCTACCAGCGAGAGCGTCAGCGCGGTCGCAAGGGCCGCAGCGACCAGGCGAGGCAGGTCGGTCGCGAAGGTCATCCGTTCAGGCTATTCCGATTGGTCAAGGCGTGCTGCGTCGTTCATCATCCAGGCGGGTCGCACAGGGTCCGCTGCATCCGAACGCTCCGGCGGTCGTGACGCGACCGGCGCGGGACCCGGAAAGCGTGGTCGATCACAGGCCCGGGCCTGGCAGGTGAGGCAGGGAGATCGAGCTCAGCGGCCGAAGAGAAAGTCCAGGAGATCGTCGAGGAGGTTACGCTCGCCGTCTGCGGGCTCGGGCGGGCCACTGGCGTCGCCGTGGATGCCCAGGCCCGCTGCACGCGCTCCATCCTCCACCTGGCGCAACCAGCGATCGTGCCGGGTGTCCGGCGGGTAGGCACGCACCTCGGCGAGACCAAGCGCGACGAGCCGGGCATTGACCATGGTCCAGCCGTCGGGCTCCTCCACCCAAACGTAGCGGAGCAGCCGGTCGTAGCGGTCGCGCTGGCTGATGTCCCGCTCGAGCAACACCTCGCGATCGGCCACCAGCTCAGCGTTGGCGACGGATGCTTCCGGGCCCAAGGGCTCGACCGGCTGGCCTGGATCGACGGTCTCGGGCGTATCGATGCCGATGTAGCGCAGCCGCTCGAGGACGCCGTCGCCACGATCGACGCGGATGGTGTCGCCATCGATGATGTCGACGACCCGCGCACGCTGGGCGTCGGCCGGCGGGGTGGGCGGGGGCACATCCTGCGCGACGGCCACCGATGGCGCCACGAAGACCAGCAGGAGCAGGGCCGCTGCCAGCAGTGGTCCTGAGTGCCGCATCACGCCCCTGTCCCGGCCTTCCGTCTCAGGGCGACTCCGGCCAGCGCCCGGTGCGCCAGCGAAACCAGATCGACCACGGGATGCCGATGAGGTGGCCAAGGATGGCGCCAACGATGGCGAGCTGCAACGCCAACAGCGTCAGGCCACCTGCATAGCAGAAGGCTTTGGACGTGACCGCCTAGGATGCGCCGATGGACACAGTCGTCATCGGGGCGGGACATGCCGGGCTGGCCGCAAGCCAGCAGCTGGCACAACGAGGCATCGAGCACGTCATCCTGGAGCGAGGCCGGGTGGGCAAATCCTGGCGCAGTCAACGCTGGGACTCGTTCACCCTGAACACGCCCTCATGGATGAACCGCATGCCCGGCGAGGGCGACGCCGACCTTGCCGAACCGCTCGACGGCTTCATCGACCATGAGCAGCTCGTGGAGCGCCTGGGGAGGTACGCGGAGACCTGGCGACTCCCTGTGCGCGAGGGCACCGGTGTTCGCCAGGTCGAGCACGACGAGCAGACCGGTGGCTTCCGCATCCACACCACCGGCGATGCCCGCGTGCGCATCGACTGCCGTTCGGTCATCGTGGCCACGGGCAGCCAGAACGTGCCCAGGCTCCCGGCCATCAGCGCCGCCATGCCGTTGTCGGTCCTACAGCTGCCGGCGCTCGATTACCGACGTGCCGGCGACCTGCCGCGGGGAGGTGTCATCGTGGTCGGAGGCGGACAGACCGGCGGCCAGATCGTGGAAGACCTGCTCGCGGCGGGCCGCGAGGTCTACTGGTCGGTGAGCGCGGTGACTCGTCTCCCGCGGCGGTACCGCGGCCGGGACATCCTTGACTGGCTGCTGCAGGCGGGCTTCTTCGAAGTGCCGGTCGAGAGCGTGACCGACCCCGCTGAGCTACGCGCAACCATGCCCATCATCTCCGGCGTGGGCCGCTACGGACACACGCTCAGCCTGCAGTGGCTGGCCGGCAAGGGCGCCCATCTGATCGGCCGCATCACCGACGTCGACGGTGCCGTCCTGTCGCTCGACAATTCGGTCGAAGCATGCATCCGTTTCGCGGACGAGCGATCGCGCGAGGTAACCGGTCAGATCGACAAGGGCATCACAGCGCGTGGCCTGGACCTGCCGCCGCACGGGCCGGATGAGGCAGACCAGCCCTTCACCGATTTCGCTCACCTCCGAAGCCCTGAGCGCCTCGACCTCGGCGCTGCCGGCGTGGGCACGATCATCTGGGCCACCGGCGTGACCGGTGACTACCGCTTCCTGCCGGCGACCGCCACGACCGCTGGACTGCCGCGGCACACCCGTGGCCAGGCCGAGCTGGAGGGCCTCGAGTTCATCGGGTTGCCGTGGCTCACTCGTCGCGGCTCGGGCATCATCAACGGCATCGTCAAGGATTCCGAGCTGGTTGCCGAGCGGGTGGCGCAGCGCGTCCGGGCGTGAGGGGTTCGATGCCGGATCCGCGGTTGGGCGACACCATCGGAGGCATCGGGGTGTGGTGATGGCCCTCCCCTTCGAGGTGCTCACGCCGAGCAGTCCGCGAGTGCCTGTGGTGGCACATGTGCCCCATTCGTCGACAGCCATCCCCATCGGCGTGCGCGCTGAGATCCTGCTGTCGGACGACGAGCTGGCGGCCGAGCTCATCCGGCTCACCGACTGGCACACCGACGAGCTGTTCGCTGGGCTGCGCCGGCACGGGGTCACGCGCTTCGTCAACCGCCTTTCGCGTCTCGTGTTCGATCCCGAGCGCTTCCTCGACGATGCTACGGAGCCGATGGCGGCGCGCGGCCAGGGCGTCGTCTACTGGCGCGGCACGCGGGGTCAGCCGTTGCGCCAGCCCGATGGCGCACTGCGGACGCAGCGCATCGAGCAGCTGTACCGGCCGTATCACGCGGCGCTCGATGCTATCGTGACCGACGTCCTCGGGGAGTTCGGGGCTTGCACCGTCCTCGATTGCCACTCCTTCCCGACGTTGCCGCTCCCGAGCGAGATCGACCACGCTCCTGGCCGGCCGGACATCTGCATCGGGACCGATCCGCTGCATACCCCGCCCGCCCTGGCCGCCGCCATGGTGGCCTCGTTCACGGCCGAGGGGTTCAGCGTCAAGCGTGACTCGCCCTTTGGCGGCACCTTCGTCCCCAGCGGCTCCTACGGGCGCGACCGGCGAGTGCGTTCCGTGATGGTGGAGGTCCGTCGCGGTCTGTACCTGGATGAAGCGACCGCGCAACGACGACCCGACATGGGTGACGTCAGCGCCGCCATCGAACGCGCCATCGCGGGTGCGCTGACGACGCCGTAGCGACGTCAGTCCCGGGCCGGCGGCGCGGGCCAGGCTTCGTCGTAGATGACCTGCTCGCGCGGCAGCCGGGCCGTGCCCGGGCGTGACTTGGGCTCCAGGGCGTCCTCGGTCGGGTGGCCGATGGCTACGATCGTCCGCACAGAGCGGTTCGCCGGCAGGCCCAGGAGCTGGTTGATGCCGTCGCGGACATCGAGGCGGACGCGCGAGATGCCGGCGCCCAGGCCCAGCATCGAGGCCGCGATGAGCATGCGCTCCGCTGCCCGACCGTTGTCGAACGCACGCGAGATGCCTCGCTCCGCCTCGTCGGGCTCCACGATGGCGACCCCGACGCTGGCCGTGCGCAACCCACGCGTCTGGGGCAGGCCCAGCTCGGCGATCTTGTGGATGACGTCCTTGTCGCGCAGGGTGATGAAACGGATGGACTGCTCGTTGCGGCTGGTACCAGACCAGCGTGCGACCTCGGTGATGGCTTCCAGCTCCGCGTTCGTCACTCGTTTGCCTGTGAACTCGCGCATCTGCCGCACACGGATGAGCGGCCGCACGGTCTCGAGCGGGGCGGGAGTCGCCGGCGTGGATGTGGTCGACCTGGTTGACTTGGCCGACGAGGACTTGGTGGGCATCAAAGGCTCCTTTCGGGAGCGCGGACCGGAGCGAGCGCGACTGCATGGCTGGACGCGGGGAAGCCTAATCGTGACACAGCAGCCCAAGCCGAATGGTGCGTCTGAGCGCCGGTCGGCCCACCGGGGGGCGGACCATCGGGGCTGTGGTGTCAACGGCAGCGCAGCGGTGTACTCGTGTGGACGTGTCCGGCACCCTCGCCGGCGCTATGCCTGTTGAGTGCGAGGAGTGTGAGATGACGACCCCGACCATCGTAAGCGGTGCTGTTTCGACCGTGAGCGATCTGGGCAAGGACGAGGCCTGGCTGCAGGGCTGGCTCAAGGAGCAGCCCACTCGCCTGGGTCTGGGTGAGCTGGAGGTAGCTGACGGCGCCGACGATGATGACCAGCGGTCGTTCGTGGCCGTCGATGATGAGCGCTGCTTCAGCGTCGATGTCCGGCTGGGTGAGATGGAGGCATCGCACGGCTTCCAGCTGCTGGACAATTGGGCCCGCAATCGGGTGCGACACCCCGACAAGACGCACGTCGCAGTGCTGGTGAGCGAGAGTGCGAGCGATCGCTACCGAACCACGCTCGAGACGTTGGCCGAGCATCTGCCGCTGGTCGTCGTGGAGCTGGCCGTCTGGCGCGGTGACACCGAGGCCATCGTGGTCCCACACGTGGTGCTCGCGAGCGACGACGTCGACCTCAGCACGACGCCCGCGGCCAAGGCGGCCGAGGCCCTGGCCAGGACCGAAGAGGAGAAGCCGGTGACGGCCGAGTCGGAGGACGACGAGCCCGGAGCCGATGACGCCGAAGCAGAGGGTGCGTCCAAGTCTTCCGAATTCCCCGGTCGAGGTTCCCGAGAACAAGGACGACACCGGGGTGTCCGACCCCTGGGGCCTGCCCCACGATGATCTCGAGCCCGAGGAGGCGTCGAACGGCTCGAGCGCCCACCGCCTCCTGACCAAGATCGGGAGCTAGGCCCCGCTGCACCACAGGCACGAGGCCCGGGCCCGCACGCCCGGGCCTTCTTCTGTGTCTGCCGCTGTCCTTCGTCGTTGTCGCTTCTTCAGCGGTGCAGCACCCCGGGGCGCACCGGGGCCGACTCGCCCGTTCAGGTGACCGGGACTTCACTCCCGTTGCGTGCGCACTCGTCGGGGGCCAGACTCCGCGCATGACTCGTGGGGAGGATGCTGAGCGGCTCGTCGAGGCGCGTTTGCGGTCGGCACTGTCCGAGCCCGGGTACCGCATCTACGTGAACGTCAACTGGACCGGCCCGATGCGATGGCACGGTCCCGCCCGCGACGGCGAGGCAGACGCAGTCATCGCCCATCCCGACCACGGGCTGCTGGTGCTGGAGGTCAAGTCGGGCGAGCCCTCTCGCGATGCCGCGGGCCGCTGGCACCTGGGACCGGTCGTGCTCAAGGAGTCGCCCTTCAAGCAGGCTGAGGACAGCAAGCACTTCCTGTGCGCCAAGCTACTCGACCTGCCCGACTGGCCTCGCGATCTCGCTCCCGTCGCCGGTCATGCCGTCGCCTTCCCCGACGTCGACCTCCAAAGCCTGCCCCGAGGCCACGCGCTGCTGGGCCTCGATGCTCCCGCCGACCTCGTTCTCGACGCCCACGCGCTCGAGACCGTCGACGGCATCCAGCGCTGGCTCGACCGCGTCTTCGACTACTGGACGGGTGATGGCGCGGGTGCGCGACGCCCTCTCGGCGCGACAGGGGTGGAGCTCGTCGACGAGCTCCTGCGGCCGCGGGTCTCGTTGCACCGGCTGGTGCGCGGTCGGATCGAGGACGATCGTGCGGCTCTGGTCGATGCCAGTCGCATGCAGTCGCGCATCCTCAACCAGTGGCGATCGCTGCGCCGGGTGGAGGTCATCGGGCCGGCCGGTTCGGGCAAGTCGATGCTGGCCGCGGAACGCGCACGACGCCTCGCCGCCGAAGGCTATCGGACGCTGCTGGTGTGCTTCAACCAACGACTGGCGACGACCGTGCAGCGAGACCTGGCCGACGCCAAGGCGCCCGGCGGCCTCACGGTCACCACCTATCACCGACTGTGCGAGCTGATCGGCTCTGCGGCCGGCACGTTGCCCGCCCGACCGTCGCCCATCCCGCGTGAGTGGTGGGACGAGACGCTGCCGGATGCGCTCGATGCCGCCATCGACGTCGACCTCGACGCTCGATACCACGCCATCATCGTCGATGAGGGCCAGGACTTCGCCCTCGGCTGGCTGGAGTCGTTAGCTATGCTACTTTTCGATACGGAGCAGGGAGTCTTCTGGGTCTTCCACGATCCGGCGCAGGCGCTGTTCCGACCGGATGTCGTGGGCGGGCTCAACCTGGACCGGCTGGAGCTGTTCGAGGATCACCGCAACCCGCCCGCCGTGGCGCGACTGGCGGCGCGCTTCCGCGCTGGCGCCGACCAGGTCGAGATCGTTCGAGAGGACGGCCTGCCCGCGGAGGTCGTGGAGTCAGCGCCGGGTGCGGAGACCGTGGAGGCGCTACGCAAGACGCTCCATCGACTGACCATGGAGGAGCAGGTGCCGACGTTCCGCATCGCCGTGCTGTCGGGCGTCTCGGCCGGGGCCAGTGAGGTGTGGCGCGCACGCCGCTTCGGCAACGTCACGCTCTGGAACGAAGCGCTCGATGACGCTGGGCGCTCCAGGGGCCTGCCGCCCGAGCAGGTACCCGATGAACCGGATGACGTCGTGCTGTTCGAGACGATCCGCCGCTTCAAGGGCCTGGAGCGGGAGGTCATCGTGCTGTGTGAGCTGCCCGAGGACGCCAGCCGCCTCGATGAGCTGTTGTACGTGGGACTGACCCGCGCTACCAGCCACGTCGTCGTCATCGCGCCACCCGGCTTGGCAGCCCGGCTTCGAGGTGAGTAGGTCCAACGGCGCAGGGACGACTGGCACTTGCGCGGTGTGACAAGGTGGTCCACGGTCAGACCGGATTCCGGGAAGCCGGCACCCACCGGCCTGGGAGGCGTGATGGCGAGCAGGTCCATGATGGCGCTTGCGCTTGTGCTGGGTCTGCTCATGTCCCTGCTCCCGGTTGCGCCCCTTGCCGCCGCGGATAGCGACGGGAGATGGGGACGCGTGGAGCTGCCCGCGCCCCGAACGCTCGTGGAGCTGGAGCCGTCGGAGGTCGACGAGACAGGCATCCCTATCGATGCCACCTTCCGGCTCATCAGCCGTGACGGCATACCCGCCCAGCAGCTGGCCAGCCAGCTGCTGGTTGAGCCTGCGGTCGAGATGTCAGCCGAGATCGATGCTGCAGCGGGCGCCGTCCTGCTGCGACCGGTCGAGCCGCTGGAACCGGGAGCTGAGCTCCGCTTCAGCCTGACTGATGACAGTGGGGCACACCTGGGTACATGGACCTTCCACGTGCGTACACCGGTGGCGGTCGTCGAGACGATCCCTCACCACGAACGCACCAACGTTCCCACCGACACCGGTATCGAGCTGACCTTCGATCGCGATGGCGTGCTCGATCCGGAGACAGCGTTTTCCATCGAGCCGCAGGTCAAGGGTCAATTCGAGCGACGTGGTCGGGTGCTCTCGTTCGTGCCCCGCAAGCCGCTGCAGGAGGACACGGTCTATCGCGTGACCCTGGCGGCCGGCGTGGGCACGGTCGATCCGGGCAGCCACACGACCCAGGACACCGTCATCCAGTTCGCCACCCGCCAAGCCAGGCGCACCAAGGTCCGACCGCCGGCCGTCTTCAACGCCCGGGTGGCAGAGGCACGCACCGGCGAGCCGCCCATCGTGGAGGTCTACGTGCGCGGCAAGGCGACGCCGCGCGTAACGGTGGACGTGTTCCGCATCGGCTCGACGGCTGCGCTGGAGTCGGCACTGGCGGACGTTCGCGGCAGCAATGAGTGGCCCTACCGCGAGCGCGTCATCGACACGGCCGACCTGCAGCAGCTGGAGTCTCAGCAGGGGACCTTGCAGTCGGTCGACCCATGGGACCGTTCGCGGCGCGCCCTCACGCTGGCGGCTCCCTTGCCCGTCGGCTCATATGTGCTCGTCGTTCCCCCGCGCGGTGGCACGGGCCCGGGGTCACAGCTCCTCCTGCAGGTGACCGACCTCTCGGCGTATGCACACATCAGCACGACCTCATCGGTCTTCTGGGTCAACGACGTGCGCAGCGGGAAGCCCGTCCCGGGGGCGCGAGTCAGCCTGGTCGGGGGCGCCGAGCTCGGCCTGACCGATCTGAAGGGCCTCCTGCAGCTGGATACCCCTGAGCCGCTGGCGGCCGATCAGCCCACGCCACTCATCCTCGTTCGTAGCGACGATGCCGCGGTCTACGTGCCCTTCGTCGGCAGCTCGTGGGCCGCGCCGAATATCGAGAGCTGGGGCCGCGAGCTCGAAGCGCATGACCTGGCCTGGTCATTCCTGTACACCGATCGCAGTGGCTACCGCAGCACGGACACCATCAACGTCTGGGGCATGTTCCGCGATCGCGACGGCGGTTCGGTTCCTGCCGAGGTGGAGCTGCGGCTGAGCACCGATTGGGACAGCTACGATCCGCTCGCCCGCCGACCTCCCAGCATCGCCAGCGCCACGGTGCGGCCGTCAGCCAATGGCGTCTACAGCGGCTCGCTCTCATTCGAGGAGCTACCGCTCGGCTCGTACATCGTGGAGGTCCTCCATGGTGACGAGCCCATCGGCGAGACGTGGGTGGACGTCGCTCACATCATCAAGCCAGCCTACCGGCTCGACGTCAGCACCAATCGCCGTGCCTTCCTCGCCGGGGAGAACGTTCGCGTCTCGGTCGCCGCCGCCTTCTTCGACGGGACGAGCGTACCGGGCACGCGCATCACGGTCGGCTCCAACGGCCAGTGGCGTGCAGCCACCACCAATGCCACCGGACGGGCCGTCGCACGCCTGAAGGCGCGCCCGAGCCAGGGCGGCCAGCAGATCGCATACCAGCGCATCGATGCGCGACCGCAGCGCTCCGAAGAGGGGCAGATCGACGCCGGCGCCGCCATCGTGGTCCTGCCCAGCTCGCGCTTCCTCGACGCCCGCGTCACGCGCGAAGGCGGCGAGGTGCGGGCCAGCGGTACCGTGCACGAGGTGGACCTGGAGCGCCTGGAGCAGCAGATCGCGAAGGATATCCATCGCGAGCTGGATCCGCGTGGCGCGACGGTGCCCGGCGCAACCGTGAGCGCGCGGCTGGTCGAGACCGAGTGGGTCCGACGCCAGACGGGCACGACCTACGACTTCATCACCAAGAAGATCGTGCCCGTCTATCGCTACGACCCCACGCGGCGGCGCATCCCGCTGCCGGCGGCAGTGACGGGGCCGGACGGGCGTTTCGCGTTCAGCGCACCCGCCACCGTCGACCGCTCCTACGAGATCGTGCTGACCACCCAGGACCCGGCCGGCCGCACCGCGCGCCTGACCCGCGACGCCTACCGGCCTTCGCCCGAATGGCAGCGCTCCGGGCCGCACCTGGCGCTCGTCGGTACCGATGAGCCGGTGTGGCGTGCCGTCGTGGCGGAGGGTGAGGAGTACACGGTGGAGCTGCGACAGGGCGAGGAGCCGCAGCCGAGCGGCGGACCCAACCGCTACCTGTTCCTGCGCAGCCAGGCCGGCTTGCAGGAGGCGCTGGTGCAGCGCTCGCCCTTCCACACGTTCACGTTCGGAATCTGCGGATGCGCCCGCGGTCGAGATCGGGGCGGTGCGCTTCACCGGCTCGGGCTACGTGGCGGTACCGCTCGGCCTGCAGGTGAGCCTTGACCCGGAGAGCCGGCGGCTGGACGTGGCACTGACGCCCGATCGCGAGCGGTACGCGCCCGGCGACACGGTCGAGCTGGCGGTGCGGACCACGCGCGCCGACGGGGAGGGTGTGCCCGCCAGCGTCGTGCTGCGGGCGGTGGATGAGAAGCTCTACGCGATGGAGCTGGCCTTCGACAGCGCACCGCTGGAGGCGATCTATGAGCCGGTCTGGTCGGGCACCATCCGGACCTACGCGACACACCTGCTGCCGAGCGGGCAGCTCGATGGCTTCGGCACCGGCGGTGAGGGCGACACCGCCGGCGGCGGCCGCACCGACTTCCGCGACGTGGTCCTCTTCGAGCAGCTCGAGACCGACGCCAACGGCGATGCCAGCGTGCGTTTCGACGTCTCGGACGACCTGACCTCGTGGCGCGTCGGCGCCACCGCGGTAAGCGACCGACTCGAAGCCGGCGAGTCCACCACGCTGGTCCCGGTCGGGTTGCCCTTCTTCGTGGAGCTGGTGACCGCACCGGAGTTCGTCGTGGGTGACAGCGCGCGGCTGCGGCTGCGCGCGTATGGACCCGGCCTGACGGCTGACCAGCCGGTGACGTTCACGGTCAGCGCGCCCACGCTGGGCCTGGAGCCGACACAGATCGCGGGCACCGCCTTCAAGACCGCCGGGATCGCCTTACCCCCACTCGTGGAAGGTCGGCATGCCATCACCGTCGATGGCGTGACCGGAACCGGCGAGGCCACGGAGGCCGCTGGCGCAGCTGGAGCCGACAACGGCGTCGTGGCAGAGAGCGGTCCGCTGCATGACCGCGTTACGCGCGAGATCGACGTGCGGCGCTCGCGACTGGAGCAGGGACGCACGGACTACGCGCCGCTGACCGAGGACCTCACCCTGCCCGGCGGTGACGGCCTCACCCGGATCGTGGTGAGCGACGCCGGCCGCGGCCGCTTCTATCCCGACCTCGTGGCGTTGACGTGGTCGGGAGGTCCCCGGGCCGACCAGACCCTGGCCGCCGCCCAGGCGGGGCGCTTGCTGGAGGCCACCTTCGGCGAGGAGTCGGCCGAGGTGCCCCCTCGAGCGTTCACGAGCGAGCAGTTCCAGGCACGTGGCGGGCTCATCGCGCTCCTGCCCTACTCCAGCACGAGCGAGGCGCTTTCGGTGCTCGTGGCCATCGCCACGCCTGACGCGGTCGATCGCATGGCGCTGCTGCAGGGCCTGCGGTCGGTGGCGCGACGCCGCAACGTCACCCCCGAACGGAAGCTACAGGCAAACGTGGGTCGAGCGGTGCTGGGTGATGACGTGCAGGCACTGCTGCAGGACGCGCTCGGAGATGAGGCGCTGACGCTCCACGAGCGACTGCTGCTGGGGATCGGGCTCGAGGCAGCCGGCGATGCGACGGCAGCGCTGGAGCTGGAGCGCGACCTCGTCGCGAGCTACGGGCAGCAGCTGGGGCCATGGGTGCGCCTCTGGGACACGCAGGATGAGCGGCCGGCCCAGCGCAGCGCCGAGCTGACCGCGCTGCTGTCGATCCTTGCCGCTGCCGTGGGCGACGATGCGCTGGCGGCTGCAGCCGACGCCTTCGTCGCCGACAACCCACCGCCGGAGACGCTGGCCAACCTGCAACGGATCGCGTATATCTCACGGGTCATGGAGCGCACGCCAGCACAGGCGGCAAGCTTCGGCTGGCAGCTCGATGACGAGACACAGCAGGTAGACCTGGGGCCAGGTGAGAGCTACCGCCTGGCGCTCACCGCACCGCAGCGGGAACGCCTGCGCCTGTCGCCGGTGAGCGGCTCACTGGGCGTGGCCAGCTCCTGGCGGGAGCCGCTCGACCCAGCCACGATCGGCGAGGAGATGTCGATGAGCGTGGTGCGTTCGGTCAGCCCGGACGGGGTCATCCGCTCGTCGGACCTCGTGGACGTGACCTTGCGCCTGAACCTGGGGCCGAGCGCCGTGGACGACTGCTACCTCGTGACGGAGGTCGCGCCATCAGGCATCGCGCCGCTGCGAGAAGGCGCGTCCTGGCGTCAGCAGGACCGGGCGGGGACGGACGCGCCCAAGGGGCTCCTGCCGTGGAGCGTGTCCGGCCAGCAGGTCAGCTGGTGCGTGTGGGTCAACCCCAGGAAGTCTGTCCAGACGCTGCGCTACCGCGGTCGCGTCGTCAACCCGGGCTCGTTCCGCTGGGAGCCGGCGGTAGTCCAGTCCACGAGGGCCCCGGAACTGATCCGGCTCAGCGACGCCGCCACGCTCGACATCGGCGCAGCGGCCGCCACCGACGCGGATCCCTCCGACCCGTAGCCCAGCGCGGGCAGGGAGCGGCGACCACTTCATCGGTGACCTCGGTCAACGCCGCGATGGGAATCTCGTTGACAGGACCATCGTCCTATCCGCACGATGGGACCCATGGCGACTCAGACCGGCGAGCGGGCTCGCACGACATACGAGGCCCGACTGCGGGGTGGCCCGGACGACGGCGCCATCGTGCGAGTGACGGCGCTACCGGGTGGTGGGCCACCTGACTTCTTTCACGCCGGGCCGGACGACCAGGGTGTCTACATGCTGGCCGGCTCTGCACATGCCGACGATACGCTGCCCTACTGGTGGATCGCCGATCACAGTCGTTTGCCCACCAGCGTGGGGCCGGAAGGCGCGACATGGACGCTCATCTCGGTGAGCCACGACGGCAGCAGCGCGAAGGTCTGGCACCAGCACGGAGCGGGCGCCACACCGGTGCGCCTCTCGCCCGAGCCGTTGCATTCGGCCAAGGTGCCCGCGTTCATCGGGCGCGGCTATGCCTGCACCGAGTGCGATGACCTCGCAGTCGTCAGCTTCCCACCCGCCGAGGGCACTGACGCGTAGCCAACGCCCGGCCCTGATCCCTCTCGTAGGTGTGCCCGCCGTCACGTGGTCCTGCTGTCAGGCTTGGTCGCGAGGCTGCGCCGTAGGGAGATCGGCACCTCGCCGACACGCCAGACACCCCGAGGGCGCTCACTCGTAGACGATCTCGTCCGTTTCGGGCAGTTCGATCTCATGGACGTCTTGCGTGCCCGACCCGATAAGGGCCTTGATCTCCCAGTGGCCCTGCCCCTCGGGCGCCATGAACGGTCGCACCGGCCCGACGACGGTCAGGCGAGCGACGACCTCGTCGCCGTGCTCGTAGCGCACTTGCGTCTCGGTCTCGCCGTAGTGGTCGATGCTCCGCACGGCCAGGTCGCCCAGCGCCAGACCCATCGTCTCAGCGACCCATGCGCGCGCATCCCATATCGACACGATCGAGGCTCCCTCTGAGAGACCGCCCTCATCAGCGGTGACCCATAGCATCGCTGGTCTGGCTCGGGCCCGCAACACGTGGGTGAGTGCGACGGAGGGCCGAATGGCCCATGACTTCTGTAGGGGGGACCCGGGGTCGTAGGTCCGGGCACAGTAGTGGCACCGAGCGATCCGAGCACCACCCATCTCTCTCTGGACTCCCAAGGAGCATCCGCCGTGTCTCGGTACCACCTTCGTTCGGTCCTCCGTCCGTCGGCCATCTTGATCGTCGCCGTCGCCATGGGCGCGGCGATGCTGGCCGTTCCCGTCCCACAGAGCGTGGACGCCGCGACGCCCAAGTGCTTCGGAAAGCCTGCGACGATCGTCGGCACCAGCGGCCGCGATACCCTCAAAGGCACCAGGCGTGCTGATGTCATCGTGGCCAAGGGCGGCAACGACACCGTCGTGGGCCGCGGTGGAAATGACCTCATCTGCAGCGGCGGCGGCGACGACGACATCCGCGCGGGCGGTGGCCGCGACAAGGTCGCTGGCGGCGGCGGCAACGACACCATCGCAGGCGGCTACGGCCTCGACCTGCTCCTCGGCCAGGGTGCGGCGGACGTCCTCCACGGCGGCGCCGGCAACGACACCATCAACGGCGGCCTGGGCATCGACGACTGCTATCAGGACGCCGGGACCGGCGTGCTGAAGAACTGCGAGGGCCCGGAGTCGCCTGAACCACCGGTGCCACCCGCGGTCAAGGCCGACCTGGCGGTCTCCATCGAGAGTCCACGCAAGGCCAGCCCGGGCGACATCACGTTCACCGTGGTCGCCACCAACCATGGTCCCGATGCGGCCTCGTACTCGCTCCAGCTCAAGAAGACCGTGCGCAAGGCAGCGTGCACCTGGACGGACTGGGTCGACGCTACGCCGGCGGCCGTGCTGGCTTCTGGAACCAGCCAGACGACGAAGCTCCACGCTTCCTGCACCCAGAAGCACAAGGGCGCGTCGGTCCAGCTGCGGGCCACCGTGTCGGCCGACGTCGCAGACCCGCTTGCGAGCAACAACGCGGCGAGCGCGAAGACGAGCCTCAGGGGGTAGACCGCAACAACGGCGGGCGCAGCGGCGGATCCGATCGCCTCGGCCGTCCGTACCCACCCGCATCACAGATACTCCGGGATCGGGGACGCCGCTCCCGGAGTATCCCTATGCGTCACGCGGCGATCCCCCGGCGGGCGCCGCGCGACCGGCCGAGGTCAGCCGGTCTGGTCGCTCGCCAGACCCCTCAGCGCCTTGCCCTCCATGTCGCGGGAGCGCATGGCGTGGCTGCTCTGCGCGTAGTGGACCTTGCGCAGGCGCTCGGTCCATGACGCGGTGGAACTGCTCGGACTCCCGCATCAGCTCGTCCACGATGCCCAGCAGGACCTGGTCGTCGCCGGCGTAGCCGCGGATCTTCCGGGCCGTCGAGCGGAGGGCCTCGCGCGCGCGGTCGAAGTCACCGTCACGATTGAGCGCCACCGCCGCCCGACGAGCCCGCGCCGCGTAGATGCCGGCGATGAGCCGGTCGACGTCGCGGTCGCGTCGACTGGCGCGTCGTTGGCGCGGTCGTCCGCGTACTCCCAGGCGAGCCGACCGCTCGCGCCCTGAAGACGCCGTCGCGATCGGCCAGACCCGAGCTCGACCGTCGAGCGAGTCACCCATCGCACCGAACGGGAACGACAGCCGCAGCGGGACGTCGCACCTCCTGGCCCGACACGAGGTCACCGAGGTCGATGATGGCCCGGTCACTCCCGCCGCGCGCCTCGAACGCCCCCAGCGACTCCACCCGCACCGAGTCGGGGAAGGTGACGTCGAGGGTGACGTTGCGGGCCACGACCTCGAGGGTCTCACCGACCTCGCTCTCGATGTGGTCGCGGATCTGCGCGGCGCTCGCGATGTCGTAGAACTGGCCACCGCCCGCCTGGGCCATGGCCTGCAGCAGCACCTCGTTGAAGCTGTCGCCGACGCCGAAGGTGGAGGTCGAGACGCCCCGCTTGCGCAGCTCGCGCCGCGTGGTGCTCCAGCTCCTCGAGCGTGGTGATGCCGTGGTTGGCGAGCCCGTCGGTGAGCAGCAGGCAGCGGTTGACGCCGAGCTCCAGCAGCTCGCTCGCGACGTGCTCACAGCCGCGCAGCCAGCCGCCGGACAGGTCGGTCATGCCGCGGGCGTCGACGCTGCGCAAGCGCTCGATGGCGTCTCGCTTGGCCTCGGCCGTGGCGAAGGCGCCGGTGACCAGCGAGTCGATGCGGTCGTCGTACACGACGACGCTGAAGCGGTCGCTGGACTTGAGCCGCGCGATGCCCTCCTCCACCGCCTTCATGGCCAGCTCGATGGCGGCCGTTGGCCATGGATCCGGAGCGGTCGATGACGAAGGCCAGGTTGACCGGCGCGTCGCTCGGTGCCGGTGCACGGCCTCGGGCGCGGTGACGTGGGCCACCACGAAGCGCTTGCTGTGCCAGCGGGTGCGGATGAGCGTGCGGTCCTGCTTGACGCTCAGTCGCTTGTTGTCGTTGTTGGAGGTCATCGATCAGTCCCCTTCCTCGAGCATCTCGCGTCCGAGTCGGATGAGGCGCTCGATCTGCTGGTGCTTCCGCTTGCCCAGGGGCTCGCGGATGTGCAGTTCCACGTTCTCGCCGAGCGGGACGCGTTCCCAGCGCGTCCGTGTGTCCAGCTGGGCCCTGGCGGGCTCCGGCCGGACGCGTGCTCTGCGGGCGCCCGGCGGTGCCCAGGACTGCTCGGGGCTGATCTCCTTCGCTTCCGTGGCGGGGCGGGCCGCTCTTGCGAGCCCCGTCAGCCGGTCGATGTAGTCGAGCGCCGAGTCGGCCGGTCGCGCCGCCACGTCCGCGTCGAGCGCCGCCTCCACCGCCTCGTCATCGAGACCCGCGAGTCGCTGGCCGATCTCCGCGAGCGGCAGGTGCTGCCGCTGGAGATGCCGGATCAGTCGCAAGCGCTTGAGGTGGCCGTCCGCGTAGCGCGTCCTCGGCCCCGCCGACTCGGGCGCCGGCAGCAGGCCGATCGAGACGTAGTAGCGGATGGTCCGTGGCGTCACTCCGGCGAGGTCCGCCAGCTCCCCGATCGCGTACTCCTGTTCCGTCGGCATGGCGGTATTGTGACAGTAGCACGTAATACTGTCAAGAGATGACGCGGCGCGAGCGAACCCGCGCGGGCGTCTGATCGGGCGTCCGCTAGCGTCGCCTTCGCCGCCTCGCCATCAAGGGGATGCCCAGGTGATCGGCCGCAGCCACCACGGCCGGATGCTTGAGCGACAACGCTCCGGCGACCCATCGAGTCGCGACGCACACCGACGTCGAGGGTCCGCTCGGCGAAGAGCGTCACGTTGGTCCAGGCCGAGTCGAGCGTGGACCACCAGCTCAGGCCCAGGCTCCCGCGGTCGAAGACACGCACCGCCATCGCCTGGGTCACGGCACGATCCCGGCTGGCCACGCCCGACGGCCGCCAGCCCTCCTCTACCAGCACCGCCGGCTCATCCAGGTCGACGACCGCCTCGAGCGCCGAGTCTTCGCAGCGTGGCCAGCGTCAGCCGCGAGCCATCGGCCAGCTCCAGGTCGTCCGGGGCTGAGGTCGCGACCGCGGAACGCCTGGATCGTCTCCGCCACGGCAGCCACGCGGCGAACGCGCCGCATAGAAGGCGCCGAAGCGACCAGGGCTGTCGTGGCGCCCGGCCCCCTGCCGGTCACGCGGCACGAACAGGGCGCCGCCGCGCGCCGTCCGCTGCGGCTCCATCGATGGCGCGGTAGACGCGGAACAGCATCGCTGTCAGCCGCGGCTATGCGTAGGCGCCGGTCTCGTCAGCCTCGATGGCCCGCAAGCACGTCGGAGACCCGGCCGCGCGTGAGCAGGTCGATCGGTCGAGCATTGCCCAAGGTGA
The DNA here is from genome assembly GCA_963715295.1 of uncultured Chloroflexia bacterium. Classification (GTDB taxonomy): domain Bacteria; phylum Chloroflexota; class Limnocylindria; order Limnocylindrales; family CSP1-4; genus JAFMJV01. The sequence goes on from CAVQRP010000002.1 coordinate 97,966, forward strand.
GCGTTGAAGCCGAAGAGCCACTTCATCGCCGTGCTGCGCTGATAGGTCAGCTGCAGGCGCGACAGGGCGAACTCGACCGCTTCGAGCTTGAGCAGGTTCTCGCGGTCGGGCTCCTCGTCGGCGAGCCAGCGGCTGACCCGCGAGCGGTCGACGTCGAGCGCTCGCGCCACCTGCGCCTGGCTGCCCATGTCCTCGACCAACGTTGCCAGCTTGTAGCGTGCGCGCCCGTCCATGTCTCAAGCGTAGCGCAGCGCCTGATGTTGCGCTAGTACCAAGGATGCCCTCAGTGCCGACCTTCCTCCATGAGCTCGTCGAGCTCGATCTCTCCCAACGTTGCGCCCGGCCGCAAGTCGTGGCGCAGATCCCTGTCGATCAAGCCGGCCCGCAGTGCCAGGGTGAACTGGTCGCGGGTGGGTTGGGCGACGGTGATCGTCCGCAGCCTGCGGTCCTTGGCCGCCTTCATCAGCGGCTCGGACGTCTTGTGGCCGATACGCCCGGTCTGGACGACAAGCAGATCGAAACGGTCGAGCTTCTTGATGAGACGGTCCAGGTTCGGCGCCTTGCGTCGCTCCGTGCTCACCCATTCAGAGCTGATATCGAAGCCGAACTCAGCGCGGATGTCGGGCCACCACGGCTGCTCGTTGGCGCCGACCACGAGCACACGCTTGCCGCCGACGATGCCCTTGAGGTCCAGGTTGAGCTCGCGGTCGCGCGCCTTCCTGAAGCGGACGACAGCGCTGCTCTGGGCGAAGGCGGTGTCGAGCTGCGCCAGCACGGCCTCGTATCGCTGGCGAACACGCTTGCCGGCGCGGTGCTCGTTGGAGCGCACGAACAGCGCCAGCCGAGCCGCCTCATCAAGCTCACCCCGTTGGCGATGGTCCTCGATGAGGTCCGCGGCGGCGTCCAGCGCCAGGTCGATGGCGTCCTCGTCGGCGGCGACATCGGCGATGGCGAAGACGATCTCCTCTCCGAGCTCCCGCCGCGCCATGCGATCGAAGCGAGAGGTCACGAGCTCCAGCAGGGCCTCGAGGGCCGCGACGTCACCGAGGTCCGCATGATGGGTCAACAAGGCGAACGCGGCCCGTCGGGCGAGCCGGATGCGGTGCCCTTCGATGCCCAAGGTCGAGGGCAAGGGCTGCGAAGCCAGGGTCGACCAGGTCGACAGTGCCGGCGGTGACCAGCTCTTCCAGTCCGGCCGCGGCCGCGTTGGGATCGGCGTACTGCCAGATGCCCGAGCAGCTCCAGTCGGTCGCGTCGCGGCAGCTCGGTGGCCATGGCGAGTGGGGCGATCCAGCGACTGGCGCGGTCCTCGGCCAGCACGGTGTTGGCCAGGAGCTGGGCGACGGCGACCTGCTCCTCGGTGGTCAGACGGCTCGAGCCATCGAGTAGCAGCTCGAACCACTCGTCTCGCGAGAGGTCGGCGATCTTGAGCCGCTCGATGCGGGATGGGCAGCTCGCCCCTGCATGAACCAGCTCGAGACCAGCATGGTCCGCCCTTCGGGGCTCAGGACGCCGGCGGGCAGGTCCTCGAGGAGGGCCGCTGCCTCCGGCCATTGACGCATCTCGTGAAGGACGATCGCGCGTTGCTCCAGCAGGCGTTCGTCGCCCGGAGCGGCCCGCAATAGCTCGTCGAGGACACGCAGCCGAACGCCGGCGGCCACCGGAGCGTGCCCACGGAGCAGCTGGTAGGCACGCAGCAGGTGCGTGCCTAGCCTGTCGGATGCGTCGAGGCCTGGAACGGACGAGCCTGCCGGTACGGCCGCAAGCCCCGTGGGCGATGCGGCGGCCGGCCCGGGCGCTGCGGGTGCGCCCTGTGCGGGCTGAGCCGGAGTCGTCTTCCAGTCGAACTGGAGCGCGAACCAGAACTCGACACCCCGGGAGACATTGAACTCGAGCGAGGCGTCACCTTCATCTTGTGGCACCAGCACCAGCTCGATGGTCCCATCGGCCGGGATCGGCTGCTCGTCCATGGCCACGTCGACCAGCGACGAGTCCGGGAGGGGCACGAGCCGGAGCGCCTCGAGCGTGACCGGCGGCAGGTGAGGGTTGTAGGCGATCAGGTCCAGCTCGTGGGTGCGCTTGCTGATCAGTCGGTAGGGCCGCTCGACGAGGTCGCCGCCGACCTCCGATACCGCTCCGATGCGCAGGAACGCGACGCGTGCATAGCCGTCGGCGTGGGAGATGGCATCGATCTGCTTCTTCCAGGCCCTCAGCTCACGCTCAGGCTCGTCGACATCTTCGATGATGCCGTCGGGGACGGCGATCCGGACCCCGAAGTCAGAGGTGAGCGGGTTGGGTCCAGCCTCGACGAGCGGGCGCCAGCGGTTCTGGTCGACCAGCACCCGCGAGCCGAGGCGAAGGCGGAGCCTGAGCGTGTCATCGGTGAAGGCTGACTCGATCGCCTCCGCGCGACGGATGGGGTGGCTCTTGGCGTACGGCAGATCGGCAAGCACGACGAGCACCTGCTCGCCGGCCCCGGGTAATCGCCGGCGGATGTCCTCGCTCAGCCAGCGTTCCTTGTAGCCGACCTCCAGCTCGTCCCCGATCGCTCCCGAGAGGATGCGCAGGTTCTCTTGCGTGTACTCGGTGCGCCGGCTGGACTTGAACAGGCACAGCGACTCGTGCTCCATGGTTCCACCCCTCCTGTGTCCGATCGTAGGGCCTCGTCAGGCTTCTGTGGCCCTCCCCTCGCTGGCGATCCACCTGGCGCGGTTGATCATCGAGAGGGCGACGTTGACCTCGCTCATGCCTGTCCGCGCGAGCATGTTGGGGTAGAAGCAGACGAACGTGGCGAAGCCGGCCGAGCCCACCCAGCTGCCGACGAAGTGGGCGCGCGTGAGTGTCCCGAGTTCCTGCTCATTGCGCATCGCCGCCCACGCCGGGCCGGGCCCGGCGTGACCAGGCAGGGAGAGGCGCACGACCAGGCCGTTGCCAAGGACGGGGTGGGGTTCCTGCGTATCCATTCGGATGAGCGCGGTCGTCTGGCGGTACGGCACCTCCATCGCGAGACCTGCCTGGTCGCCGCTGGCGAGCGTGACGATGGGCAGCCCCCGCAGCTGTTCGAGGGTCATGCGCATCCCCTCACCGGCCCAGCGTGAGGGGCCCTGGCCGTCGGCCCGCACGATGTCCAGCAGGCCCAGCATCTCATCGGGCTCGGTCCGTGGTCCGCCTCGAGGATGCCCGGAGACGGCCAGCTCGCCCCCGACCATCCCTGCCAGCATCGCCGCTTGCTGCGAGGCCTGGGCGACCTGGATGGCGGCGACGACGGAGAACGTCCGCGCCACCCAGTCCCGCGAGCCCTGGTGGACCCACATGCTCGCGACCGACGTGATGGTCCCCGCTTCCTCGTCGAGGATGAGTGCGCTGCCTGCGGACAGCCCGTTGGATGCGTCGATGGCTCGCATCGCAGCGGCACCGCCCTCGACGCCTCGCACCAGGTCCGTCCGTGCCGAGACCCGAAAGATCTCGATGCCGTCATCGTCCAACCCGGCTTCTGCCCACACACGCTGCTCGAGCTCATCCGCCCACCAGGTGTAGCCACGATCGTGCCGCACGCTCCACTGCGCATCGACACGCGAGTTGTCATACAGATAGCGCACAGCCGCCAGGCCGGGATCGAGCTCCGGCTTGATCTCCGCGCCGCCCCGGGGGCGTTCATCGCCCAGGCCCGGCGTAGCACCCAGCTCGAACTCCATCCCAATCGATCGCGTCGTTGGTCATGTATCCCCCATGTTGCCGCCCGGTCTCGCCGCGCCGGCACCCATCCTCCCTGCTGCACGTGCCAGCTGTGTGGCACGACCGTCGCCACCATCGAGGGTCGGACCGATACCATCCGACGATGAGCCCGACCGAGTTCGATCAGCAGCAGCTTCATCGCGCACCTCGAGGCGTACCTGCCGCCGCCATCCCGATCGACGAGCGGCGCATCGTGGCCATCGCCGGCGCCCCGGCCTCCGGCAAGTCGACCATCGCCGGCGGACCGAGCAGCGACTCAACGACGTCGAGCCCGGCAGCACGGCGCTGCTGCCGATGGATGGCTTCCACTACGACGACGAGGTGCTCACCCCGCGCGGCTGGCGTCCGCGCAAGGGCGCACCGCACACGTTCGACGTCGGCGGCTACGCGGCTGCCCTGCGGCGACTCAAGGCCAACGACGAAGCCACCGTCGCGGTGCCCCGATTCGACCGCGACATCGAGATCGCCCGTGCCGGCGCCATCCTCATCGACCGATCCGTCCGCCTGATCGTGAGCGAAGGTAACTGGCTGCTCCTCGATGACGAGCCCTGGCCTATGCTGCGGCCGTACTTCGACCGCACCGCGCTCGTCGTAGCCGACATGGAGACGCTCGAGGTGCGCAATCGACAGCGCTGGGTCGACTACGACATGGATGAGGCGTTCATCCGCGCCAAGCTCGAGGACAACGACCTCCCCAACGCTCGACTCGTCTACGAGCGCAGCGCCCAGCCCGACTGGATCGTCCGCACGTAGGCCGCAGAGCCGTGGCCGGCTGGCGAGGTGGCGGAGGCTGCATCGGCATCTTCCGCGGCCGTTGCGTTGGCCCGGCGTCGGACGCCACGCGGGCCGCTGGTGGCTGCACCTGCAGGACCGGCCCGGGCTACTCGCCAGCCACGATGGCGAGGATCTCCGCGCCGTACTTCTCCACCTTGCCGGGACCGATGCCGGGGATGGCCAGCAGTTCGCCCGTCCGACTGTGGCCGACGCTCGGCGATCTCGGCGATGACGGTGTCGTAGGCCACGATGAACGGCGAGACCTTGTCCGCCCGGGCCCGCTCCAGCCGCCACGCCCGAAGCGCATCGAACAGCACCGCATCGTCCGCACCCAGGCGTGCCCGCGCCGCGCCCGGCTCCCGCGTGATCCGGGTGCCGTCGCCGACGCCGGCAGCGGCCGCGTGGCCGCCTCCACCTGCCCCGAGGGCCCGCAGGAACCGCGACGGCTTGCGCCTCTGCAACTTCCCGGTGGCCGAGGGCCGCTGCTGCTGCCCACGACAGCGCCAGGTGGCGGCGCGCACGCGTGATGCCCACGTAGAGCAGCCGACGCTCCTCGGCCAGCGCATGCCTCGTCGTCACCGGCCTGGCCCACCGGCAGCGAGCCCTCCTCGAGCATGGGGATGAACACCGCGTCCCACTCCAGCCCCTTGGCGCGATGCAGCGTCAGCAGCTCCACCCCGTCGACGTCGTCGGCCCGCTCGCGCGGCGCACCGCTCGGCTAGCGCGGCGGCCACGGCGTCGCGGTCGGCCCCTCCGCCCCGCCAGCTGCGATCACGATGGCCAGCAGCGTCGACAGCGTGGCGTGCCGCTCGCGTGCCTCGCGCCCCTCGGGCTCCTCGTCGGGGTCGAAGCCCAGCTGCCGGTCCCAGGCCTGGCGCACGGCCGCCATCAGGGCGTCGCCGGCGACGTCATCGGGCACGCGCTCCAGGCCACGCACGGCCGCCTTGACCTCACGCCGCTCGAAGAAGCGCTTGCCACGCAGCTGATAGGGGATGCCCGCGCGCGTCGAGGGCCGACTCGAACCCGGCGGTCTGCGCGTTCAGCCGCAGCAGCACCGCGATCTCGCTCGGCGGCCACGCCGTCAGCCAGCAGCGCCTTCACCCGAGCCACGACGTAGGCCTCTTCCTCGGCTGCCGACGGCGAAGGACCGCATGGCCGGCTGCGGGCCCGTCCGTCCTGGGTGGCCAGCAGCTGCTTGTCGGAGCCCGTCGATGCCAGCAGCTTGTTAGCCAAGGCAAGTGACTTGCGGGCTGGAGCGGTAGTTCGCCAGCAGCGGGATGACCACTCGCTCCGGGATAGCGCCGCTCGAAGCCGAGAGGTGCTCCGGCGTGGCCCCGGCGAAGGTGTAGATGGTCTGGTCCGTCGTCCCCGACCACGCACAGGTCCCGCCGCTCGCCCAGCCACAGCTCGAGCAGCCGGGCCTGCAGCGGCGTGGTGTCCTGGTACTCGTCGACGGTGAACCACGAATAGCGCGAGCGCACCGCGAGCGCCGCCTCTTCGTCCTCCTCGAGCAGCGTCCACCGTGAGCGCCGAGGATGTCGTCGAAGTCGATGAGCCCACGCCGCTGCCTTGGCCCGCTCGTAGTCGCCGGAACAGCCGCACGAACAGGTCCGTCGTGGTGGGCGGCGTCCGACCCACCGCCCGCGCCTCGTACGTGTCGGGCGTCGAGGCGGCGGCTCTTGGCCCACTCGATCTCGTCCATGAGGTCCTTGGTCGGCGTGAACCGGTAGCCGCCCGGCAGCGCACGCGCCAGCGGCGAGACGATGCGCCACTTGTCGGCCATCACCTCGGGCAACGCCGCGCCGTCGTGGCGCAGCGGCCAGAAGTAGCGCAGCTGCGCCAGCGCCGCGGAGTGGAAGGTGCGCGCCGTCACCTGCCCCAGGCCCAGCCCCGCACGCGCGCCGCCATCTCGCCGGCGGCCTTCTCGGTGAACGTGACCAGCAGCACTTCGCGCTCGGGCACGACTCCCGTCGCCACCGCATAGGCCGCCCGGTGGCTGACCACGCGCGTCTTGCCGCTGCCGGCTCCGGCGATGATGGCCACCGGCCCCGAGACCGTCGTCACCGCCTCACGCTGGGCGTCGTTCAGGCCCTCGAGGATGCGCTCAGACGCTCTAGCCACCGGCCGCTGATGCTCTTCACCCGACGGCCGTGGTCGCCCGGCACGAAGGTGGCCACCTCGCCAGCAGCTCCCGCATCGTCAGCACCGGCGCCCACGACGACCGCCCCGGCGTTCGACCGCGATGGTCGCCGCCAGATCGGCCGCATCCGAGGAGCTCCACGCGCGCCAGCCGTCCGGCCTCGAACTCGGGCACCGCGGCGTCGATGGCAGCCATCGCCACGCCCAGGCCACGCGTCACCAGCCGACGCGCGGTGTCGACGCTGTCCACCTCGATGACGCCATAGGGCGCCACCCTCGCCTCCTTGAGCATCGACTGCGCGACCTCGTAGTCGTCGGAGCCGCGGTCGAACAGGATGAGCGTGGCATCGGCGAGCCGCGGCGGGGTGATGCGTCCCTCGCTCACGAAGGGGTGCTCCGGACGCGCCGCCAACAGCAGGCTCTCCTCGTACAGCGGCGTCTCCGCAGGTGCGGGTCGCGGGATGACCCCGCTTCCCAGAGGCCGATCTGGGCGCTGCCGAGCGTGACCAGCTCGACGATGTCATCGACCGAACCGGTGCGGACGAAGAGGTGCACGCCCGGATGGAAACGCCGGAAGCGCGCCACCAGTTCCGGCACCACCGAGGCGTTGACCGCCGAGGCGGCCGCGATGACCAGCTCCCCGTCGTCACCCTGCTCGACCTGGCCGACGGCGGTCCGCCCGGCCTCGACCGCTTCGACGGCGCGCTCCGCGTGGGGCAGCAGCGCACGACCGGCGCGCGTCAGCCCCATGCCCCGCTTGGTGCGATCGAAGACGCGCGTGCCCGACCTCCTGCTCCAGGCCGTGATGCGCGCGCTCAGGGCCGGCTGGCCCAGGTGCAGCGGCCCGGGCGGCCGCGCGCACCGAACCGAGGCGCGCGACCTCCAGGAAAGCCTCCAGGCGCGCGAGGTCCATGTGCTTTCGCCTCCACGGTGAACGTATCTATCGATCAGAAGGGTCTCATAATTCGATTGGACAGTGCCATCGAGGCCACCGTACGCTGGCGGCAGCGCCCCAGACCGTCCGCTCGAGGAGACATGCGATGACCGCGACCACCGGTCAGGCCAGCCCCCATCGCTGCCGAGCCGGCGTCAGTCGCCTCATCGACCCGCGCGGGCATCGCTTCGGCGCGGCGCTGTCGGTCGTCGCTGCTCATCGTCGGCTTCGTCCTGGGCGCGCCGATCGTGGTGGGCTTCCTGACGGTGGCGCTGGGCATCAGCGCCTTCTTCGGGACCCGCTACTCGATCCTCGGCCGACCGTGGCCGTTCGTCGCGCCGTGTCTTCCGCATCGCCCCACCGGCGGAACTGGAGCACGAGATACCCACCGCGGTTCGCGCAGGCGCTCGGCTTCGTCGGCTTCAGCCTCGCGACAGCCCTGTTCCTCGTCGGGCTGCCGACGCTGGCGTGGGTCGTGGCCGCCGCGGTCGGCGCACTGCAGGCCGTGCTCGCGGTGACCGGCTACTGCCTCGGTTGCCGCCTCTACTTCCTCAAGTGGTGGGTCCCGGCGCAGTTCCACAAGCTCGCGCGGCGCAGCACGCTGGCGTAACCACATGCGTCGGCCGCGGGCGGCCGGCATGCGTCAAGGCGGGGTCCGATGCTCTCCCCCCAGCATCGGACCCCGCTCCTTTCCTGAGCACCGCGCCATGGGCGTCCGTGTGGAGGCTAGGCTGGAGCGGGCAGGTTCGCCACCGCGGTCTCCACCACGTCGGGCGGGCCCTGCAGCAGCCAGATGGTGTCGCCCTGGTCGTAGGCGGTGAGATCCACGTACTCGCCGTCGTCACCGACCGACGAGATGACCAGCACATCCTTGCCGCCGACCCTGCCCGGGCTGGCGCTAGGGTCGACCAGGTCGCCATAGAGGGTGGGCAGGTACGCCGGCAGCAGTGCACCCGGCTCCACGCCCCATACGCGGATGGCGACCACGAAGCTGAAGAGGTCATCCTGGGAGACAAGGGCGTAGCCCGAGTCCATGTCGGCGATGTCGGCCCCGACGGCCTGGAGGAAGGACTCAAGCTCCACGCGCGCCTCGTCATCGACGGCAAGGTTGGCGAAGTGCTCCTCGCCGCGCGTCATCACGATGTCAGGCTCATAGCCACCGAGGGCGTACGGCATGTCGAGGTAGAGGTCGCGTCCATCCACCCTGGAGGCGGCGGGCGATGCCGCCGACGTCTCGTCGGGTGCGGTCGAAGCCGTCTGGGCCGCCACGACCGCGGGTGCCGACCACATGGCGCACAGGACAAGGAGCGTGATCGGTCGCAGTCTCATCCGGGCCAGCCTACCCGTGATCCACCAGCAGGGTGTGCCTTCGGAGGCCGGGCCCACAGCGTCAAGACAGTGAGCCCGAATGGATACGTGACCATCGGCGGCTTGCCCTTTGGCCGCTGATGCTTCACATTGGGCCCGTTCAACCAGCGAGGTGCCTGCATGGCTGATCCCCGAGCCCCATCGTCCAAGATCGAGCTTCGTGTGCTCCGGAGCCACCACACCGCGAGCATACGGGCCGAGGTGTCCAGCAACGATCTCGCCGATGCGATGGGCAACATCTTCCGCGCTGTCAAGGATGCCCTGGCATCCCAGGGCATCGTCCCCGAGGGCGCGCCGTTCGCCCGCTATCACTCGTTCGGCGACACCATCGACCTGGAGGCCGGGGTGATGGTGTCCTCGCCCATCATGCCCATCGGCGACGTGAAGCCAAGTCAGCTGCCGGCGGGCCCGGCCGCGATCGCTGTCCACGCCGGCTCGTATGAAACGCTCGGCGCGACCTATGCGGCGATGCAGACCTGGCTTGACGCGAGCCCACACCACCCCAACGGCGGCCCCTGGGAGCTCTACATCACCGATCCTTCGGCCGAGCCCGACCCGAGCCGATGGCTTACCGAGGTCATCTTTCCACTGCGACCGGGCTGAGCGACGCCTCGAGGGAACCGACAGCCCACGCCCGGCGTCTAGCCGTTGCGGGGCAGCTACGTCTTCGGCCATCGAGCCCCGTCCCCGGCGGATCCACCGCCCTGAGCTCTTCTGAAGACACTCGGAGGTTTCATCACGGTGAACACGACCCTCTCCCGTTCGCGTCCCGGCCTGCGCTGGCTGGCCGGCGGTCTGACCATCGGCCTGCTGGTGGCCTCGCTCGCCGGCCCCGCGGTGGTCACCGCCCAGTCTCAGGACGACGGCGCTGACACGATCCGCACCATCAGCGTCAACGGCGTCGGCCGCGTCAAGGCCGGGCCCGATGTGGCCGATGTCAGCCTGGGCGTGACCAAGCAGGGCAAGGAGGCGGCCGAAGCAAGCAGCAAGGCTGCCGAGGCCATGGACTCCATGATCAACGCGCTGCTCGAGATGGGCATCGCCGAGTCAGATATCCAGACCACCAACCTCAGCCTGAGCCCGCTCTATGACTGGAACAACAACCCCGCCACGATCGAGGGCTGGGAAGCCAACAACATGGTCAACGTGACCATCCGCGACATCGAGTCGGTGGGCGACGTGGTCGACACCGCCACCGCGGCCGGTGCCACCAATGTCAATGGCATCAGCTTCCGTGTCGAGGATCCGACCGAGGCCGAGAGCAGCCGCCCGCAGTGAGGCTGTCGCCGACGCCCGCGCCAAGGCCGACCAACTGGCGGCCGACGCCGGGGTGACGATCACGGGCATCGTCAGCATCAGCGAGTCCGGTGGCCAGCCGCCACAGCCGATCTACTTCGAGCGAGCGATGGCAGAGAGCGCCGCCATGGACACCATGGCCAGCACCCCCGTCCTGCCGGGTGAGGTCGAGCTCTCGGTCAACGTCTACATCCAGTACGAGATCGAGTAGCCTGCACGCCTCCATGGCGCCGAGACCGGGCCGGGAGCGATCCCGGCCCTTTTCGCTGCCCGGGCCGATTGGTCTACGCTCACCGCATGCGAGTCGCCGTCTTCAGCTCCAAGCCCTACGACGAGAAGTACCTCAGCGCGGCCGCGGAGGGCACCGACCACCAGCTCGACTTCTTCGAGGCCAAGCTCTGCTGCGATCATGCCCCGCTCGCCGCTGGCTACGAGGCCGTCTGCGCCTTCGTCCACGATGAGGTCGATGCCAAGGTCCTGCGTGGCCTGGCTGAAGGCGGCACGCGCTTGGTCGCCCTGCGCGCCGCCGGCTTCAACAACGTCGACCTCGACGTCGCGAGGGAAGTCGGTATCCGCATCGGGCGCGTCCCGGCCTACTCGCCCTACGCCGTCGCGGAGCACGCGGTCGCACTCATCCTGGGCCTGGATCGGCGCACCCACCGCGCCTACAACCGCGTACGCGAGGGCAATTTCGCACTCGACGGCCTGCTGGGCTTCGACCTCCACGGGCGCACCGTCGGCGTCGTCGGCACCGGCCGCATCGGGACCGTCTTCGCCGGCATCATGTCCGGCTTCGGCTGTCAGCTGTTGGCCTACGACCCCTTCCCCAACGCTGAGATGCGCGACCTCGGCGCCACGTACGTGGACCTGGCCGAGCTCTTCGCTGAGGCTGACATCATCGCCCTGCATGCCCCGCTGAACGCGGAGACACACCACCTCGTCAACCGCGAGTCGCTGGCGCACGTGAAGCCCGGCGTGATGATCGTCAACACGAGTCGTGGAGGCCTCATCGACACCGACGCGGCCATCGAGGCGCTCAAGGACGGGCGCATCGGCTACCTGGGGCTCGATGTCTACGAGGAAGAGGATGCCATCGGCTTCTTCGAGGACCTGAGTCAGAACGTCATCCAGGACGATACGTTCGCGCGTCTGCTCACGTTCCCCAATGTGCTCATCACCGCGCACCAGGCCTTCTTCACCGAGGACGCCCTGGCAAACATCGCCGAGACGACGATCGCCAATCTGACCGCCTTCGAGCGCGACGGCGTGCCTCTGCACGAGGTCTCTGCCGACTCGGGGCGATGAGACGGTCCGCGCCGGTGGCCGCCGACGCCGTCACGAGAGGTGCGACGCAGTCGCCCGACGAAGCACGCGCCAGCGCGTCAGGGCGGGCTCGACGGTCCGTCGAGCCCGCATTCGGCCGGGTTAGGGCACGATTCGATCGTCGCGGCCCGTACCCACGGGCCGTCGTCGTATCGAAAGGAACGCAGACCGCGACATGCTTACGCTCGTCTTTCTGGCCATCGGGATCATCGCCATCATCGGCGCCGTCGTCCTCCTCGGGCAGTCGGCCTCGAACGTCGGGTCCGGCTTCACGCCCGGCAAGGTGGGCGTCGCCGTTGTGCTCATCGTGGCCGGCGTCCTGACCATCATCGTCGGCTTCGGCTGGCGCGAGGTCGGCCCCGGCCAGATCGGCGTCAAGACGCGCTTCGGACAGGTGCAGCAGGGCACGCTGCTGCCGGGCTTGCACTGGATCATGCCCGCCGTAGACGGCATCACCATCTTCGATGGCCGCGTGCAGGCCTACAACTTCGAGAACATCGAGTCGGCCACCCAGGATCTGCAGCAGGTGCGCCTGTCCGGGCTGATCAACTACCGCATCGACTCCGAGAAGGCCGACCGGATCCTGCAGGAGATCGGTGGTCCCGGCAACTACGCCGAGACGGTCTTCCTGCGGCCGTCCAATACCGCGCTCAAGGAGATCACGCCGGACTACAACGCCTCCAACGTCGTCAGCCGCCGCGACGAGATCGGCAATCGCGCCCTGGAGAACCTGCGCGAGCGCATGGAGCCATTCCACATCATCGTGGAACGGGTCAGCGTAGAGAACGTCTCCCTCAACGAGCAGTTCCTGACATCCGTGGAGGCCAAGCAGATCGCCGAGCAGGACCTGGCGCGCGCCGACTTCGAAGCGCAGACCAAGGTCAAGCTGGCCGAGGGCGACCGTGACTCGCGCATCACCCGTGCCGAGGGTGAGGCGCAGGCCAACGACCTGATCAACGCCTCGCTCTCGGGTCCGCTGCTGCAGTGGACCTATATCCAGCAGCTGGCGGACAACATCAAGCTGATGATGATCCCGACCGAGCAGGACTTCATCTTCGACCTGAGCACGGTCGCCGAGGACGCCCTGGCCGAGTAGGTCCGGTGGCTGCGGCGCGAAGGCGGCCGCTCCAGCCACGGGGGTGACCGGGACCCACCTGCCCGTCGGCCACGCGCCGAAGCGTGCGAAAGGTCCGAAAGGCACTAGCCAAGGATGCTAATGACACTTCATGATTCGGGCTGACCGAGGGCAGTCAGGGCGAAGGGGGCCCGATGAAGAGCGCAGCCCACGGCAAGCCCCGGATATGGTTGAAAGAGCTCGTGGAGCGGCACGTGGCATCCGTCCGGGCGACTTGCCAGCCTCACCGTGTCAAACGCACGGTGGCCGCGTTCCACGAGCTGGTGATGGACGCGGTCGGCCTGCAGGGCCTGGCGCCGGCCGGCCCGCTCTATGTGCGCTATCACGACGTCGGTTCCGTGGTCGATCTGGAAGCCGGGATCCCACTGGCGCAGCCCATCCTGGCGCAGGGGCAGGTGACACCCGGCACGCTGCCAGGCGGCCCGGCCCTGTGCGCGATCCACAACGGCCCGGCAGCGGAGCTGCATCACACGGTCCGGGCCCTGCATTCGTTCTGCAAGAGGACCGGTCTCGTCGCCAGCGGGGGCTACTGGGCCTGCTACGTGACGCACCCGCCACAAGACGGTGAAAGCGTGGATCGCGAGATCGCGGTCTACCTACCCGTCACGCGCGTCCGCTCCGATGGACGGGGACCGAACGAGGGAGCAGCGCGAGGGGCGACGCGGTCCCGACGCGTGGTGACCGAGGAGATGGTGGCGGAGCGTGTGGGAACGAGCCTACGGACGCTGTTGCCGCTGCATGGGCCGCACTGGATGCCGCCGGCGGCGCAGCACCAGCTGGCACCGGTGGTGGTGCACGTGGACGGCGCCAATGGGTCGCTGCCGACGGTCGGCGGACACCGATCGCCACGAGAGGAAGCGCGACCGAGGCGATGATGCGCGCGTGCGCTCATCGATGGAACCCCAGGGCATCGAGACTGCCCATCGTTGGTAGGAGCGCATGAGATGGCGTGGAGGGTCTACGACGATGCGAGGCAACCAGGCGCCCGGACCGAGCGGGAGCTGGTGGAGTTAGCCATGGCCGGTGACAGGGAAGCGTTCTCCGCCCTGGCCAGTGCGTCGGCACGGCGACTGTACGCGGTAGCGCGGCTGGTCCTCCACAACGACGCCATGGCCGAGGACGCCGCGCAGGAGGCGCTCGTGGTCGCCTGGCGCGACCTGTCAGCCCTGCGCGAGCCGGACCGGTTCGGCGCCTGGCTGCACCGGGTGCTGGTGCGTGAGTGCTACAAGCAAGCACATCGGGAACGGCGCCGCGTCGAGGTCGAGGGCCAGGTCCGGCCCATCTCCGAGGAGAGCGATCCCAGCCGGCAGAGCGTGGTCAGCGACCAGATCGAACGCGGCTTCGCGCATCTCAGCGTCGAACACCGGACCGTCCTCGTCCTGCATCACTACCTCGGCTACACCTTCCCCGAGATCGCGGCCGTCCTGGGGGTGCCCGTGGGCACGGTCAAGTCGCGCGTCTCGCGAGCTTGCGCGTCGATGCGGGAGGCCCTCACGCAGGACATGGAGCCGGCACAGCTACGGGGAGGACAGGTGGCATGAAGCAGCGTCCGCGTGTTCCGCGCGACAGTGCCGGGCTGGACCGCCAGACGGGCCAGTTGCTGGCCGGGTGGTTCGCTGAACGCGCACCGCTCGCAGCGCCGCCCACGCTGATGGCCGCGGTACACGCCCGCGTCGGCGACACAGCCCGACGAAGCGGCTGGCGCATCCGCGACCGCTGGCTGTGGCGGCCGCCCACGGCGCAGCGAACGGGCTTCCTGGCGGCCACTGCCACGGCCGTGCTGGTGCTGGCCCTGACCGGGCTCGGAAGTGCCGGTGTCTACCTGCTCGCCTCGGTGGGCGAGGTGACTCCGCTGGTGGGAGCGCCGGGCGCAGCGCTCGCCTCACCCGCGGACGCGGTAGCCAGTGCCGACGTCACGGCCACGGTCGCGGCAACCACGCCACCGTCGACGGCGAACGTCCAGCAGAGACAGTCGACGACGGTCGCGGGTTCGCTCCTCGAGGCACCGTCCATCGTCGCAGAGGGAGTACAGACCGCGGACGGTCCCGACGTCAGCGAGACCGTCGGGATTCGTGACCAGCAGCTCCGTGCAGTTCGACGATGCACGTCTCACCGGGACGCAGCGGGAGACGCGCAATGAGCGCCGCTATCGCGACGTGAGCGAGAGCGCAGTCGCCACGGGGACGCTCGCGATCGAGAACGCTGGTGGCGCCTGGAGGGGAACCTTCGTGAGCATCTCGCCCCCCGGCCGTGAGGGCAGCCTGCAGCAGGCAGAGCTGGCGGGCGAGGGCGACTACGCAGGACTGTCCGCGATCCTGCGCTACGACCTTGGGGAGGGCTGGGGTGATCCGGCGATGATCACCGGGGTGGTCCAGCCCGGGTCCCTGCCGGACTATCCCGACGCCGGCGGCTTCGACCGCTATGCCCCCTACTGGGAGGGTCCGGCACGACCTGGCCCAGCCGAGGGGGACGCCGCCGATGCAACCGACCTGCCGCTGTACGTCACGGGGTCGTCGACACAGACGATCGAATGGATGTCCGACGATCTGCTGTACGGCGAGACCTCGCCGCAGATGCAGCTCCAGCCGCAATGGATGGTGGCCGGGATGGCGCTCGATGACGCCCGCCTCCAGATGGATGACTACGAGACCCTCGTCAATGCCGACTATTTCGTGGCGCTCGAGAACGGCGCCGCGATGACCGGCATCAGCCGTGGCTCGGCCGCCGGTGGCGGTGGCGGCTGGACGGGACGGTTGCGAGGCTATGCCGACCCGGACGACGAGTACCTGGGCGGTCAATATGCGCTGACCGAGCTGACGGGCGTCGGCGGCAACGATGGCCTGACGGCAGTCCTGTTGAGCCGCCCCCGGGCGGCTGGCACAACCGAATATCTCCTTTCCTGGTCCGTGGAGGGCATGCTCTTCCGAGGGCAGCTGCCACCGTACCCAGAGGGCCCCTGACCGCGGCTCCGAGGCGACCCGCGGTCCCGCTGCGCGTACGGAGCGGACCGTCACCTGGAGACCCCTCCGGAGCCAGTGCGGAGGGGTCTCCAGCGGCGCTGAGAGCAGGAGCATCGAGGCGGTAGAGGTCGAAGTGGTCCATTGGATATGGGCCGAATGGCCCTACCGTGTCCACCCCAACGCTTTTTGGGCCCAATGGCTCTGGCGACGGAGTGGTGCCAGGATGCAACGTCTCGCTTGGCTGCGATCCTCCCTCTTCGCAGCCGGCAGAGAGGGATCCGTTCCTGGAGAGCGATGCGTATGAACCACGACCTGGATCAAGCCATCGCCAGATGATCAGGAGGATTGACACCATGCGCACCAAGCGCCTCACCATGCTCATGCTGAGCGCCCTGCTCTCGCTCAGCACGGTCGCCTTCACGGCTCCCGCCGTCAGCGCGGACGAGGGCCACCCCAACATCGTCGTCCAGGCGGTCATCGCCCTTGAGGACATCGACGCTGCGGGCGGCTACTACAAGAAGGCGAACCTGTCGATCGAGTTGATGCAGGACATCCGCCACTGGGTCAACAACCACGGCACCGGCGCGACTGGCGTTCCGCCCTTCGTGACGGCGATCGGCGGCACGAACGTGCGTTCCCAAGTACAACGCCTGGCTGCTGGAAACCCGCAGCCTGGCCCGCGTCGGCTTCCGCTACTTCCGCGGCCAGGCCACCAGGTGGCAGGAGTTCCCGTCCAAGGATCGCCCCGCCGCCCGCGTCCGGCAGATGCTGGTCTACGATCGCATCGACGGCCGGCAGGCCGATGCCCAGAAGGACTTCCTCAACTGCATCTTCGACAACATGCCGATGCGGTTGCGCCTGCTTCTCTTCTAGCACCCCCGTGGTGACCGGGTGACACTGGCAACAGGTGACACTGGCAAACAGATGACACTGGCTACCAGATGACACTGGCTACCACCTAAGCGGGGGCCACCGGATCGGTGCCCACTTCCCGGCCGGATGCGCCCCCGCACCAATCGCGCCCCGCCTCCTCGACTCCCCGATCAGGCGGGGCGCTTCCCTGCCCTGCTCAGGCCCCGGCGAGCTCCGCGGCAGCCTCGTCAGGTAGCAGGAACCAGCGCAGCCCCTCGAAGTCATCACCCACCACCAGGTCGGTGATGCCTTGCGGCGGCGCGGCCGGAACGGGCGGCTGCGCCAGCAGCGCCCGGGCCTCGGCCAGGTAGTCGGCCAGCTGGCTCACCGGCTCGTGGCGCCGATGGGCCGTGAAGAGCATGCCGCTGGGTGTGTAGCGGATGTCCTGGAGCGAGAGCGGTGCCTCCGCCTGGCGGCCAACGTGGTGCCACAACCCGGCAGCCGGGTCGTGGCGGTAGTGCGGCAGCAGGCGCCAGCCGTCACGCGCGACCAGCTCCACCGCATCGAGGATGTACTCGAAGACGCGCTCGTCGATGAAGTAGTTGAAGTTGACCCGCACCCAGCCGGGCTTGATGCCCTCACAGCCACGTGTGATCTCGCGCTCGAACTCGTGGCTGGTCTCGATGTCGATGCCCAGGAGCCGGTGGCCGTAGGGCCCGGCGCAGGAGCAGCCGCCGCGCGATTGGATGCCGAAGAGGTCATTGAGCAGGGCGACGACGTAGTTGTGATGAAGATAGCGCCCGCTATGGCGGACGACGAAGCTGACGATGGAGAGACGCGGTCGGTCGTGGCGGCCCAGGACGTCGAGGCCGGGCACGGCGTCCCAGCGCGCGAGCGCGCGATGGATGAACGACTGCTCGCGGTCGTGGATGGCGTCGGCACCGACGGCCTCCTTGAGCTGGAACACCAGACCGGCACGGATGGACTCGATGATGGCGGGCGTGCCGCCCTCCTCGCGATGCTCCGCGTCAGCGAGGTAGACGTGCTCCTCGGCGTTGACATAGGCGACGGTGCCGCCACCGGGCACGCTGGGAACGGAGTTGGCCAGCAGGGCGCGACGGACGACGAGCAGGCCCGGTGTGCCGGGGCCCCCGATGAACTTGTGCGGCGAGATGAAGACGGCATCCTTGTAGTCGAGCTCGGCATCGGAGCCGTCGGGGCCGTCGTCAGCGGCCGGTCGCCGGGGTGCCATGCGCAGGTCGACGTAGGGTGCCGCGGCGCCGTAGTCCCAGAACGCCAGGGCGCCGTGTCGGTGAAGGAGCACGGAGATGTCGCGCGTGGCCGACTTGATGCCGGTGACGTTCGAGGCGGCCGAGAACGAGCCGATGCGCAGCGGTCGCCCGGCGTAGCGCTGCAGCGCCTCGTCCAGCTGAGCAAGGTCGATGCGGCCGTCAGCATCCTCGCGGATGGTCACCACGTCGGCGATGGACTCGCGCCAGGGAAGCTCGTTGGAATGGTGCTCGTAGGGGCCGATGAAGACGACCGGGCGCTCGTCGGCCGGGATGTGGGCCGAGAGGCCGTAGCGCGCGTCGAGGTCGGCGGGGATGCGCAGGTTGAGGATGGCGATGAGCTTGTCCACCGCGGCCGTAGAGCCGGAGCCGGCGAAGATGACCGCGTGCTCGTCACGGGTGGCGCCGACGGCGTCGCGGATGATGGCGCGGGCATCCTCCCGGAAGCGCGTCGTCTGCAGGCCGGTGCCGCTCGACTCCGTATGGGTGTTGGCGTACAGCGGCATGACCTGCTCGCGGATGTAGTCCTCGATGAAGCCCAGGCTGCGGCCGGACGCGGTGTAGTCGGCATAGGTGAGGCGGCGCACACCGAAGGGGCCGTCGAAGGCCTCGTCGTCGCCGATGACGCTGTCGCGGATGAGCTCGATCAGCTGGTCCGGGTCGGCGTCAAGCTCAGGCAGCGTAGGGGCTCTCTCGGTCATGGGGACTCATCGTAGCGGCTGTCCGCGGCAGCAGCGGTCGACGAAGTGCCGCCGCACCCTAGCTCGGAAGCTGCTCGATGACGCCGGGCACGTAGGCCTCAGCCCCCTGCACGACCCAGATGATGTCCCCGCTGGGGATGAGGTTGGTCGGCGGCGCCGCTTGCATCGCGTCCTCGTAGAGGATCGTCACTTGCCTGTCGCCGATCTGCGCCGTCTCGACACGCGGCTCCTGCATGGCCTCGGTCGTGAGCGGCAGCAGCAGCTCGAGGACTGCCACCGCATCGGCGCCGGGAACCTGGATGGCGCCGAAGAAGACGAACTCGCCTTCGGCCGGCTCCACGAAGGCGCTGACCTGGGTCATGTCGTCGATGGCTGTCCCGGTCGCCTCGGCCACGGCCTGGAACTGCTCAGTGGCGTCCGGGTTCATCTCGATGATCTCCTGGCCACTGAAGACGACGATGTTCTCGGGGTCGACGGGAACACCGGCCAGCTCGGCCGGCACGAGCTCGACCGCGTAGGCCGCGGGGGCGGCCGACTCCATTGGCACCGGCGAGGTGGCAGCCTCGCTGGCTGCCGGGCTCTCGTCCTGCGCGAGCACGGCCGCCGGTGCGACTGCCAAGACAGCTGCCAGCGTCGCGCCGAGCAGGGAGGCCAGAGGGCGAGCGTACCGGCGGAGGCGGGTGTCAGACATGGAGTTCCTCCTCGTGGGGCCGTACTTGATGTGCTGCGTTCGCCCCCGTAGGAGGCCATGATGCGGCGCCAAGTCAAGCGGGCCGCCGGCGCACCCGAGCCTGGGGGCACGCTACGCTTCGGCGATGACTGCCGCTCCGACGCCCTGGAGGGGCGACGACTACGACCGCATCTCGGCACCGCACGCCGACATGGGCACGCCGGCCCTCGACCGCCTCCTGCTGCAAGGAGACGAACGCGCCTTGGACGTGGGCTGCGGCTCGGGACGCGTGACCGAGCGCCTCCTCGAACGACTGCCCGGCGGCAGCGTCATCGCGCTCGACGCTTCGCCTTCCATGCTGGCGCAGGCTGCCCAGCGACTGGCGCGCTTCGGTGAGCGCGTGACCTTCGTGCGGGCCGACCTTGAGTGCCCACCCCTACCGATCAGGGGCACGGTGGATGCGGTCATGTCGACGGCGGCACTCCACTGGGTCGTTGACCACGACGCGCTCTTCGAGGGCATCGGCGAGGTCATCCGCCCGGGGGGCCAACTTTCGTTCCAGTGCGGTGGCGAGGGCAACGCCGCGGCCATGATCGAGGCGGTGCGTGACCAGGGGCGCGAGACGGCGGAGGTCTTCCACATGGCCGGCGTCATGGAGACGACCGCACGCCTGGCCGCCAACGGCTTCAAGGACATCGATGCCTGGCTGCAGCCGCAGACGATCGCCTTCGAGACGCGCGCGGACATGCTCGACTACATCGTCACGCCCTACCTGCGACCGGCCACGGGCTTGCCCGACGCCGAGCTCTACCGGCTGGCCAACGGGGTCGCCGACCGCCTGGGGGTCCTGGCGATCGACTACGTTCGGCTCAACGTGACAGCTCGCAAGGGCTAACCTGCGCTGCCATGGAGCTGCTGACCAACCCCGAGGTGTGGATCGCGCTGCTGACGCTGACGGCGCTGGAGATCGTCCTCGGCATCGACAACATCGTCTTCATCGGCATCATGGCCAACAAGCTGCCAGAGGACCAGCGCGACAATGCGCGGCGGCTGGGCCTGCTGGCGGCCATGGGCATGCGCATCCTGCTGTTGCTGGGCATCAACTGGGTCATCGGTCTGACCCAACCCATCTTCGAGGTCTTCGGCCACGAGTTCAGCGGCCGGGACATCATCCTGCTCGTGGGTGGCCTGTTCCTGCTGGCCAAGGCGACGTGGGAGATCCACGGCCGCATGGAGGGTGACGACCACGTCCGCGATACGGGCAAGGTGGTCTCGTTCTGGGGCGTGATCGTCCAGATCATGCTGCTGGACATCATCTTCAGCCTGGACTCGGTGATCACTGCGGTAGGCATGGCCAACGAGATCATCGTCATGATCGCGGCTGTCGTCATCGCAGTGCTGGTGATGCTCGTGGCCTCGGGCTACATCACCCGTGTCATCGACCGTCACCCGACGCTCAAGATGCTGGCGCTCGCGTTCCTGCTGCTGATCGGCTTCACGCTGGTGGCCGACGGGCTGGGCCAGCACATCGACAAGGGCTACGTGTACTTCGCGATGGGCTTCGCGGTGCTCGTGGAGATGCTCAACATCCGCCGCTCATCGAAGGTGAGCGAACCGCTGAAGATGCACGACCCCTATCACGAGCTGGGCGAGCCGATCCCGGCGCCAGAGGTGGCCGAGACGAAGGGGCCCTAGCCGTCGGGGCTGCGCACGGGTCCCCGCCTCGACAGGATCTCGCCGCGGCCCCATGATTCATGGGCCACGGCCGCGCAAGGGCGGCCCGCGACACTCTGCGAAAGGACACCATGCTTCGACTCGGCTACAAGGCCTCCGCTGAACAGTTCGGTCCCCGGCAGCTCCTGGATTTCGCCGTATCCGCCGAGCAGCATGGCTTCGACTCGGTCTGGACCAGTGACCACTACCAGCCCTGGCGTCACACTGACGGCCATGCACCCAACGCGCTCGCCTGGCTGGGCGCAGCCGCGGCCTCTACCGAGCGGGTCATCCTTGGCACCAGTGTGCTCACGCCCAGCCTGCGCTACAACCCGGCGGTGGTGGCACAGGCCTTCGCCACGCTGGGCTGCCTGGCACCCGGCCGCATCATCCTCGGCGTGGGCACCGGCGAGTCGCTCAACGAGGTCGTCGTGGGTGCACCGTGGCCCGACCAGAAGGAACGATTTCACCGCCTGAAGGAGTCGGTGCTGTTGATGCAGCAGCTCTTCCGCGAGGACTTCGTCAGCTTCGAGGGCGAGTACTACCAGACGCACAATGCTACGGTCTACGACAAGCCTGCGGAGCCGGTGCCGGTCTACGTCGCGGGCTCGGGTCCGGCCGCTTCACGCCTGGCCGGACGCATCGGTGACGGCTACATCTCCACCTCGGGCAAGGATCCGGCGCTGTACACGGAGAGCCTGCTGCCGGCGGTCGCGGAGGGCCTGGAGAAGGGCGGTCGTGCCAGTGACGCCATCGAGAAGATGATCGAGATGAAGGTCAGCTTCGACACGGACCGCGAGCGGGCCATGGAGGACACCAAGATCTGGGCTGCGCTGGCACTGTCAGGCGAGCAGAAGACGGGTGTCGAGGATCCGCGCGAGATGGAGCGGTTGGCGAGGACGGTGGAGGACGTGGCCCATCGGCGCTGGATCGTCTCGGATGACCCCGACGAGCACATCGAGCGCATCAAGCCCTATCTCGACTGGGGCTTCGACCACCTGGTCTTCCACTTCCCGGGCGACGACCAGGAGCGGGCCATGGCCCTCTATGCCGAGCGTGTCCTGCCGCGACTTCGGGAGCGCTTCGGCTGAGCTCGGCGCGACTCAGGCGTCGGGCGGGATGACGCCCTTGCGCAACATGAAGCAACCGTAGAAGCGCCGCTCGCCGCGTCTGGATGACCGCGTAGGCGCCGCGGGCCAGATCGTAGAAGGCGAAGCGCTCGATGCTGATCATCGTCGCGCGACTCGCCAGCGGCCGCGATCTCCGCTTGCACCTCGGCCTGCACCGGCGGGAATCTCGTCGGGCTGCGCCCACGACCTCCATGCGACCGGCGAAGTCGTCCACGAAGGTGTCGAGCGGCAGCACCGACAGGATGGCGTTCACGGTCTCCGCCGCGGTCAGGTTCTCCATCCGCAGCAGCCGACCGGTGACGGTCGCGCGCGCGATCGAATCGGCCGGGAAGTTGGTGTCGGAGACGATGAGGTAGTCGCCGTGGCCCATGGCCCGCAGGCAGCCCAGCACCTCGGCATTGAGCCGGTTGTCGATCCCCTTGAGCATGGTCTTCCCTCCCATGTGGCGACGTGCGCGCGCGCTGGCCGCGATCGCGTCGCGGTCAGCCCGTGGTCGGTCATCGCGACGAGCATACGTTGCGCGACGGACCGCCGGCCTTGACATGCTTACCATAGCGTTGCCATGCTGCCCGACACCCGGCGTCAGGAGACTGCCGGGACAGGGCAACGTCTTCCCAGGAGGAGGGTCGAACATGAAGGTCGAGTTGTACCAGGGGATGAAGGGTGCACCGAGCAATCGGCGTAGGGTGCTGCACCGGGCGGCCGCGCTCGGTGTGGTCGGAGCCCTGACCGTCGGGGCGCTGCCGGCGCTGGCACAGGACGATGTGCGCGCGGAGATCCTGCAGATCCCCGGCGTGGGCATGGGCAGTCCCACCGATGCCGACTGGCAGAAGGTCGGTGAGCTGACGCTCGGCCCGACCAAGGAGAACATCGCCGAGGGTGAGTGCAAGGACGTCGAGCTGACGTTCATGGGGCTCAACAACCAGAACCTGCACAACTTCCTCTTCCGTGGCTTCCTCAAGCCGTGGGAGGACTACACCGGCGCCACCATCAACTGGATCGACCTGGCGCAGGACGACTACAACGGCCGCCTGCAGCAGGCCATCGCCACCGGCACGGTCGACTGGGACATCATGGAGATGGGCGCACCGTTCGAGGGCGACACCGCCGGCCGCGGCCTGCTCGACCCGATGCCCGACTGGGTGGCCGACGCAGATCGACATGGACGACTACGTCGACTACCTGAAGGCGCCCATCGGCACCTGGGGCGGCGAGACCTACCGCATCTCGATCGACGGCGACACCCACACGCTGGCCTATCGCACCGACTACTACGACGAACGAGGAGTTCGCAGCTGCCTGGGCCGAGAGAGGGCAACACCGACGGCAGCGAGTGGGCACCGCCCACGACCTGGGAACAGGTCAACGCGCAGTCCAAGTTCCTGGCCGGCAAGACCGACCCGCTGACCGGGCCTGGATGCCTACGGCATCGTCGACCCGCTCAACTACCTGTGGGGCGGCTTCGGCTTCTACTTCCTGGCTGACCGCGCGGCGCCCTACGTCAAGCATCCGGACAACCCCGCCTGGCTGTTCGACCCTGACACCATGAAGCCGCTGGTCAACAACCCCGGCTGGGTGCAGGCCATCCAGGACGTGATGGACCTCATGGCCACCGACGGGCGCGTATCCGCCCGACCAGATCAACGCCGATCCGAACACGACCGCCTTCCAGCAGTTCCTCGCCGGCACCGGTGGCGCCGTCATGTGGTGGGGCGACGTGGGCTCCAACGCCCGCACCTCCGACACCTCGCTCGTCGGAGACGTGGTCGGCTTCGACATCAACCCCGGCACCACCCGGGTCTACAACTCGGTGAGCGGCGAGTGGGAAGACACCGCCAACGTATCCCCGCACAACGCCTACATCGGCTGGGGCGTCTACGTCACCAACCGCGTCTCGGGCGACGAGCTGAAGCGCAAGTGCGCCTGGTCGGCCGCGGCGCACCTGGGCGGCAAGGACCTCTCGCTGTGGATGTCGGCCTATCCGTCCGGCTTCCAGCCGTACCGCAACTCGCACTTCAACTACGACGAGTGGGAGGCCGCCGGCTACGACCGCGCCTTCGTCGAGGACTACCTCTCGTCGAACGCCGACAGCTACAACCATCCCAACGCGGCCAACGAGCCGCGCATCCCGGGCATCTTCCAGTACTACTCCAGGGCCGAGGACGAGCTCGTCAAGGGCCTGGGCAGCGGAGCGTCCGCGCAGGAGATCGCGGATGCCATCGCGGCAGGCTGGGAGGAGATCACCGACCAGATCGGTCGCGAGAGCCAGATCGAGCTCTACCGAGCATCGCTGGGTCTGTGATGACAGCGGGGGGCGTGGCTGACCGCGCCCCCCGACCGACCACCTCGGGGTGCGTGGCTGACGCGCACCCCGTTGGATTCCCGCGCGGGCGCGACCAGCGCTGCGCTGAACCTCCGCACGGACAGTCTCACGTGAGCGGCGCCGACCTCATCCACGTCGTCAGTCCCGACGACATCTCCGACTCTCGCAAGCGCCTCGGTCGCATCCTCATCCGGGGCTCGTTCCTCGTGCTCGTGCTGGTCGTGCTGGCGCAGGCGCTGCAGGCGCTGGGCGTGTGGGACCTCGGCTTCTCGAACTGGCAGCCGACGCTGTTCGCCTGGATCTTCTGGTGCGTCGTCGCTGTGCGTCGGCCAGGTGCTCATCCGCGGCGAGCAGGGCAAGCGCATCCTGTTCGTGCTGCCGGCGGCGCTCTTCGTCGTCTCGCTCACGGTCATCCCGCTGCTGCTGGGCGTGGCCATCGCCTTCTCCGACTGGAACCTCTCATCGCCCACGGGCCCGACGTTCGCCGGCCTCGGCAACATCGAGCAAGATGCTGTCGGATCCGTTCTACTGGAACGCCCTCACCAACATGGTGTGGTACACCCTCGCGGTCCTCGTCGAGTACGCCATCGCCTTCGGGCTGGCGCTGCTGCTCAGCTCGCAGATCCGGGCACGCCGGTTCTTCCGCGTCGCCTTCCTGCTGCCGCTGATGCTGTCGCCGGTGGCGGTGTCGTGGATGATCGGCAAGTCCATGCTCGAGTTCCGCTTCGGCCCGGTGTCGCAGGTGGCGCGCGCGCTGGGCTGGGACCAGCCCGCCTTCTTCGCCAGTCCCGAGCTGGCGCGGATCACGATGAGCATCCTCGACGCCTGGATCTTCATCCCCTTCATGATGATCATGCTGCTGGCCGGCCTGCAGGCCCTGCCCACGGAGGTGATCGAGGCAGCGCGCGTCGACGGCGCATCGGCCTGGCAGACCTTCCGCAAGGTCATCTTCCCGCTGATGCTGCCCGTGTCGCTCACGGCCATCATCGTGCGCATCATCTTCAAGCTGAAGCTGGCCGACATCGTCATCAACATCACCGCCGGCGGCCCGGGCGGTGCCACCGACACGGTCACGAGCTTCATCTTCCGCGAGTACAGAGACAGGTCGAACGTCGGCTACGGCACGCTGCTGGCCATCTTCTACCTGCTCATCATCATCATCGGCCTGACCGGCCTCATCAGGGGCCTCGCGCGCTGGATGAGGCCGTACTCATGACCCAGGCCATCTTCCGGGACAGCGACGCCGACCTCGCCTTCAAGGCCAAGTGGTGGTCCAGCCGCGTGGTCATCTACGGCGTGCTGATCGGGTGGACCATCATCGCCCTCTTCCCCATCTTCTGGACCATCACCACCAGCTTCAAGACGGCGCCGGACGTGATGCAGAGCAACCTCATCCCGTTCCTCGACTACGAGCCGGCCTGGCTCGGCTGGCGCTCGCTGGGTCTCTCGCCCGACACCATCGACGCCGCCAGCACGGTCCGCGACCAGTTCCTGACGCGCTTCACGAACTCGGCCATCGTGTCCCTCTCGGCCTCAGGCCTGGCGGTCTTCCTGGGCACGCTCACCGGCTACGGGCTGTCGCGCTTCGGCTACCAGTTCGGCCCGATGAAGAACGCGGACATCGGGTTCTTCTTCATCAGCCAGCTGATCCTGCCGCCCGTCGTGCTGGCGCTGCCCTTCCTCGTGCTGTACAAGGAGCTGGCGCTGCTGGACACGCACATCGGGCTGATCCTGCTCTACACGCTGACGGTGCTGCCCATCGTCATCTGGATCATGCGCGACCAGTTCATGACCATCCCTACGGAGCTGGAGGAGGCGGCCCTGGTCGACGGCCAGGGGGTGTGGGGCGCGTTCGCACGGATCATCCTGCCCATCGCCCTGCCGGGCATGATCGCGGCGTTCGTGCTGTCGCTGGTGCTGACCTGGAACGAGTACTTCTTCGCGGCGCTGCTGACCTCGACCGACACCATCACCCTGCCGGTGATGGTGGCCAGCCAGACCGGCAGCCAGGGCATCAGCTGGTGGACCATGGCTGCCATCTCCTTCGCTGCCATCCTGCCGCTGATCGTCGTCGGCGTGCTGCTGGAGCGCTTCATCGTCCGGGGCATGTCCGCCGGCGCGGTGAAGTAGCAGGGTCGGGCTCGAGCGCCGGGCGCCCCAGTGCCCGACGGTCCGGCACGCCCGGCGCTCACTCCATGTTGGTGTGGCGGGCGCGCATCGACTCCGCGCGTCTCACCGAGTACGTCGCGCAAGCCGCAGCACCAGCACCTCGAAGACGAGGAACATGGCGCCCTCGAAGAGCGAGCCCATGGGCAGGACCGACGTCGCCGCCGATGTCGCGGGCCATGGTCTGCGCGGGGATCACCAGCAGCTCGTCGGCCAGGGCCGCGGTGGCGCCCTCCGGCTCGGCGGTGACCACCAGCACGCGCGCGCCGGCCGCGTTGGCCACGCGACAGAGGGCAGAGGCGGTGGGCAGCTCGCCGGGACCGGCGGCACAGAGGAAGAGGTCACCCGGCGCCCAGCGGGAACGCGTTCATGTCGCCCTGCATGCAGACATCGAGGCCGAGGTGGTGGAGGCGCATCGCGAGGGCCCGCATCATCAGCCCTTCGCGGCCGCAGCCGAAGAGCATCACGCGGCTCGGCGTCGGCGATGGCGCCGACCACGGTCGGCTCGAGCGTCGCCTCGTCCATGCGCCCGACGACCGCGGCCAGCTCGGCAGCGGCGTCGCGCATCGTCGACACCTCAGCCCTCGGCGACGCTGGCGATGATCTCGCGACAGCGTGCGTTGTCCGGGAAGGACCGCTGTGTCCCCGGGCGCAGGACCGACTCGGCAGCGATGGCGCAGCCGAGACGAGCGGCCGCCGCCTCGGACCAGCCGGAGGCGAGCCCGAAGACGAAGGCACCCACGAAGGCGTCACCCGCCCCGGTGGTGTCGACGGCCTGGACCTTCGGCGTGGCCACCCGCTGGAGCTCGCCGTCCTCGCCGACGATGACCGCTCCACGCTCACCGAGCGTGACCAGCAGCCGCACGCCGAGGCCCTCCGCTGCGGCCGCCAGCGCAGCCGGGTCGTCGACGTCACCGGACAGCGCCGGCAGCTCGGGCGATGATCGCGAACTCCGTCTCGTTGGGGATGAGCCAGTCGGTGACGGCGGCGAGCTCCGCGCTGACCGCGGCGCCGGGGGCCGGGTTCAGGACCGTGATGGCACCGCGCTCGTGGGCGGCGCTGAAGGCAGCCGCGGTCACGGCCTGGCCGATCTCGAACTGGCCGATGACGGCGTCCACGCGCGCCAGCTCCGTGACGGCGGCCGCACCGTGCTCCGGCAGCAGTCCGTCGTTGGCGCCGGGCACGACGATGATGCGGTTGCTGCCGTCCGGCTCCACCCAGATGGGCGCGACGCCGCTGGAGCCGGGAACACGGCGGACGTAGGTGGTGTCGATGCCGAAGCCGGCGAAGTTCTCGATGGTCTCGGTACCGTAGCTGTCGTCGCCGACGGCGTTGACCATGGCCACCTCGGCACCCATCAGGCGCGCCATCACGGCCTGGTTGGCACCCTTGCCACCGAAGCCCTGGGCGAAGCGGTCACCGATGACCGTCTCCCCTCGTTCGGGCATGCGCTCGGCATACGCGATCTGGTCGATCATCGTGCTGCCGACCACGGTCAGCCACGGTCCGGATCCGCTCTCCATCGCCTCCACGGCGTCCTCCTGCGCGTCGGTTCGGTGACCCTGTGTTCGACCACATTCTGGCACCCGGCGAGGGCACTCGAGGCAGGACGTCCACCTATAGTTGGACCGATACGTACGTCACAGGGGTGATCGACTTGAGCTGGCTCCACGAGGTCTTCGGCGTCCAGAAACCCGTCATCGGCATGTGCCACTTCGCGGCCCTGCCGGGCGATCCCGACTACGACGAGCGGGCCGGGCTCAAGGCCGTGGTCGAGCGGGCCAGGGCCGACCTGCGCGCGCTGCAGGACGGCGGCATCGACGCGGTCATGTTCTCGAACGAGTTCAGCCTGCCCTATCTCACGAAGGTCGAGCCCATCACGTCGATCGCCATGGCGCGGGTGATCGCCGAGCTCTATCCCGACATCTCGGTGCCCTTCGGGGTCAACGTGCTGTGGGACGGGGTGGCCTCGATCGAGCTGGCGGCCGCGACCGACGCCCGCTTCGTGCGCGAGATCTTCACCGGCGTCTACGCCAGCGACTTCGGGCTCTGGAACACGGACGTCGGGGCCGCGGCCCGGCGTCGACGGGCGCTCGACGCGCGGGACGTGCGGCTGCTCATGAACATCGTGCCCGAGGGGGCCCGCTACCTGGCCGATCGCGACGTGGCCGACATCGCCCGCTCGACCGTCTTCAACGCCAAGGCCGACGCCCTCTGCGTCTCCGGTCTCACCGCCGGCGCCGAGACCGACACGCAGGTCCTCTACCGGGTCAAGCAGGCCGTCGGCGACACGCCCGTCTTCGTCAACACCGGGGTCAACCCGGCCAACGTGCGCGAGCAGCTGGCCATCGCGGACGGCGCGGTCGTGGGCACGTACTTCAAGGTCGACGGCGTCTTCGAGAACCCCAGTGACCGCGAGCGCACGGCCGCCCTGATGAAGGTCGTGACGGACCTCCGCCAGACGCTCTAGCGCCATGTTCATCGGCGTCGACGTCGGGACCTCCGAGACCAAGGCGGTGCTCGTCGACCAGCGACGGCCGCGTGCTGGCCGGGGCGTCCGCCCCCAACACGCTGCACGTGCCCCAGCCGGGCTGGGCGGAGCATGACGCCGACGCCGACTGGTGGGGCAACCTCTGCACGGTGGTGAGGGAGGTGTTCGCGCGGAGCGGCGTCTCCCCGGCCGACGTTGCGGCGGTCGGCTGCAGCGGCATCGGTCCCTGCGTCCTGCCCGTGGACCACGAGGTCAGACCGCTCGGTCCGGCCATCCTCTACGGCATCGACACCCGCGCCAGCGCGCAGATCGCCCGGCTCGACGACGAGCTCGGCGCGGCAGCCATCCTCGAGCGCACCGGCAACGCCCTGACGTCGCAGTCGGCCGGCCCCAAGGTGGCCTGGCTCCGGGACGAGCGGCCCGAGGCCTTCGCGGCCGCGGCCATGTTCCACACCTGCCAGTCCTTCCTCGTGGCCAGGCTCACCGGCGAGCACGTCATGGACCACACCACCGCGGCCTACTGGGGACCGTTCTACGACCTCCGCGCGAACGCCTGGATCGACGAATGGGTGGCCGGCACGCGTCGAGCCGGAACGGCTGCCGCGGCTGGTCTGGCCGACCGAGGTGGTCGGGCGGGTCACGGCCGAGGCGGCGCAGGCGACCGGCCTGGCGGCGGGTACACCGGTCATCGCGGGCGCCCCTGATGCCCCGGCCGAGGCCGTCAGCGCGGGTGTCCTGGGGCCGGGCGACCTGATGATCATGTACGGCTCCAGCATCTTCATGATCGCCGTCGTCGGCGAGAGCATCGTGGATCCGCGCATGTGGGCGGCTCCGTTCGTCTTCGAGGGCACGTCGATCGTGGCCGGCGGGACGTCCACCGCCGGCACCCTCACGCGCTGGCTCATCGAGCTGCTGTCGGACGAACACGACGGCGCGACCATCGCCGACCACTACGGCGAGTTCGCCGCGTGGGCGGCCGCATCACCGGCGGGCGCCAACGGTCTCGACCTGCTGCCCTACCTCAGCGGAGAGCGAACGCCCATCCACGACCCCGACGCCCGGGGCGTCATCTTCGGCCTCTCGCTCCGCCATACACGCGCCGATATCGCGCGCGCGGCGCTGGAGGGCATCGCCCAGGGCATCCGCCTCAACGTCGAGGTGATGCACGAGATCGGCGTGCCCATCGAGCGCATCCGGGCCGTCGGCGGCGGCGTCAACAACCCGGCCTGGCTGCAGGCCGTGAGCGACTGCCTCGGGCAGCGACAGGAGGTGGTGACGCAGCGAGGCGCGGCCTACGGCGATGCCATCCTGGCGGCCATCGGCGTGGGCGCGCTGAAGCGCGACGACGTGGCGTCGTGGATCGACGTCGACCGGACGGTCGAGCCCGACCCTGAGCTGGCGGACCTGTACGCGCGGCAGGCATCCCGCCACCGTCGGCTGTACCAGTCCACCAGGACGCTCATGCACGAGGTGGCTCATGAGGCCTGACATCGACACGGTCGCCGACTGGAACCGGCTGGCCGACCGCATCCTCGACGAGTCCGTGGAGCTGCGGCAGGGCGAGAACCTCCTCGTGACCCTGACCTCGCCGGAGGCCTATCCACTGGCCCAGGCCCTGGCCGAGGGCGCCGTGCGCCGGGGGGCGCACCATCACGCGCTGCTGCACACCGAGGACGTCGACGAGGCCATCCGCCGTGTCGGCAGCGACGAGCAGGCCCGCCAGCGGCTCGAGGTCGAGCTCTATGCGATGTCGTGGGCCGACGCACACGTCGCGCTGCGCGCCCTGGTGCCGCCGGCCGGTGGGCCCGCAGGACGAGGGCTTCGGGCGGCGCGCAGCCCTGCTGCGAGCGGCCCACGGCGAGGTCTCGGCGGCGCGCTGGGCCGAGACCCGCTGGTGCATCGTGCGCGTGCCCACCGCCGAGTACGCGGAATACCTCGGCCTGCCGGTCGAGACGCTCGTGGACGAGTTCCTGCGCGGCAGCATCGACGACGACGGCTGGTCCGCCTGGCAAGGCCTCGCCGCTGCCCTCGACGGTGCGCGCGAGGTTCGCATCGTGGGCGACGGTACGGACCTGGCCTTCTCGGTGGAGGGCCGGACCTGGAAGCTGTTCGACGGCAGGATGAACCTGCCCGATGGTGAGGTCGCCACCGCCCCGGTGGAGACGACGGTCGAGGGCCACATCACCTTCACCGACCCGCTCGTCTTCGGCGGCCAACGCATCGACCGCCTGCGGCTCGACTTCCACAAGGGGCGGGTGACCAGCGTGGAGGCTGGTCCGGCTACCGGGTTCGTCGAGACCATCATCGCCACCGATGACGGCGCCTCACGCGTGGGCGAGTACGGCATCGGCGTGAACCGTCACATCGAGAGCTGGACACAGGACCTGTTCTTCGACGAGAAGATCGTGGGCACGACGCACATCGCCCTGGGCCGCGCCTACCCCGAGTGCGGCGGCGTCAACCAGTCGGCCATCCACTGGGACATCGTCAAGGATCTACGGCCCGGGCCTTCGCGGGCCGGCGGCGCCGTCTACGTCGACGGCGAGGTCGTCCTCACGGGCGCCGAGCTGCGCATTCCCGGCGGCCGGCGAAGGCAACGCTAGGTGCGGGCGACGCTAGGGCGCGATCTCAGCTCCCGACAGCCTCCTCCGCTGGACCATCCAGCAGCGCCTCGACCGCGGCCGGGCCGAGCGCCTCGCGCTCGTGCTCTGGCGTGCCCACGTGGAGGGCAGCCGCGGCGTTGGCGTAGCGCAGCGCTCGGGGCATGGGCTCGCCAGCGGCGAGGCGAGCGGCGAGGGCGCCCGACGAAGACATCGCCGGCACCATGCGCATCGGGCGCGTCGACGGGATAAGCCGGCAGCCGCCAGCGCTCCTCGCTGGAGGCCGCGACCACACCGGCGGCGCCGGCGGTGACGATGACCGTGGGTGCCACCGTGCAGCGGCTGGGCGGCGGCGGCCGCGCGCCAGGTCATCGACGGGCCCGGCGCCCGAGCATCTCGGCTTCGACGGTGTTGACGACCAGCACGTCGATGAGCCCGCTCATCGCACCCATCGGTCGCGCCGGGGCGGCATTGAGGATGACCCTGGTCCCGGCTCCGCGGGCGAGCTCCGCGGCCGCGACGTTGGCCGACTCGTCGATCTCGTTCTGGAGCAGCAGCACGCGGCTGTCGCGGATGGCGTCGCGCGCTGGCGGCGACCTGGGCGGCATCGATGTCACGGTTGGCGCCGGAGACCACGACCGCGGCGTAGTCGCCATCGTCCTGCGGTGAGGGCCACGCTCATGCCCGACCCGGCTGCGACCGTGCGCATGTGGCGCAGGCCGACCCCGGCCGCGGCCAGCCGCTCGCGCAGCCGCTCGCCGAAGCCGTCCTCGCCGAGGCAGCCGATCATCTCCACGGCGGCGCCGTGCCGCGCCGCCGCCATGGCCGGTTGCCGCCCTTGCCACCGGGCTTCCACCACCAGCGCCTCGCCGATGAGCGTCTCACCCGGTGCGCGGCAGGTACGGCGCCCGCACCATGATGTCGTAGTGCAGGCTGCCGACCACGGTCACGCTGCGCTGGCGCCGGCCATGCGCTCGAGCGACTCAGCCGTCCAGCCGGAAGATGGCTCGCCTGCACCAGTCGTTGGGCCGCCACCGCATCTCCGTCGCTCGAGGGCCGCGTCCAGCTCCGCGTCCGGCAGTCGATCGATGACATCGAACATGGCCTCCGATGGTGGCGATGTTGGCAGCGCACTCGGCCACCGGATCGAGGTTGCCCCCGTCGGGGAAGGTATCGAAGTAGATGGTGCCGGCGAAGCCGTCGCGCCGCAGCTGGCGCAGCAACTCGATGGTCTGGATGGTGTGGACCGAGCCCACCATCAGGCCGTCGTCGCGCTTGCCGTAGCCATCGTTGAGGTGCAGGCCCAGCATGCGGCTGCGACGGCCCACCAGCGCCAGGCTGCCATGGCCGGACTACTCGTCCCCGTAGAGGACGTGTGCGAAGTCGAGCGTCACGCCCAGGTTGGCGCGCACCAGCCTCGTGGATGGCCAGCAGGGTCGCCGCGACGTTGGCGATGATGCTGATGGCTCGCGGTTCGTTGGGCTTGTACTCGATCGAGACGGGGAGGTCAGCGGTCATGTTCGGCGACCGCGCGGATGCCCTCGACCTCCAGCTCCCAGAGGCGAGCGTAGTCAGCGCTCGAACGGGTAGTCGAGACCGTCCTGTCCCAGCCACAGGGTGAGCATGTGCCGCCGGCCTCGCGAGCCTCGTCCACCCCGCGTCGCGTCAGGTCGATGGCACGCTGACGGATGGCCGCGTCGGATTGGTGAACGCGCCTGCGCGAAGTCGGCGTCACCGTTGTAGCGCATGGCATAGCCATTGAGCGTCAGGCCGAGCTCGTCGAGCGAGCGCGCAACGCCGATGAGCCCACGCCGTCGGCCTGCTGAGGAAAGTTGATGTCGACTGCCGTCAGGCCATCGACCGTGGCGGCACGGTCGATGAGATCGAAGCGTGCTCGGGGTGTCCCGGCGCCCGGGCCAGAAGGCTTCGCGGCGGGCGAAGAAGGAGTTGAGTCGCGCGGCGTAGCGATATCGGGTCATCAGACCTGGCTAACCTCCTGGCTGATCAAGCGCCCATGTAGATGCGTCGCGTGATGTGGTCCTCCAGCGAGAGCCAGCGGCGACCCGTTTCGTCACCAGCGCGGTGGGCCATCGCGGCGTCACGCAGCGACGAGAGACGCTCCAACGGTAGCGCCTGCCGTGCGTCGAGTTCTTCGGTGATGCTCACGAACTCGGCGGCCGCGTCGACGCCTCCCAGGAGCGGTGCCGCATCCTCGGCGAGGAAACCCTCCCAGGTGAGCGTCGGATCCCAGCTGAAACGAGCAAAAGCGAGGTACGAGAGCTCCACGCTGGCGTGGTAGGGCGACGGTTCGCCCCACACGGTCAGGCCGCTCAGGCCACGCTCGGCGCATAACCGCGCCATCTCGCCGAACACGCGAGCGTTCAGGGCATAGCGCTCGCTGCGTTCGTCGCCATTCCACTGGCTGGCGAACTGGCAGCGCAGCACATTGGGCTGCATGGGCAGACCGCCCACGTATTCACGGGTCAGCTCACGCTGGATGCGGCCCCAGTAAGTGCGATTGGTGGTGTGCTGGTAGATACCGCCCTGGGGCAGACGTCGCTGGGCCTCGCGGGCGACCGGGTCGAGCAGGTTGTCCCACTGGATCTCGCTGTAAAGCCACAGGTCCGGCTTGATGGACCTCGCCGTCTGGTAGAGCCGCGGGAAGTTGTCGGCCATGTCCGTATGTGACCAGTAGTCGCCGTGGATGTCTGCGCGCCGGGCCGCTTCGGCCTCGTTGTCACGGCGTGCCACGCAGCGATCGCAGCCACACACGCCGTAGTCGCCCGCCTCGATATTGATGCCACCCAGATCGAATGTCTCGGTGAGCCAGGCCACGCCCTCCTCCATCCAGGCCATCGTCTCGGGCGCTGATGGACAAGCCGAGAGCGTGTAGTCGGACCTGGGGAAGTTCAGCGGGAACGCCAGATCGGCGATCTGGAAGCCAACACCCTTTTCCAGCGTCGCGGCGTGCTGTGGGTTGGAGCGCAGCCAGGTGGCGAGGTTGTAGCGATGGTCGCCTTCCCAGTAGACGCCGCCGTATGAACCGATGGCGATGCCCGGCAGGATGCGCACACCCCGCTCCGTCGCGTAGGTGCATAGCTCCCGGGCCGCCTCGACGCCGCCGTGCGGGTCCCGCAGGAAGCCGTAGATGACGATGGCTGCGATGCGGTTGCGCGAGCAGAAATCGACGCAGCGCTTGTAGTCGCGCGAGGAATCCGCCGGGCGGCTTGCCGTACGGGTTGAAGACACCGATCTCTTGCTGGCCCACCTGTGAGAGCTCCCAGTTGGTGGAGTGGTCCCAGGTCCAGAAGGTGCGGTATGCGAGGCCGGGGGCCTGCTCGATGGCGCCCGCGCGTGAGGCTCACCCGGCGCGGGTTCGTCGCCGCCCCGCTCGATGAGCTCCTCGACGCCATAGATGACGCCGGAGAAGGGGCCGCCGCTGACCTCGACGCGAGTTGCGGTCACGTCGAGGCGGAAGGCACCCTCGGGCAGCGTGCGATCCTCGACCAGGCGGATGCTCGGCCCATCGCCGCCATCGGCCCAGTCGACCCCCGGGAAGCTCGCGCGTAGGCGCCGGGCAGCGTGCGCATGGTCGGCGGCCTCGAGTCGGACCGGTCCGCGCAAGGTGATCTGCAGGCTCGTCATGTGCCCCTCCCGTTTCTGGCTGACAGCGTCCATTGTCCATGGCCGCCGCTACGATGGCAGGCATGCTGGACACGACGCGGAAGCGGTGGCAGGAGCAGCTCAAGGTGGGCGACCGGCGACCGCTCTATCGGGCGGTGGCCGAGGCCATCGGGGTGCAGCGCGTGCTGTACCCGGGGTCCTACGTCGACATCACACCTTCGGTCGTGTGGCCGGAGGCCACGTACGTCGATGTCGATCGGCGCGCCAAGCGGTTCTTCGCGGACCACGACGGCGTCGGCGAACTGGTGTCGGAGCTTGGTGCGAGCGGGCCCCGCAGGTTCGAGTTCATCCACGCCGACTACGCCTCGGGGCTGCCGCTGGCGGAGCGCTCGTCCGATCTGCTGGTGTCGCTGTACGCCGGGTTCGTGTCGGAGCACTGCACGCGCTACCTCGCGCTCGGCGGGCACCTCCTGGTCAACTCCAGCCACGGCGACGCGGCCATGGCATCCATCGATGACCGCTACCGACTGCGCGCCGTCGTCGAGCAGCGTGATGGACGAACGACGGTCCGGACCGACGGGCTGGATGCCTATCTCGTGCCCAAACGACCGACCGACGTGACGGTCGAGCTCCTCCACCGCACCGGCCGGGGCGTGGCCTACACGAGGTCGCCCTTCGCCTACCTCTTCGAGCGCGTGGCCTGAGGCCGGCTGAGCCTAGACTGCCGTCGTCGGCGCCTCCGGCTCCCAGTACCAGTAATCGGTCCTGAACTCGTCGTACTCGCGCCGGGCGGTCATGCGCTCCACATCGACCACGATGATCCTGGTCCGGCCCAGCAGATCGTCGCCATGCTGGTAGTCGCCGTGGCCGTAGTAGGCCATATAGGTCTTCATGTTGGCGATCAGCTCCTCATCCTCGGCAATGATCCTGGCCTGACCGTAGGCGATGACGCTCTCCCAATGTCCATGACACTTCATGGCCTTGGCCAGCTCGGCGCTGTCGCCGTAGTACTTGTTGATGACGTAGGTCACGTTGGGGTTGCGCGCGATGGTGTCGAGCTTCTGCCCGAAGCTCGCGCAGTGGAAGGTGAAGCGGCCAGCGCCGTAGGCATGGTTGAGGGGCAGCGCGTAGGGCATGCCGTCATCCGACATCGCCAGCACGCCCTGGTAGGTGCCGCGGATGATGCGCTCGCACTCCTCGTTGCTCCTGACGGGATGGAACTGGCCCTTCATGGAGTCCTCCTCCTGCCTGGCTCGACACGGTGATGCGTGGTCCTCGCTCTCGCGGATGGCGGCGGTCCGACGCTGCTGCGCTCGCGGAACTCCACCCCCAGGCGGATGCGCTCGGGCCGGGGCTGGCGCTGGCGGCGCAGTCGCAGCAGGAGCCGCTCGGCCGCGCGCCGGCCCATCTCCGCGGCCGACTCGTACACCGCCGTGAT
>CAVQRP010000003.1:0-72244 GCA_963715295.1 uncultured Chloroflexia bacterium
AACAGTCGACGGTGTATTCCCCGGCAAACCCGTGCGCGGCAGTGGCACTGGATCGTGAGAGCGGACACGGCGGTCTATTGACAACACTCCGACGAGCGGCGGGGGGCCAAGCGACCTCGGCATTGGCCGTTGGCGCAGGCGCGCGTGGAGGCCCTCTCGATCATCGCCGACGAGGTCCGCGCCCAGCTTGCCGAGACCGAGAAGGCTGCCACAGTCGCTCACGCGAAGGCTGCTGACGACGGCAAGGCCACCGACGCAGCCGAGTCGGCACCGTCGGCCGCCGAGGGTCGCGCGACGTTGCGCTGAACGTCAGCACCGCGGAGGGCGCGGCAGGCCACGCTCGCGAACCGCACGATGATGCCGGCGTGAATGGCAATCGGGATACCGGGCACGTTCGCAGGAGCAGCGAGGAACCGATGAGATGACGCCGAAACCGCCACCGCCGCGGCCGATGCCGTCGAGCCTGACGCCGGTGGGCATGGCGGATGGGCACGAGGTCCGCGACTCGGGATCAGGTCGGTCGGAGGCGGGCCCTCAGTCGCCCGCAGCGGAACGCGAGACCTTCTGCCGAATGGTTCGGCCGGCAGTCCTTGTCTCCGCGGGAGTGTCGCCCTCGACCTTGCGCCGGAGTGCGCGGGGAGGATCTGGGTCGGCTGCGGACTTCGGCCGCGAATCAGATCGAGTCGATGCTGCGGTGTCCCGTCCTGCCGGCATCTCTATACGGCCTCGTCGCTGTCTGAGCGGACGCGATAGGCGATGAGGCCTGCGACCGCGAGGACTACCGCGATGAGCACGAAGCCACGGATGATGGCCGACATCGGAATGAGCCCCTCTTCGGATGTGGCCGTTCGAGGGTGACACGCTCGGAGCGTCAGGGCCACACCCGTATTGGGTGATTCGTAAACGGTTCGACTGCGCCACTACCGCTCGATAGTGACCGCGAAGTCGTCTGAGAACGTCGTCGACTATGGATGGCGCCAGCCGGGTCGGCACGAGAGCGGTGGCCCATCCCCGTGTGGCACTTCCTATACTTCGTCAAGGCTGAGGTGTTGGACTTGCCTACCACTACGCGCTTCTCCAGAGAGGGATCGGCACAGACGATGGACGATGGCTTCGACCGCCAGGCCGAGTGGCTTGCGGGCGCAAGAGAGATGACCCCGACTCGCGACGAGTTGCTGCCGATGACTGACGCGGAACGCCAGCGATGGCTTGAAGCATTCGCTGGCTATCAAGACGAGCTGCAGTCGCTCATGGACGCGATCGAGGACTCGCTACTGGACGAGTAGACCTCGCCGCCACCTTCGATGGCTCGGATCGCGCGAGCGTACGGCAGGGCAGCTGCAACAGGATGTCGGGATGACGAGTGGGGCCGGATTTGCTATCGTGTTCGTACTCGGGCGGCTAGCTCAGCTGGTTAGAGCACTTGCTTGACATGCGTCTAGCCGAATGCGGCGTAGGTACCGCGCGATGAAGAGCCCTCACCGATGCGGTGAGGGCCTTGCTATGGGCTGAACGTTATCGGCTGTACCGACCTTCGCTACGTTCACGTCATGACGCTGAAGCGGTCGAGCGTCAACCAGACCATGCGACGGATGTCCTCACGCGCCGTGACATCGGTCTTGATGGTCAGCACATCCGCCTTGAGCTCGTCGGCGATGGCGCTGAGCTTCTCTGCGGAATGCGCCGCAAGTGTCAAGCGGCAGCCCGACGTCAGGGACACACGCGTTACAGCGCTGCCTCCGCGGTCCGACCCAGCCACCCGGGTTCGAGAGGGTCCTTCGGCATGCGGTCATCCTCCTACGACCTCGGCCCGACGGCGAGGGCCGGGCGTGACCGACGATCGGGCTAGTTGCTGAGACCGAACTCGCGCTGCAGTGCCGATCTGGCAGCCAGGTGACCACTCATCCCGTGGATGCCTCCGCCCGGGGGTGTCGAGGACGAACAGATGTAGAGCCCACGCACCGGCGTGGAATAGGGGTTCCGGCTCAAGACCGGGCGAGCGATCATCTGGGGCAGGTCCTGAAGCCCACTGTTGATGTCGCCACCGACGTAGTTTGCGTCGTAGGCCTCCATCTGCGGTGCGGTGCGCACCGAGCGCCCCAGGATGGTTTCCCTGAACCCGGGTGCATATCGTTCGATCTGCGATTCGATCTGGCCACTGAT
Organism: uncultured Chloroflexia bacterium; assembly: GCA_963715295.1. GTDB lineage: Bacteria > Chloroflexota > Limnocylindria > Limnocylindrales > CSP1-4 > JAFMJV01. The sequence goes on from CAVQRP010000003.1 coordinate 2,164, forward strand.
ATCGGCCGGCGAACCATGGGGGACATGGGCATACGCCCAGGCGGTGTGCCGACCGGCCGGAGCCCTCGATGGATCGGCGACGGTGGCCTGCACGAGCAACACGAACGGGCGCTCGGGTAGCCCACCTCGATGCACCGTGCGTTCCGCGAACTCCAAGTCATCGAGCGTGCCGCCGATGTGGACCGTGCCCGCACGAGCCAGTTCCGGCGAGCGCCAGGGGATCGGCTCTGAGATGGCCCAATCGACCTTGCAGACTCCCGGTCCATAGCGGAACCGCTCGAGCCTCTGCTCGGTAGCGGCGAGGCAGTCGATCGCCGGCGACCATCGAGACGTCGCGAGCGGTGAGGTCCAGCAACGTCGCCCTCGCTCGTGGGAGCTCATCGAGCGACGCCACGCGTGTACCGGTCACGACCTCACCGCCCAGCGACCGCAGCTCAGCGATGAGCGCGTCGGCGAACTGCTGCGTGCCACCACGCACCACGGGCCATCCGACCAGGTGGGCGGCGAGCGCCAGCACGAGCCCGACCGACGCGGTAGCGGGTTTGCGGAGTGGGACCATCGCGTGTGCCGAGAGCCCTGCCACCAACGCGCGCGCCGACTCCTCCCGAAATGCGAGTCGTGCGAGTGCCGTCGTCGATGCCAGGGCAGGGATGCCAAAGCGCGCCATCGCCATCGGGTGTCGCGGCACTCGCAGCAGGGGACCAAGGAGCGCCGGCAGGAGTCGCCCGGCCGCAGCATCGCGGACCAGCGGTCCCATCAGCCGCCGGTAGGCGCCACCATCACGGCCCAGCCCGTCGGCCGTGGTCTCCACGTCTCGGAACAGCAACACCGCTCCATCGTCCAGCGCATGTCCAGCTGGAACCTCTGGGTGGACGTATTCGACCCCGCGGGCTGCCAGGTCGACCGTCTCGAAGAACGGCGAGACCAGTGCGGTGGCCACGACGGTGGAGCATACGTCGTGCACATATCCTGGCAGCGTCAGCTCAGCCGAGCGCATCCCTCCGCCGGGCCCATCGGCCGCCTCGTAGACGCGAACACCGAGCCCAGCCCGGGCCAGGGTGATGGCGGCCGCCAGCCCGTTGGGGCCAGAGCCGACCACGATGGCATCGAGCACGGTATCGCTGCTGCTCACGACTCCATCATGAACAAGCGTGGGCGCGTTCGCAGCTCGACTACCCCTTGGTGCGACGGAACATGCGCTGCGGGTGGGCCATCATCCACAGACTGGAGCGGATAGCCGAGTTGTGACGGATATTCCCGACCTGCCGCCACTGTCGCCCGCGGTCCACGCAGACCTGGTTCGTGGTGGGTGTGCCGGTGGCATCGAAGCGGGCCGCCAGGTTGGCAAGGGTCTCCTCCCAATGGCGATTCTCCTGGCCGTGGCCGCCGGTCATCAGGAGAGCTTCGAACAGAGGATCGCTGGCGCGGATCAGGGCCTGGACCTGGGCCACCGTAGCTCCGTCTTCGTCGCGCTCTGCGCTGAAGGTGATCCAGGCGGCGAAGATATGGCCCTCGGGCGTCATGAAGGTGAACAATTCGTCGTCGGCGTAGATGACCATCACGCCGGTGGAGAGCACCTGGCCGCCAGGCACATCGTTGTTGATGAGGCCGACCTCGCCCGGGGCGATCTCCGTGAACGGCGCGTAGAAGCGAGCCCGCTCCGGCCAGAAGGTGCCGAACTCGCGCTTCCAGACGCTGACGACCTCTCTAGGTGCCGGGGTCGCGCCTTCAAAGCGGACGCGGTACGTCTTCTGCCATAGCTGCCCGAAGCCCTGGACCGGGCCGGAGAGTCGCTTGCCGGAGACGTTGAGATTGATGGCTTCCGACGGGACTGCGCCCATCGTCAGGCGCTCGACGGGCTTAGCCCAGTTCGACTGCGCGTCCCGTTCGGGGCCGTTCTCGGGGGTCGCCGCTGGCGTGGTCATCGAGGGATCTCCTAGTGCGCCGCGGCAAGCGCCGCTGCTTCGGTGTCATAGATCTGGATAGCCTCGTCGAGGCGTGTCAGTGACAGGATCTGGCGGTAGTGCTCGTTGAGGCCGGTGGCGGAGAGTCGCTGGCCGCCGCGCTGTGCTCGCACCAGCAGCGTCACCAGCAGGCCGATGCCGCTACTGTTCATGTACTCGAGTCCACTGAAGTCGAGCACGATGGTGCTGGCTCCAGCGTCGACGGCCTGGGTGTAGGCGTCCCTGAAGACCAATTCGCTCGCCGTAGTGACGTCGCCGCGGACGCGCAACACCGCGGTGGTCTCGCCGGTCTCGACATCGATGGTCGTTTCGCTCATGGCTGGGTCGTCTCCTTGTCCACGATGGTCATGTAGTCCGACAGCCGTGTGATGGTGAAGATCTGTCGGTAGTGTTCCGAGAGTCCGACGGCGCGGACCGTGCGTCCGTCTTGGCGCGCTTCGGCGAGCACTCGTACGACGAGCGCGATGCCAGTGCTGTTGATGTAGTCGACCTGGCTGAAGTCGATTTCGATGACGGTGGCGCCAGCGGCGGTGGCCTTGGCCCAGGCAGCCATGAGGGCGGCTTCGGCATCGCGGTCTAGTTGCCCGAGGAGGGCGATCCGAGCCGCCTCATCGCCGACCTCGACATCGGCCGTCAGTGCGGCCCCTGTCCGGTGCACGGTCTCCATCACGCCTCTCCTTCCAGGTTCAACGTGAGGACTACGGCCTGGCCGTGTTCGGTCGGTTCGACCGATACCTCGTCGACCATGGCCTCGATCAGGAACAGCCCCCAGCCGCGCGGCTTCTGCTCACCCCTCAGCTTGGCTTCGATGTCGGGAACCTCGCTCGAGCCCAGTGGGACCTCGCCGCCGAGACCCATGTCGGCGACCCGGATGCGGATCTGCCTGTCCGATGTCGAGGCGCGCACGTGGATGGGGACCCCGGGGTCACCTCCGCTGCCATGCTCGATGGCGTTCATGGCGGTTTCGGACACGGCCGTCTTGAGGCGCTCCAGGCGGTCCGGGGCGAGGCCCACCGGGGCCACCGCTTCAGCGACTCGCTCCATGGCCAGCCGCTCATTGCCCAGCTCACCGGGGATTTCGATGTCCAGCAGCACCTGCTCGGTGAGTGTCATCTCGTCGACCAGCGCGGTGGCACCCCGTGAGCGGCGCAGTGTGACCAGGGTCAGGTCGTCCTCTTGCTCCCAGCCGCCGCCGGTGAAGGCGTGCAGGTCGTCGAGTAGCCGATCGACCAGGTCACTTCCGGCGGCCTCGACGGCAAACGCCTCGCGCAGGCGTGGGAAGCCATACATCTCGCCACCGCGGTCGTGGGCTTCGACGAAACCGTCCGAGTACAGCAGCAGGCTGTCGCCTGGCCCGACGTGTCCCTCCGTCTCTTCGTAGTCCATACCCGGCATCAGCCCCAGCGGCATGCCCGTTGCTCGAAACTCGTCCACGACCGATCCGGAGCGCAGGTAGGGCAGGTTGTGGCCGGCGTTGGCAAAGCGGAAGCTGCCAGTCGCTGGATCGAGCACCCCGTACAGACATGTCACGAACATGTTCATGGGCATCTCCTGGCAGAGGAGTTCGTTGGCCTTCCGCAGGACCGCGCCAGGCTCCACCAGCCGCGGGGCTTCGGCTCGAAGGATGGAGTGCGTGCGCGCCATCACCAGCGCAGCCGGCACGCCCTTGTCGGTGACATCGCCTACGACGACGCCGATACGGCCTTCTGGCAGCTCGATGAAGTCATAGAAGTCTCCGCCCACGGCCCGGGCCGGACCGTAGTAGGCCGCGACCTGCCAGTCGGGCAGGTCAGGCAGGCTGTGGGGCAGGAACTGCTGCTGGATCATGGTGGCGACCCGCATCTCCTGCTCCAGGCGCTCACGCTCGGCGGCCTCAGAGGCCTGTGTCCGCACGAGCTGCGCCACACGGATGGCTGGAGCGGCGCGGCCGGCGAGGGAGCTGAGCAGGTACCGGTCGTCGACCGAGTAGTCCTGTTCCGACCGTCGCGGACCAACATAGAGCGCCCCGATGAGCTCTCCCTGCGACACCAGCGGCACGATCACCCGGATGTCGTTGGCGCGAAGCGTCTCCAGCGCCGGCGAGCGCAGCGTCAGGTCACGGATATCGACTGGCGCGGTCGCCGACTGGAGCACTGCCCGCAGCGGGTCGTCGGGCGCGATCTCCACCGGGGCGGCCTCGGTCAACAACGTGGCGATATCGCTGGCCGGTGACTGGACCACAGGGCCACGGCTCGGCCTCGCCGGATGTCTTGCCACGCGATCGGAGTCCGACACTCCGGCGCAGCGACTGCATGAACGTCATGGCCGCATACTCCGTCGTCGGCGTCCGGTAATCGTTACGGTTGCCGGCCGTCGCGTCCCCATGCCCCTTGTCATTCGTCGCCCTTCTGTCGCACCAGCCACAGGCCCACGCTGGTGGGTCGCACCGAGGCATCGACCGTGGCCAGGACATCGGCCCGGATGATCCCAAGGTCGACCTCATCACGCAGTCGCTCGCCGAAGGCGGCAAGCGTCCGCTCCCCGTCATACCGCGAGCGATCGAAGCGTCGATCCACTGCCCGTTGCACCCGGGCTCGCAGCGGATTGAAGAGCAGCGCCACCACCAGAGTGGAACCTGCGACCGCGAGGGTGTTGCCATCGGTCAGCGGTTCGAGGACCGCCTGGAGACCCAGCACCAGCAGAGCGAACGCCACGACGAGCATTCCCGTCACCATGGCCCAGCCGATGGTGCGGCTGATGATGCGGTCGATCTCGTACAGCCGGTAGCGCAACACCGCGATGCCGATGGCGACCGGGACGAGCCCGATCGAGAGGCTGGCGATGATCCAGGCCATCTGGTCGTACGGAGCTGGGATCACGAACGTGACGACGAGCATCAAGAGGGCCAGCACCAGGACCGAGCCGAACCACTTGAGCTGGTTCCGCTCGACCGGCGACCCGCGGCGGAAACGGATGACTGCCGCGGCGATCCCGATGAGCAGGGCCGGGAACATGTAGAGGTTCACAGCCTCGATCAACGCCTGTGACGCATCAGACATCGCCGGGACGCCGAACGGGTTGTCTACCTCCGGTGCCCCCTCGAGTGAGCCCGGCCGAATCGCCGTACCCACGAGCAGGGCTGCCGCGGCCACCAACGTGAACAGTCCTGCGGCTGCCCAAACCCGAGACATGAAGCGGCCGTCGGGGAAGAGCATCGGGACGAGGACGACGAGGATGAAGGTCGGGCCGAACAGGAGTCCGAGCGTCGCCCCGGCAACGGTCCCGGGCAAGGAACCGTCGTATGACTGGTTGCTCAGGTATGCCCAGGCCTGACCCGCAAGCGCAAGACCCATACCGACGCCGACTACCCACAGCAGCCAGCCGATGCGGTTATCTGGCTTCCGGGTGGCCAGGAATGCGCCCGTGACGTCCCCAGGACGCGACGATCAGCCCGTAGAGCGGGACGGCCCAGCTGTCATCGGAGACCGAGATGGCGTCCGCCATCAGGAGCGACATCACGATGATCGCCGCTGGGCACCCGAGGGCGAGCGTCCACACGACGAACGCCACGACCGGGTGAAGGTCGGAGCGCGGCAAGGCGAGTGGAGTCGCGACGCTGCCTGGGGTAATCGGCTGCATGTGACGCATCCTCAGGGGCGACCGTTCGGGGAACGTTACGACAGTAGGGCAAGCCGAGGTACCGTTACGTGCGACATGTCATCTCTGCAGACCCATCAGCTGCCCCGGCTAGCCATCCGCCTGCTAGGTCCGGTGCAGGTGGAGATCGATGGGCAGCCACTCGTCGTCGACACCAGAAAGGCCATCGCTCTCCTTGCCCATGTGGCCGTGGCTCAACGCCCCGTCTCGCGCGAGGCGCTCGCCGCCCTGCTGTGGCCCGACGCAAGCGATGGCGAGGCGCGCGGTGCCCTGCGGCGAACGCTGTCCGTCCTCAACTCCGGGCTGGGCGGGGTCGGCCTCACGATCTCCCGCACGACCATCTCGCTTGATCTGGCTGAACTGGACCTCGACCTCGATCGCTTCCGATCGGCTCTGGCCGAGGCTCGCGGCCACGGACACCCGCCGCGGCGAGCATGTGCGCAATGCCGCGCCGCCCTGCGAGGTGCGGTCATCCTTGCTCGCGGTCCGTTCATGGAAGGCTTCGCACTTCGTGACAGCGACGTGTTCGCCGAGTGGCAGGGCGCCGAGCGCGAGGCGCACCAGCGAGAGCTTGCCGGTGTGCTCGAGCGGCTCGTCGCTGAACAGCTGGCAGCTGCTGACTGGGACGGAGCCATCTCCGCGGGGCGGAGGTGGCTGGCACTGGACTCACTTCACGAGCCGGCCCACCGCTCCCTGATGGAGGCGTATGCACGATCTGGCGAGACCGCCGCCGCGGTCCGGCAGTATCGCGACGCGGCGGCCGTGCTCGACCGGGAGCTGGGGGTCGTCCCACTGCCTGAGACGACCGAACTCTACGAGGCCATCACTGCAGGCACGCTGGCAGCCCCGCTCGTCGAGTCGGAGGAGGGCCCTGCTCGCCACGCAGGGTCGACCCAGACGGGACCGACGACCCCCCCTTTGGTCGGCCGGGAGGACGAGTTCGCTAGCCTGCTGGGGCTCGTGGACGCTGCCGCGGTGGACGGCCGCCTGGTGGCCATCGAGGGTGAGGCCGGTGTCGGCAAGACGCGCCTCGTCGACGGCTTCGTCGAGGCTGCTGTGGCCAAGGGCCATGCCGTAGCGGCTGCTCGCTGCTACCCGGGTGAGACAGGCATCGCGCTTGGCCCGATCGTGGCTCTCCTCCGCGCTCGCCTCAGGTCCACCGATGGTGCGCCCGCCATGGCATGGCTTCCAGCCACGACGAGGGCGACGCTCTCCGTGCTCCTGCCTGAGATCGCGGGCGAACCGGGTCCAGCGACGGCCGGCGACCATCAGCCGGGTCCGGCGGCGCGGCTGGCCCTCCTTGAAGCGATCGCCGACGCGCTGACGTCGAGTCCAGAGCCGCACGGTGCGTCGCCCGCTGTGATCATCCGACTCGATGACCTGCAGTGGGCTGATGAATCGACGCTCGAGGTGCTCACCTTCCTGGCTCGGCGCCTGGAGCGCCGTCCGGCCATGCTCCTGCTTTCCTGGCGCCGCGAGGAACTCGACGAGCGCGCGGCGCCCATCGTGGCCGAGCTGCGTGGCCCGCTGGGAGCACTCATACGACTCGAGCGGCTGGACCGTCAGGCCATGCGCAAGCTCATCACGGCCCTATCGGGAGCTGGAAGGACGGAGCTCACAGCGGCCCAGGTCGATGGACTCATCCAGGAGGCCGAAGGCCTGCCGCTCTACATCGTCGAGGCGATGGCCACGACCGACCGGCCCCCCGGCTCGATTCCTGCGGGGATCCGCGCCTTGCTCCAGGCTCGGCTCGCCGACCTGAGCGATATCGCGTCGCAGGTCCTGGCGGCAGCTGCCGTGATCGGCCGATCGTTCGACATCGAGACCGCGCGCCAGGTCAGCGGCCGTTCTGACGAGGAGACCGTGGTCGCGCTGGAAGAGCTGGCGCGGCGCGGGATGATCGCTGAGTCTATCGACGGCCGAGCGACCCAATACGACTTCGCCCACGCCAGGATCCGCGACGTGGCCCATGAGTCGACGAGCGTCGCACGTCGTCGCCTCCTCCATCAGCGTGCCGCCGCCGCGTACCGGGTCCGCGGCAGCGGCGATGTCGACCAACTGGGCCGGTTGGTCCGCGTTGCTCAACACGAGCAGGAAGCCGGTCGCTCCGGCGAAGCCGGGCAGGCTTTCGGGGAGGCCGGCGACCTGGCACGGCAAGTCTTCGCGAACCGGGAGGCCCTCAGCTACCTGGAAGCTGCCCTGGCCCTGGGTCACCCCGATCCCGCGGGCATCCAGGAAGCCATCGCGGATGTTCGGGCGCGGATGGGTGACTACCCCGGTGCCATCGCCGCCTATGAGACGGCCGCAGCCACGGCGCCCCCGGATCAGCTTGCGGCGATCGAGCATCGCGTCGGTCGGATACACCTTCGTCGAGGCGATGTGCGCGCTGCGGGGGCCCACCTTGCCGCAGCTCTGACAGCACTGGACGCTGCGGGGGTTCCGCCCGGCCCGGCCCGATCCCGGATGCTTGCAGACCAGGCCATCGTGGCCGCCCGAGAGGGCAACCCCGAGCGTGCGGCATCGCTGGCTACCGAGGCACGCGAGCTGGCAGCAGGCGACATCGGAGCCGAGGTAGAAGCGGACCGTATCCTCGGCTTGCTGGCTCGAGATCGTGGAGACCTGGAAGCTGCCCGAACGGCCCTGGCTCGCAGCCTTGCCGCGGCCTCGGACCTGGCAGACCCGGTGCCGTCGATCGCGGCTGTCAACGCGCTTGCCCTGCTCGCAGCAGACGAGGGCGAGATGGACCAAGCCATCGCCCTTGCCGAGACCGCCCTCGCTACGGCGCAGCGGACCGGCGAACGACACCTCGAGGCGGCGCTGGAGAACAACCTGGCTGATGCTCTTGAGGCAGCCGGCCGGCGGGATGAAGCCATGGAGCACCTCAAGTCGGCGGCGAGTATCTTCGCCGAGATCGGGCGCGCCTCGGACGAACTCGAGCCTGGCATCTGGATGCTCCAGAGCTGGTAGACCTGGCTTGGGGTCGGTCATGCCACCGACCAGGGCAACCATCTCTCGTCTGCGTCAACCGCGCCCCGGGGGTGGAGCTCACGCTTCAGAGGCACGGCCCCAGCTGCGGCGACGTCGGTCAGTGGGCCGCTGAGGTGGCGAAACTCCGGCTCAGCGGCAACGACGAAGTCGCCGCCTTGGTCGGCGGCATCCGCAGGAAATCGGTATTGCGTTATGGCCCGCAAGCCTCATCATCCCGCGTGTCACACGGACGAGCCGCGCGGTCCAGAACGCTCTCTCGCCCGCCATCACCTAGGGGGGTTGGAGGGTAGGTTCGTTGAAACGACGGCTCATGCTCACGGTGGCCGCGAGCATCCTTGTCGGCTCCGGGTCCGCGATAGGTGCCGCGTCGGCGCAGGATGACGATGGAGGCCCGGGTGAGGTCCTGCTCGAATGGTTCCAGTCGGGCAAGGACACCAAGGACCTCTTCCTGGCGAACCAGGACGGTTCAGACCGCCACGCGATCGCGACCGGACTCCCCGGTGAGCACCGCGCGGCTGCCTGGTCGCCCGACGGGACTCAGATCGCCTTCGTCGTGCGCGACACTGCGACGCCCCTCGGAGCCATATGGGTCGCGGATGCGGATGGTTCGAACGCTCGCCAGCTGTTCGACCCCACGACTCTCTGCCCTGGAGGTGCCTTTCACCCATCGTGGTCTCGCGATGGGACTCGGCTAGCCGTCATCTGCTATCCCGAGGACCCGGACCTATCCTCGCTGGCAGTCGTCGACCTCGAGACGCTGGAGCTCACCACCCTCGCCACCGTCACCTGGCCGGAGTTCCTCGACAACCCGGCCAGTTGGTCTCCGGATGGATCGGCCCTGGCCTTTGGCATCCTCCACTGGGACCCGACCAATGTATTCCTCGATGGCTCGCTCATCGCGACGATGCCCGCGACCGGCGGGGAGGCCAGCCGCTTGAGCGGCTTCGACTCCTTCGACGCCGCCCCGGACTGGCACCCGACCGAAGACCTCATCGCGTTCAACACGTACGACCTGGGCAACATCCAGTCGACCACCCAACCGTCGAACATCTACACGATGCGGTCCGATGGCTCGGACCGGCAGCGACGTACGGACATCTCGGTCGACGGCTCCCTCCGGATCACCCAGCCACAGTGGACCCCCGATGGCGCCGGTCTCGTGGCGTCGCTTGCGCATGGTGACCCGGTGGACTTCGTCGAAGTGGCCTTCGTCGACCCGAGCAGCGGTGCTGTGACGATGCCTGTGACCCCGATCCCCGGTGCCCACCCCGACGTCCGCCCGATGCCGTGAGCACAGGCCGAGCCGCGGAACTCGACCCATTGGCACGATATGTCGCACCAGACCGAGGAGCGATGCCGCGTGGTACGCAACCACCCTGCGTGACCGGCTCGACGGCCTCTGGTATCGTGTTCACACTCGGGCGGCTAGCTCAGCTGGTTAGAGCACTTGCTTGACATGCAAGAGGTCACTGGTTCGAGTCCAGTGTCGCCCACCACCTACCCACGGTGAACCCGCCGCGGTCGAGGTCGTCCGGCCGCCGGTCCGAGGAGTCCAGCGCCATCCGCACGCCCACCCACGACCGCGCCCCCTCGGTACGCCCACACGCCCGGGCCGGAGACCCGTACCCCCTCGGCGCCCACCCTGACGCGGGAGGCACCGGCTTCAGCGTCTTCTCCCGCGTGGCTGAACGGGTGGAGCTGTGCCTGTTCGACGGCGAGGGACACGAGACTCGCCTCGATCTGCCCGAGAGGACCGGCCACACCTGGCACGGCTACCTCCCCGGCGTCGGGCCCGGCCAACGGTATGGCTACCGCGTCCACGGTCCGTGGGACCCGGCCCAGGGCAGGCGCTGCAATCCTCACAAGCTGCTGCTCGATCCGTATGCTCGTGCCATCGACGGCGAGCTCCGCTGGAGCGAGCGTATCCACGCTCACGTGCCCGGCCATCCCTTCATCCGCCAGGAAAGCGATAGCGCGCCGGACGTACCCCGCTCGGTCGTCGTCAAGAGCGACTTCGACTGGGCCGGTGACGCGCGCCCGCGGGTGCCCGACAACGAGATGGTCATCTACGAGACGCACCTCAAGGGCTTCACCCAGCAGCACCCCGGTGTGCCGGCGCCGTTGCGCGGCACGTTCGCTGGCATGGCCCATCCCGCCGCCGTCGAGCACCTGCTGACACTGGGAATCACCTCGGTCGAGTTGTTGCCGGTCCATCACTTCATCCACGACGGCTTCCTGCTGGAGCGTGGCCTGCGCAACTACTGGGGCTACAACACCATCGGGTTCTTCGCGCCGCACGCCCAGTACGCGGCCGGCGGCAGCGGTGGCCAGCAGGTCGACGAGTTCAAGGCCATGGTCAAGGCCCTCCACGCGGCCGGGCTCGAGGTCATCCTCGACGTCGTCTACAACCACACCGGCGAGGGCAACCATCGCGGCCCGATGATCTCGTTGCGCGGCTTTGACAACGGCGCCTACTACCGCGTGCTTCCGGAGAACCCGCGTCACTACATCGACTACACCGGCACCGGCAACACGCTCGACACACGCGAGCCCTTCGTGCTGCAGCTCATCCTCGACAGCCTGCGCTACTGGATCAGCGAGATGCACGTCGACGGCTTCCGCTTCGACCTTGCCTCCGCCCTGGCGCGTGAAGACCATCACGTCGACCACGGCGCGGCCTTCTTCGACATCATCCAGCAGGATCCCCTCGTGCGCACGGTCAAGCTCATCGCGGAACCTTGGGACATCGGCGAGGGCGGCTACCAGGTGGGCAGCTTCCCGCCACCCTGGGCCGAGTGGAACGGCGAGTACCGAGACACGGTCCGTGACCTGTGGCGCGGGCAGCCCGACATGCTGCACGACTTCGGCCGTCGCTTTAGCGGCAGTGCCGACCTCTTCGCCGACGAAGGCCGACCGCCCGCGGCCAGCATCAACTTCGTCACCGCCCACGATGGCTTCACGCTGGCTGACCTCGTCAGCTACGAGCGCAAACACAACCTGGCCAACGGCGACGGCAACCGCGACGGTGAATCCCACAACCGCTCCTGGAACTGCGGCGTCGAAGGAGCTACCGACGATGCCGCCATCCTCGCCCTGCGCACGCGTCAGCGGCGCAACCTGCTGGCGACGCTGCTGCTGTCGCAGGGTGTGCCCATGCTCCTCGGCGGCGACGAGCTGGGACGAACGCAGCGCGGCAACAACAACGGCTACTGCCACGACTCTCCGCTGTCCTGGATCGACTGGGAGTCGGCCGACCCGGAGATGCTCGATTTCAGCCGTCGTCTCATCGCGCTGCGACGCGCCCACCCGGTCTTCATGCGCCGACGCTGGTACCAGGCCGGTGTCGTGCTCGATGGCAGCAGCGAACGGCCTCGTGACATCGAATGGTGCACCCCGGCCGGAACACGCATGCACGACGACGAATGGCACACCGACGCCCCTGCGGCTATGGCCGTGTGTCTGTCCGGGCGACACCTGGTCGACCGCGACGGGGAGCCTGTCGAGGACAATTCGTTCTACCTGGCACTCAACGCCAGCGGCGAGAACCGGCCGTATCGCTTGCCCGACGGATGGCTGGGTGGAGCCTGGGAGATCGTCTTCGACACCGCCGTCGAGCAACCCTTCGAAGCCCGTCGGGGAGAGGTCCTGGCCGCCGCAGAGACCATCGCCCTGGTGCGCCATTCGCTGCTGCTGGCTCGTCGCATCGGCGCGGGTGCGCACGAGTCTGACTAACCGCTCCCTAGTACTACGGACTGGGTGTCACCGCCCAGGACGTTGGGGTAGGCTGCGCGCCCCAAAGCGTTCCGCGTGCCGGGACGGCTACCGCGTCGGTGACAGGGCTCAGGAAAGGGGAGTAGTCGATGGGCGTACGCGCAGGAGGCTCTGACGAGCCGCGCGAGGCACTCAGCACCGGCTTCGACCCCGACCCGCAGTGGTACAAGGACGCGGTCATCTACGAGGTCCCCGTACGGGCCTTCCAGGACAGCGGCGGCGATGGCATCGGCGATTTTCGCGGCCTGACTTCGCGCCTGGACTACCTTGCCGATCTCGGTGTGACCGCCATCTGGCTGTTGCCGTTCTATCCCAGCCCCCTGCGCGACGATGGCTACGACATCGCCGACTACGGCAGCGTCCACCCCGACTACGGCACGCTGCGCGACGTGCGCACATTCATCCGGGAGGCGCACAAGCGTGACTTGCGCGTCATCACCGAGCTGGTGTTCAACCACACCTCCGACCAACACCCCTGGTTCCAACGTGCCCGCAAAGCCACCCCCGGTTCACCCGAGCGTGACTGGTATGTCTGGAGCGACACGCCCGACCGCTACCGCGACGCGCGCATCATCTTCAAGGACTTCGAACCCTCGAACTGGTCGTGGGACGCGGTCGCAGGGGCGTACTTCTGGCATCGCTTCTACAGCCACCAGCCGGACCTGAATTTCGACGCACCGCGGGTACGCGACGCGCTCTTGAAGGTGACCGACTTCTGGCTGGAGGCCGGGGTAGACGGGCTGCGCCTCGATGCCATCCCCTACCTGTACGAGCGCGACGGCACCAACAGCGAGAACCTGCCGGAGACCCATGCCTTCCTGAAGGACCTGCGCCGCCACGTAGACGAGCGCTTTGCCGATCGGATGCTGCTGGCCGAGGCCAACCAGTGGCCGGAGGACTCGGTGGCCTACTTCGGCGACGGCGACGGCGACGAGTGCCACATGGCCTTCCACTTCCCCCTGATGCCGCGCATGTTCATGGCCCTGCGCATGGAAGACCGCTTCCCCATCCTCGACATCCTCGCCCAGACGCCAGGCCTGCCCGAGACGGGCCAGTGGGCCCTGTTCCTGCGCAACCACGACGAGCTGACCCTCGAGATGGTCACCGACGAAGAGCGCGACTACATGTACCGGGTCTACGCCGCCGACCCCCAGGCGCGCATCAACCTCGGCATCCGCCGGCGGCTGGCGCCACTGCTGGGCAACAATCGCCGCCGCATCGAGCTCATGAACGGCCTGCTCTTCAGCCTGCCCGGGACGCCGGTCATCTACTACGGCGACGAGATCGGCATGGGCGACAACGTCTACGTTGGCGACCGCAACGGCGTCCGCACCCCCATGCAATGGTCATCCGACCGCAACGCCGGCTTCAGCGCCGCCAACCGACAGCGGCTGTACCTGCCGGTGGTCACCGATCCGGAGTACCACTACGAGGCCGTCAACGTGGAGGCCCAGCAGGCCAACCCGCAGTCGCTGCTGTGGTGGATGAAGCGCATCATCGCCCTGCGCAAGCGCCACCCTGCCTTCGGCCGCGGATCGCTGGAGTTCCTCCACCCGGACAACCGCCGCATCCTCGCCTTCATCCGCGAGCACGATGACGAGACCATCCTCGTCATCGCCAATCTCAGCCGCTACGCCCAATGGACCGAGCTCTCGCTGGGCCGCTATGAAGGCCGCATCCCGGTCGAGCTCTTCGGCTCGGTGGAGTTCCCGCGTATCGGCGACGAGCCCTATCTCGTCAGCCTCGGCCCCCACTCCTTCCTCTGGTTCCGACTGGCGACCGATCCGGTGGCGGGTGATCCGAGCGCCGGCAACGACCTGCCCGAGCTGGCCTGGCGCGGTGACCTGGTCGCTCGTCTGCGGCGACCGAGCGATGAGGTCGCCGATGTGCTGCTGCGCTGGACGGTGTCGCGGCGCTGGTATCGCGGCGGCATGCACCCCGTGGCCAGCGTTCGCATCGTCGATGTCATCGAGCTGCCATCGACGCCACCGGCCGTGCTGGCGTTCCTGCAGGTCTCGTACCGCGATACCGAGCCCGCCACCTATGTGCTGCCCCTCGCGAGCGACGCCGACTTCGATGCCGACGAGCTGGTCGCCGGCGCGCCCGACGCCGCCATCGCGCGCCTGGTGGGAGAAGGGGAGGCGGCGCGACTGCTGGATGGCACGCTGGTCCCCGGTGTCTACGAGGCCCTGCTCGGCATCGTCACCGGCCGCCGGCGCATCAAGGGGAGCCGCGGCGACCTCGTCGGCCACGCGCGCAAGGAGCTACGTTCACAGCTCGCCGGCGTGGACGCGACGAAGCTGACCGCCACGCCGGTGCGCGAGCAGCCCATGATGTCGAACAGTTCCGCGTCCTACGGCGAGCGCGTGGTGCTGAAGCTCTATCGCGTGCTTGACGACGGCCCCAACCCGGACCTCGAGCTGGGTCGCTACCTCGCCGATGCCGGCTTCGGCAACGTCCCCCGGCCACTGGGCTCGGTCAAGATCGAGGGCACCCGCCTGCAGGCGACGATGTCGATGGTGCAGGCCTTCGTGCCGCACGAGGGCAACCTCTGGGAATCGATGCGCGAGGCCGTAGGTGCCTTCCTGCAGGACGCCGAGGCTGAGCTGGAGCCGCCCGAGCTGACCGACGACGGAGACAGCTTCTTCCTCGACCTGTCACGGGCGACCGTGCCCGCGCGTGCCAACGAGAGCATCGGCAGTGCCCTCGAGACCGCCCGCGTGCTGGGCGCGCGAGTGGGCCAGATGCACCGGCTGCTGGCCGCCGCCGACCCCGGCGACGCTGACTTCGCGCCCGAGCCGATGTCACCGTTCTACGTGCGCTCGCTGTACCAATCGGTCCGACGCCGTGTCAACACCGCGCTCGAGCTGCTGGAGGACCGCCGCGCCTCGCTGCCACCCCGGGACCAGGAGGCCGCCCGCGTGGTCCTGGAGGCGGCGCCGCGGGTGGACGCCCTGCTCCTTCGCCTGCGTGACACCAAGACCGACGGTCTGCGTATCCGCGTGCACGGCGACCTGCACCTGGGACAGGTGCTCGACACCGGCAACGATGTCGTCATCGTCGACTTCGAAGGCGACTCCGGCCGCCCCTTGAGCGAACGTCGTCTGAAGCGTCCCGCCCTGACCGACCTTGCCAGCCTGGTCCGCTCCTTCCATTTCGCCGCCCACTGGCCGCGCGTAGAGCGCGAGCTACTCAGCACCGAGACGGTCGAGTCGGACAGCCTGGCGGCCTGGTCCACCTACTGGTTCCAGTGGATGTCGGCAGCGTGCGTGCGTGGCTACCGCGACGCGACCGAGGGCACGGCCTTCAATCCATCCGCGGACGACACCTGGTCGGTGCTGTTCAAGTGCCTCCTGGTGTCGCGCGCCTGCGACGAGCTGACTTCCCGGCTGGGATCGCGCTCCGACTGGCTGGGCATCCCGCTGGCCGGCCTCGACGAGCTCCTGGGTGGAACGGGGGAACCCGGCGCCTAGCCCGGCCGCCTGAGGTACGATCGGAGGCAGGCTGCGAAGACAGCGGTCCGCGGCCATCCCCTTGAACCGCCTCTCGGCCGCCGCGCGGTGCGAGGGGCGTTCACTTCGATCAGGAGCAGAAGACATGTGCGCAGTCGAGCACGACGCCGCCGACCCAGGCTACGAGGACGAGCTCCCGGCCCCCCACAAGGGGTCCGCGGAGGAGCTGCTCGACGCCAACGCGCATGACCCCCTCGACCCCATGCGCCACTCGGCCGCCCACATCATGGCCGAGGCCGTGCTGAGCCTGTTCCCGGAAGCCAAGCTGGGCATCGGCCCCGCCATCAAGGACGGCTTCTACTACGACTTCGAGCTCCCGCGGCCGCTCAATCCGGAAGACCTGCGCGCGATCGAGAAGCGCATGAAGAAGTCGGTCCGGGCCAACCATCCGTTCGAGCGACGCGAGTGGGACCCAGACGAGGGTCGCGCCATGTTGGCGGCTGCCGGTCAGAGCTACAAGGTGGAGATCCTCGATGACCTGCGCACGGCAGCTGAGGCCGCGGGCGAGCCGGTGCCGGAGGTGACCACCTACACGCACGGACCCTTCACCGACCTCTGCCGCGGCCCCCACGTGGAGTCGACCGGCAAGCTGGGCCCCTTCAAGCTGCTCAAGTCCTCGGGTGCGTACTGGCGCGGCGACGAGAAGCGACCCATGCTCCAGCGCATCTACGGCACGGTCTGGTCGACCAAGGATGAGCTCGACCTGTACCTGTGGCGACTGGAGGAGGCCAGGCGGCGCGACCATCGACGCCTGGGTGTGGCGCTCGACTCTGTTCAGCTTCCACGATGTCAGCCCCGGCTCCGCCTTCTGGCATCCCAAGGGTCAGCGCCTGTGGCGCACGCTCGAGACGGCCATGCGCGAGCTGCAGGAGCGGCGCGGCTACCAGGAGATCAGCACGCCCATCCTGGTTCACAAGAAGCTCTGGGAGCAGTCGGGCCACTGGGACCACTACGACGACAACATGTTCAAGATGGAGTCGGAGGAGCAGACGTTCTCCCTGAAGCCGATGAACTGCCCCGAGTCCACCATCATCTACAGGAGCCGGGTGCGCTCCTACCGTGACTTTCCGCTGCGCTTGTCCGAGTTCGGACGCCTGCACCGCAACGAGCGCTCCGGCACGCTCTCGGGACTGACACGCGTGCGCCAGTTCATCCAGGACGACGCGCACTGCTACGTGCGGCCAGACCAGCTGGCCGACGAGGTCGAGGCCCTGCTCGGCGAGGTCAACGAGACCTACTCATGGTTCGGCCTGGTGCCGCGCTTCGCCTTCGCCACGCGGCCCGACAAGGCCCTCGGGGACCTGGCCGAGTGGGAGCAGGCCGAGGAGCTGCATCCGCGGACGCTCTCGACCGCGCCGGCGTCGACTACACCATCAAGCCCGGGGACGGCACGTTCTACGCGCCCAAGATCGACATCTACGTCGACGACGCGCTCGGCCGCGAGTGGCAGATGGCCACCATCCAGGCTGACATGATGATGCTGCCCGAACGCTTCGACCTGACCTACATCGACGAGGCCGGCCAGCCGCAGCGACCCATCGCCATCCACCGTGCCATCTACGGCTCGCTTCGAGCGCTTCATCGGCATCATCATCGAGCACTTCGCGGGCGCCTTCCCCTTCTGGTGCGCCCCGGTGCAGGCGGTCGTCATCCCCATCGCCGATCGCCACATCGAGGCCGCCGAGGAGCTGGCCGGCCTGCTGCGGGCACGGCGGCTCTTCGTCGAGGTCGACGACAGCTCCAACCGGATGCAGAACAAGATCCGACTGGCGCAGGAACAGAAGATCCCCTACATGCTCGTGCTGGGCGATCGCGAGATCGAGGCACGCACGGCTTCGCCACGCACCCGTGGCGGTGAGCAGCAGGACCCCGTCGGCTGGGAAGCGCTGGCCGACGACCTCGCCGAGCAGGCCGCCGCGCGTCGGCCCGACTGAGCCCCCATCGCCCGGTGGAGACAGGGCGCACGCGCCCGGCGGAGCGTGGCCCTGTGCTATAGTCCGCCGGCGACCCATGCAGGTCGTGGCCTTGCGTCGCGCCTGCCCGGGGAGCCTGATGAAGCAACTGCAATGGTGAGGGAATAGGCTGAGCAAGGACCTGCGAATCAACGAGATGATCCGGATCCCACAGGTGCGGGTCATCGACGAAGAAGGGGAACCAGCTGGGCGTGATGCCCACGTCAGCAGGCCCTGCAGCTGGCGCAGGAGCGCGGTTTCGACCTGGTCGAGGTCGCACCCATGTCCAGCCCGCCCGTCACCGCCTTCTCGACTACGGCCAGTTCAAGTACGAGCAGGCCCGCAAGGAAAAGGAAGCTCGCAAGCATCAGCGCTCGGTCGAGTTCAAGGAGGTTCGTCTCAGGGTCAAGATCGGCAAGGGCGACTTCGACACGAAGGTCAAACGGGCCATCCGCTTCCTGGAGGAAGGGGATCGGCGTCAAGGTTACCGTGCAGTTCCGTGGCCGCGAGGTCAGTCACGCCTACATCGGGCGAGACCTGCTGACGCGGTTCGCCGAGCAGGTGGCCGACTACGGAGCCGTCGATCGGGCGCCCGTGCTGGAGGGTCGCTCCATGTCGATGGTCCTGACCTCGACGCACAAGCCGGCACCGCCGTCGGCCAGGAGCGAGAGCGAGCCCAGCAATCAGAAGAGCAAGCGAACGGCGCCGGCAGAGCCGGCATCGTCGGCCGCCGAAGGCGAGACGGAAGCCTCGCCGGCGACGAGCACAGGAGGCTGACGCCAGTGCCCAAGATGAAGAGCCACAAGGGAGCCCAGAAGCGGTTCGGCGCGACCGGCAGTGGCAAGATCTACCGCGTCAAGTCCTGGCGCGGTCACCACCTTGAGATCAAGTCGTCGCGGCGCAAGCGCCGCTACGACGGCAAGGCCATCCTTGACGGTTCCGGCAAGAACGCCGTCAAGCGGATGCTGCCGTACCTGTAGGAGCACCACTACCAGATGGCACGAGTCAAGCGGGGCGTCGCCGCCCACAAGCGTCACAAGCGTCTCCTCAAGGCCGCCGAGGGCAAGCGCGGCACGCATCGTCGGCTGATCCGCTCAGCGCGTGAAGCCCAGCTGCACGCGATGGCGTATGCCTTCCGTGGCCGCAAGGAGCGCAAGCGCCAGATGCGCGCGCTCTGGATCACCCGCATCAACGCGGCAGCGCGCCAGAACGGGCTGACCTACGGGTCGCTCATGCACGGCCTCAAGACGGCCGGCGTCGAGCTCGACCGCAAGAGCCTGGCCGACATCGGTGTCCGCGATGCGGCTACGTTCGCCCGCATCGCCGAGGTCGCCAAGTCCGCCGTAGCGACGAGCGCAGCAGCCCGTCGTGGACGTCGCCTCGTTCGGCGCGCAGCTCGAGGAGCTGCAGGCTCGAGCCGTGGCTGCCATCGCCGCTGCCGATTCTCCTGCGGCGCTTGACGCCATCGAGTCGGCCATGCTCGGCCGCAAGGGTGAGCTGCGTGGCCTGCTGGGCGGCATCGGCGCGCTCGCGGCCGAAGATCGACCCAAGGTCGGCGCCCTCGCCAACCCCGTCCGCGAAGCCATCGAGGCCGCCCTCGCCGAACGTCGCGTCGGCCTCGAGGCAGATGCGCTGGATGCCCGCCTGCTGGCCGAGGCTGAGGACGTCACGCTGCCCGGTCGCGCTCGCTGGCGCGGCTCGCTCCATCCGCTCCGGGAGACCGAAGCGGAGATCGCGCGCATCTTCGGCCAGTTCGGCTTCGTCGTCGTCGAGAGCCCGGAGGTCGAGAGCGACGAGCTCAACTTCGGGGCACTCAACATCCCGGCCGACCACCCGGCGCGCGATCTCTGGGACACCATCTACGTGCGGGACCCCGCCGGCGCCCAGCGTGACGAGCAGCTGCTGCTGCGAACCCACACCTCGCCCGGACAGATCCGGGCCATGCGCGACGCCAGCCCGCCCATCCGCGTGCTGACACCCGGTCGCTGCTACCGCTACGAGGCGGTCGACGCCAGCCATGGTTTCGAGTTCTTCCAGGTCGAGGGCCTGATGGTGGACGAAGGCACCAGCATGGCGCACCTGCGAGGCCTGCTCGATGCCTTCGCCCACGCCATGTTCGGGTCGGGCCGGGCGACTCGCTTCCGTCCCGGCTACTACCCCTTCACCGAGCCCTCGGTGGCGTTCGATATCGGCTGCGTCGTGTGCGAAGGCGAAGGTTGCCCGGCCTGCAAGCGCAGCGGCTGGATGACCATCCTCGGCGCCGGCATGGTGCACCCGGTGGTCCTGCGCAACGGCGGCATCGATCCGGAGCGATACCAGGGCTTCGCCTTCGGCATGGGCACCGACCGCATCGCCATGCTGCGCTATGCCATCACCGACATCCGCGCCTTCCTGGCCGATGACATGCGCTTCCTGGAGCGACTCTAGATGCGCGTCCCTCTGTCATGGCTGCGTGAGTTCGTCGATGTCGAGCTCGCGCCCGAGGAGCTGGCCGAACGCCTGACCCTGCTGGGCATGGAGGTCAGCGCCATCGAGCACATCGGCGCGACTGGCAGCGGGTCGTGGTGGGCGAGCTGCTGGAGGTGGCGCCCGCATCCCCACTCCAGCAAGCTGTCGCTCACGCGGGTGCGCGTCGGTGCTGACGAAGGCGGAGCTGTCCATCGTCTGCGGCGCGACCAACATCGCGGTCGGCCAGCGCATCCCGGTGGCCTTGCCGGGCTCGGTGCTGCCGGGCGATCGCCGCATCGAGATCACCACCATCGCGGGCACGGAGAGCCAGGGCATGCTCTGCTCGGGTGATGAGCTGGGGCTGACCAGCGATGCCGACGGCATCCTCATCCTGCCCGCCGATGCGTGCTCGGCCGGGACATGGTCGAGATGGCCGGCGACGTCGTGCTTGACATCGACGTCAAGCCCAACCGTGGCGATGCCCTCAGCATCGTCGGGCTGGCCCGCGAGGTGGCGGCCACGACGGGTGCCAGCCTGCGCTGGCCGGACCTCTCGGTGACCGAGGCAGGTGACGCACACCGACCACATCTGCGAGTCGATGTCGCGGAACCCGAGCTCTGCCCGCGTCTTCGTCGGTCGCTACGTGGAGGGCGTCACCGTGGCGCCATCGCCGTGGGACGTGCAGCGGCGCCTCATCGCAGCCGGGGTCCGACCGATCTCGAACGTCGTGGACGCCTCCAACTACGTGCTCATGGAGCTGGGCAAGCCCGTCCACACGTTCGATGCCGCTGCGGTCAGCGACGGCCACATCATCGTGCGCCTGGCGCGAGGCCGGTGAGCGACTCGAGACGCTCGACCACGTCGAGCGCGACCTGACCACTGACACGCTGCTCATCGCCGACCCCGAGGGTCCCCTCGCCATCGCCGGGGTCATGGGTGGGGCTGCCAGCGAGGTCGGCGACAGGACGACCGACGTCATCATCGAATCGGCCATCTTCGATCCGGTCAGCGTCCGACGCACGGCCTTCCGCTACTCACTGCGCAGCGAGGCCAGCCTCCGCTTCGAGAAGGGCCAGGAGCACCGCATGGCGCGATCGGGCGCCGATCGCACCGCCGCGCTCATCCGCGCCTGGGGTGGCGGCCGCGTGCCGCGCGGCGTCGTCGATACCGCGCCGACGAGCTCCGGCGCGGGCACGCATCGCCTTCCGCCCGGCGCGCGTGGAGCGGCTGCTGGGGGAGCGCATCTCGCCCGTCGAGCAGCGCGAGCTGCTGGCGCGAGTCGAGATCGGCACCGAGCCCGCCGCTGCCGACGACACCGTCCCGGTCATCAGCGGCCCGGAGCCGCTGGCGAGTGCCGGTCACCGCTGACGTGGAAGCGCTGGTCGCGATCGTGCCGGAGCATCGCCGCGACCTCGCCATCGAGGCCGACATCATCGAGGAGATCGCACGCGTCCAGGGTTACGAGACGCTCGCGGGACGGCTGCCCGATACGGCCATGCCACCGTACCGGCCTGACCCACGGCGAGCCGTCGACTTCCTGCGCACGCTGCTCGCCGGTGCCGGCCTGGACGAGATCGTCACCCACGGGCTCATCGGTCCCGATGACCACGCCCATCTCGGGTACGACGCCGAGGACCCGGGAACCATCCGCGCCGCCAACCCAGTCACCCTCGACCACTCCGAGCTGCGTCGCTCCATGCTTCCCGGTCACCTGCGCGTGCTGGTCGAGAACGAACGTCAGCGCCGGCCAGACATCGCACGCCTTCGAGATCGGCACCCTCCACGAGTGGCGCGCGCGGCGAGCCCAGCGAGCGACCTCGTCCTGGGCCTCATCCTGGCCGGTCGCGAGCGACCCGTGGCGCACGATCGGGCGGGTGAGTCCGTCGATGTCGCCACGGTCAAGGGCCTGCTCGAGCAGATCGCCGCGCGCCTCCTGCACGGCCGCCTCGAATACGAGCCCATCACGCATCGAGGCGGGCGTCGAGCATCCCGGGCGCACCGCTGGCGTCGTCGTCGTCGGCGCCGCCGGCGAGCGCCGCCGCATCGGTCGCGTGGGTGAGCTTCATCCCGCGCCTGCTGGCAGGGCTACGACGTTCGCGCCGAGCACGTCGTCTTCGCCAGATCGATCTGGCGATGCCCTCGTGGGACTCATCCCGGAGCGACTTCGCGTGGGCCAGCTGGAGCACCTGCCCGGCGTCGAACGCGACATCGCCATCGTGGTCCACGCCGACCAGCCGGCGGGCGAGCTGGAAGCGCTCATCCGCGCCCACGGCGGCTCACATCTGCGGACCGTCACGCTCTTCGACCAGTACCGCGGCAGCCCCCTGGCGGACGACGAGAAGAGCCTCGCCTACCGCCTGCGCTACGAGACGCTCGATGACGCCGCTGGACGACGAAACGGTCGAGTCGATGGTGGAGCGGGTGGTTACGGTGTTGTACGAACGACTTGGCGCACGCCTGCGCGCCTGATAGCGTTGCGACCAGTGAGGTGCCTGTCATGACCATCGCGACGACCGACATCTATCTGTTGGTCATCATCGTATCCACGCTCGTGGTGGGCTTCTTCTGGGGTGCGGCGCGCAGCGTGATGCTGCTTGGCAGCCTGGCTGCTGGCATTCCTCATCGGCGCCTATCTCAAGACCGAGCTCGGTTCATACCTGACGCAGCAATGGCGCAACTTCCCCGCGGGCTTCAGCGACATGGCCGCCTTCGGCCTCATCTTCGTGGCTCTGCTACTGGCTGCGCCGGTGATCATCTTCGTCGGTACACGCGGCAGCCAGAGCGTCTCACGCTTCCAGGTCCTCGATGACCTGGTCGGGGCCTTCTTCGCCGTCTTCGTGGCCGTGCTGGGGATCGCCGGCCTGCTCATCGTGCTGTCCACCTTCTACGGCAGCGACGCGGCCGTCATCGATCCGGCCGGGGGCCCACAGTGGACGGCCAACATGTACCAGTCGCTGCTCGGATCCAGCATCGGCAGCAGTATCGACCGACACCTGGTACCCATCATCGGCACGCTGTTGGGGCCTGTCCTGCCAGCGGACGTACGCGAGGTCTTCGGTTGACCCTGGCCGCATACCGCGCCAGCGAGACCGACTCTCGATCCCCCCGACCAGGCCGGACCTCGAATGCAGCGCCTTGATCCCGTGCTCGTGTGCGGCGCGCCCCAACGGGTCGCCCGTGACCTGCTGGGTGCACTGCTGGTACGCGATGACGGGCGGTGGACGCCGCGTCGCGCGCATCGTCGAGACCGAGGCCTACGCCGGCCCGAGCGACCTCGCCAGCCACGCGCGCGCCGGACGCACCGCGCGCACAGGGGTGATGTTCGGCCCTCCCGGGCGAGCCTACGTCTACCTCGTCTACGGCACTGCATCATTGCCTGAACGTCGTCTGCGGCGAGGACGGAGAGGCCGCAGCCGTGCTCATCCGGGCCGTCGAGGCGGTCGCCGGTGACGCTGCCATGCGGGCCGCCCGGGGCCGCCCGACCGATGCCGCTCAGCCGCCTCGGGGCCGGGCCGGCGCGCACCTGTGTGGCGCTTGGTGTCGATCGCAGCCACGACGGGGTGGACCTGCTCGACGGGCACGAGCTGTGGCTTGCCTCCGACGGCAGCGAACCGGTCGCCGCCGGCCGCATCCTGGCGGGGCCGCGCATCGGCGTGGACTATGCCGGGCCGGACTGGGCCGGTCGTCCCTGGCGCTTCGGTATCGCGGACAGTGACGCGCTGAGCCGCCCCTTCCCGTCGCCCCGCTGATGGACCAACGCTCTGCGGAGCTGCTCGAGTTCCCGTTGATCCGTGCACGCCTGGCGGCCTATGCTGCGTTCGAGCCGTCACGTCGACTGGCCCAGGCGCTGGAGCCATCGACCGACCCCATCATCGTCGGCCGGCGGCTCGACGAGACCGACGAAGCGCGCTGGCTGTATCTCGGAGAAGCCCAGCATCGGCGTCGGCGGTGCGCGCGACATCGCGCCCATCCTGGCGCGGGCTACGCGGGGTGGACGCCTGGACCCCCCGGAGCTGTGGGCCATCGTGGAGACCATCATCGCGGCCGGCCGCCTGGTCGACGGCCTGCGGGAGCTTGACCGCCCCCTGTTGCATACCCTCTATCGCAGCATCGACCCGCTGCCGGCGCTTCGCGCCCGCCTCGAAGCCAGCGTCGATCCGGTCGGCGAGGTGCTGGATACGGCATCCCCGGCGCTGGGTGGCCTGCGGCGCGCCGTCCGCATCGCCCACGAGCGCCTGCGCAGCCGCCTTGATGCCCTCGTGCACTCGGATGTAGCGGGTGCTCTCCAGGAGCCCATCATCACCCTGCGCAACGGACGCTATGTCGTGCCGGTGCGGGCTGACGCCCGCAGTCGCGTCAAGGGCATCGTGCACGACCAGTCCGGCAGCGGCCAGACCCTCTTCGTCGAGCCCCTCATCGCCGTCGAGCTCTCCAACGCCTGGCGCGAGGCTGAGCTGGCCGCCAAGGCCGAGGAGGAGCGCGTCCTCGATGAGCTCTCGGCGCACGTCGCCGCCAACGGCGAAGCGTTGGAGGCGAACCTCGATGCCCTCGCCCGCTTCGACCTGTGGATGTGCCGGGCGCGCCTGGCGGAGGAGCTGGACGCGGTGCGGCCGATGCCGGCCGAGCGGCAGGTGGTCGGGCTGCTTTCCGCCCGCCACCCCGGGCTCGAGGGCGACGTCGTGCCCATCGACGTGCACCTCGGTGAGGGCTACACGGCACTCGTCATCACCGGCCCCAACACCGGCGGCAAGACGGTGGCGCTGCGGACGGTGGGCCTGCTGGCCCTGATGCATCAGTCCGGCATGCACATCCCCGCCGCACCCGGCAGCAGCATGCCCATCTTCGAGGACGTGCTCGCCGACATCGGTGACGAGCAGTCAGTGGCCCAGTCGCTCTCGACCTTCAGCGGCCACCTGCGCACCATCACGCGCATCGTGGAGGAGGCTGGCCCGGGCACGCTGGTGCTGCTCGATGAGCTGGGCGCCGGCACCGATCCCACCGAGGGGTCGGCCCTGGCGCAGTCGCTGCTCGACCACTTCATCCGCGCCGGGACGCTGGTGGTGGCCACGACCCACTACGCCGAGCTCAAGTCGTATGCCCACAACGAGTCACGGGCGCGAAACGCATCGGTGGACTTCGACCTGGCCACGCTGGCGCCGACCTACCACCTCTCGATCGGCCTTCCCGGTACGAGCCAGGCGTTCGCCATCGCCGAGCGCCTGGGGCTGCCCAGGGCGCTCGTCGAGGACGCGCGAGCGCGCCTGTCGGTCGCACAGCAGGAGTTCGAATCGACGCTGGCCTCGATCCGTGAGACGCAGGTCGACATCGCCGCGGCCGAGGCGCGGGCCGCAGACGCTGAGCAGCGCATGCAGGCGGCGTTGCGCGAGGCCGAGGACGAACGCCGACGCGCACGAGCTGAGCGGCGCGTGGCCACCAGCGAGGCGCGGCGCCAGGCCGAGGTGGCGCTGGCAGCCATCGAGGCAGAGATCGCGGAGATGCGCGGCTCCCTCGCGCGCGAGACCCTGACCGAGGCGCGTCTGGACCAGGCCGTGGCCCGCATCGACGCCCGGCTCGGCGGCATGCCCACCGATCAGGCAACCGTCGAGTCCGCCGCGGCACGCCCGCGCTGGAAGGTGGGAGACCGGGCGCTCGCCGCGAGTGGCTGGAACGGCACCATTCGCGCGCTCGACGAGGCCCGCGGGCGGGCGACGCTGGACGTGAGCGGCATGCGCGTCGAGGTGGAGCTGGATGAGCTGGAGCCGACCTCAGGTGGTGGCAGCGGCTCGGGAGCCGGCGCTGGCGGGGGACCCAAGGCCGGACGACGCGGTGAGTTCGGCAACGAGCCACGCTCAGACTTCGCCACAGGCGCGGCCAAGTCGCGGGCGGCCGCTGTCGGCACGCGCCGCGCCCGTGCGGTCGCGTCCAGCCTCGATCTGCGGGGAGCGCGAGTGGAGGAAGCGATGGCGCTGCTCGACCAGTATCTCGACGATGCCACGCATGCCGGCGCCGGCAGGGTGACGGTGATCCACGGGCACGGTTCGGGCGCCATGCGCGATGCCGTGCGCGCGATGCTCAGCGGGCACCCACTGGTACGCGAATGGCGCCCCGGCGATCGCGGCGAAGGTGGCGACGGCGCGACCGTTGTGACGCTCTGAGGGCGGCCGGCTCAGCCGCCGGCGGGCGACTCTGGCGCGGCTGACGGCTGGGACGCGGGCTCCGCTGTCACCTGCGCCGCGGGCACGACCGACGGCTCAGGCAGGGGCGCCTCACTGGGCTTGGGTGTCGGGGTGGGCTTGGGGGTCGGCTTCGGAGTCGGCTTGGGCGTGGGCGTCGGCTTGGGCTCCAGCGACGGCTCCGGCGTGACCTCGGGCGGCAGACTGGGTTCCAGGGAGACATCTGGCGAGGGCGAGAGCTCCGGCGACGGCTCGGGGCTGGGGCTCTCGAGGGGCGCCCGGCGGCATGACGTGGCCGGCGCGAAGGGGCCGCCCCATGTCTGTCCGTATGGCTGGTAGTAGGGCTCGAAGAAGTAGGCCGTATAGGTGCGCTTGGTCGGCGAGACGTTGGCTCCCACGCCCTCACCCTTGCGAGCACGCTTGATCCAGCCCTTGACGGCATCGTTCCAGCTGCGTGTGTGGGACTCGGCCTCGTCCAGCTGCAGGTAACCCCTGGTCCTGGGCTGGCCGACGTCCTCACAGCTATCGTGCCAGCGATACCACGTGCCGTCGGTGCCCTTGACCACCTCCATCGAGATGAGATACGGGTCGGACGTCGGCGACGTGCCGCGGATGAAGAGCTCGTTCACCTGCCTGCGCGAGTACTCAGAGGGCTGGAAGCCTGTCCATGCGTCCACGCGGGCGGTCGAGATGCCAGCAGGACGGCTGAAGTCGCGCACCTCCCAGCTACGCGTCACGTCGGTCAGGAACGCGTCCCACACCGGCGCGGCCACATCGAGCGAGAAGACCGGGTTGGCCACCGTCGTGACCGGGCTGGCGTTGCTGTTGCCCGCCCACACGCCGACCGACAGGGCGTACTCGCCGTTCTTGCGCCCCTGCTTCGACGGCGGCGCGATGTAGCCGTAGGCGTTGAGGTCCTTGGCGTCGTTGGTGGTGCCCGTCTTGAGGGCAGCCGGTCGGCGCTGGCCATTGGCGGCCGTGATCTGGGCGGCCGCGGCCCAGACCGGGTTGACCGACGGATCGGTGTTGCCCTTGAGGATGTCGGTCATGACGTAGGCCGCCTGCCCCGAGATGACCCGCTTGCCCTTGGGAGTCTTGTACGCGTACTCCACCGGGTTGTCCGGGTTCACGCTGCTGACCTCAAGGATCGAGGTGTGGCCGACGTTGACACCACCGTTGGCCATCGTCGCGTAGGCCTGGTTGAGGTCGAGCGGGTGGACTTCCAGCGTGCCCAGGGCCATGGAGAGGCCGGCTGTGGGGCGTTGCTGCTGGAACTCCATGCCGAAATCCCGGGCCTTGTTGAAGACATCGCCTTCGCCCACTAGCGAGAGCGCCTTGACGGCCGGAACGTTGAGCGAGAACTGCAGCGCATCGCGGACGCGCAGCGGCCCCCGTTCGCGTCCGTTGAAGTCGGTCGGGACGTAGCCCCCGAAGTCGGTGGTCACGTCCATGAGCATCGTGGCCGCCGTCAGCGTCTTGTCGTCGATGCCGGTGGCATAGGTGAACGGCTTGAAGGCCGAGCCCGGCTGTCGCCAGCCGTCGGCAAGGACGTCGAACTGCGGCTGCAGCTTCTTGTTGACCTTGTCGCGCTCGTAGTAGTTGGCCGAGCCGACGTAGGCGATGATCTCACCAGTCTCGTAGTCCAGCGCCGAGAGTGCGCCGTTCCAGATGTTCTGCGTCCGCAGTCGGGCCATCCAATCCGTGTAGGGGATGCGCAGGGCCTTGGCCGCGCCGGTGGGGTCGGCGCGGTGCGGCACCAGGGCGGCCGCACGAACCCAGGCCTCAGCCCGCTTCTGGATGTCGTAGTCGAGCGTGGTCTTGACGCGCAGGCCGCCCATCTTGAGTGCGTCGCAGGTCTCGGCGTCGTCGCAGAGCAGCTGGCGCAGCTCCTCGCGCACGTACCACACGAAATGCGGCGCCTTCCAGGCCAGCTGGGACTGCGGCTTGACCATGAGCGGCTCAGCCATGGCGTCGCGGAAGTCTTGCGCGCTGTAGGTCTCGCCACTGAGCACCCGACGCGTGGGGTCCTCCGCGAGCAGGCCCAGCACCAGGTTGCGCCGCTGCACGATGGCGGACTCGGCGGGGACCTCGAGCTCGCCATTCTCGTTCTCGACGGCGTTGCGCACCAGGTCATACGTCGAGGGCGCCTGCGGCAGCGCGGCCAGCGTGGCCGCCTGGGAGAGCGTCAGGTCGGAGAGCTTGTTGACATCGAAGTAGGACTTGGCTGCGGCCAGCACGCCGTAGCTGTTGTTGCCGTAGAAGTTCTGATTGAGGTAGGCGGTGAGGATGGCCTGCTTGCCGGATTCCCCACGGTAGTGGTCGGTCACGCGCACCGACTGGATGAGCTCCTTGATCTTGCGATCACCCAGGCGCTGGGAGGTGGAGATGACGTCTTCCGGCAGCAGCTTCTGCCGCACCAGCTGCTGGGTGATGGTGGAGCCACCGCGGGCATCTCCGGTGAAGGTGTCGATGGCGGCCGAGAGGATGCCAAGGGGGTCGATACCGGTGTTGGCCCAGAACGTCTTGTCCTCCACCGCCGTGACGGCGTCGGCCAGGATCGGGGGCACGTCCTTCCAGACGATGGTGCGGCGGCTCTCGCCACCGGCGGTCAGGCGTGCCAACACCTTGTCATTGCGGTCATAGATG
The DNA here is from genome assembly GCA_963715295.1 of uncultured Chloroflexia bacterium. Taxonomy (GTDB): domain Bacteria; phylum Chloroflexota; class Limnocylindria; order Limnocylindrales; family CSP1-4; genus JAFMJV01. The sequence continues at coordinate 31,254 of CAVQRP010000003.1, forward strand.
ATGGTGTCCTCAGGAAAGACGATGTCCTCCAGCTGGGTCGGGGGCGGCAGGTCGCGGCTGTACACGAAGGCACCACCGACGACACCGACGAAGCCCACCATCGCGACCAGCAGGAAGAGACCGAACACCACGATGACGAGGGCCTTCAGGACGCCCGCTCGGCGGCTGCGACCCGGCGGGCGTGCGGGCGGCGCCGGCGCTGGTCGCTGGGGCGGTCGGTAGGGGGGATACGGCTGCATTGGTGGCCGACTCTAGCATCGGTCCACGTGCCTGTCGGGGCGCCGCCCCGGGCCGGGGTACACGCGCGCGCTTGTGCGTGGCTAGCATGAAGGGATGCAAACACAGACTTATCCCTGCCTGGTCCGCGCAGCGTGAGCACGTCGTCCCTGCTCGACGAGCTCGGCTGGCGTGGCCTCGTCCATCTCTCGTCTGAAGGCCTCGGGACCCGGCTCGCCGCCGGCCCCATCAGTGCCTACATCGGCTTCGACGCCAGCGCCACGTCGCTCCACGTGGGCCACTTGCTGCAGGTGTTCCTGCTGACCCATCTGCAGCGGGCGGGCGGCCGTCCCGTCGTGCTCATCGGCGGCGGCACCGGCATGATCGGCGATCCGTCGGGCAAGTCGTCCGAGCGCCAGCTCCTCGACGCCCCCACCATCGAGGCCAACTCCGCCGCGCTGCGGCAGCAGCTGGAGCGGTTCCTCGACTTCTCGCCCGGCCCGACCCAGCCGAAGATGCTCAACAACCTCGAGTGGCTGGCACCCATGTCGGTCATCGACTTCCTGCGCGACATCGGCAAGCACTTCACGGTGCCCTACATGCTGGCCAAGGATTCGGTACAGGCACGCCTGGCGGCGGGCATGAGCTTCACCGAGTTCAGCTACCAGACGCTGCAGGCGGCGGATTTCCTGCACCTCCACCAGCACGAGGGTGTGGACATGCAGATGGGCGGTGCGGATCAGTGGGGCAACATCACCGCGGGACTCGAGCTCATCCGCCGCGTCGAGAACCGCGAAGCCGAGGATGAGACCGGCGACGAGGGTCACGAACCCAGCGCCTTCGGCCTGTGCAGCCCGCTGCTCCTGAACCGCTCGGGCCAGAAGATGGGCAAGTCGGAGAAGGGCGCCGTCTTCCTCGATGGCTCGCTGACCAGCCCGTACGACTTCTACCAGTACTGGATCAACGACGATGACGAGCTGGTCGTCGACCACCTGCGCTGGCTCACCACCAAGAGCCGCGAAGAGATCGAGTCCATCGCCGAGGAGCACGCCGAGGCGCCCGAGAAGCGCACCGCCCAGGCAGCCCTGGCCTTCGATCTGACCGAGCGCATCCACGGTCGCGAGGAGGCCGAACGCCAGGTGGCCATGGCCGAGGCCGCGTTCGCGAAGTCGGTCGACGACCCGACCGTGTTGTCAGCTCTCTTCGATGCGGTCGGTGGCTTCGAGTTCGGCGCCGAGGCCGGGGAGTGGACCGCGGTCGACGTGGCCGTGGCCGCGAGTGGTCAGTCCCGCGGTGAAGCCCGCCGGCTCATCTCACAGGGTGGCTTCTCCATCAACGGCGAGAAGCTGACCGACCCCGCGGCGGTGCCGCCGCCGCTCATCGGTGACCGCTACTGGTGGGTGGCCATGGGCAAGAAGCGTCGCTTCGTGGGACGCCGCGCCGGCTGATCAGGTCGCCGGTGCGGGGCCCGGGTCGCCAGCGGCTCAGGTGCGGTGACGGGCTTTCAGAGTGTCGATGACCTCGACGGGCGGGAGGCCGCGCTCGGCGCACAGCACCAGCGAGTGGTAGAGCAGGTCGGCCAGCTCGCCGGCCAGCTCCTCGCGTGGTCGCTGCGTGCCCAGCTGCTCGGCGACGGCGTCGTCCTTTGCTGCCATCACCACCTCGGTCGCCTCCTCGGCCACCTTGCGCGCGGTGGCATCGACGCCCTCGTTGAGGAGCTTGCTGGTGTACGAACCCTCCGGACGGGTCCGTGCCCGCTCCTCGATGGTGGTCCACAGTCGCTCCAGCCAGGCGAAATCCTGCCGTGATGCCGTGCTGGACGTGACCGGCTCGCCCGGTTCGAGGTCGAAGCAGGAGCGAGCCTCGGTGTGACACGTGGGACCTGCCGGGCGCACCGTGAGGAGCACCGCATCCGCGTCGCAGTCGAGCTCCATCGAGACGACGGCGAGGGTGTTGCCGCTCGTCTCGCCCTTCTTCCACAGCACATCGCGCGAGCGCGAGTGGAAGTGGGCCTCGCCGCTCGCGAGGGTGGCCTCGATGGCCTCCGCGTCCTGCCAGGCGACCATCAACACGCGGCCGTCGTCGGCATCCTGCACCACCGCGGCCACGAGACCGTCGGTGCCGTAGCGGACAGCGGCCGGGTCGAGCGGCCGGGGTCGAGGCCGGCTCATCGGGTCGGCGTCCCGGTCAGTCGCACGGGGACACCGGCGGCGGCCATGTCGGCCTTCACCGCGGCGATGGAGTGGATGTCGCGGTGGAAGATGGACGCGGCCAGCACCGCGTCGGCGTTGCCCTCGGTGACGGCAGCGGTCATGTCGGCGGGCGAACCGGCACCGCCGGAGGCGATGACAGGTACGTTGACCCGCGACGTCACGGTCTGCAGCAGCTCGATATCGAAGCCCTCCCGGGTGCCATCGCGGTCGATCGACGTGAGCAGCACCTCGCCGGCACCGTTGGCCACGCAACGCTCGATCCAGGCGACCGCGTCGAGTCCGGTGGCCTTGCGCCCGCCCTGGACGACGACCTCCCAGGTCCCGGGCTCGCCGGGTACCGCGCGGGCATCCACGCTGATGACCACGCACTGGCTGCCGAAGCGACGGGCGCAGGTGCCCACCAGGTCGGGGTCGTCGACGGCGGCAGTGTTGATGGCGACCTTGTCCGCGCCCGCGCGCAGCACATCGCGCATCTCCAGCGCGGAACGGACGCCGCCGCCCACCGACAGCGGCACGAACACCTGGCTGGCAGTGCGCTCGACGATGTCAAGCAGCGTGCCGCGACCCTCCGGTGCCGCCGTGATATCGAGGAAGCAGATCTCGTCGGCTCCGGCCTCCGCGTAGCGCGCCGCCAGCTCGGGCGGGTCGCCCTCATCGGTCAGGTCGACGAAGCGGACACCCTTGACGACACGGCCGTCCTTGACGTCGAGGCAGGGGATGACCCGTTTGAGCAGCATCAGGCGGTCACCTCCGCGCGGCTGGGCCGGTCGGCGGCGATCAGGTCGAGCGTGTTACGCAGCATGTGCAGGCCGTCGTTGCCGGAGCGCTCGGGGTGGAACTGGAAGCCGATGATCCGGTCAGTAGCCACGAGGCTGGCAAAGCGGCCGCCGTGCTCCGTCTCGGTCACCACCACAGCCGGGTCGGCGGGCACGGGCACGTAGCTGTGCACGAAGTAGGCTGGCGTGCCGTCGGGCAGCCCCTCGAGCACCGCGTGTGGACGCTGGATCTCCAGACGGTTCCAACCGATGTGGGGCAGGCTTGGGGCATCGGGGATCAGCTCGACATCACCTTCCAGCAGTCCCAGCATCTGCGCACCGTCCTCGTGTGAGCGCTCGAAGAGCAGCTGCAGACCCAGGCAGATGCCGATGAACCAGGTCCCGCCGCGGACACGCTCGATGATAGGGCGCTCCAGTCCCTGCCGGCGCAGCCGGCCCATGGCCGGCTCGCTGGCCCCGACACCGGGCACCAGGATGACCTCGGCGTCGTCGAGGTCGGCAGCCGCCTCCGCAACGCGGACCTCGGCGCCCAGCAGCAGCAGTGCGTTGCGGATGCTCACCAGGTTGCCGGCGCCGTAGTCGACCACGGCCACGCGGATGGGCCCGCTCATGTGGTGCCCCCGTCGAGCTCCAGCGAGCCCTTGGTCGAGGCCACGCCGCTGCGTCGCGGGTCCGGCGCGACGGCCATGCGCAGCGCGCGTGCCAGCGCCTTGAACGCCGCTTCGGCGAGGTGGTGATCGTTCCGTCCCCGGCCGTCGAGGTGCAGCGTGGCGCCAGCGGCCTGCGCGAACGAGGCGAGGGCGTGCTCCACCATCTGGGTCGAGAGCTCGCCCATGCGATCGGCCCGGAAGGGCAGGTCGATGACCGCATAGGGCCGGCCGGAGAGGTCCAGCGCACACTGCGCCAACGACTCGTCCATGGGCACGCGCGCGGCCCCGAAGCGGGTGATGCCGGCGCGATCGCCGAGCGCATCGCTGATGGCGCCGCCGAGTGCCAGCGCCACGTCCTCGACGGTGTGGTGGTCATCGACCTCGATGTCACCGACGGCGTTGACCTCGATGTCGATGAGCGAGTGATGTGCCAGCGAAGTCAGCAGGTGGTCGTAGAAGCCGACACCGGTGGCGATGGCGGCCGCGCCGCTGCCGTCGAGGTCGACGCTCACCGTGATGCGCGTTTCGCGGGTCTCGCGGACGCGCTCGCCGCGACGTGGCTGACTCATGCTGACCTCCCATCGGACCAGGCGTGGATGACATCAAGGAAGCGCTCGTTCTGTGCCCGGTTGCGGACGGTGAAGCGCAGGTGACCCGCGAGCGGTGAGCCAGCTCCGAACGTGCGCACGACGATGCCACCGCGCAGCAGGGTCTCGTTGAGGGCATCGGCCTCGTCGGGTGTGCCGATGCGACACAGCAGGAAGTTGGTGACGCTGGGCAGTGGTGGCAGGCCCAGTCCTGTCAGTCGTGCTGCCAGCCAGTCGCGCTCGTGACCGAGCGCGGCGGCATTGGCGACGGCGATCTGCGGCTGTCGCAGCGCGACCGCGGCAGCCTTGGCCGAGAGGGTGTTGACGCTGCCCGGCGGGCGCAGTCGCTCCAGCTGAGCGATGGTCGAGCGGGTCGCCACGGCATAGCCGACGCGGAGGCCGGTGAGCGCGAAGGCCTTGGACATCGTTCGCACCACGACGAGCGCGGGATAGCGGTCGCGCAGGGCCACCACCGAGCCGGGGCTGAACTCGATGTAGGCCTCGTCGACGACGATGACCGGGCCGCCGTCTGGAAGCACTGCCCCGGCCTCGAGGAGCAGCTCGATGTCGGCAGGCGCCTCGGCCGTGCCGGTGGGGTTGTTGGGCGCACACAGCCACACCACCGCGGCATCGGCAAGGCTCCCGGTCATCGCCTTCATGTCGAGCCGGTAGCCCGCCTCGGGACCGCGCCGCGCCACGGACAGGAGCCGGCCACCGCGTTGCTGCGTCAGCACCGCATACATCGAGTAGGTCGGCACCGGCACGACCGAGCCGGCGCCCGGCGCCAGGAAGGTCTTGGCGATGATGTCGAGCACCTCGTCGGCGCCACAGCCGATGAGGATCTCCTCGGGCCTTGCGCCGACGTAGGCCGCGGCCGCTTCGGCGAACTCGGCATAGGTGGAATCGGGGTACTCATGCAGCGGCGGATCCCACGGACCCTCCAGGGCGGCGGGCAGGTACGACAGCACAGCCGGACTGGTATTGGTGTCGAAGCGCAGGATCTCGGCCTCGTCGAGGCCGTAGCGGGCGGCGATCACCCGGTTGGGCGGCTCCCAGGTGTAGACGTTGGATGCGACGACGAGTGCCTCGGTCGTCTCGAGCGACATCAGTCCGTCCCCTCGAAGCGGATCTCGACGGCACGACGATGGGCGGTGAGACCCTCCGCCTCGGCCACCGCCGCGACCGCCGGCAGGATGCGCGCGAGGCCGTCGCGGGTGACCCGGTTGACCTGCATCCAGCGACCGAACGACTCTACGCCCAGCGGGCTGTAGGCGCGGCCGGCACCGGCGGTGGGCAGGACATGGTTGGAGCCCGCGGCGTAGTCGCCGGCAGATTCGGGAGCGTAGGGTCCCAGGAACAGAGAGCCGGCATGGCTCAGGGCCGCGAGTGCCGCGTCCAGGTCTTCGATTACGACCGACAGGTGCTCGGGTGCGTACTCGTCGGCGAAGGCCAGGGCCTCCTCGATGTCGGCTGTGATGACGACGGTGCCGGCCGCCTTGACCGACTCGGCGAGCGTGTCACGCCGCAGCAGCGTCGGCAACTGGCGTGCCAGCTCGACCTCGACGGCATCGGCCAGGGCCTCCGACGGCGTGACCAGCAGGGAAGGGGAGTCGGGCCCGTGCTCCGCCTGGCTCAACAAGTCGGCCGCCACGTGCACCGGGTCGGCGCTGTCATCGGCCACGACCATGACCTCGGTGGGGCCGGCAGGCATGTCGATGGCACAGGAGTCCAGCACCTCCAGCTTGGCGGCTGTGACCCAGGCGTTGCCGGGCCCCACGATCTTGTCCACGCGCTCGATCGATTCGGTGCCGTAGGCCAGGGCGCCCACCGCCTGGGCACCGCCCATGACCCAGAACTCCTCGACCCCCATCAGTCCAGCTGCGCCCAGCAGGGCGGCCGAGAGCTCGCCGTTGGCTCCCGCCGGGCTGGCCACCACGAAGCGACCGACGCCGGCGAGGCGGGCGGGGATGGCACTCATCAGCAGCGACGAGGGGTAGGCCGCCGTCCCGCCGGGGACATAGGCCGCAACGCGGTCGAGCCCGCGCCAGACCCGGCCCACCTCGACGCCTGGCTCCGTCTCCACCCACTGCGCCGACGGCGGCACCTCGATGGCGTGGAAGGCCTCGATGTTGCGCGCCATCTGCTCGAGACCCGCGCGAAGGTCGGACGGCAGGGCATCGCGGGCGGCCTGCAGCTCGCGCGTGGGGACACGCAGCGCGGGGGCATCGGCCGGCTCGGTGAGGCCGCCACCGAAGCGGCGGTTGGCGTCACGCAACGCGGCATCGCCACCGTCGCGGATGCTGTCGACGATGGTGCGCGCCTTGGCGCGGATGTCCGGCGTGGCGGTGGAGGCGCGCTCGGTAAGCGCCCGGCGCTCGGCCTCGCTGGCGTCGGCCAGTCGGAGCCGGCGCAGCGTGGGGGTGGGGGTCGCGGTCATGGCAGGAGCTTCTCCACGGGGATGACGAGGATGCCGGTGGCGCCGGCTTGACGCAGCGGAACGAGGATGCGGTGGACATCGTTGGCGCCCACCACCGCGTGGACGGCGACCATGCCCTCGTGCGCGAGCGGCAGCACGCTGGAAGATTCGAGGCCGGGCAGGATGGCCTCGATGGCCTGGAGCGACGCCGTGGGCGCATTCATCATCAGGTACTTGACGCCGCGACCGGCGATGACCGCCTCCAGCATCGTGCGCACCTCGGCCACGATGGCGGCCGCCTCCGACGTGAGGTCCTTGCGGCCGACGAGGATGGCCTGGCTGGCGAAGAGCGGACCGACCGAGCGCAGGCCGTTCATGATCAACGTCGAGCCGCTCGACACCAGGTCGACGATGCCGTCGGCAAGGCCCATCGTGGGCGCGACCTCGACGGCGCCGCTGATGGTCACGATCTCGGTGGCGATGCCGCGTGCGGCCAGGGAGGTCTCGGCCGCGCGGGGATGGCTGGTGGCAAGCCGGAGGCCGGCCAGGTCCTGCAGTGAACGAGCGGGCGAGTCATTCGGTACCGCGGCCTCCAGGCGGCAGTAGCCGTAGCCGAGCTCGACGAGGGTGTCCAGGTCGGCTCCGCTCTCGATGAGCAGGTTGGTGCCGGTGATGCCCAGGTCGGCCACGCCGTCGGCGACGAACTCGACGATGTCATCGGTGCGCACGAAGAGGATGTCCAGCGGAAAGCCGTCGACCCGGGAGGTCAGCGCACGCGTGCCGTCCTCGAAGCGCAGGCCGGCGTCGTGCAGGAGCTGCAGGGAGGGTTGCTGCATGCGGCCCTTGTTGGGGATGGCCAGGCGCAGCCGGCCCGACTCACTGCCGGGAAAGGCGGTCACACGCTCCTCGTTGGTAGCGATCATGCAGACGTCTCCTCGGTGGTGATGCGATCGAGGGCTTCGCGATAGCCGCCGGTGCCGTGGTTGAGCCACTGCGCGATGCGCGTGACGGTGGCCGTGCTGGCGCCCGTGGTACGGGAGATCTCCGCGTACGGGATGCTGTCATCGAGCAGCCGCACCACGTGCCAGCGCTGGGCCAGGTCATGCAGCTCGCGCAAGGTGCAGAGGTCGCGGAAGAAGCGCTCGGCAGCGGGCCGGTCGGGCAGGGCGAGGATGGTGTCGATCAGGTCGCTCGTGTCTTCCGAGCGCCACTCGGTGGGGTCGGTGCTCATGGTCTCCTGGGGCGTGCGAGTCCGTGTCGCTATGCTAGCATAGTAGCATGGTAAAACGCTACTACGCCCGCGGGCGCTCGCGCTGATGGAGCTCATCCCCGCCATCGACCTGCTCGGCGGGCGCGTCGTGCGCCTCTCGCGCGGTGCCTACGACGCGGTGACCGAGTACGGCGAAGATCCCGTGGAGACGGCTCTCGACTTCGCGGCGCAGGGCGCCGAACGGATCCACGTCGTGGATCTCGATGCCGCGCGTGAGGGGCGGGCCATGCAGGCTGATGTCATCGCCCGCATCGTCGACGCTGTTGACGTGCCCTGCCAGGTCGCCGGCGGCATCCGCGATGCCGACGCGGTCGCACGTGCGCTGGCGGCTGGCGCTGCACGCGTCGTGCTCGGGAGCGCACTCATCAGCAGCCCGCTGCTGGCCAGGACCCTTGCCGAGCGATACGGACCCGACCGCATCGTGGCCGCACTCGACGTTCGCGACGGGCAGGCACTCGGTGATGGTTGGGTCGCAGGCGCCCGTGGTGCGGAGGTCATCGGACTCGCCCAACAGCTGGCAGAGGCCGGTTTGCGCTGGTTCGCGGTCACCGCCATCGCTCGCGACGGGCAGATGAGCGGCCCCGACCTGGATCTGCTGGAGGCGATCCGAGCGGCTGTGCCGCGTGCGGCCATCATCGCTTCGGGTGGCGTCAGCAGCCTCGCCGACATCCGAGAGCTGGCGGCCCGACAGTTCGATGCCGCCATCACGGGCCGCGCGCTGTACGAGGGTGCTTTCACGCTTCCCGAGGCGCTGGAGGCTGCTGCCGGCTGAGCCAAGAGGACTCGAACCGCCACGCGTACGATGTCTGGTGTAAAGCCGCAATACATGGCAGCATGTCGGCATGACCGCTGTCGCCTACCTGCGCCGCTCCTCCCACCGCAACGTTGGTGCCGAGTCCTACGAGGCCCAGAAGGCCGCTGTCCTCGAACTGGCCAAGCGCCACGGGGACGAGGAGCCCGAGCTCATCGTCGAGTGGGGCCGGAGTGGCGCGGACGCCGACTCGACCGGCCGGGGCGGGAAGCGGCGAGCGTGGCCGAAGCTGCGCCAGCGCATCCGCGATGGCGAGGTCACCGCGCTCTACAGCTACAGCCTGAGCCGCCTCGCCCGCTCGACCCGCGAACTCCTCGACGTCATGGAGGACTGTGACGACGCGGGGGTGCCGGTGCGGCTCGCGAAGGAAGGGATCGTCAACGGGACCACGGCCTCGGGCAAGCTCTACCTCACCGTGCTCGGCGCCGTGGCCACGTTCGAGGCCGAGGTGGCGGCCGAGCGCGTGAAGGGCGCCCATGCGGCCAAGCGGGCACGTGGTGAGGTGACCTGGCGCCTGCCGTACGGCCAGCGCATCGGACCCGACGGCAAGCCCGAGCCCGACCCCGAGGCCCTTGCCGTCATCCGCAGGGCCAAGGAGTTGCTGGCCGAGGTGGGCAACCTGCGAGGCACCGCGCGCGAGTTGAACCGGCTCGAGCATCCCGAGCCCGAACGGTAAGGCTTGGAACGGCGAGAGCGTCGGCCTGATCGTCAATAGCGACGACCAGGGCAACCGCCTCGCGCCACGCAAGCGGACGGGCCGGGCCGGCCGCCGAGGGCCTGTCCGCGCCTTGACGAAGCTGCTGCACTGCGCCGCGTGCGGCCGGCTGCTCAGTCCCGCTGCCCACCACTTCAAGAAGGGCGACTACTACAGCTGGGTCTGTCTCGGCAGCCGGACCGCGCCCGACCACCCCAAGCCCAACGGGCGCGGCGAGCCGATCCTGCTACCGCTGCTCCAGGCCGAGGCGGCGCGCATGCGCGTGCCGGTCGACCGGGTCGCGGTCGCGGAGGCGGCGCAGGTGGAGCTCGAGCAGCTCGACGAGCGCGAGCACCGGCTGATGGAGGCGGTCGAGGCCGGGCTCTGGTCGGTCGACGAGGTGAGGTCCCGTCTCGAGGCCCTCCAGGCAGAGCGCCGGCAGGTTGAGGCCCGTACCGTGGTTGCCGACGTGCCCCAGGAGGTCGACTGGTCGTGGGAGCCAGCCGCACTCAACGAAGTGCTGCACGCGCTGTGGGAGCAGGTCGACGTGGATTTGGCAATGGGCACGATCGAGGTGACGTGGCGGGACCCGTTGCTGCGCCGCTCCTGACCGAGGACGCTGGGATCGGTCCGGCCGGTGGTCAGACCCCGATGGCCTCGGCCACCCGCTCCCACGAGTGGTCCTCGACCCCCTCGAGCCGACGCAGGTACGTCGTCGTCACCGCCAAGCTGGAGTGGTCGAGGAAGGCGCTGACGGTCTCGACCGACTCTCCGGCGTCCCGGCGCAGCTTCGCGGCCGAGTGGCGGAGGATGTGGAGCCCGGTCGGCTTCAGTCCTGCCGCCACGAGGTATCTCCTGAACCTCGCGTAAAAGGTCGAACCCGAGATGCCCTCCGGTCCCGCACCCGCTTGCCACAGTGACTCCTTGGGCTCCATCGTCGCGAGCTCCTTGCCGTAGTCCTCGAGCGTGCGTCTGATGGCCTCCCACGCCGGGCGCGGTAGCTCTCTTCGACCCTTCTTGCCGCCCTTTCCCCGATAGCGGTAGAAGACCACGCCACCCTCGATCTCGATGTCGCCGGCGGTCATGCCCATGACCTCGCTCCGTCGTCTGCCGGTGAGGATGAAGACGAGCAGGATGGCCCGGTGCCGACGTCCCCGGATGGTGTCCGGGACGACATCAAGCACTCGCTTCACCTCTTCCGCCGAGTAGCCGCGGGCTGGTGATGGCGAAGTCCTCGGGCGCTCGACGAGGTCGCACGGGTTGGATGTGACCAGCCCCATCCGGATGAGGAAGCGGAAGTAGCTGCTGAGACACGCGATGCGGGCGGCGATGGTCACCGGCGACGGTGGTTTGCCCGAGAGCCCGATGCCGTGGGCGTGCGACAGGACGACGGCCGGTGTCACCCGGTCCGGGGACGTGTCAGCGAAGAAGCGCCACAGCATCCTCGAGTACGACTCGACGGTGCGCTTCGAGCCCGAGCGGTTGCCCTTCTCGACGAGGAAGGCGTAGAGGGCCTGGTCCCAATGGCTGGCTTCTGTGGGAAGGACAGGGAGGGAGGCGGTCATAGCGAGAACCCCGTGCGGATGTGGTCCTCGCTATGACTCACTCAGGTCGGGACACGAGTCAACACGATCGGCAGATCGTGCTGGTGGTCCAGGCCCACGGGACGTCGTCCTTAGTGGCGTCCACGGCCTCGAGGGTGGTGACCCTAGACGATCGATGGCGCCGTGGGCATCCATGGCGCAGCAAGAAGCGTCCGGAGGCTATCCAGGAGCGTGGCAGAGGGCGGCTACTGCGGCGGCTCGTCGCTATCGTCGGTCGTGGCGACCGAACCCGGGACCGTGAGGTCGGCGTCGACCCGCAGGCTGCCCCAGAGCTTCTCACCGCCACCGCCGAAGCCGATCTCGAAGGGCTCCGCAGGCAGCTCGGCGCGCTCCAGCGCGGCCACGAACTGATAGGCCCCGGCGAGGTCGGACGTGCACGCGATCACCAGGTCGGGGTTCACGATCAGCGGATACACCTGGCCGCGCTCGCGATCGACGATGACCTCGTCCATCCGCAGGTTCGGGCAGCTTGAGCCGTGCCCCTCGGCGAACCAGACGACCACGTCCCGCTCGAAGTCCACGTCGGGCGGGGACCCAGCGAGCTGTGTCGCCTGCCAGAGTCGCTCGTATGACGCCTGGTCCGTGGCGATCCCGACCTCGTGGGCCGGCCCTTGACCCTGCTCCCAGGCCAGCATCACCCACCCGTCGCCACGCAAGGGCTGGGGCCCCGGCCGCGGGAGATCCCCAGGGTCGGCGCCTTCAACACAGAGTGGCTCGCCGGCGAACTCCTCCTCGAGCGCGAGGGCGAGCTCCTCGGTGACGACCGGGAGGCTGAGCTCGACGATGTTGTTGGCGTTGCCCCACCCGTATCCCGCTTGCAGCTCCCAGCGCTCGACGAAGGCGCCGACGCCTCGAGCCAGCTGCCGCAGCTCCCGCTTGCTGTGTTCGACCTCGACCGCGACCACCCCGACGCCGGGGAACTCCCGTTCGAGTTCGGCCTGGCGCTGCTTCGTGCCCCGTGTGAACATCGCGTTGATCCAGCCGTTGTTGTCGCGGTCGATCCAGACATCCACGAAGCCTGGCTTGGACTTGGCCCAGCGCTTGACCTTCGAGACGGGCATCTCGTTGCCGGAGTAGATGGGGCGACCTCGTATCGCTCCGGAGCGGCACGCGGCGTCTCGACATCGCCACACCAGGCCAGGGAGGTGCCAGCCAGCGCGGCGGGTGGATGGGGTGTCGGCTGGGGCGGTGGGTCGGCAGCGAACGTCGAGGCGGCAATCGCTGCAGCCAAGCCGGCGGCCACGGCGGATGTCCTGATGTGCGACACGGCCTTCACCTCACCTCGGACTCGGGCACGACTTCACGGCACCGTCACCAGTATCGGACGTCGGGAACGCCTCGGTGGTTCCCGAAGGGTGCGGAGGAACCCGACTCCCCCGCACGATGGGAGAATCGTGGCTGCTGAGAATCACAGGCACATCGCTGGCTATGAGCCGTGCGGCTAGCGATGACGCGCCGTGGCGCGTAGCACTCCTCGGCCCACGTGTTGCGGGTCTGGTGAGCCTGACTGGCAGCTTGACCCTGGAGTCGTCGGACACGGGGTAGCGAGGAGGCTGCGTGACCCGGCCACATGTCGCTGGGTCACGCGTTGCGCGACCAGGACCGCGATGGGCGCGGGCGCCGTGGCCCGTGCAAGGCGCTCTGCCCGGCGTTTCCCGCCAGGTCCCCGGAAGCGGGGACTGCCTGTACTGGGCGAAAGGAGATCCACGTGACACAAGCGCTGACGGAGAACATCCGGCTCGGTTGGAAGGTCTTCGCCGGACCTGACGCCATCGGAGAGGTGGCCTACATCAGGGGCCACGAGCTCGGCGTCAAGAGTGGCCGCCTCGTCAAGCACGAGTACGTCATCCCGATCGACTACGTCAGCGACGCCGCGGACGGCGTCGTCGACCTGAGGATCGGACGCGACGCCGTCACCGAGCTGCAGCGGACCAAGTAGCACCTCGCGCTAACGCCGAGACCTCGTCCTCCACGGGCGGGGTCTCGGTCTTCTCTGGAGCCCGAAGTCGGCACCGCATGCGCCCCCGCCACACCATGGGCAGATGGTGTGGGCCCCGAGCGCATGCCAATCCCAGTCATCGTGCTTCTTCCGCGTGGCTGGCTCACGCCCGGCTAGCAGCGGCACCGTCAAGTCCTCGGCGGTCTCGCCTCCTTCTCCTGCTCTGTCGGCCTATCCCTGGCTCCAGGAAGACACGACCAGAGGCCCCGTCCGACGGACGGGGCCTCTCTTGAAGTAGAGCTATGTCAGGGCGAAACGGGATCGGGCGCCGGTGGTCCGTCACCGTTCGAGATGAAGCCCATGACCGGAACGGTGGCCATGGGGCCCGAGTCCTCGATGGCGTTGATGACCAGGTAGGCGCGAAGTCCGTCGTACGCACCGGCTCCCTCACACCAGCCGCCCTGCACGTCGCCGGGCCCGTTGCTGAGCCCGATGAGGGAGCACGACCACGTACCGCCCTCGTTCTCGATCGTGTCGAGCGTCTTCCAGATGCTGGCGCCGCCAGCGAGGTCATCGAACCCGCTGTCACGTTCCAGACGCCTGCCCGTCATGCGAGGTTCGGTGGTCTCGAAAGTCTGGCCCTGCCAACCGCTATTCAGTGACACGTTGAGGCCGTTTTCCGTGAACTCTTCGTCGGGCGGATAGGGAGGCTGGGGCAATGAATGTCCGTCATACCTGAGCGTCCCGGTGAAGAACGCCCAATCATCGGGCACATCAACGTGGGCCTGAGCCCCCGGCGGGGTCATTCCATCCCCTGGGCCCCGGACCAGGCCCGACAGGACGAGCCCCGAACCGACGGTGAGGACGGCGGCGGCGGCGATGACTCGGGTTGCACTGAGCATGGATCTTGACCTCCATTGGATGTCTCGTATGGCTAGGGACGGCCACCACCGAGGGCGGCTCCTGCCCGCTCGAGACGATGTCGTGGCGATCTCCCGGGCGAGAGCTACGGCATCGAGAATCGATAGGGGCGCGATCTGCGTAGCGGCGCAGCGCGTCGGCCAGCCGCGATTCGAATGTGCGTGGTTCAGGCACCGTCAAGGTCCCTCCGAAGTCGCTCCACGGCCCGCGCCAGCCGGCTGCGGACGCCGGACGCCGTCATACCCACCTGCTGCGCGATCTCGTCGAGTCAAGGCCGGTCACGTAGCGCAGCGCGAGAAGGCTGCGCTCATCGGGCTTGAGCCGTTGCAGGGCTCGCCGCAGGTCCACCACGTCGATCTCGTCGGCGGGGTCGCTCGAGCTCGTCGATGGCTCGACGCTCTTGATTTCCATCATCTCGCGGCGCTTGTGCCGCCGGACCAGTTGTCGCGCCTCGTTGGCGCAGATGGCGACGAGCCAGGGTCGGACACGATCCGGCTCGCGTAGCGACGGCAGGCGTTTCCACGCGATCACCCAGGCGGCCTGCGCCGCTTCTCGAGCCAGCTCGACGTCACCCACCACCACGTAGGCCGCCCGAACCATCGGTTCATGGTGCTGCGCGATGAGACGCGCGAAGGCGGCCTCATCTCCGGAGGCGGCCTGGCTGACCGTGAACGTCAGATCTGTCGCATCCAGGACGGTGCTCTCCATGGTAAGGAGATGTCCCCCGCGCACGAAGTGTCCCAGAATCGATCGACCGGGTGGCGGCCCCTTGGTTGGCCCCGGGCCGACCAAGAGGATTTCTGCGGTGTCGAGGTGGCACACCCTGCCCGCCAGCGGATGCCATCTGACCCAGGCCGGCTCACTCGACTTCCAAGGACATCGTGGTGGGTGGTGCGTGCTGGTCGCTTGGTAGAGTGGGTGGCCGTCCCCAGACGCGCGCGCACGGACGATCCCCGTGGCCCAGCCCAACCACGCGAGCTGTTTCCGAAGGACCCCAACGATGACCATGCCCTTCCCCGATGAGCAGATGGAACTCACTCACATCCTGGTGGTGGGCGACCTGGCCCGGGCGATCGAGTTCTATCGTGATGTGCTGGGCGCGACGCTCGTCCGCGAGTACGGTGGCACGTCAGCGGTGTTCTCATTCCAGGGCGCCTGGTTGCTCCTCGTGACGGGTGGTGGCCCGACGCCAGACAAGCCGACCGTGACGTTCGTGACGCCAGACGTGCCGGAGCGCGTCAGCCACGCCATGACCATCCGGGTGGGGGACTGCGCGGCAGCCTACGAGGCCCTGCGCGCGCGAGGCGCTCGCTTCCTGACGCCGCCGGTCGCCTCCGCATGGGAGGTGCGCGCGTTCTTCCGCGACCCCGACGGTCACCTGATCGAGATCGAGCGAGGCTCGAGCCGGTTCGACCGACGAGTAGGTCAGGGCGACGGACCCCGGGATTTCGGTCCGATGCCTCGGACAGAACGAAGACCGTCAATGGGTCGCGCCGGCTCACGACGTCACGATGCGCCGATAGCATCCGCCCAGCCCGCGAGTCGCGAGTCCGGCGGCAGTCGGGCCTAGCGCTGGAGCGGACCTGGCTGGGCACTCCATGCGACGACCTCGTCGATGACGACACGGTTCAGTGGCAAGGCATCGATGCGATGCTCACGGTATTGCGGGTACTTCGCCCGCGACGCCTGTACCACTCGATGGTGCGCCACGGCATCGTCGTGAGGCTCGACGATCGTGGCCATGCCCCGGGCACGCGCCCAGGCCAGGAGCGACCAGTCCTCGTCCCAGCGCTCGAAGAGCATCGTCACCCTCGATTTATCACCGATGTCCCGGACCCGAGCCAGAGCGCGCACGTCGGCGCTGCGCTTGGGTTTCTCGTCGAGGGGCGAGTAGAGGACTGCGCGCGTATCCCCCGGGGAATGGGATTACGCTCCGGCCAAGGGACGTGGTCGTCGGGCGTCCTACGAATGGACGGAGGCAGAATGAACGGAGAGCTGTTCTTGATGCGTTCAACGCGATCGAAGGCTGGATGCGGAGACGGGCGGGCGGCGACCCCAAACTGACGTTCTCGGAGCTGCTTCGCGGTGAGCGTCATCCCGCCATCCAACGCAACAGGGAAGACCTTCGCGAGTACGCCGATTTGCGGAACGCGATCGTGCACCGCCGAACACTGCGACTGCTCGCCGAGCCTACTGATGAAGCCGTCGCCGATATCGCTCGGATTCGCCAGATCATCGAGGAGCCGCCTCGCATCGAGAGGGCGATTGGCGTGCGGAAGGTCGTGACCTGCCGGCCAGGCTCCTCGGTCCTCGAAGCGACCCAACAGATGGTCGCCAGTAACTTCTCGCAGCTGCCTGTCTATGACGGACGGCTGTTCATAGCCTTGCTTACGGCTGAGACCATCGCCCGCTGGGTCGGCGCGAGGCTCCAGACGCTCGGAGGAATGCTCGAGGACGAACCCGTGAATGACGCCTTGGCCTACACGGAAGACGCTGACAACATCGCATTCTTGGCGCCTGCAGCCAGCGTGTTCGACGTCCTGGAGAGGTTCGATGAGTACAGCGCTAGCGGCAAGTCACTCGATGCCATCCTCGTGACTGACAAGGCGCGCCGTGATGCGGTGCCCCTAAACATCGCCACCATCTACGACGTGCCTGCGTTCATCAGCGAGTCGCGTGGTAAGTGAAGTCGACGAGATGCCAGACCCGCGCTATGTGGTGATGGTGTCCGGGTTGGGTCGCCTCGTTGGCGCCGGACCAGCGGCGACCTCGACCCGGCTCGCGCCGCGGAGATGGAGGCATTCCCCGGCTGGACCTGGGACCCGTTCGCCGACGACTGGGCCGCTGGCCTCGCTGCCCTTCATGCCTTTGTTGCCCGCGAGGAGCACGCTCGCGTACCGGCCAAGCACGTCGAGGGCGGGCTCCGCCTGGGGTCTTCGGTCAACTACTGTCGGACCGAGCGCAAGGGCGGTCGCCTGAACCCAGCTCGTGCAGCCGTACTGGAGGCCCTGCCTAGCTGGGTCTGGGTGGCTCACAAGTAGGCTACGTGGGCCCGAGGGCTGATCGCCGGTCGTGCCCACATTCTCTGGGCCGCGCACGCGGACGTACCCATGTCCATCAGCAAATCCCGCGGGTACAGACGTTGAGCGTAGTTCCGAAGCATCGCAGGGGTCCGCCGACTAGCGACTCACCCACACGATGGACGCATCGTGTACTGATGTCTGGACGAATCCGGGGCTGGCCGCGATGGCGACGGAGGGTCAGAATGGGCTGCTCGACCGACCGATGAGGAGAGGTGCCACGTGGGTGACAAGGGACCAGGCAGCAAGAGCGGCGGCAAGAAGCCCAAAGGCGGGCCGAAGCCAGGAGACAAGAAGAAGCGATAGCGCTTCGTGCTGGGTGGCCTACGCCACCTCCGCTCTTCCCTTGGGCAGCACTTCCGCCTGAGCCACCCCGAACTGGATTTCTGGATCGACGTGCGCCTGCGTGAGTTCGAAGGTAAGTGGCTTGCGGTCGCCGACTTGGCATCTGAGCCCGACATCGGCATGAGCGAAGACCCGCGGGAGGCACTGCGCGACGCGCTCGCTTCCTTAGGTGCCCGGCTGGCTGACGAGCTAGCCGAGGGCGCCGACCTGACCGACACCCGCACCATGATGTGATGGTGAGTGTACGTGTGCACTAGCGACATCCAAGCCCGGGCGTCGGGTTCCGACCGCGCTGGATCGAGCGTGGGACACTAGCAGGACAAGGAGGCTGCAACGTGCCATCTGAGATGCCTGAAGATCTAAACGCGGTACTCAAGCGCGCAAGAAAACTGACCTTCGCCGAGGCCCGTCAGCTGTCGTCGCAATATGACCGCGGGCCTGGCACCTCAGGCGCCACGGCGAGGAAGGCGGCAGACATGGCTGCAAAGAACGCGGGTCTCACCTGGCACGGCAGCACGGTGCCTTTGTGGCATGTCCCGAGCCAGTCATGATCTCGCCATCGTGTGGGCTGGCTGCGTGGCACACGTCATCGACACCCGCGTCGGCTCAGATCATCGACGGGCTGAAGTCGCGGACGAGCCTGTTGAATCGGGTCGGGCCTCCCTGCGAGCACTTCGTGCTGGCTGATCCATCGCGCATATCGCCCGAACGCAACGAAGAGAAGGACGCAGGCGCAGCGTCGACGGGCGGATGACCCGCAGCGTCGTCATCGGGCGGGTTCGACCTCCGGCTGGCCCGCTAGCGCCGCGCCGTCGCCGTCGTCCAGGGCGCGGTGGCCCTCATCGACGGGTATGAGTAGAAGAGCTCCGACCCCCAGCAGCAGGACCGCGAGCCACATCGCTGCGACGGGCCCGTTCTCGATGCCGGCCTGGCTTCCGACGTAGTCCATGAGCAGCCCGCCAAGTGCAAAGGCGAGGACGCCCGCAGACGCCGTGGCCACGTTGGAGATACCCATGTACCGGCCCGATGAGGCCTTGGGGATGATGTCCGTGATCAGCGCCCAGTCGACAGCGAGGAACGCGCCGGCCGAGAGCCCGTAGATGACGGCGCCGGCGAGCGCGACCTGGTACCTCGTATCGGCGAGCATCGTGCCCAGCCGCGCGACGGTGTCGGTCGTGTCAGGCACGAGCACGGTCGGCGGCGTCTCCGCGACGCTGGGCCCGATGGCCACGAGCGCGAGGCCACCTGCCCCGATCGCACACGACGCGTAGATGACCTTCTTGCGACCGATCCTGTCGGAGAGTCGTGCTGCGGGTACGACCGAGATGATCGACCCGAGGGCGACAAGGCCGACGACGGGAATGACCGAGAGGCCGGACATCTCCTGATCGAATTGGAGCGAGCGAGCGACATAGAAGATACCCAGACCTGTGAGGATCCCACCGGCCATGAGGATCGTGAGCCGTGAGCCAAGCATCCACAGAAAGCTACGCTCGCGGAGGATATCGGTGCCCCATGCCTCGGCAGCGATCGACCGCCACGGTCGGCCAGAGCGGTTCTTCGGTGGGCGTGAATCCTTCACGCGCACGACGACCCCGAGCATCGTCACCAGCTCCAGGAGGCCCAGCGCGATGAGGCCCAGCGCGAACTGGTTGGTTGCGACCGCGATGGCCCCGATGATGAAGCCCGTCACGTTCCCGAAGACCTGCATCATGCCCACGAGGGCACTCGCCAAGCCGACCTGCTTGTCTGGCACCAGATCGGGGATGTAGCCCTGGAAGGGACCCTGCGCAAGGTTCGAACTGAACTGGAGCAGCGCGATGAAGGCTGCGATAGCGATGATCTCGTTGCTCAGGGCGATGCCCACGAGGAAGACGACGTCGAGGATCGTGCCCACGAAGATGTAGGGCTTGCGGCGGCCCCAGCGACTCGCGGTGTAGTCAGAGACGGCACCGACGGTGGGTTGCACGATGATGGCGATGAGCGCGCCCAGGATCGTCATCTTGAGCAGGGTCTGGCCCGCGGCGAATTCGTCGACCTCGAGCCCCTCGAACACGAGTCGGCCTGTAAGGATGAACCCAAGGCCTGCGAAGATCGACGACAACCCGAGCCAATACAGCGACATCCGCAGGAGCTGCCGAGTCGGCAAGTGTTCGGTCGGACGGCCGGTGATGGGGTCGAACCCCGTCGACGCGTCGCTCGGCTCGAGTGCCGTCATCGTGGCCTATCTTCGTCCGCGCCAGGATCCGTGTCGACTCTCACGCTGGCTACCCGGTCGCGACGTGTGGCGCTGGTAGCTCGACGCACTGTCCCGCAGGGTCGGGGCCCCGGCGCGAGGCGATGGCACTCGCTCCCAGTCAGTAGACCTTCTCGTGAGGATCCGTCGAACCGTGATCGGCGACCTTCGCCGCATCAGCGGTGTCGTGCGGTCGCCTGGGCGCCCTGGACCGGGCAACTCGGACGACGGCGTGCCAACGGGTGGAAGGCCATGTGCAGATAGACCATCAGCGTACGTCGATGGAGCCGGCCATCACGATCGCGGAGCTCTCGACCTCGACTGACCGGACCACGAAGTGCACGACGGAGCCATCGGCCATGGGGATCTCCGTTGGAAGCAGGCCGATGGCCCGCTCGCCGGCGCCCGTTTCGTCCAGGAACTCCTGGAACAACGCACATCCTGCTTCGCCTCCGAAGTCCACTTCCATGTCGGCCTGGCTGCTCACGACGATCTCTCCGACGCCGACTGCGAACACATCATCGATCCAGCACAACCCACCCACGCGGAAGATGAGGACAGGCTTGCTCCAGTCGAGGATCGTTCGCACGCGCTGCTCGGTGGGATAGAGTTCGACATCGATGTCAGCCTCAGCCTCCTTGGGGACGAGCGGCTCTCCGCCGTCCTGAGGCAGCCGCGCCTCTGCCAGCATCAGTTCCGCGGCCGCCAGCGCCAAATCGTGCGAGATCATCGTGGTCCACCCGGAGCCATCGCGCAGGCAGTCCGTGGCAGAGAGGCGCTCGCGCCGCTCAGCGGTCGATCCCGGGTCGCTCCCGCCGGTGCCCCAGATACCGATCCTGACGGTCGGGAATGCTCCGGGATCCCATGGCTGGGTCAGGTCGAAGGACGTCACGACCGCGGCATCGGGGAAGAAGTCGGGTTCTCCTTCGGCCGCCAGCTCGACCGCACTGAGGACCTCACCCCAATCATCCGCATCGAGCCCCGACGAGTCGGCCTCTAGGCATATGCCTGGGTTCGATGCGATCGTAGGCGCCGCGTCCGCGCCACTCGGAGCACTCGGTGAAGGTTGCTGCGCGCTCGCCGCGGCAGTGATCGTGAGGGCACCCGCAAGGGCGATGACCGTGGTCAGACTCGGCTTCCTCATCGTCTTCCCCTTCTGCGACATCAAGGTGCGCCGGGTCCGGGGCTGCGGCAAGTGACGAATGGACCGCCTTCGAAGCAGCACAGTGCCGCAGTAGGAAGGTCGTCGGTAGCGGGGGAGCTCGTCACCATCAGGGTCGGTGACGACGATGGAGTACGGGTTCGACCGTCCCCGCGTCGCGTTGACTCGGAGGCCGCCTATTGGCCGATCGTCTGACGTTTCACGGAGGCGCGGGCCGGCGGGGAGGCTGGACGCAGGTGTTGGCCCCCACACCATCACCGGATCGTGTCGGCAGACGCGGATTTGGCTTCAGTGCCGCGCATGGGTGAACGCCTGGAGCTTCATGCGAGCGAACATCGTGCTACCCGAGCCATCCTGACCGTCGCCTCCTGCCACAATCGCACCCTGTAGCCAAGTGGAGGGGACCATGCGGTCGTCCGGATATGTGACATTCGTGCTGCTGCTCGTGTTTGGGCTGCTGGTCGGCTCGACAGGGGGTGCACTCGGCCAGGCTCCAAGCGAGTCGCCGAGCCTATCGCCCGAGCCGACGCTCGCTGAGTCGCCGAGCGTATCGCCCGAATTCCGAGAGCGAGGCATCGCCGTACACCTTGGAGGGGCTCACAGCACCCCTCGAGGAACCCCCAAGCCGCGCTGAGGTGCTCGGGCTGTACACGCCGTACGGCACCGAGAGCCTGGTGGTCATCGACTTCAGCGTGAAGACGCCTGATGGCCGCACACCGGACGGGGTCGACATGGAGACGCCGCTCTACGCCCAAGAAGGCAACGCGGCGCAGTTGTGCGCCAAGGGCTCGCTTCGAGAGACCGAGCGAGAGAAGTCGCTCGACCGGCAGCGTGGCTGCCTGCTGGCCATCGCGGACGCATGGCACCAGCACTTGCGGGCAGACGATCCCGAAGAGGCAGCTGGGCATTTCGATCGCGCTCGGGCCGTGTTCGGCCTGGCCAGTGCGACCCTCGACGCCAAGGCGCTCAGATGGCTTCAGAGCACGCTGCAAGAGCAACTGCCGGCGACTCGCGAGGAGATCGAGGAGTATGACCCAGACGCGAAGGCCGGCAAGGCCAAGGTGAAGACACTACTCGGACGCAAGACCCGCAAGGGCAACGGCACGTCGCTGCTGCGGGCGGTCCGCGACGCGTACGCAGCGAACATCCCCTTCGCCCTTGACTCCGAGGGGGAGTGGGTGTGGCCGATCACCGGCATGCCGTCGAGCGTCGGCTGGCAGGTCGTGAACGTCAAGAACGGCAAGCTGCATCACGCCACGCGAGCGGCGATGTGCATCCATGATCTCCGGTACCTGGAGAAGGTGAAGTGGCCGATCGACACCTCAGGCGCCTCCTTCGTCATCGAGCCGGTGTACGCGTGCTGGGATCTCACGCGCCTGATGTGGGACTCGTATCGGGCGACTGGCTCGAAGGAATACCGGACCGCTGCCGAGCAGGCGTGGGCGATGCTCCGGAAGATCGCTCCGGCCGACGCCGACCGCATCGAGAAGAGAGGCAAGTGGGGCAAGTACGAGCCGAAGCTCCAGTAGGTCAAGGCTGCTACCCGCAGCATCAGCCCAGAGCGCCCGGGGGCACCCCTTTAGCCAGAGCGCGTGCCTCGGAATGAACGACCACTGCATCGCTCGCTCGCCCGACCGCGCCATTGCTGCATAGCCACCAACGTGACCGCGACTAATCGTGGACGCTCCCTCGTGGAGGCCCACCAACGGCAGGACCTGCGCCCGAGCGGCGACGACGCGCTAGGCGGGCGTCCACCTCAGTCGAAGGCGTGCCTCCAGCGACCCGAGACTCGACCGCGGTCCTATCGTGGGCCGATGCCGTTCCGGCTCGATGAGGTCGTCCCCTGAGGTCGCTCGTTCGACGAGTACCGACGGATGTTCGCGCTTCTGGCGTTGTTGACCACGCCAGAAGCGTGGTGTAGCCTGCCGCACTCACGGTCGCCACCACGCGGTTCGAGGGGACCCCAGCCTGCCGATGAGGCCACCCCTTGGAGGTAAGGTCTCGACCTCCGACGCGAGGAGAGAAGGAGGAACGCGATGCAGCAGACGATCCATCCGCGGTCGGCGAGCAGGGCAGTGACGATGGTGGTGGCTATCACGACGGCCCTGATGCTCATCGGCTCCGCCAGCGCGGTGGCCGCCACAGGCTACGACCTCACCGGTGCGGGGGGCACGGCCACCATCAACGGCGCCGTTTACGTAGCGCTACCGGATGGTGACCTTGAGGGGCGAGGCTTCCATCCTGTCGTTCGACTCCGTGGTAAGGAAGCGTCCATCAGGGGCTACAACACCGACTATCGACCCCTGCAGTACGACGAGCAACGATCCGCCCGCACGACGAGGTCGCTGCTGCTCAGTGAGGTCCCGCAGGTGCTTAGGTCCGGGGTCTTGCACAGGGAGTTCCTCTTGGGAATCAGCCAGCAAGGCAGCACCACGGGCGCTTATCTGACGCTCGATACGCTCAAGGTCTACGAGTCGCCATTCGCGCGGCTCTGTGGTCATCCGTTCGATGGCTCAGGCGGGGGACATACCGGCTGTACGTCGGGCAACACCGCCACCCTCATCTACGACATGGATGCCGGGACGGATAGCTTCGTCCTGATGGATTCTCGGACCAACCAAGGTCCGGGCCGCGCTGACCTGCGTGTACTCATGCCGGACAGCCTGCTCAATCAGAGTCCCAACTGCCATTACGGCGGGGTCGGCTGTAGTGTGTTCGTCACGCTGTACTCGGCGTTCGGCGCTGACGTCGGCGGTCCGATATCGGAGCTGCGCGGCAACAACGGCGGGCCCGAGGCGTGGGGCGTGCGCTGAGGCATAGCGGCGCCTGAGGCACTCACGCGGGATCCGTCGCACCGAGCGTCCCGCGAGCATCGCATCGTGCTGGCGCCCAGCCCAGGTGCGAACCGCAGGGCAGCTCGAGTCGTCTGCGCTTGCGTCACCTACAAGATGGCCCGATCGTGTTCAGGTGAAGCCAGCGACGAACGTGACTCGCGGTCGTCACGCGCCTCCGGCAGCCTAGGTACGTGGATGGCCCCCGACCCGGTCGTCATCGCGTGGCAGGGCCACGGCCTCCGCGTCCGCCCGATGACGCCCGCTTCACGCCCTACGGCCCGCAGGCCGCCCGTATCCGATCAGCGGTGGAACTGGCCAGCGATGTCGAGGGGCTCAGGCTCGTCCTGGCCTCGGCGCTCGGCGAGCAGTACCGAATCAGGGCCAGTCGGACGCGCGGGCGCAGTCGTCAGGTGTGTTGTCGCGGACGTTGCCGCCGCAGGAGACGCCTTCCAAATCCCCTCGCCAGCTGTTGTAGACCCCGCCGCCCTCCGCCGCGGTGTTGTGGTGGATCGAACTGGAGTGCGCCATCGTCAGAAGCCAGCCGTTCAGGACCCCGCCGCCCTTTCCACCTGCGGTGTTGTGGTGGATCGAGCTGGAGCCGGAGAGGTGTGCCTCCAGGTGAACCCCGCCGCCGTCGCGTCCGGCGGTGTTGCCACGGATCGAGCTGGAGCCGGAGAGGATCGCGGAGATCCGTGACCCCGCCGCCGTCGCGTCCTGCGGTGTTGCCACGGATCGAGCTGGAGCCGTGGAGGATCGCGACGGACCAGGCACCGCCGCCGTCGCGTCCTGCGGTGTTGCCACGGATCGAGCTGGAGCCGTAGAGATACGCAGGCTGACCCCAGGCACCGCCGCCGTCACTGGCTGCATTGTTGTGGTGGATCGAGCTGGCGTCCGTCAACTTGAGGGTGCTGTCGTACCAGTTGTAGACACCGCCACCGAGCTCCGCCCCGTTGTCCGCGATCGAGCTGGCGTCCTTCAGCTTGAGGGTGCCTGCGTTGTAGACACCGCCACCCCGGTCCTTGGCCGTGCTCTTGACGATCGCGGTCTTGCCCGTGAGCGTGAGATGGCCCAGGTTGAAGACGCCGCCGCCGTTCTCGGCCTTGCCCTCGCGCAGGCGCACGTCGGTGATGGTCACCCTGGCGGCCGGCCTGATCTTGAGTACGCGGCCCTTGCGGTCCGCGTCGAGGGTGGGGCGGCCGGTGCCCTCGGCACGCACGCCGATGATGGTCAGGTTCTTGCCGATCCTCGTCGTCCCGTGGCAGGTGCCGCGCACGGTCACGCGATGCCCGTTGTAGGCCGCCAGTACGGCTTCCTTCAGGCTCCTCTTGGTGACCCCGGTGTCGAGGTTCTTGACCCGACACGCGTTCGTCGCGGCCCAGGCCGCCGGTGCGTCGAGAGCCACGCAGAGCGAGGCCAGCATGACGGCCGCCACGCAGAACGCGAGCAGCCGCGGGATCGTCTTCATGGTGTCCCCCTTCCGTCGACGCGGACAATCATGCACCGTCTTCGGTGACATGGCGAGTCGGGGTCTACCCTCACCCCATTGACGGACGAGCACATCGAGGAGACCAACGCCATCGTCGCCGAGCTCGAGCGCGCTGGCCTCATCACCGTCACGACAGGCGAGGACGGCGAGCCGGTCTAGACGCTCGCGCCCGCGGGCGAGAAGGTAGCGCGGCAGTTGGCGATGACCGACGATGCCGGCCAGGGCGACCTGATGGAGGCCCTGCTAGAGGCGCGGGAGCCCGAGGGCTGACCGCGGCAGCGCCCTGTCGGCGACCGAAGACGAAAGAACAGAGCTACTCGCCGCTGTCGGGCATCGTGAGGGTGCCTACGAGGGTATCGGTGCGCCAGCCAGCGTCGCGGTGGGCGATGAAGGTCGCCTGGCCCTTCCCACTCAGGCCGGCATACTCGCCCGTGCCGCTGTTGGGGACGACGTTCCAGAACTCAGTGCCGTAGATCATGGCCTCCGGCTCGAAGGTCCCACGGATGACACCGCCAAGGTAGATGTCGAACGTGTCACCACCCGGTTCGCCGGGATCGAACCGCAGGACGTTGGAGGTTGCGGGCGGCTCGAAGATCGACTCGTCGGGGTCGGCGGTCCAGTGCCCGGCGGGAATCTCGCCGATGGCGGTGTGGTAACCCTCCGCTTCGCCAAGGGCGCCGACGATGCCGAACATGACCTCCTCGGCCTCGGCTCCATCCTGCGCCGTCACCCCGATCGCCGTACCAGCCAGGAGACCTATGGTGAGGATGGAGATGGCGGTCGTCCTGATGCCCCACACGGGACCCCTCCTTCGCCCCCCGTGGTGCTTCCGGGGACGGACGAGCCCGCTGCCGCCCGCTGGACCGGAGCAAGGCGAGAGGGTAGCAACGGCCGAGGTCTAAATGCAAGTGGCCTACTACACATTCCCAATGCGACCACGGCTCACGGGCCGGGTTCGCCAGTGGCTCGGCGCGGTCCAGGCGGCCAGTGCTGGGACCGGGCGTCGTCGCCTCCCGCGTGTACGTAGATTCTCCGCCTGTCGGCAAGGCGAGCGCCACCTGAGATGACATCGCCGCCCCGCTACCCTCGGCCGAGTGAAGGCCCCCGACCCGCTCGTCATCGCCTGGCAGAGCCGCCACGTCCGGATCCGGCACGATGACCCCCTCCTCACGCCCTACAGCCCCGGTGTGGCTCGCTTGCGTGCAGCGGTCGAGCTGGCGAGCGATGTCGAGGGGCTCAGGCTCGTGCTCACGTCGGCGCTCGGCGAGCGGTACCTGGTGAAGGTCGCCGACGACGGGACTGTGGTGGGGTTGTGGCGGCGCGTCAGCCCGGGCTAGACTCGCGGTGATCACCGCGCAAGCTGGGGAAGCGATGACACGACTCGTTCACGTCGCGGCACTGGGCGTCCTGCTCATGGTGACGGTCAGCGCCCCCGTCACGGCACAGGAGGCGAGTGATGTGGACAGGCTCGTGGCGCTATGCGAGGCGAACGCGCCCGACGACGCGACGCGTGACAGCTGCGTGCACGTGGCGGTGACGGTCCTCTCCACGGCCACGGTGCCCACCCCGTGGGAGGACTTCGAGGCCGGGACCACCGAGGTCATCGAGTCGTACACCGCGCCCCTGGTCTTCCGGCTCGAGGGCGAAGTGCTGGATACCACCCCTCCTGTCGAAGCGCTCCGGTCGTCGGGGAGTTGGACGCCCAAGGACCCCGCCAACGGCCGGACGCTCGACCCCAGCAAGAAGAAGCAAGCCAAGCGCGCTCGCGTCGTGGCCGGGATGGTGGCATCGGACATGCGTGAGTTCCTGCTGTCGGTGACGCCAGGCGACTGCTATCGCGACATGTACGGCGCGCTCTGGGGCCTGGCCTCAGCGTGGCAGTACTACTCCGATGGGCTCGGCAACCCCAAGCGCCTCCTCGATCCCGCTGTCGAGGAGTTCGTTCGAGCGGAATCGGTCACCCACTGCAAGCCGCCTCGATGGAGGATCGAGATGGCGCCTCTCCCGATCACGGAGTAGGCGCGGGCCGACGTCTCACCCCATGACCGCCGAACCGACCCGCGACGAGGAGCACGAGGCCACCCTGCGCCTCACCCACCCCGCCCTCGACTTCTACGTCGACGTGGAGCTGCGCCCGTACGAGGGCGGCACGTGGATCGCCACGGCAGACCTGCAGGGCGACCACGACGTCGGCATCGATACGGATCCGCGCAAGGCCATCGAGAAGGCGCTCGAGTCGCTGGGCTGGCGGTATGCGCGGGAGATGGCGGAGGGTGCGGAACTCGACGAATAGCGCTCTGGCGCCCCGGCCTGCCCCGATTCCGGCGACACGCCACAGGAGGCGGTGCGGGCTGCGCTCGGAGCACTCGGGGAACCCTACGCTTCCGAGATGGCGCAGCACGCGGAAATGGGAGGCCAGACGCTAGTGGCTGACGGACCTGGCCCGCTGATCCGTGTCCTCCAATGGAACGTCAATCGCGCAGCCGGCGACCGTCGACGACGCCAGGTCGAGACGCTCGCCCGTGAGGATGCCGACCTCGTCGTGCTGACCGAGGTCGCATCCGTGACCGCTACGTGGGTCACTCGGTCGGGAAGGATGGTCAGAACCGGTCCGCTACGTGAACTTCGAGTCCGTGGCGACTAGGTCCACGCAACTCCTCGTCGGGCTCTCATGGCCGGTCCATCGGCGGCCAGATGTCTGGTGAGGCCACCGCCGTGCCCGCGCCTAGAGGAGTCTTGGTCCGCGAGAGGGCCGTGCTCTTCACCATCGGTCGGTTGTATCGCAGCGACATGACCGCCGAGGAACTCCATGAGGCGACACGGGGCTTCTGGAAGGTCGCGCAACGGCGGGAGCAGGCGGAACTGGCGCTGGCGGTCAGTCAGGGCATCGTCCGCGAGGTCTACCGCATCGAGCGGTGGCATCCAGCGGGCACGTTGATGTATCAGACGAGGGATGCCTCTGGTTTCGAGAGCTCCGGCCGTTGGGAGTTCGAGGGGCATGTCGCCGAGGATGTGCGTGGCCGCTATGCCGGGCACTCGGTGGGCAAGGGTGGTCAGAACTCAGTCCGGTACGTGAACTTCTAGTCGCATCTCCGATGTCAGTCGATGGCTGACTGTGACCCTGGAGCGGATTGCCCGTGTCGTAGTGGCACCCCCTGCCGCATGTCTCGTACGATGGAGTTAGGCAATGAGGGACAGGGATATGAGCACGAGCAAGGACGAGAGCGAGCGCAGTTGCGACGGACCCCGGCCCTGCGGGCCATACATCGACTCACACAAGCAGGCCCATTGCACGGCGGTGGACCTGTACGAGGAGGAGGGCGGTCTCCACTCGACCATCGACCTGTGTCCCCATCACCTCGCCCAGTGGGAAGAGGGCAAGGGCACGAGAGAGATGACCCCATATCCTGCGGGACTCTTGCGGAGCCCCTTCCGCCAACCGTCCAAGTCCCACCTCGTAGGGATGGGCCTGCTCCTCCTCATAATCACGGGCCTGCTCTACGCGATGCTCTTCCAGACCGGCGGAGGGTAGGGCCATCGGAAGGACCCACCGGTCGCTGTAGGAACGCTATCGGCAGTGGTCGAAGTATGCCAGCCTGCACCTCATCACTTGTGATGCCTGTGTACGTACGGACCTGGGTATGGCCGTCACTGGCGTTGACTACGCTGCTCCTGCCCATCAGCGCGCCTCACCCGGACAGGACGACCAGCTCATCGTCCTGGTTGTTGTCGTCGATCCGGTCCCATGCGTCGGTATCCACCCAGGCCCACACATACTGCGAACCGGCGGGGTCCGGGCTGCACAGGAGCGTGTAAGTGCTCCGCCTCTCGGCGTCCGCGGCGAGCGCCGGGAGCGGCTGCCAGCCTTCGCCATGAAGGGGCGTGCACTCGGGCGTGCCCTCCTCTGCATCCGATCGGACCATGAGCTGGTAGGTGGTGGCGTCCGGGCCCTGGTTCTTCACCCGCACCCGGCAGTCGATCGAACCCGCCGCGGCCTCATCGGGACAGGAGAGCGTGACGCGCAGGTTGGCTTGCTCGCATCGCCTCACCGGCCCCGCTCCCCCCTGCTGGACGCAGTCGTCGTCGCCAGCGCCGCCACTGATGGCATCGTCACCGGGACCGCCGCGGATCCAGTCGGGCCCGCCGTTGCCTCGGAGCTTGTCATCACCCTTCCTGCCGTTGAGGCTGTCGCGACCAGCGCCGCCCTTCAGGATGTCATCACCGTAGTGACCGTTGAGGCGGTCGTCACCGAAGCCGCCCTTCAGGACGTCGGATCCGGCGTGGCCCTGGAGGTTGTCGTCGCCAGGGCCACCGACCAGGAGGTCCGCCTTCTGACCACCCTGGAGGCTATCGTCCCCCACGTCCCCGAAGAGGCGATCGCGACCGGCGCCGCCGGAGATGCGATCGTCGCCGAGTCCGCCGCAGATGGCATCGCCGCCGCCGCGGCCCCAGATGAAGTCGCCCCCGTCGGTGCCGACGATGACATCGACGCCAGCCGTGCCGATGATGTAGCCGGGCCTCGGGTCACGATCGACCCGGTCGTTGTCGGTGATCGTCGCCCTCTGCCCATCGCATTCAGGGACCTGCGCCGCTGTCGGCGCCACGACGGATGCGACCGCCAGTGACGCGAGCAGGGCCGCCCCTGCGATGAGCGCTCCCGCCTGGCGCACTCTCGTACGCTCGTTGACATATGGGTTCCGTGCCACGGTCATCCTCCCTTCGCCAAGTGCATTGACACTGGCCTGGCCGGGCA
This sequence comes from uncultured Chloroflexia bacterium, assembly GCA_963715295.1. Taxonomy (GTDB): domain Bacteria; phylum Chloroflexota; class Limnocylindria; order Limnocylindrales; family CSP1-4; genus JAFMJV01. Next base: position 61,247 of record CAVQRP010000003.1, read on the forward strand.
CATGGACAAGCGCCGCAGGCTCGCTGCGGGAGTCCAAGGGTACGCCTCGACGCAACCACCGATGCGAGTTCACTCGACGGACCTCGCCGCCTCGTGGCCGACGATGTAGATGCGGTCCTGATCGCGGTGGCCACCAGTGGAGCCACCGACGAGCCACACGGAGCCGTCCGGTGCGAGGTGAGACAGCCGGTACGCCCTCTTCGGTGGCAGGCTGCCGAGCCGTGTCACCGTCGCGCCGTCGAAGGCGATGACCGTCGGCCTGGACCTGCCATCCGCGGCTGATCCGTCCTCACGCAGGCTTGCGACGAAGATCAGCGCCCCGCGGTCATCGACGAGGATCCCACGCGCTCCGAAGCGTGCACCAGGCATGATCTCGCTCAGCGGGAACACGTCCGACGACACCCCATCATGTCGGACGAGGTAGACGTCATCGGCCCCCATGACGGCCCAGACCGTGCCATCGGCCCCGGCGGCCAGGTCGCCGGGACCGATGGCGTCCACTCCATCGGTCGCCTCGCCGAGCAACGCGTCGAGCGGCCGGAACTCCTGCCACGACTCGCCGTCGAAGCGCGACAGGCTTCCAGAGTCGGTCGCGGCCCAGACCGCGCCGTCCGGGGTCGCCGCGATGGGCTGGATCGGCTGCCTGGCCAGCCATCCCTGGCTGGCCGTGGTGGCGATCGGCGCTACGTCCTCGACCCGGTGGAGCGTCCAGCTCCCATCGTCGAGGCGGCCGACCCCACTCCCCTCCGCTCCGCTGACGCCACGCCAGAGGCTGCCGTCGCTCGCCCATGTCGGAGGCACGTCGTCGTTGCTGTAGGTCACGAGCGGGGACGGTGGCACGGCGGTCCACGTCTCCCCGTCGAGCGTCGCCATCTGGCCCTCGCTGTCTCCCCCAGGCCCGCCTCGGACGAGCAGGGTCCCGTCCGGAGCGACATCGATCCGGTTGATGAGCCGGGGGCCGCCGCGGTCGGTCGAGACCTGACCGGGTACCCCGAGCGCGAACACCCACCGTCGCTTGGCGGCCCACACTGTCCCGTCCGGCGCCACCGCGATGTCCATGATCGGGCTATCGACCTCGTGCTCGGTCCCGTCCTCGACGATGCGCAGGGCGCCATCGCCCACACGCTCGACCCCGAGTGCGACCCCGGCGTAGTCGATGGTCTCGGTCGCCACCGGGATGTCGCTGGCCTCGCTCTTCTGGCGCTGGCCGTCGCCGAGTAGGTCGCGGACCCCGTCCGCAAGATCGTCGATGAACGACGATCCATTCGGCGCCGATGGCTCCCTGACTGGGCCGGGCCGCGTACTCGGTGTCACGGAGAGGCGTAGCCCGTCGATCGTGAGCGTGGCGCGGACCGGCTCGGGTGGGGGCGTGTCCACGACCGCTCCAGGTCGTCCGTCCCCTCCCGGCGGTCGGCCCTCGCCGACCAGGTCGAGCAGCACGTCGTCCTCGTATGTCTCGCCGAGCGGCGTACTGAAGAAGGGCCCGTAGGCGTAGACCCGTTCGTAGCCGTCGTACGTGCGGATCTCATCGACCCACCACTCGGTCCCATCCGAGCCGAAGTACATGTTCAGGCGCTGCTCCACATCATGCTCGAACCAAGTGATCTCCAGCGTCCAGTAGGTGCTGTCGCCGGGGTCCGAGTCGATCTCCGCGACTCCGGATCCCGTCGTGAACGTGAGGTCGTTCACGTCGAGGCCGAACGAGTCCGCCTGCATGTCGACCACCTCCGTCCCCCACTGGATCGATGGTGCGACGCTTGGCGAGGCCGAGGCCCCGACGACCGAGGCTTCCTCGTCTGACTGGCTCGCGAGGACACCCAGAAGCAACGCGCCGCCGATCAGCGCGACGAACACGGCGGCAGCGGCGTAGCGGGGCATCGGGGTCATCGGAGCAGACCCCCTGCGGGCCCGTAGGGAAACGACCGGCGGCCGCCACCGACCACGCTGGCTCGTCGTGGGCAGACGCGCAGCGACAGTCGCCGCGCTCTGGCGCGCATCGGGTGGCGTGGCCATACTGCCTTTCAGCCAGGCGGAGAGGACGGGCTCGAAACGTTCGTCGTTCATGGGGCGGCCTCCGGGCGATCGAGGCGCGGCTCGGCGTGACGTGAGTCGGCTTCGAGCGCGGCCCGCAACGCGGGAACTGCGCGCTTCAGGCGCGAGTACACGGTCCGTCGGGGGATACCCAACGTCTCCCCGATCCGCTCGGGACTCATGTCGAGCAAGAAACGCATGACGATGACGACGCGGTGATCCATCGAGAGCCGGGCGAAGCCACGTTCGAGCTGATCGCGGTCGATGACCGAGCCGAAGGGGTCGCGGATCGCTGGTAGCTCCTCAGGATCTGGGCCCGGTATCCACTCGCGCGCTCTCTTCGCCTCCGCGAAGCAGACCCGTACGAGCAGGCGATATGACCAAGCCTCGAACCTCGCAGGGTCACGGAGCTTGCGCAGATCGCGCCAGATGTCGAGGAACGCCTGCTGCGTCGCATCCTCGGCGCGATGCGGGTCGCGCAGGATGCCGTGCGCGAGCAGGAACAGCCGCCGATGGTGGGCGACCATGAGCGCCTCGAACGCCACCTGGTCACCGTGTTGGGCTCGTGTGACAAGGTCCTGGTCCATGTATCCCTGAGTCCTAGAAATGGCCTTCTTGCCTTCCTATGTTCGGTATGGGGGAGCGCGATCCTCGGATCAGCCCATTCGAGAAGCCGACAGCCATGTTGGCCTGCGGGGAGTCGCTAGTACGTCGGGCAATCCCATCCGGCGGGAGGCTGCTCTCGTCGCTCGCGGGGCTCTAGGTCCTCGACATAGATCTTGACGTAGCCCTCCTTCGTGACCGTGAACGGCCAACGAGCGACCCGCCAGCGCGGGATGGCCCGCGGAGCGCGCGTGGCGTCGTCGTACTCTCGCTGGCGGACGACCGGCGGAACCGTGCACCAGCGCTCCTTGTACCTGAACGCTCCGCGCTCCTCCTGATCGAGGAGGTCGGAAGCCCATGCGAACTCGTGGCAGATACCCAGTTCGGTCAGGCGGTCACTCGCTTCTGCCAGTGGTAGCACGTCGATGCCTTCGAGCAGTGCCCCCTCGGCGAAGTAGTCGATAGCCTGAACGTCAGGTGCCTCTACCACTGTATGAGCCTCGGAGCGGCGAGTCTTGTCCCCGTATCTTGCAGTCCGGCAGTGAGGGTCGAGATGGCGCAGGACGCGGGTCTTCCGTGACCCGTGCTGCTGCATGTCGATCGGCCTCGGCTCCGCCAGCATGATCTCGTCCTCCATCGGCCCGGCCACGTCGGCAGAGGCGGGCGCGGGCCGGTTCAGGCAGCTACACCATGGCCCAATGGTGAGCAGGTCTGCGCCGCCACAGTCCGACGACACTCCCATCGCGGCGACCTTCTCCCGGTACCGGTGCCCGAGCGCCGTTCCGAGCGCGAGCCGTTGGTCCTCGACGTCCGACGTGCTTGGACCTGCCTTGCCTCGACGTGAAGGAGGATGCTGGACGGCGGGAGGACAATCTGGAGATGGAGGTCGCGCCGTGCGGCCGCTGCCATGCGACCGCATCTGAGAGAGCTGCGACCCGGGTGAAGGGGGGATGCGCAGCATGCGCAAGCTCATCGGACTCTCGTTGTCGTTGGCACTGGCGCTCACGGGACTCGCCGTCCTTCCCACGTCCGCGGCGAACGTCTCCAACGAACGAGGGACGGGGACATACGACTTCGGCCCCGTGTCGTGCCTCGGAGAAGGACTCCATCTCGAGGGCAAGTGGCACCGGGTGATCACGGAGACCTACGACGGCGCTGGTGGTAGCCACACCACGTTCCATAGCAGGGTCACGTTCGTCGGCGTGGGCACGACCACCGGCAACGTCTATCGCGGGAGTGACACCAACAAGACGGTGATCAACACCGGGTCAGGTGGCTTGCCCGTCACGAACACGGTGCGCGATACGCTCAAGATGGTCGGACAGGGGAAGGCTCCCGACTACACGCTCACGTTCACCCAACACCTCACGATCAATGCCAACGGGATCGTGACGGTGTCGAACATCCTGAATAGCGTCTCCTGCAAGTAGCGACACTCAGGGTCCAGCCATCGTCGCCTGGCGAAGAGGCCCGTCCCGCGAGGGGTGGGCCTCCTCATACGTCTCGGCGTGGTGGGCCCGCAATCCAGCGCACGAGTAGCTGGCCAGCCTTAGCACGTCCACGTTGGCGCGTGATCGACTGGGCATGAGTGCGGCGACAGGCGGCACCTGTTCGGGCCCTTGGTTGTCGTGCGTGCGAGAATCGACTGACCGCGGCCCGCACCGAGCGGCCCACATGCGACCGCCTTCCCCCGAGTGTCCGACCGCGTGACATGAAGGGGGTATCCGATGGACGCCGGAAAGGCTCGACGGACCTTGAGTGTGTTGGCATGCACCTCACTCCTACTGGTCGGCCTCGCGGGTCCTGCCACGGCTCGCCAGTGCGATTGGCTCGCGGACTATACGACCATCGACCGGATGGTGGAGAGCGGCCAGACCGTCTGCGCCGTGGAGAGCGGCGGAGCGGTCGGGGGCGTGGCTGAGGGCGGCACGTTCGTCGGCGGCCCAGGAGACGACTACACCTTGGGCAGCGTGGATGGCAAATTCTTCGGCCACGGTGGCGGGGACACCGCTGGGGGCGTGGGCGTGAACGGTCTCTTCGTCGGTGGGGCTGGCGACGACTCCAACATGCTGAATCCGATGGACGGCAAGTTCATCGGCGGGCCCGGCAGGGACCACTGCGGCGTCGGCACGACCGGCCTGTTCGTCGGTGGCCCCGGTAACGACAGCGCCACGATCGTCTGGGGCACGTTCATCGGCGGCCCTGGTAGTGACCACGTCGGCCATCTCTATGGCAAGTACATCGGTGGCGCGGGACGCGACGGTGTGGGTGAGTGCACTGGCGATGACGTGAAGTACGTCTCCGTCGAGGCCACGGGGTACGGCTGCTGAGCCTGGCTGGCGCGCGGCTCTAGCCGCGTGTGGACCAGTCGATGATCGTCGGTGTCCGCCACATCTCCACGATGCTCGGATGGTGACGATGGCGTGCCGAACAGGGGCATCAACAAGGCTCGCGGCCGTCAGCTGTAGCGTCGACGGGCAGGGTCGAACCACGCATCGCACCTCTTGCCCCGCTGTGTCGGCACGGGTAGCTCGAGCTGCTCAGGGTTGGGCCAGGCACGGAGTCGGACCGAGCCGGTCTCGGCTGGATCCGTCACGTTGCCTCGGGGAGCGGCAGGCTGGCACAGACACCCGATGCGGCACGGGTCATCTTCGAGCGCCCTCGTCTCCGGCACCGGCCACTCGGTCGGGCTCATCGGTCCGCCGAGCGGCGAGATGGGCCAGCGCACCGCGTGCGTCATCGAGTAGCTCGAGCGTCGCGACGTGGGCGGCATCGACGAGCTCATCGGCTCGCGCGGACGCGTGAGACCGAGCCAGCGCGCGGATGGCCTCGAGATCGACGCCTCCCGAGCCGCTGCCATCGCCATGGACCGAGCGACCCTCGATCGGAGGACCCGGGAGCTCGGCCCACCAGGACGCCATCGAAGCGGCGAGCCGCTGCAGTCGGTCGAGCTGTGCGAGCGTGTCGAGGAAGACCGCCCCATGGCCGTCGAGATAGCGTCGTTCCAGGCGGGACCGCGCCTCATCATCGATGTGGAGGGCGAGGTAGTGCTCGGTGAACGCATCCCGCCAGGCCGCCCACGATGCGACGGTGCCGATGGGCTCCTCGTCCGGGCCGCGCTCGGGCCAGTCCGACCATTCGGCAGTCAGGGCGCGGAGCTGCCAGTAGAGCCGCGCCGACACGAGGCCCTCGGTGCGGGCCGTCGCGGCGAGCGTGACCTCGAGGACCAGCGCGAGTTGGACCCCGAAGAGCGCGTCGCGCCGGGCCTTGGCGAGCCCTCCGTATGCCACCTCGCTGTCTGCCTGGTGGACCGTCGTATCGGCTCGTCCGGGGATCCTATCGAGATGCGCCTCGCCGAGCGGCTGGTCCGCGAGCCAGGCGGCGTAGTCAGCGGCCGACGCGAAGGCAGCGCGCTCCTCGAGCCAGAGCCGGACCAGCTGCCGTGGGGAGAGCTCCTGTTCGAGGCGATCGAGACGCCGGCCACTGGTGCTACGCGACATCGCTCACCTCCGGGTAGATCGGGGTAGCGAGGCCCGCGCTGGCGAGGACGGCCTCGAGCCGTGCGAGGCGGGCCTCGAGCTCACCGTCCTCGAGCAGTCTCGCGGCGGCCAGGGCCGCCTGGATGAGCAGCCGTGAGCGGGCCACCGAGTTCTCGAGCCCGAGCGCATCGAGCGTGGCGATCTCGATGATGCGTCGGATATCTCCGATGGACGCGAGCCCCTCGAGCTCGTAGGCGCCGGCCACGGTCTTCTCGCGACGGCGCCGCAGGCCGCCCAGCCGGCGGGCCTCGGCGGCCTCCGCCTCATGCGCGGGGCTATGCCAGAGACAGAAGTCCTCACCCTTCATGGGCCAGGCGCCGCAGCGTCGTCCGTCCCGCTGTCGACCGGCGCACTTCGTCACCATCGACCACCTCTACTGACTCGGTCCCATCGCTGATGCCACGATCCGCTCATCGTGTGGGTCCGATCTCGGCGCATCTGGCGCTGACCCCGGCTCGGTGTCATGTCGGTGTCATCACGCGCGAGCGTCATCACGGGACTTGCATCACGGCGCGGGCGGAGTGATGAATGGACATGACGCACGACAGCACGAACGAAGGAGCCGACACGATGACCGACGCAACGACGCTGCAGAGCTTGATCGGCGAGGCCGAGGACGAACTGAAGGCCGCGAGCCGATGGGCCGCCACCGCCGACCGCCACGCTCCGCTGGCCATGAAGGTCAAGGACCAGGAACGCATCGACCTCGCACGCATCGAACTGGATGCCCTGCGGCATCTCGAGCCAGAGGGCTAGACGATGACCACCACCGCGACCATCGACCGCGACGCACTGGTCGACGAGGTCACCGATATCCGCGACCGGATGGAAGAACTCCAGGAGCGCTTCTACACCCTCATGCGCGAGGTGCGCAAGCTGCCTGGTGGGCAGCACGTCTGGGACCGCGTCGATGCGTATCCCGGGCTGCATCTGGATCGCGACATGGGCGCGGGCTCCAACGCCATTGACTGGATCGAGTAGGTCATGCGCTTCCTCGAGGAGGCCTGAGCGATGACCACGAAGAAGCGCACCCCAGCCATCGGGACATCCGCGAGCGAGACCTTCGACCGCCTGCTCATCGAAGCCATCGACATCTCCGGGCGCATCGCCACCGAGCTCGCCGACGGCCAGTTCCCACCCGGACTCCACTGGGGCCACGTCGGGGACATGGCCGAGACGGTCAAGGGCTTGCGAGCCGTGTCGGACCGGATGTTCGCCGAGGGCGAGCACGTCGCTGATCGGGCGACCCGAGAAGCACCCCATCAACCCAGCATCGATGGATAGGAAGGGGTCGCGACGATGATCACCAGCAAGACCACCCTGCGGCGCTGCAGCGGCTCGACCCGCTTCGGCATCGAAGCCCATGAGGCCCCCATGAGCGAGTTCCCGAAGCAGGCCTCCAGGAAGGACGGCCTCGGGGTGATGTGCTCGCCCCACTGGAAGGCGTATGTCAAGGCCTTGCGGGAGGCCCGCATGGCACCGCCGGACACCGCAGCGCGGACACACCCCGACTGACCCGACACGACCACCATGGGGCCCTGGGCGCATGTCCGGGGCCCTTCCTCGTGGTGAGGTACCAGGTGTCACCCACCGCGATAGCCGCGCACAGCGTGGCGCTGTCGCGCTCACGGTGCCGATGTGGGGTGGCAGGTCCTCAGCCATCGGCCTTCTCCGCCTTCAAGCCCGTGAACGCCTCCCAGCGAGCCACGATGACGTCGCAATAGCGGGGCTCGAGCTCGATGCCGGCACTGATGCGTCCGGTGCGCTCGCAGGCGATGAGCGTGGAGCCACTGCCCATGAAGGGGTCGAGGACGAGGGCACCGGGCTCCGACGAGTTCTCGATGGCCCGCTCGATCAAGGGCAGGGGCTTCGTCGTCGGATGCAGAGGCGACTCCGAGGGACGGTCGATACGCCAGACATCGTCCTGGTCGCGGCCACCCTTCCAGGCGCGCTTCGCGCCCTCCCGCCAGCCATACCAGATCGGCTCGTAGGCACGTTGGTAGTCGGCTCGTCCGAGGACGAAGCGGTCCTTGGCCCAGATGAGCGTGTCCGACCAATGCCCGCCCTCTTCTATAAGGACGCGCGAGACGAGCGGCAGCTCCTTGCTCGACATGCAGAGGTAGATGGCGCCGTCGACCGAGGCGAGGAGGTTCCGACCCCAGCCTCGGACGAAGGCCTCCCACGAGGTGGGGTCCATGGCGTCGTTGGCCAACGTCCGCCGTCTCTGTCCGCGCTGCTGACCACCGTGGTTGCCCAGGTCGACGTTGTAGGGCGGGTCGGTGAAGCACAAGCCCGCCTGCCGCTCGTCCAGGACCCGGGCGACATCCTCGGACTTCGTGGCATCGCCGCACAGGAGGCGATGCTCGCCGAGGCTCCAGAGGTCCCCGGGCTTGCTCCGTGGTTCGCGGACCGCCTCGAGCGCCGCGTCAAGGTCGAAGGACTCGGGCTGCTCGCGTCTCTCACGGGTGTCGAGGGAGCGGAGCAGGTCCTTGAGCTCGTCCTTCCCGAAACCGGAGAGGCCGACGTCGACCGAGCCCTCGAGGTCCGCGAGGAGGCGGGCAAGAAGCTGCTCATCCCACTCACCGCCGATGCGGTTGAGGGCGAGGCCGAGGAGTCGGGCCTGCTCGAGCGAGATGTCGAGCCAGCTGACGGGCACCGTCATCCATCCCGAGCCTTCGGGCCGCGAGCGAGTCGCTGATGACCCCCGATGACGGTCGCGTCTTCTCGGCGGGCCAGGACCGGCTCGACGAAGCCGAACTCGCGCAGACTCCGCGTCAGGGCATCGAGCTCCGCCTCGCCGATGCGTCGGGGGTTCGTCGGGTCGGGATGGAGGCGGTCGATATCGACGTCCTCGATGGTCAGGCTCGGCGCTTTGGACTCCATTGGCGTGTCGGTCGCTGTCATCTGGCTCTCCTTCTCACTCATGGTCTTGTCGCCAGACCGATGACCGGTCGCCGGTGACGGGTGGCGGGTGGTGACAAGTGTTCTCGGGTCCCTTGCGAAGGGTCGGGACGCATGCCGGGGACCACGGTTCACGTACATCCACGCTCATGACCCGTCACCTGACCCGTCACTCGGCGTGGTCATGGGCCTCGTATCCCGCAGTCCGACGCCGAGATAGAACTTGCCGCTGCTGCGTGCCCGCTTCACGAAGCGGCCCGTCATGCGCACCCCGAAGGTCTTGTTCGACATGATCTCGCGGTCGCGGATGCCCTCGTCCTCGGCCCACGAGCGGTAGGCGAGATACGCGACCGACGCCTTGACCTCGAAGTCGGACCCCTCGATGCACATGGCTGACAAGAAGTCGCCCAAGGGGTCCGACTCCTCCTGGTACGTGGCCGTCGCCGCCATCACCGCGGCCGGAGACCCCAGTCCCTGCTTCTGCCAGACGAGCGCGCCGCGTACGGCCCAGGCGACGATGCCTGATAGCTCACGTAGCAGCGTCTCGGTGAGGTCAGGCTCGGTGTCGTGGCTGAATTGCTGCTTGAACGGGATCAGCCGGACCCGGCGCCAGAAGCCGTGGGAGTCATCGAGCACGACCGGTAGATGGTTCACCGCCAGCCACAACTTCAGGACCGGGTCGAACTCGAAGAACTCGTGGTTGAGGAAGCGAGCGGTGACCTTGTCACCTCCGGTCAACTCCTTGATGCGGGCCTCGTTGAAGCGAGCGTTCTCCGTCACTTCGGACGCGGTCACGAGACGGCGGCCCGCGAGCGCGGCGAGATCGTTGGGGATGCCGGCCCGGCTGCGTAGCTCGAAGGTCGCGAACGGGGCGTTGTAGGCGTAGCGGCCCGCGAGCGCACGCAGGATGGTGAGGAAGACGCTCTTGCCGTTGGCCCCTGAGCCATGGCAGAGGAAGAGGCACTGCTCACTGATGTCGCCGCTGAGGCTGTAGCCGACGGCGCGCTGGATGTAGTCGATGAGTTCGCGGTCGCCATCGAAGACCTCGACGAGGAACCGCTCGAAGCGCGGGCACCTCGCATCAGGGTCGAAGACCACATCGGAGTGGAGCGTGACCCGGTCGGTCGGGCTGCCTCGTCGGAGCGTCCCCGTCCGCAAGTCCACGATGCCGTTGGCGACGCCGAACAGCCAGGGGACAGCGTCCCAGCTGCCGCCAGCATCAGCGATGGGTGGCTCCGACCTGGCCTGGGCCAGCATGGCTTCGAGGCGGTAGCGGTTCTCGCTCTTGATGGCGAAGCCTGCCTCTCGTGTCCGCCTTGTGAGGTCCTCGATCCGTGTGGCTTCGTCGTACCGCAGTCGTGCGGCTTCCTTGGCGAGGATGCGCACCTCGTCGGTCTCGTCGGGCCGCCAGCAGTCACCGCCCCAGAGCAGCCAGTGGCCACGACGGTGGTCGTAGCGGACGCGATCGCCGTAGAGCTGAGCGAAGAGTTCCCCGTTCGCGGCGTCGGTGCGCTGCCACGGGCGCTCCCGGCCGTCTGCGCCGTCATCTCGCGAGACGGACGTGTGCGGTCCATCGCCACCCGAACCCACGTCGACCGTGGGTTCGGCTGCCGGCGCTGGATCGTCGGGCGTGACCATCCGGCCCAGCTCGCCGTCGTAGTACCGCTTGAACGCAAGCTCGACATCGGGTGCCTCGGCACGCCGCTGGTCGATCCAGCGCATCCACTCGACACGGCGTTCGACGTAGTCCTCATAGCCCGAGTCGCCGGGCAGGGGAGGGTTTGCGTCTTCGGCCGTGCTGAAGCGAGGCGGGGGCGCAGGGTCAACACGATCGACGCCGTTCGCGCCTGTGTCGTTCACGCGGCGGCTTCCTTGCGTGGCCATCGCCCACCGGGCGGGAACTGCACGACTCGCTGCACATTCC
>CAVQRP010000004.1:0-220882 GCA_963715295.1 uncultured Chloroflexia bacterium
TGCTGTGTACGAATGTGGAGGAGAGTGGCCGCTCGACCCCCCGCGACCGCAGGGCACGGCGAGCTTGGCCGCTTGATGTGCGCGATCCTCGCGTAGAACCGGCGCAATCCTGATCACCTAGCATCTCGTTGACATCGACTGATGTCTCTTACGCTAACGCGCCGCAGGGGTCACTTCAGGGGTCACGCCAGGGCCACATTCCCAGTGCTCGTGACCAGCAGAGGAAGTCATTGGTAGTGCCGAGCGCCAGCATCCGTGTGGTGCCTGCTCGAGCGACGGGTGCCAATCTCGGTGCAGGTGGGTCGTCGGACCACGGTCTTCGCGGAGCGCTCCGTCGGTGTGATTTGGTCGCGCTGACGGGATGGGCGCTGAAGAACGCTGCCCGCGATGCAGAGCCGAGCCGACGGGAGCGGCCGGTGCATATCCCACGCCTATCCCGTTGTGGATGACGCCGCTACGTCAGGCTCATCGACGGCGTGTAGACGCCGCGCTCCTCCTCGAAGAGCTGGATCTCCGGCGCGGTCGCGTTCAGCTGGTGGCCGATGAAGGCGGCGCCGGTAAGCGGACCCCAGTAGAAAAGCAGGAGGCGCTGCCGCGGATCGGTGCCCTGGAGGTAGCCCTTCACGTCGAGAGCTAGCCGGACGAGGTCCGGCCCCGTGGAGACGTTGTTCGGCCCTGGCTCGGGGACGGCGATCGTTGTGGCGACTCCGGCGGCACCTCGCCCGTCTCTCGATCGCGGCGCGGCGCGGTAGTCTCACCCTGGGTGAGTCGACGATTCACCTCCGCGAGGCCTTGGCGTTCCTGAAGGCAGACGGTACCATCCGTGGTCACCGGCGAGCGGGGACAGCCCAACCCAGGGTGGGCCCGATATCCGGCCGGTCGCTGCAGGGTTCGACGGAAGCCCGGCGTAGCTCTGGAGTGTGAGGGGCAGTGGTGACGAGGGGCAGGTCAAGCAGCTCGGTGAAGGCACGAAGTGGCTCTGCGCCGGGGAGCGATGGCGTCCGGTTGCGCAAGACGGTCCCACGGAGCGCGCAGGGTGGGTGGCGGCCTGCGGACGATCGGCCCGACCCGGTCGAGCTGATCACCAGCCAGAACGAAGCGCGGCTACCATTCTTGGTCCCGATTCGACACTGGCGCATGTCCCGGTCGCCGTTCGCGTTCTACCGTGGCGCGGCCAAGGTGATGGCCAACGACCTGGCGACGACGCCATCGACCGGCCTGCACGTCCAGATCTGTGGCGATGCCCATCTGTCGAACTTCGGGGTCTACGGCTCCCCCGAGCGCGACCTCGTGTTCGACCTCAACGACTTCGATGAGACGCTGCCCGGACCATGGGAGTGGGACCTCAAGCGGTTGGCGACGAGCTTCGCCATCGTTGCTCGCCACAACGAGTACGACGGGAAGGACGAGCGGGATCTGGCCCGCTGCACAGTCGCAGCGTATCGCGAGGCGATGCGGCTCTTCGCCGAGGCCCGGTACACAGACGTCTGGTACGCGCACCTCGACGTGGACAAGGTCTTCGGGGCGTTCGTCGGGCAGCTTACGAAGAAGCAGCGCAAGCGTGGCGCAGCGTACATCCGCGAGACGCGCGCCAGGGACAGCGTCTATGCCTTTGACAAGCTGGCCGAAGCGTCAGGGGATGGCGTTCGCATCGCCTCGCAGCCGCCCCTCATCGTGCCGATCCGGGACGTCCCTACGAGCGCCGACCCACAGCAGATCGACGCTCAGCTGAAGGCCGAGTTCAAGGCCTATCTCGATTCGGTCCCGGATCATATCGGCATCCTGTTGCGTCGCTACCACTACCGCGATGTGGCCATCAAGGTCGTCGGCGTCGGCTCGGTGGGCACGAGGTGCTTCATCGTGCTGCTGGAGGGCCGCGACGATCGAGACCCGTTCTTCCTGCAGATCAAGGAGGCTGATGCGTCCGTGCTGGAGGACCACCTGCCAAAGAGCGCCTACGACAACCACGGTCGCCGCGTGGTCGAGGGGCAGCGGCTGATGCAGGCGACGAGTGACAGCTTCCTGGGCTGGCACGCGAGCCGCTCCGGCAGCCACTACTACTGGCGCCAGTTCAAGGACATGAAGGGCTCGATCGAGATCGAGGGCGCGTCGCTCGAGTCGATGCGACGGTACGCGGAGCTGTGCGGCTGGACGCTCGCGCACGCACACGCCCGCTCGGGGGAGCCGGCCACGATCGCTGGCTACCTCGGCAAGGGGGACACCTTCGACCGGGCGATCGCCGACTTCGCCGTCGCCTACGCCGACCAGAACGAGCGCGACTACGCGGCCTTCACCGCGGCCATCCACGACGGCCGCATCGAGGCGCAGGATGAGCATTCACTTGGCAGCTGAGGCCATCCCCCGATGAGCCACCCGTCGTCCCCGTCCGGCCTGGCGCGGTTCCTGCCCATCCTGTCGTGGGTGCCCCGCTACCAGCGAATGTGGCTTCGCCCCGACCTCATCGCGGGCATCACCGTCGCCGCGCTCGTGGTGCCCAAGTCCCTCGGCTACGCCGGCATCGCCGGCGTGCCCATCGAGTACGGGCTCTACGCGGCCGCAGCCGGAGCGATCCTCTACGCCATCTTCGGGCTGTCGGGCCAGATCGCGACAGGGCCCAGCTCGGCCCTGGCCGCGGTCGCCGCCGGCGCGCTGGTCTCGGCCGGCATCGCCACCGGCAGCGGCGACGCGGTCGCGCTCGTGGCGGCGGTCACCATCGCGTCGGGCCTCATGTTCCTGGTCCTGCGGCTCTTCCGCATGGGCTGGATCAGCCAGTTCCTCTCCAAGCCGGTCATCACCGGCTTCCTCTTCGGGGCCGCCATCGAGGTCGTCATCGGGGAGCTGCCCAAGATCACCGGCACCTCAGCCGAAGGTACCAACTCGTGGCAGAAGCTCCTGAGCTGGGTCGAGGGGCTCTCGGCGACCGATCTCACCACCGTCGTGGTCGGCGTTGCCTCGCTCGTCCTGATCTTCGGGCTCAAGGTCGCGGCACCGCGCCTGCCGGGCGCGCTCGTCCTACTCGTGCTCGGACTGGCGGCGTCGATCGTGCTAGGCCTGGGCGAGCGGGGCGTGACGCTCATCGGCGAGGTCCCGCGTGGCCTGCCGTCGATCGCCATCCCTGACCCGGACTTCGTGGGCCAGAACATCACGGTCATCCTCACCGCGGCCGTCGGACTGCTGCTCATCGGCTTCTCGCAGACCGCCGGCGATGCCCGCTCGTTCGCCTCCAAGCACGGCGCAAGGGTCGACATCGACCAGGAGTCGGTGGCGCAGGGTGCAGCCAACATCGGCTCCGGCCTGCTGCAGGGCATCCCCGTGTCCACCAGCCTGTCCGCGAGCTCGCTGGCCGACAGCTCGGGCGCCAAGACGCAGCTCGCGTCGCTGACCACCGGTGCGGTGGTCGTGCTCACGATGATCCTCCTCGCGCCGCTGTTCTCGGACCTGCCCACGGCGGTGCTCGCGGCGATCATCATCCAGGCCGTGGTGAGCGGCATGATGGACGTGCCGCAGATGCGGCGGCTGTACCGGGTGCTGCGGACGGACTTCTGGATCGCCATGATCGCGCTCGTCAGCGTCCTGACCGCCGGCGTGCTGGCCGGTGTCGTGATCGGCGTCTTCCTCTCGCTCGGCTACCTCATCTACATCAGCGCGAGCCCCGCCATGCCGGAGCTCGGTCGAAAGCCCGGCACCCGGGCCTTCCGCAGCGTGGATGACGAGCCGGAGGTCACCACCTATCCGGGCCTGCTCGTGATGCGCATCGACTCGAGTCTCTACTTCGCGAACTCCGAGGCCCCGGAGGATCGGCTGCGCGAGCTCGTACAGGCCGCCGACCCGTCCATCACGCACCATCGTGCTCGACTTCGAGGGCATCAACTTCATCGACTCCCAGGCGTCCGAGGCCATCGGCAAGGTCATCGATCTGGCCGGCTACAACGACATCGACATCCGCCTCGCCCGCGTCAAGGGCGGCCAGGTCATGCGCGTGCTGGAGGCCGACGGGGTGCTCGGTCGTCTCGGTACGCCCGGCGTCTACCCGGAGGTGTACGCGGCCGTCGAAGACCTGATCGAGGACGGCGCTGCCACGCGCTGAGCGCGATGCGGCCAGCGCCAAGGGCACGCAGACGAAGGGGACACATGGCAAGACGAAGGCGGTCCGCCGGGACATCGGCGCCTCCGACGTCCAAGCAGCTACGCAAGCGCCTGCGCAAGGCCGAAGACCAGCTCTTGGACGCGTCGGCCAAGCGCGACCGGGCGCAGGCGCGCGTCGAGGCGCTCTCCATCATCGCCGACGAGCTTCGTGCCCAGCTGGCCGAGGCTGAGAAGGCTGCAAGGTCCGCTCAAGCGAATGCCGCTGGTGACCACGAAGCCACCAACGGCGCCGGGTCGGCTGCGTAGGCGCCGCCGCTGCGCGACCTCGGCCGGCGACGACCGGTCCGGTCTCTTGAGCCCGATGGCCCCACAGCTGTGCTGGCGTCGATTGCGGGGTGGGTCAAGAGGCTCCGAAGCAGCCCCACGACTGCCCGAAATGGGCCGTTCTTCACGTCGTGCGGAGTGGAGCCGACTCTCGGATTTGGACCGAGGACCTGCTGTAGCGAACAAGAGATAGCGTCCGCCGATATCTGCGTCCACGCTCGGATCAGGGAATTCGAGAGGCTCGATGTCCCGGACTGTTCGCCGGTGCTGCTTCCGTCCGCTGCCTCCATCGGCCCTTCATGGAGCATCGGAAGGGCAGCATTTCGGCTCAGCAAGGCTCGGCCGAGTCGATTGGCGCCTGATGCTACTTCCCCGTCAGGGCCGTTGAACTGGCATGCCCGCGGAGTGGCCCTCGTCCAGTCACGAGGGGTTCGAGTCGCGCCCGCACTCGCCGTACCCCTCGGTGGCAGCCTCGCACTCGCCACCACGCCGACGGCACGTGCTACTCGATGTCCTGGCCGTAGATGTCGCCCTCGATGGCTGCCAGGTGTGGTACCGCATCACCGCTCCAGCCTTGTTGGGCGTACTGGTCGATGCGCTTGATCACCCGCACCGGCTGTCCGTCGGCGAGATCGTCGTCCGCGAGATCGAGGTACACGTCCGAGGGCGCCATCAGCGACTTGAAGCGGTAGTGGCGGTTCGTCAGGTCGGAGATGGACTGGAAGTACGTGGCGGAGCCGCCATACGTCTCCGACGGATCGGTGAGCGAGGCTACGAGCTGCTCGGTCAACTCGCGGTCTTCCTCTGGCGCTGGCAGGCCCGCCGGCATCGCACACGAGCCGAGGATCGAGTACATGAAGCCATAGCCGGTCGCGGCATCGTTGCCGCGCGGCTGGGGCAGGTGTCGCAGGAAGTAGTCGGCGCGCACGAAGCGATCGGCCGCAGACCAGCTGACCGGGAGTTCCTCCGCAGCCGCGTCCTGGTACCGCGCCGCGTTCTCTAGCTCGGCCCGGTAGTCGGGCGGATTGGTCAGGATGCGGTACTCCGGGCCGTGGAAGATCGTCAGCGCACCATTCTCGATCTCGATGACTGCGGCGTCCCCTGTCGCATCGGCGATGGTCAGGTGCTTGGGCGTCGCGTAGCTGAAGCCGGAACCAGCCTCGCCGGTCACCGAGACGATGTAGACCTCGTCGCGGATGGCGGCGACCGCCTCCTTGACGGTGGCGAAGCGATCGAGCACGAAGCTCACCCAGTGATCCTCGTCGAGCTCCGTGCGGTCATCGTCCGGGGCCACCGACTGGTTCGGATCGCCATCGACGTAGTAGAGGGTGCGCGCGGTCAGACCAGCCTCGTTCAGGCCGTCGTTCGGGAAGCGGTTGTTGGCGTAGACCGCGACGTTGCCGTAGTCGACAGTCCACGATGCCGACCCCGCCCGCTTGCCGGGGTCGCTCGTCCCCCGCCGTCGCACCCCGCGTGGGGTCACGACGAGAGAGGGATGGGAGGCGGTGATGTAGTCCTCGTTCCTGCCCACGATCATGAGGTCGGGGTTCGTGTTCCAGAAGATGCTCGTGCACATCGCGACATCGTAGCTGGCCTGCTGCACCGCGATGACTGCGGTCAATGCGAGCCGAGCCGGTCCGAGGTGTCCGGCTCTCACGTCCGGCCCCGACGATGCGGAGGTGGAGGTGGGCCAAGGTGCTCGGACCGATCCCGGCCCGTGAGACACCCGCGCGGCGCGTCGTCCTTCAGCGGGAGAGGTCGACCGGCTCCTCGGTGCGCGAGCCCGGCGGCGCGAGCAGCAGGTCGATGACGAGGGCGGTCCAGCCCGTCTGATGCATGGCGCCGAGCCCGGCGCCATCGTCGCCCTCGAAGTACTCGTTGAACCAGAGCAGCCTCTGCCAGGCCGGGTCCGACTGGAGCAGACCGACGCCGCCGTAGAGCGGTCGCCGCCCGGCCCGGTCCGGCAGCCAGATGGAGATCAGGCGTTCGGCGAGATCGGCTGAGACCTCGAGCAGGGTCCGCTGCTGGCCGGAGCCGGTGGGGTACTCGACGGTGTAGCCGGCACCGAGGAACTCGTGATACTGCTGCAGCGACCTGATGACCAGGTAGTTGACGGGGAACCAGACTGGCCCGCGCCAGTTGGAGTTGCCGCCGTACATCGCCGTCGTCGATTCGGCTGGCTCGTAGTCGATGGTCGCGCCTGGGACCCCGGGGACCTGGTACGACGTAGCGAAGCGCCTTGACAGCGACCGAAGGCCATGCGGCGAGAGGAAGGCATCGGTGTCGAACAAGGCCTCCAGCGTGCGTTGCAGCTGGTCTGGATCAACGACCGACAGCATCGTTCCCTCGCCAAAGTGATGGACGTGTCGACCGGCCTGAGCGGCGCCATCCGACTCCTTGTCGGCCAGCCGTGCGAACCGATGTCGGAGACGCTCCAGGGCGCCGACCTGAGACGCGGGCAGCGTGACGGCAGGCAGCATGGGGATCGCGCCCACGAGCGTCTGGACCGTGATGGGCGTCTTCCTGCCGGACGCGTCGATGAGCTGGTCGTAGAACCAGCCATCGGCAGCGTCGTACATACCCGAGTCATCGATGGCATCGGTGATGAGCAGGTACTGCTCGGCGAACTTGACGACCATGTCGTCATACACCGGGTCGTCCTGGGCGAGACGGGCCGCGAGGATGAGCATGCTCAGCGAGTAGAACGCCATCCATGCGGTGCCATCCGCCTGGGCGAGACGTACTCCGGGTGGTAGTGACGAGCGATCGATGGGGCTGATGTTGTCCAGCCCGAGGAAGCCGCCACCGAAGATGTTCCGACCATCGGGGTCCTCCCGGTTGAGCCACCACGTGAAGTTGAGCAGCAGCTTCTGGAACACCCGCTCGAGGAAGTCCGTGTCCGTGGCCCCGTCGATCGCGAAGACGCTCAGCGCCGCAACGGCATGGACCGGTGGATTGACATCGTCGAAGTTCCACTCGTACGCGGGGAGCGCACCGTTGGGGTGCTGGAACCACTCCCGCAGGAGCACGACCAGCTGGTACTTCGCGAAGGCAGGGTCCAGGTGTGCCCAGGCGATCGCGTGGAAGGCCAGGTCCCAGGCGGCGAACCACGGGTACTCCCAGGGGTCCGGCATGGCCAGGATGTCGCAGGCGTCGAGGTGGCGCCAGCCGGCGTTGCGGATGGTGGCGTGGCTTGGTGGGGGCGGAGGCTCGGCCGGGTCACCGTCGAGCCAGCGTCCGACACGGTACGGATAGAACTGCTTGCTCCACACGAGGCCGGCAGCCGCCTGTCGCAGGATCCGCATCCGCTCATCGTCGAGCTGTGCGCCCGCCAGCGCTGCGTAGAACGCATCGGCGTCGCGCTGACGCTCGTCGATCACGCGTTCGAATGGCTCTGCCGACCAGTGCGCCGCTGCGCGCCGACCGTCCGAGGAACGACGGGTCGCCGGTTCCGGGCGATGGAGGCGCAGCCGCATCTCGGCCTGGCCGCCGCCCGGGACCGTCAGCCGGTACCACCAGGCGGCCTTCGTACCGGTCGACGCCGGGTTGACCGTGGCTGCGCCACTGATGACGTGGTCGTTGATGCCGTCCTTGGGGAAGGGGCTGATGGGCGCGCTTCCGTAGAGCCGCCGCGCATTCGTCTCGTTGTCGCAGAAGAGCGCCGCGGGCATCGCGCCGTCAGGCCCCGCGGCGGCCTCGAGGCTGTAGCCCTCGAGGCGCGGGTGCCGGACCGTCACGGCGTCTCCATCGAGGCGGAGCTCCGGGATGTCAGGTAATCCCGACCAGCGCCAAGTGTTGCGGAACCACAGCGTGGGCAGGACGTGCAGCGTCGCCTCGTCGGAGCCATGGTTCGTGACGTTGACGCGGCAGAGGATCTCGGTCGGGGTCGCCTTCGCGTACGTCACCTCGACGATCCAGTAGCGTCCGTCGTCGAACACGCCGGTGTCGATGAGCTCGTACTCTGGCTGGTGGCGATCGCGACGCGCGTTCTCCCTGACGAGGTCGTCGTACGGGAATGCTGCCTGGGGGTAGTGATAGCGCCAGCGCAGGAGGGCGTGGCTGGGCAGCCCCTCGAGGAACCACCAGCACTCCTTGGCGTCTTCCCCATGGTTCCCTTGCGGCCCCGTGAGCCCGAACATGCGCTCCTTGAGGTAGGCATCGGTGCCGTTCCACAGCGCCAGTGCGAGACAGAGCTCCTGGCCGACGTCGGAGATGCCGGCCATGCCATCCTCGTTCCAGCGGTACGCGCGCGAGCGGGCATGATCATGCGGGAACGATCGCCAGGCATCGCCGTCGGCGCTGTAGTCCTCCCGCACCGTGCCCCACGCCCGCTCGGACAGATAGGGACCCCACTCGTACCAGGGGTTGGCGGTGAAGAGGTCATCCTCGGCACGGCCCGTGGCTTGAGCGAGGCGGTCGTGCTCAGCAGTGCCTGTCGCTGGGATCATGTCACCTCCGTACGCTGCACCGCCATCATGGCACCCGGTCGAGACGGGGAAGAGGTCAGTCGGTCCGTGAGCCTCGACCGCGGCGTGCTCGACCCCCGGCGAGGAACCGTATCGCCGCTCCTGCCGCCTGGCTGCCGAGCCGCCAGGCTGTCATCCTGAGTGGCGCCACCCAGCGCGGTCGACAACGTCCGGTCGGCGAGCAAGAGGAGCCCTCATGACTACCGTGGAGCGCGGACTGAGCCACCCCCTCGGACCCACGATCACGCCGGCGGGGGCGAACTTCAGTCTCTACAGCAAGCACGCGACCTCCGTTGACCTGCTGCTGTACGACAGCGTGGGATCAGCCATGCCTGACCGAATCATCCCACTCCACCGGACCGGGGAGTACTGGCACGCGCTCGTGCCCGACGTAGGGCACGGCCAACTCTACGCGTACCGTGTCGACGGTCCCTGGCAACCCGAGCGCGGCCTGCGCTTCGACGCTCACCACCGCCTGCTTGATCCGTATGGCCGCGGTGTGGCCGTTCCGCCGACGTACCGACGGAACCCTGCGTCCGTCCCGCTCGGGGACGCCGAGGCCATGAAGAGCGTGCTGGTCGATCTAAGCCGCTACGACTGGGAAGGTGACCGGCCCCTTGGCCGCAGCCTCCGGGACACCATCGTCTATGAGGCTCACCTCCGTGGCTTCACGGCCCATCCGAACTCGGGCGTCGAGGAGGGTCACCGGGGCACGTACGCTGGATTCATCGAGAAGATCCCCTATCTCGTGGATCTGGGCATCACCGCGGTGGAGCTGCTGCCGGTCTTCCACTTCGATCACCTCGCTGCTCCTCCGGGGCTGATCAACTACTGGGGATACCAACCGATCGCGTTCTTCGCCCCCCACGTCGCCTACAGCAGCCGGCACGATGCCCTGTCCGCCGCCGATGAGTTCCGCGACCTCGTCAAGGCGCTCCATCGCGCCGGCCTTGAGGTCATCCTCGACGTCGTCTACAACCACACCGCCGAGGGCGGTCCCGACGACACCACGTTCTGCTTCCGCGGCCTCGCCAATGACGACTACTACATCCCGGCTGCCGATCGGACCCACTACGCTGACTTCTCCGGCACGGGCAACACCTTCGCCGCCAGCAACCCCATCGCGCGCCGTCTCATCCTCGATAGCCTGCGTTTCTGGGTCAGTGAGATGCACGTGGACGGCTTTCGCTTCGACCTCGCGGCCATCCTTTCGAGGGACGATGACGGCCGGCCCCTCTCTGATCCACCCACGCTCTGGGATATCGAGACCGACCCGGTCCTTGCGAGCACCAAGCTCATCGCCGAGGCCTGGGACGCCGGCGGGCTGTACGAGGTCGGCAGCTTCGTGGGTGACCGCTGGATCGAGTGGAACGGGCGCTTCCGCGACGACGTCCGCTCATTCGTGAAGAGTGACCCGGGCCTGGCCGGGACCGTGGCCCAGCGGTTCCTGGGCAGCCCGGACATCTACGGTCGGCGCGGTCGGGAGGCCCAGGAGTCGGTCAACTTCGTGACCTGTCACGACGGCTTCACGCTGAACGACGTCGTCTCCTACGACCACAAGCACAACGAGGCCAACGGCGAGCAGAACCGTGACGGCAGCGATGACAACCGCAGCTGGAACTGTGGGATCGAGGGTCCCAGCGACGATCCGGCGGTCGAATCACTGCGCCTGCGTCAGGTGAAGAACCTGCTGGCACTCGACCTGCTCGGTGTCGGCCTGCCCATGCTCCTCATGGGCGACGAGGTGCGCCGGACGCAGCAAGGCAACAACAACGCCTACTGCCACGACGACGAGTTGACCTGGTTCGACTGGGGCCTGGTCACGAAGCACAGCGACCTGCTCGCGTTCGTGCAGGGGCTCACCCGCGGCCGGCGTCGGCTGCAGTCGCTGCTGGACGCCGCAGATGACGTCAGCCTCCTGGACCTCTTGCAGTCGGCCAAGGCACAGCTGAGCGGCGCACGCTACGGGCAGCCCGATCTGAGCGATGCATCCCGCAGCATCGCCATCAGCCTCACCGGCCGCGGTGCGGCCCTGCACCTCGCCCTCAATGCCTACTGGGAGCCACTCGACTTCGAGCTGCCGCCACAGGTCGCGGGGGACCCGTCCGGGCAGGATCATCGCTGGCGTGCGGTCCTGGACACGTCATTGCCGTCGCCTCACGATCTCGTCACGTATCAAGAGGCGCTGCCGATCGACGTCGAGACCTACCGAGTCGGGCCCCGCTCGGTGGTGCTGCTGGCCAGACCCGTCTGAACACGGACGCCGGGCGAAGTGTGGCCGAGACTCGTCGGTCAGGCCCTGTCGCCTTCTGCAACAGACACCCCTAAACAGGCCATCTCACGCGTGGGGAATGGAGCCGACACTCGGATTTGAACCGAGGACCTGCTGTTTACGGATCTCCAGGACTCAGTTCCGGCCGACGTTGCTGGAGGGTGCGACAGGGTCCATACAACAAAGGTCGTCCCGTTTGATGTACGGTGCACTCATGGGAGCAGTACTGGCGTACATGCGCGTGAGCACCGATGAGCAGGCCGACTCAGGTGCAGGACTCGCCGCCCAACGTAGCGCCATCGTCGCGGAAGTCGAACGGCGTGGGTGGAACGACGTCGAGTTCGTCGAGGACGCCGGGTTCTCCGGGCGGAGCCTGCGACGGCCGGGCATCGAAGCAACCCTTGACGCTCTGAAGCGGAAGCGGGCTGACACGCTCGTAGTTGCGAAGGTGGACCGCCTCAGCCGCTCGCTGGTCGATTTCGCTGGGTTGATGGATCGCTCTTCCCGCGAAGGCTGGGCCCTCGTGGCCCTCGATCTCGGCGTCGACACAAGCACGCCGACAGGGGAGATGGTCGCCAACGTGATGGCCACCTTCGCCCAGTTCGAACGGCGTCTGATCGGCCAGCGAACCAAGGAGGCGCTAGCCGCGAAGCGCGCCGCCAATCCAGCGATGCGGATCGGGCGAGCTCCGAACGTTCCTAGCGATGTCGTCGAGCGCATCACGGCCGAGTACGAGTCCGGCACCAGTTACGCGGCTATCGCCGACCACCTAACCTCGGACCGCGTTCCAACTGCACAAGGTGGGCGTCGGTGGTACGCGTCCACAGTAAGGGGTGTGCTTCTGCGTAACCAGAGGCGGCCGGGTCTCGCAACCGAGCAGCCCGAGGCTTGATCCCTGGGCGGAGCTGTAGGACCCCCAGCTCAGGAGAGCGCGTACAACTCGTTGGCGTCCCGGATGAACTGCCCGCGCCCACCGGGCACGAGGCAGTGCGGCCACACGATCATCCCTGCGTGGTTGACGGCCGTCTCGTAGTAGCGCCCCGCCTGCTTCGGCTTGCACACGTGCGCCCGCACGATCGCGTGCAGGACATCGATGATCGTGCAGAGCTCGATGCAGTGATCCCATGGCGGCACAGCGCGCCCGCTCCCATCGCAGCTCTCCCGCGCTCTCTCCCGCGCCCTCTCATCGTGGGTGACGACGGGGTGGCCCATCGTGCCGCCGAAGAACAGGCACTGCGCCTCACCCATGTGCTTGTTCGGGTCTTGCCTGGCCCCATGTCGGGACGGAGGTCCAGGATCTCGGTCTCATCCTCGCTGTCCCGCTTGACGCGGAGAACATGTGCGGGACGCGGGCGGATGAACTCGCGCAGAGGCGTGATGCGTTGGGCCCGAGCCTTGAGCTCGGTCTCGACAGCCACCGGCCAGACCAGCCGGCCCTCGAACGCCTCGGCGAGATGGGGTCCGGCGCCCGCCATGCAGAGATAGCGGATGATCATCGTGTCGAACAGCACGGGCTCGGTGCAGAGCCGCTTGATGCCGGCGTCCGGTGCCGGTGTGTCCCCCGTCATGCCGTGTCAGTGGGCGATGGTGATAAGGCAAGCTAGCGGACCACAGGGATCGAGCCTGATGTACGCTCAAACAAAGGGAATGGCTGGCGAGGAAGGATTCGAACCTTCAATCCCCTGATCCAGAGTCAGGTGCCTTACCGTTTGGCCACTCGCCAGCGAGAACCTCAGGATACCAAACCTCGTCGAGAGCCCCTCCTGGTCGGTCGCTGCCCACGCCCCGGACTTTGGTAGCGTTGGTCCACGCTACCGTTCTTCGCTGGAGTCAACGTGCCCGACATCATCCATGGCATCGACCGCCGCCCGCTGACCGTCGGCAAGTCCATCTTCGACTATGCCGACGAAGTGTCCCTGGCCGTCCCGCAATCGTGCGGACGATCCGGCCGCTGCCGCGAGTGCGTGGTCGAGGTTCGCCAGGGGGCCGAATCGCTCTCGCCCCGCACCGACGCCGAGGAGTATCTGCCCGACGCATTCCGGCTCGCCTGCCAGGCGACCATCGAGTCGGCCGAGCAGGACGTCGAGTTCGCGGTCATCCGCCGCCGCATGCACATCCTCGAGGAAGCCGGCGAGCCCATCACCGAGGTGGACCCGGTCGTCACCACCAACGAGCATGCGGTCCTCTACGACGGCGTCACGCTCGACATGCTCCGCGAGCGGGTCCTGGGCCTCGCCATCGACGTCGGCACGACCACGGTCGTCTTCCGCCTCATCGACCTGACCAGTGGATCCGTCGTCAGTGGCGGTGCGTTCGAGAACCCGCAGCGCTTCGGCGGCAGCGACGTCATGAGCCGCATCACCTACGAGCGGGGCCACCCCGGCACGATGCGCAAAGCACTCCGCCGGGCCCTTAACGCCGGTCTCAAGGAGATCTACCAGGAGCAGGGCATCGACCGCCACGAGGTCTACGAGGCCATGGTCGTGGCCAACTCCACCATGCGCGACCTCTTCTTCGACCTCGACGTCAAGCCCATCGGCGAGATGCCCTACAAGTCGGTGACGGAGCTGGCCATGCTTCGTGGTGAGGTCGACTCGACCTGGATCGCCAAACGTGCCTACGAGCTGGGCCTCTTCATCCACCCGCAGGCACGCGTGGTCGGCGCGCCGCTCATCGCCAGTCACGTGGGCGGCGATGTCGCGGCGGACCTGGTGGCGACGGACTTCGGCAACCAGGCCGGCACCAGCCTGCTCATCGACATCGGCACCAACACCGAGATCGTGGCCAGCGATGGGCAGCGCATCGTGGCCGCGTCCAGCCCCGCCGGCCCCGCGTTCGAGGGTGGCATGTTGCGCTTCGGGATGGCCGGGGCGGATGGCGCTATCGAGGCCGTGCATATCAACGACGACGAGTTCGTCTACCAGGTCATCGGCGACCATGAGCCGCAGGGCATCTGCGGGTCGGGCCTCGTCGACATCATCGCCGAGCTCCGCCGCCTGGATTGGATGAGTCCCGAGGGTCGATTCACCCACGGCGGGACGGCCTACACCATCGCACCCTCGAAGGGCATCACCTTCTCACGCTCCGATGCCAGCCAGCTGGCGCAGGCCAAGGCGTCGAACGCCTCCGGCCAACGCATCCTGTTGCGCAAGCTGGGACTGGCCGCGCACGAGGTCGATCGCGTATTCCTCGCCGGCGGCTTCGCCAACGCCATCGATATCGAGAACGCCATCGCCATCGGCTTCCTCGCCCAGTTCCGGCCGGAGCGCGTGGAGCGTGTGGGCAACTCCGCCCTCCGGGGCGCGGCCATGCTGCTGCTCTCGCGCCGGCAGCGCGAGTCGCTGAGCGAGCTCATCGGTCGCGTCGAGCACGTCGAGCTGGAGACGGAGCCCGACTTCTTCGATCTCTTCGTCGACGGCTGCATGTTCCACCCCATCCCCACCGCCGCCGCGTAGTCACTGCGGGCTGGGCGGGCGCCTCGTCCGCGCGGCGTGCCACACTTGCTTCGGGTGCCGATCGAGCCCCGCGAAACGTGTCCTGGAGGATGGCATGGAGCGACCGGCAGGGGTCGTCGACTTCGAGCCCTCACCCCGCTACTACCCCTTCGAGTCCCGCTGGTTCGACAGCTCGGTCGGCCCCGTCCACTACATCGATGAGGGGGCCGGGCGGCCGCTCCTGCTGCTGCACGGGAACCCCGACTGGAGCTTCCTCTACCGCAAGTTCGTCACCGGACTGGCAGCGCATTTTCGCTGCGTCGTACCCGACTACCCGGGCTTCGGGCTCTCCATCCACCCGTCCGAGCCGTACCGCTACACACCAGCCGAGCATGCGAGCGTGCTCCGAGAGCTGGTCGAGCGACTCGACTTGCGGGATGCGGTGGTCATGGGCCAGGACTGGGGCGGGCCGATCGGTATGGACATCGCCTCGCGCGTGCCCGAACGGTTCCGCGGCCTGGTCATGGGCAACACGTGGTTCTGGCCGGCTGACGACATCGTCCTGCGTTCGTTCAGTCCGGCCATGGGCTCGCCGCCCATCCAGGCGCTCATCAGACGGCGCAACTTCTTCGTCACCACGCTGATGCGACGGACGGTCTGGGCGCGGCTCTCCGACACCGAGTTCGCCCACTACACCGATGTCGTTCCGACTCCGCAGTCACGCGCGGGCATCGCTGAGTTCCCCAGGCAGATCCGCGCCGCGGGGCCGTGGCTGGGCGAGCTGGAGCGGCGTGTCCGGGAGACCCTCGCCAACCGGCCCATCGTGCTCGTGCAAGGCCGGAAGGACCCGGCGCTGGGCCGTGACAGCGTCCTGCAGCGGTGGCAACGCACGTTCCCGGACCATCAGGTCGTGGTGCTCCCCGATGCCGGGCGCTACTTCCAGGAGGATGATCCCGGCCCGGTCATCGCGGCCATCATCGAGCGCTTCGCGAGCAACACGGACTGAGGTCGCCGCGCAGGGCTCAGCGCGCGGTCCAGCCGCGGCCGCCTGCGACCGGTGGCAACCCGTGGGCCGTTCGGCAGTCGACACACCTGCGGGGCCCCGCGCACCATCGAGCTCGAGCATGGCCGCACGGCGGCCGGAAGGAGTGCGATGAAGGGTCGTGTGACCTCGGCTGTGTGTGCGGCGCTGCTGGTCATCTCCGCGGCGGTGCCGTCGCTGGCCCAGACCGAGGAGCCGGCCGCGGGGGCGGACCCAGGGCCCTTGCGCATGCACGATGGCCGCGTCTCGTTCTCGGCAACGACGCTGCGGGATGGGACAGTGCTGGTCGTGGGTGGCAACAATGTCTGGTACACGCTCGGATCGGCTGAGGTCTACGACCCGGCGACGCGGCAATTCCGGGTCGTCGGCGCGCTCGGTACACCCCGCTACGGGCACCGCGCGACGGCACTGCCCGATGGCCGCGTGCTCATCACCGGGGGATCGTTCGGCGGCAACCCGCGTGGCATCACCTCCGTGGAGGCGTATGACCCGGCCACCGAGACGTTCAGCCCGATCGGCCGGCTCAACGAGCCGCGGTTCGCTCACGCGGCGTCTCTGCTTGACGATGGCCGCGTGCTCATCAGCGGCGGGTACGGCAGGAACCCCCCGGATCCGAAGTCGTCGGCCGAGATCTTCGACCCCGCCACCAGCACCTCGACCTCCATCGCAAAGATGCGCAGGGCCCGTGCAGGGCACGCGACAACCCGGCTCGAGGATGGCCGCATCGCCATCATCGGCGGGGTCCGCGGTGGCCGACTGGCGGATCGCACCCTGGAGGTGTACGACCCGCAGCGGCAGCGCTTCTCTCGTCTGCGCGAGCTGCCGGCGTCGCCCAACGCCGGCGAGACGCCCCGTTTGCACGATGGCCGGGTCTTCGCCATGGCGACCAACCGCGGAGCCATGCTGATCGCCCCTGACGCCAGGAGCAGCGAGCAGATCGATGGTCCGCCGTATCTGGCGGGTCAGGTGACCACGACACTGCTCGACGACGGCCGCGTCGTCGTCATGGGCGGCAGCAGTGCGTACGATCCCGCGAGAGTGGAGATCTTCGATCCGGCGACCGACAGCTTCCAACCTGCCGCGGCGATGCGGAGCCGGGAGCTCCTCGAGGCGGTCAGGCTTGACGATGGCGCCGTCCTGGTCCTTGGCGGCATCAACACCGTGCCCGGCTGCATGCAGGCACTATCGACCGCCGCCGTCTGGGATCCCGAGGAGATGGCTGTGGTCGCGGGTGACGACGAGGTCCCGTGCGTGGACGAGATCGCTCCGGCCGCCGCTGGAGTCGCTTGGGGCGGAGACCTCGGGCGGGCGCATCGAGATGCCCGGCTCGGCCTTCGCCGTCACGATCCCCGCTGAGTGGTCGGTCGAGATGGCCGACCCCGATCACCGACGTCTTCAGCGCGGGATCTGGGTCGGCGTGGGAGGCATTCCGGGCCACCGACCCCGAGGGCACCGGCGCATGCTCGGTCGCCATCGGCGTAGCCGAGGTCTCGCTGCGCGGACGCTCGGGAACTGCGCCGGATGCGGTGATCAGGCCCATGCTG
This sequence comes from uncultured Chloroflexia bacterium, assembly GCA_963715295.1. GTDB lineage: Bacteria > Chloroflexota > Limnocylindria > Limnocylindrales > CSP1-4 > JAFMJV01. The sequence goes on from CAVQRP010000004.1 coordinate 17,169, forward strand.
GGATCCGGCTGAACGCGGCACCCTGGTCGTCCCGTGGCCGGTCGAGGCGACCTCCCTCGAGGACTCGATGAAGACATCGACGACCCGGCTACACCAGGACGATAACGCCCTCGAGCACGACGTCCTCTACTCGATCCTCTGCGTCGGCACCTCCGAAGCCCTGTTCGAGACGATCTCGCAGTCGTTCGAGGTCCTGCCTCGCGGGGAGTAGCGACCCCAGGACGATCGCGAGCTCAGCGAGCGGTCCAGCCGCCCAAGCACACACCTGACCTCGTAGTCCGTTCGGCAGTCGACGCGACCGACACGGCTCCCCATCATCGACGGCAGAGGCGGCTGCGTCGCAGCGTGGAGTGGCTCCATCGGAGCCTGGAGGACCGCGATGATCTCGTTGGCTATCCCGTTCGCACCGGCTTGTGCGGCGCTGCTGGTCGCAGCGCTCTCGGCGACGACGCTGGGCCAATCCCAATCGCCGTCGCCCGGGCCGTCAGCTTCGCCCCAGCCACCGCCAGGTCCATCGGCTTCGCCGTCGACTGAACCGGTGCCGCTGCGGATGCACGACGCCCGCAGCTCGCACACGGCCACGGCGCTGGCTGATGGCTCGGTGCTGGTGGTCGGTGGTATCGGGAGGGACCTGCTCCGGTCGGCTGAGGTGTTCGATCCAGCGACCCGGATGTTTCGGGCTGTCGGGGACCTTCAAGAACCTCGTTACATGCATCAGGCAACGGCTCTGCCTGACGGCCGCATCCTCGTCACGGGCGGCGCCGGTGCAGCCGGTCGCGTCCGCGACCTGTCCTCGGTCGAGGTCTATGACCCTGAGACCGAGACGTTCAGTCAGATCGGACAGCTTCAGAGATCCAAGTTCGGCCACACCGCGACGCTGCTCGACGACGGGCGTGTCCTCATCGCCGGCGGCATCGTCAACGGCACTGCCCCGAAGCCCACCGCATCGGCCGAACTCTTCGACCCGGCCACAGGTAAGTCCGCGTCCGTGGGCAAGATGCACAAGGCCCGCGCGTTCCACACCGCGACACTCCTTGAGGACGGCCGCGTCGCGATCGTCGGAGGGAACCTCACCGCGCGAGCGAGCGAACGGACCCTGGAGGTCTATGACCCCCAACGGCAGCGCTTCTCCGGTCCCGTCAAGCTGGGGGCGCTGCCCAACCTGGGCCAGGCGCCGCTTCTCGATGACGGCCGAGTATTCGTAACGGCGGCCCGCGGCGGAGGCATCCTCATCGACTCGGACGCCAGGAGCGGCGTCGCGGTCGAAGGCGCAAACGATCTCGGGGCGCGAGTGACCGCGACCTTGCTGAACGACGGCCGTGTCGTGGTCATCGGCAGGGAGGGTGCCGATCTGTCACAGGTGGAGGTGTTCGACCCCATTTCCGACTCGTTCCAGTCAGCAGAACCGATGCGGCAGGCTCGAGATCTCCATGCGGCCGTCCGACTCGCTGATGGGACCGTGCTGGTGGTCGGCGGCATGAACTTCGGGACCGACTGCATGCAGGTGCTCGACACCGCGGAGATCTGGGATCCCACGGTCATGACCTCCATCGCAGGGGATGCGCACGTCGGTTGTGTCCCACAGGACGATCCGATCCAACAACCACTTCCACCCCTGGGTGCCGAGAGATCGGGTGGCCGCATCGAGATGCCCGGCTCGGCGTTCGCCATCACTATCCCCGACGACTGGTCGGTCGAGCTGGCCGATCCCGACACCGACGTCTTCAGCGCAGCCCCGGGCACGGCCTGGGAGGCTCTGCGGGCGACATCTCCCGACGGGACGAACGCCTGCTCGGTCGCCGTCGGCGTGGCGGACGTCTCGCTGCGCACGCGTTCCGGGACCGCGTCATCGGCTGATGTCCTGGCGCCGCGCTGGGATCCCGACGACCCGGGCATCCTTTGGGTCCCTGAGCCGCGGGTCGAGGCCAGCGATCGCCAGTCGGGCAGCATGTGGCCGTTGGAGCGTCCGCGCCGCAAGGCAGAGGGACGGGACCATGACGTCCAGTACTCGGTGAACTGCGTCAGCAATGCCCGGCGGACCTACCGGGGAATCGCCGAATCGCTCGAGTTCCTCCCACCGGCTGAGTAGCGAAACCGGCGGCCGGGCTCGGGCCCGACCGCCGGTCAGAGGAGGAGGAGCGAAGGGTGTGCCGCTACCCCAGCGGCACCTGGTCACGGAAGCCGTCGGCGTCTTCGAGGCGTCGCTTGACGGCGTTGACGAAGTACGCGCCCATCTCGCCATCGACGAGGCGATGGTCGGCGGTGAGCGTGATGCGCATCACCTGGCGGATGGCCATGCCGTCGGCGTAGGGCCGCACCTCCGGCTGCACGCTGGACACCGCCAGGATGCCCGACTCGCCAGGGTTGATGATGGCGGTGAACTGCTCCACCCCGAACATGCCCATGTTGGACACGCTGAACGTGGAGCCGCTGAGCGCGTCCGGCGTCAGCTTGCCGTCGCGGGCCGCGGTCACGACCTGCACGGTCTTGTCGTGCAGGCCCTTGACGCTGAGCATGTCGGCATCGCGGACCACGGGGATGAGCAGGCCTGCCGGCACCGACACGGCCACGCCGAGGTGGACGCGCTCGTGCTTCCAGACGCGCATGCCGTCGGTGGCTGCGTTGAGCATGGGGAACTCACCCAGCGCCTGCACGACCGCGACGTGGATGAAGTCGGTGACGCTGATGCCTGACCCGGCGGCCTTGAGCTGCGCTCGATAGGCCAGCAGGTCGGTCATGTCGACGGCCACCGTGACGGTGAACGTCGGCACCGAGCTGTTCTGGGTGAGCCGTCGCGCGATGACCTGGCGCATACGGCTGAGGGGTTCGCCTTCGCCCTCGACACCACTGGGCGGCGGTGGCGCGACGACCGCTGCCGGCGGGGCAGGGGACGTGGGTACGGCGGCCTGCGCCGGAGCCGATGCGGCAGCCGGAGCTTCCGCCACGGCCCGCACGTCACGCTCGACGATGCGACCGCCCGGCCCGGTGCCGCTCACCGAGCGTGGGTCGACCCCCAGCTCAGCAGCCACGCGGCTGGCGCGCGGACTGATGGCCAAGCGCCTGCCTGTTCCCACCGCGGTGTTGTCCGGGGCGGCCGGAGCGGAGGCCGGGGGCGCGGGGGTCGCAGTCACCGGGCTGGGGGCAGATTCGGGCTGCGGGGGAGTGACGGCCGCCTCCGGAGCGGCACCACCGGCGTCGACCTTCTCGGGCAGCTCATCGCCGGGCTGGCCGATCCAGGCCACGATCGATTCCACCGGCACCGTCACCCCTTCGGGCGCATCGATGCGCAGCAGCGTGCCCTCATCGAAGGCCTCGATCTCCATGTTGGACTTGTCGGTCTCGATCTCGAAGAGCGGATCGCCCTTGGCGATGGTGTCGCCCTCGGCCTTGAACCATTGGAGCACCGTGCACTCCTCGGTCATCTGGCCGGGCATCGGCATGCGAATGGGAGTGGCCATCAGATGAGCCCCTTGACGGCGTTGGCGATGTCCGTCGCGTTGGGCAGGAAGGCTGCCTCCAGGCCCTCTGCCTGCGGGCTGATGCCGTTGGCGGCACCGATGCGCGCGACCGGCGCGTCTAGGTCATCGAAGGCCTCTGCGACCACTCGCGCGACGACCTCATTGACGTATGAACCGCTGAGGATGGCCTGGGCGGCCACCACGCATCGTCCCGTCTTGGCGACCGATGCCAGCACCGGCTCCATGTCCAGCGGCACCAGCGTGCGCAGGTCGATGACATCGCACTCGACGCCCTCGCCGGCCAGCTCCTCGGCGGCCTTGAGCGCATCCGGCACGGCCGGGCCCCAGGCCACGATGGTGGCATCGCCACCCTCGCGCACCAGGGCGGATACCCCCAGGGGCACCAGCACGTCGCCTTCAGGCACCGGACCGCGCGCCGCGTAGAGGCCCTGGCTCTCGCAGAAGAGCACCGGGTCGTCGGAGCGGATGGCGGACTTCAACATTCCCTTGGCATCGGCCGCGGTCGAGGGGTAGGCGACGATCAGGCCGGGCAGGTGCGTGAAGAGGGACTCCAGCGACTGGCTGTGCTGCCCGCCGTAACCCTTGCCGGCACCGACGGAGCAACGGATGACCATGGGCACGGTCGTCTGGCCGCCACTCATGAAGTGCCACTTGCCGGCCTGGTTGGCGATCTGGTCCGATGCCATGAGCGCGAAGTCCATGTACATCAGCTCGACGACCGGGCGCAGGCCGGCCATGGCCGCCCCCACGCCGGTGCCGATGATGGCAGCCTCGCTGATGGGCGTGTTGAACACGCGGTCGCGCCCGAAGCGCTCCATCAGCCCCTTGCTGGCCTTGAAGGCGCCGCCGTAGTCGGCCACGTCCTCGCCGTAGAAGAGGACACGGCTGTCGCGCTCCATCTCCTCGACCATGGCCTCGCGCAAGGCATCGCGCTGGAGCATGCCGGCGTCGGTCACCTTGGGCACGGGGGCGTCATCGTAGAGGGTGGGGGAGGTGAACTCGGCGGGCACCTTCTCGGTGTAGGTCCCCGCGTACATGAACTTGAGCACGTCCTCTGGCGCGGGGTCGGTGGCTTCCGAGGCCCGCTTGGCAGCCGTTGCATTGCGCTCGGCCGCGGCCCGCTTGACGGCCTCGAGCTCCTGCTCCGACAGCACCTTGTTGGCCACCAGCTGGCGACCCAGGTTCTCGATGGGGTCGACGGCCTTCCAGGCCTCTTCCTCTTCCTTGGTCCGGTACTCGTTGCGCGGATCGGAAAGGGAGTGGCCGTAGTAGCGGTAGGTGGACGCTTCGATCAGCACGGGCCCCTCGCCGGCACGGCAGAGCTCGGTGGCCCGGTAGACGGCGTCGCGCATCGCCAGCACGTCCATGCCGTTGACGACCTCGGCATGCATGCCGTCATCGGCGAAGCCGGCGCCACGCTGGGCCAGTGCCTTGACGCCCATGACCTCGTCGTCGGTGCGGTGGGTCATGCCGTAGTGGTTGTTCTGGATGACGTAGACGACCGGCAGCCCGTAGGCCTTGTCGCCGGCGAGGAAGTTGCGCCACTGGTACTGGCTGGCCCAGTTGAGCGATTCCAGCACCACGCCGTTGGCGTACGAGCCGTCACCGGCGAAACAGACGACCACGTCCTCGGTCTGCAGGTAGCGCTGTGCCATGGCGGCGCCGGTGGCGATGGGTACGGAGCCGCCGACGATGGCGTTGGCGCCGAGATGGCCGGTCGACCAGTCGCCGATGTGCATGCCGCCACCGCGGCCGGCACAGTAGCCCTCGTCCTTGCCGAAGAGCTCGGCGATGACGCGGTAGACATGCTCCTGGAGCGCGTCGGCCAGCAGGCCCTCACGGTCCCTGGCTTTGCTCCAGGGCACGCGCGCCTTGAGCTGTTGCTCGTCCATCTGGCGGATGGCGCTGAAGCCCTTGGCGATGGCGTCGCCGTGGCCGCGGTGCGACGAGGTGATGCGGTCGGTGATGCCCAGCACGGACGAGGCGCCGACGGCCGTGCCCTCCTGGCCGATCGAGACATGCGTGGGGCCACGGTAGGCGTAGCCCTGCAGCGGCTCGTAGCCGCCGGAGCGCAGGCGGACGATCATCTCTTCCAGCTCGCGGATGGCGAGCATGTCATCGAGCAGGTCCACGGCCGCGGCGCCATCGATGTGATGGCTGCGCATCTCGTAGGCGAGGTCGCCGTCGTACTGGAAGCCCCTGACCTCCGGCGGCACGATGGTGAAGGGCTTGAACTCGGGTCGGTGGTCGGAGCGGTACAGCGTGCGGGTATCGGACAAGGGATCCTCCTCAGGCGACCAGGACGCGGACGCCGGCGTTTGCGAACGTGCTTGCGGCCTCCTCGTCGAGCTCGGCGTCGGTGATGACGACGTCGATCTGATCGAGGCGGCCGGCGTGGGCGAATGAACGGGTCCCGAGCTTGGAGCCATCCACCAGGAGCACGACCTCACGGGCTCGTGAGAGTGCGAGCTCCTTGGTGAAGGCTTCGGCGGGGTCGGTGGTGGTCAGGCCGGCGTCGAGCGAGAGGCTGAAGGTGCCCATGAAGGCACGGTCGACGTAGAGCTCATCGAGCAGCGGCGTGCTCAAAGGCCCCACGATGGCTTGGCTCAGGGGGCGCAGCTCGCCCCCGATCACGACCACGCGCGGCCCTTGGCCGGCGAGCTCGACGATGGCGGGGAGACTGTTGGTGACGACGGTGACGTCGCTGCGATGAACCAGCAGCCGGGCCAGCTCCAGGCAGGTGGAGCCGGCGTCGAGGTAGATGGTCGTATCGGGATCCACCAGCTCCATCGCCCGAGCGGCGATGCGCTGCTTCTCCGGGCCGTGCTCGGCGGCCTTGGCCTCGAAGCGCGCCTCGATGGGATGGACGTCGAGTGAGACGGCTCCGCCATGGACGCGCCGCAGCTCACCGGACTCCTCCAGCTCGTCGAGGTCGCGGCGGATGGTGGCGGTGGAAACCCCCAGCTCGGCCCGCAGGTCCTCCACGCGCACGGCATGGCGCGACTTCACGATCTGTCTGAGCCGCTCACGCCGCTCAGGCGCGAAGGCGACGATATTCGAGAGTGCGAGTGAGTCTCGCTCATTATCGCTCATGAACAACCCATATTCGAGCACAAACGAGCATGAGTTGTCAATGTGTGAGCGCACGCTGGAGCCGGGCTCAGCTTGCGCTGACCACGATCAAGCCCATGGAGAACAGGCCGAACACGACGCTGGCAAGCGCGAGGGCGTAGGCGTGCCGGTTCGTACCTGTCCGTCCGCGGCTGCCTTCGGACGAGCGACGCCTCGATGAGGCCAGGAAGAGCAGGCCGGTGGCCACGAACAGGAAGCCCGGCACCAACGCCAGGCCGCCGCCGGACTCCGCAGCGTGACGCAGCTGGATGACCCCCGCCACGATGACCGCTGCCGCCGTGCGCGTCCAGGCCAGATCGGTGCGTTCGGGCTGCAGGCCTCGCTCGCTCGTCACGTTCGTTCCGGCCAACCGCTATTCGGTGCCCGTCAGCGCGAGAGCCAGTGCCACGAGCGCCGAGATGACCACGCCCACGGTGAGGATCACCAGCAGCGGCGATCGTGGCAGGGGTGCATCCAGGCGTATCGCCTCCTGGTTGCGCTGCCACTGCCGGAGGCTTGCCGCAGCGAGGATGGTCCCTGTCCCGATGAGGGCCAAGGCCAGGGCTTCCCGCGCGAAGGGGATCGACGAAGGCGGGATGAATGCCACGGCAGCCAAGCCCGCGGCATCGAGCGCGAGCGCCGTCCGGATCCACGCCAGGAAGGTCCGCTCGTTGGCGAAGGTGAAGCGGTAGTCGGGCTCGTGGTCCTCGCGCGGCTGCGTCGCGGCCGCCGCCGCTTCAGACGATCGAGGCTCGGGCTCGGTGCCGATGGTCATCGGGTCAGCCCCGCCCACAGGCCCGCCCTGATCCGATCGACCGCGATGACATCACCGCTGATCCTGGCCTCCTCCGCCGCGAACGCCAGCAGGTGGCCCTCGATGGCGCTCTTCGCGCTGGTCGGCATGGGCTCGCCCTGGGGTGCGTAATGGGCGAAGGCGCGCATGATCGCGTCATCGGCGTCGGCATGGCCGTCGCCGGAAGCGGGTACCTCGATCGTCGATCCCACCCTCATGGTCGTGGACCTGGATGATCGGCCGGGGGCCAAGGATGGCGCGAAGCGTGCCCAGCGTGCCGTCGTAGCGTGTGGTGCGGGCCGAGGCATGGGACTGGTACGAGTGTCCATTCAGCTGCAGCGTGATGGTCGAGCCATCGTCCAGCTCCATGCTCACCACCTGGTGATCGACCACGTCGGAGCCGGCCCGGTAGACGCAGCGGCCGTATGGTCCGGTTCGCAAGGCCTCGGCGATACCTGCGGCAGACGGGTCGTCGGTGACGACCGGCACGAGCCACGCCTCCACGTCCGGGGCCTGGTAGATGCGGCGCGCGTCGAACAGGCACGCCTCCACCGGGCAACCGTCGGTACAACGAAGCTCGGCTCCTGGTGGTGCCTGGTCTGGCCTGAAGTGGTGCAACGAACCGAAGGACGAGAGACGCCTCACCGGAGCCTGGGCGTTCCACGCGAGCAGGTCGAAGTCGTGCACGCACTTGGCCACGATGGCTGGCGTGGCAGATTCGAGGCGACCCCAGTTGCCGCGGACGTAGGAATGGGCCATGAACCACGGTGCAAGGTTCTCTGCGTGCGCCACCATGACGATGTCGCCCAGGCGTCCCGACGTCACGATCTGGTGGATCGCCCGGTAGAAGGCGGACAGGCGCAGCTCTACCACGACCCCCAGACGGTCGAGGGCGCTGCCGGCCTGGGTGACCAGCCAACGCAGCTCTTCCAGACTGCCGGCGATCGGCTTCTCCAGGAGCACGTAGTAGCCGGCTCCGAGCAGACGCGCCGCGATCGCGGCATGACTCAGGTCCGGGGTCGCGACGATCGCGGCGGGGACCTCCAGCCGGGCCGCAACGAGATCTGCCACGTCGACGAACTGCCGCTCGGGCGGGATGCGATGGTCGTCGGCGAAACGGATCCGCCGCACAGCGTCAGGGTCCACGACCGCCACGAACACGAGCTGATCAGGGTGCTCGAGTGCCCAGGATCCGAAGACGTCGTGCCCCCGTTGCCCGGCTCCGACCATGGCGGCTTGGAGTGGGGACATCCCTGACCTGAGACCCTCCCTCGTCCTGATCCCCTAGAACAGCCCGACCGGGCGCCCCTGCTCGTCGATGTCGACGTTCTCGCCGGCCGGTCTCGAGGGCAGTCCCGGCATCGTGCGCATGTCGCCTGCCAGGGGGTAGATGAAGCCCGCTCCTGCCGCCAGCCGCACCTCGCGGATGGGCACGCGGAAGCCCGATGGCCGTCCCAGCAGCGTGGGGTCGTGCGAGATCGACAGGTGCGTCTTGGCCATGCACACGGGCAGGTGGCTGTAGCCCAGCCGGTCGTACTCGGCCAGCGCCTTGGCAGCCGCGGGCGTGTAATCCACACCGTCGGCCCCGTAGACGCGCGTGGCGATGGTCTCGATCTTGTCGGGTAGCGGCATGGCGTCGGGGTAGAGCAGCTGGAACTCGCTCGCCTCGTCGGCCGCCTCCCAGGTGGCCGCCGCGAGCGCTTCCGCTCCGGCACCACCGTCGGCCCAGTGCGTGGTCACCACCGCATCCCGTGCCCCGGCCGCCAGCGCCACCTCGCGGATGGCCTCGAACTCCGACGGTGCGTCACCGGGGAAGGCGTTGATGGCCACGACCACGGGCACGCCGTACTGGCGCACCAGCTCGATCTGCGCAGCGAGGTTCTCACCACCGACGCGCACGGCATCGGGGTTCTCCTCCAGCAGTGCCGGGTCGAGCGGTTTGCCGGCCACGATCCTGCCCACGCCGCCATGCATCTTCAGCGCCCGCACCGTCGCCACCACGACCGCGGCATCGGGCGCCAGGCCCGAGGCGCGGCACTTGATGTCGAAGAACTTCTCGGCGCCCATGTCGGCACCGAAGCCGGCCTCGGTGACGACGATGTCAGACGTCGCCAGCGCCACGCGGTCGGCCAGGATGGAGCTGTTGCCGTGAGCGATGTTGGCGAAGGGGCCGGCATGCACGAAGGCCGGGCCACCCTCCAGCGTCTGCAGCAGGTTGGGCTTGATGGCGTCGAGCAGCAGCACGGTCATGGCGCCGGCCACACCAAGGTCCTCGGTCGTGACCGCCTTCCCGGACCGGTCGGTCGCCAGCACGATTCGACCCAGTCGTTCGCGCAGGTCGCGCACGTCCGTCGCCAGGGCCAGGATGGCCATCACCTCGCTGGCCACGGTGATGACGAACTCGCTCTCGCGGGGCACCCCGTTGATCCTGCCGCCGAGGCCGATGGTGACCTTGCGCAGGGCTCGGTCGCTGATGTCCAGGACGCGTGGCCAGGTGATGGTGAACGGATCGATCTCGAGGGCATTGCCGTGGTGCAGGTGGTTGTCGAGGAAGGCGCTGGCGAGGTTGTGCGCGGCGCCGATGGCGTGCACGTCCCCGGTGAGATGGAGGTTGAAATCCTCCATCGGGATGACCTGGCTGTAGCCACCGCCGGCAGCACCGCCCTTGATGCCGAACACCGGGCCCAGCGAGGGCTGTCGGATGGCCACCGCGGCCCGCCGACCGATGCGGTTCAATCCCTGTGCCAAGCCCACGGTCGTAGTGGTCTTGCCCTCGCCCAGCGGGGTCGGCGTGATGGCCGTCACCACGACGTACTTGCCGCGGGGGATTCTCGCGCTCGACGCGCTCCAGGCCCGCCAGCGTGACCTTGGCCTTGGTGCGGCCGTAGTGCTCGATCTCGTCGGGGCGGAGGCCCAGCTCGGCAGCTACCTCGTCGATGGGCCGCGGAGTCACCGAGCGCGCGATGTCGAGATCGGTCAGCGTGGTCATGGGTCGAGTCTCCGGTTGGGGTGGGCTAGCTGGCGCGGACGGATGGTGCCCCGACGGCGACCGACTGCGTGGCCTGGTCACGGGCAGCGCGCATGAGATGCGTAAGCAGGATGGCGTTGGTGAGCGGGCCGACACCGCCGGGCACGGGCGTGATGGCCGAGGCCACCTGCACGGCCGACTCGAAGTCGACGTCACCGCTGAGGCCGGCGTCGGTGACGTTGATGCCGACGTCCACGACCACGGCACCGGGTTTGAGCATGTCGCCGCGGATGAGCCCGGCCCGGCCGACCGCGGCGACGACGATGTCGGCCTCGCGCACGACGGCCGCGAGGTCGGGGGTGCGCGAGTGGCAGATCGTCACTGTGGCGTGCTCGCGCAGCAGCAGCTGTGCGACCGGCTTGCCGATGACGTTGGAGCGGCCGACCACCACCGCATGCTTGCCCGCCAGCTCGATGCCCGAGCGCTTGAGCAGCTCCACCGAGGCATGCGCGGTGGCCGGCAGGTAGCCCTCGTAGCCGAGGGCCAGCAGCCCCGCGTTCAGCGGATGGATGCCGTCGATGTCCTTGCGTGGGTCCAGCGTGTCCAGCACCACCCGCAGCGGGATGCACTCGGGTAGCGGCTGCTGCACGATGATCCCGGCCACCAACGGGTCGTCACCCAGGGCCTCGATGGTGCGGCCCAGCTCGCCGGCGGTGCACTCACCCTGCAGCTCCACGAGCCGTCCGCCGATGCCGACGCGTTCGCAGCCGTCCAGGATGCGCCGCAAGTACACCATCGAAGGAGCATCCGCCCCGACGACGACGATGGCCAGCTGCGGCGCGTAGCCGAACTCGTCCCGAAAGGCTTCCAGGTCCGCGGCGACGCCCTCGCGGATCTCGGCTGCGACCGGCCCCCCCTTGAGCAGTGCAGCCGCCATCAGCGGTATTCGTCCACGGCCTCGAACATCGCCTCGATGTTCGCGGGCGGTACGTCCGGCAGCATGTTGTGCGCCGTGGCGAAGACGAAGCCGCCGCCGGGCGCGAAGGCCTCGATGTTGCGGCGCACGTGGTCCTTCACCTCGTCCGGGCTGCCCGTGGGCAGCACCACCCGCGTGTCGGCCCCGCCGCCCCAGAAAGCGATGTCGGATCCGAACTCCGCCTTCAGCTTCGCCGGCTCCATGTCGCGCGCGGAGATCTGCACCGGGTTGAGGATGTCCACGCCGGTCTCGATGATGTCCGGAAGCAGGTCGTAGAGCGAGCCGCAGGAGTGCAGGAACGTCTTGAGGTCGCTGCGCTCGTGGACGTAGGCGTTGAGCGCCGCGTGGCGGGGCTTGAAGATGGAGCGGTACGTGGCCGGCGACATCAGCGGCCCGTTGTCCATGCCCAGGTCGTCGCCGAAACGGATGACGTCGACCAGGTCACCCACGGCCGCGAGCGTCTTGTCCAACGTCTCGAAGTGCAGCTCCAGCAGTGCATCGAGCAGTCGCTCGACGTTGGCCTGGTCGATCACCAGGTCCATCAGGAAGTTGTCGATGCGGCGCAGGAAGGTGCCCCACTCGAAGAGGTTGCAGCCGACCACCACCATCAGCGCCCGGTCGGTGGAGGCCCGCAGCGCCATGGTCTGCTCCCGCAGCGTCTCCCAGAAGCCCTCGTCACCGGCGTGGTCCCAGGGGCTGTGCACCAGGCCCGACCAGAGCACGTTGGGCATGACGCGAGCCAGGTCGGAGAGATCATCCGGGTAGCCGTCGAGGTAGGGGAAGTAGGTCTGGTCGAAGAAGGCCGCACCCAGGGGCATGGACGCGATGCGCAGGCCCTCGGCATTGAAGGCTTCCCAGGCGCCGTTCGCCTGCTGCACCGGGTGGAACCAGGCCGGGATCTCGATCTCGACGCCGCTGGGCAGCGTCATCGGCTGCCAATCCCCCGGTTTCGTGTTGAAGGTGCGGCCGATGTCGATCGCGTCGATGTGCAGCCGGTCGAGCAGCTCGTCGGACGGTTGTGCCAGCTGCTGCACCACGTCGTAGACGAGGGTGCGCTGGTCGGTCAGTCCCAGCTGACGCACGAGGCCGGCGTGCGCCACTGCCGAGATCCCCGAGCTGGGGTTCGATCCCAGGTCGACAGCGAGGCCATCAGGTTCGCGGTGCCCGATGCTCGCGAGGACGCGCTCGCGAGAGGTCATCGCCTGGTCGCCGGGCATGGACCTAGGCCTCAGGCAGATCCAGCGGATACACGCCGTACTCGCGTACCAGCTTGACGATCAGGTCGTACGTCTGGCCGGACACGTCGCTCGAGACCGAGTGGTCGGACATGAAGATGTAGCCACCTCCCTCGGCCGCGCGCAGCCGGTGCATGACCTCGCGCTTGACCTCGTCAGGGTCGCCGCGCTCCCACACGCGCATGTCGCTGTTGCCGCAGAACGTGAGCCGGTGACCCAGGCGCTCGCGCAGCTCCACGACGTCCATGTCCGCCTTCGCCTCGAGCGGGTTGTAGCCGTCCAGGCCGATCTCGATCATGTCCTCGAGATAGCTGTTGGCGTTGCCACAACCATGGAAGATCACGGGCAGTCCGTGCGAGTGGCACAGCTCGATGATGCGCGCGATGGTCGGCTTGTAGTACCTGCGCCAGTAGGCCGGGCCCATGAAGAGGCCCTTCCGATAGGCCGCATCACCCCAGATGACCATGCCGTCGAGATAGCCGTCGGCAGCTTCGATCTGGGCCTTGGTGACCTCGTAGCTGAAGTCACCGATGCGCAGCAGCTGCTCGCCGAAACGCTCCGGATACTCGCCGATCCAGGTGAGGGTGTTGAGCTGCCCCAGCAGGCGCGTCGTGATCTCCGATGCCTCGGTGATGCTGCCGTAGACCGGGAAGTCCACGTGCAGCGACTTGACCGTGTCCACCCAGGGCGGGCTGTTGCGTTCGAAGCCGTCGCCGACACCGGCGATCTGGTTGTCACCCGCCTCGAAGAAGCGTCGCTGGTCCGCCGGGTCGTCGAACTCGAAGGCTTCCATCTTCTCGATACTGTCGGTCTCCCAGCTGACCTGCTCCGGCATGGGCAGGTCGAAACGCTTGCGGATGGTGGTCTCGAAACCGGTCTTGACGACGACCTCTTCGTCGTCTTCGCGGATGGTCTCGAAGGCGCGGATGTGCGGGTCCATGTTGGGGACGGTGACGATGAAGTCGAGGTCGTAGTGGTAGTAGGGGTCCGCGTCCGGGGGCAGGCCCAGCTCCTTGCGCCAACGCTCGCGGAAGGAGCCCCAGAAGAAGTCGCTGATGGGAACCCGATCAGCCTCTTCCTGCGCGAACGTCTTGCGCATGCGCTCGAGCTTGGCGTGGGTCTCCGGCTTGCGTTCGGCCTGGGCGCCGCTGCCGTAGGTGCTGAACATGCTCATGCTGTCATCCCCCTCCCGTTCAGGCGGCGCCGATGAGGCTGCGGGCGACGTCGGCAGCAGCGCCGGCATCAGGGGCGAAACCATCGGCCTCCACCTCGGCCGCGAACTCCGGCGTCACCGGCGCGCCGCCGATGACGATCTTGGTCGGCACGCCCGTGGCCTTCACCGCCGCCACCGCCTCACGCATGTGGGGCATGGTGGTGGTGAGGAGCGCCGACATCCCGACCAGGTCGGGCCTGTGGGTCTGGGCCGCCTCCGCGAAGGCGCTGGGTGAGACGTTCACGCCCAGGTCGATGACCTCGATATTGGCGCCGCGCCACATCATGCCCACCAGGTTCTTGCCGATGTCGTGCAGGTCTCCGTGGACCGTGCCGATGACGGCGGTATACGGTGCCTTGCGGCCGCTCTCGGCGATCAACGGCTCCAGGATCGCCAGCGATGCCTTCATGGCGTTGGCGGCGATGAGCATCTCCGGCACGAAGATCTCGTCGCGTTGGAACTGCTCGCCGATGACCGCCATCCCGGGCACCAGGCGTTCCTCGATGATGGCTCCGGCCTCCTCGCCGTCGGCCAGACAGGCCTGCGTCAGCTCGACCGCACGCGCCTTGTCGCCATCGATGATGGCCTGGGTCAGTGGGTGCATCTCAGCCATGGACAGTGACCTCCCCTCTACTCCTGCAGCGCTACGGTAGGCGGCGCGGTGGCTCGTCGACCGGGCCATCTGGCTCGATCTGGATGACCTGTCCGGTCTCTCCGGACCGATACAGCGCCTCTACCAGGCGCAGCGTGCGAAGGTTGTCGCGGGCACCCGACTCGGGTTCGCCACCGTCCTGCATCGCCCGCAGCAGTGATGCGACGGGCCCCAGGAAGGCATCGGGGATCCAGCGCCGCGTCACCGGGTACGGCAGCCAGCCATCGGTGGGCAGGACGCTGCTCCACAGCTCGAGCGTGTCCGGTCGCCCACGCGGGTAGTCGGCGAGCAGTCCCAGGTCGCCCTTGATCGCCCCCCTGGAGCCGTCGATGCGGAAGCGGGCCTCGTTGTCGCCCGCGAGGTTCTCCTGGTTGGAGTGCACCACGGCTCGCACGTCGCCGGGATACATGAGCACGCTCACGGTGCGCGTCTCACCGACGGGCTTCTGGCCGGGCAGTCGCCACTGGGTCCCGAAGACGGCTGTCGGTTCGCCCAGGAACGCGCGGATGGTGTCGATGTAGTGGATGGAGTGGAAGTAGATCTCCAGCTGCGGCACCGTCCCCAGCCAGCCCCAGCCGGCGAGGTCGGTGTTGATGTTGACCTCGAAGGAGATGGTCTGGACCTCGCCGATCCAGCCGCGCTCGATCATGGCGCGCGCGGCGAGCATGCCCTCCTCGTAGCGCATCTGCTGCTGCACGGCCACCTTGCGGCCGCGGGCGTCGGCCCGTTCCATGATGCGCTCGGCATCGGCGACCGCCAGCGCCAGCGGCTTCTGACACATCACGTCCTTGCCCGCATCGAGGGCGCGCAGCGCGATCTCGACCTGGGCCTCTGGTACGACCGCGATGTCGACCACGGCCACGTCGGGGTCCCCGAGCAGCTCGTCCAGCGTGCCGTGGACGCGAGGGATGCCGTGGACCTGGGCCAGGCGCTCGGCATGGCTGCGGTTGCGACCCCAGATGGCCGGGACCGGGATCCCGGCTGTCTTGTAGACCGGCAGGTGGCCGACGTCCAGGATGGCGCCGGTGCCGACGATGCCGATGGGCCGGATGTACGACGCCGGGAGCGACAGGTCGCACGCCTCCGAGATCTCCGTCAGCTGGCTGATCATCGGTCCTTGCCTCCTGCGCTCTTCGCCTGCTCGCGCCACTCCCCGGTGTCCCGGAGCCTGTTGCGGGCGCGGCCGCCGGGTGGGTTGACCTCAGGCATCGGTGTGCCCCCGCTGCGGCCCCACGGTGGAACCTTGCGAGATGACCAGCTCGCCGCCGACCGTCTCGCCGATGGTGGCATCCCAGGGCAGCTCGAGCACCAGCTCGGCAGCGCGCCGACCCAGCAGCTTGAGGGGCATCTCGACGCAGGTCATCGACGGGATGCGGTAGTCCTCCGCGGGCAGCTTGTGGATGGCGATCAGGGAGACGTCGCCGGGGACGGACAGCCCCCTCGAATGGAGCGCGTGCCAGACGCCGAGCCCCTCGTTGGCATCAGCCGCGACGATGCCCGTGGGCCGCTCCTCGCGATCGATGAACGATGCGACGGCTTCGGCTCCGCCCTGGGGCGTGTACTCCGTGCCCGCCACCCAGTCAGCATTGACCTGCAGGCCGGCGTCGCGCATCGCCGACTCGAAGCCCTGTCGGCGTCGCACTGCGGTGTCGACGCCGGGTGGTCCGCCAGCCATGCCGATGCGCGTATGTCCGTGCTCGATGAGGTGCTGGGTCGCCAGCCGTGCGGCGCGCTCGTCATCGAGGATGACCCAGCGTTCCGCTCCGATGGAGCGACGGTTCACCAGCAACGTCGGCACACGCGGATCCTTGAAGAGCTCGACCGCGTCGACATCCGCCCGCAGGCCCGCCACCAGGGCGGCGTCGACCGCACCGCTGCGCAACAGGCGCAGGTAACGCTCGGTCAGCTCGCCCTCATGGGATGCGGTCCAGAGCAGCAGCCCGCGCTCGCCCGCGACCTCCTCGGCGCCGGCGATGATGGGCACGATGAGCGGGTTGCCGGACGGAACCAGCAGGCCCAACGCACCAGCCTTGGCACGCGCCAGCCCGCGGGCATGGAAGTTCGGCCGATAGTCGAGCGCCGCGGCCGCCTCCTGCACGCGGCGGCGCGTCTCATCGCGAACACGCAGGCCTGGATCGCCACTGAGGACCTTCGACACGACGGCGCGATCGACACCCGCGAGCCTGGCGACGTCAGCGATGGTCGTGTGCGTTTCGCTCAATCGAACTCGAGGCCCCCGCAGACGTTCAGCGCTTGACCGGTCACGTACCCGGCCGCATCGGACAGCAGGAACGCGACACCGGCCGCGACCTCGTCGGGCGACTCGATGCGTCCCAGCGGGATGCCTGCGACCATGCGGGCAACGGACTCCTCCCGCGTGATCCCCAGCTCACGCGCCGTCTGCTCATGGATGGCGTCAGTCATGGCCGTATCCACCACGCCGGGGCACACGGCATTGACCCGGATGCCGTGTGGTGCCAGTGCGACCGCGGACGATCGCACGACACTGATGACACCGGCCTTGCTGGCGGCGTAGTCGACGGCTGTGGCCCGCGGGCCGCGCCCAGCCACCGACGAGATGGCGACCATCGCGCCGCTGCGCTGGGCGGCGACCATCCGTCGCGCGGTTCGCTGCAGCACCAGCCAGGTGCCGGTGAGGTTCACGCTGACAGTGCGCTCCCAGGCGGCAGGCTCCAGCTCCAGGTAGGCCGCCTTCCTGATGACCCCCGCGGAGGTTACGGCAGCGCTGATGGGCCCGAGCTCCGACTCGACAGCGTCGAGCGCGGCTTCGACGGAGTCTGCCTCTCGCACGTCCACGGCTACGGCGCAGGCTCGACCCCCCGAGGAGCGGACCTGCGCGGCGACCGGATCGGTGCGCGAGGTATCGAGGTCCAGCAGGCCGACGGCGTAGCCGCCCTCGGAAAGCCTGGTCGCGATGGCGCTGCCGATGGCCCCGCCAGCGCCGCTGATGATGGCGACTTCCTGTGACAATCGGCACCTCCCTCGCTCGCAATGCCAGGCAAACGGATGTCGGCTGGCATGGACTCTAGGCGACCGTCGGTTCCGGAGTCAACCGCTTGACCACACAAGCACGATCAGCCCGGCTGGACGATCTCCACGCGGATGCGATCCGGGTCCAGCAGATAGACGCTGCGCCCATCCCTCCAGCGTCCGGCGGTGGGAGTGACGGGCGCGTTGACCGCGGCGTGACCGGACGCCATCGCACGCTGGTAGATGGCATCCACGTCATCCACGATGAAGCAGATGTGCGCGGTCCCCGGGTTTGCCGTGCCAGGCTCCACGGGCTCGCCCGTCAGCGTGAGCACCTGCAGCAGCTCGAGCATGATCCCTGATGCGGCGTCGACGAGGAGGCAGGTGTCGAGGCGGACACCGGCATAGCCCGTCAACGTGCCCAGGTAGGCATCATCGCGGACTCGCCGCTCGATCTCGTCGAGGCCGATGACGTCCCGGTAGTACCGGATGGAGCGTTCGATATCGGATACGTGCAGACCGATATGTCCGAAGGCGACAGGTCGGCCGCGCTCAGTCGAAGGCATCTCCCGAAGCGTAGTGGATTCCGTGGGGGCAGACCGAGGCCAGCGCTGCGTGCTACGTTCGTGTGGATGACGGAGATCACGGGACGGCGGGTGATCCTCACGGGCGGCGCCTCGGGCATCGGCCGAGCCACCGCGCAGCTGATCGCGGAGCGCGGTGGGCGCGTCGTCGTCATCGACGTGGACCGGGAGGCTGGAGACGAGTTCGCACGAACGGCCTCAGCCGCCGGCCACGAGCTGACGTTCGTGCAGGCCGACGTCTCCGATGCGGGCCACGCTGCCTCTGCCGTGGCAAGCGCGCTCCGGGTGCTCGGGGGTGTCGACGCTCTCGTGAGCGCGGCCGGCATCATGCGCGGCCAGATGCAGGACATCGCCGAGTTCGATGAGGCCACCTGGGACCGCGTCCTGGACGTCAATCTCAAGGGTGCCTTCCTGGTGACCCAGCAGGTGGCACCGGTCATGGCGGTCCAGGGCCATGGAGTCATCGTCCTCGTGGGCTCCAAGGCCGGCGTGACCGTGGGCAGCGGTTCCATCGCCTACGGGGCCAGCAAGGCCGGCGTTCACGGTCTGGCGCTGACGCTTGAACGGCACCTGGGTCCAAAGGGCATCCGTGTCAACGACCTCTGTCCCGGCGACGTCGACACGCCGCTCTACCGCCGATCGATCGCGGAGGGCGTGGAGCGCGGCAACGATCCGGTCGCCGCGGAGGCGGCGCTGTCTCGCCTCACGCCCGTGCGGTCGGTGGCAGAGGTGCTGGCGTTCCTTGTCTCCGATGCCGCGTCGGCGGTTCGCGGCACGGTCTTCACGAGCTGACCGGGGTGACCACGGAGCGGCAGGCGAAGCAGACCCCGCCCGACCTCATCGCGCTGCGTCGCGACCTCCATGCACACCCGGGCGTGCGCTTCGAGGTGGAACGCACGGCGACCATCGTGGCCGAGTGCCTCCGCGCCGCGGGCTGGGACGTCACCACCGGCGTGGGTCGGACCGGCGTACTGGCGAGCACGTCGTCCGCCGATCCCGGTCCGCACGTCCTGTTGCGAGCGGACATGGACGCCATGCCCGTCGCCGACACCAAGGACGTCAGCTATGCCTCCACGGTGCCCGGTGTGGCCCATGCCTGCGGCCACGATGTCCATACCGCCATCGTGATCGGCGTTGCCGAGCAGCTCGGCACCATGGGGCTACCACGTGGTCGGGTCAGCCTCATGTTCCAGCCTGCCGAGGAGACGCCCTTCGGCACCGAGAGTGGCGCCCGGACCATGCTCCACGATGGGCTCTTCGAGGGTGGCGTGCCGGACGCGGCGGTGGCGCTGCATTGCTGGCCCGGGCTGCCCGCAGGCACCATCGGTATCGACGAACGCATCGCCATGGCTGCCAAGGACGCCTACCGCATCGTGCTGCGCGGTCGGAGCGCCCATGCCGCCACTCCGTCGGGTGGGCGCGATGCCATCCTCGGCGTCGCGCAGCTCATCACCGCGCTCCACGGCGGCATCGCCCGCAGCCTCGACGCGGCTGACCGGGCGGCGTTCAACGTGGGCACGCTCAGGGCCGGTGCATCGCAGTCGGTCGTGGCTGACTCGGCCGAGATCACCGGCACGATCCGGACCCTGGAACCGGAGGTGCGAGCGCGGCTGACCGCTGCCACCGAGCGCATCACCGACGGGATCGCCAAGGCGATGGGTCTCGAACACGAGCTGACCTGGATGGAGCTGCTGCCGGCCGTCGTCAACGACCCCCGTCTCGTTGCCTGCGGCCTGGAGGTCGGCCGCGAGCTGCTGGGTCCCGACGGTGCCATCGTGCTGCGTGATCCACCCATGACGGCCGATGACTTCGCCTTCATCGCCGAGCGGGTCCCGTCGCTCTACTTCAAGCTCGGCACCTGCGGCGAACCGGAGTGTGCCCCGCTGCACAATGGCGCCTTCGACGTGGACGAGCGGGCGATCGGTGTCGGCCTCGCGGTCATGTCGGGGATCGTGCGGCGCCTGCTGGAGCAGCCACTCGACCACTGGGCCGCAGGCTGACCGGCGGCGGACGACCGACAGGGGAGGGACGATGCAGCTGACCGAGCGGATCCATCTCGTCGCCAGCGGCGCCCAGGGCTTCGGGCTGACGCATCCCTCCGACTGTCACGCCTACCTCATCGACGGTGGCAGCGAGGCCGCGCTCATCGATGCCGGCGCTGGGGTCGATCCGGACGGCCTGTTCGCTGGCCTGGCAGGCTCGGGCATCGAGGTCGAACGGGTTCGCCATCTCTTCCTCACCCACGCGCACGCGGACCACGCGGGCGGTGCCGCCGCCGTGCGCGGGCGGCTGGGCACCGCGGTGGCCTGCTCACCGGAGGTGGCGGCCATCGTCCGCGCCGGTGACGAGGCGAGGGCCAGCGTTGACGTGGGCAAGGCCCAGGGCGCCTACGCGCCCGAATACATCTACCGCGCCACCGATGTGGCCGTGGAGCTGGCGGATGGACAGCGGGTCCAGGTGGGCGACCTGGCGGTCGAGGTGGTGGCGGCGCCGGGGCATTCGGTCGGGCACCTCGTCTTCCTCGTTCACGCTGCCGGCCGCACTGACCTCTTCACCGGCGACACGCTCCTGTTCGGGGGGCGGATCATCCTGCAGGACACGTGGGACTGTGACCTGCTCGCCCACCTGCGCACGGTCCGCCGCCTCGGTGAGCTCCAGTTCGAGGGCCTCTTCCCCGGCCACCGCACGATCTCGGTCAGCGACGGGAAGCGCCACGTCCAGGCGGCCATCGACGCGCTCGACCGGGGCGCCATCCCGCCGCTGCTCCTGTAAGGCCAGCCCAGCGTCCATCTGGTCAAGCGGTTGACGGGACGGGTGCCACGAGGCTATACCTAAGCGGTCGACCGGGCTCTCGCTGGCTGAACACAGCCGCGGCCCAGGGTCAAGAGGGGGATAGGAGGAACCGATGAGGAAGGCTCTGCTCACGACTGCAGCCACGGCTCTGCTGGTGGCTGCGTCGGTCCCGGCCGTCACGGCGCAGGACGCGTCGGCCGAGGACATCATCGCTGGTCTGCCGGAGGAGCTCGCGTCCCTGTACGACAACTACTCGGGCGAGGTCGTGCCGGCACAGCTGCCAGAGATCGCGGCGGGCGAGGGGCCCTGGAAGATGTGCCACTCCGAATCGTTCCAGGGCAACCCCTGGCGCGTGGCGCTCTCCAACGAGATCGAGCGCCTGGCCAACGAGTTCATCGAGGCCGGCGTGCTGTCGGAATGGAAGCAGACCGACGCCAACGGCGACGTTCCGCTGCAGATCACACAGGTCCAGGCCTTCATCGATGAGGGCTGCGACATCATCACCATGATCCCCGGCTCGACCACGGGGCTCGACGAGGTCATCGACAATGCCGCCGAGGCTGGCATCCCCGTCGTGACCGTCTCCGGTGCGGTGACCAACCCCAAGGCCATCAACGTGGACTGGAACTGGTACCGCTGGGCCTATGACATGGGCGAGGCGCTGGGCCAGGAGCTCGGCGAGGGCAACATCGTCGTGGTCGAGGGCATCGCCGGCGCACCCATCGTGGCCATGCAGGCGGAGGGCCTCGCGGCTGCGCTCGCAGACCAGCCCGGCCTCAACGTGGTCGCGACCGTCAACGGTGACTGGACTCCGACCACGACCAAGACGGTCGTGCTCCAGACGCTGGCCACCAACCCGGCCGACATCGACGGCGTCTGGACGTCCGGTTCCGAGAGCCGCCTCGTGACCGAGGCCTTCGTCGAATCCGGCCGTGAGGTCCCGCTCGTCACCGGCTCCATCTCCGGCGACGGACTGGGCTACTGGAACGAGAACCCTGACGGCTACCGCTTCACCGGTCAGGCCGTCCTGCCGGTCCTGAGCGGCAACCCCATGGTCCGCACTGCCGTGCGCATCCTCGAGGGCCAGGGCCCCAAGCTGAACACCCTGCTGTTCGAGCTTCCCAAGGTCACCCAGGACGACCTGGGCGACTGGTACAGCGAGTGCATGACGTCGGAGACCGCGACGCTCTTCCCGATCTCGACCGATGATCCCTATCCGGACGCGGCCATCGATCCCTACTTCGAGAACGCGGCTGCGACGCCGCCCTACGACTACGCCACCACGCCCGACCCCTGCGGTTGACGAGGTGATCTCGCGGGCCCGGAGGGATCGATCCCTCTGGGCCCGTTTTCCTGCTAACGGGGAGGGCTAGCAGCAGGGCCATGCAGGTACTCGTCGACAGCCTGAGCAAGAGCTACGGGCCGACGCGCGCGCTTGATTCGGTGTCGGTCGAGTTCGACGGCGGCACGGTCCACACTGTCCTGGGCGAGAACGGCTCCGGCAAGTCGACGCTCATCAAGGCCCTCTCCGGCGTGGTCGTGCCCGATGCCGGCTCGATCTCCGTTGACCACGAGCGTATCGGTCACGCGAGCCCACGCACCGCACAGCGCCACGGTATCCAGACCGTCTTCCAGGAGGTGCTCACGGCACCCAACCGGTCCGTCGTCGAGAACGTCTACCTCGGCTACCACCCCTACCTGCGGGCACGCCTGGGGCGGGATGCGCAGGAGCGCCGCACGCGCGAGCTGTTCGCTGAGCTGGGTGCCCCGGACACTGATGTCCGGGCGGAGGCCGGCGAGCTGCCACTGCTACAGCAACAGATCACCGTCATCGCACGGGCACTGCTGCGTGAGCCGCGCGTGCTCATCCTCGACGAGGCGACCGCCGCGCTGGGCCTCGTGGAGCGCGACGCCCTCTTCAGGGTCATCCGACGGCTGCGCGCCGATGGCGTCCTGATCATCTTCGTCTCGCACCGCATGGATGAGGTGGTGGAGATCTCCGATCGCGTCACGGTGCTGCGCAGCGGCCGCGCCGTGGACCATGTCGGCCGCGACGCGATCGTGCCGGCCCGCCTGCTCGAGCTGATGGCGCCGGAGGGGGTGTGAGCGGCCACGTCGTCGTCGAAGCCACCGGTATCAGGCTCCGCGAGCGCGCCCAGGACTTCGACTTCAGGCTGGCCGAAGGCGAGATCGTGGGCCTGGCCGGCCTGGAGGGACATGGGCAGGCGGCCTTCCTGGAGGCGCTCGCCGGCCATCGTTCGCCGCTGGCCGGCAGCATCACGGTCGCCGACGGTGACAGGAAGCACGTCATCACCGACGCTCATGCGGCCTACCGGCACGGTGTCGTCTACCTGGCGCAGGACCGCAAGAGCGAGGGCATCTTCCCCTCGCTGTCGATCCTCGACAACTTCCGGGTCCTCACGCTCGGTGAGTCGAGTCGCTATGGCGTCATCAGCAGCCGCCGCGCGCGCGAGGCCTTCGAGCGACATCGCAAGCGACTCGACATCATCCTCTCCGGACCGTCTGCGCCCATCACCAGCCTCAGCGGCGGCAACCAGCAGAAGGTGCTGCTGGCCCGTCTGCTGGAGGCGGAGCCGCGCGTGATGCTCCTGAACGACCCCACGCGCGGGGTCGACTACCCCACGCGCCTGGCCCTCTTCGCCGTCTTCGAGCAGCTGGCCGCGGAGGCTGATGTGGCCATCGTGGTGCTCTCCACCGAGATCGACGAGATCATCGCCACAGCCACCGGGCCATCGTCTTCCGTGATGGGGCGCCGCGAGTCGAGCTCGGCCGGGACGAGCTCGACGCGTGACGCGGTGCTCGCTGGCATGTTCGGGCTGGAGGCGACGAGCGACCCGCGGGAGCGGCGTCGTGACGATCGCCGCGCTGCGTCGCAGCTCGGTTCCGGCGCCGGCATGGTCGTGCGCTGCTCTGGTGCTGCTGGTCGTCAACGCCTTCCTCAACCCGGCGCGGTTCTCCGGCCGGCATCTCACCACGATCGGGCTGGCGGCACCGCTGATGCTGGCGGCGCTGGCCACGACGCCATCGATCCTCGTCGGGCGGTGGCGGCATCGACATCTCGATCGGACCGATGATCGGGTTCCTCAACGTCATCCTGGTCATCTTCCTGTTCGGCAACGGCGTCGGACTCGCCCCTCGTCGCCCTGCCGGTCATCCTGGCGCTGGGCGCGCTGCTGGGCGCGTTCAACGGGTTCCTCGTCGCCTACGTCCGACTCCAGCCCATCGTGGCCACGCTGGGCACCTACCTGGTCTTCGTCGGCCTGACGCCCTGGCTGCAGCCAGCGACCCGGCGGCGACGCGCCCGACTGGATGCTGCGCCTGGGCGACGACTTCTCGCTGCTGCCGCTGGTTTCGTCGGCGTCCTCTGGTTCGCTCATCACCCGGACGCCCCTGTACGCCTACCTGATGGCCACGGGCGGCTCGGCCAAGGCGGCCTACACCAGCGGCATCGAGGTCCCGCGGTCAAGCTGCTGCGCCTACTCGCTGGGTGGCCTCATCGCCGCGGTCGCCGCCTTCGCGATCACGGCGCTCATCGGCTCGGCCGACCCCAACATCGGCGCGACCATCACGCTCAAGGCCATCGCCGCGGTGGCCCTCGGTGGCGTCAGCCTCGCCGGCGGTCGCGGCGGCTTCGTGGGGCCGCGTCGGCGCCCTGATCATCTTCCTGCTCGAGCTCGCGCTGACCGGCACCGGCGTGTCCACGTTCGTGATGCAGATGGTCTTCGGCCTCGTGCTGGTGGCCGCGGTGCTCTTCAACGCCGTCGTGGCAGGCGACGATGAACCCGACGACTGGGCGCCCTCGGCCGCCTCCGGACCGTCCATCCTGCTGCCGGTGCTGCTGGGCGTCGCTGCTCTTCGTCGCCGGAGCCGTGCTGATCGAGGGCTTCGCCAGCGAACGCAGCGTCCGCGCCATCCTGGTGCTGGCCTCCTTCGTCGGCATCGCCTCGGTCGGCCAGAGCCTGGTCATCGTGATGGGCGGCATCGACCTGTCGATCCCGTTCCTGGTGGGCGTGGCCAACATCGTCGCGGCCGAAGCCTTCGGGGCCGGCATCACCGATCCGTTGGTGGTCGTGCTGGTCGTGGGCCTGACCGCGTCGATCGGCGCACTCAACGGCTTCCTGTCGCGGCGCTTCCGGGTGCACCCGCTCATCATCACGCTGGGCGTCGGCACGGCGGCCCTGGCCGCGGTGCTGTGGTGGACGGCCGGCTTCCCGTCCGGATCCACCCCGAAGTGGATCACCGGCATGATCTCCATGGCCGCCTCGACCGGCCCCATCCCGCTGCCGCCGATCGTGATCCTCTGGGCCGTCGTGCGCCGTGGTCATCGTCTTCGTCGAGCGCTCGACCGCCTACGGTCGCCGTCTCTTCGCCCTCGGCTCCAATCCGCGCGCCGCCGAGCTCGCGCTGGTCCGGCCGCTGCGGATGTGGGTCGCCACCTTCGCGGTCTCGGGCGCCTTCGCCGGCATCACCGGGATCCTGTACCTGGGCTTCACGGGCAAGGCCTCCGGCACCGTCGGCGAGCCGCTGCTGTTCCAGACCATCGCGGCCGTGGTCATCGGCGGGACCTCGCTCATCGGCGGCATGGGTGGATACGCTCGCACGGTCATGGGGGCCATCGTGCTGATCCTGTTGGGCACGCTGCTGCTCGCCCAGGGCGTCCAGTCGACGCTCATCCAGGCCGCCACGGGCGTGCTCATCATCGCGCTCGTCTCCGATCTACGGCCGCGAGTCGAGGTTGCGCGACACCATCTGATCCGTCATCGAAGGAGCTCTCCCCAGGATGGAACACCGGAGGTACAGCAGCAGATGAAGCTCTACGTCGGAACCTACACGCGACCCGCGCCCTACCTCGCCCAGACCGAACGGCAGGGGCCTCTACGTCCTCGACTACGACGAGACCTCGGGCGCGGTCTCGATCATCGGGGACGCCACGGGCATCGAGAACCCGTCGTACCTGTGCATCTCTCCCGATGGCCGCACTCTCCATGCCATCTGGGAGGTCCTCGAGTGGCCCGAAGGGTTGGTGAGCTCCTATGCCATCGACCCGGCCAGCGGCCAGCTTTCCTACCTGGGGGTGCAGGGGTCGCGCGGCACCGTCACCTGCTACGCGATGATGGACTCGCGGTCGCGCGCGGCCGTGATCGCCAACTACTGGTCGGGCACGGTGGCCATGTTCCCGGCTCGGGCGGACGGGTCGCTGGCCGAGGCCTCGAGCGTCGACCAGCACGAGGGCACGGGGCCGGACGCGGCTCGCCAGGAAGGCCCTCACGCTCACTGCATCGTCATCTCGCCCGACGACGCGTTCGCCTTCAGTGCCGACCTGGGGACCGACTCGATCTACGGCTACCGTCTTGACTACGAGCGGATGGCGATGGAGCGGACCACGGAGCTGGATCTGCCCTCCGGCGCGGGACCGCGCCACTTCGTCTTCGCACCTTCGGGTGAGCGCGCCTACGTCATCTGTGAGCTCGACTCGACCATCGCGTCGCTCGCCTACGACGCGGCTCGAGGTCAGCTCAGCTATATCGGGTCGGTGCCGCTGTTGCCCGCCGACTTCGAGGGGGAGAGCCACTGCGCCGATATCGGCGTGCATCCCTCCGGGCGCTTCGTCTACGGCTCCAACCGCGGCCATGACTCCATCACCATGTTCGCCGTCGATGCCGGGTCGGGCGAGCTCGAGCTCATCGGCCACCGCAGCACGGAGGGCAAGACGCCGCGCAACTTCGCCATCTCGCCGGACGGGCGCTTCCTGCTGGTCGCGAATCAGGACAGCGACAACATCGTGACGATGCCCATCGACCCCGTCAGCGGCGAGCTCGGCGAGACCGTTGCCGTCGCCGATGTGCCCACGCCTGTCTGCCTCAAGTTCGCTCCATAGCCGCCGGAGCCGCCGCAGCCGCCGGCGCCGAGCGCCGCTTGGCTGGCGTGGTCAACCGGTTGACGTGACGGCCACCGCGGGGCTACCGTCGCCGCATCCAGCCGGCGGGCGATCCCGATCGATGGAGTCGATCGCGCTGGCACCAGGGGAGTGGAGGAGCTGACCATGCGTTTCGGTGTTCTCGGCGTCATCTGGAGCGATTGGTCGGACGTCACCTATGAGACCGTCGCGTTCGCCCGGGAGCTCGGGTTCGCCGGCATGGGTGCCCACCTGACGGTGCCGGCAGCGACCATCAGCGACGAGGTCGCGGCCAACGTGCGCGACTGCATCAGTGGCAACAAGCTGGACTTCCTCCAGCTGTGGGGTCCGTACCCGACCATCATCACGGCGGACGAGGATGTGCGGCGCGCCGGCGTGGAGGGCATCCGCGACATCGTGCGTCTGGCCGCCCGCATCGGCGTGCCGGAGGCGGGGATCAGGCCCACCAGCCACAACCCCCGCGGCGACTGGTGGCCGCACCCGGAGAACCACAGCGCGGCCAGCGAGGACCGGCTCGTGCGCAGCATCTCCGAGGCGCTCGAGGTCGCCGTGCCGGCCGGTGTCAACATCGTGCTGGAGGTGCACACCACGACCACGCTCGACACGCCGGAGCGCGTCAAGCGGGTGATCGAGCGGACCGATCCCGAGCACGTCCTCGTGAACATCGACACCGTCAACTACGTCAGGGACCTGCCGACCGCCTTCGACCCGGCGCCGATGGTGAACCACTTCTTCGACGTCCTTGGACCCAGCTGCTCCACGGTCCAGGTGAAGGACTACTACCTGGAGGATCGCTTCGTCGTCCACATCAGCGAGACCATCCCCGGTACCGGGATGATGGACCTCGACACCGTCCTGCGGCGCACCGCCGAGCTGGGGCCGGAGATGTATGCCGTCATCGAGCACCTGCCGGTCAGCCAGATCGCGCTGGCCAAGAAGAACCTGACGGAGCGCGCCCGGGCGCTGGGATTGCTCGACTGATGACCGTCTCGCCGCAGGAGGCTACTCGCCTTCGCGACCTGGCCCAGCAGCACCTGTGGATGCCGTACTCGCCGCCGGGAGCGCAGGGCTCGGTTCGCGACGAGATCCGCGTCATGACCCACGGGGACGGCGTGCGCACCTGGGATGCGGATGGCCGCGAGTACCTCGACGGCACGTCCGCCCTGGAAGCGCTCATCCTGGGCCACGGAGACGAGGAGGTCGTGGCGGCCATCGCGGAGCAGGCGCAGACGATGTCGTTCGTGGACGTCTTCCGCTTCGTGACGCCGCCGCAGGTCGAGCTGGCGAGCGAGCTGGTGGCCGCCTCACCGGGCATGGCCATGGCCCACTTCACCCCGGGTGGCGCGGAGGCGGACGAGGTCGCCATCAAGATGGCGCGGCAGTATCACGCCCTTCGCGGTGAGCCGTACCGCATGAAGGTGATCACCCGGCAGGGCGCCTTTCACGGTGTGACCGCCGGCGCGATGGCGCTCGACGGGCAGTACTTCGCCTCTCGCAACGTGGTCTACGACGGCGGCCTGAGCTGGGGCCGAACCGCGCCCGCCGGCGCCTGTGCGGATTGCGACTTCGGCAAGGCCAGCCGCCACCTGGCCTGCGTGCACGCCATCGAGGCGCTGATACGGGCAGAGGGCCCGGAGACAGTGGCCGCGGTGGTGGTCGATCCGTGCGCCACGGCCATCGCCGTGGCGGTGCCGCCCGTGGGCTACCTGCGGGACCTGCGGGCGGTCTGTGACCGCTACGGCGTGCTGCTGGTGGTCGACGAGGTCATCACCGGCATGGGTCGAACCGGCCGCTTGTTCGCCACCGAATGGGACGGCATCGTGCCCGACTTCATCACGCTGTCCAAGGCGCTCAGCTCGGGCTACGTGCCCATCGGTGCTGCGCTCATCGCGCCCAGGGTTCGTGATGCCTTCATCGAGCACGACGGCGTGTTCCTGCACGGTCACACCTACGCCGGTCACCCCGTGGCCGCCGCAGCCGCCCTGACCGTGCTGCGGCGGGTCATCCGCGACGACATCGCCGCCCGCTCGGCCGAGCTGGGGGCTCGCCTGCTTGACGGCCTGCGCTCGCTGCAGCACCACCGGTCCTACTGGGACGCTCGCGGCAAGGGGCTGCTGGCGGGGTTGGAGATCGTGCGCGACAACCAGACCGGCGAGGACTTCCCCGATCCCCTGGCGGCTGGGAACGCGTTGCGCGTGGCGGCGCGCGAGCGGGGTCTGACGACGCTGCTCCTGCATCCCGGCAACGTGCTGTTCATCGCCCCCGCGGTGGTCGCCACGACCGAGCAGATCGACCGCATGGTGGCCATCCTCGATGACGCCTTGAGCGATGTCGAGTCAGCGGTTCAGTAGCCCCAGGCCGTGTGGTCAACCGCTTGACTTGACGCGCCGGGACAGGCTACCGTGCGGCCACGCCAGCGCAGATGCGACACATGACGTGCGACAGGGAGGTCGAACGTGATCGTCGACAGTCACCAGCATTTCTGGGACCCAGCCTCGGTGGATTACCCCTGGCTGGTGCCGGAGTACGGGCCCATCTACCGCGCCTTCGCGCCGCCGGAGCTGGAGCCACAGCTGGTCGCGGCCGGCATCGACCGCACGGTCCTCGTGCAGGCGGCCAACTCCTACGCGGACACCGATGCCATGCTGGCGCAGGCGGCGGCCTTCGCCTGGATCGGTGCCGTCGTGGGCTGGGTTCCCCTCGATGAACCGGCTGAGGCTGCCCGAGCTCTCGACGAGACGTACCTGCCGAACGCCTGGTTCAAGGGCGTTCGGCATCTCAACCACGAGGAGGTTGACCCTGACTGGCTGGTCCGCCCCGCCGTCATCGACGGGCTCAAGGTGCTGCAGGAGCGTGGGCTGGTGTACGAGGTCGTGGCCATCCATCCGCTGCACCTGGGCCACGTGCCGACGCTGGCGCGTGCCTGCCCCGACCTGGCCATCGTCATCGACCACCTGGCCAAGCCGCCGATCGTCAGCGGCGACTACGACGCCTGGAAGACCGACATGCGGGCCGCGGCCGAGCACCCCAATGTCCACGCCAAGGTCTCGGGCCTCAACACGGCGGCCGACTGGGAGTCCTGGAGCGCCGCGGACCTGCAGGAACCGGTCGGCTTCGCGCTGGAGGTGTTCGGGCCGAAACGCCTGTTGTTCGGGAGCGATTGGCCTGTGGCCATCCTCGCTGGGGACTACGCTAGGGTCTGGAGCGAGACGAACGCCGTCCTCGACAGCCTGGGGGTGAGCGGCACCGAGCGAGATGCCATCCTCGGCGACAACGCCGCCTCTTTGTACGGGATTGGAGAGATGTCGTGAAGCGCTACGGGCAGCTCATCGGCCTGAAGCCGGAGCACTACGACGAGTACGTCAAGGCCCACGCCGACGTCTGGCCGGGTGTGCTCGCCAAGATCCGCGACTGCAACATCCGAAACTACTCGATCTTCCACCGCAAGGGTCAGCTGTTCGCTTACTTCGAGTACGTGGGCGACGACTTCGACGGTGACATGGCCCGCATGGCTGATGACCCCGAGACCCAGCGCTGGTGGGACTGGATGATGCCGCTACAGGAACCCCTTGCCGATCGAGACGAAGGGGAGTGGTGGACCGCACTGGAGGAGGTATTCCATACGGATTGAGTAGCGCGTACGAGAGGGCCGCAGCCGCGGCCGTGTGAACCGGATCCGAACGGAGGAGTAGAGGAGTCAGGATGCGCGACACCAACAGCATCAAGGGCGGGCGCTTGGCGATCCCGCTGGCGGCAGCCTTTGCCGTGACCGCGCTGAGCGCGGGTACCGCCCTGGCCCAGGACGAGGCGGCCTACGCCGGCCTCGACAAGGACCTCTCGGGCTCGACCATCAAGATGGCGGCCATCGGCGGCGGCAACTACGAGGCCATGTACGACTCGATCAGCATGTTCGAGGAGGCGACCGGCGCCAACGTCGAGATCGTCTTCCTGGGCGACGGCTTCGAGATCGACCGCTATCTCAAGACCAACTACGCGGCCGGAACGGTCGACTTCGACGTGGCCTGGAACCACACCAGCTTCATGTCGCAGTTCACCAACTTCGTGGAGCCGCTGCAGGACTACTTCACGGCGGAGGAGCTGGCAGCCTTCTCGCCTAGCATCATCGAGGCCGCCACCATCGACGGCAACCTGCAGCTGATCCCGCGCCACGCCGATATCAGCGCGCAGTTCTATCGCACCGACCTCTTCGGTGACGCAGACCTGCAGGCCGCCTTCGAGGCCGAGTACGGCTACCCGCTGCTGCCGCCGACCACGCTCGACCAGATGTACGACATGGCCGAGTTCTTCGTCGGCCAGGGCGTCATCAAGTTCGGCACCCAGTTCGCGGGCAAGGAAGAGGCCGTCGCCGGTCGCTTCTACGAGCTGCTCTTCGCCAACGGCGGCGACTACTTCGACGCCGATCTCAACCCCATCTTCGATTCCGAAGCCGGCATGGCTTCAGCGACGTGGATGCAGGATCTCTACGCCAACGGCCTGGTCCCGCCCGACACCCCCAACCTGGTGTGGGACGGCGTGGCTGCCAACTGGTGCAACGGTGACGTTGCCTTCTACCTCGAGTGGTACGGCTGGTACGGCTACTTCCAGGATCCCGAGTCCTGCCCCAACGTGGCCGGCAAGTTCGACATGACGCGTGGACCTACCGGTCTCAGCGACACGCATACCGGCTGGGCCGGCGCCCACGCCTTCAGCGTGGCCAAGGACTCCCAGAACAAGGAAGCCGCCGTCGAGCTCATCAAGTTCCTGACCTCCGAAGCGGTCTCCTTCGAGGAGTCGAACACCTTCGGCTTCCTGCCCGTTCGCGCGGACGTCTCGGCTCGCGTCGAGGCCGCCAACGCGGACACCGGCAACCCGCTCGATGCCCAGCGCTGGGAGCTCGCCAATCTGCAGGTGAGCGAGGATTTCCGCACCCCGCCGCTGTTCGCTGACTGGATCAGCTTCACCAACGAGTGGTATCCCACCCTCCAGTCCATCATCCTCGGCGACATGACCGTCGAGGACGGCCTGGCCAAGGGCGTCGCTGACGCGGCTGACCTGCTGGACAGCCTCGGCTACTAGCCCATCGTTTGCGAGAGGGGCCGTGCCACTCCGGTGCGGCCCCTCTCGACGTATCCGACCATGCCATCGCTGGGGGCAGCTGATCGATGACCACGGACGCGGCACGCCTGACCGCTCCACCGCCGGGCCCGAAGCGGGACTCCTTCCTGGGGCGACTGCGGCGGCGCAACTGGTTCCCCTACCTGATGACCGTCCCGGCTGTCATCGTGGTGGTGGCTGTCGTCATCTACCCCATGGCCTACTCGCTCTTCGTCTCCTTCACGCCGTTCCACCTGCTGCGACCGGATACGACGTCGCAGTTCGTGGCCGAGAACATGTTCGACAACTACGCCCGACTGGCTCGCGACGATGTCTTCTGGCGAGCGCTCTGGAACACGATCCTGTTCATGGTCGTGACCGTGAACGCGTCGGTGCTGATCGGCTTCGGGCTGGCCATGATGCTGGCCCGCATGACCTTCGCCATGGGCCCCGTGCGCGTGCTGCTGATGATCCCGATGATGTTCGCCCCGGTGCTCATCGGGTTCCAGTTCGCCTGGTTCTTCAACGCCACCGTGGGGCTGGTCAACAACGCCCTGCTGACGCTGGGGTTGATATCCGAGCCCGTGGCCTGGTTGGTGGACGAGCCCAGCGGCATGGCCTCGCTGATGATGGCGAGCATCTGGATGACCGTGCCGGTGGTCACCATCGTCCTGCTGGCAGGGCGGCTCTCGCTATCGGAGGAGCTGTATGACGCAGCTTCGGTCGACGGTGCTTCGGTCTATCAGCGCATGCGCCACATCACGATCCCGCAGATGCGGCCGTTCTTCGTCATCGTCATGGTGCTGCTGTCGCTGGACATCGCCCGTGCCTACGACATCGTGCGCATCATGACCGACGGTGGACCGGCCCACCGCACCGAGCTCATCTGGACCTATGCGGGTCAGCTTGCCATCCGGGGTTCGCAGTTCGGCCTGGCCTCCGCGATGTCCATGACCGGCGTCGTGCTGGGGGTGGCTTTCACCTTCATCCTCTTCCGCCAGATGATGGCGCTACGCAAGGACATGGGATGACCAGTACCGCTCCTTCGACCAGCGTAGAAGCCACCACCACGACCGCGCCGCGCCCGACCGCGCGCCGTCGCATCCACTGGCGCGACGTCGGCGCCAACTGGCTGGCGTTCACGGTCATCGCCATCCTGGCGCTGCCGGCCGTCTGGATCGTCCTCACCGCCTTCCGGCCCAACCTCGAGGTCAACGCGTCGCCGCCCATCTGGATCCCCCAGGCGCTCACGCTCGACGCCTTCGAATCGCTCTTCGGCCTGAACCCCGCGACGGCTTCGGGCGTGCCGGTGATGAGGTACCTCACCAACTCGCTCACGGTGTCGCTGCTGGCGACGGCACTCTCGGTGCCCATCGGCACGGCCGCCGGCTACGCATTCTCGCGCTTCGACTTCGTGGGCAGCCGCGCGCTGCTGCTTCTGCTGTTGCTCACGCGTGCGGTACCGGGCGTGGCACTGAGCTTGCCGCTGTTCCTGCTGATGCGCAATATCGGCCTCATCGACACGGTCCACGGCCTCGCCTTCGTCTACATGGCGCTCAACATCCCCTTCACCGCCTGGCTCATGGACGGCTTCTTCCGGCGCATCCCACGTGAGCTGGACGACGCGGCCTACGTGGACGGCGCAAGCCACTGGCAGACGTTCTGGAAGATCGACCTGCCGCTGGCGTTGCCGGGCCTGGGGGCGGCGTCGGTGTTCGCCTTCCTGGCGGCGTGGAACGAGTACCAGATCGCGTCGATCATCACCAAGACGCCGGCGGCCAAGACCTTCCCCGTGGGCCTGTCGGACTTCACCACCCAGTTCACCGTGGACTGGCGCGGCATGGCGGCGATGTCGGTGCTGATGATGATCCCGGCCATCATCTTCGTGCTGGCCATGCAGCGCAGCCTGACCAAGGGCCTCACCTTCGGAGCCGTCAAGGGGTAACGAGATGACACGACTGTTCGAGCCGGACTGGCGTATCAAGGCCGGCGCCGGGCGGGACCTGCGTATCGGCATCATCGGCTGCGGCGGCATCGTGACCGGGGCCCACCTGCCCGCCTACCAGGCGGCCGGCCTCGATGTCGTGGCAGTGTTCGACGTGGACGAGGAGAAGGCCCGGGCGGTGGCGTCCGACTTCTCCATTCCTGTCGTGGCCGGGTCGGCCGCCGAGCTGGCAGCCCGAGCGGACGTCGACATCGTCGATATCGCGGTGCTGCCGTGGGTGCAGCCCGAGATCGTGCCCGTGGTGGCGGCCGCCGGCAAGCACATGCTCTGCCAGAAGCCGCTGGCCATGGACTACGCCACGGGCGTGGTCGAGGTCGAGGCTGCCGAGGCGGCCGGCGTGCTGCTCGCGGTCAACCACCAGATGCGTTGGGATGCCGGGATTTCCGCTTCGCGCGACCTGGTGGCGCAGGGAGCCCTGGGGACGGTGACCGAGGCCCAGGTCCAGGTGTCCGTCTCGACACCGTTGCACCTGTGGGCCTGGATCGCCGAATCGCCCCACCTGGACATCAAGATCCACAGCACTCACTACCTTGATGCCATCCGCTCCATCCTGGGTGAGCCCATCTGGGTTACGAGCATCCACGGTCGCTACCCGGAGCAGGCGCCGGTCGTCGGCGAGACCGTCACCAAGACCGTCCTCGAGTACTCCGATGGCCACCAGGCGCTGGTCGCCACCAACCACTACAACCAGCACGGCCCGCCCTACGCCGAGTTCCGTCTGCTGGGTACCGAGGGCATGCTGGCGGGCACCATCGGCCTGATGTACGACTACCCCAACGGCAGGCCGGACACGCTTTCGCTCTACCGCGAGGGGCAGGAGGTGCAGGTCTTCGAGTTCGACACGATGTGGCTGCCGGACGCGTTCCTGGGCCCGATGAGCGACCTGATGGACGCGATCGCGACGGGGCGCCAGCCCGTCACCGCAGGTCGCGAGATGCTGCCCACGCTGGCCATCGGGGAGGCTGCCTATCGCTCCGCCGAAGAGCGCCGCAGCGTCCGTCTTGCCGAGATCACCGGTGACGAGGCGTGACCGCTTCCGCAGCGACACCCAGCTCCATCTTCTCCATGCTGCAGCGCGCCTTCGGCGATGCCGAGATGGAAGCCGTCTTCTCCGAGGCCGCCACCGTGGACGCGTGGCTCCGCACCGAAGCGGCGCTGGCCCTGAGCCAGGCGGAGGTCGGCGAGCTCAGTCCGGGGCGGGCAGAGGCCATCGCCGCGGTCTGCACGCTCGACCACGTCGACCTCGGGGCACTGTGGGCCGACATGGGCAACGTCGGCTATCCCATCCTGCCGCTGGTGCGGCAGCTCACCGAGCGCCTGCCCGAGACCGAGCGGGGCTCCCTGCACTACGGCGCCACCACGCAGGACATCATGGACACGGGTCTGAGCCTGCAGCTGGACGCCGCCATCACGCGGTTGTCGGCCCTGCTGGACGCGCTGGGCGACGCCCTGGCCGATCAGGTGGAAGCCCACGCTGACACCGTCATCGCCGGCCGGACGCACGGCCAGCAGGCGGTCCCGACCACTTTCGGCGCCAAGCTGGCCACGTTCCTGCAGCAGTGCACACGCCTGCGCGCGGACCTCGTCTCCGTGCGTGCTGTCTGCTGCCTGCTGAGCCTTCACGGGGCAGCGGGCACGTCGGCAGGTTTCGGGCCTCGCGTCGGCGCGGTGCGTGCCGCCATGGCCCGCCGCCTGGGTCTCTTCGACGCTCCCGGGCCCTGGCACGTCACGCGCGACGGGCTGGCCACGTTCGGTGCGGTGTGCGCTCGCGGCGCCGCCCTGACCGCCCGGCTGGCTCGCGAGGTCATCGACCTGTCCAGGACCGAGATCGGCGAAGTCAGCGAGTCCACGGGTCACCACCGCGGCGCGTCCTCGACGATGCCGCAGAAGGCCAACCCCATCGACTCGGAGGCCATCGTGGGAATGGCCGCAAGCGTGACCATGGCATCGACGAGCTTGTACCGCGCCATGGAGGCCGGCCACGAGCGAGCGGCGGGCGAATGGCACGTCGAGTGGCATCAACTCCCCCAGGTGGCCGTGCTGACGGCCGGCTGCCTGCTCATCGCCGCCAGGGTCGTCGCGCAGCTGACGGTGAACCCCCAACGCATGGCCGCCAATCTCGCCGCCGAACAGGGGCGGACCCTGGCCGAGGCCTATATGTTCGAGCTGGCGCCAGAGCTTGGACGCGAGGTCGCCCACGACTTCGTCTACGAGGCCGCGACTCGTTCCAAGGCCGAGGGCCTGGAGCTGAGCGGGGTTCTGCAGGAGATGGCCGGCGAGCGACATCCGGTCCGCGAGATCAGCCCCGCGGACTACACCGGCCAGGCGCGCGAGGATGCCCTGCGTGCGGTCCAAGAGTGGCGTCGCGACCGCGGATGAGGCCGCGCTCAGCCCATCCAGCCGCCGCCGCTCACGTTCATGATCGCGCCCGTCACGAAGCTGGCGTGATGCGAGGCCAGGAAGACCGCGACCGAGGCGACCTCGGCCGGGTCGGCCTGGCGTGCCAGGGGCGTGCTGTCGATGTAGGCCTGGGCCGCCCGCGAGAAGCCGCTGCGCTGCATGGGCGTGTCGATGAAGCCAGGCGCGATGCTGTTGACGCGGATCCCGGCCGCGCCGTAGTGGCGGGCCATGGCGTAGGTGAGGGCGATGACCCCGCCCTTGGAGGCCCCGTACGCCGGGGCCGAGCTGACACCGCCCATCGTGGCCGAGATCGACGTGAATGTGCAGATGCTGCCCCTGGTCCCATCCTGGCGCATGCGCTCGCCGGCTGCGCGCGAGAGGAAGAAGGTGGCCTTCAGGTTCGTGTCGACCTGCCAGTCCCACGCCTCCTCGGTGACGTCGACGAAGGGTTCACGCTTGAGCACGCCGGCCGCCAGCACGATGGCGTGGAGGCCGCCCAGCTCGGCCGCGACACCCTCGATCAGGCCGCCATGGGCATCGAGGTCGTTGAGATCCATGCCGATCGCCTGGTGTGGCCCACCCGGCAGCGTCTCCATGACGGCAGCCACCTCATCTGCCCGCAGGTCCACGGCGCAGACCCGTGCGCCCACGTCGGCGAAGGCTCGCGCGGTCGCCTCACCGATGCCCTGCGCTGCGCCGGTCACGATGACCGCGCGTCCCTCCAGACCCCAGCCCGCGCGCCCACCATCCATGTCCTGACCTCCTGTCGAAGCATGCAGCCCACCGGCTCGTGTCAGCCAAGCCTACTTGCCCGTAGAGGATCCAGATGAGCCAACCGACCATCCGACCCGCGGGCTGGCCCGCCAGCCCCATCCACCACAGCGAGGTCCTCGGTCGGCGTCTTCGGCAGGACGGCCTCGACACGCTCGGGACCAGTACCCAGACCTGGGCCGAGGTGGCCATCGAGGAGGGCCACTGGGAGCTGGCGCTGGAGCTCATCGAGTACTTCGCCCATGAGATCTCGATCATGAACGACGTGCTCTTCGTGTGGTTGACCGACATCTTCGACTACCGTCTCGCGCGGGCCGGCGCGACAGAGACGGAGATGGGTCGCAAGCTGCTCTCAGGCTATCGCCGCTTCCAGCCCGGCGCCGGCGACCTCGAGCGCGTGCGCGCGGCCGTCGCGGCTCAGGATGCCGCCGCTGCCATCGCCGCCACGGAGCTGATGCGTGTCCGCTGGGCAGCGCAGCATGATGGCCTCGTGGCGTGGATCCAGGAGGTGCAGACCGAGATCGCGCAGGCCTTCGGCGAGGACGCCATTCGCGAGTCCGTCACGCTCGCCTACGAGCACATCTGGAAGCCGCGCTACGCGCTCTGGGGCGACATGACCCCGGAGCTTCGCCTCCAGCTCAGCGTTGAGGGCATGCGCGGCGGTCACCTCTCCGGGCCGCGCCACCGCGGTGATGTCGGCGTCAGCGATGAAGGCGATCGTTTCGTGATGTCGCTCGATCCCTGCGGCAGCTGCGGCGTCCTGCGGCGGGGCGATCCCGACAGCGGCCGTCCACCCCACCCTTCGGCCACCAACCAGGAACCGCACCCCTGGACCCAGGGACGCACGGGCATGAGCTGGTACAGCATCCACTCCATG
This sequence comes from uncultured Chloroflexia bacterium, assembly GCA_963715295.1. Lineage (GTDB taxonomy): Bacteria > Chloroflexota > Limnocylindria > Limnocylindrales > CSP1-4 > JAFMJV01. The sequence goes on from CAVQRP010000004.1 coordinate 55,049, forward strand.
ATCGCGCTCGAGTACATCCAGATGGCGGAGGGCAAGCCGCCACTGCGGCCGGTCGAGGATTGCGACCTGCCCGACCGGCCCTGCCGCTGGTTCATCTACAAGGACACCACCAAGCCGCGGCGGATCCACTACCAACGCCAGGGCTTCAGCGCGCCCACAGACGCTCCTGTCTGATCAGCTCACCTGACCAACCACCACACGGAGGTCCCTCCATGTCCCGACTCGCCGGTCTCCCTGTCCTGCCCGTCCAGGCCCTCGGCAGCGCCGCATCTCCGCCCTGGGTCTGGCTCATCCGTGACGCCGTCGCCGAGGGCAAGCTGGGGCCGTCCGATGTCAGCGAGTCGCTTCGCGACGCGGCTCGCATCGCCCTGCTGGACCAGCAGGAGGCGGGCTACGACATCGTCTCCGACGGCGAGATGCTGCGGGCCGATTTCACCCGCAACTTCCACAGCCACATCGCCGGCCTGGAGCCCATCGAGTACGAACGGCGCCTGGGCTATCCGGGGCCCGACCAGCTGGATGCCTTCCGTGCGGTCGGGCCGGTCTCAGCTGCTGATGGCTACGGCCTGGTGGAGGAGACCGGACACATGCTGGAGCTGACCGATCAGCCCTTCGTGACGCCGCTCCAGGGACCGGTCACGCAGGCCTTCCGCATCCATCCCGGGGATGCCTACGAGGACAAGGGCAAGGTGGCCTGGGCCCTGGTGCCCGACATCAACCGTGAGCTCAGGGCGGCCGTGGCCGCCGGCGCCCATCTCATCCAGATCGACGAGCCGGCGTTCTGGATCATGCCCGGCGGGCTACCTGAGATGGTGGACATCGCCAACGCCTGCATCGAGGGCGTTGATGCCATGACCTCGCTGCACTTGTGCTTCGGCAACTTCCGCGGCCGGCCGGCCACGGCCTATCGCTCATATGCCGCCTTCGCTCCGTATTTCGGTGATCTGGCCTACGACGCGCTCAGCCTCGAGTTCGCCAACCGCTCCATGTGGCAGAGCGACCTCTGGCGTGAGCACGGCGGCGACAAGACGCTGGTCGCCGGCGTCATCGACGTCAAGGGCCGCGACGCCGAGACGCCGGACATCGTGGCCGAGCGCATCCGCACGCTGCTGGGCTCAGTCGCGCCGGAGAACCTGTGGCTCTCGGCTGATTGCGGCTACAGCCAGACGGCGCGGCCACTGGCGGTCCAGAAGATGCGGGCCCTGGTGGCTGCTGCGCAGATGGTGCGCGCCGACCTGGAGGGCTGAGCCGCCAGCGCAGGCGGCTGAGCCGTACACCTAGGTAGCGAAGTCTTCGGCGACTTCCATGGCGATGGCAGCCCACTCCCACAGCCGCTGTGGGTCGTAGCGCACGGTCGAGATGTCCTTCATGATCAGCTCGCGGTGGCAGCCTCGGGATGCCTCCAGGAACTCCACCAGCTGCTCGCGGGCGAGGTCCGGGTTCCAGCGGTCCCGGGCGAAGACGTTGGGGTTGGGCTTGCGGCTCAGGACGTAGTCGCTGCCGACCTGCTCGACCATGCGGGCGGTGTCGGCCCACGGTGTCGTGGAGATCTTGCGCAGGTTGGGGATGCGCTTGATGACGTCGATGCTCTGGTCGAGCGGCTCACAGCAGCCGTAGTACGTCAGGCCCCAGCGCGTGAGCCAACGCAGGTCGTGCTCCACCGCGAACTCCCAGCGCATCTGCGGCGAGACCTCACTGAAGATCTGCGCGTTGGAGCAGCCCCACATGTCGCGGGGATGCACGTGGTCGGGATCGAACGCGTCACCCGGCAGCGACTCGGTGTAGCCGTAGCCGCCGGAGCCGATGCGCGTGTTGTTGGCATCGAGCGAGAGCAGGTTCATCGCGTCGAACTGGTCCAGCTCGACCATCCAGGCGTCCACCATGCGCTCGACGCCGGCGTGCACCAGGTCCGGTCGCTGGACCAGGTCCATCATCGCCTCCTGCACGCCCCACCAGCGCACCAGGTAGTCCCAGGGCGTGAACCAGATGTGCGTCTGGCCCATCTTCCGCACCGGCATGATGCCCGCGTAGACCTCGCACATGGCCTGGTAGCGGAACTCGGTGGCGGCCTCGTTGTGCGTGACTTTGGGCATCTTGATCTTCTCGAGGTCGTCGAAGTCGCGGATCTGGATGTGGAACTCGCGCGAGACGATGTCGTTGGCGTCATCGGTGCGGGCCAGCTCGACGTCCTCGACGATGCCGAAGTCGGTGCTGTGGATCGCCAGCGGACAGGTGAGGAAATCGTCAAGCACCATGTCGCCGGGCAGGTGACGCCATTGATAGAGCGTGCGGCGCAGGTCGCGCTCCTGGTCCTGGGCCCAGGGATCCTGTGTCTGCAGCGTCAACTCGTCAGCGACGTTCATCTCGTGCCAGGGGATCTCGTTGATCCAGACCATCGGCCGCGCAGACTGCAGGTCATTGAGCTGTCGCCACAGCCGGGCCTTCTCGGCGTGGATCGGCAGCGCGGCGTACGCAGCCAGCTCGGAAGCGAGACCCCGCAAGATCTCGGTATCACGCGCATCGAGCGTGATCTCATGGGCGATCGGCGGCGGCTCGTAGTGGCTGGGATCGTGGAGCATGCCTCGTCCTCCCTGGAACACTTCCCGCTGCCTCATGGTACCCGGGCTCGCCGCGCCCGTTGCCTGATGTGCGGCGCCCGAGCAGAGGATAGTCAACCGGTTGACCAGCGCGGTACCATCGGGCCGTCAGGCGGCCGCCGTAGCGGTCATGCCGTGGCGCAGCGTTCAGGATGAAGGAGGAGTCGATGCCTCAGGCCGACAGTCGCCGCCTCGATTGGTACCGACAGATGGTGCTGATCCGCAACTTCGAAGACCGGGTCCAGGAGATGTTCCTGACGGGTCGCATCGAAGGCACCACGCACCTGTGCCAGGGCCAGGAGGCGGTATCGGTCGGTGCCATCGCGGCGATGCGCCCGGGCGACGTCCAAACGAACACCTACCGTGGCCACGGGGAGGCACTCGCCCTGGGCATGGAGCCGCAGGTGGCCCTCGCCGAGCTGATGGGCCGAGCTACCGGCGGATCGAGGGGACTCGGCGGATCGATGCACCTGATCGACACGGCCAAGGGCAACATCGGCGCCAACGCCATCGTCGGGGCAGGGATGCCGATCGCCCTCGGGGCGGCCATGGGCTTCAAGCTGCGCGGCGACGACAACGTGGCCTTGACCTTCATGGGTGATGGCTCGACCAACATCGGCACCTTCCATGAGTCCATGAACATGGCCTCGGTCTGGAAGGCGCCCGTGGTCTTCATCGTCACCAACAACCTCTACGGGGAGTACTCGCCGCTGCGTGAGACCACTCCGATCGACGATCTGGCACGGCGCGCCGAGCCCTACGACATGCCCGGTGTCATCGTCGATGGACAGGATGTCGATGCCGTCTATGCGGCCACCGCGGAAGCGGTCGAGCGCGCGCGCTCGGGTGCAGGCCCCAGCCTGCTTGAGATGAAGACCTATCGCTACCGCGGGCACTCGCGCACCGACCCCGCGAAGTACCGGCCCCAGGGCGAGCTGGAGGCGTGGAAGCTGCGCGACCCGCTGACCTTGCTGGGGCAGAAGCTGGTGGACGAGGGATCGATGACGCCGGCGGAACAGGACGCGCTGGCGAAGGAGATCGAGTCCCAGCTGGACAGCGCCATCGCGACTGCCGAAGCCGCTCCCTATCTGACGCTTGAGGAGGCTGCCAGCTATGTCTACGCTGACTGACACACGGGCCGCCTCGGCGGTCTCTGAGGCGGTGGAGATGACCTACCGGGACGCCGTCAACGCGGCCATGGACGACGCCCTCTCGGCGGATCCTGCGGTGGTGTTCCTGGGCGAGGACGTGGCCAACGAGGGTGGCGTCTTCAAGACCAACGCCGGACTGGCGGAGAAGCACGGCGAGCGTGTGTTCAACACGCCCATCTGCGAGAACGGCTTCACGGGCGTGGCCCTGGGCATGTCCGTCGTGGGCATGCGCCCCATCGTCGAGTTCATGTTCGCCGACTTCATGCCCACCGCCGGTGACGCCATCGTCAACCAGCTGCCCAAGTATCGTTTCATGAGTGGCGGGGCGCTCTCCGTGCCGGTGACGCTGCGGGTCATCTCGGGGGCAGGCGGCCGTTTCGGCACCCAGCACAGCGCGACGGGGGAGTCGTGGTTCATGAGCCAGCCCGGGTTGCGGGTCGCGGCTGCTGGCACGCCGGCCGCAGCCTACGAGCTGCTGCGAGCGGCCGTCGCGTCCGACGACCCCGTCATCGTCCACGAGCACAAGCTGCTGTACACGCGCAAGGGTCCCGTCCGCCGCGGTGCCGTCGCGGCCATGGGCAAGGCATCCGTCGAACGGCACGGCCGCGACGTGACCATCGTGGCCACGATGTTGATGCTGGAGCGCGCCCTGCAGGCTGCCACGGAGCTGGCCGTCGAGGGCATCGATGCCGAGGTCATCGACCTGCGCTGGATCCGCCCGCTGGACCTTGAGACGGTGGGGGCGTCGGTCGCCCGCACCGGGCGCCTGGTGGTGGCGGAAGAGCAGTGGCACGACGCCGGCTGGGGCGCGACGCTCATCAGCCGCCTCGCCATGAGCGGTGCCGCCATGGCATCGGCACCGCGGAGCGTGGCGCTGCCGGACGATATCCCCATCCCGTATGCGCCGCCGTTGGAGGACGCCGCCATCCCGTCGGCGCAGCGGATCGCCCAGGCCGTCCGCGACAGCCTGGCCACGTGACCGACCCTTGCGCCGTCGCGCAGGTCGGGCCGATCGGCCCGGCCTGCGCGCTCCGGGAGGCACGCTGACCGGACTTGCTCCTCCCGTACGATCGCAGGAAATGACTGCCTTCTCTGACGCTCTCGCTCGCAACGATGGCCGCGCGACGCTCGTCGAGCTGGTGCCCTGGGCCGGCCCGCTGCAGGACGACGCCGGGGAGCGCCATCGGGAGGCCGGCCGTGAGCTGGCTGCTGATGACCGCGTCACCGCGTTGACCATCACTGACAACGCGGGTGGCTTCGTGCGCCTTGGTCCGCTCACGCTGGGCCGCGCCATCCACGAGATGGGGGGCGAGGTGGTGGTGCACCTCGCCTGCCGCGATCGCAGCCGCGCAGCCCTCCAGTCGACCGCCTATGGTCTCGCCAGCGAGGGGCTCACCAACGTCCTGGCGCTCAGCGGTGACTACCCCAAGGAGGGCTTCCACGGACGCTCCCGGGCCGTCTTCGACATCGACTCCGTGGGGCTGCTGGCCCTGCTTCGAGACATGTCCGGGCAGGGACCGCCGTTCACGCTCGGCTGTGCCATCAATCCCTTCAAGGCGGTCGAGGGTGACCTGGTGCCGCAGTACCTGAAGCTGGCCATGAAGGCGCGCGCCGGTGCCGACCTGGCCATCACGCAGGTGGGCTACGACACGCGTTCCTGGTCCGAGCTGCAGCGGTGGAATACCTCCACGGGGCCGGGCATCCCGCTGATGACCTCCATCTACATCCTCTCCAGGGGCGTGGCCAAGGTCTTCCACAGCGACGTCGTGCCCGGCATCCGCCTCGCCGACGAGCTGCTGGCCTGGGTGGAGCAGCAGGCCGCCGCCGCCGACAAGGGCCGCGCAGCGTTCCTGGATCTCGCCGCCAAGCAGGTGGCGGTGGCGCGCGGCATGGGCTACGCCGGCACCTACATCGCGGGCCAGCGCAATGCCGCCGAGATCGACACGATCCTGCGACGAGCCGACGAGTTCGCCGCCGACTGGCAGGCGCTGCTGCCGGACATCCACTTTCCCGAGCGCGACGCGCACCGCCTCTTCGAGCCGGGCGATCGGCCACAGCTGGCCTCTGACCGGCCCACGCGTCCCACGCAGACGCGGCGTGTGCCGCTCGCCTACCGCTTCAATCGACTGGTGCACGATCACGCCTTCGCCCCGGACTCTCGCGGCTTCGGTGTCGCCAGGAGCGTCTACGACCGCCTGGAGTCGGCGCGCCTGATGTGGCCGGCACACGTCTTCGAGCAAGCCCTCAAGGTGCCCATGTTCGACTGCCACGACTGCGGCGACTGCTCACTGCCGGACATCGCCTATCAATGCCCCGAGGGTGCCTGTGCCAAGAACCAGCGCAACGGTCCTTGCGGTGGCTCGCTCAACGGCGAGTGCGAGGTGCCCGGCAAACCCTGCGTCTGGGCGGTCGCCTACGACCGGCTGCGCCCCTATGGCGAGGCCCTGACCATGCTCGAGCGCGAGCCCGTGCTCCAGGACAACGCGCTCCGGGGCACATCCGCCTGGGCCAACACGTTCCTGGGCCGCGACCACTACGGCTACACGAACGAAGGAGACGACACGTGAACGACGCCGCGGGTGCCACCCCGTTCATCATCATCGGCGAGAACATCCACTGCAGTCGCGTCGTCAAGCGAGAGGGCGTCCGCGCTGGCGTCGCGCCCGATGGTCGTCCCGGCGTGCGTTTCCCCGACGCCGACGGCAGCGAGGCCTGGGTGCCGCTGCCGGCGTCGATCGTCGACTCCAAGGAGTTCAGCAGCAGCGGCCGCATCAAGCACGTCATGGCCGCGGTCCGTGTCGGGCTCGCGGGCGGTGCCGACGCAGATACCGCGGCTCGCTACGTTGCCTGGATGGCGGAACGCCAGATCGCCGGCGGCGCGCACTACCTCGATCTCAACGTCGACGAGATCAGCCCGGAGGTCGATGGCCGCCTGGAAGCCATGAAGTGGCTGGTGGCAGCGGTAGGCCCGGCCGCCAGCGTGCCGCTCTCGATCGACTCTTCGGATGCAGCCGTGCTCGAAGCCGGCCTCGATGCCATCGACTCCGCCTGGGCTGACGGCGCCACGCCGATGGTCAACTCTGCCTCCACCGAGCGCCCCGAGGTGCTCCAGCTCGTCAAGGAGCGCGGCACGCCGGTCGTGCTCTCGTGCACGGGCAAGTCGATGCCCTCCGGCACGCAGGACCGCATCGAACGAGCTGAGGAGATCATCGCTGCCGCCTTCGACCTGGGCCTGCCGGCCGACACGCTCTACGTCGACCCGCTGGTCATCCCGATCGGGGTCGATCCCATGGCCGGGCAGGCCTACCTTGATGCGGTCTCGACCGTCCGCGAGCGCTTCGGTGACGGCATCCACATCACCGGCGGCGTCAGCAACATCAGCTTCGGCCTTCCGGCGCGCCGCATCATCACCGACACCTTCCTCGATCTCTGTGTCCAGGCCGGCCAGGACAGCGGCATCATCGACCCGGTCGCCGATGTGCAGGCGGCGCTGAACCCGGACCGTGACTCGGAGGCCTACAAGCTGGCAGCCGCGATGCTGACCGGCGAGGACGCCTTCGGCATGGCCTTCATCGAGGCCTTCCGGGCGGGCAAGCTGGGCTAGCGACCCGCTCCCGGCGTCCTAGGCGGGCACCGCCTTCACGACACCGTCGTCGTAGCTCATGGCCAGCTTCTCACCGGGCTGGACGACGATGTAGTCGTCGTCCCACTCGCCGTTGACCAGGCGTTCGATGAGGGTCAGGTCGCTGAGCACGGACTCGAAGCGCCAGCCGCGCAGCCTTGCTTCCTGTTCGGCGCGATCACGCGCCGTGGTGTCGGTCGCGAGGCCGGTCTCGAGGAACGCGCCCCGCTCGTAGTGCGACTGCCACTCACCCATGGCCTCCATCAGGTAGTCGGCGTTCTCCTGGCCGTACTTCTCGACGTACTCGCGATAGGTGGCCTCGACTCCTTCCGAGCGACCGGCGTCGCCCAGCATCCAGCCCTTGAGGGCATCGCCGCGCTTGATGTTGTCCTCGGTGAACCAGTAGGTGCCGGGCGTGGTCTCGTGCTCGTGCTGGTAGCGCTCGCGGCTGCCCAGGAAGATAGTGGCGCAGTCATGCGCCCGCGGCAGCACGAGGGGTCTGCTGCGCGCGGTGAGACCGGCTGTGGCGCCACCGCAGAGTCCGTAGCCCAGCAGGATGGCGTCAGCATCGGGATCCTCCGCTTCCACCCGGTCGATCTCGTCCTGGATGCGGTCGCGCAGCGGCAGCGGCTCGACGTGGAGTGAGGCCGAGAGGTCGGAGACGACGAGCTCGTGCGGCGACGAGGCGACGAGATGCTCGACCGGCAGCATCAGCATGTCGCAGGTGATGAGTTGGAGTCGCATGTCCGGCCTCCGCGCCTAGCTGGCCGTGGCCAGCGCTTCGGGGTGGATGAGGCCTGCCAGCGGGGTCTTGCCGCGAGCAGTGTCGACGACAGCCTTGGCCACGCCGACCGCGGCCGCGGCGTCGGGGGCCCAGCCGTCGGCTCCGATCTCGTTGGCGTATTCCAGCGTGACTGGGGCGCCGCCGATGATCACGCGCAGGTGGGGCATGTCAGTGGCAGCGCGTACGGCCTCGACGACGCTACGCATGTTGCCCATGGTCGTCGTCAGCAGGGCGCTGCAGCCGATGAGGTCAGCGTCGTTGTCCCGCGCAGCGGCCAGGAACTCCTCCGCAGTGGTGTTCGTGCCCAGGTCGACGATCTTGAAGTTGGCGCCCTTGAGCATCATCCCCACGAGGTTCTTGCCGATGTCGTGCAGGTCACCCTTGATCGTACCGAGCACGGCCACCTTGTCGGGCTTGTGCCCGGAGCCCACCAGCAGCGGCTCCAGCAGCGCGACCGCACCCTTCATGGCCCGCGCGCTGATGAGCATCTCCGGGACGAAGATCTCCTGGCGACTGAAGCGATCACCGATCACGCCCATGGCCTCGGTCATGGGTTCCAGGATCTCCAGCGGCGGGATGCCCTCATCGATGGCCGCCTGGGTGATCTCTGTCGCGACATCGCGATCACCGGCCTCAACGGCTGCCTGCAATCGCGTCAGGTCTGCCATCCATCCTCCTCGAGTCTCGACACCGTAGGCGCCGCGCTTGTGCCTCACTCTAGCGCGACTCGTGGCCTGCGGCATGGTCTATCCCGGGTTGCGCATCCCTGGCCGCAGGTTCACGTCGTGCTCGAAGTGCCTGGCGGCGGAACCACCCATCCGACCGGACTGGATGACACGGTCGAGGAACTGTCGAGTGCGCGGCTCGCGCGGATCACCGAACAGCTGCGACGGCGGTCCATCCTCGAGGATCTGGCCCTGGTCGAGGAAGCAGACGCGATCGGCGATGTCACCGGCAAAGCCCATCTCGTGGGTGGCGATGATCATGGTCATGCCCGACTCCGCCAGCTCGCGGATGACGTCCAGCACCTCGGCCACGAGCTCCGGGTCGAGTGCCGAGGTGATCTCGTCCAGCAGGAGCAGGTCAGGCTTCATGGCCAGCGCGCGCACGATGGCGACTCGTTGCTGCTGGCCGCCGGACAGCCGGTCGGGGTACTGGTCGGCCTTCTCCCCCAATCCGAAGCGACCCAGTAGCTCGAGCGCCTGGCTCCGCGCCTGGTCCCGGGGCAGCTTCAGCACCTTGCGGGGCGCCAGCGTGATGTTGTCCAGGACGCTCATGTGCGGGAACAGGTTGTAGGCCTGGAAGACGATGCCGATGCGCCGGCGGACCACGTCGAGGTCGACACCCCGCGCGGTGACCTCGTCACCCTCCACGAGCACACGGCCCTCGTCGATCGGTTCCAGCAGGTTCACGCAGCGCAGGAGCGTGGACTTGCCCGACCCGGAGGCACCGATGAGGCAGACGACCTCGTGCTCGGCCACGACGAGGTCGATGCCCCTGAGGACCTGGAGGTCCCCGAACGACTTGTACAGCCCTTCGATCCGAACGGCCTCCCTGCCCAGCCTGCGCCCGCTCGCGCCGACTTCCCGTCGCGTCATCGCGCGCCCGCCACCTGGCGCTTCCGGTCTCGCGCCACCAGCCAGTCGACGAAGCGTGACATCGGGATGGTGAGCAGCAGGAAGATGATCGCCACGATGAGGTAGACGGTGAAGTTGAACGTCGCGGCCTGGACGATCTGGGCGCGCCGGAAGATCTCCACCGCGCCGATGAACGAGACCAGCGCGGTGTCCTTGAGCAGGCCGATGGAGTCGTTGAGCAAGCGGTGGGATGACGCGCCGCACCGCCTGCGGCAGCACCACGTAGCGCATCGACTGGGTGGCGCTCAGGCCCAGGGACCGGGCGGCTGCGTTCTGGCTCGGATGCACGGACTCGATGCCGGCGCGGTAGACCTCGGCGACGTAGGCGCTCCAGATGAGGGTCAGCGCCACGACCGCCCAGAAGAACGGCTCGGTCGTGGTGCCCGGCAGACGCAGCGCCGGGATACCGAAGCCCGAGCAGGAAGATGACGAGGATGCTGGGGATGCCGCGAAAGATATCGATGTAGATGGTCGCGGCCACACGGATGGGGAAGAACACGGGGCTCTGCAAGCTGCGCATGCACCGCCAGGAGCAACCCGCCGACGAGGATGAGGACCTGGGAGATGAGGAAGATCTGGATGTTGATGCGGAAGGCGTAGACCAGCTGCCCGAAGCGCTGCCCCGACGACCTCGAAGTTGAAGAACGTAGCCTGCACGCGCTCCCATCCCGGCGCGTTGACCGCGACGAACACGACGACGACCAGCAACACGATGGTGCTGGTCGTCGCGATGGCGACGGTCCTGGCGCCCGGCGGTGGATGCCGGAGCGCCTCGGCGACGCGTTGGGACCGCGAGGGGCGCGCGCGGCTCGAGTCGCTCACGCCCTATCCGCGGACTGCTGGGTCATTCGATGACAGGCACGCCCTGCGCTGTCGGTGATGGTGGCCTCGTAGATCGCCTGCAGCTCGCCGCTGGCCTCCGAGGGCCGCGATGGCCTCACTGATGCAGGCCGTCAGCGGGCTGTCCAGCTCGAGGACCTGCCCCGATCTGTTCCTGCTGCGCAGAGGTCGGGAACTGGCCCACGATCGTGCCGTCGGTCAGCTGGACCGCGATCGCGAAGAAGGCGCTGCCCAGGTCGACCACGAGGCCGTCGATCTGGCCGGTTCTCGAGCGCCTGAACGGCGTCCGCGTTGTTGTTGAATACCTGCGGCTCGCTGTCGGGCTGGATCTGCTCCTCGATGAACTGGAGGCTGGTGGTGCCGACGGCCGCGCCGAGGTTGTAGCCCTTCAGGTCCGCGATGCTGGTCGCGCTGGCGATGTCCGTCCCGGCGTTGGCGACGAGCGACTGGTTGGCGTCGAAGTACGGGTCGCTGAAGTCGACGTTCTCGGCGCGCTCCGGGCGGATGGAGATCTGCGCCATGTGGAAGTCGAACGGCTTGGGGCCGGGCTGGAAGGCCAGGCTGAACTCGCGTGTTCTGGAGCCAGTCCACCTGGTCGTCGGTGAAGCCGAGGGCGTGCGCGATGGCGTACGCCACGCCGCCCTCGAGGCCCTCGCCGGACGGCGGGTAGCTGAATTCCCAGCCGCTATCGGGATCGACGCAGGGGTCACCGCCCCACCAGGGCCCGAACGACGGGTTGTCCGTGCTTAGGGTCAGGCGACCGGGGTTCTTGAGCATGTCATCGAGGTTGGCGGCCTGGCAGGCTTCGCTGACCGATGGCCATGGCCTCGTCATCCTGGGCAACGGCGGCGAGTGGGCTGGCGAGCAGCGCGAGGCTGACGGCCCCAGTGGCCAGCACGCTCACCCGTCGGCGGTGATCGGACATCGGTAGCACGCTCCTCCTGCTTGTCTGGACGGGGAGCGCAATAGTCCCACAGCCGAGCAAGGAACGCGGTCCCGTGCCAGCATGTCAGGTCGTGATCGATCCGAGCGCACCATTGGGCTATCCGAACGCGCGGCGACCGCTGACTCCGTCGTCGCCGTACCCGCCACCGCTGCAGCGGCCGCCCGCGGGGCCACCGCCGTACCCGCTGCCCCCGCAGGGCCAGATGCCGCCACCGCCGTACCCGCCAAGCGGGACCGCCAATCCTCCGCCCGCGGGTGGCCCGCCACCTCCGTACCGCCGGCATCTCCACCGCCACCGACGCCACGCAGGACGCGTGCGCCGCGCAGGGACCCCGGCGGCCTCGTCGCGGGCCTCGTCATCGCCGGCATCGGGCTCTTCTTCCTGGCCGGTCAGCTGGAGCCCGATATCGGTCGCTTCGTGACGCTGTTCATCGGCCTCGCCCTGTTGGCCGTGTTCGTGGTCCAGCGCGAGTACGGCTTCCTGGTGCCCGGCTCCATCCTCACCGGTGTCGGCATCGGCATCGTCCTCGACTCGGCGGCCAGTGGCGAAGCCGAGAGCGGCGTGATGATGCTGGCCTCGCCGGCGGCTTCCTCGGCATCTGGGTGCTCGGCTCGCTCTACCGGCTGCCCCAGAACCACTGGTGGCCGCTCATCCCGGGCGGCATCCTGACGCTCATCGGCCTCGTCCAGCTCAGCCGCGCTGACGTCGCCGGCGCGCTGCGGCTGTGGCCCGTCATCTCTCATCGTGCTGGGTGCCTTCGTGCTGGCCGACAGGCCATCACGGCGCGCGTACGCACCTCGAGAGCCCGCGCCTCGCGGGCCCTCAGGACAGCGGCGGCAGCACCTGGGGGTCGTCGAGGACGCCGCGCGAAGAGATCGCCCACGCTGGCCACGCGTTCGATGATCGAGTGGCATGTCCCAGCGCTGCGGGCTCAGGGTCGGGTCGTCGAGCTCATCCCAGGTGATGGGCGCGGACACGGCCGCCGCGGGCACCGGCCGCACCGCGTACGGCGCCACCAACGTCTTGATCAGCGAGTTCTGCGTGTAGTCCAGGCGGGCCCGCCCGCCACGATCGGCCTTGCCCCACTCCCACGACACGAGCTCCGGCACGACGGCGCCGACGCCTCGCGACAGCTCACCCACCCAGTCGCGCGGTCTGATCGAACGTGTAGCGGGGGTGCGACATGCGATCCAGACCTGGATGCCGCGCTTGTCCGGTGACCTTGGGGTAGCCACGCACGCCGAGGTGGTCGAGCGCCGTGCGGTACAGGCGCGCCAGTGTCACCACCTCGTGCCAGGTCGTCTTCTCGCCGGGGTCGATGTCGATGTAGGCGTACGTCGGTCGCCAGTACTCCGGCAGGCGGCTGGTCCACGGATGCAGGTCGATGACAGCCTGGTTGGCGAGCCAGGCCATCGTGGCCACGCGGTCCGCCACGACGTAGGTGTGCGACTGTGACTCGCGCCCTGCCTCGGGATAGTCCCAGCGCGCGACCCAGTCGGGCGCATGGCCGGGGATCTGCTTCTGCCAGAACTGGGTCTTGCCGGCCACGCCGTCGGGCCAGCGATGCACGTTGAGTGGTCGATCACGCAGGTAGGGGAGGATGGCCGGCGCGATGGTCGTGTAGTAGCGCACCAGGTCCCGCTTGGTGAAGCCGGTTTCGGGGAAGAGCACCTTGTCCAGGTTGGTCAGCGTCACGCGATGGCCACCGACCTCCCAGCGTCCCGCCAGCCTCGAGCTTGGCCAGCGTATCCAGCTCGGCCGCGGTCGGGGCGCCGGCCCCGGCGCCGGCCCCGGCCCCCGCGATCGGCTTCGCGACCGCGACCGCGGCGGCCTCTCGCGAGACCGTCAGCGGGTCCCGGCTGGGGTCGCGTCCCTTGTAGACCGCCTGTCGCAGCAGCCCGTCGGGGGTCCACTCGGCGAACTCGGCGCGGATGACGTGGCGCGGCTCGCTCTAGCGCGCCTCCGTGGACGGGGGCACCCCGATGGCCGGCGGATCGGGCCGTGCCTCCTGCTCCAGCGACTCGCGCCACTGCCTGCGCGCGTGGGCGTCGATGCCGCTACCGACGTGGCCGGCGAAGCGCCAACCTCTCGACCTCGCGCGTGGCCACCAGCAGCGAGCCCAGCTCGGGTGGCTGCCGCGACCGGGTTCGTAGCCGACGACCACCAGCTCCTGCTCGCGTCGAGCCTTGACCTTGAGCCACGTCGCGCGAGCGCATCCCCGGCGTGTAGCGGCTGCGCTGCCGCTTGGCCATGCTGCCCTCCAGGCCCTGCGCGGTGACGGCGGCCGGAAGTCCTCGCCGTGCTCCAGCACATGGCTGACGTAGCGCACCGATGCGTGTCCCCGCAGTATGCAGTCGCAGGAGGCGCTTGCGCTCGAGCAACGGCACGTCGAGGAGGCTCCAGCCGTCGAGGTGGAGCAGGTCGAAGGCGTGGTAGACCAGGCTGCCCGGGCGTGGCTCGGTCGCGCTGTCCGGCGGCCGTTCCCGTCGCTTCACGCCCAGTCCCTTCATGCCCACCAGTTCCTGTAGCAGGCTGAAGTCGGGTCGACCGTCCGCATCCAGCGCCACCATCTCGCCATCGATGATGGCGTCGCTGCCGCCGAGCCAATGATGCCGACGGCAGATCGGCGAAGGCCGGGAAGTAGGCCGCCGCGTCCTTGTGATTGCGTGTCCAGAGCCGGGTTCCGAGCTCACCCACCACCGCCTGCAGGCGATAGCCATCGAGCTTGAGCTCGAAGAGCCAGCCGGGGTCGCTGAACGGTCGCTCCGACAGGCGTGGCCAGCATCGGCTCGACGAAGTCCGGTCGCGAGGCTGCCGGGCAGCCGTCAGGTCGATATCGGCGATGGTGCCGGTCGGGGCTGATCGCGGTCGCCTGCCGGGCGGCGACCTCCTCGTTGGTCCGGCCGCTCAGGACCGAGGTCGGCTGCTCATCGATCTGCCACTCCTCGACGGCGTGCGCGTCGCGCCTTGTGGATGAGCAGCCAGTCATCGCGACCTTCAGCGCCGCCGGTACGAACGATGACGAAGCGCCCCTGGAGCCGAGCCCCATGCAGCACGAACTTGAGCTCGCCCGTCGGCGATCGATGCGGCCGGGTCCTCGAGGCGCTCCGGCTCCCAGTGCCCCGTGGTCCCAGACGATGACGTCGCCGGCGCCGTACTCGCCGACGGGGATGACGCCCTCGAAGTCGAGGTACTCGAGCGGGTGGTCCTCGGTCCGCGCGGCGCGTCGCTTCTCGAGCGGCCGCATGGATGGGCCGCGTGGAACGGCCCAGCTCACGAGCGCCGCCACCGATCTCCAGGCGTACGTCGTAGTGGAGGCGGGTGGCCCGATGGCGCTGGACGACGAAACGCCGCACGGATGGCACCACCGGCGACGCGGCGCCCCCCGCGGCTCTGGCGTGCGTTCGAAGTCTCGCTTGCGCCAGTACTCGTCGAGCGACATGCGCGGAAGCGTAGCGTGCGCCGGGTCCCGGCCGCCGCGATCGGTCGACCTCACGCCTCGCGGGCGGACCACGTCGGCGCGACTACAGCGGCATCAACTCCGGTAACGGCACCGGTTCCGGCAACGCCACGCCATAGCGCTGGGCGAGGTTGCCCAGCGGTCGCGTGGGACTCTAGCCGGAGATGACGCAGCCCTTGGGCTTGTCAGTGAAGCCAGGCTGGCAGGTCGGCGCAGGCTGGTTGCCACCGCCGGAGCTGCCACCGCCGGAGCTGCCACCGCCGGAGCTGCCACCGCCGGAGCTACCACCGCCGGAGCTACCACCGCCGGAGCTACCCTCGTCGTCGGTGCTGGGCCGGCTTGACCCGCCCGAGTAGCAGCTGCCGATCGCGGTCTTGACCGAGCCCCACTGGCTCGACGAGCCGTTCCCTCGTGCGGCCCAGGAGTTGACGGCCGCAAGCCAGGAGGACGGAGCACCCGGGTTCTCCAGCTCGGTGATCGAGGTGCCGCACGAGTAGGTCGTGTCCACCTGGTTCTTCCCGCCCGGCTGCGTGCCACGGACGAAGAGCTCCTGGCGTGTGCCGCCTGTGACACTGCGGATCGAGGCGGTGACGACACCGGTCTTGGGGCGTTGGAACTTGGGTGCCGGCTTCTTGTTCATGTAGTCACGCACGAAGGCCTGCCATGTCTTGCCGGCGTTGTCGAGCGAGTAGACCAGTCGCCCGAGGTTGGGCGACGTGCTGTCACTGTTGCCGTACCAGACGCCCACGGCCAGGGCCGGCTGGTTCGTGTTCTTGGGCATGGGCAGGAGGCCGTAGGTGGAGTAGTCCTTGAGGTTGTTGGTGGTGCCGGTCTTGACGGCCATCTCGCGGCGCTGCCGTTCTTGGTGTTGTGCATGCGAAGTGTCGGCCCCAGACCTCGTTCTCGGCCGGATCGGCGTTGCCCTTCAGGATGTCCGACATGATGTAGGCCGTCTGTGGGCTCCACACCTGCGTGGTAGCACCGGCCTGCCGGCATCGTAGATGACGTTGCCCTTGGGCTCCTCGACCTTGAGGATGTAGCGCGGTCGCGTGACCTTGCCGTCGTTGCCGAAGGCGCCGAAGGCGGCTGCCATGTCCAGCGGCCGTACCTCCACCGTGCCGATGGCGCCCGCCAGTCCGGCCACGTCCAGCGACTGGTTGCCGAAGGTGGGCAGGAACTCGAAGCCGGCCTTGACGGCGTACTTGCGCACGGTCTTGACGCCGATGCGGTCGAGGGCCCGGATGGCGGGCATGTTCAGCGAGTACTGCAGTGCGTCGCGCACGAGATGGGTCCGCGGTCGATCGAATCGGCGTCCTTGGGCGCCCACTCTGCCGTGGCGGCGCCGCCGAACGGCGTCGTGATGTCCAGCAGCACCGTCCCGCCGTCAGGGCACCCGTGTCGATGCCGGTGGCGTACACGATGGGCTTCCAGGCCGAGCCCGGCTGGCGCCGACCCTGGCCGACGTGGTCGTACTTGGGGTCGAACTTGGGGTTCTTCGAGTTGCGGTAGTAGCCGGCCGAGCCGACGTAGGCGAGGATGTCACCGGTGCGGTAGTCGAGCGCCACCAGGGCACCGTTGCGCAGGTTCAGACCGGCGCAGGTCGTTGATCCAGCCGGCATCGCGGCCCAGCTTGTTCTTGCGGATGGCCAGTAGTACGCTGGCTGGCCGGCAGGTTGGGCAGGATGGCCCCGGCGTCGATGTACTTCTCGCCCAGCTGCTGGGCCTTCCAGTCCAGCGTCGTGGTCACCTTGTAGCCGCCCACGTTGTAGGGATCGCGGTCACCCAGGATGAGCATCCAGCTCCGGTTCAGCGCCGCCTCCACGAACTGCGGCGCCTTGTAGCGGACCTTCCGCTGCCTTCTTGATGATGATCTTCTCGTTCAGCGCCTCGTTGCAGCTGCTCCTCGCTCAGGCGTGGTCCAGCGGCCCTTGCCCTCACGCAGGCGCTGCGAGGATGAAGTTGCGCCGGCCGACGACCTCCGTCTCCACGCAGTTGGGCTTGTCGCCGACAGGCCTTGAGCACGAGGCGGGTGCGCGTTTGCCCGGTGCCCTTGACCGTCTTGCCGTACTTCTCCTTGACGACGTTGGGTACTTGCCGTTCTTGGGGTTGCGCTTGTAGGGGTAGAGGTTGCCGGCTCCTGCGGGATGGCTGCCAGCAGCGCGGCTTCGCTGACGGTCAGCTCGTCGAGGTCCTTGCCGAAGTAGACATCCGCCGCGGCCGCGACACCGTAGGCGGCGCCGTAGAAGATCTCGTTGAGGTAGGCGGTGATGATGTCCTTCTTGCCGTCCTCGCCCGGGAAGGCCTGGGTCAGCTTGTAGGCCTGCAGGATCTCCTTGGCCTTGCGCAGGTAGAGACCTTCCTTGGTGTCCTGTCGGCGATGATGTCCTCCGGCAGCAGGACCGCGCGCACGAGCTGCTGGGTGATGGTCGAACCACCACCGCGATCGCCGCCACCTGCGGCCTCGGTCAGGAAGGCGTTGACGGTGGCCTCCAGGTCGAAGCCGGGGTTGTCCCAGAAGGTGTCATCCTCGGTGGCGGTGGTGGCGTCGAGCACGAGCTGGGGGATCTCGTCGAACTCGACGACCTCACGGCGCTCCTCCCAGAACTGGGCCAGCTCGACCTTGCCCGCGGCGGTCCATGACGGCTCGTTCGCTGAAGTCGAGGTCGCGGAAGGCTCGCACGTCCGGCAGGCCCTGGTCCAGGGTGGCGATGGTGACGCGCGGCCGCACCGCCGGCGGCGATGGCCGCGGCTGAGACGACGGTCCGGCACCGAGCCACCACGAGGACGAGGAATAGCACGAGCACGGCGCTGGGACCACTGGATGCTGGCTTGCGGGCGGTGCTCCGGGCGATGGCGAGACGCGCGGCGTAGGAACCCCGATGATGGGTCCCGTTCCCGTTCCGGCTGCCGGTACGGGAAGCACGGCGCTTCTGTGGGCGGTACGGCATGCGCGCCAGATTGTGCACGACCAACGGCGATTACGGGTGACAGGAAGATGAAGGTTCCGACACCTTCGGGTGCAGATGGTCCTGGTGCCGGGCGTTCGCGATCGGCTACGGGGTAGTCGACTGCGCCGTTTCCAGGCGGCCCTGCTGGCCTGGTACCGGCCGCGGGCCCGGCCGCTGCGCATCCGCACGACGCGTGAGCCGTGGGCCATCCTGGTGGCTCGAGGTCATGGCCCAGCAGACGCAGATCGGGCGCGTGGACGAGGCCTGGGCCGGCGTTCCTGGAGCGCTTCCCCACGCCGCGCGCCCTGGCCCAGGCTTCGACCCGCCGAGGTGCTGCGTGCCTGGACCGGCCTTGGCTACAACCGCCGCGCCGTCAACCTGCAGCGTGCCGCGCGTCATCGAGGCCGAGCACGGTGGTCGGGTGCCCCGTCGACATGGCTGGCCCTGGAGGCGTTGCCGGGGGTGGGGCCGTACACCGCGCGCGCGGTGGCCGCCATCGCCTTCGGGCCGCCCGTGGCGGCGGTCGACACCAATGTTCGTCGGGTCATCGCGCGGCTGCCGGCCAGACCGCTCGGGCGACGGAGCTGCAGGCGCCGGCCGACCGACTGGTGGCACGTGACTCAGTCCGCCACCTGGACGCATGCCACCATGGAGCTGGGCGCGACGGTCTGCCGTCGCGCCGGCCCGCTGCGTTGCGCTGAGCTGCCCCGTGCGCCGACATGGTGCGCCAGCGCTGACCTCGTCTACGGCGTGCCTCCGGCCGGTGCCGCCGACAGCGGGCCTCCGTTCGAGCAGACCACGCGCTGGCTTCGCGGCCGCATCGTGGCCCGTCTGCGCGACGGCTGGAGGATGGTGCCTGGACACGGCTCCCCGCGTCATTGGGTCACACGGGCAGGCTGGCATCGCGGCCGCGGGCGGCCCTCGATCGGGACGGCCTGCTCGAGCGACATGCCGATGGGTCCGTGCGCCTACCATCGGTGCCGTCATGACGCACGACCCACGACTCCCACCGACCGGGCTGTTGCCTGCCGCGTCTCCGATCGACGGTCATCTTCGCGTGCGCACGCGATATCGACGCCCTGGCCGAACGCTGGCAGCCGCAGGCAGCGCTCAACCCCATGACGGCAGAGGAGATGCGCGGCGCCGATGCCCGCGCGCTGCGCCTGGGCACGCGCGGCGAGTGGCTCATGGAGCAGGCTGGCACGGCGGTCGCGGCCGCGGCGCAGGCGCTGCTGATCTCCGACCGACCGTTCGCCGTTCGCGGGTGCTCATCCTCTGCGGACCCGGCAACAACGGCGGCGATGGCTCTGGTCGCGGCGCCTGGCTGGCGCGGGCATCGGTCAGCTCCGAGGTCGTGCTGCTCTCGGCCGAAGGCCGCCCGGCGACGCCTGACGCCGCCCTCAACTGGGAGCGGCTCGACGGCATCGACCGCTGCGCCGCGTGGCCACCGCGCGCGGCAGCGACGTGGCGCTCTACTTCAACGGCATCGAGCGCGCCGGGCTCGTCATCGACGCGCTGCTGGGTACCGGCGTTCGGGGCCTGCTGCGGGAGCCCATCCGCACCGCGGTCGATGTGGTCGTGCGCGCGCGTGAGCACGAGGTGCCGGTGCTCGCGGTCGACACACCGACCGCGGTCGACCTCACCACCGGTGAGCCGTCCGACCCCGTCGTCCGTGCCGACGTGACCGTCACCTTCCATCGGCCCAAGCGACGGCCTGCGCAGCCGGGTCGGCAAGGTCCTGGCCGGCCGCGTGCTGGTGGCGCCCATCGGCATCCCGCTGCAGGCGGATCGCGGCTAGCCCGTCGGCCGATCGGAGGGCGCGGGGGCGCCTCGCGACCGACGCGTCGTTCTGCTCGTCGCCGCTGGTGGTCGCTGTCCTCGCCGTCAACCTTGTCAGCGCGCTCGTACCCGGCATCGACGGCGCCCTGGCGTCCGCGCCCATCGTCGTGATCGGGCTGCTGGTCGGGACCTTGCCATCCTGGCCCGCTCGTTGCGGCGTTAGAGGCTTGGGCGGTGCTGTCGCCTGTCGGTCGCCGGGCGAGAACTGCGCTCGGTACCGGCTCGCAGTCGGGCGATGTTGTCGCGATGGGCGACCCAGACGATGATCTCGCCGGGGATGACGTAGAGGATCCAGCCGGGATCGAGCCAGCCCAGCGATGATGGCAAGGATGACGATGCCAGCACCGACGGCGGTTCCCAGGATGGAGCCGAGTGAGACGTAGCGGGTCGTCCAGATGATGACGATGAACGCGGGCAGGGTCAGGAGCACGACCCAGGGCGCGATGGCGAGCATGCCACCCACCCCGGTGGCTACGCCACGACCACCGTGGAAGCCCAGGAAGATGGACTTCCAGCTGCCCAGCACCGCGGCGAGACCGGTGATGGCCTGTACCTCGACCGGCATATCCAGGGCGCGTGCGACGAGGATGGGCAGGGCGCCCTTGGAGAGGTCGAGCACGGCCACGGCGATGGCACGACCCCAGCCGCCCGCACGCAGCATGTTGGTGCCGCCCGTGCGACCGGAGCCAACGGTCCGCGGGTCGGTGCCGCCACTGACGCGCGCCACGATGACACCCATCGGCAGGGAGCCGACGAGGTAGGCCATCACGAGCAGGAGCAGGGTCAGGGGTACATCAACCACGCCGCCCCGAGTATAGGTTCGGTGGCCACCCGGAGGGGCCTCATCGCGTCAGTGCTGGACCTGCAGCTGGCGGCTGACGCGCTGCTAGCGGATGAGACGCGGCTCCGTGCCCGCGCGGATGCGGGCGATGTTGCCGCGGTGGGCGACCCAGACGATGGCAGCGCGCGGCAGCGTGAAGCTGAGCCAGGCTGGGTCGAGGGCCCCGAGCGCAGCCATGACCGGCGTGGCTGCGACGACGAAGACGGTCGCCACCAGCGAGGCCAGCGAGATCAGTCCCGTGGCGCGGATGACGACGGCATAGATGGGCACGCACAGGAGCGCCAACAGGGGCGACGCCACGACGAGGCCGCCGAACCACGTGGCGACACCGCGCCCGCCGTCGAAGCCGATATAGACCGACTTCCAGCTGCCCGCGACCGCGGCCACGCCGGTCAGCGCCTGGAGCGTGACATCGGCGCCCAGGAGGCGCGCGATGACGATGGGCAGCGCCCCTTGGCGATGTCCAGCAGCGCCACCGCCAGGCCGCGGGCGGCTCCCATGGCGCGTCGCGCATTGGTGCCGCCGGTGCGCCCGGAGCCGACCGTGCGTGGGTCGGTGCCATCGGTCAGGCGGGCCACGACGACGCCCATCGGCAGCGCGCCGACGAGGTAGCCCATCGCCAGCGAGGCGAGCGTCCAAAGGAGATCGTCCACGCCGGCCGAGTATAGGTCGGCGCGGTGGGGCCTTTGCTACCATCGACCGCATCCGTACCACCCGACATCCCGAGGTCCACCGTGCCCAACGAAATCGCAGTCCTTCGACATCGTCGTCCTCGGTGCCGGCACCGGCGGCTACGCTGCCGCCTTCCGCGCCGGCCAGCTGGGGCTCAAGGTCGCGCTGGTCGATGACAACCCCAAGGGTCTCGGCGGCACCTGCCTGCACATCGGCTGCATCCCCACCAAGGCCATGCTCGAATCGGCCGACCTCATCGACCGCATCAGGCACGCCGACGAGTTCGGCATCTCGACCTGCTGCGCCGGAAGTGGACGCGGAGGCCATCGCCGCGCGCCGCGACAAGATCGTGGCGCGCCTGGTCAAGGGTGTGACCAGCCTGGCCAAGAAGAACAAGGTCGACTACGTCCTCGGACGCGGGCGCCTGGAGGGGCCCGCAGCAGGTCCGGGTCAAGACGATCGACACGACGGCAAGCCCACCGGCGAGGTCATCCTCAAGGCCAAGGATGTGATCGTGGCCACCGGTTCCCGGGTGAAGTCGCTGCCCGGGCTGGTGCCCGACGGTCAGCACATCGTCACCTCCGACGACGTCCTGCGCTCGGCCCACGTGCCAGCTTCCATCATCGTGGTCGGTGCCGGCGCGGTGGGCATCGAGTTCGCCAGCTACTACGCGGACCTGGGCAGCGAGGTCACCGTGCTGGAGTACCTGCCCGCCCTGGTGCCGCTCGAGGACGCCGAGGTCGTGCAAGGAGATGGAGCGCGCCTTCAAGCGCCGCGGCATCAGGGTCATCACCACCGCGCGCTTCGACACCACCGCCGTCAAGGCCGACGACAGCGGCGTCAGCCTGATGGTGGGCAAGGAAGGGGAGGAGCCTTCCGAGCTGCGCGCGGAGCAGATGCTCGTCGCCACCGGCCGCGCTGCCAACATCGAGGAGGTCGGCCTGGAGACGACGCGCGCGGTGGTCGATCGCGGCGTCATCAAGGTCGACGGCCAGATGCGCACGGCAGACCCGCACCTGTATGCGGTCGGGGACGTCATCGGTGGGCTGTGGCTGGCGCACGTCGCCACGCACGAGGGCATCGCCGCGGTGCATGCCATCGCCGGTGAGGAGGCCGAGGCGATCGACTACGTCAAGATGCCGCGTGCGACCTACTCGCGGCCACAGGTGGCCTCCATCGGCCTGACCTCGGAGCAGTGCGCGGAGCGAGGCATCAAGACCAAGGTCGGCAAGATGCCGATGCAGGCCAGTGGCAAGGCCGTCATCGAGGGCGACACGACGGGCTTCGTCAAGGTCATCGCCGATGCCGAGACCGATGAGTTGCTGGGCGTCCACATGATCGGCCACGACGTCACCGAGCTCATCGCCGAGTCCTCGACGGCCATGCTGCTGGAGGCCACGGCCTGGGAGGTCGGCTCCGCCGTTCATCCCCACCCCACGCTCTCGGAGACGATCGGCGAGGCGGCCATGGCCGTCGACGGCAAGTCCATCAACTTCTGAGGCGCCGTCTGTTCGCCCATCCTCGCCAGCGCCGTATCGCTTGCACCGTGCCCAGCTGCATCCGGCCTCGCTGCGGGCCCGCCACGGGCCGCCCGCTATGATGGATACCTGACCGTTGCACTGCATACCATGACCCAGCGAACGTATCTCCCAGGAGTCGACTCATGCCCCAGGTGACCATGCCCCAGCTCGGAGAAGGCGTCGAGGAGGGCACCATCGGCAAGTGGCTCAAGGACGTGGGCGACCACGTCCGCGTGGGCGATCCGCTGGTCGAGGTCGTGACCGACAAGGTCAACGCCGAGGTCCCGTCGCCGTTCGAGGGCACGCTCACCAGGATCCTCGTGGCCGAGGGCGACACCGTCGCCAACGACGCCGCCATCGCCGAGGTGGATGAGGCCGGCGCCGCTGACTCCGTCGGGGCCGCCGTTCCCCAGTCCGATGGCAAGGGCGAGACAGTGGTGGCCCAGCCTGTGCCCGAGGCGTCTGTGGCCCCGCCGGCAGCCGAGGCCGAGGCAGCTGGACCGGCGCCCGAGATCGTCGTCGCGCCCGCCCCGCCGGCGCCTGTGCCCGCTCCGGCGGCCCTGCCCGCGACCCCGCTCGTGGTGCCAGCCTCGATCCGCATGACGCCTGCCGTCCGGCGGCTGGCCCGTGAGCGGGGCGTGGATGTCACGGCCATCGGCGGCTCCGGCAAGGGTGGCCGCATCACGCGAGAGGACGTCGAGCGCGCCGCGGCAGCGCCGGCCGTCGGCACTGCCCCGGCGAGCGCCAACCCGACCCCCGCCGCGCGCGTGGCCGCCGAGCTGGCCGACTCCCCCGTCAAGCACGGCGACTCGCTCAAGCAGCTCAGCCCCATGCGCAAGGCCATCGCAGCGCAGATGGACCGGTCCCTGGAGGTACCGGTCGCCTACATCACCATCGAGGTCGACATGACCGCGGTCGTGCAGGCGCGCAGCTGCCGTCAACGCCGACTACAAGGCCCGTGAGGGGATGTCGCTGAGCTACGTCGCCTATGTGACCAAGGCCTGCGTCGAGGCCCTGCGCAGGCACCCCGACCTCAACGCCCACTGGACCGAGGAGGGCCACTGGCGCCGCAAGGACGTCAACATCGGCGTCGCCGTGGCGGTCGACGACGGCCTGGTCGTGCCGGTCATCAAGAACGCGGAGGACCTCAGCCTGCACGGCCTCAACGCCGCCATCAACGACGTCGCCACCCGGGCTCGCAGCAAGAAGCTCCGCCCGGAGGACCTCGAGGGCGGCACCTTCACGGTGGACAACACCGGCTGGACCGGTTCCATCCTGACGCTGCCCATCATCAACGTGCCCGAGGTCGCCATCATCACCATGGAGAAGATCGTCAAGCGGCCCGTCGTGCTGGAGGACCAGGGCGACGCCATCGCGGTCCGCTCGATGATGAACATGTGCATCGGCATCGACCACCGCGCCACCGACGGCGCCCAGGCCGGCGAGTTCCTGCCCGACGTGCAGCGCTGGCTCGGTCAGTCGACGCAGACACCCCATCTGGTAGCACGATGGCCAGGCAGCTCCCCATCTTCGACCCCAGCGGCGGCACAGCCAAGCTCCAGCAGCCGCTGACCATCGCCATGGGCGGCTCGGTCGACGCCTCCGGCTGCGCACGGCCCCGACCGCCAGCGGCACCCCGAGTGGATCAAGCGCCAGGCTGCCCACGGGCGCCAACTACGAGGAGCTCAAGACGCCTCGTGCGCGGCCAGACGCTCAACACCGTCTGCGAAGAGGCCCTGTGCCCCAACATCGGGGAGTGCTGGGAGCAGCGCACCGCGACGGTGATGATCCTGGGCGACACCTGCACCCGCGCCTGCGGCTTCTGCGCCGTCAAGACCGGCCGGCCCGACTGGGACGACGACGACGAGCCGCGCCGCGTCGCCGAAGCCGTCGCGGTGATGGGCCTGGAGCACGTCGTCGTCACCAGCGTCTGCCGCGACGACCTGCCCGACGGCGGCGCGGGCATCTTCGCCGAGACCATCCGCGAGCTGCGCCGCTGCAGCCCGGAGATGGGCGTCGAGGTGCTGATCCCCGACTACCTCGACGCGCCGCTGCGGACCGTCATGGAGGCCGAGCCGGACATCCTCAACCACAACGTCGAGACGGTGGAGCGGCTGCAGAAGCCGGTCCGCAAGCGTGCCCGCTACGACCGCTCGCTGCAGGTGCTCGCCGACGCCAAGGCCATGGCCCTCGAGATCGCCGGCCGTGCCGGCACCGTGCACACCAAGTCCAGCATCATGGTCGGCCTGGGCGAGACGCGCGAGGAGCTGAGCCAGACGTTCCGCGACCTGCGCGCCGTCGACTGCGACATCCTCACCCTGGGTCAGTACCTGCGCCCGACGGTCAGGCACCTGCCCGTCGAGCGCTACGTCCACCCTGATGAGTTCGACGAGATGAAGTCGGAGGCGCTGGCCCTCGGCTTCAAGCACGTCGAGTCGGGCCCGCTGGTGCGCTCCTCCTACCACGCCCGTGACCAGGTGCCCGAGGAGGCCAAGCGCAACCGCACCGCGCGCGCCGCCGCGCTCGCCGCCAACGGGCTGACCGACCGAGACTCGCTAGACGGTCGCCCGCCGGCCGGATGTTCGAGACGAGACGAGCCGACCTCGGCGCGACTGCAGGCGACTGCTCGACCGCAGCTACGAGGTTGCCGGGCCCGCATCTGCGCGACGTCATCACACCGGAGCGCCGGCTGCAGCGCCGAGCAGCTGGTGGCGACGGCTGCAGGGCATGTGCCTGCTCGTTCTGGCCACCGTGACCGGCGACGGCCGCCCCATCGCCGGCCCGGTCGACGGCTTCTTCTATCGGGGGCAGTGGTACTTCGGCTCGAGCGACGGATCGCTGCGCTTCCGCCACATCCGTCGACGACCCGGCCGTCAGCGCCACCCACCTGCCGGCCGAGGAGCTCTCCGTCAGCGACCGCACGGCCGGGCCGTCGAGATCGACTAGGCGACGCATGACGGGGCTGCGTTCCGCCGGCCTCTGCTCGACTTCTACGGCGCCGCTACGGTGGCGACGCCTCGGCCTTCCTCGATTCCGGCGTCGCCTACGCGCGCATCGACGCCGAACGCATGTTCACCTTCTCTCTGCCCGAGCTCGAGCTAGCCTGTCGCGCTGGGGTTCTCGATGGGCGCTCCGATGACGGCGCCCCACTCGGTCCAGGAGCCGTCGTAGCTGCGGACGCACTCATAGCCCAGCAGCTCGTGCAGCGTTCAGCGCTCGAGCAGGAGCCGCCGGGCGTTGTCCGCGTAGACCTTCCGCAGGCACGTCGTCGGGCAGGCCCATGCCGTGGATCTGCCAGCGGCCCTGCGGCGGGTAGTCGCCTCGGTCGAGTAGTCGAAGGACTCGTCCATCGTCTCCAGGAAGCGATAGTGGATGCGGTACATCGCCGGGTCGTAGCCGAGGTCCGTGCCGAACAGGATGCGGTCGGCGTAGCGCAGGAAGAAGTCGCGAGCCGTGTAGGGCTGCCGGCCCAGCTCGGCGATGCGTGCCGAGATGTCGACGTGGAAGTTGGGATGCCGATCGAGCATCGAGCCGACGAGCGCCAGGTCCTCGGAGGCACAGCCCACGTGGGCCCCGATGAAGGTGGTCTCGGGATGTCGAGCTGACCACGCGGTCGAAGGCCGCGAGGATCTCGTCGAAGGCTCGCGAAGCCGCGTCTCTCCGACCTCCGAGGCGGCGGCCAGAAGTGCCAGTCCGGATGGGCCTGCAGCTCCTCCCAGCGCTCGTTGCGCTCGTCGAGCGGGTCGAAGAAGGCGATGGGGTCGGCGACGTGGACGATGACGGGCAGGCCGAGCCTGCGCCGCCATGGCCCACAGGGGATCGAGGCGCTCGTCGTCGACCGGCCACGACCGTGCCATCGGGATCGCGCGCGCGCAGGCCGAGGGGCTTCCAGGCCTTGATGCCGCGGGCGCCCATCCCGGCGGCCAGTCCTCGAAGCGCTGCCGCCTCCATCTCGCCGAAGTCGGGCCGCTCGACCCACTCGTCGTAGGCCAGCCCGGTGAAGTGGACGAAGCGCGTCGGGATGCTGGCGACCGTACCTCGCGATGCGCTCGGCGAAGCCCGACGCGCTGCTCGACGTCGAGGTCGACGACGGTCTCCACGCCCGCTCGTCGAGCGCCGCCAGGAGCTCCGACACCGGGGCGCGTGTCCCAGCCGGCGCTGAAGGCCGGCCCCAGGTGGTTGTGGGCATCGACGACCGCGAAGCGCGGCTTCTCGACGCGGTGCTCTGCCAGGCGCAGCTTGCGGCACCGGCCGGTAGTCGGCGAGGCGCATCTCGGTCATGTCGGGACCCCCTGGCCCGGGCGTGCGGGCTACTTGATGCTGCCGGCGGTCAGGCCGCCGACGAGCCACTTCTCGATGACGATGAAGAGGATGACCACCGGCACGATGGCGATCAGCGACGAGGCGAAGAGGTACTGCCACTCCACGCGGTACTGACCGATGAAGGTGGTGACACCGACGGTCAGCGGGTGGATGTCGGGCGACTGCGCCAGCGTCAGGGCGATGACGAACTCGTTCCAGGCAGCGATGAAGGTGAAGATGGTGGCGGTGATGATGCCGGGCAGGGCCAGCGGCAGAGTGATCCGCGCGCAGCACGCCCAGGCGCGACGCGCCGTCGATCGCCGCCGCTTCCTCCAGCTCGACCGGGATGGTCGAGAAGTAGGCCACCATGATCCAGGTCGAGAAGGCCAGGTTGAAGGCGGCGTTGACGATGATGAGCGAGAGGTAGGTGTTGACGCCGGCGGACGGGAAGATGTCGCCGATGGCTCACGAACTCGCGGTAGATGCCGATGACCAGCGCGGTCGGTGCGAACATCTGCGTGATGAGCACGAGCAGCAGGAAGAGCAGCCGACCGCGGTAGCGATAGCGGGCCGTGTAGTAGGCCGCCGGCAGCGCCACGAGCAGCACCAGCAGCGTGGCGAAGACGGAGATGATGAGGCTGCTGCGCAGATAGCCCCACAGCGGCGCCTCCTCCCAGACCGTGATGAAGTTCGAGAACTCGAAGCGAGATGGCAGGTACTGCGCCGGGACCGAGTACGAGCTCGTTGGCCGGCGACAGCGCGGTGATGAGCATCTGGATGTACGGGCGCCATGAAGAAGAAGGCCACCAGGGCGCCGATGCCCGGTGAGCAGCGCCTTCTTGATGGTCGGGGTCCTCGGGCGGGCGTGCATCGTGCTCACGTCACGCCCTCCGCCAGTCGACGACGCGGAGGTAGAGCAGCACGAAGACGAGGATGACGGCGAAGTTGACCACGGACATGGCTGCCGACTGGCCGATGTCCGGAAGCGGAAGGCCAGCTTGTACATGTGCGTCGTGGTCGTGTCGGTCAGCGACCCGGGCCCACCCCGGGTCATGGCCCAGATGATGGGGAACGAGTTGAAGACGTTGATCATGTTGATGATCGAGGCCACCAGCAGCGCCGGGCCGGAGCAGCGGCAGGGTGATGCTAACGGTAGCTGTGCCAGCCGGTCGCACCGTCGACCTCGGCCGGCCTCGTAGATGTCCTTGGGGATGGACTGCAGGCCGGCCAGCAGGACGTAGGTGGTGAAGGGCAGCGAGACGAAGATGGCCACGAACATGAGCCAGATGAAGGCCGTCGACGGGTCGCCCAGCCAGTCGTTGATGGGGGCGGCCAGGAGGCCGAGGTCGAGCAGGATGCGGTTGATGATCCCGTAGAAGCCGTCGAGCATCCAGCGCCAGATGGTCGCGGTCATGACCACCGATGCCGCCCAGGGGATGATCAGCGCCCAGCGCACGAAGCGCCGCCCCGGGAAGGCGGCGTTGAGCAGCGATGCCAGCCCCAGCGAGATGAGGATGGTGACGCCGACGACGATGACCACCCACGTCAGCGTGCGCAGGAGGATGCCCAGGAAGTCCGGGTTGGCGAACAGCCGCTCGAAGTTCGCCAGGCCGATGAAGCCCCTGGCCAGGCCGGACAGGCTGATGTCCAGCACCGAGGTGCGAGCCATCTCGAACGCCGGCCAGAGCACGACGGCGAAGATCAGCAGCAGCGCCGGTCCGATCCAGGGCAGGGGACCCAGGTCGGGCAGGCGCCGCCGGGGCTGGGTGGCCTGCTCGGC
Organism: uncultured Chloroflexia bacterium; assembly: GCA_963715295.1. GTDB lineage: Bacteria > Chloroflexota > Limnocylindria > Limnocylindrales > CSP1-4 > JAFMJV01. The sequence continues at coordinate 83,988 of CAVQRP010000004.1, forward strand.
GCGTCGCGGCTGGTGGTCGCTCGTCGCCGTGCGCGCCTCAGTCACGAACTACCCCGTTGAATCAGAGCGAGGGCCCCGACCTGCTGGCTGGGACCCCCGCATGCTAGTCAATCGAAGCTGACGTGGTCAGGCGATCAGCCGATTCGCCGACCGCGTTGATCTCGTCGAGGATGGCCTGCTTGTCGGCGCCGGGCACGAAGGCTGCTCCGATGCCGTCCTGGATCGCGCCCTGGACCGAGCCCCATGCGGCCTGGTCGCTGGGGTAGAAGATGGCCGACGGCAGCACCTCGATGAACGGCGCCAGGAAGGGGTCCGCCGACATCTGCTCACCGGCCGAGATGGTCGCGGGCAGGAAGCCGCCGGCCGCCTCGAGGAAGGCCGCGTAGTTGTCGGGCACGAACAGGAAGCTCAGGAACTTCTGGATGGCCTCCTGGTTGCCGTCCTTCTTGAAGCCGAAGAAGTAGTCCTGCACGCCGAGCGTGATGGACTCCTTGCCGTCGGCGGCCGGGAAGGGGACCACGCCCCAGTCGACGTCGCTCTGGTAGGTGTTCTCGAGCTCGCCCGGCAGGAAGATGGCGCCGTTGAGCATGCCCACCACACCCTGGCCGAAGAGCTGGAAGGCGCCGTCGGTGCGGTTGAAGGAGCCCGGGTTGGGCTGCGTGCAGCCCATGTCCACCAGCTCCTGCAGGAAGTCCAGGGTCTCGAGGTTCTCGGCCGAGTTGATGACCCAGTTCTCGCCGTCGAAGTACTGGCCGCCGTTGCCGCCGGCCCAGATGAGGAACTCGGCCTGGGCCTCCTCGGGACCCAGCGGGAGCGCCAGGGGCACGATGCCGGGCTGCGTGTCGAGGATGGCCTGGCAGACGGCCTTGACCTCGCTCCACGTGGCCGGGGGCTCGACGCCCGCGGCCTCGAGGATGTCCTTGTTGTAGAAGAAGAGGCGGTCGGACGCGAGGTCCGGCACGGCGTACTCGACGCCGTCGTACTTGGAGTTGTCGCGGAAGCCCTGGATCAGGTCGGCCATGGTGGCCTCGTCGACGATCTGGTCGGCGGTGTAGAGCAGGTCGTCGGCGGCGAAGTTGGCGAAGTAGTTGAGGTTGACGATGTCCGGCGGATCGCCGGTGGCGATGCGCGTGGTCACGACCTGGTCGATGTCGTTCCAGTTCACGACCTGGACGGTCACGTCGATATCGGGGTTCTCTTCCATGAACCGCGCCGCCAGATCGTCGAAGTACGGCTGCATGTCGTCGGTGTACTGGGCCGCGATCATCTCGATGCTGGTGCCATCCTGGGCGGCTGCCGGAACTGCACCGGCCACGACCAGCAGGCCCGCGGCACCGAGAGCCACGAATCCTGAGAATCGCTTGGTCATGTGTGTACTGACCTCCTCCATGTGTCCGGTCCGCCGGCGGCGTGACATCGGAACATCAGGACGTACGGACGTCCGGTCCTCATGTTGCCACGGGTGTCAAGGAGACGGGCACCTGCGAGCCTGCCGCTCGGCGAGCGGCCGGTGATCGGCTCCCTGGCGGCGGCCAAGCGGCTAGCATCGATGCATGGCATCCGTGCTCTCGCGCAAGATCCCGTTGGCCGAGCTTCACTGCCACCTCGGCGGCGCCGTGTCGCCGGCGATCATGTGGGGCATCGCGCACTCCCAGGGCATCCGCCTGCCCAGCAAGGACTTCTGGGAGTTCCGCGAGATGATCACCGTCTCCAAGCGGCGTGGCCGCTCCTTCGACGGTTACCTGCAGCTCTTCCACTGGACCGAGCTGATCCAGTCGTCGCCGCTGGCGGTGGAGCGCGCGGCCTACGAGGTCATCGGCGGCGCCTATCGCAAGAACCACATCACCACCATGGAGCTGCGCTTCAACCCCATGAAGCGCAACCGCGGCGGCGAGCAGGACCTGGACCACATCATCAGTGCCGCCATCCGGGGCATGGACCTGGCCACGCTGGAGTACCCCATCAAGCCCGGCCTCATCCTGTGTCTCGACCGTGCCTTTCCGGCTCATCTCAACGAGATCATCGTGGAGAAGGCCATCGCCTACCGCCACCGCGGCGTCGTCGGCATCGACATCGCCGGCCCCGAGTCGGCCACGTTCGACCCGGCGCACTACAAGGCAGCCTTCCGTCGGGCGCGCAAGCACGGCCTTGGCGTGACGGTGCACACCGGCGAATCGGGCCCGGTGGAGGAGATCGCCGATGTCATCCGGCACCTGGAGCCTGACCGGCTCGGACACGGCGTCAAGTCGGCGTACGATGAGAAGACGATGGGCCTGATCCGCGAGCGCGGCATCACGCTGGAGCTGTGTCCGACCAGCAATCTCAACTCCCGTGTCGTGTCGGGCTGGGACGAGTTCGAGTGGATCTTCGACACCTTCCACAAGAACGGCGTGCGCTACACCATCAACACCGATGGGCCGGAGATGCTCAACACCTACATCCGTGACGAGATGGCCTCGCTCGCGCGCCACGGCATCCTCTCGGTCGAGCAGCAGGAGCAGGCCGCGGCGTGGGCACGCGAAGCCTCGTTCGTGGCGGGCGCGTCTGAGGTGCCGGCGCCCACGCGCACGCCGGCCACGCGCCGCCAGATCGAACGCGAAGAGGGCTGAGTCCCGAGCGGCGCCCGTGGCCCCGGCGCGGAAGAAGGAGGCAGGCATGCGTGTGATGGCGATCGGCGCCCATCCGGACGACCTTGAGATCCTGTGCGCGGGGACCCTCGCTCGATACGCTGACGAGGGGCATACGGTCACGATGTGTCACGTCGCCCGCGGCGATCGCGGCTCCTATGAGCACACGCGCGAGGAGATCGCCGGCATCCGTGATCTCGAGGCACGCGCCGCCGCCGATCTGATCGGCGCCGCCTACCTGGCCCTTGGCGTTGCCGACGGCGAGGTCAACGCGTCCGATCCGGGACAACGAGCGACGATGGTCGAGGCGATCCGCGTGGCCAGGCCCGACGTCGTCCTGGCGCATGCACCCAACGACTACATGACCGACCACGTCGAGGCCTCGCGTCTCGCACTCGACGCCAGCTTCCTGGCCACGCTGCCGCTGTTCGAGACCACGTCGTCACATCTCGCGAGCGTGCCTGCCCTGGCCTACATGGAAACGGTCTCGGGCAACGAGTTCGTCCCCACCGAGTTCGTGGACATCTCCGCCTATCTCGAGACCAAGCTGGCCATGCTGGCGAAACACCAAAGCCAGCTCACGTGGCTCGCCGACCACGACGACGTCGACATGCTCGAGCAGGTACGCACGGTGGCGCGGTTCCGCGGGCTCCAGTGCGGAGTCAAGGCCGCAGAGGGGTACATCCCCTGCAACGTCTGGTTGCGAGCCCGGACGAGTCGCTTCCTGCCTTGATCGTCATGCAGGCATCGCGCGGTGAGATCGCGCGTCGGTCGACCTGCCGCCAGTCCATCGGCGCCGCCCACCGGTACTCAGCCGCGGGCCGGCGCCGCCCACCGGTATTCAGCCGCGGGCCGGCGCCGGAGCCTGCTGGCTACCCACGCCGTGGGTGACCCGACGGACGGCAAGGTTCGGATCCGTCGTCTCACTCGGCCCGTGGGTCGTCTGACGAAGGGCCTGTCGTTTGACCCGGCAGCTGCATCGGATGTCGAAGAGATACGGGTCCGGACTCAGTTCGCCGACACTTCACCCGCGTGGTGGGTGACCAGAGTGGTGGGTGACCAACGTGGTGGGTGACCAGCGTGGTGGGTGACCAACGTGGTGGGTACCCAACGTGGTAGATAGCCGACGCGGCAGGTAACCCGCGTGGTGGGCATCGCACGTCGGCCGCTACCGATCACGGCCGGCACGACCCGCGCTCGCGCCGACCCACACTCCACGCCGCCGGCCCGCACCGCCGTACCTTGGCCTGCACCCGCTATAGGAGCGCCTCGGCCTCCTCGAGCGTAGCCTGTCCATCCACGCCGCCGATGGCGCGAGTCGAGAGGGAGCCGCAAGCCACGGCCAGCGCCAGCGACTCACCCAGCGAGCGCCCCTCGAGGAACCCAAAGAGGAAGCCGGCGTTGAAGCCGTCGCCGGCACCGGTGGAGTCGACCACCTCGATGGTGTCAGCCGGGACTCGCAGCGCCTCGTCGCCTCGAACCGCGAGGGCGCCGTCGGCACCCAGCTTCACCGCCACCGTGAGCGGCACGGCGTCGGCCTCACGCCCGGCCGCCTCAGACCGGGCCACCAGCGCGCGCGCCGCCTCCAGGGGGTCCATCACGCCGGATATCAAGGCTGCCTCACGCTCGTTGGGCAGGAAGACGTCGGTGGCGGCCAGCATCGGGTCGATGTCCTCCCAGCGGCGGTCGGGGTCCCAGTTGGTGTCGAAGGAGCTGGTCACACCGGCCGCGCGCGCTTCGCGGAAGAGGGCTGGCAGTCCCGTCCGCAGCTTGGGCTGTATAGCCGTGGAGCCTGCGTGGATGTGGCGGATGTGCGGCAGCACCTCGCGCGGCACGTCCTCGGCTCGCAGCCGGTCGATGGTGCCGGTCGCAGTCAGCATCGCGCGTTGGTCACCCTTGCCCAGGTGCACCGTGGCCCCGGTCGGGATGGCGTCTTCGATGGTGATGGTGGAGGTGTCCACGCCGCGCTCACGCAGGGCGCCCAGGACCGCGTGCCCCAGCATGTCGTCGCCCAGGACGCCCCCATGCGCGACGCGCAACCCCAACCGCGCCAGGCCGCAAGCGGTGATGGCCGACGACCCGCCCACGGTCATCTTGATGTTGCCGACGTACTTCTCGACCTGGCCGAACTCGGGTACGACATCGTCGCCGATGACGAGGATGTCGGGATTGACGTCGCCGATGACGTAGACGTCGATATCGATCTCACGCCTGGGCGTGTCACTCACCCGTGATGCCCGGATAGCCGGCGTACCAGCCCTCAGCCAGCTCCGGCTGCAGGGGGAGCGGAGAGCGCTGACGCCACGGGCGCGCCTCGCTCTCGACGATGTCGACGAGGCGCTGCATGCGCGCGACGCCTTCCTTCGCCAGCCAGGCATCACGTGCACTGCCGGTCATGGTGGCGCCTTCCTTCCACACCGACCTACCGACCAGGACGCCCGAAGCCCCGGCGGCACAGGCGACCTCCGTCTGGGCCTCGAAGGTGGCATCGTCGACACCGGCCGAGAGGATGACCCAGGGGATCGCGGAGGCCTCCTCGAGCTCGGCGCAGGCGTCCTTCCAGCGGCTACGGTCGGTGACCGAGGCGTCATAGGGGAACTCGCACTTGAGCACATCGCCACCAAGGGCCGTCAGGCGGCGCGCGGTGCGGATGACGACGTCACGGCGTGCCTCATCGGTGAGCGTCCTGCCGTCCTCGATGGCGAAGCCGAGCGTCTCGAGGAACAGGGGGATGTCAGCGTCGGCGCACAGTTCGGCGACCTCGATGAGCAGCCGTTGCTGGTCTTCAGCGTTCTCCGCGTCGGGGTGGTAGTACAGCAGCAGCTTCACTGCGTCGGCGCCCATGCGTTTGATTTGGGCGACACCCCAGCTTCGCAACAGGCGACTGCGCCGGGCCGTCGACGGGCCTTCGTAGCCGCTGGCTTCCACCGCGACCAGCAGCCCGCAACCGGGTGGCAGGTCGCCGTCGGCGACCGCCGGACCGGCGCCGATCTCAGGGTCGAGGAGGATACCGCTGGCGGTCCCGGCGATGGCCCGCACGATGGCGCGCTTGACGTCGACCATCTGCTCGTAGGTCACCGCGTCGGGATCGTCAGGACCCAGCATGCGGCGCAGGTTGTTGCGATGGTCGAGCGCCAGGACGGAGAACGTGCCTTTCTCGGAGGCACAGGCGTCCAGGCCGCGAAGTGTGCCGAGCCTCACGGCAGCATCCTCCCTCTCTTGCGACGAGCGGCCCCCACCGGCGGGAGCCGTCGTCAGGATGCTACCACCGACCTGTAGACATACGGACGTCCGTACCACGCTTGACAGTCGTGGCACCATGAGGACCGGACGTCCGTACGTCTCAGGGTGTCAGCATGACGGCGGGGTCGCGGATGGCCGGGCCGGGAGGAGCAGCACGTGGCGGTCGAAGCCGGGGGAACGCCCCTCTATCGACAGATCCAGGCTGACCTGCGTGCGCGTGTGTCCGGCGGTGAGCTCGCGCCGGGCTCCCAGGTAGAGACGGAGCAGGAGCTGATGGCGCGCTACGGCGTCAGCCGCGCGACGGTTCGGCAGGCACTCTCCGGGCTGGTGGCTGAAGGGCTGCTGGAGATCCGGCGTGGCCGCGGCACGTTCGTCCATGGCGCCGCGCTGGAGCATCGTCTGGGTGGTTTCTACACCTTCAGCCGCGAGATCGAACGGCACGGTATGCGCCCCGGCACGCGGGTGCGCAGCGTCGGTGTGGCGCCGGCCACCGACGAGGTGGCCGACGGCCTGGGGCTGGCGCCGGCGACGCCGGTCGTGGCTCTGTCGCGCATCCGCCTGGCCGATGAGCAGCCCATCGTCTCCGAGACCAGCTACCTGCCCGCGGCCCGCTTCAAGGGACTCGAAGCGGTCGACTTCTCCGCCGTCAGCCTCTACGACACGCTCACCAGCACGTTCGGCGTGCGCCCCGTCCGCGCTCGCGAGACCTTCGTACCCGTCCTGCTCGGTGACGATGAGGCGACCATCCTCGGCGGCGATGCCGGCGACCCCGTCCTGAGCGTCGAGCGCACCACCTACGACGCAGACGGCGCCATCATCGAATTCTGCCAGTCCGTCCTCCGCGCCGATCGCTACCGCTACTCGGTAGAGCTGCGCGACCTCTGAGCGACCCACACAGGAGCATCCATGACTTCGACCCACGACCTGACCGCCGAGGACATCCGCGTGCGTCTCGCTGCGACCACGCCATGGCGTGAGGCCAGCGCCGGCGGCGAGGCCATCGCCGCCGCGCTCGACGTCGCCCGGGCCGCGCCGCAGTCGATCGTCGACCGCCTCGACGGCGCCACCCGCATCATCATCACCGGCGCCGGCTCGTCGCTCTACATCGCGCAGGTGGCGGCCTTCGCTATGCGCGCCCACGCCAACCTGCCGGCGGAAGCGCAGCCACTGTCCGAGGTCCTGCTGCGACCGAACGCCGTCCTTGCCGGGCAAGCGGTGGCGGACCAACCACTGATCGTGGTCTCACGCTCCGGCTCCACGACCGAGGCCCTTGACGTGATCAAGGCCGCCCGCGCGCGTGGCCAGTACACCATCGCCGTCACCTGCCGTCCCACGGCGCCCATGGCTGGGCTCGCAGACGTGACCCTGGCGGTTCCCCGGGGCGACGAAGAGGCCATCGTCATGACGCGCTCCTTCGCGGCGCAATCCACGCTGCTGATGCGACTGGGGGCACGTCTCGGAGGCGCGGCCTTCGCCGCCGACCTCGACGCGTTGCCGTCGCAGTGGTCGAGCCTGGGCCCGTTCATCGAGCAGGCCTTCGACCTGGCCGCCACGAACCCTTCGCGTCTCATCGTGCTGGGCGGTGGCGCGGCCTTCGGGTTGGCCAACGAGGCGGTGCTCAAGGCGACCGAGACCAGCCAGGTGCCGGCCTCAGCCTTCCACCCCCTCGAGTTTCGGCACGGGCCCATGTCCGTCTGCGAGCCGGGCATGATCGTCGTCGGCATCCTGGGCGGCGTGGCCGAGGCCGATGAGCAGCGTGTGCTGCAGGAATCGGCTGCGCTGGGCGCCTCGACCTGGGCCCTGGGTCCCGCCGGCCCGGGCGCCGATCTCGACGAGGTCGCGCGTCTGCCGTTGGTGCTGCATGCGCTGCAAGCGCTGGCCCTGGGTATCGCCGTACGCCGCGGCCTGGATCCCGAGGCTCCACGCCATCTCGAGCAGGTCGTCGTGATCGAGAACGAGTAGCCTCCGGCGCATGCTTCGCTTCGAGCTGTCCACGAGCCGACCCACGCAGGCCATCGATGTCACGCATCTCTTCGACGCACGAGCCTGGCCCGACGGCATCCTGCTGGCCTCGGTCGAGCACACGACGGCGGCCATCTTCCTCGGCGAATCGGGTTCCGAGATGTTCGCCGACTACGAGCGTGTGGCGGCCAACCTCATCGAGGCCTACGGCCCCTGGCAGCACGAGACCTGGAACCCCGGCAACGCCCAGTCACACGTGCTCTCCAGCTTCATCGGCGGCCAGCTGCTGTTGCCTGTCCGCGCTGGGCGCATCGAGGTCGGGACGTGGCAGCGGGTCATCTTCCTTGAGCTCGATGGTCCGCGGCAGCGGCACATCGCCGTCGCCAGCCTGGCGACGCAGCCCTTGGGGTAGTCGGCCGCCCTGCTAGCGGGTGATGCCGCCGAGTCGCTGGTAGTGGACCGTCTCGATGTCGGCCAGCTCAGCCCAGAGGTCGTCGTTGGCATCGCCGATGACGGCGATCCTGACCTGATCGACGTTCTCGAACAGCGCCGGCACGAGGTCGACCACGTTGCGGTTGTGATAGACGAAGGCGTCGGCATCCTTGAACACTTCGATGTTCACGTTCCTGCTCCCGTCGGCGGACAGGAAGTACTCGTAGCGCAGCGTGTCTGGCTCGTGCTGCGTCCTGGCGAACAGGGCCTGCGCGGCGGCCTTGAACTCCTCGCTGCGTCCGGGCGTGATGTCGAACTCGACGAATAGCGTGGTGCTCATCCTCATCCCCTTCCGGTGTCAGGTTCCGGCACTGGCGGCGCGACGCTGGCGCCGTGCCTCATAGAAGAGTACGGCGGCACTGGCCGAGACATTGAGGCTGTCGGCCAGCCCAGCCATCGGGATGCTGATGGGCGTCACGCCCTCGCCCGACCACGCCGGGGACAGGCCCTTCGTCTCGGCGCCCACGACCAGGGCGACAGCCGCGGTCAGGTCCGCCGCCGTGTAGTCAGACTCGGCACCGACTCGCGCGGCGAGGATGGCGATACCGTTCCCGCGCAGGAAGGCCAGCGCCTCGATCGACGTGCAGACCGCCAGCGGCAGGGTGAAGATGGTGCCCAGGCTGGCTCTAACGGCGTTGGGGTTCCAGACATCCGAGACTGCGTCGGCCACGATGACGGCATCCACGCCGGCTCCATCGGCCGAACGCAGCAGCGCACCCAGGTTGCCCGGTTTCTCCACCTGCTCCACGACCGCGATGAGCGGCCGCTCCGGCAGCATCACCCGGTCGAGGCTGGTCCGCGGCATCTCCAGCACGGCCACGACGCCCTCGTCGCGCTCCCCGTAGGCCAGGCGCGCCAGCAGTTCGGGAGTGGTCTCGACGATGTCGCCGGCAGCCGCCAGGCGCGGCAACAGCGCTCGCGCCACCTCGCTGCGGACGCGCTCCGTGGCGACCCAGGCCTCCACGAGCCGCACGCCGGCCTCCAGAGCATGGCCGATCTCGCGCGCGCCGTCGACGAGGATCTGGCCGCGCGCGCGACGCTCCCTCGGGTCACGCAGCGCCAGGGCGGCCTTGAAACGGGGGTTCTGCCGGCTGCTGACGTCCGGCTCGGAGGGCATCAACCGATCCTTCCCGCCTGTGACGCTTCCTCGAATGCCTTTATCAGCTCCTCGGTCAGCTCCTCGGACCAGCCGGCCCCGAAGACCCGAAAGGTCGGGATGTCGAAGCGGCCGATCTCGAGACCCGGGTTGGCCGCCGCGTACTCGGCCATGCAGCGGTCGACCTCCTCGCGCGACTCCTCCCAGAACTTCTCGCGGTACGAGTGGATGTAGACGTCACGCGGTTCTTCCTCGTCGGGCAGGTGCGCCGTCAAGTAGGTGGAGTTGCCGACCAGGTCGCGGTCGTCGCAGGCGGTCTCGCCCGTCAGCGGCTCGCTGATGACGATGCCGCGGCGCACGATGGACTGCAGCACGTCGCGCTGGTCGCCCGGCTCGAATGACTTCTCGGCGAGCGAGTAGCACCCGCCAAGCAGGAACAGGCAGCCGAGCGCGGACAGGGTGACATGGACGAGGCTGAGCGAGCGCACGTCGCAAGCGTAACGCCAGTCGCAGCGGCCGGCCGGCGGACCGCGGGTCGACGGGCAGAAGGCCGCCCGGCACTTGCGCCGTGAGAGAGAATCAAGAGGAGGGAGCTGGCCTCGGAAGTGGAGGTGTATCAGATGTCGTCCCTCAGGTCCTCTGCTCTGCTCGCTGCCGCGATGGCCCTGAGCGCGGTCCTCGTCCTGCCGTCCGCGGCCACGTCGAACCTGGCCGCGCCCGCGACGAGCACCCTTGTCGACATCCGTGCGGCGCACTACCCCGGCTACGATCGTGTCGTCTTCGAGTTCGAGGGGCCGATGCCGCAACGGACGCGCGCCCGCTGGGGCACCAACCTGCGTCTCGACCCGTCCGGCAAGCCTGCGCACGTGCAGGGAGGCGCCTTCATGCGGGTCGTGTTCCACAGCGCGGTCGCCCACGACCTCGACGCCCCACACGGGTCGACCTTCGGGCCTGGACGACGTGCCTTCGACCTCCCCAACGTCGCCCACGTCGTGCTGCTCGGTGACGACGAGGGCTACCTGTCGTTCGGGATCGGCTTGATGAAGAGGACGCGCATCCTGCAGACCTACCGGCTGACCGACCCCAGCCGTTTCGTGGTGCACGTGGCCACCGACTTCCCCAAGGGCACGGCCAGGGTCTTCTTCGTGGATCAGGCAGCCCTTGTCGAGGGGCAACCGTCATACGTCGTGCCGGTCACTCGGAAGGTGCCCAGGGGCCGCCGCGCCGAAGCGGCGCTCCAGCGCCTGTACGCAGGTCCGACGCGAAGCGAGCGCCGAGCAGGCTTGCGCTTCCTGGCCTCAGGTACCACCGGCTTCGGTGACCTGGACATCAACGATCGCGGCATCGCCCGCGTCAGCGTACGTGGGCCGTGCAACTCCGAGGGTGCAGCCGAGGGCACCGTCGCCAGCCAGGTAATGCCGACCTTGCGCTCGCGACCGGCGGTGGACTGGATCAAGATCTACGACAGGGACGGGCAGACGCTTCAGCCCTGGGGGTCGCGAGACTCGATCCCTGCGTGCCTGGAGCCGTAGCGGGTTCCATCCCGGCCTGATTCGCACATCGTCGCTACCATGCGCGGGTGCCCAGACTTCGCCCATTCCGCGCGCTCCGGTTCGACGCGGCTTCTGCCGATCTTTCCGACCTGCTAGCGCCCCCGTACGACATCATCAGCCCCACCGAGCGCGCCCAGCTGCTCGCGCGCGACCCCCACAACATCGTGCGCATCGAGCTGCCGGCGGACCTGGGCGAGGCTGGATCCGAGGACTACGCTGCCGCGGCGGCCGCTGCGCGCGAGTGGCGCCAGGCCGGGGTCCTGATCAAGGATCCAGAGCCGACCGTCACGGTGCACGAGATGCGCTGGAGTGATGCCGAGGGTCGTGAGCAGACGGCGACGGGCCTCTTCTGCCGCCTTGGCCTCGAGGAGTACGGGCCGTCCGGTGGTGTGTTGCCCCACGAGAAGACGCATGGTGGCCCCAAGGCGGACCGCTATGCGCTGCTCTCCACGACCCAGCTCAATACCAGCCCGCTCGTCTTCCTGGCCGGCTCCGAGCCCGTGGCGACGTCGACCGCCCTGCTGGCGCTGACCCGCGGCGCACCCACTGCCGAGGCGACGACCGCCGACGGTGTCCGTCACCGGCTCTGGGTCCGTGGTGCAGACGAGGCCGCGCCCGTGCTTGCGCTGATGTCGGCTGCGCCGGTGACCATCGCCGACGGCCATCACCGCTACGAGACCGCGCTCTCCTACCGCGCCGACCGCGAGGCCGACCGAGCCAGCGATGCCGATCCGGCCTGGGACTACGCCATGGCGCTGATCTACCCGCTTGACCAGTCGCCTCCGGCACTCCCTACGCACCGTGTCATCCGCGGGCAGCCCTGCGGCCAGGACCTGCTGGAGCGGCTGGCGCCCTTCGCCGCCATCGAACGACTGCCTGATCGCGAGACCCTCCTCGCCCGGATGGCCGAGCCCGCGGACTTCGGCAGCGGCGCCACCGGTACCGGCCGCATCGGCCTCTACAGCGGACGCGATCCCGTGGCGGCCATCCTCAGCATCGATCGCGGCGCCACCGATGCCCTGCTCGAAGCCGGCCTCTCGGAAGGGTCCAGGGGCCTCGACGTGAACGCGCTCAGTGTCATGATCGATCGGGCCTTCGGCGACGACGCCACGGCCATGGCCGCTGATGGGCGGCTCTGGTACGTCAAGGACGCAGCGGCTGCGACCAGCCAGGTCGTGAACGAGGAGGCCTCTGCCGCCTTCCTGCTCGATGAGATGCCGGCTGCGGCCATCTCGCTGGTCGCCGAGGCCGGCGAGGTGATGCCGCAGAAGTCGACCTACTTTCATCCCAAGGCACCTACCGGGCTCCTGCTTTGCCCGCTGGAGTGGTAGGGGCCCGGCAGTCGACAAAGGAGAGACCACAGGATGGATCCAAATCTCCCCACGGGGACGGCTGCTATCGCCGGTAACGGGCGGGGTGGCGATCGTCGAGACCTCAACGGACGCCCGCCCGGAAAGCCGGTCCGCAAGGACGAGATCGTGCTCGAGGAGCGCGGTCTCTATGTCGAGTCATGGCTGCCCGAACGGCGTTCGCGCCGCCGTCCGCTCTACTACCTGCACGGTGAGCTGGGTGGATCCTGGCTGTGGGAGTCGTACCTGCGCTACTTCGCGCAACGCGGCTGGGAGGGCCACGCCCTCAACCTGCGCGCGCACTTCTGGTCGCAGACGGCCTCCATCGAAGAGCTCAGCTTCGACACCTACCTGGAGGACGCGATGGCGGGCTTCGAAGCCCTGGAGCGACCGGCCGTCATCGTCGGGCACGGGCTTGGCGCGCTGCTGGCCCTGAAGCTGGCCGAGGGCCGTGAGATCGACGCCGTCATCCTCATCAGCCCAGCCATCCCGGCGCCGCTGCGACCAGTACCGCCGCCGCACGTGGTACGGCTGGTGCCGGCCCTGTACCAGGCGGAGCTGATCGACTGGGCCGGCAGCCTCGAGCAGATCCAGCGGCAGAACCCGGACCTGACACTGGCCGATGTGCGCCGTATCCAGCACCTGCTGGGAGCAGAGAGCGGCGCTGCCCGGCGGCAGATGCTGGCCGGCGTCCACATCGACCGCGACAAGCTCCCGGACGTGCCCGCGCTGGTCATCGGCGCCGGCCTGGACCGCCAGTTCGCTGAGGCTGACTCCGCCCGTCTCGCGGAGTGGCTGGGAGCGGAGTACCAGCCCTTCGGCGCGCACTCGCACTACGGGGCCGTGCTCGGCGAGCAGGGTTTCGATCAGGTCGCCGATACCATCCGCTCGTTCCTGGAGCACCACCGCCTCTAGCGCTGGTCGAGGTCCTGCTCGGTCGGCCGATATGGACAGGGTCGAGGAACTTCCGATATCCTCTCGTGCGTACCGGCCGCATTCGTCTAGAGGCCTAGGACACCGCCCTCTCAAGGCGGAGATCACCGGTTCGAATCCGGTATGCGGTACCAGATAACTCCCACGCCCCCGGACCGCGCCCCGGGGGCGTTCTCCTGTCCGGCGCGTGGCCCCGTGGTCAAGCGGGCGATCGGAGGAGGCGTGGCGACCAGTCGCCTCCACCTCGCTACAGTCATGACCATGCAGAGAGGGCTCCTTCGTGGATGCTGAGGACCACCGCCGCTACCTGATCCTCGCTGAAGGCCAGTTCGGCGAGCCCGGCTCCAAGACCGCGATGGGCGTCATCAAGTACGGACGTGAGCCAGTCGTCGCGGTCCTCGACTCCACCCGCGCGGGTCGCGACGTCGCCGAGTGGCTGGGCCAGGAGCACGCGGCTCCCATCGTGGCGTCACTGGCCGAGGCGCTGCCGCTGGCCCCTACGGCACTGCTCATCGGCACCGCGCCGCAGGGTGGCAAGATCCCAACTGCCTGGCGCGCCATCATCGCCGACGCCATCGTGCACGGCCTGGACATCGTCAGCGGGCTCCACGAGTTCGTCTCCGACGATCCGGAGTTCACGGCCCTGGCCGCCACGCACGGCGTGGAGCTCATCGATCACCGCCGCCCGCCGGCGCGCCACGAGGTGGCGATGGGCCGGAAGCACGCGGCCGGCAAGCATGTGATCCTGCTGGTGGGTACCGATTGCGCGATCGGCAAGATGACCGTGGCCCTGGAGCTGCGGCGTGCCGCGCAGGAAGCAGGCCTGTCGGCTGCTTTCGTACCCACCGGCCAGACCGGCATCATGATCGAGGGCTGGGGCGTGTCGGTCGACCGTGTCATCAGCGATTTCATCAACGGCACCGCCGAGTGGCTCGTGGAGCAGGCTGAAGGGATGGGTGACTGGATCTTCGTCGAGGGCCAGGGCTCTCTCGACCACCCCGCGTACTCAGCGGTCACGCTGGGACTGGTCCATGGCACCACGCCACACGCCATGGTGTTGGTCCATCAACCGGGCCGCAGCGGCCACTTCGGCTGGGAGCAGAACACGGGCATGGCCTCGCCGACCCTCTCGCTCATGGACAACATCCGGCTCTACGAGCTCGTCGCCAACGCCGTCGCGCCCTCGCGGGTCGCGGCCATCGCGCTCAATACGGCCCTGCTGTCAGAGCCAGAGGCGCGCGCCGAGATCGAGCGCGTGGCCGTGGAGACAGGGCTGCCGGTGGACGATCCCTACCGCTTTGGCCCACAGCGCTTGTTCGCAGCGCTGCGCGCATCGCTCGAAGGAGACGCGTCATGACCTTCCGCCTTGACACCGAGGTCCTGCAGCTCCCGTTCCGGGATCCCTTTCGCATCGCCCGCAGGGAGGACTCGGAGGCATCCCAGACCGTGCTGACGTACCTCCTGGAGGACGACGCGGAAGGATTGGGTGAGTGCTTCCCGGTGCCCTACTACGGTGAGACCATCGACACCACGCAGGCGGTGCTGCCGTATCTCGTGGATGTACTCGGCGAGCTGGGCCCGTTGCCGACCGACCGACCCGAGGTCTTGGGCTGGCTGGAGCGCTCGAGCAGCCTGATGACCGATGCCCTGGGCAACCACGGCGGTGCCAAGGGGGGCATCGACATGGCGCTTCACGACATGGCCGGCAAGGTGCTGGGACTGCCGGTGTGGCAGCTCCTGGGCACCTCCGACCGGCTGCCGCCGACCGACTACTCGCTGGGCATCGACGACCCCGCCACCGTGGCGGAACGAGCGCGTCGGGTGGCCCACTTCCCGGCGCTCAAGATCAAGGTCGGCGGCCCCGCTGACATCGAGACCCTCGAGGCGGTGCGAGCGGTCTTCAGTGGACCGCTTCGCGTGGACGCCAACACCGGCTGGCAACCCGAGCAGGCGGCCGCATTGATCCCGGAGCTGGATCGCCTCGGCGTGGAGCTCGTGGAGCAGCCGTTCAAGGCGCGCATGCTGCCTGAGCTGCGTTGGCTGCGAGAGCGCTCCAGCCTGCCCATCATGGCCGACGAATCGGCCGTCTTCGAGACCGACCTGCCCCTGCTCGACGGCGTGGTCGATGGGGTCGTGGTCAAGCTGGCCAAGTGCGGCGGCATCGGTCCGGCCCTGCGGATGATCCGCGGCGCGCACGCCCTGGGTCTCAAGGTCATGCTCGGCTGCATGGTCGAGTCCAGCGTCGGTGTGGCCGCCGCGGCCATGGTGGCCTCGGAGGTCGACTGGCTGGATCTCGACGGCAGCTTGCTGCTGGCCCACGACCCGTTCGGTGGCCTTGAGCTGGGCGATGACTGCCGCTGGCAGCTGACCGACGCGCCCGGCCTGGGCGTCTTCCGCAAGCCGGTCGCCTGAGCGGCTGGGGCGAGGCCCGGGTGGCCCCCGCAGACCCTGCCGGGGGTCACCAGATAGCCTCTCGGCACATCGGTGTGGACAAGGTCGTGGACAACTTCGTGGACGACGCCCTAGCGCCCCCTCCTGCGCCCAACGTATCATCCCTGCAGCCGTCCGGACCGTGCTCCGGTTGGCCCAAGAGGGAATGCCCAGGGGTCTGCGGACACCCCCGGATGGGCCGAGATCGCCGCCGTGCCACGATCATGTGCGTCGGCGTTGGATGTAAGCGAACCGTTTCAACGTGGGGCTCGTTTTTGGCGTGCCCCAGAAGGTGGGAGAGGGTGTCGACAGAGCGACCGGGCAACGCGCTGCCCAGAACCGGAGAAGAGCGTCAACGAAGCGGGCTGGACGTCCTCAACGGGGTGGTGACCCCGGCTGACTCGGCCGTATCGGCCGACAAGGCGCCGTTCGATCCCGATGCGGAGGCAGCCGAGTTCGTGCGCTTCTGCTATCGCCGGCGCGCTGTAGCCTGGCCCGAGCTGTACGACGAGATGTGTGCTGTCGCCGCGCGCGCCGAGTATCGCGGTATGGACTACGAGCAACTGCAGCGCCTTGGCATCGGCTTCGCCCTCTCAGCCCTGCCGCGCCTCGCCGAGCTGGCGGCTCGCGTCATCGCCCAGGAGCGGCGCCGCCAGCCGATCGGCGCGGTCGCCTAGCTTGACAGTGGCCTCGCCGGTCCTGCGCCGTCTACCGCGCGCTCCATCGAGATGATGGCCCCGTAGCCCGTCCATCGCTGCATCCAGTAGACCTTTTCCACCTTCGTGACCCGGTAGCCCAGGCGCTCGTACAGGGCCTGCGCGCGCGGGTTGGTGTCGATGACATCGAGTCGCAGCCAGCGGAACCCGCTCTCGCGGGCGATGGTCGCAGCCTCGTCGAGCAGCCGCGTGCCGATACCCTGGCCGCGTTCGCTCGCCGCCACGGCCACGCCGTCCACGTACAGCTCATCCGCGGCCGGGCGATGGTCGGCGAAGCGCAGGTTCAGCCCGGCACGGATGGCGCCACGCAGCCCCAGCAGGTCGCGAAACGGCCGCGGGTCCCAGGGGATGTCCAGGAGGCCGCCACGATAGGCTCCCTCGCCTGATCTCAGTCCGATCATGCCTACCAGCTCATCGGCACGCGTGGCTGCCACGACGTGCTCGCGACAAAGCACCCGGGCCAGGTACGCCACACGCTTGTCGCGATCAGGGATGGCGATGCGCAGCTTGTCCCCGAAGGCTGTATCGAACAGGACCACGCCGGCAGCACGCAGGTCCTCCGGCAGGCCCCGGATGATGGTGACGGCGGTGTCGTCCATGTCCGCCTGAGCCTAGCTGAAGCGACCGATGGCCCTATCGGCGCGTCGGACCGACTGGCACGCTCTGGTCATGCGGACCCTGCGCTCGACCGTCCAGCTCCCACCGCCACGTACGGAGAGTGGCGTGGCCCTGGAGTCCACGCTGGCACGTCGCCGCACGGTACGCGAGTTCCAGCCTGCTGCCGCCCTCACCCAGGCGGAGCTCGGCCAGCTGTTGTGGGCCGCACAGGGAGTCACGCACGAAGGCTTCAAACGCACCGCCCCATCGGCCAGCGGACTCATGGCGCTCGAGACGTACGCGGCCACGGCTGACGGCCTCTGGCGCTACCTGCCGGCCGACCACGCGCTGCTGCCGCTGGACGACCGCGACCTGCGGCCGGGTTTGCAGGAGGCCAGCGGCGACCAGCCCTTCGTGGGCAGCGCTCCACTGGTCGTCGTATTCAGCATCGTGCCCGGCCGCATCGCCCTGCGCCACGGTGATGATCGTGGCGTCCGCTACGCCGACTTCGAGGCCGGCCACGCGGGTCAGAACCTGCTGCTGCAGGCGGTGGCACTCGATCTCGGCGCGGTGCCTATCGGCTCATTCGACGACCGCGCGGTGTGCCAGCTGCTGGAGCTGCCCGACGGCGAGAAGCCGCGCTACCTGTTCGCCCTGGGAAGGCCGGCCTAGGCGCGGATCTGGCGCCGTGCCAGCTCGGCCTCGATGGCTCGCTCGGCCTCCACGTATCGGTCGATCTCCATGCGCAGCTCGTTGGCCTCCGGCCGGTACAGGTGCACCTGCCCCTGCAGGACGTAGCTCAACCGACGTGACGTCATGCGCACGTGGTCCAGGTTCTTCATCAGGACCAGCGGGTCCATGGAGGCGAGGTCGTCGGGGTGGTACATCGGCTGCTGCATGGCCGCACGAGTATACCGAGCGCCCGGGGTGGGCTAGCGGCGCGGCATTACACTCGGGTGACCGATGGGCCCGCGCATCGGGGCCGTGACCGCAGCACAGGAGGACAGCCATGCCAGTCGCGACCGTCGAGCGCCACGTCCTGATCGTGGCTGGGGCCGAGGCGGCGAGCGAGGACGAGTGAGCCCGCTCACGTCCGCCGACGCCCATGCGGCCCGCGGCGGCTTCCCGCCCATCTCCGACTACGCGTTCCTGAGTGACTGCCACTCGCTGGCCCTGGTCGCGCGCGACGGGTCGATCGAATGGGCCGTGTTCCATCGCTTCGATGGCCGACCGGTGTTCGCTCGCATCCTCGACCGTGATATCGGTGGCTACTTCCGGATCGCCCCGACCGTCGCGGAAGTGGACATCGAGCGCCGCTACCTCCCCGGAACGAACGTCCTGGAAACTACGTTCGGCACGTCCACGGGCGTCATCACCCTCACCGACTTCATGCCGGTCGAGCCGGACGAAGACGAGGTCGGCATGGCCCACCGCCTGGGCGCCCGCCATTCACTCATCCGCATCGTGCGCGGCGTCAGCGGCGAGGTGGAGGTGGGCCTCACCTTCCGTCCCCGCTTCGAGTATGGCCTGACCACGCCCTACATCTCGGCGCTCGCCGACGACCTGGTCGTGGCCACGGGCAGTGCCGACGCGCTGCTGTTGCAGAGCGAGATCGGGCCGCTGCCGCGGGATGGCCAGGGAGGCATCGACACCGAGGCGGTCGTCCGCGCCGGCGACGAGCGCATCATCAGCATCACCTGGTCCACGCCCAGCGGCCTCGTGACCGATCGCATCCCCCATGCGGAGGCGGTGGCAGAGCTGGACGCCACCGTGCGCTACTGGCAACGCTGGTCAGCGCAGACGAGCTACGAGGGCCCCTACCGGGAGGTCGTCGAACGTAGCGCGCTGGCGATCAAGGGCCTCACCGACGGCAAGACCGGCGCCGTCATCGCGGCCGCCACCACCTCGCTGCCCGAGGCCATCGGCGGCGGCCGTAACTGGGACTACCGCTACTCCTGGGTGCGCGACTCCACGACGATGCTGACGTCCCTCATCCGCCTTGGCCACGACTACGAGTGCCGCCGGTATTCCGAATGGATCCGCTCCACCACTGCTGGACGAGCCGGGGAGCTACAGATCATGTACGGCATCGGCGGCGAGCGGATCTTGACCGAGACCGTGTTGGCGCACCTCTCGGGGTATCGCGGCTCACGACCGGTCCGCATCGGGAACGGTGCCTGGAACCAGACACAGCACGACACGTACGGCTGGCTGCTGGCTTCGACGTGGTTCACGTCGGTCCACACCGGTGAGCTGGGTGGGCATGGCGATGCTCACTATGTGCGCTTTCTCAACGAGGTCGTCGAGCTGGCCATCGACGAGTTCGATGTCGTGGACGAAGGTATCTGGGAAGTGCGAGGGGGCGCCCAGCACTTCCTCTTCTCCAAGCTCCTGATGTGGCTGGCGGTCGACCTGGGCGTGCACCTCATCGAGCGCCACGACGGTGCCGCTGCGGTGCCGGCGCGTTGGCGTCCGGCACGCGACGAGATGCGTCGGCGCATCGAGACCGAAGGTATCGACCCGCGCCGCGGCGTCTTCACCCAGGCGTTCGGCTCGACGGCGCTGGATGCGTCGGCCCTGCAGATCCCCAATGTCGGCTTCCTGCCGGCCAACGACCCACGCGTGCTGGCCACGATCGAGGCTATCGATGAGGAGCTGGGCGTGGACGGGCACATCTACCGCTATCGCAATGACGACGGCCTCGAGGGCGACGAGGGTACCTTCGTGTTCTGCACCCTCTGGATGGTCAATGCGCTCGCCCGCAGCGGGCAGGTGGATCGGGCCAGGGAGCGCTTCGAGATGGTGCTCTCGCACGCCAACGACCTGGGCCTCATGGCCGAAGAGATCGATCCGCGCAACGGTGAACAGCTGGGCAATTTCCCACAGGCCTTCAGCCACGTCGGCATCATCTCTGCGGCCCTGGCCATCGACGCGGCCGAGAAACACGAGGACGGCTGGATCCCCGGTGCCTTGAGCGCACGCTAGGGTCGCCTCCCGGCTGCTCGCGTGGCTCAGAATGGGGATCTCAGCACGCGCATCGCTGTATCAGGACTGGAGTGAACAGATGAAGGTCGCCATCGTCTACGACACACACACCGGCACCACCGGCGCTGCCGCGGAGTCGATGGCCGAGGTGGTGCGCATCGCCGGCCACGAGTGCAAGGTCGAGTCGATCTCACACGCGGACGCCAAGGCGGTGTCACGCGCCGACGCCATCGTGCTGGGCGCCTGGACCAAGGGCTACTTCATCCTCATGCAGCACCCCTCGGAAGGCATGCTGGGCTTCATCGAGGGCATGTCCATCAACCACAGGCCGGTGGCGGTGTACACGACTTACAAGCTGGCCATCGGCTCCACGCTGCGACAGCTGGCCAACGCCGCCGAGGCTGCCGGCGGCAAGGTCACCGGCATGTACAAGGTGAAGGGTCCGCGGGTGCCGGACGGCTTCGAGGCCTGGGTCAAGTCGCTCGACAGCGGCGCCGCTGTCTGAGCGTGCGGATCGGGGTCGCCCTGCATCAGTCCGTGGCAGCCGCGTCGAAGCTCAACGACACCTGTGGCGGTAGCGGGGCAGCCACGATCTGGCCCGTCGCGATGGCGTCGCTCATGGGCCCGACGAAGTTGACGACGTAGCTCAGGCCCTCGTACTCCCCGGTGCCGTTCAACCAGAGCATGAGGTTCTGGAGGTGACCCGGCGCCGGGCCGTTGAAGGCAACGAAGTCACCCTCCCAGGTGCCGCCTCCGTTGGTCAGTGTCGCACTGCCCCAGGTCGTACAGGCCTCGCTGGGCGCGCAGAGCCACTGGTAACCAGCCAGCCAGTCACCGCTGACGCGGGGATCGGTCATCGTCGAGGTGCCGGTGACCACGCCTGGAGCCGGGCCGAACCGGCCGTTGCCGGTGACGGCGATGATGTCGCTGTCTGATCCGAAATACTCGCCCGTCCACATGGGCGATCCACCCGCGGCCTCTGGCTCGGTCGTGAGGACGCCGGACGAGACGACGCCAACGGCTAGTGCCAGCAAGGCAGTGGCCGCGACGATCCTGGTTGCGCTGAACATGATCCTGGTCCTCCCTGGCGCTTCGGGCGTGAACTCACCCGGTAACGTGATTGATGACGCCGGGCCATCGTCCGGCTGGTCGATCGCCACGGCGGTGGGCTTTCGACCGGGCAGGAACCAAAGCCAACGTCGGCGTTGTCGTGTTCGTCGTGTCTGCTGCAGGACTCGCATCTCGAGGTCGCCCGCCACGGGCGGCGTCCGGCGCATCCAGACACGGAAGTTCGGGCCCAGGTCGCGTGGAGCCGTCATCGCACCAGCCCTGCTGAGGGTCTGTACGCCGCGTTGAGTCGTGCATCCGCGTCGAGCGCGGCCCGCATGGCCTCGGTCGCGCGATGCAAGCGCGACTTGTAGGTGCCGACCGGGATACCGAGCACCGCAGCCGCTTCATCGGAGGGCAGGTCGAGGTAGTAGTGCGCGACGAGCGTGGCCCGTTGCTCGGTCGCGAGGCGGCTGAAACCCAGCTCGATCTCGTCGCGGTCGAGGACCTGGTCCAATCGATCGGGGCTGACGGCATCCTGCCGGTGAACGCCGGTCAACTCGATGCCGCGCCAGCGGGCGCGCCGGCCCTCGCCATAGCAGGCGTTGACGAGCACACGATACGACCACGCATCGAAGCGGTGCGCGTCTCGCAGTCGGGGCAGGTCGCGCCAGATGGCCACGAGCGCGGCCTGGGCTGCGTCCTCGGCGAGCGACGAGTCCCGCAGGATGGCAAAGGCCACCCCGTTGAAACGCCTCGCGATCGAGGCGACGATCTGGGCGAACGCGCCGTGGTCACCCGAGCGAGCCCGGATGACGAGGTCGGTATCCACGTCCTCAACCCCCGAGGCCGGCATCTCCAGCCCTTCAAGGGTATCGGTGCGGCCAAACGCCTCGCGGTTCCATCTTCAGATGGGATCCCGGACAGTCGAAGGCCCCTTCCGGGTGAAGGGGCCTTCGAGGTTCGTCGCCCGAGTCGCTCCCGGGCGACGCGATCGCAGCTGCCTAGAGGTCGAGGTCGCCGGTCAGGTTGACCTTGACGCCGAGGGCGTCGAACATCGCCGCCTTGGCCGCCAGCGCCTTCTTGCCGGTCTCGACGTCGGGCGCGTACACGACCTGGATGTGGTTGCTGCGATGCCGCGCCATGAACTGGTCGCGGGTCACGCCCGGCATCACCAGGTGCATGATCGGCCAGTTGCTGCTGGTGGCGTCCCAGCGTCGCTGCGTCTCCTCGTCGGGCAGCTCGATGGCCTCGCCCAGGCCCATGTCGACCTGCAGCTTCGCCGTCCATCAGGAAGACGCGGCTGTAGACCACCGGGCCCGGGCTTGCTGACGCCCTTGATGGTGCCGCCGCCGAGGCGGAAGTACATCGGGGCCTGGCGCTCGCTGACGACGCCCGCGTAGCCGCCGCGCAGGTGAGACGGCGGGACCGACCCGGAGATCTCCATGATCCACACGAAGTCGTCACCCCAGGGGTCGCCCCAGCGGACGTCGTGGAGGCTGGTGGAGGGGTTCAGGCCCATGGCGGTCCAGACGCGGTTGGTGATGAGCGCGTCCACGCCGCAGCCCCAGTCGACCTCGTTGAAGTGGGGCAGGGGCTGGCCGGGATAGAGCTCGTTGCCGTCCTCGTCGTAGGCCGGCGGGCGGTCGATCTCGTTGAGCAGGCCCTCGGCCAGGTCGGAGGCCGGCACCAGGTCCTTGAGGCCCTGCTGGTACTGGATGCCGATGCCGGCGCAGCCGAAGTCCTTGGCGATGCGCAGTGCCGCGATGTACATCTTGCACTGGCTGATGACCTGGTCCTTGGTCAGCTCGGTCTCCTCGTCGCTCCCGAAGTCGAAGGTGACGCCGCGATCGACGAGCCACTCGAAGACGGCCTCGGCCTCCTCGTCGGTGACGGTGGTCATGCGGTAGTACAGCGCCGACTGGCTGAGGCGCTCCTTGTAGATGCCCAGGGGGTTGATGTACTCGTCATCGAAGATGGCGTTGTACATGCCCATGCAGCCCTCGTCGAAGATGCCCATGATGGCCTTCTTCTGCTGCAGCTCCGCGGCCAGGGCGCGACCCAGCTCGGCCTCGGCGACCGGCAGCCGCGACGCGTCGAGGTCGCGCACGTGCGAGGTGTCGTGCTCGATGATCGCCGGTCGTGACCCACTCCTGGAGCGCCTTGCGAGCCCACTCGTCGCTGAAGTCCTCGCTCCAGATGGTGCTGTACTCCATGCCCGCCTTGGTCATGGAGGCGTTGAGGTTCAGCAGGCCCACGAGGCCCGGCCACTGGCCGCTCCAGTTGGCCGCGGTGAGGATGGGCCCGCGCTGCGTCTTGAGCCCGGACAGCACGTGGTGGCTGTACTCCCACACGGCCTCGGCGATGATGACCGGCGTGTCGGGGTGGATGTCGGCGAAGACATCCATGCCCATGCGCTGGTTCCAGATGAAGCCGTGGCCGTACTCGGGGTCGTACTCGTGGCCGCGGCGGACGGTCCAGCCGACCTCGGCCAGCACGTCGGCGATCTGCGCCTCGAGCACCTGCTGGGCCGGCCAGCCGGCCACGTTGGCGGGGTGACGCAGGTCACCGCTGGCTGACGAGCACGACCTCGTTGGGCTTGGGCGGCGCCGGCTCGTTGAGCGTGGGGATGGCGTACTCGGTGGTCATGCGACGTGGCTCTCCTCCTGGGGTCGACATTCGTGAACATCCATGATGCGCCGCTGTGCATACGTTCGCAGTGCCAAGTCGGCCCCTTCCGGGGCGTCCACATGGACCCGTGCAGGCCCTATCGTGAGACGCATGACTTGGCGACGTCCGACGTGCGCACGCGCTCAGACATGGCCGGCCGTGGCAGACATCATCAACGCACCACATCGCGGCG
Source organism: uncultured Chloroflexia bacterium (assembly GCA_963715295.1). Classification (GTDB taxonomy): domain Bacteria; phylum Chloroflexota; class Limnocylindria; order Limnocylindrales; family CSP1-4; genus JAFMJV01. The sequence continues at coordinate 107,881 of CAVQRP010000004.1, forward strand.
GGCGTGGCCCACTTCGGCGACCGCGCCCCTGTCGGCGGCGGAGTGGAGTGGCCGAACTGGAGGCGCAGCAGGAGCGCTATCCCTGGCTGGTGGCCGAGCGCGATGGATGACATCGGTGGCCTGGCCTACGCCAAGCCTTTCAACACGCGCGCTGCCTACGACTGGACCGCCGAGGTCTCCATCTACCTGCGCGACGGGCTGCAGGGCCAGGGCCTCGGCTCGCCGCTGTATCGACGCCTGATCGCGCTGCTCGACGCGCAGGGGTATCGCTGTCTCATCGCCGGCATCACCACGCCCAACGACGGCCAGCGTGCGGCTCCACGAGTCGTTCGGCTTCCGCCACCTGGGCACGCTCGAGCGCGTCGGCTACAAGCACGGGGCCTGGCGCAACGTGGGCTCGTGGCAGCGTCTCGTCGGGCCCGATGACGACTCGCAGCCGGCGCCGATCCGCCCCGTCAGCGAGGTGGACGTCGGGGCTCGAGGCTCCCTCCGATCGCGGTTAGGTGCAGCTGGCCCGACGCCATGGATCGTCCGTCCATTCGGCGCGGCGTGCGGTATCGTCTGCCGATGCAGCACGACTACGACATCCGCCTGGCCGAGGAGGCCGACCTCGAGCAGTTCGCCGAGATCGTCAATCACTACATCGAGACGACGGCCATCAACTTCCACGACCGGCCCCAGTCGGAGCAGGACTGGGAGGCGACCTGGCAGGTGCTCCACGAGCGCTACCCGTTCATCGTGGCCGACAAGGACGGCGTCCTGGGCGGCATCGCCTACGCCTCGCCCTGGAAGCTGCGCGGCTCGTACGACTGGACCTGTGAGGTCACCGTGTACGTGCGCGCCGGCCACGAGCGCCAGGGTATCGGACGGGCGCTGCACGAGCGCGTGCTGGAGATCCTCGAGGCACAGGGCTACCGCGCCGTCGTGGCCGTCATCGCGCTGCCCAACGACGCCAGCGTCGCGCTGCACGAGTCGCTCGGCTTCGAGCATGCGGGCACGCTCAAGAACCTGGGCTACAAGCTCGACGCCTGGCGTGACGTCAGCTTCTGGCAGCCCACCTACGGCGATCCCGACACGGCGCCTGAGCCCATCAAGCCGGTGAGCGAGGTCGTCTGACCGCTCCTTGCGGGTTGGGTGCAGCCCATCTCCGACGCCGCGCCCGGGCCAGGCCCTGACCGACCTCCCCGGAGACCACCACGCCCGCCATGCGGACTGGTAGCGTGCCCTCATCGGCACTGACCAAGGGGGAACGCATGGCCTTCACGTTCGCAGTCCTCGGTGGGGGACGACAGGGCACGGCCGCGGCCTATGACATGGCCGCGTGGGGCGACGCCGATCGCGTGCTCATCGCCGACATCGACCCCGAGGTGGCCAGGGCGTCGGCAGCCCGGGTGAACGGGCTGATCGGGCGTGGGGTCGCCACCGCCACCGCGCTCGATGTCGCGGACCATGCCGCGCTCGTCGCCTTTCTGGGCCCGGTGGACTCGTTCCTGTCGGCCGTGCCGTACTGGAACAACCCCGGCATCACCGCTGCGGCCATCGAGGCGCGCGCCAGCATGACCGACCTGGGTGGCAAGACCGATCTCGTGCTCCAGCAGCTCAAGCGCACCGAAGAGGCCAAGGCGGCCGGCATCGCCATCATCCCTGACTGCGGCCAGGTACCGGGCATGGGCACCAGCCTCAGCGTCTACGCCATGTCGCTCCTCGACGAGGCGGACGAGGTGATGATGTGGGATGGCGGCAACCCGCTCCATCCCCGGCCGCCATTCAACTACACGCTCACGTTCAACATCGCCGGGCTGACCAACGAGTACTACGGTGTGGCTCACTTCATCCGTGACGGCCGGCGCGTCGAGGTTCCGACCTTCCTGCCGGAGGACTACGAGACGGTCGACTTCGGTGAGCCCATCGGGCGCATGGAGGCCTTCGTGGCGGGAGGCGGCACCAGCACCATGCCCTGGACGTTCGAGGGCAAGCTGAAGACGCTCTGGAACAAGACCCTGCGTTGGCCCGGGCACTTCGCCGAATGGCGCGCCTACACCCTCGCCGGACTCCTGGACGAACAGCCGCTCGAGGTCAAGGGCCAGTCCGTCGTGCCCCGGGATGTCCTCCATGCCCTGCTTGACCCGAGGATCCGGGCGCCCCAGGGCGATCCCGACCTGGTCATCGTGCGGGTGCTGGCCAAGGGTCGCAAGGACGGCGCTCCAGCGCAGGTACAGGTGGAGCTCGTCGACCGCTTCGATGAAGCCACCGGTTTCACCGCCATGGAGCGCACGACCGGCTGGGACGGGGCCCTGAAGGCCATCCTGAACGCACACGGTCGTACGCCGCGCGGCGTCAATCCCGCCGAGCTGGCCGTATCCGGTCCCGACTACGCCGCCGAGCTCCGCAAGCGCGGCTTCAGCCTGACCGCGACCTACCGGCTCTGACCGACGCCGCCAAGCCGGCTGGTCTCACGGGGCTGGTGCGCGTCGACCCTGCAGACATCCCGGTTATCTTGAACTGAAAGAGACACGAAGGGGCACGGCATGAAGGCCATCCTGAGGACCGGCTACGGGGCGCCCGAGACCCTGCAACTGACCGACGTCGAGATACCCACGCCGAGAGACGGCGAGGTCCTGGTGCAGGTGTATGCATCGTCGGTCAATGCGGCCGACCTGGACTATCTCTACGGCCGTCCGGCCATGACCAGGCTGGGCGTCGGTCTGCGTCGGCCGAAGAGCCCGCGCCTGGGGCTGGACGTGGCTGGAGTCGTGGAGGCGGTCGGACCCGGCGTCACCCGCTTCGCGGTCGGGGACGAGGTCTTCGGCGACCTGACCGAGTGCGGCTACGGCGCCTTCGCCGAATATGCCATCGCGACCGAGAAGGCACTCGCCCCCAAGCCCGCCGCGCTGACGTTCGAGCAGGCTGCGACCGTGCCGCAGTCGGCCATCCTGGCGATTACAGGGGCTGCGTGCCTGGAAGCCGGTCAAGGCCGGACAATCGGTCCTGGTGAACGGCGCCTCTGGCAACGTTGGCCCCTTCGCGGTGCAGCTGGCGCAGGCCTACGGCGCGGAGGTGACCGGTGTTTGCAGCGGCGCCAGGGTCGACTTCGTGCGATCCCTCGGTGTGGACGACGTCATCGACTACGAACGCGAGGATTACATCGCCACTGGACGGCGCTGGGACCGGATCGTGGACGTCGCCGCTCACCGCTCCATCTTCGCTGTTCGGCGCGTGTTGCGACCGGGCGGCGTCTACGCCTGGGCCGGGGGCGACATGTGGTCGCTGCTGGGCGTGATGACCGTCGGGACCGCCCTCTCGATCGTCAGCAGCCGCAAGTCGAGCCTCTTCTCATGGAAGCCGTTCAAGCAGTCGGATGTGGCAGAGCTCACGCGGCTGATCGATGCCGGCCAGCTCAAGCCGCGCATCGATCGCACGTTCAGCCTGGATCAGGTCCCCGAGGCACTGCGCTACCTTGACGACAAGCGCTCCGTGGGCAAGCTGGTCATCTCCGTCAGGCCGTAGTCGCCGATCCCGAGGCCGCCGCTCCAAATGGCTGTTCGGGTTCGATGGGCAGGGCCACGCGGACCATCGTCGGGCCGCCGGGTGGACTCACGACGCTGAGCGTGCCGTCGAGGGTGGCGACGCGATCACGCAGGCCGGCCAGCCCGCCGCCATCCTCAGCGCTGGCGCCACCGTGGCCGTTGTCCCAGATCTCGACGTAGAGCGTGGTCGCATCGCGCCAGAAGATGACGTCGCTGCGCTTGGCGCCGCTGTGCTTGGCCACGTTGGTGAGGGCCTCGCTCGCGACGAAGTAGCCGGCCCGTTCGACAGCCGGGCTGAAGCGCTGATCGGCGATACGCCGGCTGTCGATGAACGTCTGGACAGGCTCTGGCCGGCGATCGACGCCACCGCGGCGACAAGACCGCGGTCGATGAGGATGGACGGTGCGGTACCGCGCACGAGGTCGCGCAGCTCGGCCAGGGCCAGGCGTGACTGCTCACGCGCATCGGCCACCAGCTTCCTCGCCGCCGCCGGATCGGTAGCGATCTTCTCCTCGGCGCGGCCCAGGTCCATGGCCAGCATCACCAGCCGCTGCTGGGCGCCGTCGTGAAGGTCGCGCTCGATGCGCCGCAGCTCCGACGCCTCCAGCTCGACGGCCGCGGAGCGGGACTCGCGCAGTCGTTCGACGTCCTGGCGCAGTGCCTCGGTGGGATCGACGCAGAGCAGTGTCTGGGCGATGGCACGATGGACCATCATCAAGCCGCGGGTGACGAAGGCGGCGATGGGGACGAGTGCCAGGCCCATCGCGCCGGTGATGACCGGGGCCACGCTGGGGATGGCCTCGCCCTCCACGACCGACCCGGTGAGGAGGGTGACGGTGGCTATGAAGAGCCCCAGAACGATGGCCCACATCGCGACCATCAGCACGAACTCGAGGATCGCGAGCGGGAAGCCGATGAGGACGTAGACGACGTCGCGCCAGCGGCTGACGTCCAGGAACTGTCCCTCGGCGTACTGCTTCAGCCAGTCGTCGTAGGGTGCCCGTGGTGAGAAGTCGAGGGGACGGTAGGGATGGGCCGTCATCGGCCGTCCGTCGACGATCTCCATGCGCCAACGCTCGGCCCTGGCGATGTAGCGGGCCAGCTCGATACCGACGCCGATGATGGGGATGCCCACGAGGATGACCAGCAGGCCGCCGCCGATGGACCAGATGATGAAGATGCCGTTGAAGCCGACGCCGAGCAGGAAGAGCCCGATGAGGATGGCCAGCGCGGCTCGCCAGGTGGCAGGGTCGAACGGGGAGAGCAGGAACGAGCGCAGCGAGAGTGCCGGCGCCGGGTTGGGAGCGGCTGCCGGCCTGCCCCCGCTGTCGTTCATCATTTCGACCCTACCACCTGCTGATGCATGGATCGCGGCCCTAGGCAGCGACGGGGATCGCGGTCTGCGGCATGGTCGCAGCCGCTGGCACCATCGACACGGACCCGTGGTCTGCGACGAGTCCGTCGCGCATGTGCACGACGCGATCGCAGGCGTCGCCGACCTCTGGATCGTGGGTCACGAGCAGGAGCGTCTGGCCGTGCTCGCGGTTGAACCAGCGCATGAGACCGAGGATCTCCCCGGCGCGGGTGGAGTCGAGGTTGCCGGTGGGCTCGTCGGCCAGCACGAGCGACGGCTGGTTGACGAGCGCCCGAGCGGTGGCGATGCGCTGCTGCTCGCCGCCAGATAGCTCCGCCGGTCGGTGTCCGGCCCGATCGGCCAAGCCCACGAGGCGGAGTACGTGCTCGGCCGCAGCCTGAGCGTTGGTGCCTTTCACGCCCGCGTAGTCACACGCGAGCATGATGTTCTCAAGCGCGGTCAGCGTGGGCACCAGGTTGAAGGACTGGAACACGAAGCCCATACGCTCGGCGCGGATCCTGGTGCGCTCGGACTCGCCAAGGCGGGTCATGTCACGTCCCTCGAACCACAGCTCGGGTCGAGGGCCACCGTCCTTCTCAGGCGCGTGCAGCAGGCCCAGGATGTGCATCAGCGTGGACTTGCCGGAGCCGGACGGGCCCATGATGGCCACCATCTCGCCCTGCGCGATGCTGATGTCCACCCCACGCAGGGCGGGCACAGCGGCTCGCTTGCCGAGCTGATAGGTCTTGCGCAGGTCGCGTCCTTCGACGAGGGCGTTGGTGATCATGTCGCTGTCCTTTCGGTAGCTGTCGGAGCGTGTGCTGGGGTAGTACGGGAAGCGGTGGTCGGTCATTCGTAGCGAAGGGCGGTGACCGGGTCCAGGCGCGCCGCGTGCAGCGCGGGAACCAGGCCGGCGACCGCACCGAGAACCGTCGAGAAGAGCACCGCGGTGACGGCGGTCGCGGGCGTGAGCATGAAGAGCAGGAAGCCGGAGTCTCGACCGAGCTCGTTGCCCAGCCAGGCCACGCCGGCGCCGAGAAGCAGGCCGATGGCGCCGCCGAGGAAGCCGATGAGGGCGGACTCGGCGACCAGTTCACCGACGATGCGGGTTCGGCTGCCGCCGATGGCGCGCTTGATGCCGATCTCGCGGGTGCGCTCGGCGACGGACATGGCCATGGTGTTGATGACCGACAGACCGCCGACGGCGAGGCTGATGAGGGCGATGCCCACAAGGATGGCGTTGAAGATGGCCGTGGCCGAGCCGATCTGTTCGTCGAAGTCGGCGCCGGACATGACCTCCCAGCTGGGATCGGCCGCCCGCAGCGTGTCCGCGAGCGCCTCGGGGTCCAAGCCGGGTTCGGGATAGACGGTCAGGCCGCTGACGACCTGGGCGGGGTCGAGCTCGTCCGCGAACATCGTTGGGATCATGTCCACGAACAGCTCCTGGCTGGCCGCGAGCGGAGTCATGGCTGAGCTGTCAGGCATGGTCAGCGTGGGTTCGAGGATGCCCACGACCTCGAACTCCTGTCCGCGGAGCTCGACCGTGCTGCCGACCGTGGCCTCGTAGCGGCGCGCGATGTCGGAGCCGAGCACGGTCACGTAGGCACCCTCATCCGCAGCGGTCAGCTCGCGGCCGGTGGCGATGTTGAGCTCGTATGTCTCGAGGCCCTGATCGGCGCCTGCGACCTCACCGGAGATGTACTCCATGCCCAGACCGCCGCCGGACATCTCGTCCTCCAGCGGCATGCCGATCGACGGCACGGCCACGGCCACGCCGTCGATGGCCTCGACGACCTCGACCGTGCCGATGTCGAGCGGCTGGCCGAAGCCCATGCCGGACCCGCGCGCGGCCACGGTCACCTTGTCCGAGTAGAAGTCGCTGCCACCGTCGACGATGGCGTTGATCTTGTTGGCCATCGAGCCGAAGACCACCAGGGCCCAGATGCCGATGGTGATGCCGAGGATGGTGAGCGTGGTGCGGAGCCTCCGGCGCTCCAGGTCGCGTAGCAGCTTCATCGTTTCCCTCTTGTCCGGTGTGGGGTTGAGTGCCTCGGCGGGATCGAGCCGGGCCGTGTGTTCGGGCAAGTACGACGCTACGAGGGACGGGGTCGCGGCCCAATCCGGGCAGCGGGCGTCTATGGCGTGGGTGGGCTGGTGTCCTGCAGGTGGGGCTAGCCCCACCATCGGCGACCGCGACCGCTGAGGGGTCGGACGGGCCGTCAGCTTGCCACCCGACGCTGAGCCGGCTCGCGGGGGGCTGTCCGGTCGGGCATCATCGGGGCGTGGAACAGGCACAGCTGCGCATCGCCATCGCCGAGGATTCGGTGCTGCTGCGCGAGGGGCTCGTACGCCTGATCGAGGATGGGGTCGGGACCGTCGTGGCGGCGGTGGGCGATGGGCCCTCGCTGGTGGCCGCGGTGGTCGAGCACCGGCCGGATGTCTCTGTCGTCGATGTGCGCATGCCGCCGACGCAGCGCGACGAAGGGCTGCGCGCGGCGATCGAGGCCCGTCGCCTCGTGCCGGGCTCCCCGATGCTGGTGCTGAGCCAGTACGTCGAGGCCCAGTACGCCTCGGAGCTGCTTGCCGATGGCGCCGGCGGTGTGGGCTATCTGCTCAAGGACCGCGTCGCGGACGTGCGCGACTTCACCGATGCGCTGCGGCGCGTGGCAGCCGGTGGGACCGCACTGGACCCCGAGGTGGTCGCCCAGCTGATGGTGCAGCGGCGTCGCGACGACCGCCTCGGCGCACTGACGCCACGCGAGCGCGAGGTGCTGGCGGCCATGGCCTCGGGTCGCACCAATGCCGGCATCGCCGACCACCTCACCATCACCGAGGGTGCAGCCGAGAAGCACATCAGCAACATCTTCAGCAAGCTGGAACTGCCTGTTGCCGCCGACGGACACCGTCGCGTCCTGGCGGTGCTCGCGTACCTCGACAGCGACGGCTGATCGAAGCTCCCTGTGCCGCAGGCGGGCACGGTCGGCAGGCAGCAGACGAGGCGCGAGCACAGGCTCTGTCGAGGTCGACGTGCGCGTGCGTCGCACGGGGAGTACTGTCCGCTGACCGTGCGGAGCGACGTTGGCGCTGCGCGCCGGAATGGGGGGCAACCGTGCCCCTGATATGTGGAGGGGTATCGTCACATGAGAGCACGTCTCGGCATCGCGCTGGTCCTCGCCTTCGCCCTGGCCCTACTGGCCGCCCTGCCGGCCATGGCGATCACCAAGAACGCCCGGCAGGACTCCGTGCACCCATTCGTGGGCCTCATCGTCTTCTACGCGCCCGACGGCACGATCGACGAAGAGAAGGACGGGCGACCTGACTTCAGCCACCGCTGCTCCGGCTCGCTCATCGATCGCACCACGTTCGTCACCGCCGGTCACTGCACCGATGACGAGAAGGGTGGGGTCATGACATCGGCGCGCGTCTGGTTCGATCAGGCGGGCGGCAGCCAGTACGACCCGGACAGCGACCTCGATCCCGTCAGCGGCTACCCCTGGGAGTGCCGCATCGACGCGTGCCGAACGGCGCACGAGATGTACGACTATGGCTTCGACGACTTCGCCGGCTTTCCCGATACGCATGACGTCGGCGTCGTGATCCTCGACCAGGGCTACGACCCGGGCTTGTTCGGGGTGCTGCCTGACGGCGATGTCCTCAACAAGGCCTTCAAGGGAGCACGCGGGGGCAAGGACGTCTTCTTCCGCGCAAGTGGCTACGGCCTCTCGTACGCAAGTCCCGTCCGCGTCGTCTCGTTCCGCGAGCGCCTCATGGCCGATGGTCAGCTGGTCAATCTCAGGAGCGCCAACAACGCCGGCTTCAACCTGCAGACCCAGGGCAACGGCAACGGCAAGGGCAAGGGCGGTACCTGCAGCGGTGACTCGGGTGGCCCCATCTTCTACCCGAAGACGTCCAACCAGATCGTCGCGGTGACCTCGTTCGGCATGAACGCCAACTGCCGCGGCGTGGACTTCGCCTACCGGCTGGACCGCCCGGCGGTCCTCGACTGGATCGACGCACCCAACAACGACAACCTCGACTGAGGTCCGCAGGCCTCGTCGGGGGCCCCAGAGTGCAGAGCAGCTGCCATCCGGCAGTCCGAGCGTGAGTGGCGTGCTGCCGCGCGAGGAGTGCTAGTCGAAGTGCCTCAGCTTCGGCCACGTCCGGGCCCACGTGTCGGGCCGATCGCGACAGATCCAGGCGCCGGCACCTTGCTCCTCGTTGTCGAGGCCGATGCCGTTGTCCACTCGGCCGGCGAGCTCGCACGGGCCGAAGGCCCAGCGCACGGCGCCTGGGTCCCAGTGGCCCACGAGGATGGTGGTGGTGGCGTCTTCGGGTGGCGGACCCCAGTCACCGAACCCGTTGTGGCCCGAATACGCCGGTGGCAGGTCATCCCCCAGCACCTCGACGGCGCCAGCTTCGCCGTAGTTTGCCGTGAACACGATCGTGCGCTCCCGCTCGTCGGCTGAGAGCGTATCGACGGCACTGCGGACGGTCCGCACCAACTCCGGCCAGCCTACCTGCTCGGCAGTCTCGGGGTACAGCTCGGCGATGGCTGTCTGGGCGAGGGTCGGCGGTGGCAGCACCGGCAGCGTGATCACCGCCATCAATAGCCCCGAGAGCACCGCGGCGACCGTCACGGTCGCGCCGCGGACTCGTCCCTGACCGCGCTCGATCCATGCGGCCACTGCGATCGCACCCGCGGCCATGAGCGGCCCGAACATCCCCGTGGCGTAGTAGCTCTTCCCGCCACTGAGGAGGACGAGCGCGATGACGATGGCGAACCCGAAGGGGATCGCACGCCAGGGCTTGGCGTCCGGTGCGCGAGCCAGCCGCCAGATGCCTGCCAGCGGAACGACGAAGAGAAGGGGCCCGGCCAGGAGCAGCAGTTCTGGCAGCAGCATCAGCCGGTTCTCGCTGGCCTCGCTGGCGATGGCCTCGGCCATTCTCAGCTGTGGGAAGTCGTTGAGCACCTGCCACGCCAGATTGGGCGCCCACACGACCGCGGCGATGAGTCCTCCCAGCCACAGCCAGGGAGAGCGGAAGATATCCCCGCGACGCGCCAGCAGCAGCCCACCGACGAGCCCGACTCCCAGGATCAGCGCCGTCTGCTTGTTCTGCAGGGCCAGTCCGGCGAGGACTCCGACCGCGAGCCAGAGTCGCGCATCGGCTCCACCGAGCAGCCGCACGACGAGCCACATCAGCAGCGTCCAGAAGAACAGCTCGTAGGTGGCCGTCGAACCGAGATGACCGGCCGCCAGAAGCCCCGACAGGCCGATCGTGACGGCTGCCAGCACCTGGGCCCGACTACCGCCGCCCATGTCCCGGGCCATCGCCGCCACGAGTACGACGCAGGACCCGGCTGCGAGGGCCGGCAGGAACCGGACGGCGACCGGTTCGGCGCCGAGCAGGGCCGTCGCGGCCGCCGAAAGCAGCGGCGTCAGCGGCGGCTGGTCAGGGTAGCCGAAGGCCGGATGGCGGCCGGCGACGATGAAGTAGAGCTCGTCCCGATGGAAGCCATGCCACTGGGCCAGCAGCAGGAGGCCGATCGTGACGGCAGCTCCGACCGCCAGCACAGGCATCGTCGCGAACGGCGCGCGGCGCGCAGCTTCGGTCATCTTCGGAGAGATTATCGTGTCGTCCGACCAGGGGGCCCGATGGTTCTGTCACGGCGTTCGAGCGTGGAGCTGCCTGCCGCGTCGGTCCTTCGGAGCCGCGGCGCCCCGAGGTGGGGTCGACATTCACGGCCTGACCGTCGTCCGGGACGGCCACATCGTCACGCTCCAACCCAACGACTTCAGGACGTCCCAGAAGATGGACACGCGGGTTGGGCCGGTTCGGGAAGGACGAGCAAGGATCATCACCGACTCTACATTCAGGGTCGACATAGGGAAGGATCGCGCACGACTCCGCGCCGTTCCCGTAGCTCAGTGGACAGAGCCAGCCGCCTTCCAGCAGTTAGGGCGTGAGCGGCGTGCTGTCCCTCGTCGTGGCCGTAGAGGCGAGGCGGTTGTCAGTCGCTCAGTTCATGAGCCGTTTCGGCAACGCAGGCAGGCAAGCCGGCACGATCTACTCGGGCATCGCGTGCTGCTCGAAGAACTCCCAGGCCAACTCCGTCGTTCCCGGAGGACCCCAAGGGCTTGTCATCCAGGCGTGCCCACCGCCGTGCACGATGAGCTCGACATCAGCCCCGGCCGGACAGGCCCAGCTCCAGCGCTCCCGGCCCTCGTCGATCGCCTCGATGGTTGGCTCCGGATCACAGCCGTTGCGCACCGCGATGCCGGCCATTCGCTCAGGCATGGGGGCCTGGTCGTAGAGCTGCACCATGGGTAGGCCGGCCCTGGTGGCCCAGCCGAGGCCGCCCTCCCACAGACAGGTTCCGTCGCTTGTGCCGAGCACGGCGAGGTGCGGCACCGGTCGCGCAGCATCACAGGCCTCTGCGAGGTTCCAGACCCTGGCCACCGGCGCCACCGCAGCCAGTCGATCAGCCAGGGCGCAGCCCAGGATGGAGACACCCGCAGCACCGGCGGAGTAGCCCGAGGCATAGACGCGAGCGAGGTCGAGGCAGAGCTCTTCGCCGAGCCGCTCGATGAGGGCGTCGATGAAGGCGATGTCCGGGTTCGCGAGCGACGTGTCGAGCTCGACATCCTCGACCCACCACATCCAGCGGTCGTTGCCCGCCGAAGCGTCTGGCCAGGCGATGACGACGCCATGGTCATCGGCCTGCGACGTTAGCGACGACACCTCGTAGCCCGAACGGCTGCTGCCGTGAAGGTGGAGCCAGAGCGGGAGGGGTTCCAGTCCGTCGTGCGCTTCGGGCACGTGCATCATCCAGTGTCGCTCGTCGCCGTTGACGGTGATGCGGTCGGTGTGTCGGCCGGCTTCGACGTCAGACGCACCACAGCCCGGCGATGGTATGGGCGGTCGGGACGCTGGGTCATCCTGTGCTGCCACCGCGACGGCGGAGACGGCCAGCAGCGCCACGGTGATGGTCGACATCCAGAGCTTGCGCATGGTGACCCCCTTTTCGGCTATGGCGACTCGCCAGCGGCGATCGCTTCAGGTGTGATGACGTAGAGGTCCGTCGGAGCCGGGCTGCCGTACTTCGTGCCGTCCTTGGTCGTCTTGACGATGTCCCACGCGGTCCCGGCCAGTAGCCAGACGCTGCCGTCGTCGGCGATGTCCATCTGGTGGATGCAGAGGTCCCGCAGGTAGCGGTCCCATGTCTCGCCATCGAAGCGGCTCACGCCATCACATGTGCTTCCCCGGGGTACGCCCCAGAGGCTGCGGTCCGGAGCGACCGCGATCGGCACGATTGGCATGGCTGGGGTGCTGTCGGTCGGCCCCCACTCGCGTTTCCCGGTGTCGTCGAGACGCATGAGATAGACATCGCGCCTGACCTGATCGGCGAGGAACGCCCACACGGTGCCATCGGGACCAGCCCTTACCTCGGACCCTCCCAAGGTGGTGCCCAGCCCCGGTGGAGCAGACTCCAGCCGTGCACTGCGCCAGTCCTGCCACGTGCCGTCGATGTATCGCTTGACGTCGACGCCATAGTCCTCGTCGAGCGACCACTCCCAGGAGATCAGTTCGCCATCGCCTGTGATACGCCACTGGTTCCACGGTGTCTCCAGCATCCGCCAGCCATCGGGACCCAGAGCCCACAGCGAGCCGTGGTCGTCGCCACGTGCGGACCAGCGCGTCCAGACTGTGCCATCGGCGGCGACAGCGAGGCCCCAGAGCTCGAGGCCCTTGGAGGGTCGGTGGACCCTCCAATCCCGGCCGTCATACGAGCCGAGGAGGCGCTCTGCCGCCTCAACCTGCCCGCTCCAGGCGGCGGCCCAGACCGTGCCGTCGGGAGCGACCGCGGCCAACTCGTTATCGTACTGGGACCGTTCCTCCCGGTCGTCGTCGTGCCACTGGTGACCCTGGGCGTCGCCGAGCCGGAAGAACCGGTTCTTGCGCAGGAGCCAGATGCTGCCGTCCTGCCCGGCCACGACGCCCCTGTTGTTCTCGGATAGCAGGTCGCGTTGGCTGTCGCTGACCACCCGCAGGACGCCCGGCTCGACCTGCTCGGACGTGAAGCCCGACAGCATCTCGTCCGTCGTCATGGGTGCTGGCGATGGGGTCGTCTGCTCGATTTTGGGTGATGGTGAGGCGCTGACCGCCGCCGGGACTACCTCGTCCCCTCGTGGCGTGGTGAGGATGCCTGCGAGCAGGAAGCCGCCGAACAGCGCCACGATGACCCCGGCGACGACGAGCTTGGTCGCGCTGAACATGGCCCGGTGTCCCCACTTGGGGAACCGCGGCAGCCAATCGCGCCTGCTGTTTGCCGGGAGCGATACCGCGCCGATGCGCGCACGCAGGACGGGTGGGGCCGTCTCCTGGGCGCGGGTCGCGCCGAAGTCGGCGAGGGCAAGGTCGAGTTCGTGGTCGTTCATGGGAGCACCCGGTCGGATGACGGCTCTTCGATGAGGCCGCGCAGGCGGGACCTCGCGGCACGCAGGCGACTGTTGACCGTCGGGAGGGGGACATCGAGCAGTGACGCGATGTCCTCGAGTTGCAGATCGAGGAAGTGGCGCAGGGCCAGGACGACAACGTCGTCGGGTTTGAGCCGCTCGAACGCTTGCGCCAGGACGAGACGCCGTTGCACTTCGATCGCGTGATCGGGCGTACTCAGGGAGCCCTGGGTGGAGAGATCTGCCGCTTGGCGGACCCTGGCATCGCGGAGACGATTGCGGCAGGTGTTGACGACGATGCGACCGAACCAGGCATCGAACTTGTCACGGTCGTGCAGGGACGACCAGCGTTGCCAGGCGACGACGACCGCGTCGTGGACGGCGTCCTGTGACTGGCTCTCGTTGCCGAGGATGGCGGTCGCCAAGCGGTAGCTCGCGTCCAACCGCTGGTCCGCCAGTAGTCGGAACGCGGCCTCGCGCTCGGACTCGGTCTCTGCCATGCGCCTCCCTACGGGCATCGTGCGGGCTTCCGTCAAGGGGCGCTGTCTGACTTCCACATCTACTAGACACGCGAGCACGGCCGGATTACTGAGCCAAGCCGATCTCTGGACGACTCTGAGGTGGCCGCTGGGTGAGCGACGTGCTAGTCGCTGGCCACCCATGCTGCTGGTCGAATGCCACGATCCGTGCGTAGACTGGAACTCCACGCGTCCCCGTAGCTCAGTGGACAGAGCAGCCGCCTTCTAAGCGGCCGGTCGCAGGTTCGAATCCTGCCGGGGACGCCAACTCCTCACTTCACGCTCATTGCCACGGGCATACACATGAGCAGGTGATGGCAGACGTGGGTCGGGTCAGCCGCATGATGCTCTGCCATCGGCTAACGCCACATGAGGATCGCCGTTGTCGAGCCTGGCTGGCGCTACGGCCTTGCCCCGGGTTGCGCCCGGGCACCGGCACGATGCCGCGACCCATTGACGACAGCGGCGGTGAGGGCAGGATGTAGCGACGCGCCCGCGATCATCGTATCGGGGCAACCTGACTTCGCGTCGGAGGCACGGAGGGTCGCTCCTCCCGGGCGCGCCATGTGCCACGAGGTTACGGGAGGTCCCAAGTGGGCGAGCACGAGATCCTGCTGGTCGCCGTTGGAGGCCTGATGCTGTATGCCGCGTGGGCGTTCATCGTCGGGCTGCGGGCAGACCCACACCGCTAGCACGGTCCGACCACCTATAGGGCACTCGGCGATGGGTGCTGCATGAACGGCTCACGGCGCATCCTCATACCGGCACACGATGTGGACATCGTGGTTGACGCCTGCAGGTCCGCGGCGTCCTGCCGAGATCCCGCTCGCTGAGGGAGTCCCGTTCGTACACGGCATCGCGGCCTACCATGCACGAGCTGTTCGCGAACAGGTGAAAGGAGGATCCAGTGGAGCACCACGTCGTGCGACACGCGTCGATGCCCGCGCCACTCGGAGGCTATTCCCAGGTCGTCCGAGCCGGTGATCTGTTGTTCGTGTCGGGCCAGGTTGGCATCGACCCCGAGACCGGTGAGCCTGTCGAGGGTGGCTTCGAGGCCGAGGCGCGCCAGGCGTTCACGAACCTACGAACGATCCTCGAGGCAGCCGGCGGCGGCCTCGGTCACGTCGTGAAGACGACGATGTTCTTGACGAGCGTCGATGACTTCGCGAGTGCGGGCCGACTCTATGCCGAATTCTTCCCCGAGGATCCGCCGGCTCGATCGGCGCCGGTCGTCGCGCTCCCTCGCGGTCTCCAATTCTCCATCGAGGCTATTGCCGTCGTTGCCTGACGTGGCCAGAGCCGCTCACGACGTCACGATGCGCCGATAGCATCCGCCCAGCCCGCGAGTCGCGAGTCCGGCGGCAGTCGGGCCTAGCGCTGGAGCGGACCTGGCTGGGCACTCCATGCGACGACCTCGTCGATGACGACACGGATCAGTGGCAAGGCATCGATGCGATGCTCACGGTATTGCGGGTACTTGGCCCGCAACGCCTGTACCACTCGATGGTGCGCCACGGCATCGTCGTGAGGCTCGACGATCGTGGCCATGCCCCGGGCACGCGCCCAGGCCAGGAGCGACCAGTCCTCGTCCCAGCGCTCGAAGAGCATCGTCACCCTCGATCTATCACCGATGTCCCGGACCCGAGCCAGAGCGCGCACGTCGGCGCTGCGCTTGGGTTTCTCGTCGAGGGGCGAGTAGAGGACTGCGCGCGTGTCCCCCGGGAGCGGATCCGCGAGCACGAAACAGACCGGGACGAGACGTGGCTGGCCGGTCGCCGAGAGCGTTGCGAGCGTGGCGGTGCGACGACCCTCGATGAAGGCCAGCCGATCAGCATCGATCACGCAGGTTGCCTACCTCGTCGGTGTCGGACGCAGGCACCGACCTGGTACCAGAGCGATCCAGCCCACCCATACCGACGATACGGGGCCGCGGCGTGGGTGTCGAGAGCAGGTCCCCTAGGGCCGTGCCCCGCTGTCTCCGCCTCACGATGTGGTGATGCCATCCCGCGTGGGAACGGACGGCGTGCTTGCCCGTCAGCCGCCAGCATGGTCAGCCTTCGAGCCAGGGCGGTGTTGCCCAGCGTCCTTGACAGGCTTGTCGGCGACATTCAGGTTGTTCCCGAAAGGGGGAGCCATGCCTGAGAACTCCACCAGCGATCCCAGCCCGGACGTCGAGACGCCCGCCAAGCCGCCGAGGATGCCGCCACGGTGGTTCGTGAGAGCCGCGTGGTCCGTGCACCGAGCCTACTATCGCCTCACCGGAGGCCGGCGCGGCCTCTGGGCGCCGAAGCCCGGCAAGTGGGGCACGATGCGTCTCACCACCATCGGCCGCAAGACCGGCACGCAGCGCGTCGCCATCCTGGGCTACTACGAGGACGGTGACGACGTCGTCACGCTGGCAATGAACGGCTGGGGCGAGGGTGAGCCGGCGTGGTGGCTCAACCTGCAGGCACACCCGGACACGACCGTGGAGCTGCGGGACGGCGTTCGCCAGGTGCATGGACGGGCCGCGGAAGGCCCGGAACGCGAGCGGCTCTGGGCCAAGTGGCGGACGTACGGCGACGACGATATCGATGCCTACTCGAGGCTCCGATCCACCCAGACCGCCGTCGTCATCCTCGAGCCACGCCGGGCCGGAGCGTCCTAGCCCCTCCCTGCGTCGTGTGATCGCGTGGGCCTCGAGGCACCACGGTTGCGTTGCGTCTCGACAACACCCTGGGCGGAACAGTGAGGTCCGGGGTGGTCTGGCCAGGGTCTGGAGTAGCGGGTACAGGGTATGCTGCCTGCCTGTTGTCCCGGTCGTGCGGGACGAGAGGGGTTCGATCCATGTCGCTGCTGGAACGAGTAGAGGCGGCCAAACGGGGGATTGCCGCACCCGCGCCTGGCGCTGAGACGCCGCGCGCTCCCGTGCCCAGCTCCCCACCGCCCGCCGCCGGCGATGTCCCCACGCCCGCTGACCGTGGCGCAGCTCCGCCGGCGCGACTCTCCGCCCGCGAGGAGAACTTCCGGCTCATCCGTAGCGCCGTCGGCGAGGCCGTCGCGGATGCCCTGTCGTCGCGTATCGACCTGTCTAACCCCAGCGGCGTGCGCGCAAGCCTGGCGCGCGAGATCGACGACGTCATCGCCGACTACATCGATGTCAACGAGCTCAGCCTGACCCGTGACGAGCGTCGCCGGCTGGTCGAAGGCGTCATCGACGAGGTCGCCGGGTTCGGCCCCATCGAACCTCTGCTCGCCGACCCGACCATCACCGAGGTCATGGTCAACGGGCCCAACCGCGTCTACATCGAGCGCGGCGGCCGCATCGAGAAGGTGCCCATCACCTTCCGCAACGACGAGCACGTGCTCAACGTCATCGACCGCATCATCACGCCGCTGGGGCGTCACATCGACGAGTCCAGCCCTCGCGTGGACGCGCGTCTGCCCGACGGCTCGCGCGTCAACGCCATCATCAAGCCGCTCAGCCTTGTCGGCCCCGTCATCACCGTGCGCAAGTTCGCCACCAAGTTCACGGTCGAGGACCTCGTCAAGTTCGGCACGGCCACGCCGGAGATGTTCGAGTTCCTCAAGGCCTGCGTGGAAGCGCAGCTCAACGTCTTCCTCTCAGGCGGGACCGGCTCGGGCAAGACCACGACGCTGAACGTGCTTTCCTCGTTCATCCCCGACACCGAGCGCATCGTGACCATCGAGGATGCTGCCGAGCTGCAGCTGAGCCAGACGCATGTCATCACGCTGGAAGCGCGGCCGTCCAACCTCGAGGGCACGGGCGAGATCACCATCCGCGACCTGCTGCGCAACGCGCTCCACATGCGCCCCGACCGCATCGTCGTCGGTGAGTGCCGCGCCGGTGAAGCCCTGGACATGATCCAGGCCATGACCACCGGCCACGACGGCTCGCTCTCCACCGGCCATGCCAACACGCCGCGCGACATGCTGCGTCGCCTTGAGACGATGATCCTGATGACCGGCTATGAGCTGCCGCTGCGCGCCATCCGCGAGCAGATCGCGTCTGCGGTGGATGTCATCGTCCACACCGCCAGACTGCGTGACGGCTCGCGCAAGATCGTCAGCATCACCGAGGTCTACGGCGTCGAGGACGACGACATCCTGACGCAGGAGATCTTCCGCTTCGAGCAGACCGGGGTGGCCAACGGCAAGATCCAGGGCCACCTGCGACCGACGGGCATCCGGCCCACCTTCATGCCCACGTTCCAGGTGCGCGGCATCAAGCTGCCGCCAGGCGAATACGGCATCCCGCCGCAGGATCCTGCCCAGCCCGTCCATCCGGGCAAGTCTCGCTGGAGCTTCGGTGGTGGTAGCGCTGTCTCGCCGGTCGTGCCCAACGGCCTCGGTCGTGGCCGTGCCGTGGTGGCAGGCGGCATGGCGTACGTCTCCGGCGTCGGGCCTGTCGACCCCGAGTCGAACCGCCTTGAGAGCGTCGAGATCAGGAAGCAGACACGGCAGTGCCTGCAGAACCTCAAGGCCCGGCTGGAGGAGGTGGGCAGCTCGCTGGAGGAGATCGTGTGGGCCAATTGGGCGCTGCGCGAGCCGTCAGAGTTCGACACCTTCTACGAGGAATGGCTGCGCTGGTTCCCCGACGATGCGCCCATGGGGCAGGGGACCCTGCTGCCGCTCTCGCATCGGCGTGCCGGCTTCCGCGTCTCCATCGGCGCCATCGCTTCCACGGGAGCGACGCCGGCAGGGGAGGCCAGGGCCCCGGTGGTGATCCCGGTCGAGCGTGCCTCCGAGGCTGCGCCCGCTCCCGTCGATGTGGCGTCCGTGGTCGAAGCCGAGGCATGACCAGCACCGTCTGCTCATGACCACGGACCCGCCGGGCCTCTTCATCGGCCACTGGAGTGACGACAAGGCGCCGCTCGCCCTCGACCCCGCTGATCTCACCACGCATGGCGTGATCGTGGGCATGACCGGCTCCGGCAAGACCGGGCTCGGCATCGACCTGCTCGAGGATGCGCTGCTGCGGGGCATCCCCTGCCTGGTCATCGACCCCAAGGGCGACATGGGCAACCTGCTGCTCACGTTCCCGGAGCTGCGGCCGAGCGACTTCCGTCCCTGGATCGAGGAGGCCGCTGCCACGCGGGAGGGCATCACGCCCGATGAGCTGGCCGCCAGGACGGCGCAGGCCTGGCGCGAGGGACTCGAGCGCACCGGTATCGCGCCTGAGCGCATCGCCCGGTTGCGCCAGGCCGCAGGCTTCACCATCTACACCCCGGGCTCGGGCGCCGGGGTGTCGCTGAACCTCATCGGCTCGCTGCGAGCGCCGGCAAGCGCTGACGACCTCGAGGTACTGCGAGACGAGGTGGAGGGGTTCACCTCTGGCCTCCTGGGGCTCATCGGCATCGATGCCGACCCACTGGCGAGCCCGGAGCACATCCTCATCTCCAACCTGGTCGAGCGCAGCTGGACGGCCGGGCAGGACCTCGACCTGGCTGTGCTGCTGGCACAGATACAGGATCCGCCGATGCGCAAGCTGGGCGTGCTCGACCTGGACACCTTCTATCCGCCACGAGAACGTGCTGCCCTGGCGCTCAAGCTCAACGGGCTGCTGGCGTCGCCATCCTTCGCCGCCTGGAACCAGGGTCAGCCCCTTGACATCGACGCCATGCTCATGCCCGGCGGCCGCGCGCAGGCTGCCATCGTCACCGTCTCCCACCTGTCCGACGCGGAGCGCATGTTCGCGGTCACGCTCATCCTCTCGAAGATGGTGACGTGGACCCGCCGTCAGTCGGGCACCGGCGAGCTCCGTGCTCTCATCTACATGGACGAAGTGTTCGGCTACGTGCCACCCAGCGCCGCGCCACCGGCCAAGAAGCCCATCCTGACGATCCTCAAGCAGGCCCGGGCCCACGGCGTCGGCATGGTGCTCTCGACCCAGAACCCGGTCGATGTCGACTACAAGGCCATCAGCAACGCCGGCACCTGGATGATCGGCCGGCTCCAGACCGAGCGCGACAAGGCGCGCCTGCTCGACGGCATGACATCAGCGACGGGCGATGTCGATCGTTCCGCCATCGACGCCACCATCTCCGCGCTCGACAAGCGGCAGTTCCTGTTCCACAGCACCCGCGTCGATGCCGCCAGGCGCTTCTCGACACGCTGGGCCATGTCCTACCTGGCGGGGCCACTGACACGGGATCAGATCAAGCGTCTCGCGGGCGATCAAGTACTCGGCATCACTGGGCCCGGCGCGCCTGCCCAGGCGGAGGCCGCGACCCCGGTAGCGGCGCTGGCAGAGGACGAGACGCTTGTCGCGCCCGAGGTCTCTGCCGGAGTCGAGGTCTACTACCTCGACTCGGCGACTCCATGGGCGGCCGAGGTCGGTGCCGTCCCGCGCGGCACGCGTCTGAGCCCGGCGCTCATCACGCGTGTGCAGATGCTCTTCGATGACACCAAGGCCGATCTGCGCGAGACCGTCGAATGGGAGGCGGTCCTGCCGGTCGCCCGGCGCGACGTCGATTGGTCCGACGCCATCGCGGTCGACTACGACACGCGCGACCTGCGTCGCGACGCTCCCGAGGGCGCGGTCTACCTGCTGACCGAGGCAGCCATCGGGAACAAGACGTGGTTCCGTTCCGTCACCGCGGACCTCAGGGACTACCTCTATCGAGAGCGGACGATGTCGCTGCAGGCCAATCGTGAGCTCAAGCTCTACTCTCGCCTCGGTGAGACGCCGGAGGCCTTCGCCACACGCTGCAGCGCCGCCGCCGACGACGGCAAGGATGCTGAGGTCGCCCAGCTGCGCGACCGCATGACGTCGGGGATGGACAAGCTGAATGAGGCCATCGCCAAGTACGCGGACCGGATCGATGAGCTGCGGGCGGACGTCAGCAACCGACGCAACCAGGACCTCATCTCCATCGGCAGCTCTGTGCTCGGCAGCATCCTCGGCGGTCGCACCAGCACCACCACCATCGCGCGCTCGGCGGGCCGCGCGGCCACGCGGAGCTCGTCATCTGCCCAACGCATCCGAACGATCGAGAACCGCATCGCCGAGAAGAACCTCGCGGTCGAGGACCTCGAGGACGACCTGCGCGAAGCCATCGCTGACATCGATGCCGAGTGGAGCGAGAAGGCCGCGGCTATCGAGCCGCTCGAGATCAGCCTCGAGAAGGGTGACATCGCGGTCGACGAGGTCAGTCTTCTGTGGTTGCCCGTCGGCTGAAGCCCCGGTCGGCTGAAGACCCGGGTCGGCTGAAGCCGGGGGTCCATCCGGACCCTCAGGACGTGCCGGAGGTCCGAAGCGCCGCGGTCACAGGCGCCTATAGTGGTGTGAGCAGCCCGCATACCTATGCGCTCGACACGATTCGATGCCGTGCGACAGGGCTGGGAGGACAAGGTCAAAGGAGGACCATGAAGACACGTGCACTCGCGCTGACCGCGTCGGTCGCCCTCGCGGCGGTGATGGCGGTCCCGGCTGTTGCTCAGGACGCACCCGTGCCGTTCGCCGACGACGCCAAGCCATACGTTCCGATCGTTTCCAAGGGTTTCCAGCACCAGTTCTGGCAGGCGGTGAAGCTTGGCGCCGAGGAGAAGGCGGCTGAGCTGAACATGGACGTCAACTTCATCGGCCCCGCCAGCGAGTCCGATGTGGCGATCCAGATCGAGATGCTGCAGGCCGAGTACGACAAGAACCCCGACGCGGTCTGCTTCGCTGCGCTCGACAGCATCGCTGCCAACCCGCTGCTGGAGCAGATGCAGGCTGACGGCATCCCGGTCATCGCCTTCGACTCCGGCGTTGACAGCGACATCCCCATCACCACGGCTGCGACCGACAACGTCGCTGCGGCCGCGCTGGCCGCGGAGAAGATGGTCGAGCTGGCCGGCGACACCGGCAAGGTCGGCGTCATCGTCCACGACCAGACCAGCCGCACAGGTATCGACCGGGGCACCGGCTTCGTCGACTGGA
Organism: uncultured Chloroflexia bacterium; assembly: GCA_963715295.1. Classification (GTDB taxonomy): domain Bacteria; phylum Chloroflexota; class Limnocylindria; order Limnocylindrales; family CSP1-4; genus JAFMJV01. The sequence goes on from CAVQRP010000004.1 coordinate 129,660, forward strand.
TGACGGCCAATGCCCCCAACATCGAGATCATCGGCCCCCAGTACGGCGGCGGCGACCAGCTCAAGTCGACTGACCTGGCCAAGGCCATGCTGACGGCCAACCCCGACATGATCGGCTTCTTCGGCGCCAACGAAGGCTCCGCCATCGGCGTCGTCAATGCCGTGAACGAGCTCGGCGTGGCCGACAACCTCGTGGTCATCGGCTATGACTCGGGTATCGCCCAGATCAACGCCATCCGCGAAGGCGTCATGGCCGGCGCGGTCCAGCAGAGCCCCATCGGCATCGGCGCCAAGTGTGTCGAGGCCGCTGCCATGGCCCTGCAGGGCATGGAAGTGCCCGCCAACATCGACACCGGCTTCCTGTGGGCCGATGCCTCCAATATCGACGACCCTGACGTTCAGGCCGTCCTCTACGAGTAGGCCTGAGCTTCTGAGCTAAGGGACCGGCGGGACTGCCGCAGTCATAGCGGCAGTCCCGTTCGACTATCCACTCCAAGCGGGGAACCCATGCCGGCCGACCTCCTCATCCGCATGCAGGGCATCGACAAGCATTTCCCGGGTGTGCAGGCGCTGCAGGACGCGCAGTTCGAGCTGCGTCCCGGAGAGGTGCACGCACTGGTCGGTGAGAACGGCGCGGGCAAATCGACGCTGATGAAGGTGCTCACGGGCATCTATCAGCGCGATGCCGGTACGATCGAGGTGCAGGGGCGGCAGGTAGAGGTGCCCAACCCACGCGCCGGGCGAGACCTGGGAATCAGCATGATCCACCAGGAGCTGGTGCTGGCCCCGCACCTCACTGTCGCCCAGAACATCTACATGGGCCGTGAGCCCCGCGGTCGCCTCAGCTTCATGGTCGATGACAAGGCGCAGGTCCGCCAGACCTCGGCGCTCATCGAGCAGCTCGGTCTCAAGCTCGATCCTACCGCCAAGGTCATGGACCTGAAGGTCGCGCAACAGCAGATGGTGGAGATCGCCAAGGCGCTGTCGCTGGACGCGTCCGTCCTCATCATGGACGAGCCGACCGCAGCGCTGACCGACACCGAGATCGAGGAACTCTTCCGTATCATCCGCTCGCTGCGCGAGCAGGGCAAGGGCATCGTCCACATCTCGCACCGGCTGGAGGAGCTACGCCAGATCTCCGATCGCGTGACCGTGATGCGCGATGGCCAGCACGTCGACACGGTCGAGACTTCGTCCGTCTCGATCGACGAGATCATCTCGATGATGGTCGGCCGCACCATCTACGAGGAATCGCCCCACGTCCCGCAGGATGCCGCCGAGCAACCGATCGTGCTCGAGGTCAGGAACCTCTCACGTGGTCGCGCCGTCCAGGACGTCTCCTTCCAGCTGCGCCGGGGTGAGATCCTGGGTGTGTCCGGCCTCGTAGGCGCGGGTCGAACGGAGCTGGCGCGGCTGATCTTCGGTGCCGACAAGAAGGACGCCGGCGAGATCCTGGTCAAGGGTGAGCCGGTCGAGATCCACAACCCGGCCCAGGCGGTCTCGCTGGGTGTCTGCTACCTCTCGGAGGACCGCAAGCGGCACGGCCTCGCGCTGGGCCTGGATGTCGAGAACAACGTGGCCCTGGCGTCCTTCCAGAACCTGCTCAAGTCCTTCGGCCGTATCGACACGCGCCGCACCGCTGAAGCGGCAGACCAGCGCGTCGAGGAGCTGGACATCCGGACCCCCAGCATCAAGCAGAAGGCGCGCAACCTCTCTGGCGGGAACCAGCAGAAGGTCGTCATCGCCAAGTGGCTCACGGCCGCGATGGATGTCCTCATCTTCGATGAGCCCACGCGAGGCATCGACGTGGGTGCCAAGCAGGAGATCTATCACCTGCTCAACGAGCTGGCCGCCGAGGGCAAGTCGATCCTCATGATCAGCTCGGAGCTGCCGGAGATCCTGCGCATGAGCCACCGCATCATCGTGATGTGCGAGGGCCGCCTGACCGGTGAGTTGACCGCAGCGGAGGCCGATCAGGAAACGATCATGACCCTCGCGACCCAACGCGAGTCCGTTGCCCAAGCGACGAGTTGACGAGGACACAGATGCAGAGTGCAGCTTCCCGAGCAGGATCCATCTTCAAGTCCGACGCCGTCCAGAAGGTCCTGGCGCTTGGTGCGCTGGTCATCCTGATCATCTTCTTCTCGCTCGCGTCTGAGCATTTCCTGCAGTGGAGCAACTTCAAGGGCATCTTCCTGGCCACGTCTGTGGTCGGCATCCTGGCGATGGGCGTGACCTTCGTCATCATCACCGCCGGTATCGACCTGTCCATCGGCACGGTCATGACCCTCTCGGCGGTCATGACCGGCGTGTTCGTCACCAACCTGGGACTGCCCTGGGGCATCGGCATCGTGGCCGGCGTCCTGACGGGCACCTTGATGGGGGCCATCAACGGCACGCTCGTGGCGCGCTTCGGATTGCCGCCGTTCATCGCCACGCTGGGCATGCTCAACATCGCCCGCGGTCTGTCGCTCGTGATCTCCGAGCTGCGCCCCATCTACTTCCCCGATCAGCCCGAGTTCAACCAGGCGTTCATGGGCTCATTCCTGGAAGGCTTCGGACTCCCGGATCTGCCCAACCTCTTCTTCGTCTTCATCGCGGTCGCCATCGTCGCCGGCTTCATCCTGAGCAAGACCATCATCGGTCGCTACATCTTCGCCATCGGCAGCAACGAGGAGGCCACCCGCCTGTCCGGTGTGCGGTCGATGCGGTACAAAGCCTCCGCCTACGTCATCTCGGGCATGTTCGCGGGCATCGCCGGCGTGGTCATCGCGGCACGACTGAACTCGGCTCAGCCGGCGGTCGGCTTCGGCTACGAGCTCGATGCCATCGCCGCGGCCGTCATCGGCGGGACCTCGCTCGCCGGTGGGGAAGGCTCCATCTTCGGCACCGTCATCGGCGCCTTCATCATCAGCGTGCTGACCAATGGGCTGCGCCTGATGGACGTACCGCAAGAGTGGCAGACGGTCGTCACCGGCTGCATCGTGATCGTGGCGGTCTACCTGGACATCATCAGGCGCCGACGCCAGGGTTGACGCGGGCGCGGGCGGCGTTGCCACGAACCAGGCCGATGGTCTCGGCGATCTCGCGGCCCTCGATGCGGTCGGACGTGGACAGGATCATCGTGTTGCTCCCCGTGTGTCGGGGTTTGCCGGACGCTGCGGCTGTTGCGCCACCGTCAGCGGGTGCGTCCAGCCTACGACGTTGCGCCGCCGCGCTCGTCGGCACGGTGTTGCGGTCGCGCAACAGGCCCCCGGTACCGCCGGGCCGGACCCAAGTACGGGTTGTTGCGGAGCGGTTCAGACGCCACCATGCGACCCAACACCTCGATGGACCACATCACACGTGTCCTCATCGATCCAGGTGTGCTCGGCCGACCAGTGGCGCCGAGCACCGAGCACCGAGCACCGAGCAGCCGAGCACCCGTCCAGCAGCCCACTGAACGCGAGGTAAGGAACGTTAGATGGCGTCCATGGCAGTCAACGAGCTCGGCCCGATGCTCACCGCGAGTGAGGTCGCTGAGCTTCTCCACCTGCATGTCAACACGGTCAAGCGCCTCGGCGACCGTGGTGAGTTGCCCTTCTATCGTGTCTGCAAGCGGGGGGACCGCCGCTTCCGTCTTGAGGACGTGATGGCCTTCCTGGCGCGGAACCGCTAGAACCACTCACTTCACGTGGCCGGCTCCGCCCGGCCCGACCGCCTGCCCCAACGCCGCCGCGACCCTCGTGTCCGGCGGCGTCGGACTGTGTCAGCGCTGGGTCGCTGCGCGTGCCTGACCCACCCAGTCTTCGTGCCGGATGCGTTCAGCGCCGACCTTGATCTGCGGCGCCAGGACGTCGATATCGTCGTCGGTCCAGGCTGCGATCTGCGCCAGCGACGTCACACCCAGCGCAGTCAACCGCTCCGCACTCTTGGCGCCCAGGCCCTTGATGGCCGTGAGATCGCCGGCATCTGCGGAGGGGCCTGCCTCCGCCCCGGAGTCACTCGGTTCGGGGATGCTGCGCGCGGCCTGGCTTGGTTCGGGCGCCTTCGCCACCGGGTCGGCTGCCACCTTCGGCTGCGGCTTCTCGTCGCCACGTTTGCGTTTGGCCCACGTCGCGGCTGCGACCGCGCTCGCGGCTGCTGCGGCCGTGGCGACCAATGCGCCGATCCTCGTCCTCATCCTGCCCTCCCTTTCGTCCCCACTAGTGCTGCCCCCAGCGTTCGACGTGAACGAGCTCGTCATAGCCCTTGCGCCCACCGGCTCGGGCTGGTCGAACCAGCTCCTTCGGGTCGGCGGGCCAGCCCAGCGCGATGATGTACTGGCACTGCTTGTCTGGTGGCAGGCCCAGCACGTCAGCCGCGAGATCGAAATCGTTCACCGTGATGGGGCAGGAGCCGATGCCCATGTCCCACGCGATGAGCGTGATGTTCTGCGCCGCCCGTCCCAGGTCCCAGAGCACGGAGCGGGCATGGTCGGGGTTCGGAGCGTCCACGATCATGGCGATGGCGGCGCCTGCGAACGGGAGGTGCTTGGCGTGGATGGTGACTCCGCTGAGTCGCCTCAGCGAATCGCGATCGCGGATGGTGATGAAATCCCAGCGCTGCGTGTTCTTGGAAGAGCCCGTCTTGCGCGCGGCATCGGCGATGGAGCGAACGTCCTCGTCGCGCAGGGGCTCCGGAGCGTAGTCACGGATGACGCGAAGCGTCCGGATGGCTTTGGTCGTGTCCATCGGCTGAGTCTATCTGGCGGCGGGGCCCTAGACTGCGCGGATGCCGACGCAGCACGATTTTCCCGCCGTCATCGAGGTCGTGGTCGAGATCCCGGCCGGCAGTCGCAACAAGTACGAGTACGACGAGCAGGCCAAGGTCATCCGACTCGACCGCGTGCTCTCCTCGGCGGTGTACTACAACTTCGACTACGGCTTCATCGAGGGCACGCGCGCCGATGATGAAGACCACACCGATGCCATGCTCCTGATCGATGAGAAGACCTTCCCGGGCTGCCATGTCTGGGCGCGTCCGGTCGGGGTGCTCAGGATGGCGGACGAGAAGGGTGTCGACTACAAGGTCCTGTGCGTGGCGCTGGCCGATCCCATGTACGCGCATCTCGAGGCCCTGCGCCAGGTCTCGCCGCACAAGCTGCGCGAGATCGAGCAGTTCTTCCACACCTACAAGAACCTCGAGGACAAGTCCGTCCAGATCGATGGCTGGGCTGGGGTGGCCGAGACGCTGGAGATCCTGCGCACCGACCGCCAGCGTTGGCTGGAAGAGCAGGCGACCAGCTAGGCAGGCGAACCAGGCAGGCAACGCCAGGCAGGCGAACCAGGCAGGCAAAGACAGGCAGGCTCGCCGCTCCACTCTCGAGCTTGAACCCCCGGCGGTCGTGCGGCCCGCTCGCAGGAGCGTCCGCTGTCCGCTCATGCCCGCGGTGACTGACTCGGCACCCCCCTTGACCATTCATGCCCTGCGTGCCTCGACTGGCGGCGTCGGTGCTCCCCCGATGCCCCGACGGCCTCGATCGGCACCTCGCACTCGCAGCCCATGCCCTGCGCGCCCAGGATGACGATCAGCGCTGTCAGGTGAGTCGCGGAGGGCATACGGTCGCGGTCGATCGGCGCCGAGACGACAGCCCTCCCGACACGCGACTCACCCGTGCCCCGCGAACTCCGGAACACCGGTCATGTCCATCCGTCAGTCGGCCCGGCGAGCAACACCGCCTCGGCCTCGAGGTATCGCTCGTTCATGGCGCGCGTTTCGAGATAGCTCATGAAGACCCGCTCAGCGGGCACGGACCGGCAGGCCACCAGCGACTGCGCCGCCCTCGTCGCCGGCATCGGCCAGGCTCTGGGCCACCTCCCGGCTGAACGAGGTCGAGGTGAACGTGCGCGGGCGCGCGATCTCGATGTCGTCCTTCGCCGCCACGCCGCGCCAGAGCACGACCGATCCCAGGTCGAGCAGCCGGAACAGGGCGCGGACGAGACCCAGGCGAGCGACGATGTGGCGGAAGCGCCGGTCGCGTGACCACGAACCCTCGAACGTCATCGGATCGCGCACGATGGTGCCGCTGAACCCTGCAAGGCCACGCTCGGCCAGGACGATGGCGTGGCCCTTCACCAGCTCGCCGGACCTGGGGTTGCTCACATACGCCCTCGTCAGCTCGATCTCGATGTCGCCAAGACCGACGTCGGCCATATACGCATCGGTGTCCGACAGCAGGAGTGGATCGCTCCGCCGCTCGTCGACCTGCGGCAGTGGTCGCCCGCTGGCCAGGAACCTGGATCTCGTACGCAGCCAGCGATCCGCCGCGATCTGCGCGAGGGTGATCGCCGCCTCGCTCTCGTCCCGGCGGGCGACGTCCGGCTCGATGACCAGCGCGACCGCGAGGCGCTCGACGGCGCGCCTGAGACGTTCCACGTCCGCCGCATCCGCGACTTCGCTGTCTCGGGCGAACTGGAAGTGCTCGACGTCCTCGAACGGGATCCGCCACGTCGCGCCAGCGTCCTCGAAGCCATCGACCCGAAGCACGACGAACCCGGACTCCGGCTGGAGCCCGGTGACGCTCACCGGCGTCCTGCGCCAGTCGAGCATGCGGCCACGGTTGCCCACCACGAGGTGCCGCAGGTCACCCGGCTCGTAGTCGGTGTCCGGTGCCGCGTTCGGGTCGTGCTGATGGATGGACATGCCTGTGACGCATGCTATGGCAAGCGGCGGAAGTCGAATCGTGTACGTTGGGCGCTCGCAGGAGGGTGACGACGCGCCATGGCCACGAAGTTCGAGCTGCTCGACGTCGGGGGGCGCGAGGTCAGGGTCACCAACCCGGACAAGGTCTACTGGCCCGGACCCGGTCACACCAAGATGGACCTGGTGCGCTACTACCTTGCGGTGGCCGATGGCGCCCTGCGAGGCGCGGGCGGGCGGCCGATGGCGCTGAAGCGGTTCGTCGACGGTGCCGAGGGTGAGTTCTTCTTCCAGAAGCGTGCGCCCGCCAAGCGCCCTGCATGGATCGACACCGTCTCGCTCTCGTTCCCCTCTGGCCGCAGCGCCGAGGAGGTGGTCCTGCGCGACGCGGCGTCGCTGGCCTGGGTAGCCAATCTCGGTTGCCTCGACCTCAACCCGCACCCGGTGCGCGCCGAGGACCTGGATCATCCCGACGAGCTGCGCGTCGACCTGGACCCGGTACCGGGGGTGTCATGGGATGACGTCAGGCGGGTCGCGCTCGTGAGCCGCGAGGCGCTGGAGGCGGTCGGCCTGGTCGGCTGGCCCAAGACGTCCGGCTCACGGGGCATCCATATCAATGTCCGCATCGAGCCGCGCTGGACGTTCCCCGAAGTCCGGCGAGCGGCGCTGGCGCTGGCGCGAGACGTGGAGGCCCGTGCGCCCAGGCTGGCTACGAGCAAGTGGTGGAAAGAGGAGCGTCACGGCGTCTTCCTCGACTACAACCAGAACGCCAAGGACCGAACGGTGGCCTCGGCCTACTCGGTGCGACCCCTGCCTGACGCGCGCGTGTCCATGCCGCTGACCTGGGACGAGGTGCCCGACGTGGTCGCGGAGGACTTCACCCTCGCGACGGTGCCTGCACTCTTCGAGGCAAGGGGTGATCGCCACCTGGGTATCGACGAGGCTGTCGGCTCGCTCGACGCGCTCCTCGAGCTGTCGGCCCGCCACGAGGCCGAGGGCCTGGGTGACGCTCCGTGGCCGCCGCACTACCGCAAGGGAGCCGGCGAGCCGCCCCGCGTCCAGCCGTCCCGGCAGCGTCGCAGCAGCAAGCCCCTCATCGAGATCGCGCGCGCCGCCAGGAAGGACGATGCCCTCGCCGGGCTGGAGCGCTGGCGGGCCCGCCACCCGGGCGCGGCAGCACACCTGCAGCCCGCTGATGTGCTGGTCGACGCGATGCGCGGTCGCTCCACGACCTGGACGCGGATCCGCATCAACCTGGAGCACGTGCCGCAGGACCAACGACCGCCGCAGGAGCCGCTCGACCCCGACTACGACCCGTGGGCGGAGTACCGGGAGCATCCGTCGGAAGTCTGATCTGACCGGAGGCACCATGGTCCCCCGGGCTCATCGCGTGTGGCTTGGACCTACTCGGGCATCGGATGTTGCTTGAAGAACTCCCAGACAAGCTGCGTCGTACTGGGGGGTGCGAACGGGTTCGGGTCCCAGTCGTGACCGCCACTGTGGGCCACGAGCTCGACCTCGGCCCCGGCCGGACAGGGCCAGCTCCATCGTTCCCACTGTTCGTCGATAGCTTCGGTGCTCGGTTCCGGCCCACACCCGTTGCGCAGCGCCACGTTCGTGACGCGTTCCGGGATGCTGGTCTGTGCCAGCGCCTGTACGACCGGGAAGTCGTTGTAGCCGATGCTGTAGCCGCCATCGAAGTAGGCGAGCCTGTCGTTGGTCCCGTGGACGGCCAGGAACGGCACGGGTCGGTCCAGTTCGCAAGCGTCACCGACATCGAGCATCGCCGCTGCCGGGGCGACGGCTGCGACCTTGTCCTCCAGAACGCAGCCGATGACCGAGGCACCCTCCCCACCGGCCGAGTAGCCGGCCACGTACACGCGGGCGAGGTCGAGGCAGAGCTCGGAGGCGACGTCATCGATAAGTGCTTCGATGAGGGCGATGTCGGGGTTCGACAGGGACGTATCGAGCTCCGGATCTTCTTCTCGCCACGTCCATCCCGCTCGCCCTACGTCGGCATCCGGGCCGACCATCGCGAAGCCGTACTCCTCCGCGTCACCCTGGAGCAGCGTGAGTTGCAGCCACCCGCTTCCTCCGCCGCCGTGCAGCTGGATCCAGAGGGGAACCGGAGTCACCCCCTCATGCGCCATGGGTACATACATCGCCCACGTCCGCTCATCTTCCCCGACAGCGATGGTTCGATCGCGGTGCATCCCAGCCTCGACCTCCGAAGTCCCGCAGCCGGCCGATGGGATCGGTGGTCGCGATGAACGGTCCTCCGCGTCCTGCGCAGCGACCGGGATGGTCGAGCCGACCAGCAGAGCCAGGCTGATGACCGATACACGGAGCGTACGCATGATGGGCCCCCCTTCTACGAGTCGCGCGGGTCGCCTGCGGCCGCCTCAGGCCGGATGACGTACGTGTAGTACGGGCTGCCCCGGTTCCCTTCGTCGTCCTGGATCCAACCGTTCGCCCAGACGGAGCCGTCGGCGGCGATCGCGATCTCCGCGATGCAGTGGCTGGTCAGGAAGCGGCTCCACGTCTCACCGTCGAAACGGACGACACCCTCGCAGTCCGGTGGGGCAAGCGTCGGTGGGGCCAGCGGATGCGTGACCCAGAGACTGCCATCAGGGGCGATTTCCAGGTCCCGGGGCCACGCCTTGTAGAGGTACCGGAAGACCGGCACGCCATCGATGGGTCCCCACTCGCGACGTTCGTCGCCATCGACCCGCAGAAGCGTGCCGTCCGACGTGTAGGGGAAGCGCACGAGTGAGCCGTCTGAGGGATCGAACTCCGGTTCCTCGTGCCAAGGCAGGAACCACACCACTCCGTCGCTGCCGACGCCCACGACCCCGTACCCCTCAAGCACGTCCTGCCACGCGTCGTCGCGGTAGCGGGTCGCGTAGGCATCCATGGGGCGCACGGACACCGAGTGAAGGATTGGTTCACCGCTGGCGGTGACGAACAGTTCGCTGGGGTATCCGCCGCGGTCGGCCACAGGCCCGATGCGTTGCCATCCGTCGGAGCCGACCATCCCGACCATCGCCTTCTCCGGCCAATCCTCCAGCGGGTCGCCCGTGCCCGGTTCCTGCCAGCTTGCCCAGACCGTGCCATCGGACGCGACCGCGACGCCCAGCACGTAGGCGCGATCATCTGTCGGGCTCCAGACCTTCCAGCGCTCTCTGTCGTACGAACGCAGGAGCTGGCTCTTCCCGTTGAGACTTCGCGTCACGGCCCAGATCGTCCCATCCGGCGCGACCTCGAAGGCCTCGATCGACGTCACTTTCGGTGGCTCGTGCACGCCCTCCTCGCCAAGCCGCATGAACTGATTCCTGGGCTTCTGGTTGACGTACTTGCGGTCCAGGAGCCAGATGCTGCCGTCGTGACCGGCGATGAGTTGCCCAGACCTGTCCTCCAAGTCTCGAACGCCGTCGTTGAGGACACGGATCACTCCAGGCTCGACCTCCTCGGTGACCATGCCCAAGAGCAGTTCCTCGGTCGTCGTCGGTGATGAGACGATGGTCGGCCCGACCGGTGCGTCCGTGTCGGTCTCCGGTGACGCCGAAGTGGTCACCGCAGCCGGGAGCATCTCGTCTCCTTCCCGCGTCGTCAGGACACCGCTGACCAGGAAGCCGCCGATCAGCGCCACGAAGGCGGCAGCGGCGACGAATCTGAGGGCGGGGAACAGCCTGAACCCCAGTCCCATCAGAGCAGGGCTCACGTTGCCTCGGAGCCGTCGCTCGACGACCGACCATCGATCAGGCGCGGTCGTGGCCGCGCGGACGATGGTCATCACGTCCACCGGGCGCGGTGGACCAGCGGCGTCGACAGCAACATCCGCGATGAGACGTTCAAAGGCCTTCATGTCATCCATCACTCGAGTTCCTGCCTGAGTCGGTCGAGAAGGCGCTTGAGGCGCTGGCGAGTACTGGCCGGGCTCACTCCGGTGACGGCGGCGATCTCGGTGGCGTCGAATCCCATGACATAGCGGAGGGCGATAAGCGCGCGGTCATCGGGATGAAGGCGGTCCATCGCCTCGAGCGCATCCAGGCGCTCGATGCCCGTGGCGGGGTCGACGCCGCCGGTCACCTGGGAGATATCGGCGACGACCTCCAGCTGCGATCGGCGGCTCCGCTTCGCCAGGAGTCGCTTGGTCTCGTTGACGGCGATGCGCATCAACCAGGCACGCAGCTGCGCAGGATCCCGTAGCGACCCGAGCTTGCGCCAGGCGACCGACCACGCGATCTGCACGGCGTCCTCGGCGAGTGCGTCATCGCGGGCCACGAAGGTACAGACGCGGCGCAAGTCATCGTGGTGCGCTGCGACGATATGGCCGAAGGCCACTTCGTCACCGTATGCGGCGGAGTGGACGATCCCCGTGAGGTTCCGGTCCGCGGCCTGTGTCATCGTCCCCATACCCACTAGACACGTGGCGTGGCCCAAGTGTGACGGGCGGAGGAAACGAGTCCAGAGGCGTTCGGCTCTTTGCCCACTCTGGTGCAGCCTGCCCGATCCGGAGCGGTCCGACCTGTCGATGGCGATGAGTGAACTTCGGAGTGCCCACGAGCCCCACTACTTCATGTCGTGGGACCCCGACCACGACCCGTGGGCGGCGTACCGGTCGGCCCGCGCTGGGAGCGATCCCGGTTCCGGCACCGATGAACCCTGAGGGGCACAGCCCCGGGGTCGAGCTTCGGCCGCAGCACGCGGCAGGCACGTCGCGGGCGAGCACGACGCTGCCCTACAGCGTGATGGTGACCTTCCCGCGGACGCTGCCCGACTCGAGGTGCCGGAATGCCTCAGGCACCTCGACGAGGGGGTAGCTCCGATCGATGACCGGTGTCACGGAGCCGCTTTCCAGGAGCTCCATCAAGACCGCCACGTCCTGGGCCCTGTTGGGTTTCCACATGACGATCGCCAGTTTCTGGCCGTGGTCGCCTCCGCCCCTGGCTGACTGCATCTGGACCTGAAGGAGCCGTTTCAGGGGACCTCCGACGAGACCCAGTGCGCCGCGTGGCTTCAGGCTGCGGCGATAGTCGCTGATCGAATGCACCCCGACCATGTCCAGGATCAGGTCATATCGTGATTCCGCGGTCGTGAAGTCTTCCGCGGCGTAGTCGATGACGTGGTCGGCGCCGAGCGAGCGCAGCATCTGAAGCTTCGGGGCGCTGTCCACCCCGGTGACCTCGGCCCCGAACGACTTCGCGATCTGCACCGCGAACGTGCCCATGCCGCCACCGGCGCCGTTCACGAGCACGTGCTGTCCACGCTCGACCGGCCTGATGTCGCGAAGGCCCTGGAGGGCGATCAGAGCGGCCTGGGGGACCGTCGCGGCCTGTTCGAATGTCAGATCGACCGGCTTCCGTGCCAGCGCGTGCTGGGGAACGCTCACGAACTCGGCGAAGGCGCCGTAGCCGGTCACGGAGAGGTCGCCGAGGACCTCATCACCCGGCTTGAGCTCCGACACGCCCACGCCCACAGCGTCGACGATGCCGGCGACATCGGACCCGGGGATCCTGTGCCTGGGTCGGAACGGAGCGCCGACGCGGATCATGGGCGCGCCCCTCAGGTGGTCGACGTCGGCGGCATTCAGCGATGACGCGCGGACTCGCACCCGCACCTCGTCGTTCTTGACTTCCGGCACGGTTACTTCCTCGAACCGGAGAACGTCGGGCGAGCCGTACCGGCCCTGGACGATGGCCTTCATGGCGCCGGGCCCGCGGCGAGCAGGCCGAGAAGCTCCGTTTCGGCGAGGCGCTGGTCGTTCATCGCGCAGGCGGTCCCGGGGCGATGACGACCGTCCCCCTGGCGTGTCCTGCCACCACGTGGGCGATGGCCTGTGGCCCCTCGGTGAGCGCATAGGTGCGGTCGATGACCGGCGTGACCTTCCCGGCTTCGACCAGCTCCGTCACGGCACGCAAGCGTTCGATCGTGTTGAAGGCGACGAACGGTCTGCCCTGCTGCTTGATGAAGAGCGACTGCGTCATCGCCACGATGACATGGTCAAGGCCCCCGAACCAGCCGTCGACCGGTGCTCCGTTGGACAGCAGCGTGCCGCCGGGAGCGAGTGCGCGTCTGGTATCGGCGAACGAGTGGTTGCCGACGTTGTCGAGGATCAGGTCGTATCGCGCCTCGCCGCGGGTGAAGTCGTCAGCGGCGTAGTCGATAGCGTGGTCCGCTCCGATCGATCGGATCATCTCCACGTTCCGCGCGCTGCATACGCCGGTGACCTCCGCACCCAGCGCCTTCGCGATCTGGACGGCGAACGTGCCCACGCCGCCTGACGCGCCGTTGACCAGCACCTTCTGGCCCGGCTGGACCTGTCCCTTCTCGCTGATCGCGACGAACGCGGTGATGGCGGACACACCCACGGCGGCCGCCTGCTCGAAGGTGAGCTCCGCTGGCTTCGCGAGGAGTTGGTCCTCCGCAGCCACGGCGTACTCGGCGAAGGTGCCCTTGCCCCAGCCGAATACCTCGTCACCCGCCTGGAGCCGAGTCACTCCTGTCCCCACGGCCTCCACGGTTCCGGCAAGATCGGTGCCCGGTACGCGAACCTTCGGACGACGAAGGCCGAATATCGGGCGCATGACGTACGGGACACCTCTCATCGCATGGCAGTCACCGATATGGATGGACGCTGCATCGACTCGCACCCGCACCTCGCCTTCCGCAGCGACCGGCTGCTCGACATCCTGGACCGTGAGCACCTCCTCGAGTCGCCCGTACCTGTCCTGCGTCATCGCCTTCATCACAGCCTCCATTGCGTGGTTGCCGACAGGGGAGAAGATCGTGCTCGTCAAGCACAGGTTGATCATCGCTCGAGGCACAGCCTACAGTCGCGTGGGCGCCGAAGCGGCTGCCATCCGGCAGCACGTGGTCGACCGGCTCCCGCGACATCTGTTGGTGGGACCCTGCCGACGACCTCTGACCGAGTGCCGCGCTGATCGCCCCGGGGCCGAGTAGCGCGCGGCCGAGCTACACGTCAGCGATCAGCACGACCTTTCCGGCGAGGCCACCGCGTTCGAGCCTCTCGTGAGCGCGTGCGGCCTCGAGCAATGGGATGCGCTCGGCCACGACCGGCGTGAGCGCGCCGTCTGCCAGCGAGGCGAAGAGCTCCCTCAGCGTCTCCACGTACCAGTCGTGGTGAGCCTTGACGAACTTCCCAAGGTCGGGGCAGAGGGGCACCCTTCTGCCATTCGGGACCAGCTTGAGCAGACCGATCATGGGCATGCTGCTCAGCCCGATCCACGGCGACCGACCCTTGCTGGCGGCCGAGCCCAGCCAGATCAGGCACCCGCCCCGGCGCAGGGTCTGGTACGAACGGCGGAGCTGGCGTGCGCCACCGACAGGGTCGATGACGACGTCCACACCATCGCCGGTAAGGCTGCGGATGCGTTCGACGAAGTCCTCGGTGCGGTAGTCGATGGGCGTGGCCCCGAAGCTCGCTACCAGTTCGCGATGGTGAGCAGATGCCGTCCCGTACATTTCCAGTCCGGCCGCCCTCCCGAGGTCGAGCAGGGCCGATCCGACACCCCCGGCAGCGCCGTGGACCAGCGCCCGATCACCCGTCCGGGCAGCGGCGAACCGGTGCAGGTGCAGGTGTGCCGTGAGGTAGTTCGCCACCAGGCAGACGACTTCCGCCGGGTCGACCCCCGAGGGCACCGGTACCAGGTCGTTCTCCGGCAGGCAGACATACTCGGCGTAGCCGCCACCGACGCCCAGAGCCCACGTGCCAGCAGCGACTTGCTGCCCCGGCTTCAGCGCAACGCCCTGGCTCGCCTCATCCACGATCCCGACGACGTCCTCGCCCAGAGCGAACGGCACCGTGGGCGATCCCGGGAGCCGTCCTGACCGTCGGTACATCAGGTCGAAAGCCGAGACTCCCGCGGCCTGGACCCGCACTCGCACCTCGCCAGCCCCTGGCACGGGGACATCCTCGACCACTGGCCGCAGGACGTCTGGCTCCCCGTGCCGAGACACGACGACGCGGTGGTGTCTCATGTCGCCGAGAGCCGAAGAGCCCCGAAGTGGATCACGGCGAAGACGAACGGGATCGCCGCAGCCACCGACCCTGGGGCGATCCGCTCTGGGCTCGATATCGGCACCCTCATCGTCAAGCCGAGGATGGCTCTCGATGGAGGTGTTGACCACAGCCACATGGGCGGCGAACCATCTGCCATCCGGCACCGTGGGCTCGAACTGGCCGTCCGACTTCATGCGAGGTTCGGACCCTGGCTACGACGCGTTGGCCGACCACCCAGGCGTTCGCCGGAGCCGCGAATGAAGGTCAGCATCACAGGTCGGAGATGTCGGCTCGCGGTCTCCACGTGGTTCCCCGCGGCTCTTCCGGGGTCTTCGGTCGGCCATTCGCAAGGGCACGCAGCATTCGGGAGGGTGGGTCGCAGGTCTGTCGGCCCCGTCGATCGGTGACCGTCGGCCCTGATATGTATCAGTCTGCGCTGAGACACTGGGCACTGAGATAACTCGATGGCTGGGGGGTAGAGCATGAAGCGCCAGCGGCGCGCACGGACTGGGCGACACATCATCGTCAGCTCGACTTCGCGCTACCGGGAGGCCTGACGCCATGCGCTCGCTGCTGCTGAAGCTCGAGGACTTCCGGCTGCTGCCGGTGTTCGTGGGCGTGAGCATGGCCATCGGTATCGCCATCGGCAACCTGCTCAACATCTCCGACTTCGAGCTGACGCCCCCCATCGACGCGTTGAAAGCCATGGCTGATGGTTCGTTCGAGGCCAGCGTGCCGGCGCTCATCTCGCTGGGTGTGCCGCTGGGCCTGTTCGCGATGATGTACCCGGCCATGACCAACGTGCGCCTGACCGAGGTCGGTGACGCGTTCCGCTCGCCGCGTCAGCTGGGCGTGGTCATGATCCTCAACTACCTCGTGGCCCCGTTCTTCATGTACCTCCTGGCCAGCATCTTCGTCTCTGACCCCGAGCTGCGCACCGGCCTCATCCTCTACGGCCTCGCGCCCTGCATCGCGATGGTCATCGTCTTCACGTACCTCGCTCGCGGCAACACCGCGATGGCGCTCGTCTTCGTGGCCCTCAACTCGGTCATCCAGATGCTGCTCATCCCGGTCTACTCGCAGCTCCTCATCGGCGACGTGTCGTTCGAGGTGGTGGTCGTCTTCCAGAGCGTCCTGCTCTACCTGGGCCTGCCCCTGGTGGCCGGGGTCCTGACCCGCCAGATCGTCGTGCGACGGCGAGGGGAAGCGGCCATGGATTCGCTCAAGCCCTACCTCAACGGTCTCTCCATCCTGGGCCTGCTGTTCACGTTGATCGTGATGTTCGCGTTGAAGGGCGACCTCATCCTCGAGCAGCCGTCCATCGTGGTCGAGATGGCCATCCCCATGAGCATCTTCTTCGCGACCATGTTCTTCCTCGCCCTGCTCATCGGTTCGCGCCTGCGCTTCCCCTACGGCGACGGCGTGGCCGTGGCCTTCAACGCCACCGGGCGTGACTTCGAGATCGCCATCGCCATCGCTATCACCGCCTTCTCGCCGACGGTCGCCCTGGCCACGGTGGTGGGCCCGCTCATCGAGGTGCCCATCATGCTGGCGCTCGTCTGGTCCGCCATCAGACTGCGGCCGCGCCTCTTCCCCGACCCAGCCGGCACCGAGCCGGCCACAGAGCTGGAGCCGACCCATGCCCACTGAGCTGGTCACGATGGAGACGAACGACGTGGAGGGTTCGGCTCCGAGTCCGCGCTTCGACTTGCCCGCGCCCGATATCGACGACGTGGTCGCGGTAGCCGCGCTGATGGCCGAGCCGGTCCGTTCCGGCATCCTGGCCATCCTCCGCGACGGCCCGCACTGCGTATGCGAGATGGCGGCCGCGCTGGATGTCAAGCAGAACAACCTCAGCAACCACCTCGCTCGACTGCGTGACGCCGGTTTGGTACGCGCCAGCCGCCACAAGGTGGATGCGCGCTGGGTCTACTACGAGCGCGACGAGGAGGCCATCTCGACCGCTTCCGAGGCGCTGTCTCACGTCCTGTGATGGGTACGCTCGCGCTCGACCGCCGCCACCTGCCGTTCTGGCCGAGTGCGGCCCTCGCGGTCATCGCCTGGCTCATCGCCTGGTTCACTGCCTGGCCGCTCAGCCAATGGGTCGCCTTCGACCTGCTCGGCCTCGAGCAGGGCAGTTCGCTCGGCGAGGCGGTGGCCTTCTTCCTCTACGACGTCCCCAAGGTGCTCCTGCTCCTGTTGGGCATCGTCACCATCGTCAGCTTCCTGCGCTCATACATCCCGCCCGAGCGAGTCCGTGCCGCGCTGACCGGTCGTGGCGTGGTCATCGGTACCATCTCGGCAGCCGCGTTCGGAGTCGTCACCCCCTTCTGCTCCTGTTCGGCTGTGCCGCTGTTCATCGGATTCCTGCAGGCCGGCATCCCCGTGGGCGTGACGCTGGCCTTCCTCATCAGCTCACCTCTCGTCAACGAGGTCGCCCTGGTCCTCCTGTTGGGCCTCTTCGGTTGGCAGATCGCGGTCATCTATCTGGTTGCGGGCCTGACGGTCGCCATCATCGGCGGGCTCATCCTGGGCCGGCTGCCACTGGAGCGCTGGATCGAGCCGTGGGTGCTCGAGGCGCGCGATGCCGGCGCCCCGATCGATGGCATCGTGGTCAGACCGACGACGGAGGAGCGCCTGCGCGAGGCCTGGGATGCGACGCGCGCTCTGGTGCGCAAGGTCTGGCCGTGGGTCGTGGTCGGCATCGGGGTCGGCGCCTTCATCCATGGTTTCGTACCCACCGACGTCATCGTCGATATCGGCGGGGCCGACAACCCCTTCGCCGTGCCCATCGTGGTGGCGCTCGCGGTGCCCCTCTATGCGGGTGCCGCCGGGGTCATCCCCATCGTCGAGACGCTGCTCGACAAGGGCCTCCCGCTGGGCACGGTGCTGGCCTTCATGATGGCCACCGTCGCCATCAGCCTGCCGGAGTTCGTCATCCTGCGGCGCGTCGCTCGCGTGCCGCTGCTGCTCATCTTCCTGGCGGTCGTCGTGGTGGGCATCCTCACGGTCGGCTTCCTCTTCAATGCGCTTGGCACGTGATGCCGCACCCACACGAAGGAGTCTGCTCATGGTGAAGATCGAGGTCCTCGGTTCCGGCTGTGCCAACTGCCAGAAACTGGAGAAGAACGCTCGCGAGGCTGTTGCTATCGCCGGTGTCGAGGCCGAGGTGATCAAGGTCACCGACTACGCCGAGATCGCCGCACGAGGTGTCATGAACACGCCCGGCCTGATCATCGATGGCGAGATCAAGTCGACCGGCCGCATCCCGGCTGCGGGCGACATCGCGGAGTGGCTGAGCGCCGTCGTCTGATCCGGCGGCGTTGCCATCGCTGCATGTCTCCAGCCACCCGCGACCTTGCCCACCTCTGGGCCGACACGGCCGCCTCCCTACCGGCCGGATGGGAGCTGGGCGGTCTTCGATGTGCATCGACGGGGCTGGCACCAGAGGATCGGTCCGAGGAGTGGGTCGCGGTCGCCACCGGCCCGCACGGCCAGGAGGAGCAGCATCGGGCAGCCGACCCGGTGCTTGCCCTGGAGGGGCTTGCCTGCGCTGCTTGGAGGTGCCGCGAGGGAGGCTGCCGGCTAGGCACTCCACGCTGGCGTGGACGTCCGTGGCCCAGATGCGCTACGGACCTCGCCGCCACGATGAGGGCCGGCTCGAAGCGGTCAGTCGACCGTGGTCAGATCGCCGCCATCGAGCGAGCGTGGCTCCTCTGCCGTCGGATCGGGCGGCTGCGGTTGGGTGGCGAATGGGTCAGAACCCATCGCATGGAGGACCGAGCGCCACACCGCCGCTACCAGGCCGATCGCCGGGACCACGATGAACATGCCCAGGATGCCGGCCACTGCCGAGCCGGCAGGGATGGCCACGAGCACGACTGCAGGGTGGATGTGGGTCGTGCGGCCGTAGACGAGCGGCGCCACGATGTTGCCCTGGACGAGGTTGAACACGATCGTCCAGATGAACATGACGATGATGTCGGTGGTGTCCCCCACGGCGACCGCGATCAGGAAGGCCAGGATGGTCGTGAGCGCGCTGCCGATGTAGGGGATGAAGCCGCCGAAGAAGGAGAGCACGAAGACCGGTAGCGCGAGGGGCAGGCCCAGGATGACCATGATCACGTATTGGCTGGCGGCGCCCACGAACGAGATGGCGGCTGTGCCGGTCATGTAGCCGCCCAGTACGGCGAAGCCGTCGGCGAAGGCGGCCGTCAGCTCCTCCGCCGCAGGCCCGTGGGTGTGCGCCATCAGCCGGCGCCACATGCCGGCGCCGTCGCGCAGGAAGTAGAAGGTGAGCAGGACCGCCAGGAGCACGACTGTGCCAAGCGTGGCGAGTGCCTGGCCAAGCTGGAGCAGGTCCCTGACCAGGACGCCCATCCCCGTCTCGATGCCCTGCGCCACCAGTTCAAGGTTGCCTCCGCCGGCTTGGCTGGCAGAGGCACCGCCGCTCACGACCACGTCACCCAGGGCCGTCGCGTTCTGCAGCAGCGAGTCCACGGTCAGGGCGAGCACCCCCAGGATGGCGACGGTGGTGCCGACCACCGCCACCGCCGCGGCCCGGCCGCGGGCGTAGCCCCGGCGCATGAGCCAGTCGACCACCGGCGTCAGCGTCGCGGCGAAGATGAGAGCGAGGATCACGGGTACGACGACCAGCGGGACCGTCGTCAGCACCAGGACCAGCAGCGCCACCAGCGCGATGGCGGCCAGCAATCGCCAGCTCCACTGTGCTGCTCGGTCAAGCCAGGCCGGGACCAGCATGGGCAGGGGAGGCGCTGGCACGGGCTGGATGAGCTGGGTCGCTGCCTGCGCTACCGTGACGACGACGGCCGTTATCGGCACAGCGGCGAACAGGCCGATCAGGCCCGCGATCTGGAACCCGGCCGGCAGCACGATGAGGACGATGGCGGGATGCAGCCTGACAGAGCGCCCGTACACCGTCGGTCTCACGAACGAGCCAAGGATGAACGTCCGCACTGACATCAGTACCAGCATCAGCAGTGCCGGCCCGCTCCCCTCCGCGCCCAGCGTGACCAGCAGGATGAAGATGGTCGCCAGGATGCCGCCGAAGTAGGGGATGTAGGTGGCGACGAACGACAACACCGTCAGGGGTAGGGCGAGCGGCACGCCCAGGATCAGGATGAAGACGTAGTTCGAGACCGCGGTCAGCAGCGCCAGGATGGTCGTGCCCCGCAGGTACCCGCCAACTCGCGCGAGTGCCTCGTCGCCAGCGCTGGTGATGGCCTGTAGCTGGCTCTCGCCCAACGACTGGAAGGCCCACAGCCACGCCTTGTCACCGTCACGCAGGAAAAAGAAGACGAGGAACGCCGCCAGCAGCAGGATCGTGCCGTAGGTCGCCACCGACCCCACGATCGAGCCGACGAGATCGCCGCCGGTATCGCCTGACGCGTCCACGACACTCCCGGCCAGGTCAGTCAGCCAGGGCGGCAGCTGCAGGCTGCTCACCTCCGAATCGAGCGCTTCCAGGCCGGACCGGAGCTTTGACACCAGCTCCGCCACGTACGGCAGGAAGGCGACGATGAGCACGAGCAGCACCCCGCCGATCACCACGAAGGCCGTGGCCCAAACGATGCCAGCGGCCGCGTTCCTTGACCTTCCCCGATCGCGAAGGCGGAGCACGATCGGAGCGAAGACGGCCGAGATGACGACGGCCACGGCGATCGAGGCCGTGACGACCGACACCTGGGAAGCCAGCAGCCAAAGCACCGCAGCCAGCCCGGCTACGGCGAGGACACGCCAGCTGAGCGCGGCCAGGTTCTCCAGCCAGACGGGAACCAGGCGCGATGGTGCACCGTCAGGACTGCCGGCGAGGCGGCCGGCAGGCGATGAGGGTTCAGACATGCCGACGCCATTCTGGCGCCTCGGCGCGCGTTGGATGCGCTGTCCCTGCATTCAGACCGGCAGACCGATCACGCGTGTCAGTCGGGGATCCAATCGAAGGTGTCGGGATGTGGACCGATGCGACCCGACTCGCCTCGGTCCAGCGAGCCCAGGGCAACCAGGTCGGCAGCGGGCAGCTCGAAGGCGAAGACATCGGCGTTCTCGCGCATGCGGTCGACCGACATCGTCTTGGGAAAGACGACGTCGCCTCGTTGCACGTGCCAACGCAGCACGATCTGTGAGGCGGTGCGACCCAGCCTGGCGGCGATGCCCTCGACGACGGGGTCGGCCAGGACCTCGCCTCGTGCCAGTGGCGACCAGGCCTGCGTGCGTATGGATCGCGCGGCGCCACATGCACGCACCTCGTCGTTGGGCAGGTACGGGTGCGCCTCGATCTGGTTCACCGCCGGCACCGTGCCGCTCTCGGCAGCGAGGCGCTCCAGATGCTCGATGGAGAAGTTGGAAACGCCGATCGAGCGGGCCCGGCCGTCGCGCCGGAACTCTTCGAGCACCTTCCAGGTGGAGACGAAGTCACCCTCGAAGCGCGTGGGCAGCGGCCAGTGGATGAGGAACAGATCGACGTGATCGAGGCCGAGATCCGAAAGCGTGCCTTCGAACGCGCGTCGCGCGTCGTCCGGCCGGTGCCGGCCGTTGTGCAGCTTGGACGTGACGTAGATCGCGTCGCGCGGGAGGCCCGCCGCCCGGATCGCCTCACCGACCCCGCGTTCATTCTCGTACATCTGGGCCGTGTCGACGTGGCGGTAGCCGACCGAGAGTGCCTCGGCCACGACCCGCGCGGTGTCCTCGGGCGGGACCAGGTACGTGCCGAAGCCAAGCTGTGGGATGACGTTGTCGTCATTGAGGGTGATGGTCGGGATGGACGTCATGTCGCCCCTTTGCGGCAGCTTCGGCGATGCGCGGTGCGGGTCTGGTCGCCCAGCATAGCGGTGCATCAACCCGTCGCGACGCGCGTCAGCGCCGGCTCGCGGTCGTCACGCGCCACACATGAGCAACGGCCCCCGGGGTGCACCCCGGGGGCCGTGGTTGTCGCCGTTGGGAGGAGCTGCTTTAGCTCTCGACGCCGCGCTTTCGGAATTGCCGGCGGCCGACGAACATGGCCAGGAAGATGAGCAGGTAGCTGGCAAGCACCAGGATGCTGGCGCCAAGCGACCCCTCTTCGCCCTTGATGGCCTCGTCCAGACCGACATCGAGCGCCTCGAAGCCGGCCGCGAAGGTGATGATGCCCAGGCCCACCAGCACGCCCAGCAGGCCCACGACGATGCCGAAGGCACGGCCCCACTTGCGGTGGCCGAAGATGCCGATGGCGCCGATGATCTGGATCAGCCCCAGGATGAGGGCGATACCACCGACAGCGACGACCTGCTCATCGGCCTGTCGGGCAAGGTCCATGGCCTCTGCGCTCAGCTCCGCACCGCCCAGCAGATCGGTGACGCTGTTGACCCACAGGACCAAGCCGCCGAGGACGGCCCAGACGACGCCCCACGTCAGCATCACCCATCCGGCGAGGACGGCGATGAACGAGCGACCATAGCCGGTATCGGCCTGCTCCCAGGCCTGCTCCTGGCCGGGCCAGGGTTCCTGACCGGGCTGCGCATAGGCGTATGGCTGCCCCGGCTGCGGCGGGTAGCCCTGCTGCTGGTACTGCTGCTGGCCGTAGGCCGACTGGTCGTAGTAGCCAGGCTGCTGGCCGTAGGCCGACTGGTCGTAGTACTGCGGCTGCTGATACTGCGGCGGCTGCTGATACTGCGGCGGGTAGCCCGGCTGCTGGCCGTAGGCCGCGGGATCGTACTGCTGCGGCTGCTGGTACTGCTGCTGGCCGTAGGCCGCTGGGTCGTACTGCTGCTGCTGCTGTGCGTACTGCTGCTGCTGTGCGTACTGCTGCTGCTGTGCGTACTGCTGCTGCGCGTACTGCTGCTGCGGGTCAGGCGCCGGCTGCTCGCTGTAGGTCGCAGTCTGCGGCTCCGGAGCGGCAAAGGCCTGTGTGTCCGGAGGCGGCGGGGCCGGCTGCTGTGCCGGCGGCTGCTGCTGCTGTTGCTGTTGCTGCTGCTGGTAGGTCGTGTCCGCCGACCAGGCGGCGTACTCGGTCGCAGCCTCCGGGCCGCCACCCGCGGCAGTTTGTGGCTGATCTTGTCCCGGCGCCTGATTCCAGGCTGATGTGTCGCTGCCGCCCGGATCTGCCGGGGGCTGCGCGCCGGTCGCGTCGTCGCGCGGAGTGTTCTGGTCCATGAGCTCCTCCCTGAATAGGCACGCGCAAGTGTACCCGCCTCTTCACCATTGACGAATAGTCGGAACCTCACCCATCCGCAAAGATATCGCGCAACTCGAACGGTGCGGTCGTTTCCAGCTGGTCGTAGCGGCAGTCGGTGGGTGATCGGTCGTGCCTCCAGCGCCGAAAGGTCGTGGCGTGGCGAAAGCGATCGCCCTGCAGATGGTCGTACGCCACCTCGACGACGCGCTCGACCCGCAACGGCTCCCACGACAGATCCTTGCCCCGGTTCCAGCGCGAGGTAGCGCCGGGCATGCGCTGGCCGCCTGTCTCGGCTGCCGACCACTCGGCCCATTCGCGCCACGGGTGCCCCTCGAGGGCGTCATCGCGCAGCGGCGCCAGCTCCGCGGCCAGCTCGGCACGACGATCCCACTTGAACGAGGAGGTCACGCCGACATGGTGGAGCACCTCGCTGTCGTCGTACAGGCCCAGGATGAGCGAGCCGACGTGGGTGTCCTTGCCGTTCTTGTGCCACCGAAAGCCGGCCACCACGCAATCGGCGGTACGGGCGTGCTTGATCTTGAGCATCCGCCGCTTGCCGGGTTCGTACGCGGCCGCTGCATCCTTGGCGATGACGCCGTCCAAGCCGGCGCCCTCGAAGCGTGCGAACCAATCGGCTGCCTGAGCTCGATCACGTGTGAGCGGCGTGAGGTGGACGGGCGGCTGCGCATCGGCGAGGGCGCGTTCGAGGCGCAGCCGGCGTTCGATCTGCGGAGTCGCCAGGAGTGCTTCGTCGTCCAGCGCCAGGAGGTCCCAGGCCACATACGAGGCCGGCGTATCGGCGGCCAGCATGGTTACGCGTGAAGCCGCGGGATGGATGCGCAGCAGGAGGGCGTCGAAATCGAGCACGCCATGGCGGGCGATCACGATCTCACCATCGATCACACAGCGCCGCGGCAGGTTCGCACGCAAGGGCTCGGCCAGCTCGGGAAAGTAGCGCTCCAACGGCTTGCGATCGCGGCTCTGGATGAGCAGCTCCTCGCCGTCGCGGAAGACGAGTGCGCGGAAGCCGTCCCACTTGGGCTCGAAGAGCCAGCCCTCTCCACCTGGCAGTTCGGCTGAGGCCTTCGCCAGCATCGGTTCGATGGGCGGCTCCAGGGGGAACGGCATGGACGGCACGATACTCCGTCGGGGGTGGCCGAACAACGCCACATGGTAGCCTCGATGATGTGTCTGCTCCGACGTTCCGAGGCGATCCCTACCGCGTCCTCGACGTGCGCCACGACGCCTCTGCCGACGAGATCAAGCGGCGCTGGCGTGAGCTGGCCCGGGAGCACCATCCTGACCGCGCCGGGGCCGACGGGGAGGAACGCGAACGGCTGACCACGCGCATGGCTCGCATCAATGCTGCCTACGATGTGTTGAGCGATCCGGTGCGCCGGGCGCGCTACGACTCCACGCCCCACGCGCGCCGGGAGCGCTACGCCGAGGGGCGCAGCCCCGACGCCGAGGGTGTCGGTCCCCCGCCCCCGCCGCCCTCTCCGCCGGTGACGGCACGCTTCGACACCTCGGCGTCGTTCCAGCCTCGCAACAGCGCCATCCTGCGCCACGGGCCCAGCCGCCGGCGCACCACGCTCGCCGGCCAACCACCCATCGACTGGCGTACGTATGGTCACGGCCCCGACCTGCGCGCCAGTGCGCCCAATGGGCCCGTGCATCGCCGTGTCGACGAGTCCAGCATCCGCTTGCCAAGCCTCGACGATGCCCGCGCCACGGTGCTGGGCTTCGGGCGCTTCCATGGCCAGACCCTCGGTGAGGTCGCCGAGAAGGAGCCCACCTACATCGACTGGATCGCGTCCACCATCACGCGTGACCGGGACCTGGTGATGCGCGCGCGCGTGATCGCCAGCGATCTCGATGCCAGGGGGGTGGAGCGCCGACCGCGCGTGGCGGAAGCCTAGGACAAGGCCCGGGTCGGGCCGGGTCGCCACCGCACAGATGATCGTTTCGAGCCGCCTGACCTGTCCGCCGGTCAGGCGACTCGAGCTGATCGATGCGCGGGATGGATGACCACGCCGTCGCACCCCACCACTGGCGAGGCCCGGAGCCAGCCGGTTTCACCTGTTACTCGACTCGTGACCCGGAGACGGCGATCCAAGTCGTGTGGGGCAGACATTCGCTGCACGGTGTCGTTTGCGCCACCACCACGTTGACCTATTCGAATCGCGGTTCGTCCCGGGCCCGGTGGTCGACGCCTACAGGGCCCGTGCCAGCGTCAGGGACGACGGCGATGCCAACGTTAGGGGCCAGCGGTGCGCCAGGCAATGGCGACTTCCTCCAGTGCACCCCGGACCATCTGCCGCAGCGCCGTCGACGGGCCTACAGCGCCTGCTCCAGGATCGCTCTCAGCTCCTCGTCGCTGAGGGCGATGGGATTGGTGCGCATGGAGCTGCCGGGCGAATCGGCGACCACCAGCGGGACCTGCGCTGCGGTCATGTCGAAGGCCGAGAGCGGCGGTACCTGCAGTGCCAGCACCCAGTCGTGCAGCGCGTCCACGAGGCCCACGCGGGCGGCCTCGTCACTGGTGCCCGGGGAGAGGCCCGCCAGGATCCGCCCAGCGTCTGCGTACTTGGGCAGGGCCGGCGACTCCGGGTCGCGCGCCGACAGGGCCTTGATGTTGGCATCGATGACTTGCCACAGCACGGCACCACAGGCCATGCCATGGGGGATGGTCAGCTGCGCTCCGAGAGGGCTGGCGAAGCCGTGGACGGCGCCCAAGCCGGCATTGGCGAGGCACACGCCCGACAGTAGTGCGGCGTAGGCCATGCGGCTTCGTGCGGCCGATGCGTCCGGACCGTCGGGATCCCGGTACCAGGTCAGCAGGCCGTCGCGAACTGCTGTCAACCCGTCGCGTGCGAGCGCATCAGTCATCGGCGTGGCCTTCTGCGACGTGTACGACTCGAGCAGCTGCGTGAGTGCGTCGAGTCCGTTGGCGGCGATGAGCGAGGGCGGTGCGGTCGCCAGCAGGTCGGGATCGACCACCGCGTCGGCCGGCACCATCGACTCGTCGCGGAAGGATCGCTTGTAGCCGTCCGGTCCGCGCTGGCTGATGACGGCGTTGCGGGTCGCTTCCGAGCCGGTCCCGGCCGTCGTCGGCACGGCCACCACGGGCAGGGCCGGGCCGGGGTAGGGGAGCCCACGTCCGACGCCCTCGAGGTGGTCCATCAGCTCGGTGTCGGAGCGCAGGAGACCGGCGATGGCCTTGGCGGTGTCCAGCACAGCGCCACCTCCGACCCCCAGCACGACGGTGATGTCCTGCTCTCGAAAACGCGCCACGGGCGCTTCCACGTCGGCGGGGCCCGGCTCGCCGGTGACGCTTGTCGAGCCGACCAGCGTTACGCCGGCGTCGGTCAGCTCGGCCTCCAGCTGCGCACGGCGGGGAGAATCGTTGAAGGAGCGGCCGCCGGTGACCAGCAGCGTGCGCGTGCCGTGACTCGCCACGATGCGGGGGACCTGTCCGAAGACGCCACTGCCGAACGTGATGCGGGGCAAACGGCCCAGGCTGAAGGCAGGCGTAGGCTCGATCACCGGACCTTGTCCGAAGCCACGTAGATGCCGTCGAACAGGTCGCTCACGCGCTCACGCGCCATCAGCTCCGGTGCCTGCGCCTTGAACGCCTGGTAGTGAGGTGTCGCACGGTGGGCATCCCTGGCGGCCTCATCGAGGTAGCACTCCCACAGCAGGAACTCGGTCGGCTCGTCTCTCGACTGAGCCACATCGAACCGCAGGCAGCCGGGCTCGGCGATCGACCCGAGGTAGTTGGCTCGGATCATCTGCTTGAAGTCGTCGACCTTGTCGGGCTTGATGTAGACGTGGACTGCCGCGATGAACATCGCTCGAACTCCTCACGCTGTGACGACTGGGCACAGGTGCTAGTGCCTGTCTCCGGGCTGACCATAGTAGGCACCGGGGCCGTGCTTGCGGTCGAAGTGCCGACGCAGCAGAGCCTCCTGGATGTCGGGCGCGTCCGGGTTGATGGAGAGCGTCCGCTCCGCCATCGCGGCCACCGCCTCCAGGGCGATAGCGTTGACGACTGCGGCGTCGGCATCAACTCCCCACGTGAAGGGGCCATGAGAACGGACCAGCACGGCGGGCATGCGCAGCGCGTCATCGGTGCGGCCGTCGATGGTCTCGATGATGACGTTTCCGGTCTGCAACTCGTACTCGCCGGCGATCTCCTCCTCGGTCATCAGCCGCGACGTGGGCACCGCACCGCGGAAGTGGTCTGCGTGCGTGGTACCGAGCGCGGGGATGTCGCGACCGGCCTGGGCGAAGGCGGCGGCGAAGGATGAATGCGTGTGGACCACGCCGCCGAGCTGCGGATAGGCCTGGTAGAGCCGCAGGTGCGTGGGTGTATCGCTCGACGGTCGCATCTGGCCTTCCAGCACCCGGCCGTCCTCCAGGGAGACCACCACCAGGTCTTCTGGCTGGACCTTGTCGCAGGCGACACCGCTGGGCTTGATGACGAGCGCGTTGGCCTCACGGTCCACGCCGCTGACGTTGCCGAAGGAGAGGGTCACCAGGCCGGCTCGCGTGAGGTCGGCATTAGCTCTCGCGACCTGCTCCCGAAGCGCCATATCGATCATCGCGCGAGGATACCAGTTTGACCCTGAGAATACGTTTGCATACACTCGTTTGCGTGCCCGGACGACGACTTGTCCGGGACTTCCTGGGGAGGCACGACGGCGATGGCATTCGAGGGGCTGCGGATCTGGTTCCTGACGGGCAGCCAGGACCTCTACGGCGAGGTCATCCTCGCCAAGGTGAAGGAACAATCGAAGGAGATCGTGGCCGGCCTGTCGGCCTCGGCGGAGGTGCCAGTAGAGATCGTCCACAAGCCGACGGTCACCACGCCCGACGGCATCCGCCGGGCCTGCCTCGACGCCAGCGCCGACGACAGCTGCATCGGCGTCATCGGCTGGATGCACACGTTCAGCCCGGCCAAGATGTGGATCGCCGGCCTGCAGGCGCTGCAGAAGCCCTTCCTGCACCTGCACACGCAGCACAACGCCGAGCTGCCCTACGGCGCCATCGACATGGCCTTCATGAACCTCAACCAGTCGGCCCACGGTGACCGCGAGTTCGCCTACATCGTGTCCCGCCTGCGCCTGCCCCGCAAGACCATCGCGGGCCACTGGGCCGAGCCGTCGGTGCAGTCGCGCATCGGCGCCTGGATGCGCGCCTGTGCCGGCGCCCACGAGGCGCGCAACCTGCGCGTCATCCGCTTCGGCGACAACATGCGCGAGGTGGCCGATACCGACGGCGACAAGGTCGAGGTGCAGGCCCGCTTCGGCACCTCCTGCAACACCTATCCCATCAACGAGCTGGCGGCGGTGGTCGACCAGGTCGGCGACGCCGAGGTCGAGCGTCTCTGCGCCGACTACGACGCGGCCTACGCCGTGGTGCCGGAGCTGCGCCCGGGGGGCGAGCGACGCGGCTCGCTACGCGACGCGGCACGCATCGAGCTGGGCCTGCGGGCCTTCCTCGCCGAGCACGGCTCGATGGCCTTCGTCGACACCTTCGAGGACCTCGGCGGCCTGAAGCAGCTGCCCGGCATCGGCGCCCAGCGCCTGATGGCCGATGGCTACGGCTTCGGCGCCGAGGGCGACTGGAAGTCGTCCGCGCTCGTGCGCATCGTGAAGGCCATGAGCGAAGGCCTGGCGGGGGGTGTCTCGTTCATGGAGGACTACACCTACGACTTCGGGGCCGCCAGTCCGGCGGTGCTCGGTGCCCACATGCTGGAGGTCTGTCCCACCATCGCTGCCGCCACACCCTCGTGTGAGATCCACCCACTCTTCGTGGGTGAGCGCGAGGACCCGGTGCGCCTCGTCTTCACCGGCGCCGCCGGACCGGGCGTCGTCGTGGGCCTCGTCGACATGGGCACGCACCTGCGGCTGGTGGCCAACGAGATCGACGCCATCGATCCGCCGGCCGACTTCCCGCAGCTGCCGGTGGCTCGTGCGCTGTGGGTGCCGCGGCCCGACTTCACCACGTCGGCCGAATTGTGGCTGCTCGCGGGCGGTCCGCACCACACCGCCTACAGCCAGGCGGTCGGGCTGGAGGTCATCGAGGACTTCGCGCAGATGCTCGACGTGGAGCTGCTGGCCATCGATGCCGACACCACCGCCCGCCAGTTCCGCAAGGAGGTGCGCTGGACGGCGGCCTACCGTCACCTCGCAGGGGCCGTCTAGCGAGGGCAGCTACGGGCCGAAGCCGGGTAGGCCCAGCAGCGCAAGCTCGTCCAGGAGGGCGTCGACCGTGCTCGACTCGTGCTGGTCCAGGCTGCGCCCAGGCGCTCGCAGGATCTCGCTCGAGAAGATGCCGCGCCGCCGCAGGTGGCGCTTGGCCGCCAGCAGCAGCAGCTCAAGCGAGGCCGACGCTAGCGACAGGAAAGGCAGGATGCGCCGGTAGAGCTCATGCGCCGCGGCAAGCTCGCCCGCTCGTGCAGCGTGGTCGATGGCGGCGAACACCGGCCCCAGGTCACAACCGGGGAAGCAGCCCACCGCGCCGCGCTCGACCTGCTCAAGATAGTGGAGCCCGCCCCAGCCGGCCACCAGCTCAAGGCCGGCGTCGTGGATGGCGGACGCCTTGCGGCCCGCGCCGGGGATCTCCGATTTCACCGCCACCACGAGCGGCTGGGCCCGCGCCACCGCCGTGAGCGTGGCGACGTCGAGCGCGACTCCGGTGACCTGCGGCGAATCCGATGAGGACCGGCACCCCGCCCGCTTCAGCCACGGCCCCGAAGTGCCGCACCAACGCCTCGCGCCCGACAGCCTGGCGCGGCGGCAGCAGCATCAGTCCGTCTGCCCCGGCCGCCACCGCCCGACGCGCGCGATCGCGGGCCACTGCGGTGGTCCCGTCGAGGCCCACCACCAGCGACGCTCGCCCGGCGCAAGCTGCGGCGGCGATCGCCACCACGCTGTCCCGCTCCGTCTCGGTCAGGGCCCACGCCTCGGAGGCCAGCCCCAGCACGACCAGCCCATCGGCGCCATCGTCCAGCATCCGGGTGGCCAGGGCTGCGAGCTCAGGCTCGATGATCGGCTGCTCGACCGTGTCGGCGAAGGGCACATGCAGGACGGGCCGGACTCCCTCGAACACCATCGCTGCTGGTCCTCCTCGCGAGTGGTGCGGGTTCGATCGGCGCCCGCAGCCACACTGTAGGACCATTCGCCGACGCAGCGAGCATGGAGGCAGAAATGGGCGATCGGCTCAAGGGAAAGGTGGCCATCGTCACCGGCGGTGGTCAGGGCATCGGCGCGGCCATCAGCGAGCGGTTCGCGGCCGAGGGTGCGGCCGTGGTCATCGCGCAGCGGACACGTACGGTCGGGCAGGCACAGGTGGCCTCCATCGAGGCCGCCGGCGGCCGTGCCATCGTCATCCCCACCGACGTGTCAGACCGCGGTCAGCTCGATGCCCTGGTAGCAGAGACCGTCCAGCGCCTGGGTCCGCCTGACATCCTCGTCAACAACGCCGGCATCGCGGTCTACGTGGATCCGCTCGACACCACCCCTGACGACTGGCAGCGCTGCATGACGGTCGACCTGGAGGCTGCCTGGTGGGCCAGCAAGGCGGTGCTTCCGCACATGCTCGATCGCGGCGGCGCCATCATCAACATCGCCTCCAGCCATTCGTTCCAGATCATCCCGGGCTGCTTCCCATACCCCGTCGCCAAGCACGGACTGATCGGACTGACGCGGGCGCTCGCAGCGGAGTACGCGGCGCGAGGGGTGCGCGTCAACGCCCTCTGCCCGGCCTACATCGAGACGCCCTCGGTGCGCGACTACTTCGGGACGTTTCCTGATGCCAGCGCCGAGCGGACCCGCGTCGGCGGCCTGCATCCGATCGGGCGCATCGGCAGCCCGCAGGAGGTCGCCGGTCCGGCCCTCTTCCTGGCCTCGGATGACGCCGGCTTCATCTCCGGGGAGGCGCTCATGGTCGACGGCGGCCTCAGCACCATCAGCAACGGCCACGGCATCCCCTTCGTGCCGGGCGTAGGCCCCAGCGGCACGACCGCTGGACTCGATACCTCAGAGCGGCGGGCGGGCTGATCGCCAGGGCGACAGCACACCCAGGGGCTCAGCCCCCAGTCGTCCCCAGCGCCTCGTCGCGGATGGCTCGTAGCCGCTTCATGGCGTCGTTGGCACCGCGCCCGAAGTAGTCGTGCAACGTCTTGTACTCGACGTAGAGCCGGTCGTAGACGGCGGCCGCAGCCGGGTCAGGCGTGTACCTCTCGTCGCGGAGCCTGGCCATGGCGGCACTGGCTGCCTTGATGTCGTCGTAGCCACCGGCTTCGGCCCCGGCCGCCACGGCTGCCCACATGGCCGAGCCCAGCGCCGGCGTCTGCGTCGAGGCGGCGACGGAGAACTCCCGCCCGGTGACGTCGGCGTAGATCTGCATCAGCAAGCTGTTCCTGTCGGGCAGGCCCCCGCAGGCGACGATGTCGTTGACGGGCACCCCAGCTGCCTCCAGCGATTCCACGATCATGCGCGTACCGAAGGCGGTGGCCTCGATGAGTGCGCGGTAGATCTCCGGGGCCTCGGTCGCCAGCGTGGCGCCGAGGATCACGCCCGAGAGGTCCACGTCGACCAGCACCGATCGGTTGCCGTTCATCCAGTCGAGTGCGATGAGACCCGACTGGCCAGGCACCAGCTTGGCCGCCTCGCGCTCCAGCACTTCGTGGACACCGATGCCGTCGCGCGCCGCCTGCTCGAAGTACCGGTCCGGTACGAGGTTGTCGACGAACCAGGCGAAGATATCGCCGACTGCCGACTGTCCGGCTTCGTACCCGAAGAGTCCGGGCAGGATGCCATCCTCCACGACGCCGCACATGCCCGGCACGGCCGCCAGGTGGTCCGACAGCACCATGTGGCAGATGCTCGTGCCCATCACGGCGACCATGCGACCCGGTTCGGTGACGGTCGTGGCCGGTACCGACACGTGCGCGTCGACGTTCGCCACCGCCACCGCCGTGCCGGGACGCAGGCCCGTCCAGGCCGCTGCCTCGGCGGTCAGCTCACCGGCCTTTTCACCGATCGAGACCACGTCGCGCGACATCTTGTCATCGACCACGTCGGCGAAGCGCGGGTCCAGGGCGGCGAAGTAGTCGGAGCCGGGAAAGCCGTCCTGCTTGGACCAGATGGCCTTGTAGCCCGCGGTGCAGCTGTTGCGGCTCTCGACGCCGGTGAGTCGCCAGACGACCCAGTCGGCGGCCTCGATCAGGCGGTCGGCGGCGTCGTAGATCTCGGGTGCCTCGTCGAGGATCTGCAACGCCTTGGAGTAGAACCACTCCGAGGAGATCTTGCCGCCGTAGCCCGGCAGCCACGCCTCGCCCCGTTCGCGCGCGACCTGGTTGATGCGATCGGCCTCGGGCTGCGCGGCGTGGTGCTTCCACAGCTTGACCCAGGCGTGGGGGTTGCGGCGGAACTGCGGCAGCGCCGCCAGGGGGGTGCCGTCGGCCCTGGCCGGCAGCATCGTGCAGGCGGTGAAATCGATGCCCACGCCGATGACATCGGCGGCATCAACGCCGGCGGCAGCGATGGCCGCCGGGACGGCCTGCTGGAACGTGCGCAGGTAGTCGTCCGGGTCCTGCAGGGCCCACTCGGGCGCGAGGCGGACGTCGTCGTCGGGGGCGGGCAGCGTCTCGTCGATGACGCCGTTGGAGTAGGTATAGACGCTGCTGCCGAGCTCGCGCCCATCGGTCGCGTCGATCACGACGGCGCGACCCGACTCGGTCCCGAAGTCGACGCCGATGACATAGCTGGCCACGATCAGGCTCCTTCTTGCTGCTGACCCGGTACGGGTCCGGTCGATGCTCGCACTACGAGCTCGGGTTCAAGGACGGGATGTAGGTCACCCACGGCCTCCTGCTTGCCGACAGCCAGATCGAGGGCCGCCAGGATCATGGCCTCGGTCGGCATTCGCACGGTGGTCAGCGCGGGCACGCTGACGGCTGCCACGGGGATGTCATCGAAGCCGGTGATGGACAGGTCTCGTGGGACCTGCAAGCCCCGCCGCTGCGCCGCATGTAGCATGCCTATGGCGATCACGTCGGTGGGCGCCACGATGGCGGTGGGTGGCTCGTCCAGGTCCATCAGTCGGTCAAGCGCTTCCGCCCCGCCAGCGTAGTCGTTGCTGGCTTCCTGGCGGTACTCGTCGGGAAGGGTCAGTCCATGGCCGTGCGCGGACGCCAGGTAGGCATCCTCGCGCTCGGTGATGTCGCCCAGCCGTTGTGGCCCGGCGAAAGCGAGACGCTCGTGGCCGAGTGCAACGAGGTGATCGACCACGGCCGCGATGCCGCTGCGGTTGTCGACGCTGACGGTGGGGATGCCGCTGTCGCGCGACCCGTGCCACAGCGCCACCACGGGGATGCGGGTGTTCTGCAGGTCCTGGATGAGGTCCGGACGGTCGCGCAGGTCACCCAGGAACAGGAGGGCATCGCAGTGGCGTGCCTCCAGGATGGCCCACAGCGCCTCCGCCTCGTCGGCACTGCGGTGGGCGTGACCGAGGACCACGTTGTAGCCGCGCTTGTTGGCCTCGAGCGAGGCTGCCTCGATGGCACCCGCGAAGAAGGGGTCGGTGATGTCGCGCACGATCACCCCCAGCAGCATCGTCGGTGCCCCGCGCAGTCCGCGGGCCAGCGGGTTGGGCCGGTAGCCCAGCTGCCGCGCCGTCTCCATCACCCGCTGTCGCGTGGCCTCCGCGATGGGCACGGCCGTCGGCGTCCCGCTGAGCACGCGCGATACCGTCGACTGCGAGACGCCGATGGCGTCGGCGATATCGCGCATGGTGGGCGCGCTATGGGTCGATCGCATCGCTGGGCCCGCGGCCCGACCCTGCTGCGCCCTGGGCTTCGTCTGCTGCCTGCGACACGTGCCTCGCCTCCGGGTTCAGACGCTGCTGTTTGACGTAAAGCATACGTGTGCATACACTCGATTGCACAGGCGTCGGGACGATACGGGCGGCAAGCCTTGGCCCGACGATGGGGATGAGGACAGGGGATGCTTGCCACCTCGCCGCAGGCGGTCGGGACGACGCTGCGCCAGGCCAGAGCCGATCCTGGAGATGCGCTCGATCGACAAGCGTTTTCCGGGTGTGCATGCCCTATCCGATGTCTCCATGGACGTGCTGCCCGGCGAGGTGCACGCGCTGGTCGGCGAGAACGGGGCGGGCAAGTCCACGCTGATGAAGATCCTGGCCGGCGTCTACAGCCTCGACGGCGGCGAGATCGATCTACAAGGGGCAGCCCTACGCGCCGCACACGCCCGGCGCCGCCCGTGACGCCGGCATCGTCACCATCTACCAGGAGCTCAACCTGGTGCCCGAGCTGTCCGTGACCGAGAACATGTACCTGGGCATGGAGCTGTCCCGCGGGCCCTTCCTCGACTGGCGCGCGATGCACCGCCGCGCGCGCGAGCTCCTCTCCGAGCGCCTGCACCTTGATCGTGGACCCGCGCACGGCGGTGGGCAAGCTGGGTGTCGGTCAGCAGCAGATGGTGGAGGTGGCCAAGGCGCTGCTCCACGAGGCCGACATCATCATCATGGACGAGCCCACGGCCGCACTGAGCCCGCGTGAGATCGGCGACCTGTTCCAGATCGTGCGCGAGATGAAGAGCCACGGCGTCTCCACGATCTTCATCAGCCACCACCTCGATGAGACCTTCGAGCTGTCCGACCGCACCACCGTGCTGCGCGACGGCCAGCTGGTGGCGACGCTGCCGACGGCCGAGCTGGACACGCAGGAGCTCATCCGCCTGATGGTCGGTCGCGACCTGGCCAGCCACCAGCCCAAGAGGCCGGCCCCCATCGGCGACGAGATCCTGCGCGTCGAGGGCCTGACCCGCCTCGGCGTCTTCGAGGACGTCAGCTTCTCTGCCCGGGCCGGTGAGATCATCGGGCTGGCCGGGCTCGTGGGCGCCGGACGCACGGAGGTCGTGCGCGGCATCTTCGGAGCCGACCCGCTCGATGCCGGACGGGTCTTCATCGACGGCGACGAGGTCAGCATCAGGAACCCGCGCGACGCCATCGACCACGGCATCGCGCTGCTGACCGAGGATCGCAAGGGGCAGGGCCTGGTGCTGCTCTTCGACGTGCGCGAGAACATCACCCTCTCCGGTCCTCGATCGGCTCACGCGCGGACAGCTCACCGACACGGGCAAGGAGCGCGAGATCGCCGCCGCCTTCATCGAGCGACTGGCCATCAAGGCCTCCAGCCAGGAGCAGCTCGCGCTCAACCTGTCGGGGGGCACGCAGCAGAAGGTGGTGCTCAGCAAGTGGCTGGCCGCCGAGGCCCGGGTGATCATCTTCGATGAGCCCACGCGCGGTATCGACGTCGGGGCCAAGGCCGAGATCTACGAGATCATGAACGAGCTGGTGGCACAGGGCGACACCATCATCATGGTCAGCTCGGAGCTGCCGGAGATCCTGGCCATGAGCGACCGCGTGCTCGTGATGCAGGGCGGCCGCATCCGCGGGGAGCTGAGTCGCGAGCAGGCGACGCAGGAGCGGATCATGCACTTCGCGACCGCTTCTGACGACACTGCTCACGCCAACGGCGCGGAGCTCGACACGTGAACCGCGCGAACGCGCTGGTTCGCAGCGTCATCTCCGGTGCCGGCCCCGCGCTCGTGCTCATCGCCATGGCGGCCGCGCTGTGGGCCATGTCGCCGGCCTTCCGCTCGCCCACGAGCCTCATGCTCATCGGGCTCGAGGCGGCCGCGCTGGGACTGGTGGCTGCCGGTCAGACGTTCGTCATCCTGACCGGCGGCATCGATCTCTCGGTGGAGGCGATGGTCTCGTTCAGCGGCGTCATCGCGGCCATCCTCATCGCCGGCACCAA
Source organism: uncultured Chloroflexia bacterium (assembly GCA_963715295.1). GTDB lineage: Bacteria > Chloroflexota > Limnocylindria > Limnocylindrales > CSP1-4 > JAFMJV01. Next base: position 165,365 of record CAVQRP010000004.1, read on the forward strand.
CGTCAGCGGTGGCCAGATCGCGGGCGGGTTCCCGTCGTGGATCGCCATCCCCATCGCCCTCGGGCTGGGCTTGCTCATCGGCGCCGGGCAGGGTGTGCTGATCACCGCCTTCCGCATGAACCCCCTCATCGTCACCCTTGGAGTCAGATCGATCCTCCTGGGATCCGCTCTGGTCCTGTCGCGCGGATCGGGCATCTACATCCGCAAGGACGACCTCCTGGGGCTGATGACGGGCCGCATCGAGATCCTGGGCATCAACATCCCCATCCCCCTGATCCTTACGGTCATCATCTACATCATCTGCTGGATCGTGCTCAAGCAGACCAAGTTCGGCCGCTACGTCTATGCCATCGGCGGTAACGAGACGTCGGCGCGCCTGTCCGGTGTGCGCACGCACCTGGTCAAGCTGTCGATCTACGGCATCTCCGGCTTCCTCGCGGCGCTGGCGGGCATCCTGGTGATGGGCCGGCTCGAGTCGGGCGCCTACCAGAACGGCACCAACCTGACGCTGATGTCGGTGGCGGCCGTGGTCATCGGCGGCACCTCGCTGACAGGCGGGGTCGGCGGCATCTGGGGCACGCTCATCGGCGTCTTCATGATCCGCCTGGTCGATGCCGGACTCGTCTACATGAGCTTCCCGTCGCAGGCCAAGGAGATCATGATCGGCGCGATCATCGTCCTGGCCGTACTCATCGACACAGCTCGCCGCGGACAGATCCCGTGGCTGACGCTGCGACTGAGGGGAGGTGATCCAGGGGATTAGTCCAGAGGAGTGGTGTGTCTTTCGCGACACGCCAACCATAGGGAGTCGCCGGTGTCGAATGCGCCGGCGGCGACACGATAGGAGGAGGTCCACATGCGGACCCTTGGTACCCACATCAAGGCTGCTGCCGTCGTGACGGCCCTGGCGATCACCGCCAGCGGCGCCGCCGTGACCGCACAGGACGAGGAGAGCAAGACCGTCGGCTTCGTGCCGCCGGCGCTGACGAGCCCGTTCCACGTCTCCATGAGCGACGGCGCTGTCGCCGCCGGCGAGGAGCTCGGCTGGACCGTGGACGTCCAGGCGCCCACCGCCGAGGGCGACTTCGCTGCCTTCGTGACGACCGTCGAGCAGCTGCTCGAGAAGGGCGTCGACGGCCTCAGCATCAACCCCATCGGCACCGACTCAGCCGTGACCGCGGTCAAGTCGGCCAACGAGAAGGGCGTGCCCATCATCGCCCACAACTTCATCACGCCGTTCTCGGAGGGCGATGTGCTCTCCTATATCGGCTATGACCAGTGGGGCGGAGCGGAGAAGCTCGCCGCTCACACCTGTGAGCTGCTGGCCGGCAAGAACGGCACCAGCACCGAGGAGGCCACCGGCAAGGTCTACATCCTGCTGGGGATCGACTCCATCTTCTCGCACCGCCGCACCGGCGGCTTCAAGGCCGGCCTTGAGAAGAACTGCCCCAACGTCGAGGTCGTCGGCGAGCAGACCGCCAACTGGGTGCGCCAGGACGGTCAGGCCGTGGCTTCGGTGGCCTGGCAGACCGATCCCGAGATCGACGTCTTCTATGGCAACAGCGACGAGATGGCCATCGGCGCAGCGCTCGCCGGTGAGCAGCTGGGCAAGGTCATCAACGAGGACTTCTTCGCGGTCGGCATCGACGGCAACCCGCCCACACTGGACCTGCTCGGCGAGGGCAAGTTCAGTGCCACGCTCGGCGTGGACCCCTACAACATGGGCGTGACCACGATGAAGACGCTGGAGAAGGTCTTCGCCGGCGAAGAGGTGCCCCAGATCACCCTGACCCCGTCGGTCGTGGTGACCCCGGACAACCTCGATGCCTATCTCGCTGGTGAGCTGTGGACGGAGCCCGTCGCGGGCGCGCCCGAGCTCGACAACGGTGAGCCCACGGTCCCGGAGGAGTAGTCCGAACAGCACCTGTCAGGTGGTCCGCGAGGGCGCATCGTCGATCACGGAGATCGTGCGCATTCGCGGACCACGCGAAGCACGAAGGGGCGGGTGAACCACCCGTCCGAAAGGAGGATCCGCAAGGATGGAACAGACTCGAGCACGCCGCTCACTCGCGCTGGTGACGGCTCTGGCGATCGCCGTCCCGGCGGCTGTCGGCACGTCTGCCGCGGTCGCGGCGCAGGATGCCGACGCGCAGTTCTGCAAGGACACCAGCATCGTCTTCTTCCCCGGTGGCCCCGAGGGTGGTGGCTTCGCCACCGTCGTCTACAACGGCGCCAAGGCAGCCGAAGCCCTGTTCGGCCCCAGCGTGGACTACCAGTGGTCCGACTGGGATCCGGCCAAGATGATCAGCCAGTTCACCGAGGCCGTGGCCACGCAGCCTGACGGCATCGCGGTCATGGGTCACCCTGGTGACGACGCCTTCAAGCCGCTCATCGACGACGCCGTCTCACAGGGCATCATCGTCACCGTCATGAACACCGAGCTCCCTGCCACGCAGGCCGAGCACGCCCCGGCAGGCACGGGCTACGTCGGTGCCGTCCTCTACAAGGCCGGCTGGGACCTGGCCAAGGAAGCCGTCAAGCGCGGCGGCCTCATGGAGGGCGACCAGGCCTTCGTCTGGGGTCTCCTGAGCCAGGCCGGCCGCGGCGAGCGCACCAAGGGCGTGGTCGAGGGCCTCGAGGACTCCGGCATCCAGGTCGTCTACCTCGAGATCGACGATGCTACCAACGCCGACCCGGCGCAGGGCATCCCGACCTTCACCGGCATGGCCTCGGCCAACCCGGACCTGAAGGCCGCCTTCTTCGATCACGGCAACCTGACGTCGACGGCGCAGTCGTACCTCGAGGCCGCGGGCCTGGGTCCGGATGACCTCTACGTCGCCGGCTTCGACCTCTCACCGGCCACGGTCGCTGCGGTTCAGAACGGCTATACGGACCTCGTCATCGACCAGCAGCAGTGGCTGCAGGGCTTCGAGGCGGTCGCCCAGATCTGCCTGACTGACAACTACGGCTTCAGCGGTCTCAACATCAACACCGGTGGTGGTTTCCTCGACGCGAGCAACGTCGACCTCATCGCCCCGCTGGTCGAGCAGCAGATCCGCTAGATGACCGAACCACGCGCCGCCATCGGCGACGCGCCCCCTGGCGAGGGCTCCGGCCCTCGCCAGTCGGAAACCCGCCAGTTCGAGATGAAGGGCGTGTACAAGTCCTTCGGCGGCGTGCGGGTGCTCCAGGACGTCGACTTCCACCTCGAACCGGGTGAGGTGGTGGGCCTGCTGGGGGACAACGGCGCGGGCAAGTCGACGCTCATCAAGATCATCACCGGCTACCACCAGCCGGACGAGGGCCACCTGCTCTTCAACGGTGTCGAGGTCAGCGACCTGACCGTGCCGCGGGCTCGAGAGCTGGGCGTGGAGACCGTGTACCAGGAGCGCGCGCTCGCCGAGCAGCAGCCCCTCTGGCGCAACATCTTCGTGGGCCGCTACATCAGCAACCGCCTGGGCCTCATGGACGTAGGCGAGATGCGTCGCATCACCGAGCAGCTCATGACCGAGGAGATGGGCTTCACCTCGGCGGTGCTCACGCCCGACACCACCGTGACCGGTCTTTCCGGCGGTGAGCGCCAGGGCCTCGCCATCGTGCGCGCCCTGCACTTCGAGGCCCAGATGATCATCCTCGACGAGCCGACCATGGGCCTCTCGCTCAAGGAGACCGAGAAACTCCTCAAGTTCGTCGACGGCATCCGCGCCAAGGGCAAGTCGGCCATCTTCATCGACCACAACTTCTTCCACGTGTACTCGGTCGCCGACCGCATCGTGGTGCTCGACCGGGGCACGGTGGCCGCCGACTTCCCCAAGGAGCGCTACACGCTCAACGAGCTCATGGACATCATGCGGGAGGTCGCGTCGACCGGACGCTTCGAGCCCGACCGCACCAAGACCGAGGCCGGTGACGCCGGCGCCAACGCCATGCACGGTGTCCAGTCGTGACTGCGGCCGCGACGCCCCAGCCGCCCCCTAGCACCAAGGAGCAGGCGCCTCGCACGCCCCTGGCCGTGTTCACCACCAAGTGGGCCGGGCAGCTGGGCATCACCTTCGCCTTCATCCTTCTCTGGGTGGCCTTCCTGGTGCTCGCGCCCGACACCTTCGGCGGGGACCGCATCTACAAGTCCTTCGGCCAGACCATGCCGCAGTTCGGCATCATCGCGATGATGCTCACGATGGTCATCGTGGCCGGTGACATCGACCTGTCGTTCCCCTCGGTCATGGGTCTGGGCATGGTCGGCTTCGTGTGGGTCTGGGATGCGACCGACATCGTCTTCCTCGGCGTGATCGCTGCCATCGGCGTCGGCGCGGCGGCGGGCCTCTTCAACGGGCTGGTGATCACCCTCGTGGGATTGCCCTCACTGGTCGTCACCATCGGCACCCAATTCCTGTTCCGCGGCATGACGCTGGTACTCGTCGGCGGCAGTTCCTTCGCGCTTGCCGCCACCCGCGGCGACCCTGCGCGCGAAGTGCTGGTGGGCAAGCCCTTCGACATCCCCATGGAGTTCGTCTGGCTCCTGGGCATCACCATCCTGGCCTGGGTGCTGCTCAACCGGCACCGTCTGGGAGGCAATACCTACGTCATCGGCGACAACGCCCAGACGGCGCGCTTGATGGGCGTTCCCATCCGACGCACCCGCATCATGTTGTTCGTGCTCACGGGCATGGCCGCCGCACTGGCGGGCATGATGCTGAGCCTGCAGGTGGTGAACTTCTATCCGAACGTGGGCTCGGGCCTGTTGCTGCCGGCACTGGCTGCGGTCTTCGTCGGCGGCACCTCGGTGTTCGGTGGTCGCGGCTCCATCTACGGCACGTTCATCGGCGCGCTGATGATCGGGGCCATCCCCGCCGGCATCGTGGCATCGGGCCTTACCGACTTCTGGACCCAGGCCATCTACGGCGCCATCATCCTCATCGCCATCAGCATCCACGCGGTCCTGCAGCGTCGCTTCCAGCACTAGCCAGCCGGCTGGAGGCGGCGCGGACCGCTACTCTCATGCTGTGACGAACGACGACGCACTCGACCTCGCGAGCATCTGCGCCGATCTGGCCGCTGAGCTGGACGAGGTCTCGGGCTCGGCCGTCGGCGACGCCGTGGTCTACGCGCGTGGGTCCGCCGTCTTCGCGCGCGTCTCCGGCTCCCTGCTGGAGGTCCGGCTGCCGGCCGACATCGCGGAGGCGGCGCTGCGCACGACCGATACGTCGGTCGGCACTGAGCCCGGTTGGATCCGACTCCGGCCCAGGGGTGGCGAGCAGCACGAGACCGACCGCGCGTCGGCCTGGTTCCAGACCGCGTGGCGGCACGCCAGCCGCGAGTAGCTCAAGGGTTCCGCAGAAAGAAGGACGCCCCGGCTGAGCCGGGGCGTCCGTTCGTTGTGTGACGTCTCGTCTGCTAGGAGGCAGCAGCCTCACCCGCGCTGCTCGCAGGCAGCTCGTCGAGACCGAACTTCTTCTCCAGCTGCTCCAGCGGCTGGAACCCCACGACCCCCTTGGGCTGGTCGCCGGGCTTGAAGTAGGCGATGGTGGGGATGCTCATGATCTGGTAGGCCTGCGACAGACCGGGGTTGGCGTCGACGTCGACCTTGGCTACGTCGACCCTGCCGTCGTACTTGGCCGCCAGCTTCTCCATCTCGGGCGCGACCATCTTGCAGGGTCCGCACCACTCGGCCCAGAAGTCCACGACCACGGGCTTGTCGCTCTTGAGTACCTTCTCCTCGAAGGTGGCGTCAGTGACCTCGATGATTGCCATTCGCTCGCTTTCCTTTCTCCGCTCAACGGCGGTTCCTGTCCGCCTGAAGCGGAAACGCCGACGCTAGTCAGCGACGGACTTGATCAACCGGTAGGCCTCCAGGATCCGGGGATCGCTGAGGCGATAGAGGACGGTGTTACCTTCCCGCCTTGATGCGACCAGGCCCGCTGCGCGCAGCACGGCGAGGTGCTGACTCATGTTGGGGACCTGGCAGCTGGCCTCTCTCGAGAGGTCGCTCACCGAGCGTTCCCCGCGCGAGAGGCACTCCAGCACGCACAACCGCTTGGCATCGGCCAATGCGCGGCTGATGGCCGCATAGCGTTGGCGCTCGTCCTCGGTCGTGATCTCGGCCCCGTCCGGTTGGACGGCGCCGGTCTCGGCGGCTGTTGTCATGGGCGCATCATGTCATCATTTGCGCAAAGACGCAAATAGGTCCATGACGGCGGTGTGACGCAGCGAGCTCAGTCGACTCCCAGCTCGTGGAGGCGATCGTCGTCGATGCCAGCGTGGTGGGCGAGCTCATGGATGACGGTGATGCGCACCTGCCGCGCCAGCTCCTGGGGGTCAGGGAAATCGGTCTCCAGCGGCAGCTGGAAGAGCGAGATCTTGTTGGGCAGGACGGCGTAGTCTGCGCCCCACTCGGTGGCAGGGACACCTTCGTAGAGCCCGTAGAGCCAGTCATCCCCCGCCGCCTCGCCGAGGCGTGCCTGCTGCGGTGTGGGTACCTCTTCGATGACGATGGCCACGTCGTCGAGCAACCGCGCGAACTCGGCCGGGAGCTCCTCGAGCGCGCGCTCGACCAGCAGCTCGAACGGCACGTGCTGCCTCGTCGTGAGCACGACACGTCGGTGCGGGTGGCGTCGGGCGAGCTGTCCTCGTCGTCGCAGGGGCATGTGGCACAGGATGGCACGACGCGACCTCTGGTGGTCCCGAGGCTTCTGCAGATGGCCCCAGCCACCTGAACGTATCCTCAACGTGTGACTTCGACCGGACCCGATCCCGAATCGATGCTGGTGCAGCTCCAGACAGGCGAGCGCATCCACTACCTCGCCTGGCCGGGCGCGGTGGCAACTCCCATCGTGCTCGTCCATGGCTTGACCCGCACCGCGTGGACCTGGCTGCCGATCGGCCGACGTCTCGGCGAGCGTCGCCCGGTCGTGGCTCCCGACCTCCGCGGCCACGGTGCCTCTGACGCCCCACTCACCGGCTACGAGCTGGACTCGCTGGCTCTCGACATGCTGACCGTCGTCGCCGGAGCCGGCTGGGGCGCAGCCGTCGGCGGACCGCCGGTCGTCGTCGCCGGGCACGGGCTGGGTGCCTTGGTGGCGGTAGAGATGGCACGGCAGGAGCCGGCGTCTGTCGCGGCGCTGGCGCTGCTCGACGGCGGCTGGGAGGAGATGGTGGAGGCCACGCGCCTGCTGCCGGACCAGCTCGTCGAGGCCATGGCTGATCCGCCCGAGGTGCTTGCCTCGATGGCTACCTACCTGGCCGATCGTCGCGACTTCGATCCCGGCAGCTGGGACGCCGATCAGGAGATGGCGGCTCGGGCACAGGTCATCGAGCGACACGCCGGGCATGTCGGGCTGGTGGTCAAGGGCTCCGTCATCCGTCGCTGTGTGGAGGCCATGTACCGCTACCAGCCGCTCGACGCCCTGGCGGAGGTGGATGCCGCGGTCGCGCTGCTGGTGGCCGGCGCCGCCAGCGCCGACGACGAGGACGAGCGCGAACGCCGCCTCGCCATCGAGGACGTGCAGCATGCCCGTACCCAGGCCGGCCGTTCGCCGATGCACGTGCGAGTCTTCGAGGGCGCCGGTCACGACCTCATGCGCTATCAGCCCGATGCGGTCAGTGCCGAGCTGGAGCGGCTGGCGGGCGCCTGACGATCGCGAGCACCCGCGGCGGCGGGGGTACCATGTGCGCCATCGTGGATATCCTCTTGATCCTCATCGTCATCCTCTTCATCGTGCTCATCTGGCGCGGGCCATCGATGCTGCCCCAGCTCGGGGAGGCGCTGGGCAAGGCCGTCAAGGGCGTGCGTGACAACGTCAATGCCGACGCTGGTCCGGACGATGCCCCCGCCCAGGCCGGCGCCAAGACCGCCCCGGACGTGGACGACGGCGACGACAAGCCCGGCGACTGAGCTGTTGAGCGCTCGCACCATCGAGGAGGCCATCCGCGACATCCTGGCCGAGGTCGGTGAAGACCCCGATCGTGCCGGGCTCGTCGACACGCCTTCGCGCGTGCGGCGGATGTACGCCGAGCTGACCGCGGGCTACGGCATGGATCCGGCGGAGGTCCTCAACGATGCCGTCTTCGACGTCGAGTACAGCGAGATGGTGGTGGTCAAGGACATCCCCTTCCACTCTCTGTGCGAGCACCACCTGCTGCCATTCGCCGGCACGGCCGCGGTGGCCTATATCCCCGATCGACGCGTCATCGGCCTCTCGAAGATCCCTCGCGTGGTGGACATGTACGCGCGGCGGCTACAGATCCAGGAGCGCTTCACGCAACAGGTCGCCGACTTCCTGATGGAGCACCTGGCACCCAAGGGCGTCGGCATCGTGGTCGAGGCCACGCACCTGTGCGCCAGCATGCGGGGGGTGCGCAAGCCGGGCATGGTGATGACGACGTCGGCGGTGCTGGGCCTGTTCCGCAGTAGCGACAAGACCCGCTCCGAGTTCTTCAGCCACCTGGACCGGCCCTCACCGGGCGCACCCTAGCGGCGCGGCTCGCCTACCATCACGAGCATGACCGACCGACCCCTCAAGGTGCTCATCGCCAAGCCCGGTCTCGATGGCCACGATCGCGGCGCAAAGGTGCTGGCGCGCGGCTTGCGGGACGAGGGGTTCGAGGTCGTCTACACGGGCCTGCGCCAGACGCCAGAGATGGTGGCCACCGCGGCGTTGCAGGAGGACGTCGACGTCGTCGGCCTGTCCATCCTGTCGGGGGCGCACCTGACGCTGCTGCCGAAGATCTGCGAGCTGCTGCGAGCCGAGGGGATGGCAGATGTCCTGGTCACGGCCGGTGGCATCATCCCGGCGGAGGACATCCCCGCGCTGAAGTCAGCCGGCGTGGCCGAGGTGTTCGGTCCGGGCACCTCGATCGGCCAGATCGCCGCCTTCATGCGCGAGAACGCGCAGCCGCGGGTCTGATGGCATCACCCGCGAGCGGCGGGACGGGCTCGCGCCTGGCGGGAGAGGCCCGCGACGGTTCCCGGCGGGCGCTCGCGCGCCTGCTGACCGCCATCGAATCGCGTTCGCCCGTGGCCGAGGAGGCCCTGCGGACGCTGTATCCACTCGCCGGTACCGCCCACGTCGTCGGCATCACCGGGCCGCCAGGTGGCGGCAAGTCCACGCTGGTCGCGGCGCTCGTGGCGGAAGCACGCAGCTCGGGCCGCGCCGTCGCCGTCCTGGCCATCGACCCGTCCAGTCCGGTGACCGGCGGCGCGCTCCTGGGTGACCGCATCCGCATGCAGCGATACGCCGGCGACCGTGACGTCTTCATCCGTTCCATGGCCTCCCGCGGGCACCTCGGCGGCCTGGCCGGAACGACCGCCGAATCGGCGGCGGTGTTGGCTGCCTGCGGCTTCGGCCTGGTCTTCATCGAGACCGTCGGCACCGGGCAGAGCGAGGTGGAGGTGGCAGCCATCGCCGACACCACCGTCGTGGTGCAGGCGCCGGAGATGGGTGACGAGATCCAGGCCATGAAGGCGGGCCTGCTGGAGGTAGCGGACCTGGTCGTGGTCAACAAGGCCGACCGGCCCGGCGCCGACCGGGCCGCCGCCCAGCTCCGCGCCATGCTCAGCCTGGGCGAGGGAGTGGCCACGTCCGATCCGGCCCGACCGCGACCCAAGCGGCCGGCCATCCTCCTCGCCTCGGGTATCGAGTCGACCGGCGTGCCGGAGCTCCTGGCCGCACTGGATGAGCGACACGCCGCGCGCGTCGATGCTGACCGGACGCAGGTGGCGCGGATCGCCCGCGCCAGGGCGCAGGTCGAGGGCATCCTGGCGGACCGCACCCGCGAGGCGCTGTGGGGGCCGAAGCGACGCAGCCACACGGACCACGTGCTCGAACAGGTGGCCGAACACCGGATGGACCCGTACGCGGCCGCCGACACACTGTCTGACGGGGCCGCTACCCGCGACTAGCTTTCGCCACGGCGTCAGTCGTCGCTGGCACCTACGCGGCGCTCGGTGAAGCGGCTCCCGGACGCCACCCGGACCGCATCTCGGCTTGTCGTCGCATCCGCGCTTTCCAGGGCACGTCCGGGGCCGTCAGCAGCTGCTGCATGCCGTCCGGGTCGAGCGGAGGGCTGAAGAGATAGCCCTGTCCGAGCTCGCAACCGAGGCGTGTCAACAGGTCCAGCTGCTCTGATGTCTCGATGCCCTCGGCTACCACGCTGGCGTCGACTGCCTTGCCCAGCTCGACGGCCGTGCGCAGGAGGGCTCCGTTCGTGGGCCGGTCGATCGCATCGAGCACCAGGGTCCGGTCCAGCTTGATGTAGTCGACGGCATTGTCCTTGAGCATCCCGAACGAGGAGTGGCTCCTGCCCAGATCGTCGAGGGCCAGCTTGAGCCCGTGTGCTCGCAGCCGCGCCAGTGCGTCGCTCGCGGTCGGTCCGCCCAGCGCCAGGGCGGCCTCGCCGATCTCCAGGATGGTGGCGCCAGCGGGAAGCCCGACCGCGCCGAGAACGTCGACGACCTCGTCCTCGAACGCACGTAGCTGGAGCTGCCGGACAGACACGTTCACGGCCAGGCGGAGCTGTCCCATCCCGGCCAGGGAGCGCCAGGCGACGACCTGTCGTGCGGCCTCCTGCAGCACCCAGTGCCCGATGGGTACGATGTCGCCGGTCTCCTCGGCGAGGCTCACGAACTGTGCCGGCATGCGCCAGCCATGCTCCGGATCCTGCCAGCGCAGCAGGGCCTCCACACCCACGATGCTGCCCCACCCCGCGGACTCGCCCCCATCCCCGGCGTCACTGGTGCCGAGCCTGACGATGGGCTGGAACTGCAATCGGAGCTCGCCGCGCTCGACCACGCCGCGGAATGCCCGCTTGACATAGCGACGCTCGGCTGATGCCGCGCTCATGTCCGGCCGATACACCACCAGCTCGCCGCGGCCCTGGCGCTTGGACTCGTACATGGCATCGTCGGCACTGCGGACCAGCGCATCGGGGCCAACGCCGTCGTCCTGGAACGCGACGCCCATGCTCACCCGCACCTGGATGTCACCGTCGGGCATCTCGAGTGGACGAGACAGGAGTGCCTGCAGTCGTTCTGCAACGGCGTGCACATCGGCTGGGTCGTCGACGTCCTCGATCAGGATGGCGAACTCGTCACCACCGATGCGTGCAGCCGTGTCGGTCGCCCGCGTCGACTCGTCGATCAGCCTTGCCACCCGTCGCAGGATCTCGTCCCCGAAGCCATGGCCGTGTTGATCGTTGATGGACTTGAATGCATCCACGTCCAGGAACAGGACGGCCGTGCTGGCGCCGCCGCGACGGCCACGGTCCATCGCGTGAGCCACCCGATCCATGAACAGGCTGCGATTGGCTAGCCCGGTGAGGCCGTCGTGGAGGGCGAGATGACGAGCCTGACCATTTGCGATGGCGTAGCGCATCAGCAACGACAGGATGATGGCGACCACGATCATGACCCCCAGCAGCTGGGCGCCGAGCGCCACGTCCAGGCGCCGTACCTGGTCTCCGACCTGGGTCCGGACATCGGTGCCGCCGAGCGGGCCGACCAGCTGCGACATCTGGTCGATGTGGTTCTGGTGGGCAAACACCAGGGCGAGCAGCCCGAAGCCCAGGCAGAACGCCACAACGGCCACGGAGTACTTGGCCAGACCCCTGGTCCGCAGGTACGGGGTGGCCACGAAGACCGGGATGATGGCCGTGGGCAGGATCGTCGCAGCCAGCTGCGGGACCAGGGGCAGGAGCGCCAGCATGAAGACGAAGTGGCCCACACTGGCGATCACGAACACGTGAGTCTCGTGGCCCTTGCCCACCCGCAGCAGCACGATCGCGAGCACCAGCCCCAGCAGCGCCGCTACCAGGGCCGTGCTGACGAGGAACTGGGTACGGCTGAGCAGCCCCAGCCCGAGTGCCAGGCCGGCGCCGATCCCCAGGACCACCGCCAGGACGAGCAGGAACCGCTTCAGCCAGGTGAGGTCAGCGGTTGCCTCGAATGAGCGTGGACCGAGCAGGATCATGTTCCAGGCAGGCTGCGGGGAGCATCGCGCAGCTCACTGCTTCGCGGGGACGCCCCCGCAGGCAACCTAAGCGCACTGCCCGGGCCCGCAAACCACCGTTGCGTACGGTGCCCCCAGGACCAATGGCGCCGCCCTGTTCATGCCCCGTTCACGGCCTCGACCCGCAGCGAGCGCAGCCAGGTGCCGAGCATGGTCATGCCTTCGGCGGTCAGGATGGACTCCGGGTGGAACTGGATGCCCTCGACCGGGTACTCCCGATGTCGCAGCCCCATGACCAGGCCGTCGGGCGAGGAGGCGGTGACCTCGAGCACGTCGGGTAGCGTGGCGCGGTCGACTGCCAGCGAGTGGTAGCGTCCAGCTTCCACAGGGGTCGGCAGCCCTTCGAAGACACCGGCGCCACGATGGTCGACCGCCGACTGCTTGCCATGGACGGGCTCAACGGTGATGACGTCCCCGCCGTAGACCATGCCGATGCACTGGTGGCCCAGGCAGACGCCGAGGAGGGGCGTGGTCGGTCCAAAGCGCTCGACCACGGCAAGCGAGATTCCGGCATTCTCCGGGCGCGAGGGGCCGGGGCTGATGACGATGCCGTCGAGCCCTTTTGAGGCGATCTCGTCGAGCGTGATCTCGTCGTTGCGCGCGACGTCGACCTCCGCGCCCAGCTCAGACAGGTATTGGTAGAGGTTGTACGTGAACGAATTATAGTTGTCGAGCAGCAGGATGCGCAGCCCGGTGCCGGGCAGCTCGGTGGCAGCGGTGGTCATCGGTGGTTCTCCGGGCGATCGGTTCCGTAGATGGCTTCGGCCTCGGCGAGGGCGGCGAGGACGGCGCCGGCTTTGGCGGCTACCTCTGCCGATTCGCGCTCGGGGACCGAGTCGGCCACGATGCCGGCGCCGGCGTGGACGTGGGCGGTGCCGTCCTTCAGCACCATCGAGCGGATGGTGATGGCAACCTCGACGTCGTCGGGCGCGAGGAACCCGACGGCGCCACCGTAGGGCCCTCGCTGCTCCTGCTCCAGCTCGGCGATGGCCTGCATGGCGCGCACCTTCGGCGCCCCCGACAGCGTGCCGGCAGGGAACACGGAACGCACCGCATCGAAGGCGTCGCGTCCGGCGGCCAGATCGCCTTCGACCTCGCTGACGATGTGCATCACGTGCGAGTAGCGCTCGATGGCGTGGAGCGAAGGAACGCGCACGCTGCCCGGCGTCGCCACGCGGCCGACATCGTTGCGCGCCAGGTCGACCAGCATGGCGTGCTCTGCCAGCTCCTTCTCGTCGGCCAGCAGGTCGGCCTCCAGCTCCTCGTCGATGATGGGGTCCGCGGAGCGAGGCCGGGTGCCGGCGATGGGCCGGGTGGAGACGACGCCCTCGCGCACACGCACCAGCAGCTCGGGCGACGCGCCCAGCACCGAGCGTTCCGGCCCCAGGTCGATGGCGAAGAGATGCGGCGAAGGGTTGATGCGCCGCAGCGAGCGGTAGATCTCGAGCGGCCCCACCGAGCACGCAAGGCTGAACCGCCGAGCCAGGACCGCCTGCAGCATCTCACCGGCGTGGATGTCACGCACGAGGCTGGCGACGCCGGACTCGTAGCGCGCGTCGGCAGCAGGTGGCCGCGGTCGCGACGTCTCCGACGGGATGGGCACGGCGGCCTCGATGGCTGAGGGCTGCGCCAGCATGGCGGCCGCGTCGGCAAGCCGTTCCTGGGCGCCACGCCCATCGATCGTGGCCAGCGTGGCCGTCTGGACCAGGTGGTCGAAGACGATCAGCACATCGGGGAGGTGAAAGAGCGCCTCCGGCAGCCCCACCGGATCGGCCTCGGGAACAGGCAGCCGCTCCCAACGCGCGGCGGCCTCGTACGAGAGATAGCCCACGCCGGAAGCCAGCGACACCGGCAATGGGCCATGGGCCGGGGTCTGCGGCAGGAACCGACGCAGCGCCTCGAGGGGATCGGCTTCGCTGAACCGGTCGAGCTCGTCGTAGTCGTGGCTGTGGATGGTCGCCACGCCGGCCTCGTAGCTCAGGTAGCGGCCACGGACGCCGACCATCGAGTAGCGCCCGTAACGGGCGCCGCCCTCGACCGACTCGAGGATGAAGGCCAGGCGCTGCTGGTCGTGCAGGCGCAGCGCGGCGGTGACCGGCGAGATGGTATCGGCGCTGATCTCGACGGCGGCGACGCCGGCCAGGCCTGGGCGTGGGAGTTGGGGTGTCATGGTCGGTCCTCGGCGTATCAGGAGGGCTCGGCACGCTCTCCGGCGTACACGTGCAGGAAGTCGATGGCTTCGAGATAGCCTCGCCAGCCGTGCCCCAGGACGCGATGGCTCACCACCGGCTCGATGACCGAGACCCGGCGCCACTCCTCACGGGACATGATGTCGCTGATGTGGACCTCCACGACCGGGCACTCGGCGCCGAGGAGCGCATCGTGGAGCGAGTACGCGTAGTGGGTGAGCGCACCGGGGTTGATGACGATGGCGTCGTAATCGCGCGCTTCGATGCGGTCGATGAGCGCGCCCTCGTGATTGGACTGCAGGCTCACGACCGCATGGCCCAGATCGCGCGCGTGGGCCGCGGCCGCCTGCTCGATCTCCAGCAGCGTCGTGGAGCCGTAGATCTCCGGTTGGCGTCTTCCCAGGCGGCCCAGGTTGGGGCCGTTGAGCAGCAGGATCCTCACCGGTCAGCCTCCAGGCTGATGGCGCCCATGGCGGCGTCCAGCTCCGCCTCGCTGACGTCATCGACGTCGATGACCGTGCCGATGGCCATGGGCAAGATCCAGCGCTGGCGGCCCCCGATGCGCTTCTTGTCGCTCAGCAGCGCGCGCTTGACGACGGCGTGATCGAAGTCGCGATGGCGCTCATAGCCGAGGTCTGTGATGACGTCGTCGATGCGCTCGACGAGGCCCGGTTCCGCACCACGACCCTGGGCGATGTGGGTCACGGCGCGCAGTCCCAGCACGACCGCCTTGCCGTGTGGCAGGCGGTAGCCGCTCTCGATCTCGAGGGCGTGTCCCAGGGTGTGGCCCAGGTTGAGCGTGCGCCGAAGGCTGCGCTCGAACGGATCGCGGTCCACGACCCCGAGCTTCAGCTGCACGGAGCGGTCGATGATGGCGTAGCGGGCCGCCTCGTCATCGCGCAGTGCCGCACGCCCGCGCGCCTCCACCAGCTGCCAGAGCGCGGGGTCACCGATGATCCCGCTCTTGAGCGATTCGGCCATGCCATCGAGCCGGCGTGAACGTGGCAGCGTCCGCAAGGTGGCGATGTCGCCGACGATGGCGACCGGGGGCCAGAAAGCTCCCGCGGCATTCTTGGCCGCCGACAGGTCGACGGCGACCTTGCCGCCTACGGCAGCGTCGGTCATACCCAGCCACGTGGTGCTGACGGCCACGAAGTCCACGCCGCGCACGTAGAGCGCCGCCGCCGTGCCGATCATGTCGGTCGCCGTACCGCCGCCCACGCCGACCCAGGCATCGCCCCGCTCGGCACCCATGCTGCTGGCGGCTTCGAGCAGCTTCTCTACGTTGCGCAGCCGCTTCTGGCGTTCGCCGGCGGGGATGCGGATCGAGCCGCTCCGCGGGCAGGGATGCCATCAGGTCGGGCAAGGCCGCTGCCGCGCGACGGTCGGCGACCACCACCGCTGCGCCGCGGCTGTTGGAGCCTAGGATGTCATCGAACGTGGCGCGGTCAAGATCGGTACCCAGGACCACGCGCGCCGTGTCAGGCCCCATGTGGTGGTCACGCCGAACGACGCCGTCGAAGAGCCGCCGCGCAGCCGGTCGTCGGGCTGTCGCTGCCTCGAGGACTGCGCCGGCGACCTCCTCGACGGGGCCGGTAGCGTCGATGCGGACGTCGGCGGCGCGGTAGTAGCGGGCTCGCGCCACGCGCATGGCGATCATCCGCTCAAGGACGTTGCCGGCCAGCATGGGCCGCTGCTCTGCGTGTCGCTCCAGCCGGCTGAGGAGGACCTCGTCCGAGGCGTCCAGCCAGGCGACGACGCCGGCATGCCAGAGGGCCCAGCGGTTGAGAGGGTCGATGATCGCGCCGCCGCCCGTTGCGATCACCGCGCCATCGACGGCACAGGCTCGCTGGACGGCCGCCGCCTCGATGGCGCGGAAGGCGGCCTCTCCGCGCGTCGGGATGAGCTCCGCGGGGTGGGCACCCTCGCGCCGTTCGATCTCGACGTCGAGGTCGACGAGCGGGCGGCCCGATCGTGCCGCGACCGCCGCCGCCACGCTTGACTTGCCGCTGCCCGACAGGCCCACGAGGACGATGGCGTCAGGCACCGGAGCTGCCTCCGAGCTCGAGGTCCAGGGCTGCGCGCATCGCGTCGACCGGCGCCGGACGACCGAGCCAGAGCTCGAGCGAGCGCCAGGCTTGGCCCAGCAGGATGGCGGCGCCGGATTCGGCGCGAGCGCCGGCCGCCCGGGCATCACGCACCAGGCGTGTGGGGCTGGGTCGGTAGACCAGGTCAAGCACGGCCAGATCGGAGCGCAGCAGCGGCGCCGGCACCAGGCTCTCATCGGAGCCTGTGCCCACGGGTGTGGCGTTGACCAGCAGGTCCACGGCGGAGATCCGTTCGGCGAGCCGCTGTAGCGATCCATCCGAACGCCGCAACACGCTGACGTGGTCGGCACCTACCTTGGCCAGCGCCAGCTGCACGGCCCGGCTTGCGCCACCGCCCCCGAGGATGAGCGCGTGCTCCACGCCGCGAGGGCAGAGCTGCTCGATGGCCTCGACCGTGGCCGGCATGTCGGTGTTGTGGCCGATCAGGCGCTCGCCGGCGCGGACGACGGTGTTGACCGCTCCCGCCTCGCGGGCCACATCGGAGATCTCGTCCACCAGTGCTGCCACGGCCGCCTTGTGCGGCACGGTGACGTTGGCACCGCCGCTGTCGGTCTCACGCAGGCGCGCTACGGTCGCGGGTACGGCCTCCGGTGGCACGTCTGCCAGCTGGTAGCGATGGGGCAGGTCGAGGGCGCGAAAGGCGGCCGCCATCAGCGCCGGTGACGCCGAGTAGGCGATGCCGTGCCCCAGTAGCCGGAACGTCAGCGCCGTGGGCATCAGGCGTCGGTGCCCTCCACGACGGTCGCTTCGAGGGCCGCATTGTGCGGCAAGGACTCGATGAGCCCGATGGCTGTGGTGCCGCCGCGCGGGCCATGGGAGCGGCGTCGGCGCCGGCGCACGGCCGCCCGCACATCGCCCATCGTGTCACCGCCAAGATCGGCCAACAGGGCGTCTGCCAGCGCCAGCGCCAGCATCGCCTCGCCCACCACCGCGGCGCGCGGGATGATGGCCACGTCGCTGCGCTCGATGTGAGCGCGCCGCACCTCGCCCGTCTCGAGGTCGACCGAGTCGAGCGGCTTGCGGAGCGTCGAGACCGGCTTGACCGCGACCCGGGCCACGATCGCGGCACCGTTGCTCATACCGCCCTCGGTGCCGCCGGCGTGGTTGGTCTTGCGCTCCCACGCGGGTGCGCCCGGCTCGACCTCGTCGTGCACGTCGGAGCCGCGTCTGCCGACCGACCCGAAGCCGAGGCCGATCTCGACCCCCTTGACCGCCTGGATGCCCATCAGCGTGGCGGCGATGGCGGTGTCGATGCGCGTGTCCCATTCGGCGTTGGAGCCGATGCCCACGGGCATGCCCTCCGCCACCACCACGAACGAGCCACCCACCGAGTCGCCGGCCGCGATGGCGGCGTCGACCTCAGCCATCATGGCCGCCTCGGCCCTGGGGTCGGGGCAGCGCAGTGGTGTGGGATCACGCCGGTCCTGCGAGACCCAGCCTGGCGGCACAAGGGCGACCGGCTCGTCGGCCCCGCCGAAGGCTTGGATCGGACCCAGCTGATCGACGAAGGACCAGATGTGCACACCGCACGCCTCAAGCAGCTGCCTGCAGACCGCGCCGGCGGCGACGCGCGGCGCCGTCGAGCGGGCCGAGGCTCGCTCCAGCACGTTGCGGATGTCGCCGGTGTCGTACTTGATGGCACCGGCAAGGTCGGCATGGCCGGGGCGTGCCAGCGTGATGGCCTTGGGTCGGCGCGACGACGCGATGGGCACGACGGACATGCGCTCCTGCCAGTTGGCCCAGTCGCGGTTGGCGATGCTGAAGGCGAGCGGAGATCCCAGCGTGCGGCCGAAGCGCAGGCCGGCCGTCCACTCGACCCGATCGCGCTCGATGAGCATGCGACGGCCGCTGCCGTAGCCGTGCTGCCGCCGCCCCAGCTCCTTGTCGACCTTGGCCGTCGAGACGCGCACGTCGGCCGGCAGTCCGTCCAGGATGCCGGAGAGACCGGGGCCGTGGGACTCGCCGGCGGTGAGGAGTCGAAGTCGTCGCAGAGTCATCGGGTGAGGCGCTCCATGTCCATCCAGAACGTGGGGTAGGAGACTGCCGCGCAGGCGGCATCGTCGATGTCAACGGTACCCGCAACGCCGGTCAGTGCGGCGATGGCGAAGGACATGGCGATGCGGTGATCACCGTCGGTGCGGATCTTCGCCTCGCGCGCCACGCCGCGCGAGACCATCCAGCCGTCGTCGCGCTCCTCGGCGTGGGCTCCGATCGCGCGCAGGTTCTCGACCACGAGTCGGATGCGGTCGGACTCCTTGACGCGTAGCTCCGCGGCGTCACGGAGGGTGCTCACGCCCTCGGCAGCCGCCATGGCCACCGCGATGAGCGGCAGCTCGTCGATGACGTCGGCGACGCGGTCACCGGCGAGGTCGATCGCGCGCAGCGGCTGGCCACCTGAGACGGTGATCGTGCCGACGGGTTCGGGACAGTCGTGGGTGGGCCCATCGGAGGCGACCTTGATGTCCGCGCCCATGTCACGCAGCACATCGATGATGCCCGTGCGCGAGGGATTCAGGCCTACCTCCTCGATGATGATGTGGGCGTCCGGATGGACCGCGCCGGCCACCAGCCAGGCGGCAGCCGATGAGATGTCTCCGGGCACCGTGATGTCCCGGTTGCGGAAGCCGGCCGGCCCGTCGATGGTGGTCACGGGGCCCTCGCGCCGGACGGGAGCACCCAGCCACGCCAGCATGCGCTCGGTATGGTCCCGCGTGGGCCCGGGCACGGTGATGGTGGTCGTACCCCTGGCTGCCAGCGCTGCCAGCGTGAGGCAGCCGATCACCTGCGCGCTGGCCACCGCCAGCTGATGATCGACCGCCTTCAGCGGACGCCGGCCGGTGACGGTGACGGGGGCGTGGCCGGCGGTGGTCGTCACCTCCACCCCGACCGTGCGCAGCGGTGACGCCACCCGTTCCATGGGTCGGCTCGAGAGGGACTCGTCGCCGATCAGGGTCGCGCTGGCGGCGCGGGCCCCCAGCGCGCCGGTCAGCAGCCGCATGGCGGTGCCGGCGTTGCCGCAGTCGAGCGTCTCGTCGCCGTGGCCGGGCAGACAGGCGGCCGTGGGCGTGCCACCGCCCTTGACGCCGACCCGGACCACGCCGTCAGGGTCGCCGACGATCGAACGCACCGCTCCCAGCGTCCGCAGCGCGTTCGCCATCGACAGAACGTCGGCACCGGGCCGGTCGAGCGTGATCTGTGGCAGCACCGCTGCCCATGGCGCTGAAGAGCAGCGCGCGGTGGGCGACGGACTTGTCGACCGGCAGGCGCAGCGAGCCCAACAGCGCCGGCGCCGCCTGGACGATCGCGTCCTCGGCGGGTCCGGAGGGCTCGTCGCTCACGTGCCGCTGCCCTGGCCGGAGACCGCCGTCGGCTCCGGGGCGGCCGTGCCGGCCACGGCATGGACGGCCGCGTTGCGGCGCTGTGCCGAGCGCGAGACGCGCAGGATGGCGCCAAAGACCATCTCCACCTCTTCAGGCGTGAGCACGCCCTCGCCACTGCGCGCGGCGCGTTCGATGAGCTCTCGCTCGCGGCCGACGTCATGGCCGTGGTCGCTCGGCTCACGCGTTTGCTGGACGGCCACCGACAGCTCGGCGCGCTCTTCAAGGAGCGAGGCGATGCGGGAGTCGACGTCGTCGATACGGGCTCGCAGGCGCTTCCGTTCAACCGGCGGCTCGATATGCGTCTGCGCATGTGGCGCGGTGGGCTGACGCAGGTACTCGTGGCGACGAAGATCGTCCATGAGGTCGCCGAACTCGGGGAAGGAGAGCGACTGCTCCGAGTCGGAGCGTGCCGTGGGCGGGTCCGGGTGGACCTCGATGATGATGCCGTCGGCGCCGACCGCCGCCCCGGCCACGGCCAGCGGCCGCACCAGCGGACGATGCCCGGTCCCGTGCGAGGGGTCGACGATGATGGGCAGGTGCGTGCGTTCCTGGATGACCGGCACGGCCGAGAGGTCGAGCGTATTGCGCGTGGCCGTCTCGAACGTGCGAATGCCCCGCTCGCACAGGATGACGTTGGGGTTGCCAGAGCTGAGGATGTACTCGGCTGCCATCAGCAGCTCGTCGATGGTGGCCGATAGACCGCGCTTCAACAGGACCGGCTTGCGGGACTGGCCCACGGCCTTGAGCAGCACGAAGTTGGCCATGTTGCGGGCACCGACCTGCAGCATGTCCACGTACTGCTCGAACACGGGCACATCGGCCGGGTCGGTGATCTCGCTCACGACCGGCAGGCCGGTCTCGTCGCGAGCCTCGGCCAGCAACTTGAGGCCCTCCACGCCGAGGCCCTGGAAGGCGTACGGCGAGGAGCGTGGCTTGAAGGCGCCGCCGCGCATGATGGTGGCACCCTCGCGCTTGACCCAGCGGGCTGTGGCCAGCACCTGCTCGCGTGATTCGACCGCGCAGGGACCGGCGATGACCACCAGTGGTTCACCCGCCCCGACCTGCACCGGACCGACGCGGATGCTGGTGCGATCGGGATGGTGCTCCACCGACGCGAGCTTGTACGGCTTGCTCACGCGGATGCACTGCTCCACACCGGGCATGAGCTCGACGTGCCGCACGCGCTCGACACCGACGCCGACGACGCCCATGACGATGCGCTCCTCGCCCACCATCACGTACGTTTCGAGGCCCTCGTCGGCGACGGTCTTGCGGACCTCGTCGATCTCCTCCTGCGCGGCCCCGGTGCGCATCACGATGATCATCTCGCTACCACCCTCGTCCTCTGGTTTGTCTGCCTTGCCTGGTCGTGCTTCGTGTGTCGGGCGCTCGAGGCATCAAAAAACGCAGGCCCCGGAGGGTCCTGCGTTCGCGGGCACGAGTGCCTCTGCCGCCGGGGTCTACCCGGCCGCCTCGTACCCGCTAGCTAAAGTACCAGTAACGCGTCATGTGGCTCACGGACACTAGCGGGCGTCGGTGGCACTGTCAATCAGCGGTCATCCTGGTCGGATGCCAGTGTCCACGACGTCCCTCCGATCCGCTCGTCTCGATGTCCGACAGCAGGACGATCTCGATCCCGCCGCGGCCCTGACGCGAAGGTCGTTCGTGATGAACGCCGTGGCCGCGGCTCGTCGGGCGGTGGTAGTTGGTCAACCCCCGATCTCGGTCCGGCTGCGTTCAGTCGATGCGGACCCACTCGCGTTCGAAGAAGGCGCGCAGGTCGACCTGCTCAGTGGGCAAGCAGACCCTCGAGGCTGGGCAGGCCCAACATGATCCCCTCGGGCTCACCCGCCAAGCGTATGCACCGCCAAGCCCGCACGGATAGCCGGGGTCCTCGCTGAGGCTGACCGCTGTGCCGTCGCTGTTCATCTGACCCGGGCAGGTCACGCCTTCGGCGCCGGTGTACGTGTACGCGTCCTCGTCGAACGCGAAGGTGACGATGGCGCTGTTCCGGGCCGCGAAGTCAGCAGTCGCGCCGCGCGCCGACCAGGT
Organism: uncultured Chloroflexia bacterium; assembly: GCA_963715295.1. Taxonomy (GTDB): domain Bacteria; phylum Chloroflexota; class Limnocylindria; order Limnocylindrales; family CSP1-4; genus JAFMJV01. Next base: position 187,096 of record CAVQRP010000004.1, read on the forward strand.
CTGCCTCGGTGATGTCCGCGCGATAGGTGCCAGACGGCGGCCTGGTGCCGAGGTAGCTATTCAAGTCCGACGCCGGCACGTTCGAGTTGCTCGAGGCCGTGCCTTCACAGGCTCCAGCAGCCGGAGCGGGCGACGTCGATGCCTTGAGAGCCTCGATATCGGCCATGATCGGGCCCATCACCGCGTCAGAGGTCATGGTCTCGTACAGCGGCGATCGCCGCCACTCGGAACGAGGCGACGGCTTCCGCGCCGATGCTGATGATCTCGACTCCATCGGCGCAGGCCTCGCTGGCCAGGTCAGTCTCGCTGGCACGACGCGCGAGGGCTCCCTGTTGGGCCGCCGAGACCGCGTCATCGAGCATCTCACGCTGCTCGTCGGAAAGCTGGCCCAGCGCCTCACGGTTCGCGACCAGCACGTAGTACTTGGGATGCAGCACCAGATCGCCTGCGACGACGGTCTGGTCGCGGACGGGCACGCCTTGACCACCAAGACCACTGATCATCCCGACCAACGCGCCGGATGACGCATCGGTGTGCTTGTCACCTGTGAAGCCACCAGCCGCCTCACCTTCCACCCAGAGGCTCGCCGCCAGCACCTCGACCAGGTCGGCCGAGGCCTTGCCGATGGCAGGATCGGTCGACTCCCGACGACATCCCCGGGAACTTCGAGGGTACGCCCCGACGGCTCGAACGCATACAGGTGGCGAAGGTCATCGGGCCACATCATCAAGCCTTCGAGACCGACGGAAGTCGAGCCCGGCCATGGCTTCCGCGGCGATGTCGCTGTCCGCGACGGCGAGTGCCAGATTGCGTCGTTGTCGATCAGGAAGAGGAGCGTCGAGCGCGTGAAGGCTGGCGACGCCCTGGGCGCTCCCAGTCGCGTGCGGGAACGATGCCCAGGTCGGCGTCACCTCGAAGAACGGCGAGGGCCACGTCGTCACCGAGCTCAGGCACCACGACCAAGCCACCGGCCGATGACTCCGTGACTCAGTCGGGCGAGGTCGTCGGCGACGACGCCCGGGTGGGCGGTCGCGACCTTCGTTCATCAGCAATCGCAACGTGACGGGAGTGAGGTCGCCGCCCGGGTCCTTGTCCTCGGCGACCATAGGCGTGGTAGCGTCGCGCCCGCGACCAGGAGGCCCGCGAGCACCAAGGGGAGAGATCTTCGGTATCGCATCGTCGCCGTCTCCAGCCTCTGTGTCGGGTTGACCCCTCGACCGTATTCGGTCACCGATCGTGGCACATCCGGGCGGCCACGAGACTCTCCGGGCGGGTGATCCGTGCTGGCCCGGATGGTCAGCTAGGCCACGCAGTAGAGCATGATGCGCGCGTGCCAGGGACTGTCCTCATCGTTGATGACCATGCCGACTTTCGAGCGGCCGCTCGCGCCCTCCTCGAGGCTGACGGCTACCGAGTGGTGGCCGAGGCCAAGGATGGGGAGTCTGCCGTCGATCTGGCCGCTGAACACGGTCCCTCCATCGTGCTGCTCGACATCGGCTTGCCTGGCATGGATGGATTTGCTGTCGCTGAGCGGCTCGCGTATTGGCAGCCACGCCCCGCATGTCGTGCTCATCTCGAGCCGCGAGCGCTCCTCCTACGGGCGACGCATCGATACGGCACCGGTACGAGGCTTCGTCTCGAAGGGTGGTTGTCGGGACAGCCCTGATGGCACTCCTGGGATGAGCGATCGACGCCGCCGCTGGCTTCTGCTTGGGGCGGTGCTCGTTGTGGTGGTCATCGGGCTAGGGTCAGAAGCACTCGCACACGGGACGCGCATCGGGTTCTCGGCGCAGCGAGATCTGGTCGTCGGCCTGGCCATCGCCGGGTCGGGACTGGTGGCCTGGTCGTGGGCACCGAGTAGCCGCATCGGGCCACTGCTGCTCGTTGGCCGGACTGACGTGGTTCATCGGCACGTAGGTGATCCCGTCGACGGAGGTGGGCAGGCTGGCCGGGGCCCTGACGTTCGTCTACGCAGGCGTGCTCGTGCATGCCATCTTCACCTGGCCGGCGGGCCGTGTCGCCGACGCGGTGGCCGGACCCTCGTGGTCGGGACGTACGTCGTGGTGCTGTTCCCACCGTTGTGGGAACGCGACAACACACTGCTCGTCGTGTCGGCTCTGCTTCTCGCTGGCATGCTGATCCGGCACCGGACATTGCCGCCACTGGCTCGAAGAGAGCAACGGCCCGCGACGCTGCTGGGCGCTGTTCTCGCCGGCATGCTCGCACTGAAAGGGGTCCTGGCGGCCGGTCTCCGTGACGGGGGCATCGCCTATCCGGGCGACTCGCTTGCGCTTTGGCAGATCACCATCGTTATCGTGGCCGGGGGCCTGGCTTGGCGCCTGGTCTCACTCGAGCGCCGGCGCCGATCCATGACTGATCTCGTCGTGCGTCTTGGCGAGGAGGGCGGTTCGCCAAGTGTGGCCGACCTCGCCGACGCCGCGGGGCTCGCGGAGGACGCCTCGATCCACGAGGCGCTTGAGCGGGCCGAGCGGATGTCGTCGCACAATGCCGCGCTGCGCGACCAGCTTTCGGCACAGGCGGTCGCGCTCGAGGCCTCTCGTCGCCGCTTGCTGGAAACCGAGGATGAGGAACGGGCGCTGCTCGAGGAGCGCTTGCGGCGCGGTGCGACCCGACGTCTCACCAGATTGGCAGCCGACCTGGCGGCTGTTGTGGTGACTCGAGACCAGATCGCCACCGAAGCGGTGGACCGCCTGGACCGAGCGCGAGTACAGCTGCGAGAAGGCGCTCGTCGAGCTGGATGAACTGGCACGCGGCCTGGATCCGGGATTGCTCAGCGAGCGGCGACTTGCGGGCGCCCTGGCGGACCTCGCGGACCGGAGTGCAGTGCCCATCGAGCTTTCCATCGATATCGCCGAACCGCAGGAGCCGTGCATCGAGCGGGCACTCTACTACGTGGCTTCAGAGGCGTTGACGAACATCGTCAAACACGCACACGCTGCGGGCGTCTGGCTTAGCATCGGTGTCGCTGCCGATTGCGTCACGCTGCGTCGTCGAGGACGACGGTGTGGGCGGCGCGGACGAACGTGCTGGAAGTGGCCTCCGGGGATTGCGTGACCGTCTCGATGTCCTGGGTGGGACGCTCGAGGTCGGTTCCCGCACTGGGGGCGGCACCTCACTGCGCGCCACGATCCCCCGGCTGGCTCCACTGGAGGGATGACAGGCATTGGCTGTCACTGAGCGCGCGCCTTCCACTGCTGGTGCCGCCGTTCCGCGCAAGACATCCGTTCTCGTGCCCGCCGCGCTCGCGACTGCTGCGCTCGTGGTCGCCGCGGGAGGCGCGGTCGCCGTGGTCGCTCCTCCGGTCGGGACGACTGTGGGCGTGACCGTGAGTCAGACCGGCAGCCTGGTGGCTGCTCCTGGTGCTGTAGGTGGCGCCGCTCTCGTCGCGACTGGGTCGGTCGCATGGTTCGGTCGCAAGGGATCACGTCCTCGCAGTCGTAGCTTTCGCGGCCGCCGCCGCATGGATGGGTATGGAGTTGGCTGGACGCGCGAGTGTGACCAGCGAGGCTCGGAGCGCCGGCCTGCTCATCACGCCGCTGTTGACACCGTTGGCCGTTCACCTTCCGTTGCGCGCGATTCACGCAGACGCCGCCCTCGACCGCCGCTGCGCTGGCTGTTGGTGGCGCTGTACGCGGTCGTCGGACTTGCCGCCATCGGCCGCTCGCTGACCTACGATCCCTTCTTCGATCTGTTCTGCACCCCTGTCTGCTCGAGGGGCGACAACGTGCTGGCGGTGGTGGTCGACATGCCGCTGGCGAGGTCGTTCACGAGCATCGCCACGTGGGCGACGGTCCTTGGCGGTGTGTCGCTCGTGGTCTGGTCCGCGCAGCGACTTCTGCGGGACGGTCGAGCCAGGTGCCGGCGGGAACGCTCGGTCCTGTTGCCCGCCGCCCTGCTCGGCGGCGCCATGGCTTGGTGGGCCGCCGCCGCCAGCGCCATGCCACCCTTTGGACCTGACGACCTGCGCCTTCTGCTTCCAGCGGTGGCCATCGCCGTCGGCCTGGGCGCGGTCGGTATCGACATCTCGGTCTCGGTCATCGGCGAACAGCGGCGTGCGGACTCGTTGCGTCGGATGGCCGACGAGATCACGGCAGGTTCGCAGGGTTTGCGCACGACTCTCGCGCGGACGCTCGACGACCCGCGGTTGCAGGTGGTCTACCCGGTCAGCGAGGGTGGGTTCATCGACGACCAAGGAAATCCGGTCGAGGAGCCCAGATCCAGTGCCCGGCGCGCTGTCACGACCATCGAGCGTGCAGCGGATCGCGATCGCTTATGTGGATCACGCTGCCGAGCTGGACCCAGACGTGCTCGATCGCGAGATCGGCGCAGCCGCTCGTCTGGCCGTGGACAACGAGCGCCTTGAAGCGACGATACGGGCGCGCCTGCGCGCACTCCAGGCCTCACGGGCGCGCATCGTGGCGACGAGCGATGCGACGCGCGTTCGTCTCGAGCGTGACCTCCACGATGGCGCCCAGCAGCGGCTGCTGGCGGTCTCGTTCGAGCTCCGGCTGGCCTCGGTCGCCATGGCCAAGAGCGGCCACCGCGACAGCCAGTCGGCAGCGCTGGCCGAGATGCTGGCGGATGCGCTGGGCGAGATGGATCTGGCGCTCTCCGAGCTGCGAACTCTGGCCCATGGGATCCATCCGGTCGTGCTCGTGGAAGACGGGCTGGTCGGTGCACTCGCCGGCATGGCAGATGTGTCGGCGATTCCCGTGCTCGTGGTGGCCGATCGGGTCGACCGATGCGCCGAACGCACAGAGCTGGCGGCCTATGCAGCAGTGGTAGAGGCTCTGAGACAGGCCGAGGACGCAGGCGCTGAGTGGCTCGATGTGAACTTGACTGAGCGCGCGGAGCGGCTCGCCGTTTCGATGGCTGCGCGAGGCTTGGAAGACGGTCCTCGATGGGTCAAGGTCGGGGACAGGAGTCGGCGCGGCAGGCGGATCGCTTTCCTGGGCAGAGTCGGCAGGCCCGGGGACGCTATCGGTGGATCTTCCATGCGCGTGATCGTGGCTGAGGACGTGCTTATCACCCGCGAGGGGATCGTGCACATGCTGCGTTCCTCTGACATCGAGGTCGTCGCCGAGGAGGAGCATGCCGGGCGCCTCCTGGAGCTGGTCGAAGAGCTCCAGCCAGATGCCGTGGTTCTCGACATCCGCATGCCACCCACGCACATCGATGAAGGGCTCGTCGCCGCAACCACGATCCGGGCGGCGTGTCCCGATGTCGGCGTCGTGGTCCTGTCGCAATACCTGGAACCCGGCTACGCCCTGCGTCTCCTCGAAGGCAGCGAGACGCGAGTGGGCTATCTGCTCAAGGAACGCGTCTTTCACCCGGCGGTCCTGGCGGACGCAGTCCGCCGGGTGACGGAGGGCGAGACCGTCGTCGATCCGACGATCGTGGCGCAGATCATGGGACGCAAGCGTCTTCGATGACCCACTGGCGGAGCTCAGCCCACGCGAGCGAGAGGTGCTTGCCTTGGTCGCCGAAGGTCTTTCGAACAAAGCCGTGGGTGAACGGCTCTTCGTCACTGACCGCACCGTGGAAGCTCATATGGCACAGGTGTTCTCCAAGCTAGGGATCGCTGAGTCGCCTGCGTCCCACCGCCGGGTCCTTGCGGTCCTGGCCTTCCTGCGATCCTGATCGCCGCGTCAGCGGTCAGGTCGCTCGAGCGCGAGCGCCTGCAAGGGCAGCACCGTGAGCGCGTCGCTGATCTCGCCGCTGCGCACCATCCGCATGACCTCCTCGAAGGGCACCCACTTGACCACCAGCTCCTCGGAGCCCTCCGGCTGCGCCGTACCCTGCACCAGATCGGTGGCCAGGTAGGTCACGGCGACCTCGTCGGTGACCGAGTTGGACAGCTGCCAGCGGCCGATCTCCCGCCACGCCCGCGCGGTCAGCCCCGTCTCCTCCAGCAGCTCACGCTGTGCGCCTACGAGCGAGTCCTCGCCGCTCGGTGAGCCACCCTCGGGGATCTCCCATGACAGCTCATCGACGGCGTAGCGGTGCTGGCCCACCAGCACCACCCTGTCCTGCTCGTCGATGGCAACCACGCCCACGGCGCTGTTCTCGAAGTGGACGACCCCGTAGATGCCGGGTTCGCCGTCGGGTCGGGTGACCTCGTCGTGCCAGATGGTGATCCAGGGGTTCTGGTAGCCCACGCGGCGCTCGTGCCTGGTCCACGGGCCAACCCTGGCCTGGCCCCAGCCGGCGGCCTCGGGTGGCACTCGGCGCAGCCTCACGATTCGATGTGCTCCTCGGGCGCCGCCACCCCGGCCGATGAGGCCGGCGAGAAGACCGTGCGTCCGCCGTCGACGCGCCACACCGAGCCACTCACGTAGGAGGCTTCCGCCGACAGCAGGAAGGCGATGATGGTGGCCGCCTCGTCGGGCGCACCCATGCGCCCCAGCGGCACGTCCGGACGGGCAGCGGCCGGGAACAGCTTCTCGTCGAAGGGCGTGTCGAAGGCACCGGGCGCCACGACGTTGACACGGATGCCTTCCTTGGCGCCGATGAGCGCGAGGGACCGTCCCAGCCCTTCGAGGCCGGCCTTGGCGGCGGCATAGGCGGGCGAGCGGGAGGAGCCTTCAGCGGCGCCGACGATGCTCCCGAGCAACACCACCGATCCGCCCCCGGCGCGCAGCATCGGCCAGGCCAGACGGGCGGCCTGCCAGGCCGCGGTGAGGTCGATGCGCAGGACGTCCGCCCAGTGCGCAGGATCGTCCCAGGGCCCGCTGGGCGGGATACCGGCCGCACACACCAGGCCACCGAGGCGGCCATCCCGCCCGGCGGCCACCGCGAGGGCGCGCTCGAGGTCGGCCACCTCGGCTGCGTCACCGGCGATGGCTCGCACCCCGGCGGGGGCGTGCTCGCGTCGTGACAGCGCCGTCACGGCCCAGCCATCGTTGGCCAGCCGGGCGGCAGTGGCATAGCCGATGCCGGAGGATCCGCCGGTGACCAGGCAACGACGGGGATCACGTTCGCTCATGCCCTGCATCCTACCCGCCCGTCGCCATGCGACCGTCGCCGGCTGCGCGGGGCCGCTGTCCGGACCGGCTCGAATTCGGCCTACGATGAGTCATGGCCAACATCGCGATCGTGACCGACACCTCGTCGGATCTGACCCCCGAGCAGGCAGCGGCGGCCGGCGTTCGGCTGGTGCCCTTGACCGTGAGCTTCGGCGACGAGTCGTTCGAAGCTGTCACCGAGCTCTCCAACGAGGACTTCTACCGAAGGCTCACGGCACCGGGAGCGCCCCTGCCCAGGACCGCGGCCCCCAACCCGGCACGTTTCGAGGCCGCGTTCAGGGATGCCTTCGACGACGGTGCTGATGGCGTCGTGTGTGTGACGCTCAGCGGCAAGTTGTCGGCGACCTACTCGTCGGCGGTGCAGGGCGCGAGCGCCTTCGAGCCAGGCCTCATCGAGGTCATCGACGCGCTGACGACGGCTCAGCCACTGGGCCTGTTCGTGAAGCGGGCCGCGGACCTGGCCAGCACCGGGGCGGGACAGGCCGAGATCGTGGACCACGTGATCGACCTCATCGGCCGAACCGAGCTGTTCTTCACCCTGCACACGCTGGAGTACCTGCAGAAAGGCGGGCGCATCGGTCGCGCCTCGGCGCTGCTGGGAACGGTGCTCTCGATCAAGCCCATCCTCACCGTCATCGAGGGTGAGGTGGCTACCGCCGACAAGAAGCGCACGTTCGCCAAGGCCCGTGCGCGCGTGGTCGAGATGGCCGGGGAGCAGTCGGTCGAACAGATCGCGGTGCTGCACACCGGTGCCGACGATGTCGAGGGCTTCTGCGCCCAGGTCGCTGCGGCGGCCGGGGTTGCGCTGGAGCAGATGGAGGTCAGCCTGACCGGACCGGTCGCCGGCACTCACGTGGGCCCCGGCATGATCGGTATCACCCGCATCCTGCCTGCCTGAAGTCGGCCGAATGGCCCTTCGGCGACGTCCTGACCGCGATGTACACTCGCGCCGCTTCGACGCGCATGCGAGCCAGCCCGCCTCGCCCGACCATTGAGGGGCCCGGCGCTCGTCTTTGGAGGTGGAGGTCCCGATGACCGCTCCCGAGGTCACTCCCGTGCTTGATGCCTGGGCGGTCGCCCAGCGCCAGTTCGACATCGCCGCTGACCACCTGGACCTCGAGCCGGGCCTGCGCGCGGTGCTGCGCGAGGCCGAGCGCGAGCTCATCGTCTCGGTCCCGGTGCACATGGACGACGGCAGCGTGAAGGTCTTCACGGGCTATCGCGTCCAGCACAACCTGGGCCGTGGACCATCCAAGGGCGGCCTGCGCTACCACCAGGACGTGAACCTCAACGAGGTGCGTGCGCTGGCCATGTGGATGACCTGGAAATGCGCCGTGGTAGGCATCCCCTACGGTGGCGGCAAGGGCGGCGTGGCGGTGGACCCCAAGCAGCTCTCGATGCGTGAGCTGGAGGGCCTGACTCGGCGCTTCGCGACCAACATCAGCGTCATCATCGGGCCCGAGAAGGACATCCCGGCCCCGGATGTCAACACCAACGCCCAAATCATGGCATGGATCATGGACACCTACTCCATGCACGTGGGCTACACCGTGCCCGGCGTCGTCACCGGCAAGCCCATCAGCCTGGGGGGCTCCGAGGGACGCGCCGAGGCCACCGGGCGTGGGGTCGTGGTCACCATCTCCGAGGCCGCCCGCCGCATCGACCTCGAGATCATCGGCGCGCGCATCGCCATCCAGGGCTTCGGCAATGCCGGCTCCGTGGCCGCGACCCTGCTCGACAGCATGGGCGCGTCGGTGGTGGCGGTGTCCGACACGCAGGGTGGCATCCACGCCGCCGCCGGCCTTGACATCAGGGCCGTGAAGGCCTGGAAAGCCGAGCATGGCACGGTCGTCGGCTTCCCCGGCTCGGAGAACATCAGCAACGCCGCGCTCCTCGAGCTTGACGTGGACGTGCTCGTGCCAGCGGCCCTGGAGAACCAGATCACTCTCGACAACGCCGAGCGCGTCCGGGCACGTATCGTGGCCGAGGCCGCCAACGGCCCCACCACGCCCGATGCCGACGAGATCCTCTGGCGCAAGGGCATCTTCATGATCCCCGACATCCTGTGCAACGCCGGTGGTGTAACGGTGTCCTACTTCGAGTGGGTGCAGGACCTCAACCGCGACCAGTGGTCGGAGGAGATCGTCAACAGCAAGCTGACCGCCATCATGGTGCGGTCCTTCGCCGAGGTCGTAGCCATGGCCGAACAGGAGGGCGTGGACATGCGCACCGGTGCCTACCTGCTGGCCGTCGACCGCGTTGCCAAGGCCACGGCCCTGCGCGGGCTCTACCCCTAGCCAGCGAGGAGATCACATGGTGGACCGGCTCGATCACGAGGAGCAGTTCCTCTTCAAGGAAGAGGTGCTGCAGCTGGCCGAGGCACTGGCGGAGACCGGTGCCCTTGACAACGTCGAGGACCTGCTCACCGATGTCATCACCAGCCCACGCTTCGATTCCGAGGTCTTCACCCTCGAGCGCTCCTTGCAGGTGATGCTGGGCGCGCGGGCCGGCACCACGCTGGTGGGCCTGCTGACGGTTTCGCCGGAGGTCTTCGACCAGGTAGCCGAGGTCCGTGTGGCACCGGAGGCGCTGGAGCGGCTGCGTGCGTGGCGGGCACGTTTCGGCCTGGCTATCGACAACGCACTCAACTTCCTCAACAACCCCGACGGCATCCAGGGCCACGACTTCGCCACCCAGATCGCGAACATGGATGAGCGGCGCGTGCTGCAAGGTCGGCTGACACTCGTTCGCTACAACAACGAACCGCAGTTCTTCCTCGCTGATGCGCACGTGTTCTACGGCCTGATCGCCGACATCCTCGAGCAGCTGGGCCCGCACACATCCGAGGACACGCTCGACGAGGACACCCTCGTCCGGTTGCGCGAGGGACTCGATCGGATCGAGCGCCAGCTGGCGTCGCGTAGCCGTTAGGGCAGGGCAGCCGAGGCCAGGGCAGGGCAGGGCAGCCGAGGCTAGGGCAGGGCAGGGCAGCCGAGGCTACCCGGGGCTCTCTGACGCGGCTCAGGTCAGGCGGTCATGGCCTCGGCACCGAGGAAGCCCGCCGCCACCAGCTCCTCGCGGAGTCGGGCAGCCCCGGTGAAGAGGTGGCTGCGGATGCCGTACGAGCGTGCGGCCAGGACGTTCGGCTCGTGGTCGTCGATGAAGAAGATGTCGTCGACCCGGAGGCCATAGGTCTGCAGCAAGTAGTCGAAGATGGCGCGTTCCGGCTTGATCATGCCGACCCGCCCGGAGACCACGACACCATCGAACCAGGAGAGCCACTCGTAGCGCTCCTCGGCGTGATGGAACTTCTGAGCCGACCAGTTGCTTAGCGCGAGTAACGGGACGCCACGGTCCTTGAGCTCGCGCAGCACGGCCACGCTGTCCGCGTGGGAGCCGGCCAGCGTCTCACCCCAGCGCTGGTCGTAGATGTCGAAGATATCCGACCACTGCGGGTGCTCCGCCTTGGCCCGTTCGATGGCATCGGGCCAGGAGTCGCCGGTGTCGCGTTGGAGGTTCCAGTCGTGGTTGAGGACATCGGCCAGGATGGTCTCCATCTCGGCCTCCCGGCCGGGCATGACCTTCCGCAGCAGGTTACGCGGGTTCCAGTCCACGAGGACCCCGCCCAGATCGAAGACGACGGTATTCACAGCCTGATGCTACCGGTTCGACGGCCGTACCCTGTGGGGATGCGACAGGTCTTCCTTTCTGCCACCGGCCGCAACCACGGCAAGACGACCTTCGCCCTGGGGCTCATGGCTGAGCTGATCGAACGCGGCTACTCCACCGCCTTCTCCAAGCCCGTCGGTCAGCGCTACGCCCTCGTCGACGACATCCCCGCCGATGAGGACGCCATCCTGATGCGAGATCTGTTCGGCCTCGACGCCGATCTCGCAGACATGAGCCCGGTGCACATCCCGCGTGGCTTCACCAAGTCCTTCATCCGGGGCGATGTCGTCGAGGACCTCGCTTCGAGGCTGGACGCGGCACACGAGCGCCTGCTGCGTGACCACGATGCTCTCGTCATCGAGGGCACCGGACATGCCGGCGTGGGAGCCGTTGTGGGCCTCTCCAATGCCGACGTCGCGGCGCGCATGCGGGCGCCCGTGGTCATCATCAGCGAGGGCGGCATCGGCCGCCCCATCGATCAGATCGTGCTCAACCAGGCGCTGTTCTCCAGCCGCGGTGTGCCCATCATCGGCGCGGTCATCAACAAGGTCAACGTGGACGCCGACCCCTCGCTCCCCGAGGTGCTGCGCAGGGGGCTGGCGCTGCATGGCGTGGACCTGCTGGGCGTGCTGCCGTTCCGGCCGATGCTGGCCCATCCCACGCTGACGATGCTCATCGAACAGCTGCGTGGTGAGCTGCTCGCGCCAGGCGAGGACATGGATCGTCTCATCGAGCACGTCGCCATCGGCTCCGGCCAGGCTCGGCACGTGCTGGAGAAGATCGGACCCGGGTCGCTGCTCATCGTCCAGGGTGACCGGCAGGACATCATCCACACCACCATCTCGGCCAACAACACCCAGAAGCAGCTCAACCAGGAACCAGGCCTGCTGGAACGCCTCCGCCACCGCTCCCGCTTCGGGCGCGTGCCCGACGATCCGGCGGCCCGGCTCTTGGCGGGCATCGTGTTCACCAACGGGCGGCGGCCGTCCGATCGCGACATCGTGGCCCTGCGGGAGGCCGGTATCTTCGCGCTCCTCGTGGACGACGAGATCTACCCCATCGCCAGCGAGATCCACGGGCTGCTGGTGAAGACACACGTCCAGGATCGCTCCAAGATCGAGGTCATCAAGCAGGTGGTGGCGGAGCATTTCGACGTGGACGGGCTACTCGAGCGCCTGGACCGGCCAACGGTGCCGGCCGTCGGGTCGACGGGCGCCACCGATGGCGCTGGCACGGCCGGCCCGCGTGACCTCATGCGACGCGGCCTGCTGAAGATCGCCGACGGTGCGGCGCGACTTGGTGGTGTCAGTCGTGAGCCGGAGGATCGTGGCTGAAGCTGGCAACGCTGAGGCGCCGCCTGTCGACGTTGAGCGTGAAGATGTCTGGTCGGCCGTAGTGGCCCACGGGATCGAAGTTCTGGCGCTCCTCACGGACGCGTGAGCCGTCCACCCCCGCGATCACCAGGCCTTCGCTGCTGGCCGGTTCCTTGAGCCACTTCCCGTCGGGACCGGCGATGGCGCCACCACCATCAGTCCAGTCGCCCGCGGGCAACTGCGCGGCCAGGGGGAAGTCGTCGGGCACATCGGCGCGTGAGATGAGGCTGCCGGCTGCCAGCGAGAAGACGCGGCCTTCGAGGGCGATGAAGCGCGTGATGTCGGTGGTGTTGCGGACGGCACCGGGCCAGGCGCTCACATGGATATCCTCGCCGCCCGCGTACATGGCCAGGCGCGCCTGCGGCAGCCAATTCTCCCAGCAGTTCAGGCCACCCACTCGCATGCTGTCGCCCTCGCGGCCGATGAGCGTGTGCACACGCAAGCCGTTGCCGTCGCCGGCGGCCCAGGCCAGCCGTTCCTCGTAGGTCGGCTGCACCTTGCGATGGGCCGAGACGATACCGCGCACCGGGTCGATGGCCACCAGCGTGGCATAGACGCTGCCGCGAGCGGTGTCGGCCCGACGCTCGGCGATGCCGAGGTAGACGAAGACGCGAGCGTCGGCGGCGGCCTCGCAGATGAGCCGCAGCTGCGGACCCTCCAGCTCTACGGCTGCTTCGAGGTAGTAGGCGTATGCCTGCTTCTGGTCGTCATCATCGAAGCGGGCGCCGTCGGTCAGGCTGATCCAGAAGGGGTAGCCGCCGAGGTGGGTCTCGCCGAACGCCAGCAGGTCCACGCCCTCGGCGCCGGCCCGTTCGATCCAGCCGCAGACACGTTCGGCGCCCTCGTTCGGTCGTCCCCATGCCGGGTGTGCCTGTGCTGCCGCGATGCGCATGCCCTACTCCTCCAACCCCACCATCTCGTTGTCGATGAGCCGTGTCGTCCCCAGCACGACGGCCAGGGACAGCAGCGCCGGGCCCTCGAACCGTTGCAGCTCGCGCAGCGTCAGGACGTCGGCACAGGAGACGTACTCGACCTGCGCCAGCGGCTCGTCGGCGAGGACCTCCGCCATCAGCGCGCGCAGGACCGCGCCCTCGCGCTCGCCCTCGTCGTGGGCCGTCCGGGCGGTCTGCAGGGCGCGATGCAGCACCGCTGCCGCTGCTCGCTCCGTGGCCGAGAGGTGCACGTTGCGCGATGACAGGGCCAGTCCGTCGGGTTCCCGCACGGTGGGGCAGGGGACGACCCGAGTGGGCAGCGCCAGGTCGGCCGCCATGCGCGTGATGACCATGACCTGCTGCGCGTCCTTCTGGCCGAAGTAGGCCCGCTCGGCACCGACCAGTGCGAACAGCGTCGCCACCACCGTGGCCACCCCCTCGAAGTGACCCGGCCGGGCGGCGCCCTCCAGCGGTTGGGCTACCCGGCCCACGCTGACGGTCGTGTCGAATCCCGGCGGGTAGACCTCATCCACGCTCGGAGCCCACACCACGTCCACATCCTCAGCGGCACAGATGGCGAGGTCGGACTCGGTGTCGCGCGGGTAGCGCGTGTAGTCCGAGGCGTCGTCGAACTGGCGTGGATTGACGAAGATGGTGACGACGGTGGTGGCGTTCTCGGCGCGTGCTCGTCGCATCAACGCGCGGTGACCTTCGTGCAACCAGCCCATCGTCGGGACCAGGCCCATCGGCCGCGGGGCATCGGCGAGAGTGGCGCGCAGCTCGTGGCGAGTGTGCAGGACGCGGGTCATCGGGCGCGGTCAGGCTGCTGCATCGGCCAGCCGGTTCGCCGGCTAGAGATCGCGATCGAGGGGGATGGCCCGCGACGCGCTGGCCTGGTCCATCTCGCTTCGGCCCAGCGCCTCGTCAAGCACTGCCGCATCCATCGTGCTCGACTCGGACTCCGCCGGGAACTCGCCGGCGAGAACGGCATCCCGATAGGCGCGTACCGCCTGCGAGAAGGCCTCCCCCACCTCGCCGAAGCGGCGCGCATGCCGCGGGGTGAAGCCCTGCGTGAGTCCGACCACGTCGGTGATGACCTGGATCTCAGCGGAGGTCCAGGGGCCGGCGCCGATGCCGATGGTCGGGATCGAGAGTCGCTCGGTGATAGCGCGTGACAGCTCCGCCGGCACCAGCTCCAGCACGACCGCGAACGCCCCTGCCTCCTGTACCGCCAGTGCGTCCGCGATGAGCTTGCGAGCCGACTCGCGGGAGCGGCCCTGGACACGGAAGCCACCGAGCTGGTTGACGGCCTGCGGCGTCAGGCCGATATGGGCCATGACCGGGATGCCGCTGTTGACGATGGCTTCGATGGTGCGGGCGGAACGCACGCCGCCTTCGACCTTGACCGCCTGAGCGTAGGCTTCCGAGAGGAAGCGGCCGGCATGCTCTACCGACTCTTCCTGCGAGACGCCGTACGAGAGGAAGGGCATGTCGCCCACGACAAGCGCTCTCTTGGCACCGCGCGCCACGGCGCGCGTGTGGTGCAGCATCTCCTCGATGTTGACGCGCACGGTGGTGTCGTAGCCGAGCATCACCATGCCCAGCGAGTCGCCAACGAGGATGAGCGGGATGCCGGCGTCGTCGACGATGCGGGCGGTGGGGTAGTCGTAGGCAGTGATGGTCGCGAAGCGCTCGCCCTCTTCGTGCATGCGAGCGATGTCGGCGATGGTGATGCGGCGAGCCGGTTTGGTGGCGCTCATGGCGTCAATTCTGCACCGGCTGCGGCTCGCAGTGTCCGGAGTCGGTCAAGCAGCCGATCGGCGACCTCGCGTTTCGGCAGCAGCGGCCAGGGCTCCGGATCGCTCCCGGGCGCGATGAGGGTGACCCGGTTCGTGTCCGTCCCGAAGCCCGATCCGTCTTCGGCCACGTCGTTGGCGAGCAGCAGGTCGACTCCCTTGCGAGCGGCCTTCTCGGGCGCGCGCGCGAGCGAGCCGGTCTCGGCCGCGAAGCCCACGATGAGGGCTCGATGGCTGACGTCGTCCCCGGCCTGGCGAGCCAGCGCGGCAGCTTCGGCCAGGATGTCGCTGGTGGGTTCGAGCCGGAGGTTCAGCCCGTCAGCGCGCGAGATCTTGGTGTCGGCGATGGCCAGCGGTCGGAAGTCGGCCACGGCGGCGGCCATGATGAGGGCGTCGGCCGCGGGTAGCGCATCCAGGATCGCCGTGCGCATGCGGGCGGCGGTCTCGGCGGAGACGACGCCTGCACCCTCGGGCGCCTCCACGCTGGTGGTGCCCTTGACGATCGTCACGCGCGCACCGCGGGCCAGGGCCGCCGCGGCGATGGCCATGCCCATCTTGCCGCTGGAGCGATTGCCGATGAAGCGCACCGGGTCGATGGGCTCCGCGGTGCCGCCGGCGCTCACCACGATGTGCCAGTCGGCCAGGTCCCGACCCCGCCCGGCCGCGATGACGGGTGGACGCTGCACCTGATCGGGCTGGCGGACGGGGCGACCCGCGACGACCTGGGTCACCGCGTCCACCAGCAAGGAGAGTTCCACGAGTCGTCCGACACCGGTCTGGCCTGATGCCAGCGAGCCCGTATCGGGATCGATCACGGTGTACCCGAAGTCGCGCAGCCTGGCCACGTTGGCCGTGGTAGCCGGGTGCACGTACATGTCGCCGTCCATGGCCGGCGCCACGACGACCGGAGCGCTTGATGCCAGACACGTGGCGGTGAGGATGTCACTGGCGAGGCCGTTGGCCATGGCGCCGAGCCAGTGCGCGGTGGCCGGAGCGATGAGGATGGCGTCGGCCGAATCAGCCGCCACGATATGACCGATGCGCCGGTCGGACTGCAGCTCCAGTGGGTCCAGCATCACCGGGCGGCCTGACAGTGCCTCCATCGTCAGCGGACCGATGAAATGCGTGGCGGCCTCGCTCATCATCACCTGCACCTCGGCGCCGGCGCGGATCAGCTCGCGCAGCAGCTCCGCGGCCTTGTAGGCGGCGATCGAGCCGGTGACGCCGAGCAGGATCAGCCGGCCTTCGAGCGGACGCTGGACGAGCGGGTCGGTCATCGGGAAGCTCCTGCGGATAATCGGGCACCCATGTGCTCGGCGAGCATACCCAGTCCCCTCAGCACCAGGTCGGGATCGAGGACGTCGGCGATGGCGGGTAGCGATGGGCCGGCGGGAGTGCGCCAGGCGGCCTCTGCCCACGGCGCAGCGGCGTGACCGCCGGTGACGATGACGCGAGTGGGTGCAGCGCCGGGTTCGTTGATGTGGGCGTGCATCCGCAGGGCCAGCTCGCGGACGGCGCCGATGTGACCGATGACGATGCCGCTCTGCAGCGCCGAGGTGGTATCGCTGCCGATGGCCTCGCGAGGGAGGCTCAGCTCCACCCGCGGCAGGCGAGCGGTGCCCTCGGCCAGCGCATCCGCTGCCAGCGCCAACCCGGGCAGGATGGCGCCGCCCTGGAAGAAGCCGTCGGGATCGACCGCGTCGACCGTGGTGGCGGTACCGAGGTCAACGACGATGACCGGCGAGCCGTGGAGGCTGGCCGCGGCCCACGCGGCGAGGAGTCGATCGGGCCCGGTCGTATCGGGTCGTACGAGCGTGGTGCTGATAGGGATGTGGCTGGCGGCGACCATCGTGAGGGGCAGCTCCAGCGCATCGGCGGCTCGCTCCAGGCGCTCCGTCCAGCGATCGACCACGCTGACCGCGACGATGGCGCGCGGGCGCTTCCTCGTGTGCGCCCGCGAGCACCCGCAATCCGTCCAGCAGATCCTCGCCGCTGGCGCTGGATGTGTCGAGGCGGCCCGACTCGAGGACATTGCTGCCCTCGACGATCGCGGCCTTGGCGGCGCTGTTGCCGATGTCGACTGCCAGGATCACCTTGCGATGATAGGCCCGCGGCGGGCAACCGCCCGCGCTTGCGGGGCCGGCGAATCCGCGCCCGGTGGCTGCGATACCATCGGCGCCGTCGCCAACCAACGGTCCGGGCGGACACGGGCCGCATGCTGCGGGAGGGTGCGTGTCGAGCGAGCCACCGGCCAAGTTCTTCGTCAATGCTGGGCTGGTCTCGAACCCCGTCGACGTCTATCACCTGCTTCGTCCGCTGCTGCGTCAGACCGTCGCCTATCGCTACCTGCGTGGGCACGAGATCGTCTCCCACGGCGCTGGCTGGGTCGAGCGCATCGTGGCTGACCGGCCGGATGTCTCCTCGTTCTTCACACCGCTCTCCATCTGCCTGTCGGTCGCGTCCTGGGAGCACCTGGAGTTCGAGACGCGGCCCGATCAGCTCATCACCTACACGCTGGTGCAGGGCGATGAGCGCGTGGTGTTGGAGTTCGTGCCGCCCCCGGGCGGCGAAGCCGACGAGAACGTGCAGGAACCCCTGCCGTTCCAGGTCGCACCGGGCTACATCCAGATGGAGCTGGGTGCCCTCGACGAGTCCGAGGCGCCGGCCGAGGGCGACGGACCGGTGGGTGGTGATCCCGGCGAGGAGGCCGGAGCCGAAGGCTAGTGCGCCCGGAGCCGAAGGCCATGACACCCGGAGTCGCACCTGCCTGCGCCAGCTCGACCCGCCCCACACATGAGATGACGGAGTGTGCCGCGCGCCTCGGTCGTTCCACCCGCCGGACGAATGGGTCCACGGTGCCTCCGCGATCGCACCCACCCCCGGAGTGGAACGGCGGGGCACACCACCTTCCGTCGGTGTGCGCCGCTCGCTGACCCGCTTGACGGGTCGCCTCGGATCGGTCATCGGCGCCGAAGCGCAGGGGCTTGCCCTCAAGCCCGTGTAGCATGGCGGCCCGATGTTCGAACGTACAGCGCTGCCTGATGGGCCGCGCGTCATCTCCGCTCGTCTGCCCGGCATGCGCTCCTTGTCCGCAGCCGTCTATGTCATGGCGGGCTCGCGCGGGGAGGTGCGCGAGAAATCGGGACTGGCCCACTTCATGGAGCACATCACCTTCAAGGGCACGCGTGACCTGGCGACGACCCGCGATGTCTCGGAAGCGATCGAAGGGGTCGGCGGCAGCAGCAACGCGGCTACCGATCGCGAGGTCACGGTCTACTGGGCCCGCCTCCCGGTGCGCGAGGCCAGGCTCGGCATCCATGTCCTCGCTGAGCTCACCCTGCGGCCGCGGCTGCGCAGTGCGGACATCGCCCATGAGCGGGAGATCATCGTGGACGAGATCCGCTCCTATCGCGACGACCCGGCCCAGTACATCTACAACGTTTGGGACGAAGCCTTCTTCGGCGATTCACCGCTGGGTTGGGAGATCGCCGGCGACGAGGCCTCGGTCCGCGCGCTCACCGACAGTGACATCCGCGACTTCTGGGCGGCTGCCTACCAGCCCGGCAACATGGTCGTGGCGCTGGCGGGCGACATCGGCCACGACGATGCCGTCGAGCTGGTCGATCGCTCCTTCGGCCGAGGGAACGGGGTGGTGCAGTCGTATCTGCCCGCTCCCCAGGGCCCGGCTGAGCGCATGCGCGTCGAGCGCCGCCCCACGGCGCAGGCACACGTCAGCCTGGGGGTGCCGGGCCTGCCACGCGACCATGCCGACCAGTGGACACTGGACCTGCTCAACGCCGTGCTCGGTGACGGCACGTCTTCGCGTCTCTTCATGAAGATCCGCGAAGAGGATGGCCTGGCCTACGACGTGCACTCGTTCCAGACGGATTACGCTGACAGCGGCATCCTGCAGGTGTACATGGGCGTCGATGCCGACGATGTGATCCCGGCCATGCGCGCTGTGCTGGCGGAACTATCCCGGCTGCGCGACGAGTCCGTGCCGGATGCTGAGCTGGAGCGTGCTCGCAACTACTCGCTGGGGCGTCTCGAGCTGCGGTTGGAGGAGTCGCGAGCGATGGCATCCTTCCTGGGTAGCCAGGAAGCGATGCATGATCGCGTGATGACGATGGACGAGGTGATGGAGGCGATGCGAGCCGTGACCGCGGACGACATCCAGGCGCTTGCGGCTCGGCTCTTCCGCGACGAGGCCCTGTGCGGTGCGGTCATCGGACCCGATCTCGACCCACGTCGCCTGGAGGAGGCCCTGCGGCTGCCATGAGCGAGGAACGACGCCCGCAGCCCGGACCGGGACAGGCGGGCCCGGCACAGCCCAGCCCGGGGCAAACAGGCTCCGGACAGTCAGGCCCGGGGCAAGCGAGCCCCGGACAGCCAGGCCCGGGGCAAGCGAGCCCCGGACAGCCAGGCCCGGGGCAGGCGAGCCAGCCGATGTCGGGCTCGCGTCCACCGGGTCCGATCCCGCCCGACGCCAGGCCAGCCCAAGGCTCACCGCGGCCGCTGCTGCCTCCGCCGCCTGCCGCCTACCGCGGCCCGCTGCCGCCTCCGCCTCCGGCCTTAGGCCCGATGCCGCCTCCGCTGTCTGGCCCGCTACCTCCGTCCGGTCAGCGACCAGGCCCGCCGCCACCTGCCCGCCCGACTGTGCCGTTCCAGCCGACTCCGGCGCAGCAGGCCCCGATCCAGGGCCAGGTGCCATCCTCGCCGCCCGCTGTCATCGGGCCGGCGGCCGGCGGCACACCCCGTCCGCCGATGGCTCCAGGCGAGCCCCAGCCCGCTGCCCCACGACCGCGACCTGGCGGCTCCGTGCCGCTGGCGGTCCCGGCCGCCACGTCTGACGCGCCGCTGCCTGAAGCTGCCGCGGACCAGTCCGCTGCTATCGAGCGCCCGGCCGACGCGCGCCTGGCCCGGGTGCACCTGCGCGGTGGTCTGCTGGCGCTGGCTCGCGCCACGCTGGAGGAGATGGCCGGTGCTGGCACCCTCGATCGTGACGCCATGGCTGACCTCGCCGAAGTGCGCTGGCGCAGCGGTGACCTCGAAGGTGCAGCCGATGCCGCCCGCGCGCACCAGGCCTCCGGCGGCGAGGAGCCTCTGGCGGCGCTGATCCTGGCCGAGGCCTTCGCTATTGCCGGAGCCGGGGCCGAGGCTGAAGGGGCCGCGCGTGCCGTGCGTGACCGCGTCGGTGATGCGGTCGACATGCTGTTCGCGATGGAGCCACGCTCATCCATCTGGCCACCGGCTGACGAAGGCTGGATGGACGTCGAGGCACCCGCCCCCGGTCACTGGGGCCTGCTCGTCGGCGGAAGCGAGGTGGCGTGCCCCGATCCCAGCACCTGGCGCCTGGCGCCGATCATGCTCTCACCCACCGACCAGGTCACCGCCGTGCCGCTGGGTCGGGGCGGCCTGGGCCAGCCTGGCGGCGGCCCCAGCACCAGTGCGGCCGTGGTGAGTGGGCGGCTGGCGGGCGAGGAGCTTGAGATGGTCGACCGCTCCCTGGCCGCGGCCGATGTCGGCAGCGCCGCCCAGCGGCTGGCCGTGCTGCTCCGGCTGGACCCGGCGTTGGCGCCTATCATCCTGTCTGCGGCCGATCGCGCCGCGGCTGCGGCCGACAGCGGCGACCTCCCCGCCATCCATCTCGTCCGCGGCGATGCCTACCGCCTCCTCGGACGTGACAACGAGGCGGCTACGGCCTACCAGGCAGCACACCAGGCCCTCACTGCAGGGCGATCATCGAAGGAGCCCATGTGAGCGAGCGAACCCTCATCCTGATCAAGCCCGACGGCGTCCAGCGTCAACTCGTCGGCCGCATCATCGAGCGCTACGAGTCACGGGGACTGCGCATCGTCGGCCTCAAGCTGGTGCAGGTGGAGCGATCGCTGGCTGAGCGGCACTACGACGTCCACTCGGACAAGCCTTTCTTTCCCGGCTTGGTGACCTTCATCACCTCGTCTCCGCTGGTCGCCATGGCAGTGGAGGGCACCAACGCCGTCGAGGTCTGCCGCGCCATCAATGGTGCCACCCGCCCCAACGAGGCCGCTCCCGGCTCCATCCGGGGCGACCTTGCCCTCGAAACCGGCATGAACCTGGTCCATGCCTCCGACAGCCCGGAGAACGCGGCTGTAGAGCTGGCGCTCTGGTTCGATCCTTCCGAGCTTCTTGACTACGAGCGCGCCGTAGACAGCTGGATCGTCGAATAGGCTGGCCCGGCCGCGGGCGCTGTCCTTCGGAGTAGCGCTTGGAAGAGCTCGTCCAGGCCATCATCATCGGCATCGTGCAGGGGCTCACGGAGTTCCTGCCGGTGTCTTCTTCGGCGCACCTCATCCTGTTGCCACGAGTGCTGGGCTGGGACGATGCGCTGATCAACAGTCCGGCCTTCGTGGTCATGTTGCACATGGGCACGTTGGCGGCCCTGCTGCTCTATTTCTGGCGCGACGTCCTCGACCTGGGGGGTGCGTTCCTGGCGCTGCTGCGCGAGCGCTCGTTCGGCGAGGATCCCAACCGCAAGCTGGCGCTGGTGCTCCTGCTCACGGTCATCCCCGCGGCGCTCTTCGGGCTCGTGTTCGAAGGTTGGATCGACCAGTTCTTCTACGACTCGGCCATCGTCATCCCCATCATCCTCGTCGTCGGCGCCGCCATCCTCTGGCTGGCGGAGCGGTTCGGCACCCGCGATCGCGACCTGCAGCAGTCGGACTTTGCCGATGCCGCGCTCATCGGCGCCGCCCAGGCGCTGGCGCTCTTTCCCGGTATCAGTCGCAGCGGCATCACCATCGCAGCCGGGCTGTTCCGTGGCCTGAAGCGGGACGCTGCGGCGCGCTTCGCCTTCCTCATGGGCATCCCCATCATCGCCGGTGCAGGCCTGTGGAAGACGCGAACCATCGTCAGCGGCGACGCGGGTAACGTGGACATCGCCGTCCTCGCGGCAGGGGTCATCGCCGCTGCCGTCTCCGGCTGGCTGGCCATCGGCTTCCTGCTGCGCTATCTGCGCGGCCACAGCACCTTCATCTTCATCGCCTACCGGCTCATCGCCGCGGCCGTCTTCATGCTCCTGCTCCTGCTGCAGGGCGGGTCGTAGCCGCCATCATGGCCAGGAACGGGACCTCCGAGGTCCTGAAGCGAGCCCGGCAGCAAGCCATCGCCGACGTCGTCCGCGACCGGCGACCGCGCACGCAGCGCGAGCTGGTGAGTGCGCTGGCGGACAAGGGCTTCAAGGTGGCGCAGGCGACCGTGAGCCGGGATATCACCGAGATGGGACTGGTCAAGGTCCGGGTCGGTGGGGTACAGGTCTACGCGCTGCCCTCCGCCGAGGCGGCCGTCGAGCAGAGCGGCGAACAACGTCTGCGCAAGCTGCTGTCCGACCTGCCCATCGACGTGCGCCCGTCGGGTCTGATGCTGGTCATCCGCGCGGTGCCGGGGACTGCCCATGCCATCGCCGCGGCGCTCGACCGCGCCCACTGGCAGGACGTGCTGGGCACGATCGCCGGTGACGACACGCTCTTCGTGGCCTGTGTCGACGCGGCCGGACTGGAGCGAGTACGCAAGCGATTGGTGCGACTGGGCCACTAGCCGGGTCGTGGTCAGGAGAATGAGGGAGGACAGATGATCCAGGAGCAGCCGGGGCGGGTGGTCATCCGTGACGTCGCCATCATCGACGCCAGCGGTCGCGAGCCCGAGGGCCGGCATGACCTCCTCGTCGAGGACGGTCATATCGCCAGCATCGGTGCGGTCGGCAGCCTCGGCAGCGACGTCATCACGCTCGACGGGACCGGCTGTACCCTGCTGCCGGGGTTGACTGATGCCCACGTCCACTTCGCTCTCATCGGCCAGAAGGGTGACCATGGCGGGGACCCCTGGATCCTGCATGTGCTGGCGGTGTCCCAGGTCATCGAGGGCGCCCTGCAGGAGGGTTTCACCACCGTGCGTGATGCCGGAGGGCTGGAGCCGACCTGGGCGCAGGCCGTGGCGGTGGGTGCCCTCGCCGGTCCGCGCATCCTGCCCTCCGCTTCGCCGATCTCCCAGACCGGTGGCCACGCCGACGATCGTCAGCGCCACCAGGCCATCCACGCGAGCGACACCATCCCTGGCCTCGTTGCCGGCCTCGTCGTGGCCGACGGCGTGGATGAGGTGCGCAAGGCGGCGCGCGAGCAGCTCCGCCGCGGTGCCACGCAGATCAAGCTCATGGCTTCGGGCGGCGTCATCAGCCCCACCGACCCCTTCGACTCGCTGCAGCTCTCGGTAGCCGAGATCGCGGCCGCCGTGGAGGTGGCACGCGGCTGGGGCACCTACGTCATGGCCCACTGTCACACGTCGCCGGCCGTGGAGATGGCCCTCGAGGCGGGGGTCCGCTCCATCGAGCACGCCTCCCTGCTGGAGCCGCAGACGGCGGCGCGTATGGCTGCGGCGGGAGCCTTCATGGTGCCGACGCTGCAGACGATGGAGTTCTTCCTGGCCCATCGCGATCTCCTTGATCTGCCCGCCGAGAAGCTGGCCCTGGCCGAGGACATCGCCGCCCACGCCTACCTGAGCATCGGCATCGCCCGCGACGCCGGCGTGAAGCTGGGGTCGGGCTCGGACGTGGTCGGTCCGTGGCAGGGGCGTCGCGGTGAAGAGCTCGTCTACAAGGCGCGCGTGCTGGGCGCCCACGAGGCCATCATCAGCGCGACTCGCGTCAACGCCGAGCTCTTCGGGATGGCTGACCAGATCGGCACCGTCGAGCCCGGCAAGCGAGCCGACCTGCTACTCGTCAAGGGCCAGCCGCTCGACGACATCAGCCTGCTGGCTGAGCCCGACAACGTCACGTTGGTGCTGCAGGCCGGCAGCGTCGTCAAGGACCTCGAGGGCCGGTCCGGCTGAGACCCGCGGCTCCGCCGCTCGACTGGCCGGTGTACAATCTCCGCTCTGAACGGCGCCTGATCCGCCTGTTCTGCCGGTGGCGAGTGGTTGCCCGTCAGGACCCCACCCTGACACGCTGCTGCTACCTGCGCCCAAGGCGTCCCGCTCGCGGGCGCATCACGAGGACCCAAGGTGAACGCGAACAAGCCCGAATACCTCTCGGCCGAGGGACTCGCGAAGCTCAAGGCCGAGCTCGCCGAACTCACGAGTGTCAAGCGGCCGGAGGTCGCCCAGCGTATCCACGACGCCAAGGAGTACGGCGACGTCACGGAGAACGCCGAGTACGAGGATGCCAAGAACGAGCAGGCCTTCGTCGAGGGGCGCATCCAGTCACTCACGGCGATCATCAAGAATGCCGTCATCATCGACGAGAACCACTCCCGCACCTACGTCCAGATCGGCTCCACGGTGACCATCGAGGGCGAGCAGGGCAAGGAGAAGTACACCATCGTCGGCGCCGCCGAAGCTGCGCCTGACGAGGGCCGCATCTCCAACGAGTCGCCCGTCGGTCGCGCGCTGCTGGGCAAGAAGAAGGGTGAGGCGATCACCGTGTCCGTTCCGGCCGGGAATTCCACGTACACCATCGTCAACATCCGTTAGGCGCGTCCCGGCCCGCTTGACGCTGGAGAGGGGACCACATGTTCTGGGCTGACGAGTTAGCTGCGCGCTTCGACGGACCCCAGGTCGTCAACGACTCCAAGACCCCCTCCGGCACCGTCCACATCGGCTCGTTGCGCGGTGTCGTGCTCCACGACGTCATCCACCGCGCGCTCCTTCAGGCGGACGTGCCCAGTCGGTTCCTGTATGGCGTAGATGACCTGGACCCGATGGATTCGCAGGCACTCCTGACGCCTGACGCCGTCGACACGTACATGGGTGTGCCACTCGCACATGTGCCCGCGCCCGAAGGCAGCGCAGCCGAGAGCTACGCCCGCTATTTCGTCGGCGAGCTCTTCATGGGGACCTTCGAGGGGCTCGGTGTGGAGCCCTCGATCTACTGGATGAGCCAGCTCTATGGCGACGGCTCCATGGACCCGTTCATCCGCCTGGCGCTCGACGGTGCTGCGGTGATCCGCGACATCTACCTGCGCGTGAGCAATGTCGAGCGGGCTCCCGGTTGGCTGCCGGTCTCGGTCATCTGTCAGCGCTGTGGCCGCATCGGTACCACCCTCGCCACCGACTGGGATGGCGAGACGGTGGCGTACGAGTGCAAGCCGGATTACGTGACCTGGGCGAGCGGCTGCGGCAACACCGGACGCGTGGCGCCCTTCGGCGGCGCCGCCAAGCTGCCGTTCAACGTCGACTGGGCCGCCAAGTGGAGCCACTTCGGCATCACCATCGAGGGCTGTGGCAAGGATCTTGGTACCAAAGGTGGCAGCCGGGACCGCAGCGATGCGATCAGCCGCGAGGTCTTCCATCGCGAGCCGCCCCTGAACGTGCACTACGAGTTCCTCAACGTGGGTGGTCGCAAGATGAGCACCTCCAAGGGGTCGGGTGCCGCCGCGCACGAGATGGCTGAGCTGCTTCCGCCAGAGCTCATCCGCTTCCTGTTCCTGCGTCACAAGCCCAAGAAGGCGCTCGACTTCGACCCCAGCGGGGACGCCATCCCCGGGCTCTTCGACGAGTTCGACCGCCTCGCCGCGGCCACCGCCGGCCTGCCCTATCGCGGTGAGCTGCCGGCCGACCACGAGCGTATCTTCCGGCTCAGCCTGGTCGATCCTGACGCTGATGTGGAGATAGAGGCGCAGCGGTTCCGCCCGGCCTTCCGGCATCTCACGATGCTGGTGCAGGTACCCGGCGTGGACATCGAAGCGCGTGTGGCCGCGGAAAAGGGAGAGCCCCTCGACGCGGCCGAGCTGGCCATCCTGGCCGAGCGGGTCAACGTCGCCAAGGCGTGGCTCGACGGCTGGGCGCCTGAACGCTATCAAGTCGCGGTCCGCGAGGATCTGCCGCCCGAGGCGGGCGCGTTGACCGAGGTCCAGGGCCTCTTCCTCGCCGACCTCGCGGCCGGGGCGGCGGCTGAGCAGCCGGCCGGTGGCGATGCCTGGCAGGACCTCATCTACCGGGCAGGCCAGGCCCGCGGCGTCTCGTCCCGTGATGCCTTCGCGGCCGTCTACGCGGCCCTCCTCGGGCGCAGCAACGGCCCGCGCGCTGGCTGGCTGCTCGCCAGCCTCGACAACGCCTTCGTGGTCGAGCGTCTGCAGGCTGCGGCGGCGGCCGCTGCAGAGAGTGCCGCATTGGCCGCCGCCGCGCCCGTAACAGAGGGAGCGGGCACGTGAGCGTCGGATCTGCACGGCTTCGGGAAGAGGCGGACGTCATCCGTAGCGGCTGTGTGGCCAAGGGAGAGGATCCGGCACTCGTCGACCAGGCCTTGGTCGTCGACGCAGAACGCCGCGTGGCGCTGGGCAAGGCTGACTCACTGCGGGCGCAGAAGAAGCAGATCTCCAAATCGATCGGCATCGCCATCAAGAGTGGTGAGCAGGCCGATGGACCGCGTGTCTCGCAGCTGAAGGAGCAGTCCAACTGGATCGGCGCCGAGCTGGCCGGCCTCGACGCCCAGCTGGCCGAGGTCAGTGGGCGACTCGAAGAGCTGCTGCTACGCATCCCCAACCCACCAGATCCCGATGTGCCGGTCGGAGGCGAGGAGGCCAGTCGCATCGTACGTACCTGGGGCGACCCCGCCGACCACGCCGTCGAGCAGCAGGGTGAGGCTGCAGCATGGGTGCGCAAACCCCACTGGGAGGTGGCCGAGCCGCTCGGCATGATCGATCTGGCCGCCGGCGCCAAGGTCACCGGCTCCGGGTGGCCGCTCTACAAGGGTGCTGGCTCCAGGCTGCAGCGAGCGCTCGTCGACTTCTTCCTCGACCTGCACACGAGCGAGCACGGCATGACCGAGGTCTGGCCGCCGGTGCTGGTCAACGAGGAATCCGCGCGGGGGACCGGCCAGATTCCCGACAAGGAAGACATGATGTATGTCGTCAACCGCGATGGCCTCTACCTTGTGCCGACCGCGGAGGTGCCGGTGACCAACATCCACCGCGATGAGATCATCGAGGCAGAGGACCTGCCTATCCGCTACGTGGCCTACTCGCCCTGCTTCCGACGTGAAGCCGGCGCCGCGGGTGCCAAGACGCGCGGCATCCTGCGCGTGCACCAGTTCGACAAGGTCGAGATGGTGGCATTCGAGAAGCCGGCTGATTCGGACGCCACGCTCGAGTGGATGACCGAGCGTGCCGAGATCTGCCTGCAGCGGCTGGGGCTGCCCTACCGGGTCAAGCTGATGGCCACCGCTGATATGGGTTTCACGCAGGCCAAGAAGTACGACCTGGAGGTGTGGGCACCCGGCGTGGAGGACTGGCTGGAAGTCAGCTCCGTCTCCAACTTCCGCGACTACCAGGCGCGCCGCATGGCCATCCGCTGGCGGCCCGAGAAGGGTGCCAAGCCGGAGATCCTGCATACGCTCAATGGCTCAGGTCTGGCCTTGGCGCGTGTCGTCGCTGCCATCGTGGAGGTCTACCAGCAGCCCGACGGCTCCATCTCCGTGCCGGACGCGCTGCAGCCCCGACTGGGCGAGCGCATCGCGATTTCCTGAGTCTGCTGTCGGAGCGACTGCCCGTCGCTGCGATCGCCGCGTCGGGTCGGGCTAGGGCACAGCCACCGGCGTCGGCACCGGCTCGGGGTCGGGCTCGAGCTGGTGCAGCGTGACCCGCGTGAGCTTGTCGGCGAGCGACTGGACATCGGTGCGGCCCAGGTTGGTCAGGATCACGACGTCCAGATCCTCGCCGGGCAGGCGATACATCACCGAGACGAAGCCGCGAAGCGAGCCGCCATGACCGATGCCCAGCCGACCATCGAGGCGCGCGTAGCGCATCCCCAGCCCGTAGCCGCTGGCCGGATGGAAGCTCAGCATCAGCTCCAGCGACGCGGGCTTCAGCACCTCGCCGCCCAGGAGTGCGTCCTGCCAGTCGGAGATGTCCCGCACCGACGAGACCAGCGCACCCGCGGCATCGGCCACGGTGGCGCCTGACGTGTTGGGCCGGAAACGCGAGCCGTCGGAGAAACCGCGCCAGCCCTTCGTCGTGGCCCAGTAGCCCTTCGCCGGCTCCTTGCCGATGCGCTCCTGGCCCTGGAAGTACGTGTCCGTCAAGGCCAGTGGCTCCAGAAAACGCTGGCGGATGTGTTGGGCCGCTGTCTTGCCGGTGATCTTGCGCACGATCATGCCCAGCAGCACGTAGTTGGTGTTGGAGTAGCGGTAGCACTTGCCTGGCGCGCAGTAGCGTGGTCCGGTGAGCTTGAGGATCTCGGACGTGCGCCACCGATGGGTCGGCCGTCCGAAGACGCGTTGCTCGTACCGGGGGTGGGCGAAGTAGTCGAAGATGCCGCTGCGGTGGTTGAGCAGCATCTTGACGGTGATCCTGTTGGCCTTGGGATAGTCGGGCAGCCAGGTCGAGAGCTTCGTGCCCAGCCACAGCTCGCCTTCCTCGCGGAGCTGCAGGATCAGTGCTGCCATGAACGTCTTGGTCAGCGAAGCCACGGCGAATGGCGTCGCTGGTCCCAGCGGCTTGGCCTGCTTGCCGGTGGTGCGGGTTCCGGAGGTGCCCACCCAGCGACTGCCGTCGGGCAGACGCACGGCGGCCGCCACCCCGGGGGCGCGGTGGTTGACCCGCCAGCGGTCAAGGCGAGCCTGCAGCTTGGTGGCGAGCTCCGCGTCGACCGGGGCAGGGGCAGCAGCCGCGCCGCCCACGGTGAACACCACGAGCAGGAGCGCTGCGACGGCAGCGAGGTTGCTGAGCATCGGGCGTCGCTTCACGGCAGCGCGAGCATAGCGCCCAAGTGCTGTGCGGGCAGACGTTCTTTGACGCTGCCAGCCGGAATGGCCATCCGCCGATCGTGACCGCAGGGGAGGCCGACTGCCGACTGGCGGTGCCGCGGGGCGCGATGCCCGGCTGGCGCAGCGGCGGGCCGCTGCTATCCTGCGGCTGCCGGAGAGGTGGCCGAGTGGTTGAAGGCAACGGTCTTGAAAACCGTCAAGGGTGCAAGCTCTTCGTGGGTTCGAATCCCACCCTCTCCGCCAGGTCCCCAGGGCACGCGTAGCACGTGAGTGAGGATGATGGCAGGGCCAACGCGACCACCGAGCGCGACCAAGTTCTGCCAGGCGTGCGGCGCCACCATCGACATGAGGGCTGAGCTTTGCCCCAGGTGCGGCGTAAGGCAGGCCATGGCGGGAGGGGCCTCCGGATGGGGGCAGCCGGCGAGCCAGGGCGCGCCACCTGCGTCCAAGTTCTGCTTCGCCTGCAGGGCTGAGATCGACTATCGCGCTGAGATCTGCCCCCGCTGCGGGGTCCGGCAGCCGGCCCTTGGCGGAGGTATCGGCGGGCTGACAATCGGTGACATCACAACACGCAGCGGCAAGTCCAGGCTGGCCGCCAGCCTCCTGGCGATCTTCCTCGGCAGCTTTGGGATCCACAAGTTCTACCTGGGGGATACCACTCTGGGCATCGTCTATCTCGTCTTCTTCTGGACAGGGATCCCCGGCATCATCGGCCTGGTGGAGGGCATCATCTGGCTCACGCAGAGCAACCAGGTCTGGCTCGCCAGGTACGGGGATCGCTAGCTTCGGCTCGGGGTGGCTGACCGGAAATGAAGAAGGTGCCGCCTCCTCCCGGGTTGCCTCGCCTTTCTGACTGCGTCGTGAATGACTTACCCGAGCGGGCTACTCGGCCGGGGGCTGTGATGGCGCCGGCAACTCGTGCTCGATGGCCCGGATGCGGCCAGGAACATCCACGAGTCGATGCGCTGCGGCCATCAGTGGCGTCGGTATCCGCTCACGAGGACACCAGCGACGACGGTGTATGTCCTTCGCCAGCGTCGGTCCATCGATCTCTGGCCACAACGGCGGATGACTGACGATCTGCGCCAAGCCGACTCCGAGCGAGCTCACGTCTCCGGGGTGGACTCCGCCATGTGCTCGCCATCGCGGCCGGCCTGACGGCTGACGCGCAGCGCCAGCAGCGCCGCGCTGAGTCGTAGCGCCACGTCACCTTCCAGCTTCACGTCCAGCAGCGTCTCGATACGCTGGAGGCGGTAGGCCACCGTGCGTGGCGCAAGATGCAGCCGCCGCGCCGCCTCGCGGATGTTCTGGCGTGAGCCCAGGTAGGTCTCCAGCGTC
The DNA here is from genome assembly GCA_963715295.1 of uncultured Chloroflexia bacterium. Classification (GTDB taxonomy): domain Bacteria; phylum Chloroflexota; class Limnocylindria; order Limnocylindrales; family CSP1-4; genus JAFMJV01. Next base: position 216,982 of record CAVQRP010000004.1, read on the forward strand.
TGGATCAGCTCGTCACCCATGCGCAGGTCTGCCAGCAGCGGCCCCAGCTCTCGCCCCACGGCCGAGCGAACGAGGTCGTCGTCGAGCAGGAACGTCGACTCAAGGGCCAACTCGGCGGGGTCGGCGAACCAGCCGCGGCGGCCCAGCCTCGCCGCCACGCTCACGGAGTAGCTGGCGTGCTCCAGTGCCTCCGCAAGCGCCTCGCAGCCCTCGACGCGCCCGGAGTCGACGGCGACGAAGTCGTCGCCCAGGATGTGGGGCAGCGCCTCGCGGAGCTGTCGCTCCCGGCGCCAGTCGGCCTTGGCGAACACGAGCACCCGGCCGCGCCAGTCGAGCACGACCGGCAGACGTATGCCTGGCTGGGTGCGGTGGTGGGAACCGGGCACGTGGATGCGCTGTTCGACCGCCTCGACTGCCGCCTCGACCTCGTCATCCCTCTTGCCGGGTGCGTGGACGAGGATGAGTCGGTAGCCACCATCGGGAGGTAGCCCGTGTCGCTCAGCTCGACGTCGGATCCGCGTGCGGTCCTCAGGCGTGGAACGTGGTGCCGAGAGGATCTCCTCGAGCACGGCGCGTCGTTCGTGTGAGTGGGCCGCGGCGGCTTCTACCTCCACCCGGACGTAGCCCTCGGAGATGGCCGCGACGGTATCGTCGAGGCCGCGCAACAGCCGATCAGCAAAGGCCAGGACGACCTCGTGTTCGACCCCTTCTGCGCGCATGACTGCTTCCCAGATGGCCCACGTGAGCGACAGGTAGCCATCGAGCACCCGCTCGGTGGCGACGCCGGCCCGGGCCAGGCGGACGCCTTCCTCTCGCCAGCGGCCGATCTGCGCGGCCGTGGGAACCGGCTCCGCCACGAGGTCGAGGACCTGTTCGAACGCGGGCTCGATGTGGACCGCATCGATACCCGTGTCGCGCACCGTGGTCTCCACGATCGCTGCGGTGCTCGCCCGCAAGCGCTCGAAGAGGGTGTCCCAGCCGTTCTTCGCGGTGGTCTTGGCCTGCCTGGGCATCACGTCCTCCGAGGTGCGCTGATGATGCAGCGCATGCGCCATCCTAGGACCCTGAGCGCATTCCTGTTGCGCGCCTGCGGCAACGCGTACGATGGGCACCACCACCGACGCGTGCCGTAGGACCACCGCCAAGGCGCCTGCAGCCCCGGCCCGTATCAGTCGCTTGCTCCGCTGCCTACTGCGGCCGCAGTGCGACACGTGCGAGGATGTGGCCGGGGCTTGGTCAGGGCAGCTGCAGCAGCCTGGTTGGCCGCAGGCTCGTCGCACACAGGCAGGAGGAGGGCTGATGGCCATATCGATGACGCGAACGATCAGCAGCCTGCTGCTGACGGCGATCCTGTCCGCGCTCGTCACGGCGCCCGCGCTGGCAGCCAAGAAGGACAAGCCCGAGGAACCAGCGGGGCCACCTCCGCCGCTCGAGTGGGCCAAGGGTGACAAGTACCGCATGGCCAGCACCAAGATGGCCGACCGTGTGGCGCGCTTTGCCGATGCCGGCGGTGATCCCGCTTTCGCCGACGGCTCAGCGGCTGCGAGTGCCCCCGCCTGGTCGGACATCGCGGCGGTCACCGTGGCTCCGACGCGGATGCCGGCCAAGCTGCTGACGAAGATGGCCAGCGATTACCCGGTCGGCGTCTCGGGCGCCTTCTACGGCGCGCAGGCCGACTGGCAGAAGGGCGACCCCGGAGTCTTCGTGGCGGTGGAGATGGCCCAGAAGCTGCCGGATGAGGCCGCTGGCCAGCAGGTGGAGCTGGGGCTGGGTGGCCCTGGTGCCGTGCCAGTCGCCGTGGGTTCGAGCCTCGACACGCGCGCAGGCGTGGAGCGCTTCAGTCTCAGTGGCGTCTTCAGCAACGGCGCCTTCGCCACCGGCACCACCGACATCAGTGGCCTCCAGCCGGGCGAGCCCATCGAGTACTACAACACCGACTCGGGCGTCTTCGGCTTCTACTCGCCCAAGCGCGCGACCTGGTACCTGATCATGCCCCTCGACCAAGACAACGACTCGGTGGTGGTCAGCGTTCGCAGCAGCACCGAGATCGGAGAGGTGGTCGACCGTCTTGAGCTCCCCGCCGGCGGGCACTTCGTCGATCTCGCCGACCCCACCGGTGGCTGGGACCCGAAGGCCGGCCTGGCGCCGCTCGAGTGCCGCTCGCTCGAGACGCTCGGTGCGACTGCGGCCGGACTGCCCGATCCCGCGTCCACGCTCATCCGCTACTCCGCCGGCGTGGCCCCGGCCTCCGATCCCGACACGGCCGCAGCGTTGCTCGGCCCAGCCATCGATGCTGCCGGCACGATCCCGATGGAGCTGACGGCGGTTGGCTCGGACGAGACCACGACCGTGCAGGCTGACCTAGCAGTGGCGCCAGACGGGAACGCGATCTCCGTGGTCCTGGAGGCACCTGCAGGCGCTTGGACGTTCGCCCCGCCCGAGGAACTTGCGCTCGACACGGCTGCAGGCGAAACGATCATCAGCCAGGCGTCGCTGACCGGGGCGGCCGGCGTCCAGACCGGGCCTGATCTCGATGGGCTGGTGGCCGGCGACCTCTCCTGTGGCGGCGGCGCAAACGCCGTCGAGGCCGAAGCCTAGGTCTTCATCAGGTACGGGAACAGCCGCATCTTGAGATCGCTGGGAGGCAACGCTCCCACGATGCGGTCCACGACCCGGTCACCCTTGATGACGATCAAGGTGGGGATGCTGCGAGCGTCGAACTGCTGTGCCAGGGCAGGGTTCTCGTCGACGTTCACCTTGACTACCTTGAGACGCCCGGCGTACTCCTTCGACAGGTTTTCCAGCATCGGGCCGACCACGCGACAGGGTCCACACCACGGTGCCCGCAGGTCCACCAGCACCGCTACCGAGGAGCGCGCTTCATAGCCGAAGGTGGACATCGGTCGCGTTCACCAGCCACGGCGGTGGTCTCCGCAGGTGCGCGGTGGTGGTGATCCGCGCTGGCCGGACGGATCTGTTCTTCGCCGCATTCGGCGCAGTCAGCATCGACACTGGGCCCGGCGGTATGCGCCGCCGCCGGAGGTCGGGTTGGATTGGCTGATGGTGGCTCGAGAGTACCCGGAGTCGAGGACGTCAGTCGCCGCCGCGAAGCTCGCTATCGCGACATGCGCCAGGTCGTTAGCGCGACGCCGCCGACGATGATCATGCCGAGGACGATGAGCGCTTGCTGGAAGTCGACCGCCGCGGCGGGCTCCCCGGAGAGCTCGCGAGCGATGCCGAGCGTGGCCTGGCGGATGGCGAGGTGCTGCTCCCGGGCACGAGATCGGCCAGGATTCCCTCCCACAGCAGCCACGTAGACCAGTCCCACCGCCGCGCCCAGCGGGTGAAGCTGCTGCTGATCGTCATGGAGACCACGGTGTAGGCGGTGCCGCCCACCAGCGCCGCAGCCACGTGCGTAGGCGAACGCGGCGCTCAGAGGTCGCTGCCACGGCGGACGCGACGATCCCGGCCAGCAGCGTCGCGGGCACGATCAGCGCGGCCGTCAGGGCGGTCGCCACCAGCACCTTGGCCAGCACGATCCGCACCCGGCGCACAGCTTGGCCAGCAGATAGACGATGGTGCCCTCTTCCAGCTCCGAGCCCAGCGCCGAGGTGCCGAACACCAGGGCGATGAGCGGCAGCACCGTGGCGATGATGATCTCGTCGAAGTCCGCGGGCTCGATGACCGCATCGCTGAGCATGACGGCCAGGCCTACAGCAGCACCGGGTGGCGGCCAGGCCGACCATCGGCCAGGTGCGCTTGCGGTCCAGCAGGCGCGCGCAGGGTCACCGCCACCACGGGCGCTCGCGCGATCATCGGCCGACCAGGTAGCGCGAACACCGACTCGAGCGAGTCGTCGGTCGGCCGCAGCTCGAAGAGGCGGATGCCGGCCTCGCGCACC
>CAVQRP010000005.1:0-97946 GCA_963715295.1 uncultured Chloroflexia bacterium
GACCCGACGAGCAGCGCATCCTGACCCAGGCCGGCATCGTGGGCTTGCAGGACCTCGTCGACTGCGAAGCCCCGGAGTTCCACGAGAAGGTGGCCGAGGCGGCCTTCACGCTCGGGGTGGAGGCACCGACCGAGCTGACCGTGCAGGGTTGGTACGATCAGGCGCAGGTCCTCGCTGAAGGCTGAGAAGACGAACCAGGCGACCCCGACCCTGGGCCTTGCAGCCCGCATCGGACTGTTCGTCGCGAGCATCATGGCCATCATCGCGCTGGCGGTGCTGCCCCTGCTGACGCCCTGGTTCTCGCACGCCGCACTCGATGCCGCCGGCTCCGCAGAGCTGCTCGGCCTCACCGCCGCACAGACCCATGAGCTCTCCGACCGCTCGCTGGGGGAGTTGGTCATGGGCCCCGGCGAGTTCGCCTTCGACGGCCCGGACGGCCAACCCTTCTACGACGACGCCGAACGCCGTCACCTCGGCGACGCGCGCCTGGTGCTGGGGATCTTCCTGCTCGCCGGTGGTATCGGCATCGTGGCCATCGGTGCTGCGCTCGGCGCCTGGGCCGAGCGACGTGCGGTGGTCTGGACCGTGGTCCGGCACGCCGGGCTGGCGACCGCCATCGCGGTCGTCGTCCTCGGCGTCATCTCACTGGTCGCCTTCGACTCGCTCTTCACGCTCTTCCACCGGGTCTTCTTCCCGGGCGGCAACTGGGCCTTCGACCCCTCGAGTCAACGCCTCGTCCAGCTGTACCCGTTCCGCTTCTGGCAGATCGCGGCCGCAGCGCTGGGCTCGCTGGTGTTCATCCTCGGCCTGGCCACCTGGCTGCTGGGTCGCTCGATGTCAGGGCGAGCAGCGCCCGAATCGACGGCGACCGCGCAGGAGGACTAGTCTCGGCACATGCCCGGACCCGACCTGCTCTCGCTCGAAGAGGCGCGTGCTCGCATCCTCGAGGATGTCCTGCCCTTGCGCCCCGTCTCCATGGCGCTCGCTGAGTGCCGTGGTCGCGTGCTGGCGGAGGAGGCCATCGCCCTGATCACGCTGCCGCCGTGGGACAACAGCGCCATGGATGGCTATGCGGTTCGCAGCGCGGACGTATCGGGGGCCTCACCCGAGACGCCGGTGACACTCGCGGTCGTGGGCGAGGTCGCGGCCGGGCACGAGCCCGAGAGCGGCGTCGGCGAGCGCCAGGCGATGCGTGTGCTGACCGGCGGGATGATGCCGCCGGGCGCTGACGCCGTGGTCAAGGTCGAGGACACCGATGCACCGCAAGGCGTGGCCGCGCTGCCGCAGGCCGTGGCGGTCCGAGCCGCGGTCGAGCCCGGCCGGGACATCCGATGGGCCGGCAGCGATATGCGGCAGGGCGACCACCTCCTGGCGGCCGGCACCCGCATCAGCCCCGCCGCGGTGGCCGTGCTGGCCGCCGCCGGCCACGCCCGACTCAGCGTCCATCGAGTCCCGCGCGTCGGGGTCATCGCCACCGGGGACGAGCTGACACCAGTCGGCGAACCACTGGGACCGGCCTCCATCCCCGACAGCAACAGCGAGGCCATCGCGGCGCAGGTGGCGGCGGCAGGCGCTGAGCCGGTGCGACTCGGCATCGCCACGGACGACCCCGACGTCGTGCGCGAACGACTCCTCGAGGGGGTGCGCGACTGCGACGTCCTCGTCGTCACCGGCGGCGTCTCGGTCGGAGCCCACGACCTCGTCAAGGAGGTCTTCGCGGAGATCGGCACGCTCGACCTCTGGCGCGTGGCCATCCAGCCCGGCAAGCCCCTCGCCTACGGCAGCGCTCCGCGTCCCGATGGCGGCTTCTGCCTGCTCTTCGGCCTGCCGGGCAACCCGGTGAGCAGCTTCGTCACCTTCGAGCTCTTCGTGCGTCCGGTGCTTCGTCGGCTGCGGGGAGAGCCCGGCGACCAGGGCCGGCTCGTGGTCCGCGCGACGCTCGGTGACGAGGTCCGGAAGTCGGCCGCGCGACGGGCGTTCGTGCGAGTCCGACTCGAGACCGATGCCGAGGGCGAGCACATCGCCCGACTCGCCGGCGGCCAAGGCTCGCACATGCTCTCGTCGCTGGCCCTCGCTGATGGGCTCGCGATCATCAAGGAAGGTCCCGCCAGCGTTCCCGCCGGCACCACCGTGGAGGTCATCAGGCTTGACGTCGAGATCGCGTGATTCCTGGCCAGGTCAGCCCAAGGACTCGCCTACTACCCGCAAGGACCGACGGCGGCTGAGCCACGTCGATCGACTCGGCCGACCGCGCATGGTCGACGTCAGCGACAAGCCTGCCACCGCCCGTCGCGCGACGGCGGAGGCCACGGTCAAGATGGACCAGGACACCCTCACGCTGGTCATCGACGGGGAAGGCGCCAAGGGCGACGTCCTGAGCGTGGCCGAGCTGGCCGGCATCATGGCCGCCAAGCGCACCGCCGACCTCATCCCGCTGTGCCACCCGCTGCCGCTGACCGAGGTGAAGGTCGAGATCACTCCGGACCGCAAGGTGGGCACGCTCGTCATCACCGCCAGCGCTGCCACCACCGGACCGACCGGTGTCGAGATGGAAGCCATGACCGCCGCTTCGGTGGCCGCCCTGACCGTCTACGACATGGTCAAGTCGGTCGACCGTTTCGTGACCGTCACCAACATCCGGCTGCTGGAGAAGAGCGGCGGCAAGAGCGGCACGTGGAAGCGACCAGCGCCCAAGGAGAGTGACGCCGAGACAGACCCCAAGGCGCCCAAGGGCCGGGGTACGCGGTCGACCAAGCGTGCCCGCGTGGTGCGCAGGGGACCCGCCTGACCATGGGCCACCATCGCGGCGTCGACGGCCTGGCAGCGCTCGTGCTGACCGTCTCCGACGGTGTCATGGCCGGTACGCGCGAGGACCTCAGCGGCGAGGCCGTGGCGGAACGCCTCGCGAGTCTCGGCTTCGAGGTCCGGCGAGAGGTGGTGGCCGACGAGCCGGCTGAAATCGCCAGCGTCGTCTCGGCGGCAGCAGACAACGGTGCACGCCTCATCGTCACCTCGGGCGGTACCGGGCTGGGTCCGCGTGATCGCACGCCGGAGGCGGTTACGGCCATCGTGGACTACATCGTGCCCGGGTTCGGCGAGGCCATGCGGGCCGAAGGCCGGACGCATACGCCGCTGGCCTCGTTGTCACGCTCGTTCGGGGCGATCCGCGGGAGCACGCTGATCATCTGCCTGCCGGGCAGCCCCAAGGGGGCGCTCGAGTCGCTCGACGCGGTGGACATGATCCTGGGCCACGCGCTCGAGACGCTCGCGGGGCGGACGGCCCACACATGAGCGTGGTGTAACCTCCCGAGCATGCGCTGTCCGAACTGCGGGACGCTGGACGGCCGCGTCATCGACTCCCGGGATCTCGATGATTCGACGACCGTCCGCCGGCGCCGCGAATGCTCCTCGTGCCGCTCGCGGTATACGACCTACGAGCGTGTGGAATCGGCGCGCCTGGTGGTGGTCAAGAACGACGGCACACGTGAGGAGTTCGACCGCGACAAGCTCGCCGATGGACTGAAGAAGGCGCTCGTGCGCCGGCCCGTGGGTGCCGGTGTCGCGGACGAGGCTGCCGACGAGGTCGAGGCCACCCTCCGCGCCCAGGGCCTCAACGAGATCGCCTCGAAGGAGATCGGCCAGCTGGCCATGGAGCGGTTGCGCGCGCTCGACCACATCGCCCTCATCCGCTTCATGAGCGTGTACCAGTCGTTCGACGACATCGAACAGCTCAAGCAGGAGGTCGATGCGCTCTACGACGAGCGCAGCGACCGCGTCCCTGGCCAGACGACGCTGCGCCTGGTAGCGGAAGATGGGGCCATCACACCCATCGGCCCGCGCGGGACTCCGCGTCGCCGACCGACCAAGCGCAAGTAGGAGCCCGATGAGCGTCCTGGCCGACCGTGACATCCGTACCGCCCTGCAGGAAGGACGAATCCGCGTCGATCCGTTCGACGAGGACTGCCTCCAGCCGTCGTCGGTCGATCTTCACCTCGATCGCGATTTCCGCGTCTTCCACAACCATCGCTACGCGCGTATCGACCCGCGCGAGGAGCAGCGCGACCTCACGGAGCTGACCTCGATCGAGGGTGACGAGCCCTTCATCCTCCACCCCGGCGAGTTCGTCCTGGGCCAGACCGTCGAGTGGGTCGAGCTGCCAGATGACCTCGTGGCCCGCTTGGAAGGTAAGAGTTCTTTGGGCCGCCTCGGGCTGCTCATCCACTCGACCGCCGGGTACGTCGACCCCGGCTGGAAGGGCACGCTCACGCTCGAGCTCTCGAACGTGGCGAACCTGCCCATCGCCCTGTATCACGGCATGCGCATCGGGCAGATCTCGTTCTTCGAGATGTCCAGCACGGTCGAGCGGCCATACGGCAGCAAGGGCCTCGGCTCTCGCTACCAGGGTCAGTCGACGCCCACCGCCTCGGGGGCCTTCCGCGACTTCGAAGCCAACCGACGCACGGCCAAGGGTGGCCCGACGCTAGAGATGCCCATCGATGCGACCGCCGACTGGCGCAGTGACCTCGGGGGCGGCACGACCATCGCGCTCATCCAGGCCGGGGTCTTCACCAGCGATGCCGGCACCGTGCTGGGGCCGGTCCCGCGGCTGATGTGGGAGCGCCTCGTGGCCGACGAGATCAACGCCGACCACACGCTGACACAGGCGCTCAACTGCCTGCTGGTGGAAACGCCCTCGGGTCGGGTGCTCGTGGAGACCGGCGTCGGCGAACGGATGGACGAGCACCACAAGGAGCAGCGCGGCGTCCGGGGGCAGCCGATCCTGCCGTCGCTACGCGCGGCCGGCTTCGACCCCGATTCGATCGACTACGTGGCGCTGTCGCACCTGCACTTCGACCATGCCGGTGGCCTGCTGACCTCGACAGGGGAGTACGCCTTCCCCAATGCGCGCATCGTGGCCCAGGCTGACGAGTGGGACTTCGCGCTCGGCGACAACCCGCGGCTGAGCGCATCGTACGAACAGGCGGAGCTGCGCCTGGCGGAGGCGTGGGCGCGGCCCGGTGCGGCCGATGGCGACGAGGAGCTGATCCCCGGTGTCGAGGTCCGGCGGACGAGCGGCCACTCGGGTGGCCACCAGGCCATCATCGTGCGCGGTCAGAACGAGACCGTGGCCTTCATCGGTGACCTCTGTATGCGTCCCTGGTCGGCCAACCCCAAGTGGATCACCTCCTTCGACGATTTCCCGCTTACGAGTGTGGAAGTGAAGTCGGCCCTCTTCGCCGAGGCGGCCGAGGAAAGCTGGACCATCGTGCTCTCGCACGAGCCACGCCAGCCGGTCGGCAGGCTCCGGCCCTACAAGGACAAATACCGCTTCGAGTCGATCCTCTAGCGCTCCCGATCCGCGCCACTCGCCGTCAGGCCGACGGCTCGAGCAGGGGCTCGATGATCTCAGCGACGACTTCGCGGTCGACCGGCCCGTAGCGCAGGTGGGCGATGACGCCGTCTTCGTCGATGAAGACGTGGGTCGGCAGCCCGTAGCCCTGATAGGTCTCGAAGACCGCACCTGTGGCGTCGAAGCCGATGGTGTAGTCGAGCGAGTATGTGTCGGCGTACTCCGCCACGTCGCCCGGCGTCGATTCCTGCACGCTGACGGCGATCATCTCGAGCCCATCGTCGTGATACTCGGCGTATGCGTCACGGAGCACGGGCGTCTCTTCCTGGCACGGTGGACACCAGGTGGCGAAGAAGCTGAGCCACACTGGTGAACCCCGGAACGCCTCGAGGCTGACCACGTTCCCATCGAGGTCGGTCAGCGGCTGGAGCTCGCCCTCGATGACACCCTCGAGCTCGGGCGCCAGCTGTCCCAGGGCCAGCCCGGTCGTGCGCTCGCCCGTCTGGTAGAAGCCGGAGCCGGGTGACTCGGCGATGGGATCTGGCGAGCTGATCGGGGTCGTCAGCAGCGCGAGGCCAGCGGCGGCGGCGACCAGCACCACCGCGAGGACCACGAGGTGGCGCAGCGTGAAGGGCCCGATGACCTGTCGCGACCAGCGCGAGGGTGGAGCGCTCTGCGGCTCGGTCAAATCGAGATCTCGATCCACGTGCTGAAGTCGAGCCAGGCGAACTGACGGGCGAACCAGCCGAGCCAGTCGAAGATGAGCGCGAAGCCGAGGAAGATGATGAGCGCACCGCCGGCGATCTCGATGAAGCGGCCGTAGCGCACCAGCGGGCGGGTGATGAGCGGGGCCCGGTCGACCGCCAGCGCGACGAGGATGAAGGGGATCCCGAGGCCCAGCGAGTAGGCCACCAGCAGCCCCACGACCTGGGGGCTGGCGCCGACCGCCGCCATCATCAGGATGCTGCCGAGCACCGGGCCGATGCAAGGCGTCCAGCCGATCGCGAAGACGCTGCCGAGCAGGAAGCCACCGATCAGTCCGCCGCGCTGGGCGCGGGGCTTGCCGTCGAAGCGCTCGAGCGGTTTCCACGAGCGGGCCAGGGTGCGGAACTTGAGCACACCCATGAGGTTCAGGCCCAGGATGATGAGGATGACGCCGCCGACCTGGCGCAGCAGCGGCATATGCTCACGGAGCGGGCTGGCAGCCTGGTAGATGAGGATGCCGACGATCGTGAAGACGACCGTGAAGCCGAGCACGAAGGCGAAGGCGTTGGGCATCGCCCGCCAGCCGCTGGCCGTTGCAGGTACTGGGGCCGGGGCAGGGGAGAAGCCAGGGCCGACGGCGACCTCACCGACCGCGAGGCTCGTGTTGCCGAAACCTGCAGGTTTGGCAGCGGCCAGGATGCCGAGCTGCCCAAGATAGGCGGGCACGACCGGCAGCACACAAGGAGACAGGAAGCTGAGCAGGCCCGCGAGGAGCGCGGCGCCGAGCGTCACATCCATGGCGGGCCGATAGCCGTCAAGAAGGGTCCGCTATGGCGCGTTCGAGGAACTCGCGGACCTGGCGTCCGCTGGTCACCAGCTCGCTCTCGACATCGCCGATGGCGAACACCGGGATGCGCCGGCGGTAGCGGGCCTCCAGCTCCGGATCGGCCGAGATGTCGGCGTGCTCCACCTCGATCGGCGGGAGTCCCGCGCGGGCCCGCTGGGCCAGCTCATCGCGCAGCAGCAGCTCGGCGTCATCGCACAGGTGGCAGCCCGGGCGGCGGTAGATGGTCAGCGTCAGGCGTGGTGTGTCGTTCATCGTTCTTTGCTGATTCTACGTTGCGCTACGATTCGGGCCTGCGCCCCCGTAGCTCAGTGGATAGAGCGGCAGCGTCCTAAGCTGCGCGTCGGCGGTTCGAATCCGTCCGGGGGCGCCATTGCCACGCACCTCCCCGAAGAAGGGCCTGGCCGGTGGCGTCCACTCGATGGTCGCCGGGTCGATCACGCGCTCCTTGGCCGTGACGCGCTCGACCAGGAGCTGGACCAGCTCCGCGAGTTGGGGGCGGGTCGCCTTCTCCACGTTCTCCGCCATCGTCACCATGATCGTGCGGTTGCGGTCGAAGGCGACGAGCTTGTCGGGGTCTGGCAGCTCCGCCAGCATCGCCCTCGTTTCGGTCATCTGGCGGCGGTACTCGTCCGCTTCCAGTTCGCCCCAGCCATAGAGCTGCGTGAGCCGGTTCAGCCTCGTTTCGAGGCGCTCGCGCTTCGTGCCGACCCGGTCGGTCTGCGGGACATCGAGCCGACGCGCCAGCTCGGCCCTGGCCTCGGTCGATGACGCTCGGCGGCAGCGTCATCTCCTGATGGCGTCGACGACGACCGCTCGGCTGCATCCGCCGGGACCGACGGCGTGCGTCGCACTTCCGGCAGACGGTAGTAGCGCCACTCCTGCCCACGCGACACCGCGCAGTCGCCGTGCATCGGGTGCCCGTTCTCGCAGGCGATGACCCCCTTGAGCAGATACAGGCGATGCGGCTTCGGGCGCTCGCCTGGACTGGAACCGCGTGCGGGCGCCGATGAGCGCGGCGTTGTAGGTCGCCTCATCGATGATGGCCTCGTGGTGGCCGGGTCGCTCATCGAGGCCGCGCTTCTCCACCACGAACCCCAGGTAGAAGCGGCCCCGGCGGAGGATGTCCTTGACCGCGTCACGGGTCCAGGGCTGATGCTCGTACGTGACGCTGCCGTCGGGCTGGCGGACCGCCTTGGGCCGACGGAGGACTCCCTCGGCGTTGAGCTCCTGCGCGATGGCGGAGGTCGATGCCGTCGCGGCCTTCTGGAAGACGAGCCGCACGACCTCGGCCTCATCTGGCACGACCTCGAGCTGGCGCGGGCGCTCCAGGGCACCCCGCTCGTCTCGGGCACTGCGGTAGCCGAACGGATCATCGCCACGGTGTCGCCCATCGAGGAAGAGCGACTTCGTCATGGCGCTCATGCGCTCGGAGTCGAGGTCGCGCTGGAGCTGCGCGGCGCCGCAGAGCTGGAGGAAGACATAGCGCCCGATGGCCGTGTCGAACGAGGTCTGCGGCATCGTGGCGATGAGCAGGGTGACGTTGTGGGCTTCGAGCTCATCACGAAGCTCGAGCATCAATCGGGCGTTCCTCGCGAGCCGACTCAGGTCGTAGACCGCCACGCCATGCACGGAGCCGGCGCTACATGATGGGGCAGCAGGTCGCAGGGCTGCTCGGGTCGCCTGAGTAGGTCGCGTCGGTACGTGCCTGCAAGGATCGACGCGATGCACCGTCGGACATGCTGGTCATCGGTCGCCATCACGCATACCCTTGCCGGTACTAGGTCGCGACCGGGCAGCCTGGCGTCCATCCACCCCCGATGGAAGAAAGGCGACGACATGAACAACCGCCAGCTCGTGGAGCGGTACATCAAGGCGCACATGGAGCAGGACTGGGACACGGTAGCCGAGTTGGCCGCGCCCGACATGGTCCTCACCTACCCTCAGTCGGGCGAGACGATCAGGGGCGCTGACAACTACGCCGCCATGCTGGCCCATTATCCGGGCGGCCTGGGCGAGAGCGGACTCTTCTTGGCGCTGACCCATGAACCCAGAGACAGCGTGCACGTCATCGCGTCCCCCCTCGCCCTGCCCATGATCACCGTCAGCGGTGGCGGGGACACCTTCTTCATGGAAGGCCGCGTCAAGTATCCCGATGGCAGCGTCTACCACATGGTCGGGGTCATCGAGGTGCGCGACGGCAGGATCCGCAGCGAGACGGACTACTTCGCCGCGCCGTTCGACCCCCCGGCCTGGCGAGCGCCGTACGTCGAAGGCTGAACCTGACGGTTCCAGCCCTGCATGCCACACAGGTGGCACAGCCCACGGCTACCATCTCCTTCGACGCCGCGATGGCGTCACCATCCAGAGCGGACGAGGGACTCGGCCCGATGACTCCGCAGCAACCGGTCGGCCCCCTCAGCCGACACGGTGCTCCCGCCGAGGACGATGGTCGAAGGAGGACCACCCCATGGGCATCAAGCTCGACATCTCGGTGGAGACACCCCTGTCCGACGATGACCGCGACATCCTCGCGGGCATCAGCGTGATGGTGCTGGCCATCGCCAACCGCCAGAACCTCGTGGACCAGGCGCAGCAGGCCCTGGACCTGGAGGACGACCGAGGGCACGGAGCCGCTCTCCTGCGGCACCGTCGCGCCCGACGCCAGCGGATCCTGCGTCCGCGAGGCCGGCCACTCGGGTCGCCACAAGTACCGCCCCTCGCCTCGCAGGGCGAGCATCTGAACTGAGGCCCGCACCTCGAGGCGGCGGAGCACGCCGCCTCCACCCCTATCAAGAGCGCCCGAGAGTCCCGGCTCGATGACGGCGCGGCAACCGGCCCTCAGCGGCACGGTGCCCCAGCCGGGTGCGATAGGAGAACCCCATGAGCCAGTACGTCATGTTCGCCGACCTCGGCGAGAAGGTCGTCATCACCGACGCCCCCGAGCATCCCGAACCACGACCCGTCCCCGGCGCGGTCGCGCAAGCCCTGGAACGCCTGCACCATCCCCGGCTGCACGCACGGCCCCTGTCCCGCGAAGCTGCGGGCCTGGGCGTCGTACGGACGCCGCTACATGTGCGACGACGCCGAGCTGCGACCACCGCGACTGCCCACCCCGACGGCGGGCCGACGAGGACCGCCAGCCCTTCGGTGTCCCCTACAAGGGTCCCGCCCTGCCGCAGCACGTCGTGGACATGGACGGCATCCCGCTGGGCGAGCCGATGGTCGCGGTCAAGGACGAAGCGGGGGAGTGGAGCCTCTGGCCCGCCGGTGACCTCGATGACTGACCGGCAGGCCGAGGGCTGGCGGCATCCCGAGCGCCACATCGCCCGCAGCGTCGAGTCGCGCACCCCGGCGGAGCTGGCGAACCTCCTGACCCTCGACGCGCTCATCCGCACCTACGGCATGGACGCGGACGAGCTGGAGGACCTGATGCTCCAGGTGCGCTGTCTCTACCGGGGCGGCGATGCGACCGAGCGGCAGGCGCGGTTCCTCGTCGGACCTGGCCCGGTCGCTCGATGACCTCGCCATCGACGCCCGACCCGTGAGGTGATGTGGGGGCTGCTACGCGACGCGAGATCCATGGAACTTGCCACCGCCTGAGACAGTAGGCCTCTTCCGCTGGGTTACTGGGTATGGAGGCGGTGACGCGGATGGCGACCAGACAGCAGGTCGACACTGCTCGCGTCTGCTGCTGCCGGTGACGAGATCGCCTTCCGCCACATCATCGCCGCGCACCACGAAGACATGCGCCGGGTCTGCCAGGCGATCAGCGGCGATCACGCCATCGCGGACGACGCCACCCAGGCCGCGTGGCTCGTCGCCTGGAAGAAGCTGCGACAAGGTCCATGGCCCCGAGCAACTGCGCCCCTGGCTCATGTCGGTCGCGGTGAACGAGGCCAAGACAGCTGATGCGCAAGCGACGAAGGCGGGCCGAGGTCGAGATCGACTGCCGACGCCGCCGGTAGAACCGGGTGGTATCGACCCGGCCACCGGCGTCGGCAGCCGTGGACCTCAGACGCCGCTCTGTCTCGACTCGACCCCGACGATCGCGCGCTGCTCGCCATGCGCTACGTGGCCGGCTTCGACTCCAACGAACTCGCCGCCGCGACCGGCATCAGCCCGTCGGGCACCCGCAGTCGCATCGAGCGGGCACTCAAGCGACTCAGGAAGGACCTCAGCGATGGATGACATGAACGCCTTCGAGCGCCAGGTGGCGGGCGAGATTCGTGCGGCCGTGCTGGTCCTGTCCGCCCGGTCAACGACGCCGCGATCTTCACCGCCATCACCGCCACCCAGTCCCCCAAGTGGAGGTTCCAGTCCATGTTCAGCGCGACCAAGTTCGTCGTCGCCGGTGCCATCGTGGCGCTGTTCGGCGGCTTCCTGCTCGCGGGTGCCCTGACGACGCAGCCCGAAGGAGGCGTGCCGGGGGCGGCTATGGGCAGGCCGGGCGCATTCAGCCCGGCAGGCTCGCTTGCCGAGGGTCGCGTGTACCACACAGCCACGCCCTTGCCCGACGGTCGCGTCCTCGTTGTCGGTGGCGCGTACTTCGACGAGGGGGGCGGCTTCCCCTTCCGCCAAGCCGTCCCTGCGGAGATCTGGGACCCAGCGACGGCATCGTTCAGCCCGGCAGGGTCACTCGCCGAGGCACGCACAGGCCACACCGCCACGCGCCTGCCTGACGGTCGCGTCCTCGTCGTCGGTGGCTACGCATACGACGACTGCGACGGCTACTGCTTCCACGACATCGCCGACGCGGAGGTCTGGGACCCGGAGACGGCGTCCTTCGAGCCCCGCAGGCTCGCTCGCCGAGGCCCGCGAGATGCATTCCGCTACGCTGCTGCCCGACGGTCGCGTCCTCGTCGTCGGCGGAGGAACCGAGCGCGGCATGACCGCGTCGGCAGAGATCTGGGACCCGGCGACGGCATCGTTCAGCCCCGCAGGCTCGCTCGCCGAGAGAAGTGTGAACCACACCGCCACGCTCCTGCCCGACGGTCGCGTCCTCATCGTCGGCGGCGAACGGGCGTCAGCGGAGGTCTGGGACCCGGTGACGGCATCGTTCGGCCCCGCAGGCTCGTTCGGATACACACACGACGGCTACTCCGTCTCGGGCAACACCATCACACCCGTGCCCGACGGCGAGTTCCTCATCGTTGGTGGCGGGTACGTCACTGACAAGAACAGCGCAGACGAGGGATACGAGGTCGCTGCAACTGCGGCGGTCTGGGACCCGGAGACGGCATCCTTCGACGCGGCAGGCTCGCTCGCCGACGCACGCACAAACCACACCGCCACGCTCCTGCCCGACGGACATGTCCTTATCGTCGGTGGCAGCCCAGACTGGATCGCCTCGGCGGAGGTCTGGGACCCGGAGACGGCATCGTTCAGCCCGGCAGGGTCGCTCGCCACAGGACGGTGGAACCACACCGCAACGCCCCTGCCGGACGGTCGCGTCCTGATCGTCGGCGGCAGCGGCATGAGCAGGGATAGCCTCCCTGCATCAGCGGAGGTCTGGAGTCCCTGAGCGATAGCCCAGCCGACGACGACACCCTCTACGTCATCACCCCCGAGGCCGTGGCGGCCACCGAGTAGGAGGTTCGCGGCCACGCTCGCGGCTACCGCCAGATAGACCACCATCCGACCACCACCCGACCACCCGCCACGCTCAGCGCCGCGAGCCAGCTAACTACAGGGATAGACACCGACACGACGCTCGTCTGCCCCTGCTTGACCTGAGCCGCACCTGGATCGACCCCACGGCGCTGCCCTGAGAACAGCGCCCCTACCGCACCCGTTTCCACCGCCCTCGAACGCTTCCGTGGCTTGTCGCGAGGGGGAGAATGGTCGGTAGCGGGAGGCGATGACACGCGGCCTGCGCCATGGTCGCCTGGACCGCGCCGAGCCACTGGCGAACCCGACCCGCGCATAAAGGGGGGGATGTGATGCGTACGTTGCGGCTGTCCCTGGTCGGGACGGTCATCTTGGCGCTACTCGGTGGCCTGGGTGGTATGGCGTTGGCTCAGGACGAGGACCCGTGGTTCGGGGAGTGGCTGGAACCGACCGAAGAGGGCGTCTTCGGTGGCGCTGGTCACGACCTGCCCAACTGCGTACTGGACAAGGCCGAGCGCGAGGCCGAGTACGAACCGGAGGAAGCGGCAAGGAGATACGCAACCTGCTCTTCACCTGCGAGGTCGTGTTCAGTGACCCGCGCCTGAGCGGCACCCAGACCACGCGCTTCAGCGAGCGCGGCTTCTCCGAGGGCGGCTACGTGAACTGGGGCACCATGGACATCGTCGGGGCTGATGGCACGTGGAGCGGCTGGTTCCAAGGGATAGAGGACCCAACGGGACAGACCGACCTGCACATCGTGTTGACCGGCTCCGGGGAGTACGAGGGGCTGACCAACATCCGCCATGCGAGCGGCGGGTTCTGGAGCGCGCTGACGCAGACGGGAGTCATCTACTCCAGCGCCCCGCCGCCGGTGCCACCCGCCGAGTAGCCCCGGTCGCGCCGCCTCGGCGGCTTGCCCATGGACGCCCGCGAGACAATGTGTGTAGCGGGGGGCCGTGAAGTCCGACTCGCGTACGTTGGCCGCCTGAGTCGCGCCGAGCCACTGGCGAACCCGACCCGCGCATCAGAAGGGGGGACCTCATGCGTACGTTGCGGCTGTCCCTGGTCGGGACGGTCATCCTGGTGTTGCTCGGTGGAGTGGGCAGCGCGGTCGCTGCCCAGGAGGCCGATGGTGACGGGTACTGTCACCGGCACCTCCGTGTGCGATGAACCCCCCGGGCGCACCGTGCAGGAGGACGATGCCGTCGTACTCCATCGCTTCCGCAATGAATGCACGCTCACGAGCAGCGACCCACGGCTCAGCGGCACCGGTGTCTACGACGTCCAGCAGTTCGCCTCAAGGAGGACGCGGGCCAGTCTGCATGGGCTGGGTTACGTACGAAAGCACCGGACCGGATGGCACCTGGGTCGGTACCTTCGGCTGGGTGGAGGATCATCCCGGACCGAGCTGCCCGGCTGGGGGTCGGGGAGGGCACCGGGGCATACGAAGGCTGGACGTACTGGTACCACATGCCCGACCTGATGGCCCCATCCTCCCCGGAATACGGCATCCTCTATCAAGGTCCGCCGCCACCATGGGGGGAGACACTGCCGCTCTCTCCCGCCGAGTAACCCCATTGTGAGACTGGTGTCCTCCCCATCGCGGGGGCCCAGACTGGCGGCGACAGTGGACAGGCATGACTCGTAACCCCATTGGCTCTCGCAGCATGGCTTCGGGATGCCCTTGCGCGGATCCGTCTGCCCGTTCGCTGTCGACGCCGGCCTGGGACGCCGAGGCGTTGGCCTGATCAGAAGCCTGTCCACCCCGCACCTGGGATGTGACCCATCACAGTCCTGCCAGCCCGGATGACATGGCCCAGCCCGACGCCGACCACGGTCACCACACCGTCTCACAGGAGGGCAACCATGACCATGCTCGCAGAACGGATCGACGCCGTCATCGGGGTCGACACCCACAAGGCCTCGCACACCGCCGCGGTCGTGACCCCGACCGGTGGTGCCACGGCTCACCTGACGGTGCCGTCCGATGCCATCGGCGCCAAGCGCGTCCTGGCCTTCGCTCGCCGACGCGCCCCTGACCGGCGGGTCTGGGCCATCGAGGGCACGGGCAGCTTCGGTGCCGGGCTCACGACCTATCTGCTCGAGCAGGGCGAGTGGGTCGTCGAGATCGACCGCCCCCGACGACCCGCCCGTCGCAACGGCGCCAAGAGCGACGAGCTCGACGCGATCCGCGCTGCCCGCGAGGCGCTCTCGCGCGAGCACCTCGCCCAGCCACGGCGACGTGGCGGCCGCGAGGCCCTGCGCGTGCTGCTCGTGACGCGCGAGGCTGCGGTGGTCGAGCGGACGCGGGCGGTCTCCGCGCTCCAGGCGCTCGTGGTCAACGCACCCGAGGCCCTCCGCGGCCGGTTGCGCCACCTGGGCACCCACGCGCTGGTCCTCCGCTGTGCGCGGCTACGCATTGGTCCCACGCAGTCACTCGAGCAGCGCGCGACGATCGCGGCCCTGCGCTCCACGGCTCGGCGGGCTCTCGCCTGTGAGGCCGAGGCGGCCGATCTGGAGTCGGCCCTCGAGGTCATCGTGCAGCAGGAGCGACCCGAGCTCCTCGCCGAGCCCGGCGTCGGGGTCATCACCGCGGCGGCCATCCTCAACGCCTGGTCCCATGCCGGCCGTATCCGCTCCGAGGCCGCCTTCGCGATGCTGGCGGGCGTGGCGCCCATCCCCGCCTCGTCGGGCCAGACCGTGCGACATCGGCTCAACCGCGCCGGCGACCGCCAGCTGAACCGAGCGCTGCACACGATCGTGCTCTCGAGACTCACCCACGATCCGGAGACCCGGGCCTATGCCGCGCGTCGCCGAGCGGAGGGCCGGAGCGACCGGGAGATCAAGCGCTGTCTCAAGCGCTTCGTCGCACGGCGGCTCTTCCGGCTCCTCGAGGACTGCGCCCAAGCGGCTTGACAGACATAGAAGCATCCGCGCCGCCTCGGCTGCCTGCGGATGGATCGCGCCGCCAACCAGACCACCACCCGACCAGCACCCGACCACTCTCCACGCTCAGCGCCGCGAGGCAGATCACCCAGACACGCACCTACTCCGACACCATCGACCACTGGTCGTCTCGGTCGTGTCCTGGCGTGTACCGGCAGCTCCTGCACGCTGAGACAGCGCCCCCACCCCACGCGCATCGACCACCCTCGAAGTCTCAGTGGCCTTGTCGCCGGAAGGACAATAGTCGGTAGCGGGAGGCGATGAGACGCGGCCCACACCATGGCCGCTTGGACCGCGTCGAGCCACTGGCGAACCCGGCCCGCGCATGCGAAGGGGGACGTCATGCGTACCTTGCGGCTGTCCCTGGCGGGGACGGTGATGCTGGTTCTGCTCGGTGGACTGAGCGTAGCGGTGGCGCAGGACGAGGGGGTTGAGCCGACGTGGACGACGCTCGTCGAGGAGCAGTGCATGTTGGCCGAGGACGACGCTCATACGTCGGAGACCGACGGCAAGCTGACGCGGGTCCGCGACTACGATCTCGCCTGTGAGGTCACGTTCACCGACCCTCGCGTGAGCGGCATGCGCAGCACGCTCTACAACGAGGACTGCCTCGGGAGTTTCCCGTGCGTGTACTGGGCGACGCACGAACTGGCCGGGCCCGACGGGACTTGGAGCGGCTGGACGACCGGGACCGTCGATCCGGACCGCACCGCCATCGGCCACAGCGTGCTTACCGGCTCGGCGCGCCTACGAGGGTCTGACGTTCGTTTGGAGTGCCATCGGCAAGTACGACGAACCACCCTGGCCTATGGCCTCATCTACGAGGGTGACCCACCTCCGATGCCGTAGCGGCATCGCGCCGCCTCGGCTACCTAGCGAGGCCCGTCCCGAGAGGGGCGGGCCTCAACTCATGTCGGAGGATGCGGAGGACCACGACGCCGTCTGCATCGACACCCGCACGCCCATCAACGGGCCGGCCTGGGACATCGAGGCGCTACCGGAGCCTGCGCGCGGCGCACTCGTCCACGGCGGCGACGACCACCTCCACCTGACATTAACCGGACACCAACTCGTGGCGCAGACCATCGCTGACGCCGGCTTCGCGCCACTCGGCTAGCGCCATGCCCATCAGCAGTTGAGTCCGCCAGGGGCGGGCCGTCTGGGGGCGCCGTCGCCATGTGCCATCCTCATCCGGGTTGCTGCGTCGATGGCCGAACGACGCTCACGGACCAGTTGCCGCGCGATCGTACCCATTCCCGGACGAGGTGGGACACTTCGCGCTCCCAAAGCATCAGTAGGGCATGGTGAGCGAGTTGACGATCGGGTCAACGACAGTCGCGATGACCGTGGCCCAGGCCGCGGCTGGTGATGCCGATGCCCTCGCCCGGATCGTGGCGCTCCACCAGGACGACATGTCCCGCATCGCCTTCGTCATCTGCGGGGACGTCGAACTGGCCCAGGACGCGGTGCAGTCGGCATGGCCATTGGCCTGGCGGAAGCTCGGGTCCGTGCGCGACCCTGAGCGTCTGCGGTCCTGGCTGATGAGCGTGGCCGCCAACGAAGCCCGCCAGCTGATGCGTCGGCGGCGGCGCCACCTCGTCGTCGAGCTCTCCAGTGTCGAGACGACGAGTGGTCGTGACGATGCCGGGTTCGACGCGCGCACGCTCGATCTCTCGGTCGCGTTGCGCCGTCTCTCGCCCGAGGAGCGGACCCTGCTGGCCCTGCGCTTCGTGGCCGGCTTCGATGCCACCGAGATCGGACGTGCGATGGGCATGTCGCCGTCCGGCGTGCGCAGCCGCCTTTCGAGGCTGCTGTCACGCCTCCGAACGGAGTTGCACGATGTCTGAGCAGACCTTCGAAGAGCGACTGGGCCAGCAGCTTTCGACGTACGCCGAATCCGGTGTGCGGCCCTTCGACCCACATGCCGTGGCCAAGGCGACCGTCTCGAGTCGGCCCCGGTGGGAAGGTCCGGCCTGGCCGATGCTGTGGCAGGGTTCCACAGCCCGGTCCCTGCGGCTCGCCCTCACGATCAGCCTGATGCTGGTGTTGCTGCTGCTGGCCATGCTCGCGTCGGGTGCGCTGTTGCCGGGCGGCACGCCGCCATCGAGCAGCGGGCTCTTCGTCTGGGCCAATGGAGTAGCCACATTCATCGGAGCGGATGGCGACGTCACCACCAGACGCGCCCCGACCTCCCAGGAACCTCGGCTGTCCCGTGCTGGTCGGTGGTTCGGGTGTCGTGGCACAGGGCGGCTTCGGCCAGATCCAGTTGACCGACCTGGTCGGCGAGCTCCACGCTCTACCCATCGACACCGACTACGCCGGAGGCGAGCGATGGTCGCCCGATCATCGACACATCGCGCTCATGCGGTTCGACGGCACCGTCACCGTCGTCTCCCTGATCGACCCCGAGTCGCAGCGGGAGACCACCTTCGAGACGCCGGGCGTCATCGACGTCGCCTGGGCCGCTGATGGTCGCCATCTCGCGGTGGCACGCCAGCTCGAGGGCAGCACCTCAGTCGCCGTGGACCTGATGGAGGTATCGGCCGGGACGGTCGACAAGGTGCACACCTTCACCCGCGAAGGCGTCGCTCCGGAACAGCCAGTGCAGCTGTATCCGGCCCCCGACGGCTCACAGATCCTGATGGGGCAATACGACCCCAGCCTGAGCCTTGTCCTGGGCGATGTGGCCACGGGCGATGGCATGGTCCTCGACGGCCTCGAACCGAGCAGGTACTTCACGGCCGCGTGGGCACCCGACGGCACACGCCTCGTCGTCACCGAGGGCAACGGACTCACGATCATCGACGACGATGGGGTCGCTCGTGAACGGATCGAGCCGGTCGAGGACGCCGTCGAGTCGCTGAGCTGGTCTCCCGACGGCAGCCACCTCGCGTTCATCGAGCGGTGACTCCATTACCATCACCGACGCTGATGGCGCCCAACGCGCCCAGCTGATCCTTGAGGCGTCCGTCGTACCAGTGGGCCCCGGATGGCTCCGGCCTGTACGTCGCCAGCGCCGATCTGACTGCTGACGGGGCGCAACAGATCGTCGTGCAGCGGCATGAGCCCGACCTCATCCCACAGGGCGAGCCGGTGTTCCTGCCCGGGCGGCTTGGTACGGCACCCATCTGTCTGGCGCTCTCCGACGTTGCAGTCACTGCTGATGGTGGGGTTTCGGCTCCATGAACTACCCGTAGGCATCCTGGGCACACCCCGCCCGCAGTCTGCCGGAACCCACAGCCGAGAGTCCCACGTCCGACAGGAAGGATGCCCCCATGTCTCGATCCCCCCAGATCACCCTGACACTCACAGCCGCCCTCACCGCCACGCTGGTGCTAGCCGCCACGGCCGCACAGGCCGCGGATCCATCGCCGGCTCCGCTGGTACCCGGAGACGCCTGGATCGCCTTCCAGAAGCCAGAGCCAAGAGGGCACGCCATCCATCTCGTGAGGCCCGATGGCTCGGACGTCGACTTCCCACTGGCCGATGTGCCTGGCGGCGAGCAACTCCATCCCGACTGGTCGCCCGATGGTCGGTTCATCGCATTCGACGTCGCCAACGACGCGGGTACATACGACATCTGGATCGCCGACACGGCCGATTGGTCGTTCGAGCAGGCGGTCGACTGCGTCGCGCCGTGCCTCTGGGTCAACGAACCAGCCTGGTCTCCCGATGGCACGACCATCGCATTCCAGCGCCACAGCATGGACGGCGAGGCCGAGATCTCGAGCCTCGAGCTGCTCGACGTCGCAAGCGGAGACCTGGAGACGGTGCTGACGACAGGATCCGACCAGGTCGTCTATGCGCCTCGCTGGTCGCCGAGCGGTGAGGCACTCGCGATGGAGGTCCCGGCCTTCGCCGACGGGGAGCTGACCGGGGTGTCGCTTGCCACCGTCGACCTCACCGCGGCTGTCCTCGCTCTTCACACCATCTTGCCCGCCGCGAAGTTCGCCAACAACGTGGACTGGAGCCCCGACGGAGCACACATCGTCTTCTCCGCGCCGATCGAGGGCGGCGAACCCGGGGGAACGCTCAGCGACCTGTGGCTCGGTGCGTCCCGATGGCAGCGACTTGACCCAGGTCACCGATGTCGCAGCGGCCGGCGGAGCGGCGGTCCAGCCCACGTTCACACCTGACGGCCAGCGCATCATCTTCATGCTCAGCGAAGCGACCGGTGTCAACTACCAGGTCATGGCCACGGTCGCGCTCGACGGCACCGATATGCAGCCGGCGACCAGCTCCGGGCCGATGCTCGGCTGGCATCCGCGTCTGCGGCCCACGGAGTAGCCCGGTCCCGCCAGCGGCCTTCAGGCAGGGGAGGAGGACCGGCAGACACCAGGATGGTGCTGCGAGGTCCGCCTGAAGGCTCGTTCCCAGAGGCCTCGCGTGCATCCGCCATCAAGCGTAGGCGGCCAGCCTCTCATCAAACTCGTATGGCGACGAACGCCCGGAGCCCGTCCGGGGGCGCCATAGCCACGCACCTCTCCGAAGAAGGGTCTGGCCGGTGGCGTCCACTCGATGGGCGCCGCGTCAACCGACCGCTCCTTGGCCCCGGCGCGCCCCACGAAGAGCTGGACGAGTTCCTGGAGCTGCTGGCGGGTGGCCTTCTCGACCACTGAGCCTCGGGCGTCTTGCCTCCGCCTTGAGGTCGTCCCAGTCTTCCCGCCGCCTGACTGCTATGAAGAGTGGGCCCCACCGGTGAGAAAGTGGGTTCTCGGTAGGAACCAGCACCAGGAGGCCCAGGAGAGATGCTATACGCCGGTCTGGACTTGTCGCGACGCCGACTCGAGGTCCACGTCCTCGACGAGGGTGGAGAGACGGTCGCCAAGCTCGCGGTCCATCCCGATGCCGACGGCCTGCGCTCGCTGGCCGAGCGTTTCACGGGTCCGGTGAGTGCCGCGATCGAGTCGATGAACGGGGCCCGTTTCGTCCATGACGAGCTCGAGCGCCACGGCTGGGAGGTCCTCATCGCCGACGCGGCCAAGGCCAAGGGTCTCGCGCCACTCGCGGCCAAGACCGACAAGATCGATGCCGAGGTCCTCGCGGTCCTCTGCTGGCGTGACCTCGTGCCCGCCATCTGGCTGCCCGACCCGGACACCCGAGCCGAGCGCGAGCGCTCCCGCTATCGGCTCTATCTCGTGCGTCACCGGACCTCGATTAAGAACCGGGTCCATGCCACGCTCATCACCTTCGGCCACACGGTGCCGGCCGCGGACCTCTTCGGCGTCCGTGGTCGCGAGCTGCTCGCGGCCCTGGCCCTGCCCGAGCCCTGGGCCACGACGCTGGAGCGGAGCCTCGAGCGCCTCGATGCGCTCGAGGCCGAGATCGGCGGCTGCGAGGCCGAGCTCGCGAAGCTCGGCGCCGAGCACCCGTACCTGCCGCTGCTGCGGACCGTGCCGGGGGTCGGGCCCATCCTCGCCTACACCATCGCGGCCGAGATCGGCGACATCGGCCGCTTCGCGAGCGCCAAGCGCCTCGTGGGCTACACCGGGCTCTGTCCCCGGGTCTACCAGTCGGGCGATGTCGACCGCCGCGGCGCCCTGGCCAAGACCGGTCCCAAGTACCTGCGCTGGGCGCTCATCGAGGCCGCGGTCCACGCGGCCCGCCATCCACGCTATCGACGGAAGTTCGAACGCACCAAGCGCCGGCTCGGCAAGCAGCGGGGCTACCAGGTCGCGCGGATCGAGCTCGCTCGCGAACTCGCCACCGCGATCTGGTACATGCTCACGCGCCAGGAGTCGTTCCGAGCGGCAGGCCCCCTGTGTAGTCTGGTCGCCTGACGACCCTCATCTGACTTGGGCCGCCGCTGTCACCCATCAGCCTGGTCCTCCCGCGAGGAGGCACATAGAGACATGAGACGCGCCATCCCGCCGGCTCCACGACCGCCACCGGCTTGACGATCTTCATAGAGAGACACTTGACACCTCAGCAGGTATCTAACCTACATGGGGGCTATGGCAGGGACGGCTGGCGATCTCGCCGGAATTGTCGAGTCTGCCGCTGGAGGTGACGCGGTCGCCTTCGGGCGCATCGTGGCCGCCCACGACGACGAGATGTACCGCATCTGTGTGGCCGTCGGTCGGGACCCGGTCGTCGCCGCTGACGCCGTCCAGTCGGCCTGGTCCATCGCCTGGCGCAAGCTCGGCACGCTGCGGCAACCCGAGCGGCTGCGTCCGTGGCTGGTAGCGGTCGCGGTGAACGAGGTCAAGAAGCTGCTCAAGCAGCAGCTTCGGCGCTCCGGCTCCGAGGTCCCGCTGGACGGCATCGAGGAGGGCGGCGGCGTCAACCCCGCCACGGGCATCACGTCCCTCGACCTCAGGGCCGCGCTCGAGCGCCTCGGCCCCGACGACCGGGCGCTCCTGGCGATGCGCTACCTCGCGGGCTTCAACGCCTCCGAACTCTCGGTCGCGCTCGGCCTTAGTCCTTCGGGCACGCGCACCCGACTCGAACGCCTTCTGGCACGTCTCAGACGGGAACTCGAATGATGGATGAGATGAACGCCTTCGAGCAGCAGATCGCCGACGAACTCGGCCAGATGGCCGGGCCGGGTCGTCGCATCGACGCGATGGCGATGGTACGCACGATCGCGATCCCGTCATCGCGCTGGCCGGTCACCACTCGACGGCTCGGGGGTCGCAACTCGCCGACCCCGATCGAAAGGGGGTTCTCCATGATCTCCGCACTCAAGTTCATCGCCGCCGGTGTCATCGTGGCGCTGTTCGGTGGTTTGCTGCTCGTGGGGCTTCCGATGACGCGACAGGAGCAGCCAGCCCCAGCGGCGGAGTCGGCCTCTGTCGAGCCGACGTACGTGGCTCCCGTGCCGGTCACCGGCACCATGAATGCCGACGCCGAGGGCATCGAGTGGGGCCCGGCCGACGATGTAACCCAACTTGACGACCGAGTAAGCCACCCGGGGGGTGGAACCACCTGGACCTTCGAGGTGTCTGATCCACGCCTGAGTGGCGTGGCCTATGAGCTGAGGAACATGGACATGATCGGTCCGAAGTACCAGTACCACGAGGGGGAGATCTTCGTGGGCACAATCGAGCTCGTCAACGCCGATGGCTCCTGGATGGGCAGCCTGCGCGGCTACGCGACCATGGGACCAGCGATGAGGCGCTGGCACATCGAGCTGACCGGGACAGGCGGCTACGAGGGGCTATCCGCCCTGCTCGAGGCCGTCGGGCCATACGGCTCGGCCGAACTCGAGGGGCTCGTCTTCCCCGGAGCGCTGCCCGGGTACCCAGACCCGGTCGACGTGTCTGTCGAGTAGCGCCCTTATGCCACCTCGGTTGCCGGCGGCGCTCGTCGAGGCCAGGGGCTCTCCCACTACCGCCTCGCCGGTGGCAGGATCGTCCCAGGACGACCCGTTCGCGAGGCCGGACTACGGTCCCTCCTGGCGGCATGGGGATCAGTGGACAGTCCACCAGATGGGATCGGCGAGAACGTCTGCTTGGGTCTGCTGATCAAGGCGACGGCAGTCCACGTAAGCCCCGGACCCCTTAGCCCAACTCTGTCGCCTGCCTTCAACCCCAGCCGAACGGCGACGTCGGTGTTCCGGGTAGCGGCCACAGGACCATCGCTGCCAGGAGCGCCCCCACTGCCGTTCCTGCGAGCGACATCGTCAGGTCCTGGATGGTGTTCTCGCAGGTGAGGTCCAAGCCGGACGCCCCGCTCTTCATCAGCACGTACTCACCTATCTCCCAGAGAACGTCGATGACGGCCCCGAAGCCGAGCACGAGGCCGAAGGCGACCCAGGGCTCCTGGAGGAGCGGGCTGATGGCAAGCCCGAAGGCGATCGACAGGAAGAACCAGCCCGTGAAGTGAGGGATCGCGTCGAACCTCGTGATCGAGAACAGTCCGAACACGTTTCCGGCGGCGTCAACGAGGAACGGGATACCGAGAGCGATATCGGCGATGAAGGGGTACGGCTCGGGCCGCCCGGCGACAAGCCAGATCGCGGGAATGAGGACCGTGGCTGTTGGGGATCTCGATGACGCGCTGTTCGACCAGCGTGATCGCCGACATCGCATCTGCCGGCTCGGTGGCGGCGCTGGAAGGGCCCACGCTCGCCGCGAGTGCCAAAGACGACGCCACGAGCGCCACAAGGACTCGAAGAGATGACACGCCTGACGAGCCTCCGCTTCGAGCTGCCGCCATGTCGGTCACCCGACCATCGCGGGATATCCCTGCAACCGATCGGCACGCAAGGGCCATCCCTCCCGCGACCTTCTCGCGGCTGTTCGATGGTTCTCGAGCATCCACGGCACCGTGCTCAGCTACAGCTTCGTCAGGTGGAGCGGCCGGGGCCGCGCAGCCCGGTGTGGGCCATGAGCCTCCTCGTCTTCGCTGGCGAGCGCAGATCGAGCATGAGCTGGGCGTTCGGGGCCAAACGGCCTCATGTGGCCTGACCCGGGCATGCGTCCGGGTAGCCCTGTGCCGTCGTTGTGCCCCTCTGGTCGGGTCCTGTTGGCACTAGGTGTCAGGACCCGCCGCTGCTAGCGTGATAGCCAGATCCCGATCGGGAGGACACGTGAGCCAGTCGACACCGGCCGCGGACGTGGCGGCCATCAGCGCCGACGAGCTGAGCTTCAGCTACGGGGATGTCGAGGCCGTCAAGGGCATCAGCTTCGAGATCGCGCCCGGCGAGATCTTCGGCTTCCTCGGCCCCAACGGCGCAGGCAAGACCACCACCATCAAGATGCTCACCGGCCAGCTGCGTCCCAAAGGCGGCAGCGTGCGCATCCTGGGCCGCGACGTCGGTCGTGACGACCCCGTGACGCAGGCCCAGATCGGCGTCTGCTTCGAGGAGAAGAACCTCTACGACGCCATGTCCGGCGAGGAGAACCTGCGCTTCTTCGCCGCGCTCTACGGCGCCGAGGGCGTGGATACCGATGCACTGCTGCGGCGGGTCGGCCTGGCCGATCGCGCCAAGGACCGCGTGGGCTCCTACTCCAAGGGCATGCGCCAGCGCCTGATGGTGGCGCGTTCCCTCCTGCACAAGCCCAAGGTGCTCATTCCTCGACGAGCCGACCGACGGCCTGGATCCAGTCTCGTCCAAGGCCATCCGCGGGGTCATCCGGGAGGAGGCCGAGCGCGGCGCCGCCGTGCTGCTCACGACCCACGACATGTGGGAGGCTGACGAGCTCAGCCATCGTGTCGCCTTCATCAACGAGGGTCGCATCTACGCTACCGACACGCCCGAGAACCTCAAGCTTCAGCATGGACGACGTTCCGTGAAAGTGCGACGTCGTGACGGCGCCGGCGTACATGAAGAGACCGTCTCGCTCGATGACCCCGCGGTCGGGGAGCAGCTCCGCGCGGCCGTCGAGGTCGAGGGCCTCATGACCATCCACACAGAGGAGTCGACCCTCGAGAACATCTTCGTGGAGATGACGGGTCGCGCACTCGAGGGATGACGCTCTCACGACGCGCCGCCATCATCCGCGCCATCGTGGCCAAGGATCTGCGCGAGTTCAGCCGTGATCGGCTGTGGATGGTGCTCACGCCGCTGATGCTCGTGTTCTACGTGGGCATCCTGTGGCTGCTGCCGAACACGGTCGAGGAGTCCATCAACGTGGGCATCTACGCTCGCGGCCTGGGAGGCTCGTTCGCCGAAGCCATCGAGTCCGATGCCGTCGCCGCCGACCAGGGCCTTGCGGGTCGTGCCCTTCGACAGCCCCGAGGCACTCGAGGCCGCCGTCATCGACGGGACCGAAGTCGAGGTCGGCGATGGGAAGCACTCTGTCGCCATCGGCATCGCCTTCCCCGACGAGCTCGCGGCCACGCTGGCCTCCGGCGAACCCGCCACCGTTACCATCTATGTCGATGCCGCCGTGCCGGCCGAGGTCCAGACGGCCATGAGCGCCCTCGTACGCGAAGCGACCTACGCCATGACCGGCGTGGGATTGCCCGTGACGCAGCCCCAGCAGGAGCTCATCGTGGTGGGCGAGGACCGCGTCGGCGCACAGGTCTCCCCGCAGGAGCGTATGACACCGCTGATCGCGGTGATGGTGCTCATCGTCGAGTCGATGGCGCTGGCCGGCCTGGTGGCGGTCGAGTTACAGACGCGCACGGCCAAGGCCATCATCACCTCACCAGCCTCGGTGGCCGACCTGCTCAGCGCCAAGAGTCTCACCGGCACGTTGCTGGCCTTCAGTCAGGCCGGGCTGGTGCTGCTGCTCGTGGGCGCCTTCGGCTTCGAGCCGTTGCTGCTGCTCGTGGCACTGCTCATCGGCTCGGTCATGACCGCCGGCATCGGCATGCTCGCCGGGTCTGCCGGCCGCGACTTCATGACGACCATCTTCATCAGCGTGGTGTTCATGATCCCGATGGCCGTGCCCGCCATCGCGGCGTTGTTCCCCGGTGCTGCCTCGGCCTGGGTCCAGGTCCTGCCGACCTACGGCTTCATCCAGACCATCGTCGGTGTCACCGCCTATGGACAGGGCTGGGCGGACAGCGTCGGCTACCTGCTCATGTCCGCAGCCTGGTGCCTGGCCATCTTCATCGCCGGCTGGTTCATCCTTCGAAGGAGGGTGGAGGCACTATGAATCTCCGTATCGCTTGGCATGTCCTGCTGAAGGACCTGCGCCTGGGCCCGCGCTCCCCGATCCTGCTGTGGGCGATCGTCTTCCCGGTCGTCGGCACCCTCCTGGTGCAGATCGTCTTCGGTTCGCTCTTCGTACCGCAGCCGCGCCTCGGGATCGTGGATGAGGGTGGCTCGCAGGTCGCTGTGGTCATGGCCGACGTGGAGGGCATCGCGACCACGCTGGTCGAGACCGAAGAGGACCTGACGGCGCTCGTGAAGACCAACGACCTCGACGCGGGCCTGGTCCTGCCGACCGGCTTCGACGCACGGATCCAGGCCGGGGAGCAGCCACCGCTGCAGTTCTTCGTGGGTGGCGAGTCGCTGGCCTCCAACCGCCTCATCCTCGCGGTGACGACGCTGGATGCGGTCCGAGCCATCGAGGGCTCCACCCCTCCGGTCGATGTGGTGGTCATCTCCAGCGGCGATCCGGTGCTGCCGATGTCGAGCCGCATGATGCCGCTGCTGGTGCTCTTCGCATTGCTCATCGCGGGCGTCTTCGTGCCCGCCTTCTCGATCGTGCAGGAACGCGAGAGCGGCACGATGACCGCGCTGCTGGTGTCACCCGCTCGCGGCGTCGATGTGCTCGCGGCCAAGGCCGCGATGGGCGTCGTGCTGGCCTTCCTGATGACGCTGGTGACGTTGTGGCTCAACGACGCCCTGGGCAGCCAACCGGCGGCGCTGCTACTCAGCGTGGCCGTCGGTGCGCTCATGCTGGCCGAAGTGGGACTTCTCTTCGGCGGCGGCGCGAAGGACTCCAAGACGCTCTTCGCGCTCATGAAGTCGGTCAACATCCTGCTCTTCGCGCCGGTGATCTTCTACATCTTCCCCGACTGGCCGCAGTGGATCGCCCAGCTCTTCCCGACGTACTGGATCATCAACCCCATCTTCGAGGTGGCCATCCAGGATGCCGGGCTCGGTGACATCGCCGGGCAACTGCTGGTGGCCCTGGTGATCTGTGCCGCGCTCGCGCCCCTCGTGGTGATGGTGTCGCGGCGCATGACCCAGCAGGTCGTGGCCGCGGCCTGAACCGCGCCGCGCATCGGACATGGCCGAGGAGGACAGGCTCGAGCTGCGCTTCCTCGCGGAGCGGCGTGGTCGGGACGGTGTGCAAAGAGCGACTAGTAGGCGATCGGATGATCGCACGCTCCGGGCAGCTCGACCAGGGTGTTCGCGTTGACGGCGGTCAGATCGATCTGGACCGTGAAGTCGCCATCCAGCTCCAGCGGTTCGTAGGTGCCGCTGAAGCTACCGCGGTAGCTCACTGGGTAACCCGTGTCCGCCGAGACATAGAGGTCAGCGTCCCCAGCGCTGAGGAGCGACTCTGCGAAGGCCTGCACCGCTGGGTCGGTACTGGCAGACTGCGCCGCGGCCAGGAACTGCGTACCGTCGATGACGTAGTGCTTCACCGCCGCTCCGTCGAGCGTCTCGTCACCCACGAACCTGCCCCGGGCGACGTCGCTGCTCGTCAGCGTCTCCATCAGGGTCTGCGGGCTCAGCTGGCCAAGTGCCTCCGTCGCGACGTTGTCGGTAGGCTTCACGCACACGTCGGTGAGGCCTGAGACCACGATGTACGTGCTATCGGATAGCGTATACGCGCTCACCTCATTCGGACGGAAGAGTCCAACGAGCTTGCCCCCGACTTGTGCCGCGACCGGGCCGAGCAGGCTGCCGGTCACGTCGATCTGGCTCTGCTGCTGATCATTGCTGGTCAACGTCGCGGTGAGATCCCCGCTCATCTGCTTGCCGTTCATGCTGCCGTCCGCTGTGATCGTCACCACCGCATCGAGCGACGTCAGGTCCGCAAGTGATGTCATCGGGATGGGCTCGCCAGCGGGCACCTCCGGTCCGGCGGGAGACGGCCCCGCGCTCGACTCGGGGCTCGACTGCGCGACGGCACCCGCTCCGATCAGAGAGATCGACAGCCCGATGACCGCGCCGAGCGCGGGGATCAGTTTGCGGTGTCCTTGCGACCCAGACGCTGCGCGATCGTTCATCGTGCTTCCCCTCTCTGGGAGCCCTTCTCCCATGCCATGTGTCGCTCACCACGGGCGTCGCGCGGTGAGTCGGTTTGCCGTGTGCCACCGCGAGGATGGGCTTCGACCCGCCGTCCGGCATCGTCCTGATGGGATGATTCGGGACCGCATGGTCGCCGTCGCTGTCGGCAGCGGCCGGCTCCTCCGGCCCCGACCAAGGTCGTCGCGATCCGTGCCGGTCGTCGACGCCACCGCCGTCGCACGCGACGGACCATCGACCTCGCTCCCGCTCGAGCTGATCAGGCCAGGGGAAGTTGGCGACTAGTGGCCCTGACGGCGCGTCTTATCCTGTAGAGGAACGGAAGCGGCTCGGTCCTCGGCGGTCTGACTGGCCGCCGGTCGAAGGGATGCCGGGGGATGGACGCAGACCTCGTGGTCAGGGCGCAGCAGGGCGACCAGCGAGCATTCGAGATGCTCGCCGCCGACGCATACCCCCGCCTCTACCGCTTGGCGCACGGCATCCTGCGGGATGGGGCGAAGGCTGACGACGCGACCCAGCAGGCCCTCGTCAGCATCTGGCGCAACCTGCCACGACTGCGCGAGTCGGCGCGGTTCGAGGGCTGGTGCTGCCGGCTCCTCGTCAATGCCTGTCACGACCAGGCGCGGCGTGCCCCGAGGTGGACCTCTGTCGGCATCCTTTCACACAGCCGCGAGCCGGTCGCTCATGACGACATCGCTCCGGTCGCCGACCGCGACGCGCTGGAGCGGGCGCTGTGCCGCCTTTCGCTCGATCACCGCACGGTCCTCGCGCTGCGCTTCCTGCTCGACCTCACGCCCGACGAGATCGCTGAGGCGCTCGCGATCCCACGCAAGACGGTCTACTCCCGCCTGGAGCGTGCCGTGGGCTCGCTGCGGGCTGCGATGGAGGCCGGCGCCCGACCGGAGATGTCAGCCGTCGGTCCGCCGGAGGCCATCCGATGACCGACGATCGACTGGACACCATCCTGGGGTCGTTCTACAAGAGCACCGCGCGCACACCGCCCGACCCGTCGCGGAGCCTCGGAGAGGTCATCGCCCGAGTGCCCCAGACCCGCCAGCGGAGCCGTTGGTGGCCGCTGCCGATCGTCGGGCGGGCCTCGGTGACGCTGCCAGTCAGCGGGGGCCCACAGCAGCCGTCCACACCCAACCCGGCCCCGAGCGGCCACTCCGTCCGAGTCACAGGGAGGACCCAGGTCATGCTCAGTCCAGTCAAGGTCATCATCACCGGCGCGGTCGTCTTCGCCCTCGGCGGCGTGTTTCTCATCGCCCAGCCCTTCGAGCAGGAGGGTAGAGTCGTGCCCGGCGCGGCGACCGATGTCGCGGGCGAGTCCACAGTCGTGACCGCGACCGCTAGCTGTGGCCTGGTGAAGAGCGGCACCTGGCAGCTGGCGTCAGCGCCATACAGCCTGACCGGCCATGTCCTGAGGTGCACCGAGACCGCCAGCGACTCACGCGTGACCGGCACCAGCACGGTCGTCCTCAACATCGAGGGCTGGGACGAGGGTCTGAAGAATGACAACGCAGCGAACTCCGTCTCGTGGAACGACTACACGCTCGAGGGACCAGATGGCACCTGGACCGGTCGCGGCTACGGCTTCTACGACGACGAGCAGACGGCCCATGGGTTGACCATCGCGATCGGCAGCGGAGCGTATGAAGGCTTGACCTATACACAATCGCTCACGGTGCCGCTTGGAACGCCCGACGCAGTCTCCATCGGCATCATCCAGACGGGCTCACCGGCTCCCGGCTTCCCGGTTGCCGCGCTCCCGTCGCCAGTGATCGAGTAGCTTCGCCGCGTCGTCAAGCGTCGGAGGCCCGTTCGTGACGGGGCGGGCCTCGACTCACGTCGGAGATCATTCACGTCACTCATGACCTCCGTCACTTGAGGCTGCGCGTCTTCGGTCGGACGATGTCGTCGGAGGACCGAGATGACGATGTCCCGCACGGCAAGGTTCGGAGCCGTTTGGCTCCTCGGCATGGGTGTGCTCATCTCAGGCCTGGTCGTCTACGGATTCTCGACGAGCCGATGGGCCTGCGACGAGTCCGGCCGCAGCTTCGCCTGCGACCTGTCGAATATCGCCGTGATCATCGCTGCGGTCGTCGCGGCCCTGCATCTCCTGACGGGGGCAAGCGTCTGGCGAGGACACCTCCGGGGTGCCGTGGTGGGGGCCGTGATCGCGCTCCTCGGGCTGCTCGCGTCCATCAGCCTGCTGGAGCACGAGCCGTGGTGGCTGATGCTCCCGGTCGCTGCCGGCTACCTCGTCACGTCGCTGGTCCTGGCGTATGACATCGCGGGCTGGTGGGACCGAAGACACCAGGCTACGCGGTCGTAGCCGCGTGGGAGGTGGTCGCAGCGTTCGTGACCTCCGCCTCTTGAACCGGCTCGTACCCATGTGGCTACATGTCGGGTGAGCGCGAGGCCGTGAAGTCCGACTCGCCTACCTTGGCCGCCTGAGTCGGACCGGGCCACTGGCGAACCCGGCCCGCGCACGACAAGGGGAAACCTTCATGCGTACGTTGCGGTTGTCCCTGGTAGGCACGATCAGCCTGATGCTGCTCAGCGTGGCTTCGGTCCCACTGCACGCCCAAGCGGACCAGGACGCCTACGTCACCGGCACCTTGAACTGTCGTCTTGCTGGCAGCATGACCGTGGAGGGTGACGAGGCGGTGACACTGGAACGGTTCCCGGCCGAGTGCATCGCCGCGTTCAGCGACCCACGAGTCAGTGGCACCTTGCGGAGCGAGATCACGGAGGCCTGCTTCAAGGAGGCCGCCACCAGTGACGCCTGCCTCTTCTGGGGAGTCATCGAGCTGTCGGGACCCGACGGCACTTGGGTCGGCACCGTGGGATCCATTCCCGACGGCACGCTGTCCACGTTGCCCTCCTGGAGCGTGATGGAGGGCACCGGGGCATACGAGGGCTGGACCTACTGGATGCACACCCCAGACCAGGGTGATCCATCCGCCATGGCATCGGGTGTCATCTATGAGGGTCCGCCTCCGCCGTGGGCTCAGTCGCCGCCATTGACTCCCGCTGAGTAGCCGCGCCCAAGGTCTGCCCGTCCCGCAAGGCGCGACCGTCAGCAGGGCCCGCGGTTTGCCACCAGGGCGGCCAGCCTCCTGTGCCAGCGCTCCAACAACTCTCGGTGACCACGGTCAACCGTTCTGCCCCAGGTGGGTTGACGGTACTAGGGTCCCGTCGGCACTCTAGTACTTCCGGTGCCGCCCAGGCGCATCCGAGCCGGTTACCACCCAATCCTGTGGCAGGAGCCTGCTCTTCATGGAACGCACACCCAGTTGGTCCTCACAGAGGACCTATGTCGCCCGCTTCGAGGAGGGACCGCGAGATTCCTCCACCAGCGTGATCGTCGGCCTTGAGTCGGGAGAGCCGCCGGACCTGCTGCTGACGCCAGGCCAGCCGGACGCCGTCTATATGCTGGCCGGGGGACAGCGGGAGGACGGCACGTTGCCCTACCTCTGGATGCCCAAGAGCAAGGTCAGTGCGCTGCGGCGCATGGCCGAGCGCCGTGCCGCCGGACGCGCGGCAGCACGGTCGTAGCGCCGATGCAATCAACGCACGATGGCCGGCCGCTGGGCGAGTGGCTGGCCGTGGGCATCTCCGTCCTCGTCATCGTCATCATCCTGCTCATCGTGCTCGCTGGCTGAGCGCTGACAGCGGGTCCTGGGCCGGTGACTCGTCGGGGCCGTTCGCCCGTCTAGACGTGCCCTACGGCACTGGCTGTCAGTCGCCAGCGTGTCCCATCGTTCGAGCCAATAAGGCTTGGCATCGGGACGGCCGCACATACCCCGCGAGCGTGCGGCCGGATCGACGAGCCCGGCCCGCAAGACGCTAGTTGGGGGGCACACCATGCGCACAGTACGACTGACCCTGGTAGGAGCGGTGCTGCTGGGACTCATTGCTGGAAGCAGCGCCGCGGCGGTGGCGCAGTCCGACGAGACTGCGGACGCGATGGCGCCTTCCTCCGCTACCGGCACGCTGCAGTTCGTGGAGCCGGTACCCGAGGCCGCTGGCGACGCCAGTGACGAGGCGACGATGCACGAGGACGCGACCCTGCACGTCCACGAGTGGACCTCCAGTGATCCACGCTTGGCCGGGACTGCGACCTACACCGGCACCTGGCACCTCTACAATCCGCCGGCCGAAGACTGTGACGACCCCACCGTCAACGCCAGCGCGGTCTACGAGATCGTGAACGATGACGGCGGCTGGCGCTGCGCGGGCTTCAGGGCTCCCATCCCGGGACCGGACGGTGCCACCAATGTGCACACGCTCGCGTTCCGCGGCACCGGCGGCTACGAAGGCCTGAGCGCCTACGTGCTGATCGACTGGAGCGCGAGCCCGTATGCGTACAGCGCGCTCATCACGCCCAACGCGGTGCCGATCGTCCCGGTGCTCGAAGGGTAGACACCTGCTGCGCGGCTGAACGTACGCAACCGGCAAGGCGGCCACGGGCTGACACGCCACGGCCCTGACCGCCCGCCGGCGACACTCGCGGCCACGGGGACCTTCGACTAGACTCGGCACTCCAGGCGCCGCCGGCCGGCTGGTGCGATCACCGTGCGAAACGCGAGACATCACCATGCCCAGCCTCAGGGAACACCTCGACTCTCCGCAGTTCACCGACGAGCATGGTGAGAGCACAGGCGAGACCGTGTTGCGCGTCGGCGGCAACTGGGTCAAGTCGGGCGTGCCCCGCTGGAAGGGCTATCTCTTCTACGCCATCTGCCTCTTTGGCGGCCTCGGCCTCATCCTGACCACGGGAGCAGAGTTCGACCTGTTCGCCTTCTTCGGCATCATCTGCGTAGCGCTGGGAGTGGCCGGCGGCATCGAGACCCTGCGTGGGCGACCCTTCACCCGGATCTTCGGCGGCTGACGCTGCAGCGTGCACACGCTGCTAGGTCGAGAAATCGACCACGTCGGTGACCTCATCGACGTGATAGGGGATGGGCGCGCCACGCATGAAGCCACGTGACGAGGTCACGACCAGGAAGAGCTTGTCGGCATGAAGGATGGCGACCACGACCTCGCGCCGGTCCTGGCACTCGAGCTGACCGACCTCGTCTCGACGATCGACACCATCGACGCGGTGCGCCAGGCTGAAGATCCGCCTGGGCGAGGCCGGGAACCCGTTGTCTCGGGCGAAGCGGACGACAGCTTCACGGTACTGCTCCGCCTGCCCCGCGGACGACGCCCCGGGGAAGAAGAAGGTCGGGATGTCGTCGGCCATGTGCGTCATTGTGCCGCCCTGGGCGTCAGCCGCGCGCGAGGAACCTCGTGCGGAGGGCAGCCAGCGTCGGCTCATCCAGGCCGAGACCGCGGCTGAAGTAGCGTTCGATGGAGCCGTGGTCGTCTTGCATGACGGCGAGGGCGGCAGCCAGGAAGCTCGGCTGCACGCTCATCAACGGCTCGATGACCTCTCGAGAGCCGCCGCGCGCCACGAAGTCCTCCATCATGCCCGCGTACGCGGCGCGGACCTGTCCATCGCTCAGCAGGTAGTCGTCCATCACGGCGCCCAGGGGCACGCCAAGGAACAGCAGCAGAGCGGCCACGGCCCAGCCGGTGCGGTCCTTGCCTGTCGTGCAGTGGACCAATGCAGCTCCGCCATCGGCATATGCCAAGCTGCGATAGAGCTGCCCGAAGGCAGACCGGGCGCTGGGCAGTCGCACCATGTCGTGGTAGGTGGCGACGTAGAAGCGCTCTGTCCCGCCGTTGGCCAGCTCGGCCGAGGCTCGAGGCGGATCGCGCATGAGCTCGAACACGGCTGCCGGGTCGGCCTCGCCGGAGTCGGCCAGGACATCGAGAGCGGTCAGCCCTGCGCCGGCCGGCAAGCGGTCTGGAGCGCGCTTCCGCTCCGATGCCGTGCGCAGGTCGAAGACTACCCGCACGCCAAGGTCGTCTAGCGCGACCAGGTCAGCGTCGGTCGCCCGACCCAGGGCCACGGAGCGATAGAGCAGCCCCGTCCGGACGCGGTCACCAGCTGCTGTCTGGTGCCCGCCGGCATCACGGAGGTTGGGGACGGAGGCCAGCCGGAGGCCGGCTCGATCAGACACGCGTGCGACGGACGACCGCCAGACCCGCGGCGCCGACGAGGATCGAGGCGGCCATGAAGAGCACGAACAGGCGCAGCAGCTCGGCCATCGAGCGTCCGACCTGCTCGGGCCCGTCGGCAGCGAGGAGCATGTCGGTCGAGGGCAGCACCGGCACGATCTCGATGGGCACGATGTTCACCTCTGCGGTGGCGGCAGCAGTCACGGTCGCGGGGATCGGATCGTCGTCGCTGGCGGTCGCCGTCACCGTGTTCCTGTGGGTGCTGCCCGCCCCGCCGGTCACTTCACCCACGAAGCGGCAGGTGTACGTCTGGCCCGGCTGCAGCATGACGCTGCCGTCGGCGAGACACGAGCCCCGGCCATCGAGGTCGCCGAAGACGGAGTCGGAGAGCGCGTCGAGGGTGACCGGCTCGAAGGTCGACTCGTTGGTGACGGTGATGGTGAAGGTGACATCGCCACCGGGCACGATGAGCTGGGTGCGGTTGGGTGTCTTGGTGACGCTGATGACCGGCGGCACCGGCGTCAGTTCGACGAAGGCATCGTCGGTCGCCTGCGTCTCGTTCTGCTCGTCATCCTGGGCGACCGCCGTCACGACATCGGTCTGGCTGTCACCTGCGTTGCCGCTGAAGGCACCCGTGAACGAGCACCCGTAGCTGCCGCCCACTGGGATCGTCTGGGGCAGAGTGCAGTCGGTCGCGCTGATGGCACCGACCACCAGGGTGATGTCGCCGTAGACGTCGTCGTCGAGCGAGAGGAGCTCGACAGGCTCGACCGACTCGTTGCTGACCACGAGGCTGAAGGTGAAGTCACCGCCCGGCTCGGGCAGGGTGAGCGGAGACGCTGTCTTGGTCAGGCTGATGGCAGGCTCGACATCGGTGACGGTCACGACCGCATCGTCGTCGTCGCTCACGGGTGCACCGTCGTCGTCGGTGCCGGTCGCGGTGACCACGTCGGTCACCACGTCGGAGGCATTCCCGCTGACGAGGGCGGTGAAGGCGCAGGCGTAGATGTCACCCGGATCGAGCACCTGGGTGACGGCACAATCGGTCGCGCTGATGGCGCCCTGCACCGTGGTGATGTCGCCGTAGATGTCATCGGTGAGCGACTCGATGGTGACGACGTCGGGGGCGCTGGTGTTCTCGACGCTGACGCTGAAGGTGACCTCGGCGCCGGGCTCGGGAACCTCGATGGGGGTGGCCTCCTTGGTCACCTCGATCGACGAGGGCACGTCGGTCAGCTCGACCTGTGCCGAGGCCTCGGCGGTCGCCTCATTGGCCTCGTCATCGACCGCGAGGGCGGTGATGGTGTCGGTCTGGGTGTCGCCGGCGTTGCCGCTGAAGTCGCCGTCGAACGAGCAGGCGTAGCTGCCGCCCACGGCGATCGTCTGGGGCAGGCTGCAGTCGCCCTGGCCATCGAGGTCGCCGTAGATGTCGTCGACGAGGCTGGTCAGGCTGACCGGCTCGACCGAGTCGTTGTCGACCACGAGGCTGAAGGTGAACGTGCCACCGGGCTCGGGCAGGCTGTCGGGCGTCGGTGTCTTGGTCAGGCTGATGGCAGGCGCGACGTCGGTGACGGTCACGACGGCATCGTCGTCGTCGCTCACGGGTGCACCGTCGTCGTCGGTGCCGGTCGCGGTCACCACGTCGGTTTCGGCGTACCCGGCGTTGCCGCTGACGAGAGCCGTGAACGAACAGGTGTACGTCTCGCCCGGTGCCAGCGTCTGCGGCAGGGCGCAGTCGCCCTGGCCATCGAGGTCGCCGTGGACGTCGTCGACGAGGCTATCGATGGTGACGACGTCAACGCTGCTGGTGTTCTCGACGCTGACGCTGAAGGTGACCTCGGCGCCGGGCTCGGGAACCTCGATGGGGGTGGCCTCCTTGGTCACCTCGATCGACGAGGGCACGTCGGTCAGCTCGACCTGTGCCGAGGCCTCGGCGGTCGCCTCATTGGCCTCGTCATCGACCGCGAGGGCGGTGATGGTGTCGGTCTGGGTGTCGCCGGCGTTGCCGCTGAAGTCGCCGTCGAACGAGCAGGCGTAGCTGCCGCCCACGGCGATCGTCTGGGGCAGGCTGCAGTCGCCCTGGCCATCGAGGTCGCCGTAGATGTCGTCGACGAGGCTGGTCAGGCTGACCGGCTCGACCGAGTCGTTGTCGACCACGAGGCTGAAGGTGAACGTGCCACCGGGCTCGGGCAGGCTGTCGGGCGTCGGTGTCTTGGTCAGGCTGATGGCAGGCTCGACGTCGGTCAGCTCGACCTCGTGCCGAGGCCTCGGCGGTCGCCTCATTGGCCTCGTCATCGACCGCGAGGGCGGTGATGGTGTCGGTCTGGGTGTCGCCGGCGTTGCCGCTGAAGTCGCCGTCGAACGAGCAGGCGTAGCTGCCGCCCACGGCGATCGTCTGGGGCAGGCTGCAGTCGCCCTGGCCATCGAGGTCGCCGTAGATGTCGTCGACGAGGCTGGTCAGGCTGACCGGCTCGACCGAGTCGTTGTCGACCACGAGGCTGAAGGTGAACGTGCCACCGGGCTCGGGCAGGCTGTCGGGCGTCGGTGTCTTGGTCAGGCTGATGGCAGGCGCGACGTCGGTCAGCTCGACCTCGTGCCGAGGCCTCGGCGGTCGCCTCATTGGCCTCGTCATCGACCGCGAGGGCGGTGATGGTGTCGGTCTGGGTGTCGCCGGCGTTGCCGCTGAAGTCGCCGTCGAACGAGCAGGCGTAGCTGCCGCCCACGGCGATCGTCTGGGGCAGGCTGCAGTCGCCCTGGCCGTCGAGGTCGCCGTAGATGTCGTCGACGAGGCTGGTCAGGCTGACCGGCTCGACCGAGTCGTTGTCGACCACGAGGCTGAAGGTGAACGTGCCACCGGGCTCGGGCAGGCTGTCGGGGGTCGGTGTCTTGGTCAGGCTGATGGCAGGCTCGACGTCGGTCAGCTCGACCTCGGCCGAGGCCTCGGCGGTCGCCTCATTGCCGTCATCGTCGTCGACCGCGAGGGCGGTGATGGTGTCGACGTAGGGCGAGGCGGCCGCGGTGCCAGTGACGGGCGCCGTGAAGGCACAGGCGTACGTGCCGCCGATGGCGATCGTCTGTGGTACGGCGCAGGTCGTGGTGACGATGTCGCCGCTGGTGACGGTGATATCCCCGTAGACGTCGTCGACGAGGCTGGTCAGCGAGACCGCCTCGACCGTCGAGAGGTTGGAGACCGTCAGGCTGAAGGTGACGTCGCCACCGGGCTCGGGCAGCGGTGCGGGGTCGGGCGTCTTGGTGGCGCTGATGGCTGGCAGCACGTCGGTGATGCGGACCGTGGCCGGATCGTCGTCGATGACGACGTTGCCTTCGTCGTCGTTGGCAGTCGCGGTCACCACGTCGCGCTGGCTCTCGCCGGCGTTGCCGAGGAATTCGCCGCTGAACTCGCAGCGATAGCTGGCCCCGGGTGCGATCGTCTGCGGCACGACGCAGGTGGTCGAGACGAGCGCCGGGTTGCCGGCATCGGCGATGTCGCCGTAGATGTCATCGTCGAGGTCCGTCAGGACGACGGCCTCGATGGTGCTGTCGTTGGTGACGATGACCGGGAAGGTGAAGACGCCACCCGGCTCGGGCAGGCTGGCCGGCCGGCGGTTCTTCACCACGGTGATCGCGGGCACACGGTCGGTCAGGATGACGTCAGCCGTGGCGACGGCCGACCCCACGTTGCCCTCGTTGTCGATCACCGTCGGCGTGAAGGTGTCGGTGTAGGGCGAGTTTGCCGCCGAGCCGGTCACGGCGCCGCGGAAGGTACAGGTGTAGAAGCCGCCGTTGGCGGTGAGCGTCTGGGGCAGCTGGCAGGTGCCCTGACCGTCGAGGTCGCCGTAGACGTCGTCAGGGATCGTCTGGAGCGTCACCGGCTCCACCGAGTCGTTGATGACGCTGACGGTGAACGTGACGGTGCCGCCGGGCTCGGGCAGGCTGGTCGGCGCGGCCACCTTGCGGGCCCGGATGACCGGGTCCAGGTTGCCGATGACCACGTCGTCCTGGTCGAAGCCCTGCACGCTGTTGCCGTCATCGTCGTTGGCAGTGGCGGAGACGACGTTGGAGCGCACGTCACCGACGTCGCCCGATACCGTCCCGCTCCACGAGCAGGCGAAGGACGCCCCGGGCAGGATGTCCACGGGCAGTCCGCAGCTCGCGCTCAGCGGGCCCGCCACGTCGTCGTTGAGCACGGTGAGCGTGATGGTCTCCGGCGAGGTGTTGGTGACGGTGGCGGTGTAGTCGACGACACCACCCGGCTCGGGGATGGGGTTGGGGACAGATGACTTGACAACGTCCATGGTCGGCAGCACGTCGGTGATGGGAACCGTTTCACTGCCGCTGCCGCGGGCAGGCGCGCCCTCGTCGTCGGTCCCGCTGGCGGTGAAGGTGTCGCTGGTGGAGTCGCCGGCGTTGCCACTGACGCTGCCGCCGAAGGTGCAGACCGCCGAAGCGCCCGAGGCCAGCGTGAAGGGCACGCTGACATCGACGCCACCGGAGACACAGGCCAGGTCGGTGGGCACGACTCCGGGGGCACCCTCGATGGAGTCGGAGAGGGAATTG
Source organism: uncultured Chloroflexia bacterium (assembly GCA_963715295.1). Classification (GTDB taxonomy): domain Bacteria; phylum Chloroflexota; class Limnocylindria; order Limnocylindrales; family CSP1-4; genus JAFMJV01. Next base: position 38,686 of record CAVQRP010000005.1, read on the forward strand.
ACCGTCACCGGGTCGGTCGAGACCGACGAGTTGGTGATGGTGACCGCGTAGCTGACCGAACCGCCCGGCTCCGGCAGCGAGGCCGGCGAGGCGACCTTGCTGATCGAGAGCGACGGCGCGGCTTCGGTGATGGGAACGCTGGCGGAGCCCGACTCGACGACCGGGTTGCCCTCGTCGTCGGAGCCGCTGGCGGTGATGACGTCGGTTGCCGTGTCGCCGGCGTTGCCGCTGACCGTGGCGGGGAAGGAGCAGATGTACCGCGCACCGGGCGCGATGGTCTGGGGCAGGACGCAGCTGCCCTGGCCATCCAGGTCGCCGTAGATGTCGTCGCTGAGCGAGGTGATCTCCACCGGCTCGATGCTCGTGTTGGTGACCACGACGCCGAAGCTGACGGTGCCGCCCGGCTCCGGCACGCTCGCCGGCCGAGGCGTCTTGGCCAGCGTGATCGAGGGCAGCACGTCCGCGATGACGACATCGGCGCGGCCGATGACGAACGCATCGTTGCCATCATCGTCCGAGAGCTGGGCCAGCACGAGGTCGGTCCTGACGTCACCGGCGTTGCCGGTCACGTCCTCGGTGAAGCTGCAGGTGTATGTCGCTCCGGGGGCGATGGCCACCGAGCCATCGGCGACGCAGTCGCCGCGACCGTCGAGGTTGCCGAAGACGTCGTCGGTCAGCAGGGTCAGGAACGACTCCTCCAGGGACGTGTTGGTCACCTCCACGCCGAAGGTGACCGCGCCGCCGGGCTCGTCGATGGGGTTGGGCGTGGCCGTCTTGGTGACTTCCAGCGCCGGCAGGATGTCGCTGATGCGGACGGTCGCCGAGTCGAACCGCACGAAGGGCCCGCTTCCATCGGTGCCGTGCACGCCCACGACATCGGTCTGGGAATCGCCCGGGTCGCCGCTGAAGGCGCCGGGGAAGGAGCACGTGTACGTGCCGCTGGCGATGGCGAGCTGCGGCAGGACACAATCACCCTGCCCGTCAAGGTCGCCATAGATGTCGTCGAACAACTCGAGCACCGAGAACAGTGGCTCGCCGGTGACGGTCACGCTGAAGGTGAAGTCGCCGCCCGGCTCGGGCAGGGTGGCAGGGCTGGCCGACTTGCTGATGGTGACCGAGCCGGGACCCACGCCGCCGCCGCCCACGCCGACCGTAGCGCCGTCGCTGTCGGTGGCGGTGTTGCCCTCGTTGTCGGTGGCCGAGCCGGTGACGGTGTCCCGGACCAGCTCACCCAGGCTGCCGGACACGAAGACTGTGAAGGCGCAGGTGTACGAGTCACCCGGCGCCAGGACCTGCGGCACCGCACAGTCGCCCGGAAGGGCGGTGATGTCGCCATAGGGGTCGTCGATGAGCGAGACCAGAGTGACGTTCTCGACCGAATCGTTGGTGACGACCACGGTGAACGTGACGTCGCCACCGGGAGCGATGACCGAGGTCGGGTCGGCAGACTTGTCCACGTCGATGGCGGGCAGCGCGTCCGCGATGTCGATCTGCGCGCTGTCGCTGACGTCGACCGAGGTGCCGTCGTTGTCCTCGCCGGTCACGGTCACGGTGTCCTGGACCGTGTCCCCGCCGTCACCGCTGACAGGCAGACCGAAGGAACAGGCATATGTCCCGCCGGGCGGGATGGTCTGCGGCACGGAGCAGGAGCCGCGCCCATCGAGATCGATGCTGCCGGGGTCGTCGACCAGCGCCGTCAGCGTGATCGGCTCAAGGCTCGTGTTGGTAACGACCAGGCGGTAGAAGGCGGTCCCGCCCGGCTCATCGAGCTGTGCGGGGTAGAGCAGCGACTTGTCGACGCTGAACGTCGGTGGCGTGTCGGTCGTGGTCACGCTGGCGCTGTCGGTCAGCGTCGTGCTGTTGCCCTCGTTGTCCTCCACTGTCGCGGCGACGATGTCGATCTTGGTCTCGCCGGCGTTGTTGGCCACGTACTCCGTGAACGCGCACGAGTAGGTGGCGCCGGGCGTGATCGTCTGCGGCACGCTGCAGGTACCCTGTCCGTTGAGAGCGCCATAGTTGTCGTCGAAGAGATCGGTGAGCGTGAGGTCCTCGGGCGAGGTATTGGCGATCTCGATGGCAAAGGTGACATCGCCGCCCGGCTCGGGGACCGAGGTCGGTGACGCTGTCTTCTGCAGGTCGAACGTCGGTAGCCGGTCGATGATGCTGAAGGTCGCGCTGTCACTCTCGACGACCTCGGTGCCCTCGTTGTCCGAGGCCGTCGCCGTCACCGTGTCGGTCTCACTTGCGCCGGCGTCGCCGGTCAGCGAGGCGGGGATGGTGCACTGGTACGAGCCAGCAGGTGCGATCGTCTGGGGCACCGCGCAGTCTCCCTGCCCATCGAGGTCGCCGAGCAGGTCATCCTCCAGGCTCGTGAGCAGCACGGGCTCGACGGCGGACTGGTTCACGACGCTGATGCGGATGTCGTAGTCACCGCCGGGCTCGGGGCGGCTGTTGGGCACCGCGGTCTTCTGGAGGATGATCCCAGGGAGGACATCGGTGATCGTCACCGTGGCCTGCGCGGTGGCCTCGGCCGGATTGCCCTCGTTATCGCGTCCGGTGGCCGTGACGGTATCGGTCTCGGTGTCGCCGACATCGCCGCTCACCACGGCCGTGAACGAGCAGGTGTACGTGCCTCCGCCGGCTGTCAGGGTCTGCGGCAGCTGGCATGTGCCCTGGCCGTCGAGGTCGCCGTGGATGTCGTCGACGAGCGTCTCGAGGATGACCGGCTCGATGGACGGGTTGCTGGCCTGGACGGTGAAGGAGACCGGGCCGCCCGGCTCTGGCAGGCTGCTCGGCGTGGCGCGCTTGGCCACGGCGATGGCAGGCTGGACGTCGGTGATGACGACCTGCGCCTCCGCGGTCTCGGTGATGGTGTTGCCGTCGTCATCGCTGGCGATGGCCTCGATGATGTCCTCGCGCACGTCGCCAGCGTCGCCGGTCACCGGCCCGGTGGCGGAGCAGGAGTAGGTGCCGCCGGCCGCGATCGTCTGCGGCAGGGAGCAATCGCCCCGGCCGGCGAGGTTGCCGTAGACGTCGTCGGTCAGCGTGCTCAGGGTGATCGGCTCGGGGGACGTGTTCTCTACGCTGACGTTGAATCCCACGGGGCCGCCCGGCTCGGGGATGGTGGCGGGATCGGCAGTCTTGGTGACCACCATGGTTGGCGGCACGTCGGTGATGTCGACGCTGGCACTCGCCGTCTCCGACAAGGGGTTGCCGTCGTCATCGGTGGCGCTCGCGGTGACGGTGTCGCTGGCGGTGTCGCCGGCGTTGCCGCTGACCTGCGCGGTGAAGGAGCAGCTGTAGGCCGCACCCGCAGCGATGGTCTGCGGGACGGCGCAGTCACCGGGGAGGGTGGTGACGTCGCCGAAGGGGGCATCGACGAGGCTGTCGAGCGTGATGCTATCGACACTGCTGTCGTTGTCGATGACGAGGCTGAAGGTGACGGGGCTGCCGGGCTCGGGGATACTCACTGACAGCAGCCGACTTGCTCACGCTCATGGCGGAGGGCGTGTCGAGGATGGTGACGCTCGCGCCGGCCGTCTCCGATAGGGGGTTGCCGTCATCGTCGGTAGCGCTCGCGGTGACGGTGTCCGTCTCGACGTCACCGGGGACGCCGGTCACATCGACCGTGAAGCCGCAGGAGTAGCTGTCGCCGGGACCGATGACCTGCGGCAGGGCACAGTCGCCCTGTCCGTCGAGATCGCCGTGGATGTCGTCGACGAGACTGTCGAGCGTGACGCTGTCGACGCTGCTGTCGTTGTCGACGGTGACGCTGAAGGTGACGGGGCCACCGGGCTCGGGGAGCGCGCTGGGGTTGGCAGTCTTGCCGACGCTGATCGCAGACGGCACGTCGGTGATGTCGACGCTGGCGCCGGCGGTCTCCGAGAGGGGGTTGCCGTCGTCGTCAGTGGCGCTCGCGGTGACGGTGTCGCTGGCGGTGTCACCGGCGTTGCCGCTGACCTGCGCGGTGAAGGAGCAGCCGTAGGAACCGCCCGCCGCGATGGTCTGCGGGACGGCGCAGTCGCCGGGGAGGGCGGTGACGTCGCCGAAGGGGGCATCGACGAGGCTGTCGAGCGTGATGCTGTCGACGGCGCTGTCGTTGTCGATGACGAGGCTGAAGGTTACGGGGCCGCCAGGCTCAGGGAGCTCGGTGACACCAGCCGACTTGCTCACGCTCATCGCGGAGGGCGTGTCGAGGATGGTGACGCTCGCACCGGCGGACGAGTTTGCCGTCGTGGCGTCGACCTGATCGGTCAGCTCGGCGCTGACGAGACGGCTCACGACGGCGCCGGCGGGACCGGCGAACGAGGCCGGGTAGCTGCAGCGATACACCTGTGCCGGAGCAAGGTCGATGCCGCTGGCGCAGTCGCCGCTACCACTGAGGTCGCCCTGCACGTCGTCACCCAGGGTGGTGAGTGTGGCCGGGTTGGTCGACGTGTTGGCGAGCTCGATGGTGATCGTGGCGACGCCACCAGGCTCGGCCAGCGACTCCGGATCAGCCGTCACGATGAGATCCATCGAGGCGAAGGCCGGCGTGATGCCCTCAAGCAGAAGCGCGGCCGCGGCCGGGCTCGGGCCGGGCTGGGGCACACCTGATGGGTCAGCACTGGGCTCGGGGAGCGGCGATGGCTGGGGAGAGCGATCGGCCGGCGTCTCGGGCAGCGCGGACGGCGTAGGCGCCGCCGACGGAGGGACAGACGGTGGGGTGCTCGCGACCGCTGTTGGCGACGGCACTCCGTTGGCGTCAGGCATCGGAATCGGTGTGGGAGTCGGGCTCGGTGTGGGAGTCGGGCTCGGTGCGGGAGTCGGGCTCGGGTCATCCACAGATGGGCTGTCGGCGAGCTGATTCGCGGGTGCCGGCGTCGTTGCAGGCGTGGAGACAGGCGTAGAGACAGGCGACGGAGCGAGTGAAGACTTGGTCGTGGGCTGGGGTGTGCGATCCGCTTCGGGCCGAGGCTTGGCCTCGGTGACCAGGGCAGGCGCAGGCGTGGGCCTGGGTGTCGGCAGCGGGGAGGGAGCGAGGGTGGGCCGCGGCGCGGGCGTAGGCTCGGCTGTGTCAGTCGCCGGCCGGGCAGACGCCTCCACCGGGTCATCACCGTTCTGTGCCAGGACCGCGGACGGGACCACCACGGCGCTGACCAGGACGACGGTCTGGAGCAACGCCAGCAGGCGAGCGGAAGTAGAACGAGACACGGATGGACGCACGATGATGCAGGCTCCCTGAAGCGGGCATGCCGGTACAGGGACATGCCTTCAACGAACACCGTAGCACCAGACCCCACCAGCCAGATCCCCTCCGTACGTACCCGCACCGCACCGCGGATGGGACCAGCCGGCGGGCGGGGGTGCACGCGTGGCGGCACTCGCGCCCGGCCGCTGGCGTAGTCTGGAGACATGCCCCAGACCCGCTATGCCATCGACATCGCACCGCTCGGCGCGCTCGCCGACCCGCGCGCCATCGTGAGGCTCGCCAGCGCTGCCGAGGAGTCGGGCTGGGACGGCCTCAGCATCTGGGACAGCCTGGGCCTGGCCATGGGCACCTCGGCAGCGGATCCGTTCGTGGCCCTGGCTGCCGTCGCGGCCGCGACCCGGCGCTTGCGGCTGATCACCTCGATCATCTCCGTGGCGCGTCGTCGACCCCAGCTCGTCGTCCAGGCTGCCGGCACCCTGGACGTGCTCAGCGAGGGCCGACTCATCCTTGGCGTCGGTGCCGGTGAGGATCGACCCGATTTCGAAGCCTTCGGAGAAGCGCACGAGCGTGGACAGCGCATCGCACGCATGGACGAAGCCATGGCCATCATCGATGCCGGGCTCCGGGGGGAGCCGCTGACGTACGACGGACGACACTTCCGCGCCAGCGGCGTGACCCTGGGTCCACGCCCGCGGCAGGAACCACGCCCACCGATGTGGCTGGGGGCCCTGCGACGCGGCGGCGTCCGCAAGGCAGCGCGGTGGGATGGCTGGATCGCCGTCGCCATGAGCGAGGATGGCGCCTCGATGGAGATGACGCCAGACGGCTTCGCCGACCTCGTCGCGCTCGTACGCGGCGAGCGGAGGCGTTGGGGCGGACGGATCGTTCGTTCGAAATCGCCGTGCTGGGCGTGGATGGGTTGGACGACAGGGAAGCCGCTGCCTACGCCGACGCCGGAGCCACGTGGTGGCTGGAATCGCTGTCGCCGATGCGCGGCAGCATCGACGAGCTGGAAGCGATCGTCCGCAGGGGCCCGCCGCACTAGAGGGGGAAGGGTGGATCTGAACGTCGCCATCGAGGCGTTCTCGCGCGTGCTGCCGGTCCTGTTGCTCTTCGCACTGGGCGCAGTCTTCCGGCGCCAGGGTTTCCTGACCAGCAGCACCATCGATGGGCTGCGCAAGCTGGTCCTCAACGTGACCCTGCCGGCTGCCCTGTTCCTGGCCTTCCTGAACACGCAGCTGGAACCGCAGTACGCGGTCATCATCATCAGCGTCTTCGGCGCTTGCCTCGTCGTCCTCATGGCAGGCCCGTTCCTGCGGCGGGGCGCCGGGGTCCGCAGCGAGACCATGCCCAGCCTGATGGCGGGGTTCGAGGCCGGCATGATCGGCTACGCGCTCTATGCGGCCATCTTCGGACAGGCAGAGCTCTATCGGTTCGCCATCGTCGACCTGGGCCAGGTCGTCTTCGTCTTCTTCGTGCTGGCCCCGGTGGTGATGCGCTGGGCCAGCGGCCACGCGCCGCCGCTGAGCGAGACCCTGACGACGTTCGTTCGCACGCCGGTCATCATCGCCATCGTGGCGGGTGTCGCCGGCAGCCTCCTGGGGCTCGGGGACACGCTCCTGGCCAACCCCATCGGCGAGGCCGGCCTGACGACGGTCGGCATGCTGGCGGCCGTCACGACTCCGCTCATCGCCATCGTGCTGGGCTACTCCACCTCCTTGAGTGCAGGCTCGCTGAGGGACCCGGTGCGCACCCTGGCAGTGCGACTGCCCATCTGGGTAGGCCTCGCACTCGTCTTCAACGTCGTGGTCATAGAGGGGCTGCTGGGACTTGACCGGCTCTTCGGGGCTGCTGTCATGGTGATGGCCATCCTGCCGCCGCCATTCGTGGTCCCGCTGTATATGGCACGTGCCCGAGGACGAGACGTCAGCGACGACCCCGACCATGACTACCTCGTCAACACACTCTCGCTCGCGACCATCGTGACGCTGGTGGCTGTCACCGTCGTGGGCGTGGTCTACGCGACCTGAACCGCGTCCTCAACCGACCCCTGGGTGGCCGGTGTAGCCCTTGCGGATGTCGGCGAACCGCGAGTGCCGATCGCGCGGTCCCGCACGCAGGCGCGCCACGTGAGCCCGTACCTCGACGCGCATCGCCCACCAGTAGAGGAGCGCCACGACGGTCGCGTAGAGTGCGGCCTGGGCATCGCCGCGCACCAGCACGAACCACGGCGCCAGGAGCAGCGTCCAGCCGTCGAACACGATGAGCCGGTCAGCCAGCAGCAGTCCGATGACAACGCTCACGGGAAGGACCACGAGCAGTGCCAGCGGATCGATGACCAGCAGACCTCCGAGGATGGGAGAGACGCCGAACCCGCCACGAAAACGATGCCAGATGGGCCAGATGTGTCCCACCACCGCAAAGGTCGCGGCCGCCAGGTAGGCCGGCTCGTCGGGGGCGATGAGCAGGAAGACGAGCGTAACGGCCGCCGCCTTGGCGATGTCGAGTACGACGACGAGCAGGCCCCAGCGCCGGCCGGCTGAGATGGAGACGTTGGTGGCGCTGACGCCCTCGACTTCGACCGTGCCGCCAGCGCTGAACTCCAGCCTGGCCGTGGTGGGTACACCTCCCGGTGCGGCGATGCGGCCGACCAGTCGAGCGAAGGAGATCGACCCGACAAGGTAGCCGGCAAGGGCAGCCGCCAGGAGCAGGCCCGGGCTACCCAGGGCTGTTCGTCCGCCGCGCGCTGTCGGGGGCGGCGCCGCTTGCTCCACCGCTCGCCTCCACCAGCACGACCCCGCTCGTGCCGTCCACGACGAGACTGGCGCCGTCGGGGATGGCACTGCAGGCATGCTCGACCGAGACGACACAGGGGATGCCGTACTCGCGCGCCACGATCGATGAGTGCGAGAGCATGCCGCCGGCTTCCGCCACCACGGCGGCAGCCCGCGCGAACAGCGGCGTCCAGGCCACGTCCGAGTAGGGGATGACGATGACATCACCGCTCGAGACCCGCTCGAAGTCCTCGGCGCCGCGGACGATGCGTGCCGGACCTCGCGCGCTGCCTCTTGATGTCGGGTTGCCGGTGAGCCTGTCCCGGACGACATCCTCTCGGGTTCGCGGGACGAACGCGTCGCCGTAGACGATGTCGGGGACGATCATCTCGAGGGCCGCTTCGACCGAGCGCCGACGCTCGGCGATCAGCTCACGAGCACGGGCCGGGGTCGGCGGATCACCTGTGGCCCAGGCCCGGAGCTCCTCGAGCTCGAGATAGAAGACGTCCTCCGGGACCTGCAGCAGGTCACGTCGCACGAGGCGGGCACCCCACTCCAGGAAGGTCTCGCGGAAGAGACCGTAGCCCCAGGTGTAGGTGGAGCTGATGGCTTCACGGTAGATGCGGTAGGCCCCCGTTCGGCGCCACAGGAGCCGAAGGTAGGGGCGTCGCCAGGGCGAAGTCCGTGCCTCGACCTGCTCCAGTGAGACGACGCTGCCGCTCTTTCCGGCAGCGTCGACGCGGGACGCGATCATGCGCACCACGCGTGCCGGGTCCTCGCGCCAGGGGGCTACCGAGAAGTCGTTGCCACTGTCCGAGAGATGGCCGAAGCGATCGAGGAAGACACCCAGCGCAGCCTCGAACGCAGCCAGATCCTCCCGCTGCTCGAGCGCCTCCAGGGGTGCCTCATCCAGCACCGCACGAGCCTCCGCGGGAAGCTCCATCAGCATGGCGTGGAGCCTGTCCAGCTCTGGCTGTGGATCCCATGCGTCGCGATCGGCACGGCCGGCAGCGGGATCGATGGCAGCCGGGTCCAGACCTGCCTGAGCGACCTGCCGCTCCAGCCCGCGTCCGTACACGAGCATGAGCAGGGGCACCACGATATTGGCGTAGGCGGCACGCTGTGTCAGTCGCGCCAGATCGTCGATCCGTCCGAGCAGGTCGGCCTCGCTGAGCTCACCAGGCGGGATCCGCACGACGTCCTCGTAGGCCGCGCGCAGGGCCACCACCTCGGCGCGCGCCCAGCGTCCCCGCCGCAGGCTGCGGCGCACGAAACGCGGCAAGCGCTGCAGGTGCTGGACCACGCCAGGCCCGGGCCGGAACGTCGGTGCCTCGGGCCCCTTGGGCAGACCCAGTAGCAGCTCCAGGGAGTCGCGCGGCATGCCGATGGTCTCGAAGATGTCGCCCAGCGTGGTCATGTCGAAGTAGGCCCGGTGACCGAACGCGCGGGCAAGGTCGTGCGGCTCGACGTCGAGGGGACCTACCAGCTCTTCGAGCAGCTCGATCCAGGCGGCGTTGACGATGGGCACGTTGACCGTCCAGACGAGCGGCTTGATGACCCCGGGCAGCACTTCGCGTGCGATACGGTTGGAGTAGACGCGGAGTCCCTCGATGCCGGTGATGGGGCGGGCCTGCAGCCACCACAGTCGGCGGCCATCGTGGGCCCATTCGACATCGACCGGACGCCCCATGTCGTGCTCGAGGCTGGCCACGCCCGCGGCCACCTGCTCGATGATCTCCTCCGCGACTCGCGGCTCATCCGGGCGGATGGTGAAGGCGCCCCAGTGGCGAACCCAGCGATCCGGGGTCACGCCATCATCGGCCAGCGCCAGGCCGCTGCCGGGGACGGCCTCGACCACCACCTCGGCGAGGCCGGTCAGCGGGTTGCGGCTGAATGAGACCCCGGCGACGGAGGCCTCGACCATGGCCTGCACCACCACGCCCACCGAGGGGCGCCGGCTGACGCCGGAGTGCTCGAGGTAGACATCGAGACGGCCTTCCCCGTCCGCGGCGACTTCCCGCACTGCAGCCATGACATCCGCGGCCGCGACGTCGAGACGTGTCGAGAACTGCCCCGCGAAGGACTGCTCCTCGCCGTCCTCCAGGTCCGCTGAGGAACGCACGGCGTAGCGCCGTCGGGGGTCGAGCCACCGCTCGAGCGCCGCACTGAGCGTCTCGCGGGCGACGGCCTCGCCGGCCACGAGGCCTGCGGCGACCGAGGCGGGGATGGCGACGGCCGCCGGCACGGCCGCACCCTGGCTCGCCAACCACCACAGCGAGTAGGCCTTGCGGCCAACGGTCACCGCATCAGGCGGAGGCGCCCCCGCGTCCAACGACAGCAGCGGTGGCCGTGCGCGCGTGTGTGGCGGCACCGTCGAGCGGCGGCGGGGCGCCGTGACCGTGCGGTCCGGCTCGTGGCCCCCCTCGTGCGCGTGGGCCACGCGTCCCGGCCGCGCGCGCCGGGCGAGCGGAGCGAGCGGGTTCACCTTGCAGCGGAGTCGATCAGCGGCTCGATCCATCGTGCCGCCATCTCGAGCAGTGCCGGGTCGTCGTTGAGGCTCGGCAGCCGCAGGGTCTCGATGGCCGCGTGCTCTCGCTTCAGCTCGTCGACCGCGTAGCCGACATCGAGGATGGTCTCGTGGTTGTCCGTGACGAAGCCGATGGGCACGTACGCGATCGCGCGTGCACCGGTGGTGATGTGGTTGCGCGCCGCCTGCACCATGTCCGGCTGCGTCCAGCGACCCGGCGTCGGATGATTCATCCAGCCCACGCTGATCGTCGGGTACTCGTGCACCAGGCGCTCGCGCACGTGGTAGTACAACGCACGGCTCTCCTTGATGCCCGTCTCGAAGCCCTTGGCCTTGTAGGGGCAGCCGTGGTTGAGCAGGACGATGCCGATCTGCGAGCTGGCATAGCGCTCACGCAGCGGCCGCACGCCGTCTCGGATGTGCTCCGCCAGCCGCTCGTGGTACTCGGGGCGGTCGTAGAAGCTGGGCAGGTAGCGCACCTCGCGCAGCCAGGCGCCGTCATCCCCCAGCGACTTGTTCACCTGCTCGAGCGATAGCCCGCCCGTGTACACCGAGTCGACCACGAGGAAGGGATAGATCACCAGTCGCTCGATACCCGAGTCGCGGATCACCGGCAGCACGTCCGCGGGCAGGTAGCCCTCGCAGAAGTTGAAGGCGGTGAACGTCTCGACACGTTCGCCGTACGTCTCGTGGAGGGCCGCGGCGATGCCGGCGCGCTGGCGCTCGAAGATCGCGTTGTGGGGCGAGATGAAGTCGTTGGCTCGCTGGTACTCGGCCCGGGCGCGCTTGGCCAGCCGCCGCGACATGAAGGGAACGACGCGGGCGGGGAACCTGATCGACTTGCTCACCAGCAGGTCGATGGACTTGCGGTTGTACTCGGTCAGGTCGTCGTTGTCCTCGACCTCGCCATAGCCGCAGAGCAGTACCGCCACCCGTTCGCCGTCCTCACGGGGATGCTGGTGTCCGCCAGTCGTCATCTAGAGGCTCCTTCCCTCAGTGTCGCGGGATCGCGGCATGGCGTCATAGGCACCGTCCGCCCGCAGCGGGTCGGTCGTGCCCGCGGCCTGCCTGGCTAGTGGCCCACGATGGTGGCGAAGCGCTGGTGGTACTCGGGCGGCTCCAGGGCGCTGCTGAAGTAATAGTCGACGGCGACGACGCTGCCGGCATCGAGCTTGACCAGGGCCACGATGTGATCCGGCCCATGGTCGCCGGCGGCATCCTCGATGACGCCCTGGCCGATCCAGGTCTGCCCCTCACCCTGCACGCGGCGCCACTCGATGCGCGGCGGCTCTCCGGTGCGGCTGCGGTACATGCCCATGATGCGGTCGCGGCCGACGAACCTCTCGCCCATCTGGGGGCGGCCCTCGACGGCGCCGGGCGCGAGCAGCGACCCGTACGTGTCCAGGTCCCACTCGGCGAACGCGCGCAGGAACTTGCGGGCGACGACGCCTTCTTTCATGCTGCTACCTCCTGCCACGCATCCTAGCCGCTCGCGGTCATCCCGGCCGGACCGGGTCACGGCACGACGCGGTCGGGATGACCCACGGTCCGCATGACCCGTGGACCGTGCGAGGGGGCGAACCGGCCCATCCGGGCCCGCGGCGGGGCCGATACCATGCCCTCACGATGACCGACACACCTGACACCCCAGCTCAAGTCCAGGGCGGCTCGCCCAAGGCCTCGCGACCTGTCCGCAGCTCGCTCAAGACCTTCTTCAAGCCCCGCTCGGTGGCATTGATCGGCGCGACCGAGAAGGCCGGCAGTGTCGGCCGCACGATCCTGAGCAACCTCATCGCCAGCCCCTTCGGCGGGACGGTCTATCCCGTCAACCCCAACCGACCCAGCGTCCTGGGCATCCAGAGCCACCCCAACGTCGCCTCGATCCCCGAGCAGGTCGATCTGGCGGTCATCGTGACGCCGCCCAAGTCGATCCCTGGGATCATCCAGGAATGTGGCGAGGCCGGCGTGCCGACCGCCGTCGTCATCTCCGCCGGCTTCAAGGAGGTCGGCGAGGAAGGGGCTCAACTGGAGCTCGATCTGGTGGCCAAGGCGCGCGAGTACGGCATGCGCGTCCTCGGCCCCAACTGCCTCGGCGTGATGAACCCGATCTCCGGGCTCAATGCCACCTTCGCGGCGGGGATGGCCAACAAGGGTCGCGTGTCGTTCATCGGTCAGTCGGGCGCGCTCATCACAGCCATCCTCGACTGGAGTTTGCGCGAGGGTGCCGGCTTCAGCTCCATCGTCTCGCTCGGCTCCATGTCCGACGTGGGCTGGGGCGACCTCATCGACTACCTCGGCGACGACCCGGACACGGACGCCATCGTGCTGTACATGGAGACCGTGGGCGACGCTCGCGCCTTCCTCTCAGCCGTGCGTGAGGTCGCCCTGCAGAAGCCCATCATCGTGATGAAGCCGGGCCGCACCGAGGAAGCCTCTCGCGCCGCCGCATCGCACACCGGTTCCATGACCGGCTCCGACGAGGTCCTTGATGCGGCCTTCCGCCGTGTCGGCGTGCTGCGGGCAGATCGCATCTCCGATCTCTTCTACCTGGCCGAGATCCTGGGCAAGCAGCCGCTGCCCAAGGGCCCCAGGCTGACGGTGCTCACCAATGCGGGCGGCCCCGGCGTGCTAGCCACCGACGCGCTCATCCACAGCGGTGGCAAGCTGGCACCCATCTCCGCGGAGACCATCGCCAAGCTGGACAAGGTCCTGCCTCCGACATGGAGCAAGGCCAATCCCATCGACATCATCGGCGACGCACCGCCCGACCGCTATGCAGCCGCCCTCGACATCATGGCCAAGGACCCTGACAGCGATGGCCTGCTGGTCATCCTCACGCCGCAGGCCATGACCGACCCGACCAAGACCGCGCGCGAGATCATCCCCTACACGACGGGCACCGACAAACCCATCATGGCCAGCTGGATGGGTGGCAGCGACGTGGCGACCGGCGACCGCCTGCTGGGCGAAGCCGGGGTAGCGACGTTCCCGTACCCGGACAGTGCCGCTCTCATGTTCACGCAACTGGTCAAGTACAGCGAGAGCCTCAAGTCACTCTACGAGACGCCAGGCCTGACGCCCGAGTGGGTGCGTCGCCCGCAGCGCAGTCGAGCCCGGCAGCTCATCAAGCAGGCACGCGCGGCCGGCCGGACCACCCTGTCGGAGCCCGAGTCGAAGGAGCTGCTCGACGCCTACGGCATCCCGGTCGCGGAGACGCGGACAGCCACCAGCGTCGGTGAGGCCGTGGCCGCGGCCGATGACATCGGCTACCCCGTCGTGGTGAAGCTGCTCTCACACACCATCACCCACAAGTCCGACGTGGGCGGCGTGCGCCTGGACCTGGCCGACGCGGCCGCCGTTCGCGACGCCTTCGCCAGCATCGAGGAGAACGTGCTCCGGGACTACGACGCCACGGACTTCGAGGGCGTCTCGGTGCAGCCCATGATCAAGCGCGATGGCTACGAGCTGATCCTGGGTAGCAGCATCGACCCGCAGTTCGGGCCGGTCCTCCTGTTCGGTCTCGGCGGCACGCTGGTGGAGGTATTCAAGGACAGCGCGCTGGGCCTGCCTCCGCTGACGGCTACCCTGGCACGTCGCATGATGGAGCAGACCAAGATCTACACCGCGCTCAAGGGCGTGCGTGGAAAGGCGAGCGTGGACATGGCCGCGCTCGAGCAGCTGCTGGTCCGCTTCAGCGAGCTGGTGGTCGAGCAGCCGGCGATCGCGGAGCTCGACATCAACCCGCTGCTGGCATCGCCCGAGCGGCTGCTGGCACTGGACGCGCGCGTCATCCTCCATCCTGGCGACGTGGCCGAGGAGGACCTGCCGCGCCCGGCCATCCGGCCCTACCCCCGGCAGTACGCCAAGGCCTGGACCTCCCTGAGCGGCCAGGACTGTGTCATCCGGCCCATCCGGCCGGAGGATGAGTCGCTGGTCGTGGACTTCCACAGCCGGCTGTCTGACGAATCGGTCTACCAGCGCTACTTCACCAAGCTCGGCTACGAGCAGCGCGTCGCGCACGAGCGCATGGTGCGCGTGTGCTTCACCGACTACGATCGCGAGATCGCGCTGGTAGCGGAGCAGATCTCCGCCGATACGGGCAAGGTCCGCATCGCCGGGATCGCCAGGCTCATCCGCCTTCACAACTCCAACGACGCTGAGTTCTCGCTGGTCATCTGCGACGAGTGCCAGGGCCAGGGCCTGGGGACGGAGATGATCCGACGCATCCTCGAGGTCGCACGCGCCGAGGGCATCGAGCGCCTCGTGGCGGAGATCCTCAACACCAACGGCGGGATGGTCCGCATCTGCGAGGAGCTTGGCTTCACCATCAACACCGCCGAAGACGGTGAGACGGTGCAGGCGGAGCTGGCCCTCGGCTAGCGCCACCGGACAGACGCCGCGCCCTGTCCGGCGCCGGCGTCGCCCGGCTACAGCGGCACGGACTTGCCTTCAGCCGGGGGCGCTGGATGGTGTCTTTGGCGCTGGATGGTGTCTTTGCGCAGAGACAGGCGGTCAGGCAGCGACGGGTTGGCCGAGCGGGGCAGACGCGGGCACCTTCGTGGCCACGGCCGCGATAGCGCGTGCCCAGTGCGACGCCCGCTCGATCTCACCGTGCAGCAGGCGCGGCCTCTGGCTCACCTTGAAGGACTCGGGTGCCACCACCAGATCGGCACCTGCGTCACGCAAGCGACGGTCGATCTTGACAGCGGCCGAGCCCGACAGGAAGCGCGGCCAATCGAGGCGCGTGTCGTACGCGGCCGCATCGATCCCACGCAGCGCCGACGCGGGCAGGCGGTCGAAGAAGGCCCGCACCGGAGGCGTCACGCCCCGGCCCTCGGTGGGCCCACCGACGATCAACAGGTCACAGTGGTCCCACACCGTCGCCGAGGCATCCTCGGCCGCCAGGATACGAACAGGACCATAGGTCTCCAGGGCAGCGCCGATCGCCTCTGCGAGACGCCTGGTGTTGCCACTCCGAGAGCCATAGACGACGACGGACTTCACAGTGTTGGACCTCCGGTGCGGACGTTCACAGGCCCGCGGGGATAGGGAGCGGTGGCGCGAGGCGGCTTGAGGCGCGAAGCAGCGCCAGGGAAGGCCTCGACGGGGACGGCTGCGGGCGATGCCATCGCAGGTCCGGGAACGAGGGATGGAGGCCCAGGGCAAGGCTGTGTGCCTCTGTGCCAGCGTTGACTGGGACGGGGATCTGGCTGATGCCGATGATGGAGGCCGCTCGGCGCTGCGCGGACGCCGGGTACACGATCCCCTCGACGACGAGAGCTTCGCGTGTCGCTCCGTGCTCATCCGCACGAACGACTGGTGGCGCCACGATCCCGGTCTCCTTTCGTAACCATCTTGCAACCGACGGCCACGAGACTCCATGTGCCGAATGTCCCGTACGCGAACGCCACTCCGGCTATTCGTGCTGCCAGCCCGTCCGGCCGGCCTCAGTCGCCCATCCGGTCTCAGTCGTCCATGGAGCTGGATTCGACTGGCTTGGAGCGATAGCGCGCCACCAGCTCCCGTGCCGCCATCTGATTGCGCACCGGCGGCAGGCCCTGTTCCATCAGCGCCAGGTCGTCGAGGACCATCTCGCCGATGTCATCGAAGGCTTGCGGGATGCCACCGGCGCGGTGCGCCTGCAGGACCATGTTCTCGACGGTTCGTGCCGGATGGTCGGCCGCTGCGGGCTCCTCCGGCCACACGTCGGTCGCGGCCAGGAAGCATCCCTCGTCCACGTAGCGGACCATGGCGTCGAAGTCGACGACCGCAGCGCGGCTGGAGAGGATCACGCGCGCACCCTCCGGGATCAGCTGCATGTTGTCGGCGTCGAGCAGGTGCGTGGATTCATCGGTGACCGTGGCCAGAACGAACAGGAAGGTGCTCGTCGCGAGGACCTCCGCCAACGGTGCCGGCTGCATGCCTGCTTCACGGATGACCGCATCGGGCAGCCACGGGTCGTAACAGCGCACGACTGACGGGCGGAACGGCTCCAGCAGCGGCAGCAGCTTGCGGCCGATGTTGCCGTAGCCAAGGATGCCCATCTCGGAGCCGCGCAGCAGGATGGAATCCTGCGTGCTCTGGAAGACGTACCCTTCCCGATTTTCGCGGAAGGCGCGGTCCTCGCGGCTGATACCACGCGCCAGGTCGATGGCAAGCCCGAGTGAGAACTCGGCCACAGCCTGGGCGTAGGTCGGCATACAGGCGACGACGTTGACGCCCCGCTCGAAGGCAGCGTCGTAGTCAACGTTCTGGAAGAAGTTGCCCTCGACATTGAGGATCCCGCGCAGCCCGGGGGCTCGCTCCAGGCGCTCGCGCGGCAGGTCCGGCTGGCCGATGATGGCGAAGACCTCGGGCAGGCAGGCGTCGATGGCCGCTTCCGACGGATCGGCCTCGCCATCGATGACGGTGTAGCGCTCATGGAGGCGACGCAGTGCATCGTCGGTGAAGATGCGCTCGATGGTCTGGGGAGCGGGACGCAACAGGACGACGGGCTTGGCGGCGGTAGCCGGGTCGGACATCTTCGACTCCTCTGGGACGGGTGCGCATGCGAGCTGGCGGCGGCAGCATGGTGGCTGTGGCGAGGGTACTGCAGCGCCTCAGTCATTCGGGCGGCGGCATCGCTAGAATTGGCGCTGATGGCACGAGAACGAAGCTTGCCGGCGGCTCGGCCCGGCCACCCATGACCGACCCCAGTCGCGAGCCCGGTCGGGAGGCAGACCGCCGCGGTCGACAGGCTCCGGCGATTCCCGAGGGCGCCCAAGTCGGGCCGCCGGACTTCATCGGCGTGGGCGTGCACAAGGCCGGCACCACGTGGTGGTGGGCACTGCTCGTCGGCCATCCCGACGTCGACGGGGTCCCGCGCCGCAAGGAGCTTCACCTGCTCGACCGCATGAAGGCTGACCCCATCGAGCAGGAGCAGAAGGACTGGTACTTCCGCCAGTTCCCGCGACTGCCCGGCCACCTGGCGGGCGAGTGGACGCCCCGCTACCAGGCACTGCCGCGAATGCCCGATGTCATCGCCGAGGTGGCACCGACCGCCAAGCTGCTGACGATCGTGCGCGAGCCGGTGGAGCGATATCGCTCCGGGCTGAACCAATGGCACGAGGAGAACCGGCGGCGCTCGCTGAAGCGTGACGAGAAGGCCGGCAAGCGCGAGGCTCGCATGCGCGGCTTCTACGGCCGCCAGGTCAAGCGGCTGATGGACGTGGTCGGCCGCGAGCGGATGCTGGTGCTTCAGTACGAGCAGTGCGTGCGCGACCCGTCAGCGCAGTTCGCGCGCACGCTGGAGTTCCTGGAGCTGGCGCCGCACGAGCCCGACCCGAGGCTGGTTCGTACGAGGGTCAACGAGACGGTCGGAGCCAAGCGCTCGGTGCCCAGCCAGGACGAGCAAGCGCTCATCGAGGAGTACGAGCCGGAGGTCGCGCTGCTGAAGGAGCTGGTGCCCGACCTCGACCTTTCCCTGTGGCCGAGGTTCGCCCACCTCGAGCGAGGCTGACTGCACCGAGCGCGTGCCTGTTCGGGCCGTCGACGCTGGGCGCGATCCAAGCTGGCGCACCACTCCGCTGGAGCGACCCGGTTCACAGGCCTGTCACAGCATCTGCGCTAGGCTCAGCCTCGTCGTCACACGCCTGGAGGCTTGGCAACCGTCGTGTTCATGTGGGGTCTTTGGATCGACCCGCTGTACCTCATCCTCTTCGTCGTCACCCTCATCATCTCGGGCGCGGCGCAGCTCTACATCAGGTCGACGTTCGGCAAGTGGAGCGCCGTCCGCAACAGCTCGGGGCTGCCCGGTCTGCACGTCGGCGAGCGCCTCCTGCAGGGCGTCGACTTCGGAGGCGCCCGCGGCACGGCGACGGGTATCAGCTTCAAGATCGTCCCCGGCGACCTGTCCGACCACTTCGACCCGCGAACCCGGCAGGTCGGCCTCTCCCAGCAGGTGGCCACGCGTGACTCGGTCGCGGCGATGGCCGTGACGGCGCACGAGGTCGGCCATGCCCAGCAGCACGCCGAGGGCACCGTCGCCATGCGCCTGCGAAGCGTGCTCGTGCCGGCGGTGACGTTCAGCCCCATGCTGAGCTACCTGCTCATCTTCCTTGGGCTGATCTTCAATCTGACGGGACTGTTCTGGGCCGGCATCGTGGTATTCGGCCTGATGGTGCTGTTCAGCCTGCTCACGCTCCCGGTGGAGATCGGTGCCAGTCGGCGCGCGTTGGTGATGCTTCGCGACACCGGCATGATCAGCAACGCACAGGACGAGGAAGGTGTGCGCCGCGTGCTGATCGCCGCTGCCATGACCTACGTGGCAGCGGCGGTGACGGCGATCCTGACCCTGCTCTACTACGTCTCGCTGGCGCGCCGGTAGGGGAAGCTCCTCGCTCGAAGGAAGCCCATGCACGAACCCCGACTGCCAGCCGCGCCACCCGAGGAGACCGACCCGTCCTTGACGGTGGAGTCTGACGCTCCTGCCTCGGAACCTGCGAAGGGCTGGACGCGGCGGACCGTCCTCGGCACGGCGCTGATGGTGACGCTGTTCGTGGTGGTCGCGCTATTCGCTGCCTGGACCGTGACGCCGGGACCCGACGACGAGGCCCTCGCGCGGCCCTCCGACAGCGACGTCGTCCTCTCCGGCGGTGCCCCCCTGTCGTGGGATCCAGCGGCCATCGCCGACGGTACATCGGCGCAGGTGTTGGCCCAGCTGTACGAAGGCTTGACGGTGCTCGATGCAGGATCCGTCTTGCGACCGGCGCTGGCCGAGTCCTGGCGCGTCGAGGATGAGGGCCGGCGCCTCGTGTTCCAGCTGCGCGACGGGCTCACCTTCAGCGACGGAACGCCGCTGACGGCGCAGGATGTCAAGCGCTCCTGGTTGCGCGTCCTCGACCCGGGCGACCCCAGCCCTCTCTGGAGCGTGCTGGGAGACGTCGCCGGCGCTTCAGCGTACGCACGCGGCGATGGCAGCGCGGACGCGGTCGGACTGCATGCCGATGGTCAGACCCTCAGGGTGGACTTCGAGCGGCCGTCGTCCTTCTTCCCGGCCATCGCTGCCGTCCCTACGCTGGCCGTCGTGCCGCCGGGCGTCGATGACGTCGCAGACGGGCCCGCGGACGGATCCGAGTTCGTGGCTTCCGGCCCGTACGTTCCCGTGGAACAGGAGCTGGGTCAGCTCCGATTGCGCGCCAACGAGGCCTACTGGGCCGGCCCACCGACCACCGACCGCGTGACCGTCGTCATCGACGACGGTGGACGCAGCAGCGTCGACATCTTCGAGGATGGCGCGGTCGACTGGACCAGCATCTCGGCCGACGATGCCAGCTGGATCCGCTACGACCGTCAGCTGGGCCCCCAGCTGCGGCACGCCGAGGAGATGGCGGTGGGCTACCTGGGCTTCGATACCACCGAGCCGCCATTCGACGATCCGGCCCTGCGTCGCGCCGTAGCCATGGCGGTGGACTGGCGGCGTCTGGCGCAGCTCGATGGCGAGGGCGACGCGCCGCCGACCTCGATCGTGCCGCCGGGCATCGCTGCTGCTGGTACGGGCGACTATCTCCTGCCCTACGACCCCGAGGCGGCGCGTGCGGAGCTGGCAGCCGCCGGATACCCCCTGGGCGTGGGCCTCGCGCCGCTGTCGCTGGCGACGTACGGCGTCGGGCATGCCACCGCCATCGCGGCCGAGCTGGAGCGCGAGCTGGGACTGACGGTCAGCGTCGAGATGCGGCCCTTCGAAGAGCACTCCAGCCTGCTGGAGGAAGACACGCCGGACATGTGGACGTTGTCGTGGAGTGCGGACTACCCCCACGCCAATGACTTCCTGGGGCTGCTGTTGCGCTCCGGGAGCAGCGCCAACATGGGCGGCTGGAGCGATGCCGAGTACGACGCCCTCATCGACGGCGCGGCGGTCACCGGCGATGCCACCGAACAGGAGCGGCTGTACGACGCTGCCCAGGGCATCGTGCGCGAGCAGGTCCCGGTCATCCCGCTCGACTACGGCAGCCGCTGGTGGCTCAGCCGTGAGGGCCTGCGCGGCGGCCAGGTCTCCGGCGTCGGCATCCTCCGCTTCGCCGACCTCGCCTGGTCCGATCGATGATGCGTCGTGCCTCGGCCCTGCTTTCGACGTTGCTGCTGCTGTTGGCGATCTCGTTGCCGGCGGCGGCCGCGGCTGATGTGGTGTTCGACCAACCACGGGCGGAGGGCGCCTTCGGGGAGCCGGTCGTCTTCAGCACGACGTTCCGCTCGACGGAGCCGCCACGGCGGGTGGAGCTGTTGACGCGGCTGCCCGGGGCTGACAGCGAGAGCATCGAGTTCGCACAGGTCCAGGCGGACGGCACCGGCCGCTGGCGTGCGACGGCCTACCGCAGCGGCCACATCGTCCCCAACACCAGCTGGGAGTACCGCTTCCGGGTGGTCACCGACGCAGGCAGCGCCGTCGGGCCCGCGGCCGGCCACACGGTCGTCGATGAGCGCGTCGAGTGGCAGTCGCTGACGGGTGATCAGGTCAGGGTCTGGTGGCACGACGGCGATGAGCGCTTCGGCCGCCGGGCACTCGGCGTCGCCGAGGACGCCCTGGCCTCGGCCTCGAGGCTGCTCGGCGTCGGAGACCTGGAGCCGGTGGACTTCTTCATCTACTCCGATACAAGTGACTTCCGCGAGGCCATGGGTCCGGCGACGCGAGAGAACGTGGGTGGTCAGGCACACCCGTCCATCCGCACGCTCTTCGGACTTATCGCGCCGCGGCAGATCGACTCTGACTGGATCGAGGAGCTGATCACGCACGAGCTTGCCCACCTGGTGTTCCACGACGCCGTGGACAACCCCTACCAGTACCCGCCGCGATGGCTCAACGAAGGCCTGGCGGTCTATCTCTCACGCGGCTACACGGTGGCCGACCGCTCGCTCGTGGAGGGCGCGGCCGGCGGCGGCACCATCATGCCCCTGGAAGGGCTGGGCGGGAACTTCCCGACGCGCGTGACTCGCAGTGGCCTGGCCTACGCGGAGAGCGTGTCGGCGGTCTCCTACTTCGTCGACACCTATGGTGAGGAGCGGCTGGTCGACCTCATCACCTCGTTCGCCCATGGCACGGGCCTCGACGGCGCCTTCGTGGCCGCCACGGGCGCCGACTTCAGGGCCTTCGATGCCGCCTGGCTGGGCTCGCTGGATGCGCGCCCTCCGCAGGCGTATGGGCCTCGCGAGGTGGAGCCCGGCCCCGTCCCCGACGCGTGGGCAGCAGCGGTGGACGCCCTGCTAGGCTGACGCTGCCCATGAGTGACATCGCCCAGCGTGCCCTGGATACCGCATCGCAGCTCGGCGCCGGATACGCCGACGTCCGCATCGTGAGACGACGTCGCCAAAGCGTGAACGTCAAGGCCGGCCGGGTGGACGGCATGCACAGCGGTGACAGCGAGGGCTTCGGTGTGCGCGTCCTCGCGGACGGAGCCTGGGGCTTCGCCAGCTCCGGTCGCCTCGATGGTGAGGAGGCCGATCGGGTGGCCGCACTGGCCGTGCGCATCGCCCGCGCCTCTGCTCGCCACGCTCGTCGGCCGGTGGTGCTCGCGGACCGCCCGGCGGCGCTGGGGCGGTACCAGACACCGTTCGACGAGGACCCCTTCGGAGTGCCGCTCGACCAGACGGTGGCCTTGCTGCTGGAGGCCGAGCGCGCCATGGCGGCGGTGGCCGGTACCACGACCACGCAGGCTGACTTCCACGCCTATCGGGAATGGAAGGACTTCCTCGCCACCGACGGCTCGCAGACCGAGCAGATCATCACCCATATCGGCGCCAGCCTGGAGGTCAACGCGGCGGGTGAGGACGACGTCCAGCGGCGCAGCTTTCCCGAGTCCGGTGGCTACCGCGCGGCCGGTTACGAGCACGTCCGCGGACTGGACCTGGTGCGGCGCGCCCCGCTGCTCGCCGGCGAGGCCGTAGAGCTGCTGCGGGCACCCGAGCTCCCTCCGGGCCGGCGCACGGTCGTCCTGCATCCGTCGCAGCTGTACCTGCAGATCCACGAGTCGTGCGGTCATCCCGCCGAGCTCGACCGCGTCTTCGGGACCGAGGCTGCCTACGCCGGTACCAGCTTCCTCACCACCGACAAGCTCGACAGCGGCTTCGCCTACGGGTCGGATCAGGTCACCATCGTGGCCGACGCCACCACGCCCGGAGGCCTGGGCTCCTTCGGCTGGGACGACGAGGGAGTGGTCGCCCAGGAGGTGCCGCTCGTGCGCGAGGGCCGCTTCAGCGGCTACCTTTCCAGCCGGGAGACAGCACCCCGGATCGGCCGCGCCAGCGGTGGCGCCATGCGCGCCGACGGCTGGAACCGGCTTCCGCTCATCCGCATGACCAACATCAACCTGCAGCCGCGGCCCGGCATGAGCCTGGAGGACATCATCGCTGACACCGACGACGGTCTGCTCCTGGAGAGCAACCGCTCATGGTCGATCGACGACCGCCGGCTCAACTTCCAGTTCGGCGTCGAGATGGCGCGGGAGATCAAGGGCGGCAGGCTGGGCCAGCTCTACCGCAATGCCACCTACACCGGCATCACGCCGCGCTTCTGGGGCTCCTGCGATGCCGTCGCCGATGAGCGCAGCTGGCAGCTGGTCGGCGTCACCAACTGCGGCAAGGGCCAGCCCGGTCAGGGCATGCACGTCGGCCACGGCAGCAGCGGCGCGCGCTTTCGTGACGTCGAGGTGGGGGTCGGGAACACGTGAGCGGGGTCACCCGGCCTGGCGGTCTTGCCATCGCCGAGCGTGTCGTCGCCATGGCGCTGGAGGCGGGAGCGACCCAGGCGGAGGCCGTCGTCATCGACGGCAGCAGCGCGCTGACACGCTTCGCCAACAACGAGATCCACCAGAACGTGTCCGAAGACGACACCGCGGTCAACCTGCGCTTCATCGACGGACAACGCATCGGCGTGGCCGCCACCAACGCCTTTGACGACGCTGCACTGCGTCGACTGGCCGCCACTGCCGCCGAGGTGGCACGACTGCAGCCGGAGCAGGCCTGGTTCGACTCGCTGCCCAAGCCCGGACCCGTGGCCTTCGTCGAGGGCGCCTGGGCCGCATCGACGGCAGAGGCCGACCCCGATGTCCGTGCCGACGCGGCGGCAGCGGTCATCGCCGCCGCCGCGGGCGTGGGCGCAGAGGCCTATGGCCTCGTCGAGACCGGCGCCGAGACCATCAGCGTGGTGAACTCGCTGGGCATCGCGGTGAGCGAGGCGCGTTCGCGCAGCCAGGTGCTGACAGTGATGCTGGGGCCTGACGGCGGCAGCGGCTACGCCGAGGAGGTGGCGGTCGACTTCGACCGCATCGACGCCTCCGCCATCGGCCGCGAAGCGGCGGCTGGCGCAGCTGCCATGAGGGGTCCGGTCGAGCTGCCGGCGGGCGACTACGCGGTCGTGCTCGACAGCTACGCGGCCATGGATATCGCATTGTGGCTGGGTCTCGTCGGATTCGGCGCCCAGGACGTACAGGAGCAGACCTCGTTCTATGAGCCCGGCAAGGTGGTGGCCTCACCGTTGGTCGATCTTGCTGACGACGCTACCGATCCTGCCGGCACACCCTGCTCCTTCGACTACGAAGGTGTCGCCAAGCAGCGGGTACCGCTCCTGGAGCGGGGCGTCTGCCACGACATCGTCTACGACACCCGCACCGCAGCTCGCGACGGCAGGCGCTCCACGGGACACGCCCTGCCGGCGCCGAACCCGTGGGGCCCGTATCCGCTGAACCTGTCCATGGCCGCCGGAGAGACGCCGCGCGGCCGATGTCATCGGCGATCTCGAACGGGGCCTGTTCGTGACCCGCTTCCACTACACCAATGTGGTCAATCCAAGGCAGGTGAAGGTCACCGGCATGACCAAGGATGGGCTCTTTCTCGTGGAGAACGGGCAGGTGAAGGCCCCGGTGCGTAACCTTCGCTTCACACAAAGCTATCTCGACGCGCTGGCCGCCGTGGAGGCGGTCAGCGTCGAGCGGCGTTCGGTGGACGGAGACGGCTATCTCGGCACCATCGTCGTGCCGACACTACGCATCGGCTCGTTCCGCTTCACCGGCACGACCGAGCACTAGGCGCAGGCAGAACAGATGACTGAGATCAGGGAGCAGGTCGACGACGCCATCACCATCGAGGGTGGCGCCGACGTCGCGCAGGCCAAGCAGGTCCTGCGGAACCCGCGTTTCATGGCGCTGTACGGCTCCCAGATCTTCACGCAGGTCGGCGGCAACATGGTGCTGTTCGGCCTCACCATCACCGTCTTCGGACTGACCGACTCCAATACCTCGGTCAGCCTGCTGCTGCTGACATTCCTGGTGCCGGCGGTGATCTTCGGGGCCATCGCCGGGGTCTTCGTCGACATGTTCGATCGGCGCAAGATCCTGGTCTGGACCAACTTCGCACGCGGTGCGCTCTTCCTGCTGCTGGTCTTCTTCACCGACCAGCTCGCGGTCATCTACATCGTTACCGCGCTCGTCGCCACGCTGACCACGTTCTTCGCGCCGGCAGAGGCAGCGATGATCCCCCTGGTCGTCAAACGCGCGCAGCTGATGACGGCCAACAGCCTGTTCATCCTCGCGCTGCAGGGTGCGTTCGTGCTCGGCTTCGCCGTACTCGGCCCGTTGGCTGAGACGGTGGTGGGAACAGAGACGCTCATCCTGATCGTGGCCGGCGCCTATGGTCTCGCTGGTCTCTTCTGCTGGATCCTGCCGGCGGCTCCGGCCGGGGGCGCGGGGCAGGCGTCGTTGCAGTCGGCTCGCAGCGCCGTCGCGGCCACCCTCGAGCAGCTCAAGGAAGGCATCCGCTACATCCGCGACCACCACAACATCTTCTGGTCGCTCACCTACCTCGCCATGGTGGCCTCCCTGATCGGTGTGCTGGGCGTGATCGCCCCGGCCTTCACGCGCGACGTGCTGGGGCTCGAGGAGGGCGACCTCATCGTCATCCTGCTGCCGCTCGGCGCCGGCCTGATCGGTGGCATCGTGGTCCTCAACATCATCGGCAAGTACCTGCCGCGGCGCCGACTGATCGAGGGCGGCATGATCGCTCTCGCGCTCTCGCTGGTCATCCTTGGCCTGGCCCAGGAGTTCATGGGCACCTCTGAGGGAGGTGACCACACGGCCCTGCTCGCCGTCGTCGTGGTGGTCGCCTTCGCCGCCGGCATCTGCTACGCCTTCGTGGCCGTACCCGCCCAGACCTCGCTGCAGGAGGAGCTGCCCTCGGATGTACGCGGACGCGTCTTCGGTGTCCTGAACATGCTCGTGAGCATGGCCTCGTTCATCCCCATCATCATCGTGGGGCCGCTGGCCGACGTCGTTGGCGCCGCCACTGTCATCGTCATGTCGGCCCTGATCGTCGCCGCCGTGGGCGTGCTCTCCATCGTCTTCGCGCGTCCGAGCGTCATCGGCTCGGCCCGTCCCGTCAACGTGGAACCGATGGACCCCATGACCATCACGACCGCCTCATCGACGCTCAATCGACCCTTCCGGCTACGCTACGTCGCCGAGGACACGGAGGCCACCCGGCCCATCCAGATCATCGCCAGCCAGGTCGTGCCGGGCAAGGCCGGGCCCGCGCCGGAGCCCCCACCCGACCCCCCGCATGGCTGAGCGACCGCGCGTCGTCGTCATCTTCATGGGCGGCACCATCTCAATGCTGCCCGACCCACAGACAGGGGCCGCCGTGCCCGCCCTCGACGGGGCTGCGATCCTGGCCCGCGTGCCCGCGCTCGCGGCCATCGCCGAGCTGGAGGCCATCGACTGGGGACTGGTGCCGGCTTCGCACCTGCGCTTCGGCCAGCTGCTCGACGTCGGCAGGTTGATCCAGGGTGCCGCGGAGCGCGACGATATCGATGGCGTCGTGGTCGTCCAGGGGACCGACGTGCTGGAGGAGACCGCCTTCGCGTGGGACCTGCTCTACGCCGGCGACACGCCGGTGGCGGTCGTGGGTGCGATGCGCAACGCCGGCGAGCCTGACTACGACGGGCCACGCAACCTCAGCGATGCCGTGCGTACGGTGACCGACCGGCGACTGGCTGGCGAGGGCGTGCTGGTAGTGATGGCTGGCGCCATCCTGCCGGCGGCCGACGTGACCAAGACGCATAGCACCGGATTGGACACCTTTGCGGCGCTCAACGAGGGCCCGCTCGGACGCATCGAAGGGGAGGGCGTCGTGGTCCTGCGGCATCGTCGCGAGCGTCGCACGCTCCCCGCCGTGCCGGCCGAGGCAGCGGAGCCGGTGGCGCTGCTGACAGCGGTCGTCGCCACCGACGGCAATCTCCTGCGGGCGGCGCTCGACCAGGGTGCACGCGGCATCGTCGTCGAGGCGACGGGCTCCGGCAATACCGATCCCGACTTGCTGGCCGCGGCGGTGGAGGCCATGGCCGTGGGCGTGCCGGTCGCGCTCACCACCCGCTGCGCCGCAGGTCCCGTCGGCCCCTTCTACGGCTTCCCCGGTGGTGGCCGCTCGTGGCGCGACGCCGGCGCCATCCTGGCCGGGACCTTGAGCGGCCCCAAGGCCCGCATCGCTCTCGCCCTCGGACTGGGGGCCGGACTCGACCGGGATGCCCTCGGCCGGCTCCTGGCTGGACCGAAGGGTGACTGACTCTCGAGCCGATCGGCTGATCATCGGCCGCATCGCTACCCTCGTCGGCGAGCCTGGCCTCGGCTGGGCAGAGGCGCTGGCCATCAGCGACGGGAGCGATCATCGCCGTCGGGAGCGCCTCGGAGGTCGAGGCCCTGGCGGGGCCGGCGACCACGACCTGGCGGCTCCCGCCCGACCTGGTGGTGACGCCGTCGGTGACCGACGCCCACCTCCACCTCGCGGCGGCGGCGCTGGCGGCCGCTCAGCCTGACCTCAGTGGCCTCGATGAGGGCGCTGTCCGTGAGCGTCATCGGCGCCGCCCACGAGGAACGGCTGGCTGCGGGTGACGCCGACGGCTGGCTGCTGGGCCACGGCTGGACCTTCCCGGCACTGGGTGCGCACCCGACGGCGGCCTGGCTCGACGAAGCGGCACCAGGGCGGCCGGTGGCACTGTGGGCCCACGACCATCATTCGCGCTGGCTGAGCGCCCGCGCCATCCAGCTGGCCGGTCTCGCCGCGACGGCCGACCCGCCCTCGGGACGGATCGAGCGTGACGAGGATGGCCGGCCCACAGGCATCATGTACGAGGCCGCAGCCGGCCTCGTGGACGCCGTGATCCCCAGTGGCCACCGCCGCCGATGTCGACTGGGCCGTCGGGTCGTACGCGCGCACCCTGGCGGCGCTGGGGGTCACCTCGGTGCACGACCCCGGCGGTCTGGCGCCCGATCCGGAGTTGCGGGGCGGACCGACGATCTACCGCGCCATGGCTGCCGCCGGCCGACTGCCCTTGCGCGTCATCGCCAGCGTGCGCGAGGAACAACTTGAACGCGCCATCGAGATAAGCCTGCGCTCGGGCACGGTGTCGAGGGTGACGAACGGGGTCGCTACCGCGATGGCTGGCTGAAGCTGTTCAGCGATGGCGCCCTGGGAAGTCGCACGGCCGCACTGCTGGCCCCCTACGAGCCGGACGATCCGGCAGGCTCGCCACCGGGCGGCGCCGAGCGGGATGCTGCTGCGATCCGTCGAGGAGCTGGCTGACTGCGGCCGGTCGTGCCGCCGAGGCCGGCATCGCCAGCCAGATCCACGCGATCGGCGATGCCGCCGTGCGTGCCGTGCTCGACGTCATGGAGCACCTGCCCACGGTGCCCGGCGCGATGCATCGTGTCGAGCACGCCCAGCTGATCGATGCTGCCGACATCGGCCGCTTCGGCCGGCTGGGTATCGCCGCCTCCGTGCAGCCCTGTCATCTGCTGAGCGATGCCGCCGCGATGCGTGGGTCGTGGGGACCGAGATCCGCCATGGCCTTCCCGCTGGGCGACCTCGACCGGTCGGGGACGTTGCTGCCATTCGGCACAGACGCGCCGGTCGAGTCGCCCGATCCGTGGCCCGGCATCGCCGCCGCCGTGACACGTCGTGGCACGGACCGGGACAGGGACGAGGCCTTCCATCCCGAGCAGGCCATCAGCCTCGATCGGGCGTTGCGGGCCGCCTGCCTCGACGGCCCCCGTTCAGCTCGCGTCGCCGACCAGGGTCATCTGGGCAGAGGCGCTCGCGCCGACCTGCTCGTGCTGCCGGCCGCGATCTTCGCGTCACCGGCCGACGCCGATGCCATCGCTGCTGCCCGCCCCCAGGCGACCCTGCTCGATGGTGAGGTCGTCCATCGGGCGGCGGAGTTCGACCCCGTGACAGCGACCGCGCGCTAGCTCGACGCCCAGCCCTGGGCCCGTTCGACAGCGCGCCGCCAGCGGTCCACCAGCCGGTCGCGCTCGACCTGCGGCATGGCCGGCTCGAAGCGTCGGTCCAGCCGCCACGTGGCCGCGACCTCCTGCGTGGAGGACCAGAGGCCGGTCCCGAGCCCGGCCAGGAAGCGCGGCGCCCAACGCGGTGGTCTCGGTCACCCGTGGGCGCTCGACGGGCACGCGCAGGATGTCGGCCTGGAACTGCAGCAGCGCATCGTTGACGGCAGCGCCGCCGTCGACGCGAAGTGCGCCCAGCTCGCCGGCCGCGTCGAGCGCCATCGCCGCCAGCACGTCGGCCACCTGGTAGGCCATGGCATCGACGGTGGCAAGGGCGATGTCGGCCACGCTCGAGCCCAGCGTCAGGCCCATGATGGCACCGCGCGCGTCGGGGTCCCAATGTGGCGCACCGAGGCCCACGAACGCCGGGACCACCACGACGCCGGAGTCACGGTCGCCCGCGCACGGCCAGTGCTTCGACGTCGGCGCTGCGCTCGATGGCGCGCAGGCCGTCACGCAGCCAC
The DNA here is from genome assembly GCA_963715295.1 of uncultured Chloroflexia bacterium. Taxonomy (GTDB): domain Bacteria; phylum Chloroflexota; class Limnocylindria; order Limnocylindrales; family CSP1-4; genus JAFMJV01. The sequence goes on from CAVQRP010000005.1 coordinate 68,001, forward strand.
TGCACCGCGGCGCCGGCGACGAAGACGGCCCCTTCGAGCGCGTAGACCAGCGGTCCGTCCTCACCCAGCTGCCACAGGATCGTGGACAGCAGGCCATGCCTCGACACCGCCGGCTCGGTGCCGGTGTTGAGGAGGGCGAACGCGCCCGTCCCGTACGTGTTCTTGGCCATCCCTGGCAGGAGACAGGCCTGTCCGAAGGTGGCCGCCATCTGGTCACCTCCGATGCCGGCGATGGGCAGCGAGACGCCAAGGACGCCCGGATCGGTCTCGGCGAGGAGGGCAGAGGAGGGCTGCACCTCCGGCAGCATCGCCACGGGCACGCCCATGAGGTCGCACAGCCACGGATCCCAGCGTCGCTCGCGGATGTCGAAGAGCAGGGTGCGGCTGGCGTTCGAGACATCGGTGATGTGGGCGCGACCGCCGGTGAGGCGCCAGATGAGAAAGCTATCGACGGTGCCGAAGCACAGCTCACCGGCTTCGGCACGTGCACGCAGGCTCGGTTCCGCATCGAGGATGTGGGCGATCTTGGGACCGCTGAAATAGGCGTCAAGCGGCAGACCGGTCAGATCGCGGACCCGTTCCTCGTGCCCCGCGTTCCGCAGCTCGGCGCAACGTTCGGCGGTGATACGACTCTGCCAGACGATGGCCGGGGCGACGGCCTCGCCGCTGACGCGGTCCCAGACGATGGTGGTCTCGCGCTGGTTGGTGATGCCGATCGCAGCGATGGCGCCGGCACCTCCGGGGATGGCCTCCAGCACCTCGCGTGCCACACCCACCTGGCTCGCCCAGATGTCTTCGGCGGCGTGAGTGACGTGCCCGGGAAAGGGGTAGCCCTGCGGGTACTCACGCTGCGCGGCAGCGACGACCCCGCCCTTGCGATCGAAGACGATGGCTCGTGACGACGTCGTGCCCTGGTCGAGCGCCAGGATGTGCTGAGCGCCCATGGTCAACCTCCCTTCGGGGCCTGGTCGCCTTGCGGAACGTCGTATTCGCGCTGCGCGGCTGCCAGGTAGGACTCGCACCTCCTGCGCCTGTCGCTCTGCGTCCCAATCGAGCAGGGCACCCACGATCTGCGCGACCCGCGGCGCGAGGGAGGCGCCACGGTCGCGTCGCGCCATCGACAGGCGCATCCGCCGCGACAGCACGTCGTCGAGACCCAGGGCAAGCTCGTGGTCGACGGCCCAGGCGACCTCGGCCTCGAGTTCGGTGCGGTCCTCGGCCAGCGGTCGCAGCAGGTCCTCTGCCCGCCGAGGCGGACGACGTCGCGTGCCTGGGTGCCGTGGCGGTCGACGAGCGTCCGGGCACGCTCCGCGCCGAGGCCGTCGCTGGCGGCCAGGTCCGCGACCAGCGGCATCGAGCTCCTCGCGGGCTGCTGCGCCAAGCAGCGGCAGGTCCGCCGTGCGGCTCGACGGCGCCGCAGGCCCTCGGCCAGAGCAGTACGTCGACCGCATCACGAGCCATCAGCCGGTAGGTGGTGTACTTGCCACCCGGACACGCACCAGGCCGGAGTCCTCGCGGTGGATGGTGTGCTCGCGGCTGACGCGGGCGGTGTCACCGCCGGGCACACCGACGAGCGGCCGCAGGCCGGCGTACGCACCGACGGCGTCCTCGCGCCGCAGGTCGACGTCGAGCACGTGGTTGACGTTGTCGAGGATCTGGTCGACCTCGGCGGCGGTGGGCACGGGTCGGTCGGGTTCGCCCTCGTCCGCCTCGTCGGTGGTGCCCACCAGCCACACGCCGGGGTAGGGGATGAGGAAGAGGACACGGCCTGGGACGCGCAGGGTCATGCCCGTCCTGAGCGGCAGTCGCTCGCGGTCGAACAGCAGGTGCGTGCCGCGACTGGGCACGAGCTTCATGGTGGAGCCGCCGAGCCGGGCCTCGGGATGGCCTAGCCACACGCCGCTGGCGTCGACGACCTGTCGCGCTCGCACATCGATCTCCTCGCCGCTGAGCAGATCGTGGACGCGGACGCCGCTGACGTGGCCGTCGGGAGCGCTCGCCAATCCAGTCACGCGCGCCCGGGTCAGCGCGGTGGCGCCGCGCTCGAGGGCCGTGCGCGCCACGGCGATGCTGAAGCGGGCGTCGTCCTCGACGCCGTCGCTGTAGGTGACGCCGCCGCGCAGGCCGGCGCGACGGATGGGCGGGACCAGCGCCGCCACCCCTTCCACGCCGAGGTGCTGCGCACGACCACCATCACGCGCCGCGCCCAGCAGGTCGTAGAGCGTGAGGCCGGCGCCCATGAAGGCGCGACTGACGAGCGGGTAGCCGTAGACCGGGAAGAGGAACCGTTCGAGGTGGACCAGGTGCGGCGCCAGTCGCAGCAGTCGCGAACGTTCGCTCAGCGCCTCGCGCACGAGGCCGATGCGCAGGTCCTCGAGGTAGCGCAGGCCGCCGTGGATGAGGCGCGACGAGCGCGAGGAGGTCCCGACCGCGAGGTCGTCCTGTTCGATGAGCGCGGCCTTGAGACCACGAGAGATGGCGTCGAGCAGGACGCCGGAGCCGACGATGCCGCCACCGATGACGACAAGGTCCCAGTGCTTCGTCGGCTGAGGCGCGCGAGGGCCGCGGATCGCACGCCGCAGGGGCGGGTCGATAGGGTCGGCTGAGCTAGCCACGGTCGGATGCTACCCCGCTTCCGACGGCGTCGCGCTGCCTCCACGGACGCCTGCGGCGCGCAGACGCTCGGCAGCGTCCTCGGCGGTGATGTCACGCTGCGGCTCGGAGAGCAGCTCGTAGCCCACCATGAACTTGCGCTTGGTGGCCTCCAGCAGGGGCGGCATGAAGTGGGCGTGCACCTGCCAGGGCGTGCTCGAGTCGTGGTCGAAGGGTGCCTGGTGCCAGCCCATGGAGAACGGCATCGGCTGGTCGAAGAGGGCGTCGTAGCGCTGCATCAAACGCTGCATCGTGCCGGCCAGCCCGTCACGCTGATGGTCGTCCAGGTCGGGGATGCGTGCAGCCGGCCGCTTCGGGCAGCAGCATCGTCTCGAACGGCCAGACGGCCCAGAAGGGCACGAGCGCCAGCCACTCGTCGTCTTCTTCGACGACACGCACGCCCCCGGACTCCTGTTCCACGACGTCGAGCAGCAGCCGACGCCCGCGGTCGCGATGATGCCGGCGCTGCGAGGCATCCTCGCGAGCTGCTCGCTCGGGCAGGGCCGAGCCTGCCCAGATCTGGCCGTGTGGGTGCGGATTGGAGGCACCCATGGCCTCGCCGCGGTTCTCGAAGATCTGCACCCACTGCCACTCGGCACCAAGCTCGAGGGTCTGCTCGGCCCACATGTCGATGACCTCGCGCACGCCCTCGCGGGCCATGCGCGTCAGCGTCAGGTCATGACGCGGCGAGAAGCACAGCACACGACAGGTGCCTGGCTGTGCCTCCGCCACCAGCAAGCCGTCGTGGAGGCGGTCTTCGCCGACGTCGGGTCGCAGTGCCGCGAAGTCGTTGGTGAAGACCCAGGTGGAGGTGTACGCCGGGTTCTGCCCGCCACTGACACGCGTATTGCCGGGACAGAGGTAGCAGCCGGGGTCGTAGGGCGGCCGTTCGTCGACCGCAGTAGGGCGCTCCTTGCGGCCCAGCCACGGTCGCCTGGTGCGCCCGGCAGAGACCAGCACCCACTGGTCGCTGAGCGGGTCGTGGCGTCGATGCGGGCCCGTCGGGAGAACCATGTCTATCCGGCCCCGAGCGCGGCCAGGGATCCGGCGGCGGCCCGCAGCGGTAGATCATCGGGGCCGACCAGGATCAGCTGCACCCACCTCCTGGCGCAGCAGCGCCTGGGCCTCGTCCTCGAGCCCTCGATCGCTGATGACGACGTTGGCCCGGTCGAGGCGGGCGATGGTGCTCACACCGGTGACTCCCCACTTGGTGTGGTCGGCTGTGACGACCAGTCGCCGGCCGGTCTCGATGAGCGCCTGATTGGTCTCAGCCTCGAGCATGTTGGGCGTGGTGAAGCCCGCACGCCGGTGGATACCGTGCACGCCCAGGAACACGAGATCGACGTTGACCGCGCGGAGCGCATTGACGGCGAACGGCCCCACCAGGGCATCGGAGGGCGTGCGCACGCCACCGCTGAGGATGATGGTCTGATCGGTGCGTCCGCCGTGATACAGCACCTCCGCCGCCGGCACGGAGTTGGTGACCACGGTCAGGCGCGGCACGTCCGTGAGGCGGCGGCTGACCTCGTAGGTGGTGCTGCCGGCCGAGATGGCCACCGCCATCCCCGGCTCCACCAGCGCGGCGGCAGCACGAGCGATGGCCAGCTTGGCCTCGTGTTCCAGGGTGCGCTTGGTGTCGAACCCGGGCTCGTGTACCGACGATTCACGCAGCAGCGTCGCGCCCCCGTGCACCTTGATCAGGTGGCCCTGTGACTCGAGCGCCTCAAGGTCGCGGCGCACGGTCATGTCCGACACCCCCAGCTGGCGCATCATCTCCGACACCCTGACAGCGCCATCCGCCTGCAAGCGCTCGAGGATGTGGGCATGGCGCTGCGGGGCCAACACGGGCGCATCTCCTGTGAAGGTGGCGAGGAGGTCGACTGGATTTTGCCGTGGATGTCAACATTAGTCAACACATCAGCACACAGGAGCACTCGTTCATGCTTCGTCGAGGTTGACATGCGGCGCGCCAGCCGGACAATCCGGTCGAACCGTGTCGGTTTCTGTTGGACAGGTGGGACGTCCACAGTCTACAACGTGAGGAGGCACCCAATGGTGTTCCCTGATTCCCATGCGCCGCGGCGCATGACGGTCCTCGCGACCGCGCTGGCGACGGCGGCGCTCGTCGGCGCCAGCCTGCCCATCGTGGCGCAGGACGACGTGACCGTGACGTTCCGGACGCGGCCGGACAACGACGCTGAAGCGGAGGTGTACGCTCAGGTCGCCGCCCAGATCTCCGAGCAGCTCGACGGCATCACCGTCGAGTACCAGAAGGGCGGCTCGGAGACCTCGAGCTACCAGGACCAGCTCAAGACCGAGGCCGCCTCCGGGACGGCGCCGGATGTCTTCTGGATCCCCGGCACGGATATCGCCGAGTTCGCCACCAACGGCATCATCGCCGACCTGCGCGAGTACGCGGACGCCAGCAGGCCACTCCGACGACGACTTCTACCCGGGCCCCATGTTCCACCTCACCTACGACCCTGCGACGGGCGAGGCTGGTGGACCGCTCTGGGGCCTGCCGCGCGACGTCTCGACGTTCGCGCTCTACATCAACAACGACCTCATCGCCGAGGCCGGCGCCGAGGACCCGCGCGAGCTGGCCGCCAACGGCGAGTGGACCTGGGACAAGTTCATGGAGGTCGGCGAGGCCGTGGCCGCACTCGGGCCTGATGTCAAGGCCTACGGCGCAGAGCAACTGGTGGGGCCCATACGGCGTGTGGATGAACGGGGCCGGTGGTGGCTTCTTCAACGAGGACCGCACCGCCTGTGCGCTCGATACTCCCGAGTCGATCGCCGGCCTGCAGCAGATGGTCGACATCTACGGGCTCGACAACTTCGCCCTCAGCTACGGCGAGGATGCGGAGCCGGGCTTCCAGGCCGGTACGATCGCGATGTTCCAGAACGGCCGCTGGGCCACGCCAGGCATGCGCGCCAACGCCAACTTCGACTGGGACGTCGTGGCGCTGCCCGACGGCCCGGTGCCGGGTGGCAACTGGCTCTTCTGGGGCGCCTACACCGCCAATGCTGACAGCGAGAACCTCGACGCCGCCTGGCAGGTCATCGACGCTCTCACGCAGCCCGAGATCCAGGCCACCATCGCCGAGCTTGGGCGCCAACATCCCCAGCCGCCTCGGCGAGCAGACGGCCGAGGACTTCCTGACCTTCACGCCGCCGGCCAACAACCAGGCGTTCCTCGACGGCCTCGCCAACAACAGCGTCGCCGAGGGCCCGCTGTGGGATGGCAGCTGGCCCAAGTTCGACTCGGTCATGGGTGCCGCGGTCGCTGGTGTCGTCAATGGCGAGATCAGCATCGATGAGTTCCAGGCCACGGTCTGTGCCGAGGCCAACGCCGAGGCGTTCGGCCAGTAGCCGAGCGACGACTCGGATCACGCTGCCGGAGCTGGTCATGACCGGCTCCGGCATCTCCGCACCAGGGAGAATCGATCGCGCGGCCCGCCCCGCGCAAGGCGACCACATGACCGCTGCCGTCGTCGATCGTGCCGACGTGACACCATCGCAGGACCACCCACGCCCAACAGACCCTGGGACCGGCTCGCTGACGTGCTCGTCCGCGCCATCCCGCTGCTCCAGGCCGTGCTCACGATCGCTGGCGTGGTGGCTCTCGTCGCGCTCATCGGCGTCGGACCCGGAGGACCTGCCGCTGCTGCTGTTCCTGGCAGCGCTCGCCGTGCCGCTGCTCTTCAGCATCGCGGCCGGCGTCTCGGTGGTGTGGACCTGGCAGCGCTCGTCGCGGGGCCGCGTGCTGGCGGTCATCGTCGACTACCTCGCCGTTCCTCACGGTCTTCCTGCTACTGCTCCACTTCTCCGGGGTCTTCGTCGGCTTCGATGACCTCGCCGACGTCTTCGGGGCGGCCATCCCATGGCTCGTCCTGGCGCTCGTGGGCTACCTGCTCGGCTACGTGCTCGATGGCCTCAGCCGACCGCCCGGCGGTCCACCAGGCCGTCCGCTACCTCCGGCTGGCCGTCCTGGCCATCGCCGGCCTCGGCTTCCTGTGGGCCATCGACGCGACCCACGGTGCGCTGGAGCTCCTGCAGGGCCTGGCCGACCCACTGCGCTTCGGCCTGGCGATCGCCAGCCTCGTCCTGTTCGTCTTCCTGGTCGCGCTCTGGGGCCGCGCCGGACGCGCCTGCGCTTCGGCGCCACGCTGACGGACAGCGACGTCCTCGACGGCGTGCTGCTCATCTCGCCCAAACTTCCTCGGCTTCCTGGGCTTCTTCGCCGGGCCGCTGCTGTTCAGCCTCTACGTCAGCCTGACCGACTGGAACGCGTTCAGCGACCCGATCTTCCTCGGGCTCGAGAACTACATCGACATCCTTTCCTTCCAGGTCCTCGTGCTCGACGACCCCAGCGTCTTCCTGCCACCGGGCCTGGAGGCGGGCTTCAGTGAAGTCGCGCGCATCGGGTCGGTCGTAGTCGCGGCAAAGGACAAGCTCTTCTGGATCTCGCTGCGCAACATCATCGTGTTCTGCCTCATCGCCATCCCGCTGGCGGTGGTCCCGGCCATCTTCCTGGCCTCGCTGCTGAACCAGAAGCTGCGCGGCATCCGGGTGTTCCGGGCCATCTACTTCATCCCCAGCGTCGCAGGTGTGGTGGGTATCGCTCTGATCTTCCGCGGGCTTCTCGATCAGACGGTGGGATGGATCAACTACTTCATCACCCTGGGAGTGGACACCGTCAACAGCGTCTTCGGCCTGGCGATCGAGGACCCCAACATCGGCTGGCTCTCCGATCCGGCGACTGCGCTCCCGATGGTGGCCGTCGTGTTCGCCTGGATCACCATCGGCTTCAACACCGTGCTCTTCCTGGCCGGGTTGCAGGGTGTCCCGGCTGACCTCTACGAGGCGGCCACGATCGATGGTGCCAACCGCTGGCAACGCTTCCGCAACATCACCTTGCCTTCCGTCTCGCCCACGACGTTCTTCGTCGTCGCCACCACGACGATCCTGGCCATGCAGGTCTTCACCGAGGCGTGGGTCCTGAAAGGCCTCGACCCGGGTGGTCCCAACAACGCCACGCTCACGCCGGTGATGCACCTCTACCGGTCGGGGTTCAAGAACTTCGAGTTCGGCTACGCCTCTGCTATCGCCTGGGTGCTGTTCGCGTTGATCTTCGTGTTCACGATCATCCAGTACCGGCGTCAACGCGCCGAGGCTTTCGGGGAGTAGGGCATGACCGCAGCCCAGAACCAGGCCCGGAAGCCAACCGGTGGCGCGACAAGCAGGACGCGGGTGCGTCGAGGCGCAGGGACCATCGGTATGTACGCCCTGCTCATCGGTGTGGCGGTCATCTTCCTGTTCCCCTTCATCTTCATGCTCACGACGGCGTTCAAGACGAGCGAGGAGGTCTTCCGCTACCCACCGCAGCTGCTGCCCATGCAGGCGGCTACGGCCACCCTACGAGGGTGAGGAGCTGCCGCTGTATCGCATCCCGGTCGACGGCAGCACGGTCGAGATGGTGCCGGTCGCGAGCGGCGTGCGGGCGGGTCTGTTCGCCACCGCTGACGCGCTCGACGACACCGTCGTCGTACCACTCGAGCAAGCCACCCCGCTCCTCGACGAGCAGGGCGGTGAAGTGATCGAGGCGGTGGGCGACGACGAGTTCCCGGTCTACGAGATCGACGGGCAGCGACTGCTCAAGGTGCGCAACACCTCGGTGGCGGAGTTCGTCTCACCCTCGGACCCGAGCCTCAGCGCCTATGCCGTCCTGCGCACGGCTGAGGCCGTGGAGCGCCCCACGGCCAACCCGGAGAACTTCCCGGACGTGCTGGACCGGGCGGGGTTCGACCGCAGCCTGTCCAACACCATCCTGGTCACCCTGGCGGTCGTGGGCGGCACGCTGTTCACCTCGATCATCGGCGGCTACGCCTTCGCGCGCATCCCGTTCCCGTTCCGCAACACCCTCTTCTTCATCTACCTCGGATCGATCATGATCCCGTTCGTGGTGCTGATCATCCCGCTGTATCAGCTGATGGTCGGCATCGGCTGGGTGGACAGCATCCCGGCGCTTATCTTCCCCTGGATCTTCAGCGCCTACGGCACGTTCCTCATGCGCCAGTTCTTCGTGACCCTGCCCAAGGAGCTGGAAGAAGCCGCCTTCATCGACGGCGCCAGCCGGTGGACCGTGATGTGGCGCATCTACGTGCCGCTCAGCCTGCCCGCGCTCGCGACGCTGGCGACGTTCCAGTTCCTGTACGCGTGGAACAGCTTCGTCTGGCCCTTCATCGTCATCAGCACCGGCAATGAACAGGCCCAGGTGCTGACGGTAGCCCTCAGCCAGTTCGGCGGCCGCGCTGCTGACTCGCCGCAGCTCGTCTTCGCCGGGGTGACCATCGCGGTCATCTTCCCGATCGCCATCTTCGTCATCCTGCAGCGCTACTTCCAGGAGAACGTGGCGTCCAGCGGCATCAAGTAGGCGTGACGAACCCGGCGCCATCGACGGCTCGGACCGTCCAGATGCGTGGCGTGCAGCCGCTGAGCCCGGGGTAGTCGCGCTCCACGCGAGCGCACAACGCGTCTACGGCATCGGGCCGGACCAGGCTGATGGTGCAGCCGCCGAAGCCACCCCCGGTCATGCGCGAGCCGATGACGCCCGGGACGTCGACGCTCAGCGCCACCAGCGCGTCGATCTCCGGGCAGGTGATGGCGTAGTCGTCACGCATGGAGGCCTGGCTGCCAGCCATGACCTCGCCCAGCGTGGCGTGGTCGCCCTCTTCGAGCGCGGCTGCCCCGTCCAGCACGCGCTCGTTCTCCGTGATGACGTGGTGCGCGCGCCGGTAGTCGACGGCGTCGATGCGATCGCGGTAGGCCATGAGCCGGACCATGTCGATGTCGCGCAGGAGCATCACCGTCGGGTCGTCGGCAGCCACGGCCGCCACCACGCGCTCACAGGCGGCGCGGCGCGCGTTGTATTCGTTGTCGGCATGACCGTGGGAGACGCCGCTATGGATGACGACGAGCGCGAGATCGATCCGGCATCGGCACCGCACGCCACTCGGTCGAGCGGCAGTCAAAGAGCAGAGCGTGGCCGTCCACGCCACAGGCCGAGGCGAACTGGTCCATCAGGCCGCACCTGACGCCGACGTGCTCGTTCTCGGCGTATTGCGCGATCTGGGCCACGCGCAGCGGGTCGACAGCCGGCCCCCCGGGCGCCGAGAGCGCCCACGCCGTGACGATCTCCAGGGCCGCCGAGGACGACAACCCCGAGCCGATCGGAAGCGTGCTCTCGAGGACGCCGTCGAAACCACGCAGCGGTTGGTCGAAGTGGTCGAGCGCCCACGCCGTCCCGGCGATGTAGTCGTGCCACGCATCACCGGGGGAGGGGAACGGGTCGAGGCTGATCGTGGCTGTCCGACCGTTGTCGAGACGAGTGATGCGCACGCGAGGCTCGTCACTGGGCAGCAGCGCGATGCGCACATCCATGTCGATGGCGAACGGCAGCACGAAGCCGCCGTTGTAGTCGGTGTGCTCGCCGATGAGGTTCACCCGACCCGGCGCACGCACGATGATCATGTCGGCGGCGTGATCGGCTGCCGCGGGGAAGGTCGCCATCAAGCGATCGCGGAGCTGGGCGCTGGAACGGCCGACGGGCGCTGGCATTCGTCCGATGGTAGGGGCCGATCCGGCGCTGCGCTGGCTGCTCGTGGTAGGGTCGCGTCGCCGTGCGTCGTCGTCTTTTCATCGTCTTCGTGCTCTTCAGCCTGCTGCTGCCCGCTGCTGTCGGGGGCGCCGATGAAGCCTCGCCCAGCCCATCACCTGCCAGCGAGGCCTCGATGACCCCTGAGGCGTCGCTGGCTCCCGAGGCCTCCGTGGCTCCCGAGGCCTCCGTCGAGCCCGTGGAGGTGCCGGCTGCGCCCGACTTCCTGGTCGGTGACTGGGAGCTGCAGACAGTCCCCTGGAAGCGACTGCGCTTCAACGGCGGGCCCGTGGCCCCGTACCGCACGCTCGGCCCACGGGATGCGGCCGGTGTCCCCATGCGGCCACTGGGACCGGGAGGGAGGCTGGTCTACAACCCCACCGTCATCGCACAGCAGGGGATGAAGCGTCTCGACAGCTACGTCCAGACCGGCAAACGGGTCCACCTTCGCTACGCCCGCAAGTTCGCCGACGTCCTCGACGAGCTGGCCGACCGGCAACCAGCAGCGGCGCTGGCAGCCACATGACTACGACCTGGGTGTGCATCAGTCCGGCTGGGTGAACGGCAACTCCCACGGCCTGGTGCTCTCGTTCCTTAGTCGGTTCCACGGTCTCACCGACGCGCCGGAGCGGCTGGAGTCGGCGCGACTGCTGATGGCGGCGCTGGAGCAGCGCCCGCAGAACCAGCGCTGGATCTCACTCGTGACCGATGCCGGCTACATCTGGTTCGAGCACTGGCCCGACGGCCGCCACGACCACACCCTCAACGCTCATCTCAACGCGCTCTTCGGCCTCTACGACTACTGGCTGGCCACAGGCTCGCCGCTGGCCGAGCAGTACTTCCTGGGTGGCGCCAGGACGGTGCGTGACAAGCTCTACCGCTTCCGCCGCAAGGGCGATCTCTCGCGCTACAGCCTCGGGACCGTCGAAGGCTCACTTCACTATCACGAGACCCACATCGAACAGCTGCGGACGCTGGCGTTGATGACGGGCGATGACTGGTTCGACCGGCAGGCGGATCTGTTCGCGCGTGATGAGCGCAAGTGGCGCGCAGAGAACCGGGGCGGCGGCCGCTGACCTGCGGGTCGCCCGTGGCCCACGGCGGTGCCGCGGGCGCTAGGATGAGGCAGAGCCACCGTGCTCACGAGCCGCGAGGCGCGACAACCGACATCGTGGAGGTAGCGACACACATGATCCAGCGTGGCATCGGCGTCACCATCGGCGCCATCGTGAGCTTGATCATCCTCACCCTGATGAACCTGCAGAACCCCGGCTGGCAAGACTACGTCGCACCGCTGGCCATCGGTGCCGTGGCGTCGTGGGCCTGGCCGGTCGTCATCGTCTTCTACCTGGGGCGTCGCGCCAAGGCGCGACGAAACAACCAGATCCAGGGCGAGGTGGAGCGCCAGGTGAAGGAGCAGAGCCGCAACGGCTAGCTCTGCGGTCGCCAGACGACCCACGGTCCCGGGTCATCTATCGGCCGGCGCGGAGTCGCCGGCCGATGTGCTGCCAGCGGGCATGCGGACTCAGCCAGCACCGGACCCCATGACCGATCCCGCAGCGCACGAGGCGTGTTCGTGATGCCGCCCGAGCCCTGCGTCGTGGCTACATGAGCGACCGCGACGGTCGCTCCTACTTCCGTCCCGACATCGAGGGCCTGCGCGCCATCGCCATCGGCGCGGTCCTGCTGTACCACGCCGGGGTGCCCCACGCTGAGGGCGGCTTCATCGGCGTCGATGTCTTCTTCGTCATCTCCGGCTTCCTGATCACCGGACTGCTCGTGCGCGAGTGGAACGCGAGTGCACGCATCGACCTCGTGGTCTTCTACGCACGGCGCTTCCGGCGGCTGCTTCCGGCAGCACTGCTGGCCATCGTGGTCACCACGTTGGGGTCCTGGCTGGTGCTCTCGGAGCTGCGCTTCCCGGGGGTGGCCGGGGACGCCGCGGCGGCCGCGTTATACGTGTCCAACATCCGTTTCGCGGGCAACGCCATCGACTATCTGGGCTCTGAGGTGGCACCCTCGCCACTGCTGCACTTCTGGTCGCTGAGCGTCGAGGAGCAGTTCTACCTCTTCTGGCCGCTGCTCATGCTCGTCTCACTCAAGCTCCTGGGCACGGCGCGTATCTGGCTCCTGGTCGCCGCCATCGTCGCCGGTTCGCTCGCGCTGGCGCTGATCTGGACGGACATCGCCGCGCCGTGGGCCTTCTTCTCGTTGCCGACGCGCGCCTGGCAGCTGGGCGTGGGTGGCCTCATCGCGGTGGGCGTGCTGCGGCTACCCCAGCGCACACCAGGTGTCGTGGCGGAAGGCTTCGTGTGGCTGGGCCTGGGCATCATCGTCGCCGGCGTCTTCGCCATCGGCGCCGACACGCCCTACCCGGGCACGGCCGCGTTGATACCGGTCGTCGGCACCGCGCTGGTGATCATGGGTGGCACGCGCGCCGCGACACGGCCTTCACGCCTTCTCTCGACCGCCTTCCCGCGCTGGGTCGGCCGCATCTCCTACTCCCTGTACCTATGGCACTGGCCCCTCCTGGTGCTGGTGCCGATCGCCCTGGGCGTCGACAGCCTGGCGCTCAACCTGGGCCTGGTGCTGGTCGCCACCGCCATCGCGTGGGTCAGCACCGACCTCATCGAGGGCCCCATCCGACATGGCCGCCTCCTGCCGATGCGACCATCGCGCAGCGTCATCGGCGCCGTGGGCGCATCGGTCCTGGTCGCCGCGGGGACGCTGGCCGCAGGCGGGCTGGCCCAGGGTCCGGCCACCGGGCCCGGCGACGGCCGCATCATCATGGGGTCCGGGGAGCTGCCTCCTGCGGTCCTTTCGGGGCCCGTGCCGAACGACCTGACGCCGCCGCTGTCGGGCGCCTACTACGACGTGCCCGACGGCTATGACGATGACTGTCACCTGGAGTTCGGGGAGGTCGATCCGCCGGCGTGTGTCTACGGATCGCCCGCAGCCGAGACCACCGTCATGCTCCTGGGCGACTCGCATGCGCAGCAGTGGCTACCGGCCCTGCAGCGCCTCGCGCTCGATCGCGACTGGCGCCTGCATGCGATCACCAAGGCCGGCTGTCCACTGATCGAGGCCACGGTCTGGAATGCGCCGCTCAAGCGCAGCTATCGTGAATGCGACGAGTGGCGCGCTCGCGCGCTCGATCTCATCGATGAGGAGCAGCCAGACCTGGTGCTCGTCTCCTCGGCCGACATGTACGAGCTGGTGGACGAGCAGGATCAGCGGTTGACGGAGGGAACAGAAGACGCCTGGGATCGCGCGCTGGCGGAGTACCTGGGCAAGCTTGGTGACCGCGCACGCGTCATCGTGCTGGCCGACACGCCGCGTGTCGGCTACGACCCTGCCGACTGCCTGGCCACGAGCGCCGGCATCGAGGACTGCGATAGCGATCGCGCGCGCATGACCGATCCCGGCTACATCGAGCGGGAGGCGCGGAGCGCCGCGGCGGCGGGGGTGGACATCATCTCCGCCACCGATTGGCTCTGCACGGACGCCGACTGCCCGCTCGTGCGTGGCTCGATGCTCGTGTATCGTGACCGCCATCACCTGACGGCCACGTTCGCTGCTCGTCTCTCGGAGCGTCTCGGGGCTGCTATCGACGCTGTCACGGGGGACCGCTGATGCACCAATCGACACCCACTCGCCAGATCGCCGCACTGGCTCTGGCGACGCTGCTGCTGCTGACGCTCGCCGCCTCCTCGGTCGTGGCAGCCGATCGCGACAAGGACGGGCTGCAGGACTGGTTCGAGCGCAAGCACGGCGTCACCTCGCCTGACCGCAAGGACTCTGACTGGGATGGCGTGATCGACTCGGCCGAGGACAACGACGGCGATCGCCTGGGCAACCTTGGTGAGCAACGCTTCAGGACGTCGCCCGGCCGCCGCGACACCGATGGCGATGGCACGGCGGACGGCAACGAGGACCGCGACGGCGACGGCCGCAGCAACGCCCGCGAGCAGGATCAGCGTCCGGTGCCCGCCGGTCTGCGCCCAAGCCTGGCCGCGGCTGCCACAGACTTCAGCGGGGTGACGCGTGGCTGCGACTCACGCAAGGGCTCATCAGCGCTGCGGCGCTGCTGGTTCGGCAAGGCCGGGTCGAACACGCGCATCGTGCTCATGGGTGACTCCCACGCGATGATGCTGGTCGATCCCATCGCGCGCGTGGCCTCCGCGGAGGGCTGGCGCCTGGTGACCATGCTGAAGGGCGGCTGCAGCCCCGTCTTCGGAACCATGAACGCGGGCCAGATGGAAGGGGATGGCGGACGCTCCTGCCGGAACTGGCGTGGTCGCGCCGTGAGCGCGATCGAGGACAAGCCACCCGACCTCTTCATCATCACCGCCAGCGAGAGCTACAAGCTCGTCGACGCCAGCGGACGCGTCATCCCCAAGGCCAAGCGCCCACCCCTGTGGAATGCGGGCATGGACCGGATGATCGAGCGGATGCCGGCGAAGACGCGAGTGCTGGTACTGGGCGACGTCCCCAACAACAGCGAGCATCCTGTGCGCTGCCTGCAGGCCAACCCGGGCGACATGTCCCGCTGCGTGACACGTCGCGAGCCCCTGTCGGAACGGCGCGTCGAGGTCGCGCTCAGGGCAGCGGTGGCCGACCACGATCAGCACTTCGCGACGCTCTATCACAAGATCTGCAGCTACGACCCCTGTCCGCTGGTGCAGGGCCGCACGATGATGTGGCGCGATCGTTCCCATCTGACCGGCACCTTCGCGCGCCACCTGACGCCGGCCCTGCGCACGATCCTGCGCGACGTCATGTCTGCCCCCGCCACCTCCCGACGCGCCCCTGGAGCCGCCCGCTGACGATGGCAGCACCCCGGTCACGACGCGGAGCCGCCCTGGGCCTGGTGCTGGTGCTGCTCGCGGCCCTGCCCGCCGCCGCGGCCGACCGTGATGGTGACGGGCTGCGCGATGGCTTCGAGGCCCGCTATGGGGTGACCGATTCCGACCGCCGCGACAGCGACGGCGACGGGGTCATCGATGCGGCCGAGGATAACGACGGTGACAAGCTGGGCAACCTCGGCGAGCAGCGCTTCGGCACCCACCCCGGCAAGCGCGACAGCGATGGCGATGGTCGCTCCGACGGTCGCGAGGACAAGGATGGCGACGGCCGCTCCAACGCCCGCGAGCAGGACCAGCGACCGCTGCCGGCCGGGCTGCGGCCCTCGCTGGCGAAGGCGCCCGACGACATCACGCGGTACGCCGCGACGTGCGGCGTCCGATCCGGCCAGGCGGCCGTCAACCGCTGTGTCTTCGGCGATCCCGATGCTGCGACCACCGTGGTGCTGATGGGCGATTCGAAGGCCACCATGTACCTGCCACCGCTGATCGTCGCGTCCCGGCAGGAGGGCTGGCGGCTGGTGTCGCTGCTCAAGGGCCGCTGCTCACCGATCATCGGCACCATGAGCCAGCACCAGTATCAGCTTGACCGCGGCGCGTCCTGCCGCGACTGGCGTCGAGCTGCTCGCGACGAGCTCGTGGCTGATCCGCCCGACGTCATCGTCCTGGGTTTCTCCGACGACTACAGCCTGGTCGACTATCGCGGCCGCCAGATCGATGGCGCTGACCGACCACGCGTGTGGAGGGTCGGCGTCCAGCGGACCGTCGCTGAGCTGCCGGCCGCCTCGGAGGTGGTGCTGCTCGCGGATGCGCCGCGCAACGTGGGCAATCCCGTCAAATGCCTGCGCAAGCACCCTCGCGACATGTCCGCTTGTGCCACGCTGACGGTGCCGCTCAACGCGCGTCGCATCGATCGCGCCCTGCGCGACGGCGCACGCTCGAGCGGCGCGCGCTACCGCGGACTGCAGGGCAAGGTCTGCCCATATCGGCCCTGCCCACTGGTGCAGGGTGACGTCCTTGTGTACCGCGACAAGGGCCACCTCACCGTCACCCTCACGAAGCTGCTGACACCGTCACTCCGGAGGCTGGTCGCCAACGTGGTCGAGGCTCCTGGAGCCGCCCGCTGACGATGGCAGCACCCCGGTCACGACGCGGAGCCGCCCTGGGCCTGGTGCTGGTGCTGCTCGCGGCCCTGCCCGCCGCCGCGGCCGACCGTGATGGTGACGGGCTGCGCGATGGCTTCGAGGCCCGCTATGGGGTGACCGATCCCGACCGCCGCGACAGCGACGGCGACGGGGTCATCGATGCGGCCGAGGATAACGACGGTGACAAGCTGGGCAACCTCGGCGAGCAGCGCTTCGGCACCCACCCCGGCAAGCGCGACAGCGATGGCGATGGTCGCTCCGACGGTCGCGAGGACAAGGATGGCGACGGCCGCTCCAACGCCCGCGAGCAGGACCAGCGACCGCTGCCGGCCGGGCTGCGGCCCTCGCTGGCGAAGGCGCCCGACGACAACAACCAGCTCGACGTCTGGTGCGGTGTACGGAAGCGCAGCGCCAACCTGAAACGCTGTGTCTTCGGCGATCCCGATGCCGCGACCACCGTGGTGCTGATGGGCGACTCGCACGCCATGGCCTACCTCGAGCCGGTCAAGACCAGCGCGGAACAGGAAGGCTGGCGCCTGCTGACGCTCTTCAAGGGTGCCTGCGTGCCCCTGCTGGGGGTGGACAACCAGACGCAGGCCCGGCTCGATGGTGGCGAGACCTGTCGCACGTGGCGTCGCACCGCACTCGCCTGGCTGC
This sequence comes from uncultured Chloroflexia bacterium, assembly GCA_963715295.1. Lineage (GTDB taxonomy): Bacteria > Chloroflexota > Limnocylindria > Limnocylindrales > CSP1-4 > JAFMJV01. Next base: position 84,974 of record CAVQRP010000005.1, read on the forward strand.
GCGAACAGGACGACCCTCCCGACCTGGTCGTCATCGCACACAGCGATCGTTATGCCGTCGTCGACCGCAAGGGTCGCAGGCTTCCAAAGCGTAGCTGGCCTGCTGCCTGGAAGGATGGCCTGGAGCGGACGCTGGCAGCGATGCCCGACGCCTCGCGCGTGCTCGTCCTCGGCGATGTGCCCAAGAACAGCACGGACCCGGTGCGGTGTCTGCGCAAGCACCGTCGCGACATGTCGGCCTGCGTCACGCGACGCCAGCCACCCTCGCAGCGCCGCGTGGAGAAGGCGCTGCGCCGGGGTGCCTCCGCCGGCGGTGCGCAGTTCCGAACGCTCCACGGGCAAGATCTGCAGCTACGACCCCTGTCCGCTGGTGCAGGGTCGCACGATGATGTGGCGCGACAAGACCCATCTCACCGCTACCTTCAGCCAGGAGCTGGCACCCTCGATGCGCGCCCTTCTGAACGCGGCGCTGCGATGAACCGGTCACGACGCGGAGCCGCCCTGGGCCTGGTGCTGTTGCTGCTCGCGGCCCTGCCCGCCGCCGCGGCCGACCGTGATGGTGACGGGCTGCGCGATGGCTTCGAGGCCCGCTATGGGGTGACCGATCCCGACCGCCGCGACAGCGACGGCGACGGGGTCATCGATGCGGCCGAGGATAACGACGGTGACAAGCTGGGCAACCTCGGCGAGCAGCGCTTCGGCACCCACCCCGGCAAGCGCGACAGCGATGGCGATGGTCGCTCCGACGGTCGCGAGGACAAGGATGGCGACGGCCGCTCCAACGCCCGCGAGCAGGACCAGCGACCGCTGCCGGCCGGGCTGCGGCCCTCGCTGGCGAAGGCGGACAAGGACTTCTCGCCCTATCGCCAGGATTGTCAGACGTGGCAGGGCCTCTCCAGGGTGACTACCTGTGACATCGGACCGCCGGGCGATCGCACCATCGTGCTCATCGGCGATTCGCACGCCACCATGTACATCAGCGCGATGCGACCGACATTGCGGGACGAGGGATGGCACGTGACCACGATGCTCAAGAGCGGCTGCCCGCCACTCCTCGGCGTGCACTCCCGGAACAACATCCAGATCGACGGCGGCAGGTCGTGCCGGGAGTGGCGCCGCAAGGTCGTCGCTCGTCTGGCCGCGGATCCTCCCGATCACATCCTCATCGCGCACTCGGACGCGTACGCGCTGCACACCGCCGACGGACGACCCATCCCGAGCCCGCAGCGGCCGCGGGTCTGGAAGCGGGGTCTGAAGCGCACGCTGGACGCGCTACCCGAGACATCGAGCGTCCTGGTCATCGGCGACGTGCCCGACAACCGCGGCAACCCGCTGCGTTGCCTGCGCAAGCACGGCCGGGACATCTCCGCCTGTGTGACATCACGGGAGCCCCGCAGCGGGCGCTCGATCGAGGCCGCGCTGCGCCAGGCCGCGGCGGCCCGGGGTGCTGCCTTCCGGACGCTCTACAGCAAGATCTGTACGTATGATCCGTGCCCGTTGGTCCAGGGCAAGATCATGGTCTGGCGTGACGAGGATCACCTATCCGAGACCTTTGCCAACCAGCTGGAACCTTCCGTGCGCGCGCTGCTGGTCGAGGAGTTGACCACCACGCCGGCTGGGAAACGATGAGGCTGCTCAGCATGGTCACCGCCATGCTCCTCTGCCTCTCGCTGCTGCTGGGCGTCAGCGCTCCGGGTCTCGTCGTCGGCGCCACGGCGGCCGACAGCGATGGCGATGGCCTCAGCGATGCCTTCGAGACGAGCTGGGGCGGGAGCGACCCAGCCCTTGCGGACAGCGACGGCGATGGCCTCATCGACGCCGCCGAGGACGCCGATGGCGATCGCCTCTCGGCACTCGGCGAACAGCGCTACGGCACCGATCCGGGGAGCGCCGACACGGACGGCGACGGCGTTGACGACGGCGACGAGGACTCCGATGGCGACGGCACCCCCGACTCAGCCGAGCAGGACCAGCGACCTGCTCCCGCCGGCCTCCATCCCGCGCCGAAGGCGGCGTGGTGGGACCGCCCCGACAACTATGACGACGAGTGCCATGTCGATCAGTTCACTGCCACGCTGCGGTCGTGCGTCGTAGGGGATGCCGATGGCGACGATCGACGTCGTCCTCTTCGGAGACTCGCATGCGTTGCAGTGGCTGCCCGCGCTGACGGCCGATGCCGAAGCCGAGGGCTGGCGTATCACCACGCTCACCAAGGCCGCCTGTCCGCCCGCTCGGATCCTCTCCGCCCGCAAGGAGGACGTGGCCGGCCTCTCGTGCGAGCGCTGGCGTGAAAAGGCCTTGCGCTGGCTCGACCAGCAGGAACCCGACCTCATCATCTTCGCCGGAGGTGGTCGCATCTACAAGCTGCTCGACGAGGCGGGTGAGCGCATCCCCGACGCGGAACGGACCGACGTCTGGCTGGCGGGGCTGGCGGAGACACTCGCGGCCGTCCCGTCCACCTCGAACGCGCTCGTACTCGCCGATACGCCCTTCTTGCGCACCAACCCCGCCACCTGCCTGGAGGAGTCCGCGACCGACCTGTCGGCCTGCAGCACCCCCCGCTCGGCCGCGGTCGACAGCCTCTTCGACGCCGCTGAACGGGAGATGGTGGAAGCTGCCGGTGGCCACTATGCCGACCTTGGGACGCTGGTCTGCCCCTACAGCCCCTGTCCGGTGGTGATCGGAGACACGCTCGCCTGGCGCAACCGCGACCACATCACTGCCACCTTCGCGGCACAGCTGGCGCCGTCGATGCGCGACGCGGTGCTGGCGGCGCTGGCCACGGAGTAGGGGAGCGCGCTAGCCCTTGCGCGGATGTGCCTGGGCGCGGCGGTCGAGGGGCATCAGCAGCGGCTGCCAATCGACACCGTTGCGATCTCGATGCCAGAACACGATGGCGTTGTAGCGTCGCGCCAGCGACATCACGAAACGGTAGTCGCGCGGGTTGATGCTCCCGATCGGGACCGATCCCACATCCATGTCATCCATCGCTTCCAATCGTATCGGGCCTTCAGGCTGAGCGCCGGGGGATCGCACGTGAGCGCGGTTACTCAGAGGAACGATGCTCCAGCGCGTACTCGACCAGGGACTGCTCGTCTTCGGAGAGGTTGCTCTGCAGCACGCGCAGGTACTCCTCCTCCTCCCCGACGTGCGTCTTGACCAGCGCGTAGAACTGGATGATCAGGCGGCGAAGCGCCATGGCATCGCTGGAATTGAGCCTGCCCGCCTCGACGCGCTCCATGTAGCGGCCCATGGAGTCGATGAGCCGACCCAGCTCCTCGTGTTCTCGCCGCAGGTGCGCCATCGAGTGGCGGTTCTGCTGCAATCGCTCCAGCTCGGGGTAGACCCGCTGCTCGACGACCTCGACGTGCGGCCACAGGGTGCCCGTCATGAAGTCGTACTCCTTGGAGAAGCCGGGGGCGAACCAGGCGGGACCGGTCTCAGCTCCAGCAGGTCGGCCAGCGCCGGCAAACGGTCGACGTGCTGGCGGATGCGCTCGTGGTGTTCGTGGCCCGTCTGTGGCAGTGTCGTCATGGTGACCTCGTCGCCGGCGGCCCGAACGTGCCCGGGCCACCTGGTCTGAGCCTGCACCGGCGGGTGGCCTTGAGAACAGGGCCGAAGGCAACAGAAACGGCCATCGCCTTTCGAGGCCACGTGTGGGAGCCCCCGACCGCATGCTGCCCCCTGGTCGCTCTGCCATCGTCCTCGTCTCGGGCGGCTAGCTCAGCTGGACAGAGCACCGACATGCGCCCAAAGGCGACCCGCGGCATCGGGGCTCGTCGAGCCCTGTCGGTCCCGGATCAGGCCAGCTCGGTCTCGGTCCACCATCGGCGGGATGGCCGTGGCTCGGCCGTATTGCCTTCCGCACGCTGCCGCGTGCCGCTCCCCGAAGGCCAGGTCAGGCCGCCACCTCGGCATCGGCAGACGCCGCTGGTGGCACGAAAGAGGCCCGCCCCTGATGGGACGGACCTGCCTTCTCTCGTGGCGTCCGGGCGTGCTAGGCGCCGACGACCTCCATGCGGGTCGCCCCGAACGGTCCGGCGTCGATATCGGGTGCCATGACGCCCGTCGGATCGATGAAGTCGGCGGCGGTTTGAGCCGTCATGTGGTCCGCGCCATCGATCTCGATGGTCATGCGGATCTGCACACGTCCCTCAACGGCTCCAGAGTCTGCGTTGAAGATCCACGTCTGCATGGTCGCGACATACCCGTCGTCGGTCGCGGCCCAGGCGCCGTGGGCGGGGCCCTGGAGACCCAGTCCGAGCTCATTGCTGACCTCGCTGATCGTGCCACCCTCGTTGAAGGTGATCATCGACTGGAACGGCGGAGTCCCATTCTCGGTCTCGGCGACGTCGGCCAACCAGGTGCCGACGATGGCATCGCCGGACATGTCCTGGGCCACCGTTGCAGTGAGCGTGGCGGCGATGAGGCTCGCCGCGAGGAGACCGGCTGCGGCCAGATGGATGATGTGTCGCTTCTTCACGAAGCACTCCCAACTCCCCCCGGACGGTCACGCGATGTTGCAGCGGAGACCGCTGCTCGGCCCGACCGGACGGGGACGTACAGCACGCCGGTGCGCCCTGTCCACCGTGCGATCTCCCATGACCAGGGGAAGCGATGAAGACCCGGTCCCTGGTGTCGGGGCACCGACGTCGCCCGGCGAGTGACCTGGGACACGTCCTCTGGTATCGCGCAGAGCCTCGGGCGGCTGGCTCAGCTGGTTAGAGCACTTGCTTGACATGGGTCTGGCCGAATGCGGCGTAGGTCACGCACGAAGAAGAGCCCTCACCGATGCGGTGAGGGCCTTGTTATGGGCTGGACGTTATCGGCTGAAGTCGGCGACGACCACCGCGATGAGCAGGACCGCCGAGACCTGCCGGGCCCAGCGGTACTCCGACGGTGGATGACGATCATCGCTCATGCCGGCGGACCGGGAACATCCCCGGTCCACGAGCCAGGGGATGACGGTGGCACCGGAGACGAGGCCGAAGAGGTAGCAGGCGACGCCGAAGAGGACGCGCTCGGGGGGCTCATCAGTCGCGGAGCGTCGGCCGGGCCGATGCTCCGCGACCCGGCCCGACGCGAGGGGAGGAGGGGAGGACGTCTGTGCACCCTGCCGGTCTACGGCGCGGTCAGGCGGGCGTCAAGCGCGGGAACGTACGGATGTTCGGGATGCCGTACGGAACCACTACACCTGGCATCCTAGACGCGAGTTCTGCTCTGGCAACAACGGAGGCTGCCAGCTCGACTAGCCGCCGACTCCCTGACGCCGACTGTCATGGATGCCGTCGGCGATGGCAGCGATGACCAGTACGGCCGTGGCGGCGACGGCCAGGCTCACCAGGACGGCACCGGTGGCGGCCAGTGCGTCGAAGCCCAACGTCACCCCGATCGCCAAGGCCGCGACGCCGCTGTTCACCGCCAGCAGACGGCCTGTCGCCGCGCGGCCGAGGAACTGACGCTGACGCGCGTGGGCGTGCGGCCCTCCCGGTCCGACCGATGGCACGAGGTGAGTCGCCGCGGCCAGCACAGCCAGCCCGGCCCAGCCGGCGACGAGGGGGACCAGCAGGGGGTCGCTGCGTGTCGCCCCGGGGTCGATCCCGAGCCACAGGACCCGCCCGGTGGCGATGACCAGCCCCACCTCGAACCAGGCGATGGCCGAGATGAGCCCACCCATGGCGAAGCGATGCCAGCCGGCGTCGCCCGTCCAGCGAGCACGCGTCCTCCACACGTCCCAGGCGTAGATGCCCAGCGCGGCTGCGCCGGCGAGGGTCGCGATGGCGCCGAGCCGTGCCAGTAGGTCCGAACGCAGTCCGAATCCCACAGCCACCGCCGCTGCGCCCAGAGCCAGGCCGGCGATGGTCGCGTGCGCAGCACGCGAGCGCTTCATTCGTGCGCCGATGACGGTGGGGAAGAAGTGCAGAAGCGTGGTGGCGATGACGAGCGACACGAAGCCCACGAGGTTGAGCCAGGCGTGCGCGGGCTTCAGGTAGGTCCAGGCGCTCGTGACCGGCGGCCAGCCGGCGAGGAAGAGGGTCGCCAGCAGTGCACCCAGGCCGACCATGACGAGGGCTGCCCCGTAGCCCAGGGCGACCACCCCGCCCCGGGGACCGAGCCCGCCGGCGAGGGGAGCGAAGGTGCAGACGGCGGTCAGCCCGATGCCCACGAGGAAGGTGCTGCCGCCCAGCACAGCCAGCGTCAGCAGGCCGGCGACGAACCCGATGGTCACCAAGGCCACGCCACCTGCCACCGCGGCGATCGAGCTCCAGCGGAGCCGCGCATCGACGGGCTGGGCCGTGGCGAAGGCCGCGCTGAAGAAAGGCATGACGCCGGCGATGGCCACCGACGCTGCACCAGCCATGGCCAGGTGGAGCGGCAGCCACACGCCGAGCCGCTGCGCAGCAGGCAGGAAGAGGGCGATCGCGGCCGCGCCCAGGAATCCGATGGCCACTGCGATCGACGTCATGGCCACGAGCCGATCGGCCCGGCGGTCGACGGCTCGCCGTCCACTGCGCGGGCCACCGAGGCCGATCACCTGGCGCCCGGTCCCACGACGGCGAGGATCATGCCCAGGGGTGTCAGAGCCACGGTGCCGGCGCGGACCCGCACGAAGGGGGCGCTGAGCTTGCCCTGGAGGGTGGTCCAGGGGTCAGGGACATCAGGCCGCTCATCGCGGTACCGCGGATCGGCGGCCGAGGCCGCGCTCGACTCGGATGCAGTCGATGTGGCACAGCAGCTTGTGGTCGGTCGGTGTCATCCTGGTTGACAGCATAGGCACCGACCGGACCCGATCGCGCCCCGTCTGACCGGCGGGCGCAGCGAATGCATACTGATCTAGTGACCTTTGGCATCCGAAGCGAGTCCGACGGCTCCTAGGCGACCATGGGTGGTCGTGACACGGTCGAACCGGATGCAACCACCCACGCTTCGCCAGACCGGCCACCTCTCATCGCGAGCGAGTGCCGACCTCGCCATCCTGCTCGTGGTCGTCGGCGCGATGGTCGTGGGCCTGCTGTCCGGGCTAGCTCGTATCGGCTACACGATGCCCGCACTCGTGAGCGAGCGCGCCGGCCTCCACGGGCCCATCCTGGCGGCGGGTGTGCTCGGCACGCTCATCGCCCTCGAGCGAGCCGTCGCCATCTCGGCAGTCTCCGGCCGTCGGTTGACCATCGCCCACCTCGCGCCCCTGCTGAGCGGGCTCGGCACGCTCCTGCTGCTCCTCACCGGCGCGACCGCGCCGGCCCAGCTGCTCCTGGCCCTGGGCGCGGCCGGCCTGTTGGGCGTCAACCTCAAGATGGTCCGACGCCAGCCGACGCTCGATGTCGGCGTCATGGCCATCGGGGCTGCCTTCCTGCTCATCGCCGACGCAGCCTGGCTGGGTGGGCGACCCATCCCCCAGCTCGTGCCCTGGTGGATGGCCTTCCTGGTACTGACCATCGTCGGTGAACGGCTCGAGCTGGCGAAGATGCGTCGGCTCGGCCAGGGCGCCGTCGTCGCCTTCGGCCTCATCACGGCCGCCTACATCGGCGCCGAACTGCTCATCGTCTTCGATGCTGGCCTGGGCACCCGCCTCACCGGCCTGGCCATGCTCGCGCTCGCGGCCTGGCTGCTCCGCTTTGACATCGCCTGGCTGACCATCCGCCGACCGGGTCTGCCCCGCTTCGTCGCGATCTGTCTCCTCAGCGGGTACGTATGGCTCGTCGTGGGCGGCTTGCTGGCCCTGGTCAACGGCATGCTCTGGGCTGGCCCGACCTACGACGCCCTCCTGCACGCCATCCTCGTCGGATTCGTGTTCAGCATGATCTTCGGCCACGCACCGATCATCTTCCCGGCCATCCTCGGACTTCGTATGGGCTTCCATCCGCTCGCCTACGTTCCCCTCGCGCTGCTGCAGGCCTCGGTGGCGGTGCGGGTCGTCGGCGACTTGGCACCCGACCCGCAGCTACGGCAGCTGGGTGGGCTGCTGGGCGTCATCGCCATCGCGCTGTACACAGCGGTGGTCGTGCTCATGGTCATCAGGGCACGTCGGCCGTCCGGCCGGCGTGTCAGTGGAACGCGTGCCGCGCCATCGAGCCGGCCGAACGAGGAAGGAGTCGAACCCGATGTCTGAAGACGTCATCTACCCTGACTGGCGAGAGCTGGTCCGCTACGCCGCGCCAGGTCCCGAGCCCGTGCTCCTGCGAAACGAGCCCGAGCTGCGCGTCCTCATCGCGGGCCTTGAGCCGGGAGCTCGCATCCCGCTGCATCCGGGGCCGCTCGGCGTCTTCCACTTCCTCGACGGCGAGGGCCTCATCACCATCGACGGTGAGGACCGGGAGGTGTCCGCTGGGATGACCGCCATCGCTCCGGTCGGCGCGATCCGGGGCGTTACCGCCACGACCCGCCTGGCCTTCCTGGTCGTCCGTGTCGGGGCGGAGGACCACGGCTGAGAGACCCGCAGTCCGCGACCGAAGACGTCGTGGTAGCGCCCGCACCTGCCGTCCGCCGAGCCGCCGTCCCTCGTCAGCACGGGGCGTGGGCGATGCTGGCCACGCCGCTGCTCCTGGGAGTGGCGGCCAGCCAGCCTGCGGTCCCGCAGGTCTTGGTGGCGGTCGCGGCCGTCTCGGGGTACCTCGTCTCGAGCATGGCCCAGACCTGGCTGCGGTCCCGCCGGTCTCCGTCGTACCATCGCCGGCTTGCGCTCTTCGGCGCGGTCTTCGGCGTGAGCGCCCTCGCGCTCGTCCTGGCCTGGCCAGCCCTGCTGGCCACACTCATCGTGCTCGTGCCCGCGACCGCCTTCACCCTCGGCGGCGCCAGGCCGGGCACGCCGCGCGACCTCAGCCAACAGCCTCGCCCTGGTGGCCCAGGCCGTCGTGCTGGTGCCCGTGGCGGCCTGGGTCTCGGGTGCCTGGGAGGCCGCTGCGGTCACCGTCATGACGATCGTGGCGGCCGCCTTCCTCGTGGGCGAGGTGCTCGTCGTCCGGTCCGTCCTGCGCGAGCGAGGCAACGTTCGCTTCGCCGCGCTGTCGATCGGCTGCCACGCCGTCCTCGTCGTCGCGGCGGCCGCCACGCTGCCCGTTGCCTACGCCGTCCTCGCCCTCGTCCTGCTGCTCCGCGCCGCGCTTCTGACAGTGCTCCAGCAGCGGCTGGCGGCTTCAGCGCACCCCCTGCGGCCGGTACACGTGGGTCTGCTCGAACTGGCCTGCTCCGTGGCCCTCGTGGTCATCGCCTTCGCTGTCCCACTGTAGGGCCTGGCAGCCCCCGCATGATGCTCAGGGCCCGCCTATGGCGGCCGAGCGCTTCCAGGACCTACCCCAAGCGCCGGAGCGTGCGTGCTGATGTGACCGCCAGCGGGCTGAGCGAGGGCGGGCCGATCGTCTTGTCGCAGGCCCTTCTGATGTTGGCCGCGAGAGCCTCCAGTGCCTCGTCCGGTGCCCGGGCCCGAGCGCTCCGTTCCTCGCCGTCAGGGCCGATCGCGACGGCCACCCAGTCATCCGAGCGCTCGGCTGCCGCCAACCCGGTCGAGGCACAACGGAGTCCGTCGATCGACCAGCCGTCGGGCAGGCGTGCCTGCGTGGCGATCCAGAGGGCGTCGAGTCGCTGGTCGTCGGGCATCGCCTACATCGACGGGATGTACGAGGGGTCGAGATACCGCGCGGGATCCTCGCCGAAGTCGAGGTAGCAGCCCTTGCCGCAGAAGTAGTAGTCGACGCCTCGTGCGCGCGGTGCAGGTCCTTCTCGATCGCGGTCGCGGGCTCCACGCGCATGCCGCAGATGGAATTGATCGCGGCGCCGTCCTCTGGCCACCGTCGTGCCCGTGGTCGTGACCGTCAGTCGCACCAGCGGGCTCGGGGTGCACGCTCGGTCCCACCAACCAAGCTGCGGTCACCGCTGCGCCCCAGCCGCTCGTCCGTTGCTCGGTCTCGAGGACGAACCCGTCGCGTGGCTGCAGTGAGCGCTCAGCTTGCGGGCCGACGACGAACTCGTTGCCGCAGCAACACAAGCTGCGAGCCGGCTCGCCCCCACGCTCGTAGGTGACCGACGGCGTACAGCCGCAGGGCAGCCGTACCCGGCCGTGACGGACTGCTCATCGGACTGGAACGTGGTCAGGTGCATGCGCGGTCACTCCTCGGGGGTGCAAGCGGCTCTCAGTACTCGCCGAACGTGCTGATGGTGCCGTCGTCGATGGCGAGGATCTTGAACGGCGCTTCCTTCTCGCCGGGCATCCCGGGCGACCCCGCGGGCATGCCCGGGAGGGCGATGCCATCGATGTCGGGCCGGTCGGCGAGCAGGTCCTCGATGGCCTCGACGGGGACGTGGCCCTCGACCGTGTAGCCGTCGATGACGGCGGTATGGCAGGACCAGGCGTCGCGGGGGACCCCGCGAGCCTCCTTGAAGGCGGAGAGGTCCGCTTCCTCGGTGGACTCGACCGTGAAGCCGTGCGAGGTCATGTATTCCTCCCAGCCGCCACAGCAGTCGCATCCAGGTGCGGCGTGGAGTCGACGAGCGCCGTCTGGACGCCGTCCGCCGACGCCGGCTGCGCGTCGGCCGAGGAGCCATCGGACGAACACGCGGCCGCGAGCCCGGCGATGGTGAGCATTCCCGCGGCGAGCATCGCCGCGGGACGCAGCGAAGGGCGTGATCGATCGCTCGGGATCACGCGTGGAGTGACGTCAGGCGGGGCCATCGTGGACATGGGGATCCTCGTGCTGGAGGGGCGCTGGGCCGGAGAGTCTAATGGCGGGGCAAGGATCGTCACTGTCGCGGTCAAGCCGGGACGGGCTCGGCGCTGCTCTCGCCATCCGGTGGCGTCGCGGCGTCATCCGGCTGCAGCTTCAGGCGACGCAGGAGCTGGGCGTCGGCGGCCACGATGATGGTCGAGGCGCTCATGAGGATGGCCCCGACGGCCATGGGCATGACGATCCCCCACGGCGCCAGGACCCCGGCCGCGAGTGGGATGGCCACGACGTTGTAGGCGGTCGCCCAGATGAGGTTCTCCACCATCTTGCGATAGGTCGCTCGTGAGAGCTCGATGGCACCGACGACGTCACGATGATCGTCGCGCACCAGCACGATCCCGGCCGACTCGACGGCCACGTCGGTACCGGCGCCGATGGCGATGCCCACGTCGGCCTGGGCCAGAGCAGGCGCATCGTTGACGCCGTCGCCGACCATGGCCACCCGCTGGCCGCCCTGCTGGAAGCGCGCGACCGCTGCGGCCTTGTCCCCGGGCAGCACCTGCGCCGCGACCTCGTCGATGCCCAGGCGTCGCGCGACCGAGTCGGCTACGGCCTGACTGTCTCCTGTTGACCATGGCCACGCGAACGCCGAGCGCGTGAGCTTCCTGCATCGCCTCGAGCGACTCGGGCCGGATCTTGTCCTCAACCGCGAGGATGCCGAGGACGTGCCCGTCGATGATGACGTGCAGGACGGTGCGGCCGTCCGCGGCCCACGCCTCGCCCTGTTCGACCAGCTCCGCGGGGGCCTCGAGCCCGAGCTCCTCGAGCAGGCGCGGGCCGCCGATCACGATCTCGCGGCCATCGACCAGCGCACGGGCACCGCGGCCGGCGAGCGCCTCGAAGTCGGACGCAGCGGGGACCTCGATCTCGCGGGAGACAGCGCCCTCGACGAGGGCTCGGGCGAGCGGGTGTTCTGAGTCAGCCTCGACAGCAGCCGCGAGCGCCAGGACATCGTGCTCCCCGGCTCCCTCGGCGACGGCCACCTCGGCCAGCACGGGCTGGCCCCTCGTCAGCGTGCCCGTCTTGTCGAAGATGACGACGTCGAGCTGGCGGGCTTGCTCGAGGGCCAGACGGTCCTTGATGAGCAGGCCGTTGCGCGCGCCGAGCGAGGTGCTGATGGCGATCACGAGCGGGATGGCCAGGCCCAGCGCATGTGGGCAGGCGATGACGAGCACCGTGGCCGTGCGCACGAATGCCTCGGCCGGTTCACCGAGGACGAGCCACACGATGAAGGTGATGGCAGCGGCGGCGAGGGCGATGTAGAAGAGCGCCGCGGCGGCACGGTCGGCGAGCGCCTGGGCCCGCGAGCCCGACGCCTGGGCCTCGGCCACCATGCGCATGATGCTCGAGAGCGCGGTCTCCTCACCGACCGCGGTGACCCGGACCCGCAGGCTCCCCCCGGCGGCCACGGTGCCGGCCACGACCGTGTCCCCGGCAGACTTGGGCACCGGCACCGATTCGCCGTTACTCATCGACGATCGACCTCAGCGCTGCCCTCGACGATCACGCCGTCGGCGGAGACCCGCGCCCCCGGGCGCACGAGCACGACATCGTCGATGGCCAACGCCGACAGCGGCACCTCCTCGGTCCCCTCTGCCGTCACGCGCTCGGCGGTGTCGGGCAGCAGTTCGGCCAGCGCCTGCATCGCACCCTGGGCCTGAGCGATCGAGCGCATCTCCAGCCAGTGACCCAGGAGCATGATGACGATGAGCGTGGAGAGTTCCCACCAGATCTCGACCTCGAAGATGCCCAGCGTGCCGATCCAGCTGTGACGAGAGCGGTCACGATGGCCATCGAGATGAGCGTCATCATCCCGGGCTTGCGCTCGGCGAGTTCCCCGCGTGCGCCGCGCAGGAAGACGAGCCCGCCGTACAGGAAGATATCGTGCCCAGGAGCGGGGGGACGTAGTCTCGACCCCGGGAACGATGGCGCCGTGTAGCCGAACCACGCCTCGATGTCCGGGCTCCAGATGAGCACCGGGATGGTCAGGAGCAGGGAGAGCCAGAACTTGTCGCGCAACATCGCCACCGAGTGGCCCTCGTGGCGGTCGTGGCCACCGTGGCTGCCGTTGTCTGGCCGCGTGCTCCTCGCGCGCCGCGTGCTCGTCGTGCACGGTCATGTCGTGGTCCATGGGCTGACCTTAAACCCTGAAGTCGACTCGAATGTCAAGAGGTATCATCGAGGCATGAAAGAATCGGTGACGTCGCTCACCGGACCGGACTCACCACCACGACCATCCGTTACTACGAGGACCTC
>CAVQRP010000006.1:0-225563 GCA_963715295.1 uncultured Chloroflexia bacterium
CGCTGCCCTGCGCCCCGATGGATCAGTGTGGATAGCGCCCGTGGTCCTGCGCCGCTTCGATGAGCGCCTCGATGTTGACCTCGGGCGTGTGGTAGGTCAGCGCACAGCCGGGGGCCAGCATGTATCCGCCATCCGGCCCAAGTACCTCGATGTCATAACGCGCAGCTGTGCGCACATCACCCGGGGTGCCTCGCGCGAGCACATCGCTGGGGTCGACCGTCCCGATGATCGTCGTCTTGCCCACGGCCGCACGCTTGGCGATGTGACGATCGATCTTGTGGTCGACCTGCAGGAACGGAGCGCCGGTTCCGACCATGTCCTCGACGATGTGAGTGGCGTCACCGCAGATGTGCAGCCCCATGGGCTTGCCCTCGGCTGCGAGCGTCTCGATCACCCGGCGCTCGTACGGCAACGCGAAGCGTCGATACAGGTCAGGCGAGCAGACGTCAGGTCCAGCCAGGCTCTCACCCATCATCGTGACATGTGCTCCCGCCTCGATGAGTGCCCGGCCGTACGAGATGACCTGCTCGGTGGCGTACTCCGGCACACGTTCGACGAGCTCCGCTTTCGCCGGGTCGATGAGCGCGATCAGGAACTCTTCGACCCCCACGATCTGGGACGCCAGGCTGAACGGGCCCTGGTCTGCCTCGGAGAGCAGGAGCACGCGGTCACCGATCTCTTCGGAGACGATCCGCGTGGCTGCGAGCATCTGCGGAAGCATGCCGTCCGAGTGCGGATCGATGGGCTGGAGATGGTCGATGTCATCGATGCTCGCGAGCGCCGGCGCCGTCACCCAGGGCGGTGCGGAGTCTTCTTCGAAGCCCACCGTGCAGCCGACCGCCCCGGCCAGGGCCGCAACGCCGACCTCAAGGTCGACCATGTCGTGGCCGAAGCGTCTCCAGGCCGCGATGTGGGCCGCCGCTATGGCTTCGCCATCGCCGCAGTACTCGCGGAGCGAGAGTCCGGCCATCGCCGCCACAGGCATGAAGTTGAGCAGACATACCGGGACCCGGTCGGGCGTATCGCCGGCGAGGACGGCCTGGCAGCGTTCCAGCGAGTTCATCTCGGCCATGTGCCGGCGAGCCTCCGTGAGGGGTATGGTTGTCGCGCTGCTCCCAGGCGAGTCCTCAGCGCGCCAGCTGGTGGCTGGCGAAGTACTCGAGAGCGTCGACCCCGCCTGCTCGGTCAGGTGGCGTACGCGAGCTCGACCCTGCTTCCTGAGCGACTCGACTGCCGCATGGCGTCGATGAGGAGAGCCACACGATAGCCATCCTCGAACGTGGCCAGCGAGGGGTTTGGCTCCTTGCCGCTGGCCACCGCATCGAGGAAGTGGAACTTCTCGATGATGTGGCTGTGCTCCCAGCCGATGTTGTGCCCGTGCGGCCACCAGGGACCGACATCGGGGTGGCTGCTCTCGGTCACCGAGATCTCGGTGAAGCCCATCAGCAGCGGATCCGCCTGACCTGTCAGGCATGCGAAGAGGCTGTTGGAATGCTCCATGTCCCATCTCAGCGATCCCCTCGAGCCGTTGATCTCCCACGATAGGAAGTTCTTCCTTCCCGTGGCCACCACGGAAGACTCCATCACGCCGATGGCACCGTTCTCGAACTCCAGCACTGCGGCCGTCCCTTCGTCGGCAGTCACCTCAGGATTCCCGGCGCTGGGAAGGGCTCGCTCTCGATTGAAGGTGCGCACCAGCGCCGAGACGCTCGCGATCTCTCCGACCAGGAAACGGCACTGGTCGATGGCATGGCTGCCGATGCCTTGGAGGCCCCCCGAATGCGGCCACGCGGAATACCAGGCGTCCGTCGGTGGCAGGGACGGGTCGTGTCCGGCCATCTGCAGGTACTGGACGCGCATGTGATAGACCTCGCCGATCTCTCCTGACGCGACGAGGTCCCTCGCCAGCTGGACCGCGGGCATGAAGCGGTAGTTGAAGACACACAGGGCCTTTCCGGGCGAAGCCACAGCGGCGTCTCGCATTCGCCGGGCATCGTCGACCGATATGGCCATCGGCTTCTCACAGATGACGTGCTTGCCGTTCTGCAGTGCCGCGATGGAGGGCTCAGGGTGAACGGGGTCGGGCCCACAGTTGTCGAAGACGTCAACCCGGTCGTCATTGACGAGGTCATTCCAGTCGGTCGAGTACTCCTCGTAGCCGTATCGAGCCGCCTCGCGCGCCAACCTCTCCTCGTTGCGTGAGCAGAGCACCAGAAGGCGCGGCGAAACGTCGGCATCGTGATAGATGTACGGGATCTTCTTGAAGGCGTTGGTGTGGCACCTGCCCATGAAGCCGCTGCCCAACATGCCGATCCGGACGGCCTTCTTTGCGTCGCTTCCCGCGCCTTTCATGACCATGGTCGCTGACCCTCCTTGGCCCGGACTACGACGAAAGGATGTGGGTGAGGCTCTCCCTGGCCCAGGCGGCTGAGCGCTTCACGTCCTCGTACTCCACGGCCCACGACGCTTCCCCATCCTGCAGGTTATCGGGCAGTTCCTCGATATCCCGTTCCCACGCCTTCTCGAGGTACCACGTCAGACCGTTCCCTGGCGGCGAGGGATGTCGCGCAAAGAACGTGTCGTCGAGGATGTCGAGTCTGAATGGAGCGAACTGGGAATGGATCTCGATGTTGAGTCGGATATCTGGTCGATGCTCGGCCAAGGCCTCGGCGATCGCGACCATATCGAGGTCTCCATCGCCCAGGGCACAATTCCCTAGCGCCAGCCCTTCTTGGGTCCTGAGGATGCGGTAGTTCTTATAGTGGGCGGTCAGAGCGTGCGGGGCCATCATCTTCGCCAACCGGACGGGTTCATCGAGGTCGAACGCTAGGTTGCCGCAGTCGACGGTGAAGCCGAAGGCGGGGCTGTCGACCCGCGCCAGGATGCCGGCCCCCTCACGGACGGTGAAGTCCGCATGGTTTTCCATGGCGATCTTGATGCCCATGTCTTCGGCGACAGGGCAAGCCTCCCTCAGGATGGAGACGGCTTCGTCCGCCAGGAGCTGCATGTCCGGCCCCTCATCCCGCGTGAAGAGATTGCCTGCGACGATGCGGAGGATTGGCGAGCCCAACTTCTCGGCGATCTTCAGGTGATGGACCACGATCTGGGCCGGTGACACTGAGATGTCGTAGCCGGCGTCTGCCAGCAGCTCCACTCCCTTGTCGGCCATAGCGTGCCAGCGGAAGATGGAACCCATACCGAACTCGAGGTAGAGCCCCCTGGCGGCGGCAGTTTCTCGGATCGTTCGCAGGTCTGCGTCGCGAAACGAGCTGAAGGGCGAAAGCTCGAAGAGGACCCCATCCAGCCCCAGCCCACTCGTGAGTTCGAGGACGCCGATCGGATCAAGTCCGGAGTTGCGCGTGGAATAGGATTCCAGACCGAGCTGCATGACTTACCCCTGCTTCACGTCATGGCGGCCCGCCAAGGAGCCTCGCCGCCTTGACTCTTTCGATCGTACCGCTTGCTCGCGGGACTCGTTTGGCGTCCTCGGCCCGGGATCGCGCCGATCTCGGTCAACCGTCGCGGTTGTTGACACTCTGCCGCCACGTACCCTAGCATACGTTCGGTTATTCGAATGAGTGAGACACGATGTCAGCAGCATCCGTGAGAGAGAGCGAGGCCGCGAACTGGGAGTCGCTGCGTGTCGACAGTTCGGACGTGACGCCGCTCTATCACCAGCTCAAGCAGCAGATCCGTGAGCAGGCCATGCGGCTCGAGCCCGACACGATGATCCCGTCCGAGAAGGAACTGATGGATCTCAGCGGCGTCGGCCGAGCCACGGTTCGTCGCGCAATCTCGGACTTGGTCCAGGAAGGCCTCCTCCAGACGCATCAGGGTCGTGGCACCTTCACTGCTCGACCGCGGATCAAGACGGCGCTGATCTCGCCCGGCGGGCTTCACCGAGACGATGACACGGCTGGGTCGCTCGCCGAGCACGAAGGTCTTGCTTCTCGAGCGGATCGAAGCCGACCCAGATGCAGCCTGCGCACCTCGGAATCGATGCGAGGGAGGGCATCTATCGTCATCGAGCGGCTTCGCCTGATCGATGACGAACCGTGCATGGTCGAGCGAACACACATGCCCGAGCGAAATGCCCCGGGCCTCATCGACCAGGACCTGTGCTGCTCGCTCTACGAGCTACTGGCCCGCGAGTACACGATCGAACCTGCGACAGGCACCGAGATGGTGGTGGCAGTCAACGCTGACCGGCACCTGGCGAGCCTTCTGGACGTCCCGCTGGCGTCCGCGCTGCTCGCGACGGTCCGCGTCACCACGACGAGCGATGGGCGTCCCTTCGAGTACACGCTTCGACATGCACGCGGCGACTTGCTCGCGTTCACGGTGACGCTGGATTCTGGCGCGACGCTTGAGGATCGCTCGTCGGCTGACCGACTCCTCCCGGCGACGCGGTAGCAGTCGAATGACCGTCAGCGGCAGCGGTGTGCACGAAGTCATCCGAGTGACCGCACAGGTCGAGGAGCTCGCGCTCGACGGGGTCTCGAAGCACTACGGTGCCGTGGTGGCGGTAGCTGAGGCGACCGTGGCGTTCCGAAGAGGTGAGATCGCCGGGCTGGTGGGCGAGAACGGCGCCGGCAAGTCGACGCTCATCTCCCTCGTTACCGGCGCCAACCATCCTGACACGGGCTCCTTCTCGGTCGCCGGCGTGCAGGTTCGCGACTTCGACCCGCACCGTGCCCGCGACGCTGGGATCTACGCGATCCGCCAGGAGCCGGTCCTCGTGCCGACGCTCAGCGTGACCGAGAACCTGCTGCTGGGCATGGAGCCTGCGCGGCGCGGCATCTACGCGAAGCGTCGGGCGAAGGCGATGGCCAAGGAGTGGCTCGACCGCGTGGGCGCCGCGTTCCGCCCTGACACGCTCGTCGAAACGCTGTCCCCGGCCGACCGACAGCTCGTCGAGATCGCGCGCGCCGTCGGCCCGGGCGCGAAGTACCTGTTCTTCGACGAGCCCACATCGGCCTGGGACCGGCCGAGACCGAATCGACTCTTCGAGCTGATTCGCCGTCTCCGCGACGACGGCACAGCCGTCGTCTACGTCTCCCACCGCCTCGAGGAGGTCTTCGCCATCTGCGAACGCGTCGTCGTCATGCGGGATGGACACATCGTCGCCGACGAACGGCGGATTCCCTCGATGAGGACGGCTTGGTGGCGTTGATGGCCGGTCAGGAGCTGGCCGCTGATCTGGCGACCGAGCATGCTCGTCGCCAGTTGCCCGATGGCCCGCCATTCCTCACCGTCGACGCGATCGAGCTCGACGGTCGACTCCACGACGTCTCACTGGACGTCGGTCGGGGCGAGATCCACGGGGTCGCAGGGATCGTCGGCGCCGGGCGCACCTCACTGCTCGAGGTCATCGCAGGCATCGCCCGGCCGACGGCCGGCACGATGAGCTTGGGCGGCAAGTCGTATCGGCCATCAGACACGGCTGCCGCCCTGCGTGCGAGGGTATTCCTCGTTCCGGAGGATCGCCTCCGCGATGCGCTCTTCCCGGAGTTGCCGCTGGCCACGAACACCGTCCTGCCACTCATCGACAAGATCTGGCGCCGGGGGCTGGTCACGGCCGGTCGCGAGCGGGATGCGGCACTGCCGCTCATGCGTCGACTCGACGTCCGGCCGTTGCGACCCTCGGCTCTCGGTGGATCGCTCAGCGGTGGCAACCAGCAGAAGGTGATCCTCGCGCGGGCGCTGTTCGCCGACCCCAGGCTGCTCTTGCTCGATGAGCCGACGCGAGGCATCGATGTCGCAACCAAGGCAGACATCCATGAACTCATCCGGACGCTCGCTGACGACGGCGTGTCTGTCCTGGTCGTGTCCTCTGACCTGCGCGAGCTCCTTTCTCTCGCCGACCGGATTACCGTGCTCTCCCGCGGCAAGGCAGCCGGGACGTTCGATCCGCCGTTCGATGCCAACCGCTTGTTGGCCGCGGCCACGGGAGACGTGAAGTGACCTCAGCACAGTCCGGAGCTCGCCCTGGCGACGCCACTGAGCGCGATGTGACCGAGAGCCTCCGCGCCTGGGTGCGCAGTCATGCCGCACTCGTCGCACTCGGTCTTGTGCTCCTCATCATCTCGGCCTTCACCGCCACTCAGAGCGACGTATTCCTCACGGTGGGCAACCTGCGCAACGTGCTGCTGCAGTCGAGCGTCCTCGCCATCGTCGCCTGCGGCATGACCCTGTTGATGGTGTCTGGCGGGATCGACCTGTCGGTCGGCTCGCTGATGAGCCTCACGGCGGTGGTGTCGGCATTGCTCATGCGTGAAGGCATCCCGATGCCGCTCGCCGTCCTCGCCGGCATCGCGGTCGGGGTCGGCATGGGTGCCGTCAACGGAACGCTCGCGGCCTGGAGTCCAACGCATCCATTCGTGGTGACGTTGGGCATGATGATCTTCATCCAGGGCATCGCCATCGCGCTGACGGGCGGCCTGGCAATCTCCGGGCTCGACGATGGCTTCGTCCAGCTCGGCATCGGCCGATTCCTCGACGTCCCGATCCCGATC
Source organism: uncultured Chloroflexia bacterium (assembly GCA_963715295.1). Taxonomy (GTDB): domain Bacteria; phylum Chloroflexota; class Limnocylindria; order Limnocylindrales; family CSP1-4; genus JAFMJV01. The sequence goes on from CAVQRP010000006.1 coordinate 6,516, forward strand.
TGGGTCGCCGCCGTCGTGGCCATGTTCGCAGCTGCATTCTTGCGCTTCACCGTGTTCGGGCGCCGGCTCTACGCCATGGGTGGCAATGAACTGGCCGCGATGCTGGCGGGCGTCCGCGTCCGCCGCACAAAGGTCATGCTCTACGCGCTCAACGGCGCCATCGTCGGTATCGCCGCGATGGTATTGGCGGCGCGCATCTCTTCGGCGCAGCCACTGATGGGCAATGGCTACGAGATCCAAGCGATCGCCGCAGTAGCGGTGGGTGGCACACCACTCGCCGGCGGTCGCGGTGGCATCGCCGGGACGTTGCTCGGTGTGCTGTTGCTCGGTGTGATTTCAAACAGCCTGAACCTGCTAGGGGTCTCAGGCGCCTTCCAATATGTGCTCCAAGGAGGAGTGATCGTCGTGGCAGTCATGTCGCAGCGATTCCGATAGGTAGGAGGTAGGAGAACCATGACCACGAGAAGCAGAGGCTACGCACCACGACGTGCGGTCGGGGTCGCACTGACTGCGGTGCTGGCCGTTGGCGCGATCGGTGCCCCAGCGGCAGTCGCTCAGGACGACGCTGGGGACGCGCCCGAGATCGCCTTCATCCAGACAGGCCCATTCCCTTACTACGAGCGGGGGGTCGAGGGCGCCAAGATGGCGGCCGACGTCGCTCGGCGTCGAGCTGTCCGTGCTGAACTCGGATCTCTCCGCCGAGCAGGAGATCGCCAACGTCGAGGACGCCATCACCAAGGGCGTCGATGGCATCGTGCTGTTCTCGGTCGCTCGCGCGTCCGAGGAGGCGGCGCTGACCAAGGCCAACGAGGCCGGCATCCCGGTCGCGGTGCTCTACGGCTACGCCCCGGAGCTCGAGGACATGGGTGCGGTCTTCGTCCAGGCCGACATCAACCAGACCGGCGCGATGGCTGGTGAGTGGCTCGCCGCCAACGTCCCGTCCGGGAAGGTCGCGATCATCCAGGGCGCACTTGGTCGCGGCGACGCCGAAGCGTATACCGCCTCGTTCAAGGAGGCCCTCGCGGCGAACCCTGATCTGGAGATCGTCGGCGAACCGGCCGGTGATTGGGCGCGAGACAGTGCGTCTCACCGCGATGCAGGACCTGCTGACCGCCCACCCGGATCTGGCCGGCGCGTTCGTTCAGAACGAAGACATGGCGCTCGGTGCGATCCAGGCCATCAAGGCAGCCGATGCGCAGGTCACCATCGTGTCCCAGAACGGTTCACCCGACGGCCTCGGTGCCGTCGAGACCGGCGAGATCGCCGCGACCGTCGGATGGTCGCCCGCGCAGGAGGCCCAGATGGCGCTGGCGCGTCTGGTGGCCACCATCAACGACGGAACCGTAGCTGATCCCAAGCTCTGCAACACGCCGGTGATGCTCGTGACCGCTGAGAATCTCGACGAGGCCTCTCCGTGGATCCCGACCGCAGAGTCGACGGCTGCGTCCGCTCGTGGCGGAGTGCGGAGCCTGACCATGGGAATCGGCATCGGCTTCCTCGAGGTCACGCATCCCCACGTCTATACGCGAGCGGACATCCTCTCCGAGATGGATGACGTCGAGCTCATCGGCGTGTGGGAGCCGGAGGATGCCTCGAATGCGTCCGTGTTCGCGGAGCGCTACGGGGTGACCAACTGTGCGACGGCCGAGGAGCTGCTCGACGATGACCGCGTAGATGCGGTCATCGTCGAGTCCTGGACGCATCGCATGGCCGACGTGGCCATCATGGCTCTCGAAGCCGGCAAGAAGGTGCTTCTGGAGAAGCCGGGGTCGAACGATGTCGCCAACATGCGGCGCATCGTCGAGGCCGTGGACCGCACCGGGGGGTATCTGACCGTCGGCTACATGATTCGGCAGTCCACGGCCTACGCCAGGCTCAAGGAGATCCATCGGTCCGGCCTGCTGGGCCGGACGACCGTGGGGCGATTCCACGTCTCGGTGCCTGCACCGGACGCGGTGACCCCATGGTTCAACCTCGAGAACGACATCGGTGGCGTCCTGTTCGAGGACGGGTGCCACATGTTCGACCTCATCATCGACCTGCTGGGCAGGCCGAACAGGGTCGGCGCGATGGTCCCCAAGTGGGACGAGTACACCCAGCAGCACGGGCATCGCTACGAGGATGCAGCCGTCTGCACCCTCGAGTGGGATGACCTCGTGGCGACCTGCAGTCTCGTCGGCTGGGAGGCCAACGACTGGCTGGAGACCTGGGAGCTGGCGCTCTTCGGTGAAGCGGGCACGGCCTATGCCGGACCACTTCCTGAGCGCCTGGACGTCTTCCTGAAGGAGGCCAGCGGCGGCATGACCGCCGGCTGGACCCGGCACAGGGAGACCGAGTTCAACGTCTCGTGGCTCGACCATGAGGCCAAGCACGTCTGGCACGCCGTCCAGCACCGCGCGTTCTTCCGCGCCGAGCTGGAGCGGTTCGTGCACGACGTCAGGCAGGGCGGAGCACCGGAGATCCCGGCAAGCCACGCCCTGGACATCACCGAGACGATCGCGGCCCTCTACGAGGCCGCACGTGAAGGTCGGACGGTGGTGCTGTGATCGACCCGGCCGAACTGGACCTCGCCCCTGAGTTGGGGTCCACGTCGTACCGGATCGGTGTGATCGGCGCGGGCGGTATCGTCCGCGCTTCACACCTGCCGGCCTACACGTCCATGGGCTGGGATGTGGTGCGCATCGCCTCGCGGACCATGGAGACCGCGCAGGCAGCTGCCGACGAGTTCGACATCCCCGCGGCGTCGGACGACTTCGGTGACGTCATCGCCGACGATGCGGTCGAGGTCGTCGACATCTCGCTGCCGCCGCATCTGCACCGCGACGTCGCCGAGGCGGCCTTCGCGGCTGGCAAGCACGTCATGATCCAGAAGCCGATGGCCACGACCCTCGAGGACGCAAAGGCCATCGTCGAGGCCGCCGAGCAGTCCGGGCTCAAGCTCGCTGTCAATCAGAACGGGCGCTGGGATCCAGCCATCCGTGCCTGTCGTGAGCTCATCAAGCGCGGCGTCTTCGGACAGCTGGTGACAGCCTCGTTCGAGCTGCGGACACGCCAGCCGTGGCAGAGCCTTCTGGGAGGATGCCGAGCACTATCCGCGGCTGATGATGCTGGGCATGTCCATCCATCACATCGACCAGTTCCGGTTCCTGTTCGGCGATCCGGTCGAGGTCACGGCCGTGACCAGCACGTATCCCGGTCAACCATGGCCGGGCGACAGCATCGCGCTCTACGCACTTCGATACGAGTCCGGCCTGCTGGCGGTCGGGTTCGACGATGGCTTCCCGTGGACGCGCGACTGGTCGGTCGACTACCGCATCGAGGGCCTCGAGGCCATCGCACGCGGCGACATCGGTTGGCCCACGGGCGGGTACTCCACGCTCGAATACACGACGAGCGATCGTCCCGATAGCTGGGTTCGACCGGCCTTCTCCCGGAAGTGGTTCCCGGATGCCTTCGCGGGCACGATGGGGGAGCTCTTCAGGAGCATCGAGACCGGCGACGAGCCCAGCATCTCGGGGCGCGACAACCTCAACACCCTGCGGCTCGTCGAAGCCGCGTACCGCTCTGCCGCAGAGCGCAGGGCAGTACGACTTGACGAGGTAGCGGTATGACGACGGTCCCAGGTGGTGTCTACACCGCTCTCCTGACCCCTTGCCAGGACGACGGATCGGTCGACCTGGAGGCCATCAGGACACTCGTCGAGTTCCAGGCCGGGACGGGCGTTGCTGGGCTCTTCGTCCTCGGTACCGCCGGGGCAGGCCCACTCCTCGATCGATCCGAGCGACGAGATGTCGCGCGCACGATCCTGGACGCGGCAGGCGATCGGCTCTTCGTCATCGTCCATGTCGGTGCGATGCCCACCGACGTGGCCGTCGAGCTTGCGTCCGAGGCGGTCGAGGCAGGAGCCCCTGCGGTGGCTGCAGTCCCGCCGACGTACTATCAGCCGGACTTCATCTCTGTGCGTCGCTACTACCGGCGCCTCTCGGACGCGGCCGGCGAAACACCCCTGCTGGCCTACAACAACCCGTCGGCGACCGGCTACGACCTGCGGCCCGAGCAAGCAGCCGAGCTACACCGCGATGGGGTCATCGCGGGTGTCAAGCAAGCCACCACGAGCGTGAAGGACCTCCACGCGCTCATCGACGCTGGGGTGCCAGTGTGGATGGCCAACTCCGGACTGAACACCGCCGCACTCGCGATGGGCGCACGTGGCGCGATCTCGACGCTGACCAACGTCGTGCCCGAGCTCTTCGTTCGCCTGCAACGCGCGATGAGCGACGGGGACTTGGCCACGGTCCAGGACGCGCAACTCCGCATCGATCGTGCCAGCGCCGGGTTGCGGGTCCCGATCATCGGCGCGCTCCATGCTGGCGTGACGATGCGTGGCTTGCCTGGCGGCATGCCTCGCGAGCCGCTGCGCCTCCCCGACGAGGACGAGATGGAACGGGTCCGCGGCGCGATCGCGCAGCTCGAGGACGGCTGACCTGATGCACGCCGAGGTCGTGGTCGTTGGCGCCGGTTCCGCAGGCTGCATCGCGGCACTCGCTGCTGCGCGCGCTGGGAGGCGTGTCCTGTTCATCGATCGCCTCGGGTTTCCCGGCGGCACGAGCACGGCAGTCCTCGACACGTTCTACGCGTTCTTCACGGCCGGGGAGGAAGGCCGCAAGGTCGTGTCCGGTCTGCCCGACCTGCCGGTCGAACGACTGCGCACCCGAGGCAAGGTCATCGAGCGGCCCAACAGCTTCGGCTCCGGACTTGGGTACACGTATGACCCCGAGACACTGAAGATCGTGTGGGCGGAGTTGCTTCGCGAGCATGGCATCGAGGTGATGCTCCACGCGCTCGTCAGTGGAGTTCGCACGTCCGATGACGATCAGGTCGCCGCGCTGACGGTCGCGACGCGCGCGGGGTTGGTCGAGGTGCACGCTGAGGCCTTCGTCGACGCCTCGGGCGACGCGGACGTCGTAGCCGGCGCCGGCGGCGAGATGCTCGTCGACAGCGACCTTGTCCAGCCCGCGACCGTCACCTTCAGGATGGCCCCGGTCGACGTACCCGTCTTCAAGGAACTCGGACGTCCGCGCTTCCGTGAGCTGGTCAGTCACGCGCGCGAGCAAGGCTATGACCTACGTGGAAACAGCGGCAGCTTGCACCGCTCTGGTGCGGAGGGCGTCGCCCTGATGGCTACGACTCGAGTCGATGCCCCCGACCTCGATGACCCCATGGAGCCTGGACGGGTCGAGATGGAAGGGCTCGAACAGGTTGACGAGTGGGCGCGCTTCCTCCGTGACTACATGCCTGGCTTCGAGCGGGCTGAGTTGGTCGCCGTCGGCGCGATGGCTGGCGTGCGCGAGACGCGACGCGTTCGCGGCCACTATGTCCTGACCGAGGAGGACGTCCTGTCGGGCGCGACGTTCGACGACCAGATCGCCCGATGCGGGGCGCCGATCGAGGACCTCGCCGGGGTGGAGACACGCTGGGTCCACGTCGGTGGATCGGGCACCTACGGCCTGCCCTGGCGCTGCCTCGTCCCGGAGCGGCTCAGGGGCGTCGTCGTCGCTGGCCGATGCCTTGTCCGCCACACACGCCGCACACGCCTCGGCCCGATCGATGGGTACCTGCATGGCCATGGGCCAGGCCGCCGGAACCGCGGCCAGCCTCGCGATCGAGGCTGGCGTGGACGTGACCGCCATCGACGGCGTCCAGGCTTCGACGACGCCTCGCCAGCGACGGCGCTGATGTCGGCGACCCCTACGCCGTGATCAACAGCATCGACCCGAAGGAGCAACCGTGAGCACCGGCCAGTACCTTGATCAGCTTATTCCCAGGCTCGAGCAGATCCGTTCGCAATCAGGGGCCATCGAGAAGGCTGCCACTCTGTGCGCGGACGCCATCGGAGGAGATGGGGTCGTGCACGTCTTCGGGGCCGGCCACTCACGGATGATGGCCGAGGAGGCATATCCCCGCATCGGTGCGGTGGCGGGCTTCCGTCCTGTCGTTGAGCTCGCCGTCACCTTCTTCCACGATGTCGTAGGCCCCAACGGCCTCGCGCAGGCGCTCTTCCTCGAGCGTGCGCCCGGCTACGGCACAGTCATCTTCAACGAGCTCGCTGCCCGTCCTGGCGACGCCACCATCGTCTTCTCCAGCTCCGGCGTCGAGGCCATCATCATGGACTACGTGGATGCCGCCCACGCCGCGGGCATCAAGGTCATCGGGGTCACGAGTCTTGAATACTCGGAACAGACGTCGGCCGAGCGTGGCGGAGCACGGCGACTCGCGGACGTCGCGGACGTCGCCATCGACAACGGTGTGCCGGTTGGCGATGCCCTCGTCACAGTGCCCGGCATCGAGGAGAAGGTCTCGGCCTGCGCCTCCATCCTGAACCTCGCGGTGATGCACGAGATCACCAGCGGCACCGCGATGGCTCTGTCTGAGCGCGGCCAGCCGCCAGTCGTGTTCGCTAGCCCGCACCTTGCCGGGCACGAGCGCAGCAAGGCGCGCTACGAGCAGTCGCTCGCCGAGTACCGGCGACGCGTGTGGGGGCAGCGTCCATGACCATCGACTGCAAGCGCCAGGAAGGCCGCGTCGCGCTGGTCACGGGCGCTTCCAAGGGGATCGGGCGCGCCATCGCGCTACGGCTGGCCCAGGAGGGCGCCTCCGTCGCGGTCAACTACCTCGGGGACGCCGATGGCGCCGCCGCATCGGTGGCCGAGATCGAAGCCGTCGGTGCCAGGGCGCATCGCCATCCGGGCGGACGTGTCGGACGAGGAGCAGGTCGCTGAGATGGTGCGCAGACGGTCGATGCGTTCGGGTCCGTCGATATCGCCATCAACAACGCCGCGATCTTCCCTTGGCAGGACTGGACCGACATCACCTCCGCCGACTGGGACCGCGTGCTGGCCGTCGACCTCAAGGGCTGCTTCCTCGTGTCGAAGGCGGTGTACCCGCACATGCGCGAGCGCGGGTGGGGTCGGATCGTCTCGCTCTCGAGCGCGACCGCACTCCACGGGCAAGCCGAACTCATGCACTACGCGGCAGCCAAGGCTGGGATCGTCGGCCTGACCCGCTCGCTGGCTCGCGCGGTCGGTGACGACGGCATCACGGTCAACGCGGTCACGACGGGACGAACGCTCACCGACGGGTTCCAGAAGTGGTTCGATGAGGGCACGTTCTCCCGAGCCGAAACCGAGGCCTCGCGCGACCAATCAGGCCATCAAGCGCTTGGCCACGCCGGAGGACATCGTCGGCACCGTCGCTTTCGTGGTCTCGGACGATGCGGCATACATGACGGGCCAGCTGCTGAACGTCGACGGCGGAAGGACGATGCGCTGATGGACAAGCGCCCGTACGGCTCGTCGCCGTCGGTGGTGTCGGTCTGGGCGTCAGGTTCGACGTGGAGCGACCGGCTGCGGCCGGAGAGACCGCCTTCGCCCACAGCGTCAGCACGGTCAACGGCGGCAAGGCATCCAACCAGGCCATCGGTGCCGCCATCTTCGGTGCCGACGCAGCCATCATCAGCGCCATCGGCCGTGACGAGTTCGCTCCATTGGTGCGAGCGCCGCTGACACGATACGGCGTCGACATCCGGAGCCTGGTCGAGTTCACGGGCGAGCACTCGATGGTCGGTGCCGTGATGGTCGACGAGAGCGGCGAGAACTACATCACCCTCGCACCAGGCGCACTCGCCAAGCTGTCAGCCGCCGACGTTCGTGAGCATGCCGGGGCCATCGAGGGTGCCGACGTCTGCGTGGTCAGCCTCGAGATCTCGCTCGAGGCGGCGTCTGAGGCACTGCGCATCGCCCGGGCTCATGGGGTCGCGACCGTGCTGAACCCTGCGCCGGCCCCACCCGCCGAGACTGCGGCCGAACTGCTGCCGCTCGCCGACTGGGTCACACCCAACGAGACTGAGGCGGCTGCCATGTGTGGAGCGTGCGGCTCTGCGGAGGACCGCGCCGCGGCCCTGCTCGCTCTTGGCGCTCACGGGGTGGTGATCACGCTCGGCCCGGACGGGGCACTGGTCGCGACCGCCGAGTCGGCGCAGCGTGTCCCGGCCGCGCCTGTTCCCGAGGAACAGATGGTCGACACTTCGGGCGCCGGCGACTCCTTCAACGCGGCCTTCGCGACCGCCTTGGCCGCCGGGATCGATCCGGTGGAGGCAGCCGCCATCGGCTGTCGGGCTGGATCGAGGATCTGTCGCGGCCCGGGATTCGTCGAGGCCCTCGACGAGCTCGATGGTCTTGAGGTCCCGGCACGTGTGGGCGTGAGAGCCTAGGCGTGGGCTTCGTCCGTACGGTGCTCGGGGACATCGATGCATCCGAGCTCGGGTGCACCTACGCGCATGAGCACCTCGTCATCGCCGGCGGGCGCCCGGTCGAGATCTACCCCGACATCCTCCTCGACAGCGTCGACAGGGCCGTGGAGGAGGTCGCGTCCGCTCAGGCCCTCGGACTCCGGACCGTCGTCGACGCGATGCCGTCGGATTGCGGCCGCGATGTTGGCATGCTCGCAGCTGTGAGCCGCGAGAGCGGCTTGAACGTCGTCGCCGCGACCGGATTGCACACGCAGCGCTACTACCACGATCGGCACTGGAGCTGGCGGCTCGATGCGGAGCGGATCGCTGCGCTGTTCGTGGCCGAGATCGAGGAGGGGATCGACGTGATGGACCTCGGTGGTCCTTCCATCGACCGTTCCGAGCACCGCGCCGGTGTCATCAAGGTCGGCGGTTGGCACGACTTCCCCAACGAGCGGGATCGGCGGGTGTTCGAAGCCGCTGCCATCGCGCAGGTCCAGACCGGCGCCCCGATCCTCAGCCACTGCGAACAAGGCCTGCGGGCCCCTGAGCAGGTGCGCTTCCTGGCCGATCGTGGCGCAGACCCCAGCCGCGTCGTCGTGTCACATGTCGACAAGCTGGTCGACCGTGGCTACCACCACGACATCATCGCCACGGGTGCATCGGTCGAGTACGACCAGGCATCGCGGTGGGGCGATCGGGCCAATGGCACCCTGCAGCTACTCGAGTGGCTAGCCCTGGACGGGAACATCGACCACGTGGTCATGGGGCACGACCACGCTCGGAGGAGCCAGTGGACCTCCTACGGCGGCGGCCCGGGCCTGTCATATCTGCTCGGTGAGTTCTCAAGACTCATGAACGAGCGTGGACTGTCAGCCGACGTTCGCTCCGCAGTCTTCAGGACGAACCCTGCGAGCGCCTTCTCGTTCGCTCATACCCCGGCACCCGCAACAGCCGGCAAGACTCACGAAAGCCACTAGGAGGACAGGATGACGACGCCCGACGGACCTGACTCTGCCAGTGAGAGGGGGAGAGCGATGCATCCACACGAGAGGTTCAGGACGGCTATCGACCACCGGGAGCCCGACGGGTTCCGATCGACCTCGGCGGCATGGTTACCGGCATCAGCACCGGCGCCAGCGCGACCCTCAAGGCGCATCTCGGTATCGACGGAGCCCGACGAGATCGCCGATCGCGTGCAGCAGCTGGCCATCCCACATCCCGCCGTCCTCGAGCGGCTGCACGTCGACTCCCGCTACCTCTACCTGCGCGCGTCGCGCGACTGGCAGGACGTCGAACTGACCGAGGACACCTACCGTGACGAGTTCGGCATCGTGCGTCAGGCCGCCATCCGACCCGACGGGCACCTGCTCTACTACGACTTCATCGGCCACCCCTTGAGCGAGGCGAGGACCGTCGAGGAGCTGGCCCGCTACCCCTGGCCCGACCCGCACGACCCGGCGCGCTATGCCGGGCTGGAGGAGGCCGGCAAGGCCATCCGCGACGCGGACAAGGCGCTCGGCGTCAACATCATCGCCTCGCTCTTCGAGTTCAGCTGGTACCTGCGGGGATACGTCGACTTCCTGCCAGGACCTGATGACGAACCGCAAGCTGGCAGAGGCCCAGCTCGACGCCATGCTCGAGTACCAGAAGGCGCTCGTCGGTGAGGTGCTCGACCGTGTCGGTTCATATGCAACCTTCATCAACACGGGCTCCGACCTGGGCACGCAGCGCGCGCCGATGATCAACCCCGAGGTCTATCGCCGGATCATCTGGCCGCGCTATCGTCAGCTGTGGGACTTCATCCACGTCGCGCACCGAGGCCAAGATCTTCTACCACTCCTGCGGCAGCATCGTGCCCATGATCCCACTGCTCATCGAGGGTGGCGTGGATGCGGTACACCCGGTGCAGCCGGCGGCAGAGGGCATGGGCGACCGGGCCATGCTCAAGCGCGAGTTCGGGGCCGACATCACCTTCTGGGGCGGCTTCGACCAGCAGGACACGCTGCCCTTCGGCACGCCCGAGCAGGTCCGCCAGGCCGCGCGCGAGCTGTTCGACGTGTTCATGCCCGGCGGCGGCTTCGTCTTCGCGGCCGGCCACAACATCCAGGCCGACGTGCCGCCGGCGAACATCCTCGCGCTCTTCGACGCAGCCGATGAGTTCGGCGTCTACTGAGGGGTATGCATGAAGACGATGAACGCGATCGAGCGGGTCGAGACGGTGCTGCAGGGTGGCATCCCCGACCGGGTGCCGGTGGACTTCCACGACTTCATGGTGGCAGCCCAGCGCTCGGGTGCACCGTTCCCCGAGTACTTCCGTAGCGGCGAGGCCATGGCCGAAGGCCAGATCGCCAACTGGCGGGAGTTCGGGCAGGACGTGGTCCTGGTCGAGAACGGCACGGCTGCACTGGCACAGGCCTGCGGCGTCGGTGTCGAGTACATGGAGGACACCGCACCGGTCTCGTTCGTGCCCGCCATCGAGGGTCTTGACGAGGTCGACAAGCTGGTGCTGCCCGATCCCTACGCGACCGCGCCCCTGGCCGAGAACCTCAAGGCCACGCGTCGCGTGGTCGAGGAGATCGGCCGGGAGGCCTTCATCATCGGCCGGGCCGACCAGGGCCCCTTCTCGTTGGCCTCGATGATCGTCGGGATCGAGGAGTTCCTCGTCGCGATCGCCCTGCCGGGCAACGAGGAGAAGCTGGCGCGCCTGCTCGCCTTCAGTGAGGAGGTCGTCTACCGCTACGCCGTCGCCCAGATGGAGCAGGGTGCGCACATGACCTCGATCGGCGAGTCGATCGCGGGACCCGACGTCTGCTCGCCCGCCGTCTATCGCGAGTGGGCGTGGGCGGCCGACAGGCGCCTCGTCGAGCGCCTGGCCGCTGACGACATCCGGTTGGCCTATCACATCTGCGGCGATGCCACGCGCATCTCGAGCGAGATGGTCGACACCGGCGCCGCCGTCCTGGAGCTCGACTACAAGTGCGACCTGCGCGCCATCAAGGGGGCCACGGCAGGGCGCACGACCGTGCTGGGCGTGATCGATCCATCGGAGGTCATCGCTCGCGCCAGCCCCGAAGTCGTGACGTGCGGCGGTGCGTGCCGAGCTCGAGGTCCTCGCACCGGGTGGTGGCCTCATCATCGGTCCTGGCTGCGCGCTTCCACCGGAGACGCCGATGGACAACCTGCACGCCTTCGTGGAGGCCGCGCACGAGTACGGGCGCTACGAGCCCGACGGTCGTCTGGCCGACTAGGTCCTGCCGGCCCTCGATGGTGTACCGCGTGAGATCAACGCGTTGGTCGGAGGTGAGCGGAGGGGTCGGGCCGCACTGTTGCTCTGAGGTCCAGGATCGGGCGGCCGAACGCTAGCGACCGAGCACCACGTCGATCCCAGCCAGTACCAGGCCTAGCCGCGATGCATCCAACCTGCCGACCCACTCGGTCAGGAGCGATCGGTCGAGCGTGATGACTTGCGAGACGTTGGCGACCGAGTCGCTCGGCAGTCCGGTGATCCTGGAGCCAAGGAGCACGTTGCCGGGTGCATCCGCCCAGCGCAGGTTCGTGGTCAACGGGACACAGACCACGGTCGCGATGGCACTTATGTTGAATGGTTCGCCCTGAACGATGACCACAGGCCGCCGGAAGCCTGGCCCGGAGCCACTCGGGTCATCAAGGTCCGCCCACCAGATCTCGCCTTGGGCGATTACCACTCCACGTCGGCAAGCGTGCGACGGGCGACCTCGGTCGGGAAGTCATCCACCGGCTGATCGAGCGTGGCGACGACGCGATCGATGGCCTCGGTGACGCTCTCAGGGTCGTGGCTGGCAAGGTATTGCGCCATGGCTGAGCTGAATAGCTCGCTTCTGCTTCGGCCGGTCTGTTTGGCCAATCGCTCAGCTCGTTCGAACACATCATCGGGCACCGAGATCGCCGTCTTCATACCGATAGTATAACCACGGTACGACAGCGGGCCAAGTTCAGACCGGTCGCGCCTCTTCCTGTTAACAGCACCCCACCCCGGGGGCCTTCCGCATTCGCCGATCGCCCTCTCGTCTGCCCGGATCGAGGGCTTCAGCGGGAACCATCAGCCTTGCGTCGGTCAGCACGTTCCAGCTCATCGGCACCGCCGACCGGTCGGAACTCCTGGCTGGCCACGTGTTCCGCGCTGACGTCTGCCGTCCAGAGAGGCTCCGCGAGCGAAGCCGATCAATCAGGGGTTACCGCAGGGGTCAAGCTGCTGCGAAGGGCCGCCGAGAAGCCCGAAACGGGCGATGTCGCGCGTGGGGGAGTGGAGCCGACACTCGGATTTGAACCGAGGACCTGCTGTTTACGAAACAGCTGCTCTACCACTGAGCTATGTCGGCGTCGAGCGATAGTCTAGCGGGAACCGTCAGCTTGCTCCTCGCTAGCGACGACCGGCAGCCATCCGCACCGACTCAGGTCTTCGACGGAGCCGCCACATGGCGACGATGCCGACCGCGGGTCCGATCGCCAGCAAACCGAATGCGATGCGCCAGGCGTCGTCACCCGGCGTACTCAGGGAGCCGACGAGCACGATCGTCACGCCGGTGAGCGTGAACCCGGCCGCCGTCTGGAGGGTCAGCGCCGTCCCCGTCGTGCCCGCCGGTGTCAGCTCCGTGACCGCCGCCGAGAATTGTGCAGAGTCAGCCACGACCGTCAGGCCCCAGACGACCGCGACGATCGTCGTCAGCAGCGGGTCCGCCCCGAAGAGGAGCGCGGTGACGATGGCCGCCGAGCCGCTGACGGCCATGGCCGCGATCGTCAACGTGGTACGCCCCACGCGGTCGGCCAGGAGCCCCGCCGCGATGCAGCCGAGCCCGCCGATCGCGACGACCACGAAGGCAGCCAGGCTCGCGACGGCCGGATCACGAGCGCCTGCGGCCGTGAAGCTGGCCAACAGGAAGACGGGGATCCAGGTCCACATCGCGTAGAGCTCCCACATGTGACCGAGGTAGCCGAGGTTGGCCAGCCGGACGGCCGGGTCGCCAAGGGCCCGCCGCGCCAATTCGAGACTGAGCGTGGGCGCGCGCTGGTCGTAGGGTCCATCACGTGCTGCCAGCAGGACGAGCACGCCGCCGACCACGGCCGAGCCGCTGGAAGCGGCCACGACCAGTCGCCAGTCGAGCGTGGCCATGGCGCCGGCCGCGCGGAACAGGTACGGCAGCGCGGAGCCGACGGTCAAGGCGCCGATCAGCGTGCCCATCGCCAGTCCGCGGTCGCGCTGGAACCAGCCCACGATGATCTTCATACCCACGGGATAGACCGCCGCCAGTGCGAAACCGGTGAGGGCGCGGAACGGGAGCGCGCCGACGAAGTCGCCGGCCATGGCGAATCCGAGGTTGGCGACCGCGGCCAGCAGCGCTCCCAGGAAGAAGAGTCGCCTGGGCGAGAGTGCGTCGGCGGCACCGGTCACGGCGAGCAGCAGCGCCCCGACCACGAACCCCAGCTGCACCGCGACCGTCAGCATCGGCAGGTCCAGCCCACCGAGCCGCCACGATGCCACGAGGTTGGGTGCGACCGCGGAGGCCCCCAGCCATGGGGACATGGCCAGCAGCTCCGCCAGGCCGATGATGCCAAGCTGTCGCCAGCGCCGCGCGTCGGGAGACGACATGCTCGTGGACCGCGTCATCGGTCGGGCCGTCGAACGACCCGAGGCTACTCGGGCCGGATGTTCTGGTTGTGGCGGAACAGGTTGTCCGGATCGTAGCGGCGCTTGACCTCGACCAGTCGCTCGTAGTTGGAGCCGTAGTTGGCTCGGACGCGATCCTGGTCATCCGAGGCCGCGAAGTTGACGTAGGCGCCTTCCTCGGAGTGTGGTGCCGTGGCGGCGTAGTAGTCCTTGACCCAGGCGATGTTGGCCTCGTTGTCGGCGGGATCGGGCCACATGCCGGCGATGACCGTAGCGAAGTTGGCATCGCGATGACCGAACGCCGCATCGTCGGGGCCGAAGCGCTTCGCTGCACCGTTGATGGGATAGATGTAAATCGTCGAGTTCACCACGGGCACCTTCGGGCCGTGCTCCAGGTGCGCGGCGATGGCGTCGTCGGTCAGCTCCCGCACGAAGTTGGCCTTCCAGTAGTGCTGCAGCCCGGCCGGCAAGAGCCCGTCGAAGGCGCTGTTTAGCGCGGGGTATGGCATCGGTCCGACGTGCTCGGCCACCACCGGCGCAACGTCCTTGATCTTGTTGACGATCGCTTCACCCTCATCGAGGGGCCCAGCCCAGCAGGACACGAACATGGCCATCGGGTCACCGTGCCGGTCTTCAGGGATGAACGGCAGCGGCGGTGCGATCTGGAAGGACGGGAAGCCGCCGAACTGCTCAGGCGCGTCGGCGATGAAGTCGCGGTACCAGCGCAGGATGTCGCCGGCGTGCTCCAGCTCGAAGAACATCGGGCCGCCGTAGATGTCGGCGAGTGGATGAAGCTGGAACTCGAGTGCGGTCGCTACCCCGAAGTTGCCCGAACCGCCCTTGAGCGCCCACAGCAGGTCGGCATTCTCGTCGGCGTTGGCTACGACCGTCCGCCCATCGGCGGTCACGACCTCCGCTCCGATGAGATTGTCACAGGCCAGCCCGTGGCCTCGCGTGAGGTAGCCGATACCGCCACCGAGCGTCAGTCCAGCCACGCCCGTGGTGGAGATGATGCCTCCGGTCGTCGCGAGGCTGTGCTCGTGGGTGGCGGCGTTGAAGTCGCCCCATGTGGCGCCGCCCTCCGCCCGCGCAGTGCGCTTCCCCGGATCCACGCTGACGGCTCGCATCCCGGAGAGATCGGCGACGACACCATCGTCGATGGTTCCGAAGCCCGGCACACTGTGGCCGCCTCCTCGCACGGCCAGTGGCAGCGCGTTCTCGCGGGCATAGTCGACTGCGGCTGCTACGTCAGCCGTATCCATGGCTGAGACGATCACGGCCGGTCGCCGATCGATCATGGCGTTGTAGACGGCGCGGGCGGCGTCATAGCCATCGTCCGAGGCGGTGATGACGTGACCGCTGACGCGGTCACGCAGCGCATCGATGGTGAGCTTGGGCATGGGTGGGACCTCTGTTCGCCCCCCGACCCCCGGCGAGCGGCTCAGCGTACTCCCTATGCCAGTTCCCAACGCAACGCCTCGACGAGCGCGCACCGGATCGGCCACATGGGCGTGATCAGGCCGCACCCGCGTTCACGTGACGTCGGCGGAGGCGTACGCTGGTCGCGAACGCTTCGGGGCACCAGGAGGAGCGACGATGGGGCTTCACGTCGGGATCATCGGCGGCGGGTTCGCCGGGGCCGTCCATGTCGAGGAGATGCTGACGCACGTCGACGTGGACCGCGTCTCGGTCGCCGACAGCGACCCTCGCCAGCTCGACCACATCGCCCGTGAGTACCATACCGCGCGCACCGAAGCCGATTACCGCGTCCTCCTCGACGACGCCAGCATCGACGTCGTCGACGTCTGCCTTCCGCATGACCTCCATCACCCCGTCGTCCTGGAGGCCCTCGCTGCCGGCAAGCACGTCATCGCCGACAAGCCCATCGCCAACACCCTCGTCGAGGCCGATGAGATGATCGCGGCGGCGCACGAGGCTGGCCGGCGCTTCTACGTCGCTCTCAACCAGCGCTTCCTGCCCTGTCATCAGCGCACCAAGGACCTGCTCGACGACGGCTTCCTCGACCGTGTCTCCCTGGCCACGCTCACCGTCGCGGGTGACGAACGTCCTCGCATGGGACTCCCCGGCCACTGGAAGGGCACCTGGGATCGCGCCGGCGGAGGCGCCCTCGCGGACAGCGGCACGCACATCGTCGACCTGGCGCTCCATTGGTTCGGCGTGCCGACGGCGCTCCAGTGTCATCTCGCCCGCCACGTCATCGAGTCGCCCGCCAAGGCCGACGATACCGCCGTGTTGATCCTCGAGTACCCGCACCTGACGGCTTCCCTCGCCGTGGGCTACGCCTCTGGTGGTCAGCCCTGGAGCGAGACGCGCTCGATCTGGGGCGAGACCGGGGCCATCCACGTTCGCCTCGAAGCCGGCGACCCGATGGAGGTCTGGGACGATGGCGAGCGGGTCCCGCAGCACGTGGAGCACGACCCCGAGTGGTGGCCGTGGTCGGTCAGGCGAGGCCTGGCCCACGCGCTCGGTGCCATCGCTCACGACCGCCCGTTCCTGGTCACTCCGTCCGACGCCCGCGCGGCGCTGCGCGTCATCCGCGCAGCCTATGTCTCGGCCGACCTTGGCCGGCGGATCCTGATGGCCGACTTCGAGGGAGCGCTCGGTTGACGCGCCGCTACGGGTTCCTGGCCGCCCTCGACTTCGCCGACCGACCTGCCGCGGAGGTGGCCGACTCGCTCGCCGCCCTGGGCTATCAGGCGGATCTCCTGGCCCTTCGCCCGCATCGACCCGCGCACTCGGACCGATGACGATCGCCGAACCGTCCTGGCCGGCACCCACGCCGCCGGGCTGGCCGTCAGCGAGTGGGTCGTGCAGCTCGACTTCGTCCATCCTGACGCCGCCGTACGCCGCTCGCGCATCGACCTGGCGGCGGCGTCGGTCCGTGCGCTCGCCGAGCTCGACATGGGCACGCAGTCGATCGTGGCACCGGCCAATCTCTTCACCGGGCCCGCGCCGTGGGACCCCACCGCGCCGCGCCTGGGCAGGGACCTCAACGAGGGGGCGGCCTGGGACATGGTTCGCGCAGCCTTCGACGTCCTCGTGCCTCTGGCACAGGACTGCAGTGTCGTGCTGACGGTCGAAGGTGTCTTCGGCCACCTCGTGCACGACTACTACACCACGCTGGAGCTGCTGCGCCACTACGACTCACCGTCTCTCGGCATCAATCTCGATCCCTCTCACGGCGTGCTCGTGGGCAACGATCCGGCCTGGGTGGTGCGCCAGCTGGGCCCGCGCATCCGCCACTTCCACCTGAAGGACGCGGTCGGGCGACCGGGGATGTTCGGCGAGACGTTCATCTTCCCGCTGCTGGGGGAGGGGGTCGTGCTTTGGGCCGACTTCTTCGCCGCGGTCGATGACATCGGCTACGACGGCTACCTCAGCGTCGAGTTCGAATCGTGGGACTACTACCGCCAGGTGCTTGACTCCGACCCCGTCGAGGCGGCCCGACTCTCGCTGCAGATCCTGGGGCGTCTGCAGCCCTGATCCATCCGCCGCAGTCACGGTCCATCCAGGTGACGAATGGCATATTGCTCCCGCCTGCGAACGGCGTAGCGTCTCGCTGCCGGGTCCTGCGCGATGGCAGCCCTGAACGGGTCAACGCGGGGCCCCTGGGGAGAAACTGGCCATGCGCGCCGTCGTTACGTGGGCCGTCGCGATCATCCTCGCGGCGGTTCTGCTCCTGCCCTCCGCGGCCGTGACCGCCGAGCCATCCGCGACCCTGGTCGCCGACATCAACCCCTCCGGCGGCTCCGGGCCGCAACTGCTCACCACGGTCGGCGCCACCACCTTCTTCAGTGCCACCGACGGGACGCAGGGCCGCGAGCTGTGGGCCACTGATGGCACGACGGCCGGCACGCGCCTTGTCCGCGACATCCGCCCCGGCAACGCCGGGTCCACTCCGCGCTCCCTGACGAAGGTGGGGAAGCTGCTCTACTTCAGTGCCGACGACGGTACGCACGGCCGCGAGCTGTGGGTCAGCGACGGGACCCGCGAGGGCACCCACATGGTGCGCGACCTGGTGCCCGGTGCCAAGGGCTCGAGCGAGTTCCAGATCACCAGCCTCGGTGGGACCGCCTGCTTCAGTCGCCTCTACGAGGACCTCTGGCGCACCGACGGCACGTCGGCCTCGACGCGGCTGATCCGCACCTTCAAGGGCATCGACCTGATCGGTTCGGCCGCCATGGGCTCCAAGCTCTACTTCGACGCCGACGGGGCGCTGTGGAAGACGAACGGCAGCAGCGCCGGGACGAAGCGCATCTCGGCGCGGTGGCTGGACGCCTCTCGCCTGACCCGTTTTGGTCGCCACCTCTTCTTCTGGGGGATGTTCTACGGCCCCGATGCTCCCAGCTGCGGACCCGGCGACACCGGCTGCCTGGTGCCGCCGTACCTGTGGTGGAGCGATGGGACGTGGGCCGGCACGAAGCAGCTCGGCACCATCATCGCGTTCGACGAGTTCGCCGTCCTGGGCAAGGCCATCTACTTCAACGGCCAGGCGCCCGGCAGCGGCGTGCGGCTCTACCGCAGCGACGGCACCAAGGCCGGCACCGGCAAGGTCGTGCCGCGCGTTCGCCCGCTGCCCGGGATGCAGACACGAGCCGGCAGGATCTGGATGACCACCACATCCGCCTCGCTACCCTGGCGCGACGAGCTCTGGGTCAGCGACGGGACCGCCGCCGGCACCGCGCTGGTCACCGGTGGGAACGCCGACTGGTTCACGTCGGACGACGACAGGCTCGAGAGCATCGGACTTGACGGCCGGCTCTGGTTCGCCGCCGGTCCCGGTGAGGATGCTGGCACCGGCTGGGCTCTGACCGACCACGAGCTGTGGGTCAGTGATGGGACCGCCGCGGGCACGGTCGAGGCGGCAGACATCGACCCCACCGGCTCGTCGTTCCCGCGCGACCTCGCCCGGCGAGGAGCGGCACTGCTGTTCAGCGCCAACGACGGCGAGCACGGCCGCGAGCTCTGGATGGTCACGCCGTAGGTCGTCGGCGTCGAGGCGTCAGTCGGGGAAGACCTTGCCCGGGTTCAGGATGCCCAGCGGGTCGAGTGCGTCCTTGATGGCACGCATGACCGCCAGGCCGCGCGGCCCGACCTGTTGCTCGAGGAAATCGCGTTTGGTCAGGCCCACGCCGTGCTCGCCGGTGATGGTGCCGCCGAGTGCGAGCACCTCCGTGTAGAGGTCGGCGCGTACCGCGTCCGTGCGCTCCTCGGCCCGCGGGTCGTGGTGGCCGGTGACGTACGCTGGGTGGAAGTTGCCGTCGCCCGCATGGCCGAAGACGCCGATCTCCATGTCGTGGCGCTGTGAGACGCGCTCGATGGCGGCGATCAGCGCTGCCGCGCGGCTGCGGGGCACGCTGACGTCCTCGGTGCGCGCCTGTCCCATCTGCCCCAGCGCCCAGTGGGCCTTGCGCCGGGCTTCGCGCATGGCGTCCGCCTCGGCCGGGTCGGTGGCCCGCTCCATCGACGTGGCCCCGGCTGCTTCGCACGCCGCCGCGGCAGTGTCCAGCTCCTGCTCCGCCAGCGCGCCGCCGGCGTCGGACTCGATCATCAGCATGGCACCGGCCGTCGGGTCGAGGCCCAGGTGGAGGGCCGACTCCACCGCGTCGATGATGTGGCGGTCGAGCATCTCGAGCGTTACCGGTACGACCCCGGCGGTCGTGATGCGGCTGACCGCATCCCCCGCGTGCCCAACGCCTGGGAAGAACGCCAGCAGCGTCGTCTTGGGCGCCGGCAGCGGGCGCAGCCGGAGCGTGGCCTCGGTGATGATGCCGAGCGTGCCCTCCGAGCCGACCAGCAGCCGGGTGAGGTCATAGCCGGTCACGTCCTTGATGTTGCGCCCACCCGTGCGGATGACCTCACCGTCGGCCAGCACGACCTCCAGGCCCAGCACGTAGTCACGCGTGACGCCGTACTTGACGCAGCGCAGGCCGCCCGCGTTCTCGGCGATGTTGCCGCCGATGCAGCTGAGCTCGTGGCTGGCCGGGTCAGGCGGATACAGCAGCCCTTGCGCCTCGACGGCTCGCTCCAGGTCGGCGGTGATGACGCCGGCCTGCGTCACCACGACCAGGTTGCCGGGATCGATCTCGAGGATGCGGTCCATCGCGGTCATCACCACCACGATGCCGCCGTCGACGGCGTTGGCGCCGCCCGACAGCCCGCTGCCGCCGCCTCGGGCCACCAGCGGGACGCGATGAGCAGCGGCCGAGCGGACGATGGTGCTGACGTCCTCGGTCGAGGTCGGGGAAGACCACCGCGAGCGGCTGCCCGGAGGGCACGAACTCGGTCTCATCGCGGCGGTAGGGCTCCGTCGCGGCGGTCTCGGTGAGCAGGCGCATGTCGGGCAGGGCGGAGCGTAGCTCGGCGACGATGGGATGGTCGGTCATGTTCCTGGAGCGTATGCGCTTCGGCCACGATGCGTGGATGGTGAGCCGCAGCGTCTCGATGCCCTCGTGGGTGCGTCCGGCGTAGACGCGGTTGGTCAGCAGGGCCACGACCACGTCGCGGTCGGGGTCGACCGCCAGCGAGGTGCCGGTGAAGCCGGTGTGCCCATACGCGGATCGCCGAAGGGCGCCAGGTGGTCGGTCGGCTGTACCTGCCAGCCCAGCCCCCGCGCTGCCCCGATGCTCGATCGTCTGGTCGCTGGTCGCGGCTTGACCAGAGCGCAGCTCGAGACGCAGGCGCGGGTCGCGTCGCGAGCCAGGCCACCCCGAAGCGGGCCACGTCGTCGGCGGTGGCGAAGAGCCCGGCGTGACCGGCCACGCCCCCCAGGCCGGCAGCGTTCTCGTCCTCCACCTCACCCCAGCAGCGGCGCCGCCGCCAGTCGAGGTCGAAGCTCGTGGGCACGATGCGGACGTCGGGCACGCCGGCGCGAACGGGGCTCGTAGTCAGCCGAATCGAGACCCAGCCGATCGCGGACCAGCGCCTGCATGGCCACGGCCAGCGGCGCGCCGAAGAGCCGGCTCACCGACTCACCCAGGAGCATGAAGCCGAGGTCGCTGTAGTGGAACTCGGCTGCCTGGCCGCGCGACGAAGGCGATAGCCGCAGACGCGCTGCTTCGAGCACCGTCGGTCAGCGGCAACGGACCGAGCCGCCACGGTGCCAGGCCGCTGGTGTGGGTGAGCAACTGCCGGAAGGTCACCGCCGCCGGGTCCACGGTCCAGTCGGTCCGCTCGCGAGGCGCCGGCAGTCGGCGCCGGGAGAGCGGCTCCTGGCCGCCGTCGACGCCGCGCTGCGCCGCTCGGCGCCGAACTCCGGGATGACGCCACGACCGGCGTCGTCGAGGGCCACCTTGCGGTCGCTGACCAGGCGCAGGAACGCGGTGGCGGTGAACAGCTTGGTCAGCGAGGCCAGGTCGAAGCCGGGTCGGAGGTGACCGGCTGCTCCGCCGTGTCCGGCTCGATCCAGCCGGCGGCGGCCTGGTACCAGGGTGCGCCTGCTGCCCACACGATGATCGCCAGGGCCGGCGCCACCGTCGGGAACGCTCGCGCGTACGGCCTCGGCCAGGCGCGACCGACGGCTGCGGCAGCTTGTCGATCGCCACGCGGAAGGGCTGCTCGGTCACCGCGCCTCGATGCCGGTGCCAGGCACGCTCACCGGCGACGCACCCGCGGCATCGTGCCTCACCGAACAGCGACCTCTGCCGCGGCCTCGGCGGAGCACCAGCGCGGCCCGAAGGCACACAGGTAGTCGGCCACGTCCGGCAGGTCGCTCAGCTCGTAGGGGTCACGCAGCGCCACCACCAGCACGCGGTGGCCACCGGCCTGGAGCGTCGTCCAGCACCTGGTCGCGGCCGCTGTATCGAAGTCGACGCCCGGCAAGCGGGTGGTTCTCGGTCACCGCCACGAGCGGGCCCTGCGCCGTTCGGGGACGTCGCCCACGAGCACGTCCTCGGCAGAGACCACGCGTGCCCCGGGCGCTCGCCGGCGGACGGCCTCGACGAAGAGGTCGAAGGCGGCATCGGTCTGGTTGGGTCCGATGCCGCGCGTCGAGCCGAGGATCGTCGTAGGCCTCACGGCGGGTGGTGTTGACGAGCGTGAGCGGCGCGTCCGGCGCTGAGCGGGCAAGCAGGTCGAGTCGAGCCGCGCAGGATGGCGACGGCCGCCCGTGCGGCGGCCAGCTCGACCGCCCGATGCGCCTCGCGTGCCGACCGCCGCGGGAGTCGGCATCGGTCGACTGCGAGCGCTGCCTTGAGGCGCCAGCACCCGGCCGACGGCCTGGTCCAGGCGTGCTTCGCTGATGCGCCCGGCGCGCACGGCCTCCCGGATGCCCTCGATGAGCGCGACCTGTCGCTCCAGGTAGTCGCTCGTCGTGGTCGTAGTGCTCCTCGGCCAGCATCACGATGTCGACGCCGGCGTTGATGGCCTGGGTCGCAGCATCGACCGGGTCGTAGTTCGCGCGCATCGAGCGCATGTTCATGCGAATCGGAGATGACCGCGCCCTCGAAGCCGAGCTCGCCGCGCAGGATCTCGTCGAGGATGACCGGCGAGAGCGTGGCCGGGCGTTCCGGGTCGAGCGCCGGGAAGAGGATGTGCGCGGTCATCACCAGCGGTGCGCCCGCGGCCACGCCCCGAGCGAACGGCAGCAGGTCGAGTCTCGAACAGCTCGTCGCGACTGCGCCCCACCGTGGGTAGGCCGCGGTGGCTGTCGAGCGTCGTGTCGCCGTGCCCGGGGTAGTGCTTGAGCGTGGCGATGGCGCCTGCCTCGAGGACGCCGGCGACGGCGGCCTCGGTCATGCGCGCGACCAGCTCGGCCGGCTCGCCGAACGAGCGCGTGCCGATGATGGCGTTGGCGGGGTTGGTATTGCAGTCGGCAGCAGGGCCCGAACGTGGCATGCAGCCCGACGGCGCGGCACTCCTCGCCGATGACTCGTACATCGCCCGGGCGTGGCCGGGATCGCCGGTCGCGCCGAGGGCCATGTTGCCCGGGTCCCGGGCACGAGCCCGGGTACATCACCGACCAGGCGCCCTCCTGGTCGGCGCCCAGCAGGACCGGGATGCCGAGCCGTGTCCGTGGCGGCGAAGCCCTGGATGCGCGCAGTCATCGCTGCGGCCGCCGCGGCGGTGTCGCGGCAGGTTGTCGTTGGAGAGGTACGAGCCACCCACGAAGTAGCGCTCGAAGAGCGTCTCGGGCCGCCGCGATGTTCTCGGCTTCGAAGGCCAGCAGGAAGAGCTGCCCGACCTTCTCCTCGAGGCGTCATCTCGCCGAGCAGTGCGCGTCCACATCCATGGTCATCTCCTAGCCCTTGACCGCGCCAAGGGTCATGCCGCGCACGAGGTAGCGCTGGAAGAAGAGGGCCAGCAGCAGCGGCGGCAGCATGGTCAGCACGGCAGCCGCGGCCATGGCCTCCCAGGCCACTTCGTACTGGCCGATGAACAGGGTCAGCACCACCGTCATCGTCTGCGAGTCGGCGGTGCGGGTGAAGACCAGCGGGATGAGGAAGGCGTTCCAGGTCGTCAGCAGGATCACCAGGAAGACCGCGACCATGCCCGGTCGCGCGAGCGGGATGACGAGCCGTCGCAGGATCTGCCAGCGAGTGGCACCATCGATGATGCCGGCCTCCTCGATCTCGATGGGGATGTCGCGCACGAACGTCGCCATCAGCCAGGTCGCCAGCGGGATGGAGAAGGCCACGAAGATGAGCACCAGCCCGGCAGCGTATCGATCAGGTCGAGTTGTGACATCAGGAAGAACAGCGAGATGAGTGCCACCCAGATGGGCAGCGGCATCATCAACATGATGTAGAAGAAGCTGACCTGCTTGCCACGGAACTTCAGCCGTGCGAAGACGTAGCCGGCACCGGTGCACAGCAGCGTCACGATGAGCGCGGTCGACACGCTGCTGATGAGGCTGTTGGTCAGGCCGCTCCAGAGCAGCGGGCCGATACCGGCCGTCTCCGCACCGCGGAACACGCCGCCGCCACCGAAGAGCAGCGTCTCGAAGTGCTCGAACGTGGGTGGGGAGGGGAACCAGATCTTGTTGGGTGCGGCGTACAGGTCGGCGCGACTGGAGATGGACGAGACGACCAGCCAGTAGATCGGCGCCAGCGCCCAGAAGAGCAGCACGAAGCAGCCGACGTAGATGCCGGCGAGCTTCAGCAGGTGGCGGTCGAGCTTCATCGGCTGGTCCTCATCCCTTGTCCTCGACGCCCTGGTTGTAGAGCCGGAAGATGAAGAGCAAGCCCACACCCAGTGACATCAGCAGGATGAGGTACGACAGGGCCGCACCCAGGCCGATGCGCAGGTCGCGGAAGACGAGTTCGTAGTTGAACACCATCAGGGTCTTGGTGAACGGATTGACGGCTCCTCCGGTGGAGCCACCCGACGTCAGTGTCCAGACGACATCGAAGATCTGGAAGGCGGCGATGAACTCGATGACCAGCACGATCGCGATCGAGGCGCGCATGCTCGGGATGGTGATGTGGCGCAACCGGCGCAGCACGTTGGCGCCATCCACCTTGGCCGCGTCGTAGAGCTCGTCGGGGATGCCCTGCAGGCCCGGCCAGCAGGATGATCATGGGGAAGGCGAAGCGCGTCCAGGTCTGCACGATGGCGACCCAGATCATCTGGCTGGTGGGCTCACGCATCCACGACTGGTACTCGCCGATGAGACCGAACTGGTAGAGCAGGCCGTTGAAGGCGCCGACATCGCAGTTGAGCACCCAGCCCCACAGGAAGCCGTTGACGACCGGCGGCACCAGCCACGGGATGAGCACCAGGGCACGGACCAGGCCGCGGCCAGGGAAGCGTTCGTTGAGCAGCAGGGCTGCCGCGAACGCGAGGATGAGCTCCATCGGCAGCACGACCAGCGACCAGGCCAGACGCTGCGGATGGTGACGTCCCAGAACTCCTGGTCTGCGAGCAGGCGCCTGTAGTTGTCGAGCCCGATGAACTCGGTCGGCTTGCGAACGCGCAGGTTCTCGTTGAAGAAGCTGTCGCGGAGTGTCTCGAGCGCCGGGTAGTAGATGAGCGCGGCGATGACCAGCGCGATGGGGATCAGGAAGGCGAGGATGAACAGCGCGATCGCGGGTCAGGAAGCGCGTCATGCTCGACTCATCGGTCGCGCGACGAACCTCGCCATGAACGAGCATGCCCCCGCGAGGTCCGTACGCCGGACACCACGGGGGCGCTGTCATCGCTCGGATGAGGTCCTGTGAGAGACTCGACTACTCGAACTCCGACTTGAGGGCGTTCCACTCGGCGGCCAGGTGTCGATCGACGTCGTCCGCGCTGGTGCCGTTCTGGATGGCCAGGCGTGATCTGCTCGGTGACCGCATCGGTGAAGGGACCCCACCAGAGCGCCTGTCGCGGCAGCTCGTTGATGTAGTCGGACTGCTCCACGATGATGTCGTAGCCCTCGATGGCGCCGGCCTCGTTGAGCTCCTGCGCGACGTCCGGCCGTGACGGGTAGAGACCGAAGGCGTTGAAGATGGCCTCCTGGTTCTCGGGCCCGGTGTACCACTCGATGAACTCGTACGCCGCCTCCTGGTTCTGGCTGCCGGCGCCGATGCCGACGCGCAGCCGGGAAGGACCAGGTGTAGTGCTCGTCGGGCAGCAGCAGGTACTCGACGTTGGGCGCCTGCGATCGGACGTTGCCCTCCTCGGCGATTGCCGCGAACGACGGAGCCCTGCCAGCCCTGGTGGAAGACCGAGCCGCTCTCCCAGAAGTTGCTGTGCTGCGTGGCGGTCTTGTCGAGCGATGGACTGCGGCACAAGACCTTCCTCGAACCACGTCAGGATCATGGCCATGGCCTCGCGAGCCTTGGAGCCTTCGTCGGCGAAGACCGGGTTGAGGTCCGTCGTCGAACATGGGGTCGCCGGCCGACAGGGCGGTCAGGTACCACGTCCAGTCGGACGGGTTGACCGAGATGGGTGCCTCGTCGATGCCCTGCTCCTTGATGGCGCGCGCCTGGTCGGTGAACTCCGCCCACGTCGTCGCGGGTGCGTCGAACCCGGCGTCCGCCAGCGTCTGCGGCGTTGTAGTCCATCATCACCAGCTGGCTGTAGACCGGGATGCCGTAGCGTGGCTCCGTCCTGCTGCCAGAACTCGACCTGGTCGAACTCGGCCAAGGTCGGTGCCGGCGGCTTCGATCAGCGGTGTGAGGTCCTCGACGCCACCGATGGCAACGACGTTGGAGGGCGCTTCCTCGGTCAGGAAGATGACGTCAGCGGCAACCGCTGCCGGTGGCGGTCGCGGTGACGACATCGGTGAACAGCTTGTCCATCGGCACACCGGTCTCGCCGATGATCTCGACGGTGATGCCGGACTCGGCCTCGAAGGCCGTCCAGCAGCGCCAGGTCCGGCGGCACGCCCCACGAGGGCGTCAGCATCGTGATGGTGGTGCCGTCCTGGGCCAGGGCGGTCCCGGCCGGGACCGCCAGCGCGAGCGCCAGGATCGCGGTCGATCCGACTCGCATGAAGGAACGTGAGGTCATGCTTCCTCCTACTGATGGCTCTTGCCAAGCGCAGACAGTAGCACTCTCGACCGCCTGTCAGCGGTCGGGCGGGCCGAGGGCGTATCCAGGGACGGTGTGGCCCTCGCCGTCGCCTTGCGTGTCGGCGAGCGCGCGCCGCAGGTAGCCGTCGCTGGCAGCGAGTCGGGCCCGGGCGACATCTGCGTCGATGCCGGCCAGGCCCATCAGCACTGCCGTCTTGACCTCTTCGTCGGCGGCGTCGAGCAGGGCCGCTGCCCTGACGCTGTCGCAGCCGACGAGGTCGGCGACGATCCCTTCTGCGCGGCGTCGCAGCTTGGCGTTGGTGACGGCCACATCGATCATGCGATTGCCGTGGACCTTGCCGAGCCGGACCATGGTGGCGGTGCTGAGCATGTTCAGCACCAGCTTCTGGGCTGTGCCTGCCTTCAGGCGAGTGGAGCCGGAGAGCACCTCTGGACCGGTCACGGCCGCGATGGCGAAGTCGGCCAGCTCCAGGATGGGAGCGGGGTCGTTGTTGGAGATGCGCGATCACCACGGCGCCCCGCTCGCGAGCCGCCTCCATGGCTGCCCTGACGTAGGCGGTGGCGCCGCTGGCGGCGATACCGACGAGCGCGTCACCGACCGTGACGCCGGCCGCCGCCACGTCCGCGTGCGGCCAGCTCCTCGTCGTCCTCGGCGCCCTCGATGCTGCGCGTGAGGGCCGCCTCGCCGCCGGCCATGCAGTGGCGTCACCAGGCTCGGGCGAGACACTGAACGTGGGTACGCATTCGACCGCGTCGATGACCGCGAGGCGACCGCTGGTGCCGGCACCGGCGTAGAACAGGCGGCCACCGTCGCGCAGTCGGTCGGTGATGGCATCCACGGCCGCGGCGATGACCGGCAGCGCCGGGCGGATGGCCGCCGGGACGGTGGCATCCTCCTCGTTCATGAGCGTCACGATCTCGAGCGCGCTCATGGCGTCAAGCCGGCTCGAGCGCGGGTTGAGGAGCTTCGGTCGTAGGCGCGCGTCGGCTCATCGGGTCGGCATCCTGCGTCCGGGGTTGATGGCACCCATCAGCACCGGCTGCCGGACACCGGTGAACTCCGGCAGCGTACCGGGACGTCCGTGCCACGTCTCGTGGGCCAGCACGGCCATGGCGATGGCTTCCTTCTGGTGGCTGGCGAAGCCGAGGTCCTCGTAGGTCATGAGGGTCGTGCGCGGCCGGCAGGCCTGCGTTGCAAGTCGAGCCATGAACACCGGGTTGCGTGTGCCGCCGCCAGCGGCGATGACCTCGTCGGGCGGCACTGGCAGGAAGCGGCGGTACTGGTCGGTCGACCGAGTCGGCCGAGAAGGCGGTGATCGCTGGCCACGATGTCCTCGTCGCGGAGGCCGCGAGCGCGGCCCGGCGGCCAGCAGCTCCGCGCCCATGGCTGGGCTGAAGAGCTCGCGGCCGGTGGTCTTGGGCGGGAAGCGGTCGAAGTAGGGGTGCTG
Source organism: uncultured Chloroflexia bacterium (assembly GCA_963715295.1). GTDB lineage: Bacteria > Chloroflexota > Limnocylindria > Limnocylindrales > CSP1-4 > JAFMJV01. The sequence continues at coordinate 34,377 of CAVQRP010000006.1, forward strand.
CAGCAGCTCGCGACCCAGGCTTCGTCGACGGTGCCGCGGGCCGCGGTGCGGCCGCCCTCGTCGATAGGCGGTGCGACCTTCGGTCAGGAGGGTCATGAGCACGTCGATGAGCACGTTCGCCGGTCCCGTGTCGAAGGCCAGCGGGTGCGTCTCTTCGTCCGATACCGGCGGCAGGTAGGCCACGTTGCCGATGCCGCCGAGGTTCTGGACCGCTCGGTAGCGCGTCTCGTGGCGTGACAGCAGCCAGTCCACGTAGGCCACGATGGGTGCGCCCTGGCCACCGGCGGCGATGTCACGCGAGCGCAGGTCGCTGATGGTGGTGATCCCGGTGCGCTCTGCGATGCGCCCGCCGTTGCCGATCTGCAGTGAGCTCTCGACGCTGCCGTCGGCGCGCACGGCGTGCCAGAGCGTCTGGCCGTGAGAGCCGATGAGGTCGATGTCGGCCGGGTCCAGCCCCATCTCGGCGATCGTGGCGAGGGCGGTCGCGGCGAAGGCCTCGGCCGATCTCCGCGTCGAGCAGGCAGATGGCCTCGACGTCGCTGCCCTTCCGGTCGCGGCCGCGTGGATGCGCCGCTGCAGCTCCAGCGGTATCGGTTCCGTCGTGCTCGCGAGCACCTCCAGGTCGAGACGCGGTGGCGTGCCGTCTGATCTCGCAGAGCCACCACCTCGATGGCATCGGCGCTGGTGCCGGAGATCATGCCGATCACACGCATATCAGGTCACGACCGCGAGAGGACCACGCTCGTCCGCGACCTCCCGCTCGATGACGCCTCCCTCGATCTCAGGCTCCTTCACCGGGGAGCATACGGTGTTTGATGCCATGGGTGACGGGGCGAGCCGAGGGCCTGAAGGGCTGGGGTTTCGGCCGCGTCAGAAGGTCCGCAGGTCGGTGCGACGGGTGGCGATGACGCTCGCCACTGGGAGCACGCGTTCCTCGTAGCCGTGGCGGTGCCGCGCGATACGAGTGACCGAGCGATCCACGCGGAACCCGGCCAGGTGGCGCTCCAGCTCCTCGGTGGACACCAGGTGCTTCTCCGCCATCCAGCCCTCGCGCCGGAGCGAGACATCGAAGTCGGTCAGCAGGATGGTGCCGCCCGGCGCCACGGCCGCGGCGGCCATGTCCAGCATGCGGCTGCGACCCATGCCCCGTGCCGGCAGCGCGAACGTGCAGAAGACAAGGTCGAAGCGAGAGGCGGGCCGCCACTCACTGATGTCGGCGACGTTGAAGACGATGGTGCGGTCGACGCCGGCGGCGACCGCCAGGTCGCGAGCCTCGGCGATGGCGCCCGGGGACATGTCGAGCGCGTTGACGATCCAGCCGCGCTGCGCCAGCCAGATGCTGTTCTGGCCCCCGCCGCAGCCCAGGTCCAGGGCCTTGCCCGGGGGCATCTGGGCCGCGACCTCGATGAGGCCCTCGTCGACCGGCGTGCGCGCCCGTTCGGGCGCAGCGACAGAAGCCCAGTCCGGGGCAGTGGCGGCCGCGGGCGTTGCCCAGTCCGAAGCGTGCGCGGGCACGTGCACATGCTCAGTGGCCATCAGGCGATAGCGACCCCTCCATGCGTGGACCGCACGCACGCACGGCACGCACGCACGACCACGCTGGAAGCATACGCGACGGGTCCGTCGAGGCGGTTGACCGAACGCACCACCGCGGGCGATCCAGCTGCCCGTGCCAGCGCCGACCGGCCCGCCGCCCCGAAGCCAGCCCACGCTAGAGTTGGCGGCATGGAAGTGCTTCGCCTACACGGCGCCAAAGATGTTCGTATCCACCAGGAGCCAGAGCCCGTCGTCGAACCCGGCGAAGAGCTGGTCCGCATCACCGCCGTCGGTCTCTGCGGCTCCGATCTCCACTGGTACGAGGATGGAGGTATCGGCGAGTCCGTCGTCGTCGAGCCGTTGGTGCTCGGACACGAGATGGGCGGCGTGATCATGAGCGGTCCACGCGAGGGTGAGCGCGTCATCGTCGAGCCGGCCAACCCCTGTGGCCACTGCGACGTCTGCCGCGCCGGCAACGGCAACCTCTGCCCCGATGTCAGGTTCTGCGGCCACGCCCCCGTTCATGGCGGCCTGCGGGCGCTGATGAACTGGCCCCAGCGCCTGCTCCTGCCGGCGCCGGACTCGATCAAGGGCGACGACATCGCCTTGCTGGAGCCGTTGGGCATCGCCCTCCACGGCATCGACCTGGGCCACTTCAAGGCCGGTATGAGCGCCGGCGTCTTCGGGGCCGGCCCCATCGGTCTCTTCATCATCCGTGCGCTGAAGGCCATGGGTGCCAGCCGCATCATCGCCACCGACGCCATGCCGCACCGCGTGGAGGCGGCTCTCGCCTCGGGTGCCGACGAGGCGTACCTCACCACTGTCGAGGGCCAGCCCGATGGCATCGAGTCGGTGGCCAAGGTCGACATCGGCTTCGAGGCTGCCGGGGAGGACGCCGCCCTGGAGTCGGCCCTCATCACGGTCAGGCTGGGTGGGCGCGTCGTGGTGGTCGGTATCCCGCCGACGAACAGTCATTCGTTCCCAGCCAAGCTCGCCCGCGGCAAGGGCCTGACGCTCGCCTGGTCACGGCGTATGAAGGCCATCCACATGCTGCGTGCCATCGAGATGGTCGATCACGGCATCGTTCCGCTCGACGGCATGATCAGCGCTACCTATCCCTTGAGCGAGGCTGCCCGAGCCTTCGACGACCTGGTCGCCCGCAACGGGCTCAAGATCATCGTCAAGCCGACCGACTGACAGACCGCGCTCATGCCTGTCTGAAAGACCGAGCAGCCGCCCGACACCTCCTCAGTGTCGGGCGGCCTCTCCCGTGCTCGGCCGGCGGAACGCCGGTGGTTCAGTCGTCCTTGGCTTCGGTATGGATCCCGCGATCGAGCAGGCCACGGTCGTGCGTGACACCGAGCTCGACGGTCCGGCTGTGGTCAACGGTCTGATCGATGCCGGCACGCTGGCGCACCCAGGGAGACTGCGGTGCGACCGGAGACTGCGGTGGCACCCCGGCCGGCATCGCTGCTGCCGGCATCGGCTGCTGCGCCATCGGAACGGGCCGGGCGGGGCCGGGAGCGGGTCGTGCCACGGGTACGCCGACCGGCGGTCGGCTCGTCTGCACGGGCACCGGCACCCGCGGTCGCGGCGCGACCACCATGCGGGCGCACATGCCGCACATCGGATGCTCACCGGCGGTGGGCAGGCCCAGGCGCGAGCGGCGCCGCGTGCGTGGGCCCGACTGCGGCGGTCGGAAGCCGCAGATCGACACGTTGTCGTTGCCCTCGAGGTAGGCATGCTGCGTGGTGCCGCGGTGGTACCAGGGGTCGTCGAGCTCGTCGAAGCCATTGCGGATGACGATGCCCCAGACGACCTCGTCGGCAGGGAACGTCCTGCCCGTCTCGGGCCTTGGCATCGTGGCGCCGGGAGGAGGCGCGGCCTGCTGCTGGGGCTCCGGCTCGGGAGTGGAGTCATGTGAGAAGAAGTTGAGTCGCATCCAGTTGTTGATGGTAGCGAATGTCGCGCTCATACCTCGTTTTTCGGTCCTCGGTGCGGGTGCTGGCACCTGCTGGCCGGCCGGCATGGGAGGGTACCGGACCGACGTACGGGGTGGGGGAGAGATGGCAACGTTCATGGCCGTACTATCGGCCCATCAGTCCGTGGAGGGTACCCCCACAAACCGCTCCGGACTACCCCGTACCTTCGAGCCGTGGGCATCCTGTCACCAGTACCAACGGGCCCAGGCCAAGGGGTACAGGCCGGACGCTGCTGGACCCGGCCGACTCGCCAGGGTGGGAACGGGCCCCCGCTCGGCGGCTAGCTGGTGACTGCCGCGATGGCCCGGCAGACAGGCTCGAGGTTGGCCTCGGTGAGGCCGGCCACGTTGACGCGGCCCTTGCCCACGACGTAGACGCCGAACTCGTCGCGCAGCCGGGAGACTCGCTCCTCACCGAGCGGCAACAGCGAGAACATGCCGCGCTGGCGCATGAGCGAATCGTGGTTGCCGGGCGCGCCGGCAGCCTGCAGTCCGGCCACGAAGCGGGCACGGTTGCTGTTGATGCGGTGGCGCATCATGCCGACCTCATCGATCCAGCGAGCTCGAAGCGTCGCGTCGGCCAGCACCGTGGCCACGATCTCACCACCGTGCGCAGGTGGGTTGGAGTAGTTGGCCCGGATGGCGGCCTTGGCGTGCGACAGCAGGGTGGCAGTCTCGTCGGCGTCGGCGCCGACGATGCTCAGTGCGCCCACGCGCTCATCGTAGAGCGCGAAGTTCTTGCTGAAGCTGCTGGCCACCAGGAGCGTGGTGTCGCGGGCCAGCAGGGCCTTCAGACCGCGAGCATCCTCGGCCAGCCCGTCGGCAAAGCCCTGGTAGGCGAAGTCCAGCAGCGGCAGGGCACCGGCGTCGACCAGGGTGTCGGCGATGCGCTCCCACTGCGCTGGGGTGGGGTCGATGCCGGTCGGGTTGTGGCAGCAGCCATGCAGCACCACCACGTCACCAGCCGGGACGGAACGGAGCACGGCCAGCATGGTCTCGATGTCCAGCTCGCCGTCTTCGCCCAGGTAGGGGTAGCTCCGGATAGGCAAGCGGGCAGCGGTGAACACCTGTGGGTGGTTGGGCCAGGTGGGCGTGGACAGCCAGACGGCGGCTCCGGGCTCGATGCTCGCCACCAAGTCACCGGCCACGCGCAGGGCGCCGGTGCCCCCCGGCGTGTGCAGCGTCTCCACGCGGCCACCGGCCACGGCCTCATGCTCAGCGCCGAAGACCAGGTCGCGCACCGGTTTCGTGTAGGCAGGGTCACCACCGATGGGCTTGTAGACCTTGGTGGTCTGGCCCGCGAGGATGCGGGCCTCCGCCTCGCGGACGGTATCGAGCACGGGCGTGGTGCCGGACTCGTCGACATAGACGCCTGAGGCCAGCGACACCTTCCCGGGTCGGTCGTCGGCGCGGAAGCGCTCCATCAGCCCCAGGATGGCGTCAGGTGCCTTGGGCTCGAGATCAGCGAACATGGACATGCCCTGATGGTAGCCCGGCTATCTGATGGTGGCCCGGCTATCCTGCAGAGCGTGGAACGAAGCCGTCAGACCGATGTCATCCCGAGCCGGCGGGCGTGAGCGCCGTGCTCATCGCGTTCCTCGCTTCGATCGCCGCGGGCGGCTTCGGGTCGCTGGTGGGCATCGGCGGCGGCCTCATCATCGTGCCCGTGCTCAGCGTGGCCCTGGACTACGACGTCAAGGTCGCCATCGCTGCCAGCCTCATCGGCGTCATCGCCACCTCGCTCTCGGCCAGCCCGCGCTACATCAGGAGTGGCATCGCCGATCGCCGTCTGGCCCTGCTCCTGCTGGTCGCGGCAGCGCTGGGCGGCCTGACCGGAGGGCTGACCGCCGGCTTCCTCGACGGGCGCGCGCTGTCGCTGCTGTTCGCGCTGCTCCTCGCCGGCGTGGCCCTGCGCATGCTGTGGCAGATCCGCCACCCCACCACACCGCTACCCATCGACGACGACTCGACCGGCGCCGGTCTTGTCTCCTCGTACGTGGAGCCCACGACCGGCGAAGACGTGGTGTATCAGGCGCGGCGCATCGTGCCGGGAACGGCCGTCTCGTTCTGGCCGGCAATGTCAGCGGCCTGCTCGGTGTGGGCGGCGGCGTCATCAACGTGCCCACCATGAACGTGCTGATGCACGTGCCCATCCGCGTCGCCACCACCACCAGCACCTACATGCTGGCCGCAACGGCGGCGGCGAGCGCCACGGTCTACATCATGTCGCGTCAGGTGGACCCGATGCTGGCAGCACCGGTCGCGCTCGGGGTCATCGTGGGCGCGCGCGTGGGCGCACGTCTCTCCATGCGGCTATCGCAGAACGTCCTGCGGCTGGCGTTCGTGGCCGTGGCTGCGGTCTTCGCGGTCAGCATGTTCGCGGAGTTCCTCCTCCAATGAGCGGTCCCGGGCCAGCGACCCAGCCACCCCAGCCTGCCCGGCCACCCGCGCCCTCGCCGTCCGACTGGGTGCCGGAGCCCGCCCCACGTCGCCACACGAGCACAGCCCTCAGCGCGGGCGTGGTGGCGGCGGCGACGTGCTTCGCGGTGGCACTGGCCGCCGAGTTCGTCGGCCGGGATGTCGGCGGCGGCGAGATGACCGATTTGGCCACCGTCGTCGAGGGATTGCTGGCGCTCACGCCCTGGGCGTGGGCGACGCTGGGCGTCTACGTAGTCGTGGTCACGCCCGCAGTGGGCCTGGTCGTGACCGCCTGGGAATACGCCAGCGTGGGAGATCGGCGCACGCTGCTGTTGGCCGCGGCTGTGATCGCCGTGCTTGCCGCCAGCGCCGTCATCGCCATCCTGCGCTGACCGCCTCGCTACGCAGGGCGCGGCTCAAGCACGATCACCGGTATCTGGCGCTCCATCGATGCGGCGTCTTGCTCGAGGCCTCCGCCCAGGGCGACCCACCTGCTCCAGAGCCGCTCACGCTCCACACCGACTGCTTCGCGTGCGCGAACGTCCCGCACTCCGTCCGGCAGCTCGGCGATGGCGTCGGGTGTCGTCTGCAGGTTGAGCCACCACGACGGCGGGCGCTCATCCATGCCGTTGGTCGCCAGCAACAGGATGTCGTCTCCGTCCTCGAGGTAGCCGAGGATGGCGCTGCGCACCTGGCCGCTGTGCCGGCCGAGTGTCTGCAGTCGCAGCATTCCCCAGCGATCGGGCTTGGCACGGCGCAGGCCGACGCGTCCGCCCGTCAGGCTCAGCAGCGCCCGGTGACCCATCCAGAACGAGCGCATGAACCAGCGCGGCGGTGTCGAGGGGTTGGCTGGTGTCGTGTCGTCGCTCATGGAACAGTCCCTGGCGGTTGTGCGTCTCGTCGAGTCACCGTCTGTCTACTCGAGTCACCCTCAAGGCTGCGCCTTGCCCATCGGGCGGGTCAAGCGTCGGTGCTGGCGGGTCGATGGACTCTTCGCGCTGCCAGGTCACCCGTGAGGCGGGTGTGGCGTCGTCGGCTCGGTCGTTCGACCCCGTCGCAGGGTCGAACGGCGGCGCACACGAGTCGCCTCCGCCGCTTCACCCATGGGCTGGGTGAGCGTGCGAACCCGGGCAGCGTGCGAACCTGGGTAGCGTGCGAACCCGGGCAGCGTGCGAACCCGGGCAGCGTGCGAACCTGGGTAGCGTGCGAACCCGGGCAGCGTGCAATCCCGGCCGTGGGTAGCGTGCGAACCCGGGCTGGGTAGCGAGTGGATCCGGGTAGTGGGCGGACCCGAGGACGCCGCTACGGCGCGCGGCGGTCGAGGTAGCGACAGCGCGGGGCGATGGGGCAGCTGTCGCAGTCGGGTACGCGGGCGTGGCACGTGCGGCGGCCGTGGGTGATGAGGCCCACGTGCAGCGGATAGCACTGCTCGGGCGCGAGCAGCGCCAGGTAGCGGTCATGCGCTTCCTCGGCCGACACCTTCGGAGGTATGAGCCCGATGCGCTTGGAGACTCGGTCCACGTGGCGGTCGACCGGCATGAGCGGCATGTCGAACGACATCATCAGCACCACCGAGGCCGTCTTGACGCCGATGCCGTCGATGCTGGTGAGCCAGTCGCGTGCTGCAGCGGGCTCCATCTGGCCGAGGAACTCGAGCGCATGGTCCCCGCGTGTCTCGCCGGATCCTGGCCAACGAGGCCTGGATGCGCGGCGCCTTCTGGTTGGCCAGGCCGGCCGGGCGGATGACATCGGTGAGCTCGTCGATGGGGGCCAGCTCGACGCGCATCCAGTCGGGCGGCGGCAGCTGTGACCAGCCGCTACCGCCCCATCCGGGGCGGTAGTCTGCGGGGGCCTCGTGTTCGACGAAGGCGGCGTCGGAGGGATAGGTTCGGCGCAACGCGTCAAAGGCCTTCTCGGCGTTGATGTCGGCCGAGTTCTGGGTCAGGATCGTCAGCACCAGCTCCGAGGTCGGATCCAGCACACGCTTCCATTCCGGTACCCCGTAGAGCGAGTGGACGCCGTCGAGCACGTACTCCACGAGCCCCGGCCGTGTCTGTCTCAGTCGCCTGGCCCAGGGCTTGATGGGGTCGGCCTTGCGACGCCCGGCCCGCTTGCGCGTGCCGGTCGGGCTCATCGCCCCAGCTCCTCGGCCAGGTCCAGCAGCGCCGCCACGCGCTCGGCGGCCCGGACGATGGGCGCGGTCCCGGCGGCTTTGACCTGCTCGAGGGTCATGGGCCGTTCCGTCACCGGCACGGTGATGACACCGATCCCCTGCATGAACGCGGCACCCGCGGGCAGCACACCGCCTCCGAAGCAGATAGAGCGGACGCCTGCCGCGCGGGCGCGTTCGGCAACGCCCATGGCGGTCTTGCCGTATGCCGTCTGGTCGTCGACGAGGCCCTCGCCGGTGAGCACCAGGTCCGCCGACTCGACCGCCGCATCGAAGCCCGTCAACTCCATGGCCACGTCTGCGCCGGGGCGTACCTCGAAGGCGGCGAAGCGATCGGCGATGGCCAGCAGGCCGAAGGTCGTGCCGCCGGCTGCGCCGGTGCCGGCCTCATAGCGCAATGGCCGGCCCACGCTGCCTTCGATGAGGTCGGCATAGCGGCGCAGATTGCGATCGAGTTCGGCCACCTGCTCAGGCCCGGCGCCCTTCTGGGGCCCATAGGTGGCAGCCGCGCCACGTTCGCCAAGCAGTGGGTTGCTTACGTCGGAGGCGACCGTCAGGCGTACCTCGGCGAGCACCTCCGGGAGATCGCCGAGATCGACGCTCGCGAGCCGGCCCAGCGCACCTCCGCCCGGAGGCACGTCAGCACCGCCGGCATCGCGGAAGCGGGCCCCGAGTGCTTCGAGCAGCCCGGCGCCGCCGTCGGTCGTGGCCGACCCGCCCAGTCCGATGACGATGTCACGGCAGCCCATGCCGATGGCAGCGGCCAGGATCTGCCCGGTGCCGAAGCTGGAGGCGGCCATCGCGTCACGTTCGCCCTCCGGCACGCATGAAAGGCCCGAGGCCGAAGCCATCTCTATCACCGCACGCTCGTCCGCGCGCAGGAACGCAGCTGTGAGGGTGCGCATCAGGGGATCCTTGGCGGCCAGCGTGTGGCGCTCCCAGCCGCCACTGGCCTCGATCGCGTCCAGGGTGCCCTCGCCACCGTCGGCCATGGGCGTCAGGTGGACCTCGTCAGCAGGCCGCGCTGCCGACCAGCCCGCCGCCAGGGCGCCGGCCACGACGACCGACGAGAACGTGCCCTTGAAGGAATCCGGCGCCACCAGGACGCGCAGGGAACGATCAGCCACCTGCGTCGTCAGGCAGACCGCGTTTGCGCCGGTACTCGGGGATGCGATTCATCGGCGGCCGCTCGATATCGGCCAGGTCGAGCACGTCCAGCGAGAGCTGGTGGCCGGCCGAGCGCGGCAGCTTCATGGACGTGCCGAGCTCGCCCATCAGCCTGGTCTTGCCGCGTTCCTCGAGTCGCTTCATGACGGCCTGCATGATGACGAAGGCCATCTTGGTCAGGCCCTCCAGGTCCTGGTTGCGGTGGTGTCGGATCTCCAGGTCCACCTGTCCCAGGCCGTCGATGCCGATCTTGTCCACGAGGTCGATGAGGTGCCCGATCTCTACCGCGTAGCTGGTGAAGAAGGGGATGTCCTCCAGGATCTCGCGGCGGCCGGCGTACTCGCCCGAAAGTGGCTGGATGTAGCCGGATAGCTCGGGGAAGAAGAGGTTGATCAGGGGTCGCGCGACCAGCTCCGTGACGCGCCCGCCGCCGCCCTCGGTGAGCACGCCGTCCTGCACGATGGGGCGCTGGTAGTAGGCCTTCACGTAGCCCAGCCGCGGTTCGGTCAGCAACGGGCCCAGGGTGCCGTAGAGGAAGCGGGGGTCCCAGTCGCGCACGTCGGTATCGCACCACGCGACGAGGTCACCGCTGGTCTCGTAGAGACTCTTCCAGAGCGCCTCGCCCTTGCCGACGTGGGCACCGTACTTGGTCAGCACCTGCTGGTGGATGACGACGCGGGCGCCCTCGTCCTCGGCGATTCGCCGCGTCTCGTCGGTCGAATCGGAGTCGATGACCAGCAGCTCGTCGACCAGTGGCACCACCTTCATCAGCTCGCGCCGCGCCGCGCGCACGATGGGGCCGATGGTCTCCGCCTCGTTGAGCGTCGGCAGCACGGCGGAGATCGTGAGCCCCCGCTTCTCCTTGAGCTGCACCAGCCGCTTGAGGTCGGAGAACTCGCGGTACTCCCGCGACGATTCGCCGAACCAGCGGTCGACCTTGGCCGGCAGCGAGCGCACGGCCGAGGCGGCCTGCTCGGCGGCCTCGAGCGACTCGTCCTCGCGCGCACGCTCGGTGAACGTCGCGCGGGTGGGCGCATCACGCGTCTTGACCACGATGACGGTGGGCTCGGCCTCCTGGGCCACGTGCTCGACCAGCTGGCCGAAGAGCGGTGCGCCGGGGCTGTCGAGGGCGGAGGCGGTGGCGCCCATGACCACGATCTGCGCGTTGTTGGCCTCGCGCAGGATGGTCTCGGTGACGTCCTCGCCCTCGACCACGCGGGCCGCGGAGGCGTCGCCGCTATGGCGTTCCACGAACAGGCTGAGGTTGCGCCGATAGCGCTCGCGCAGCTCCGGGTCGAGACCGGGGGCGATGACCGTCGGGGCGACCAGCTCTGCCCCGAAGGCGCGGCTCAGGGCGGAGGCATAGCGCAGCGCCAGCTCGGCGTGCGGGCCGCCGCGCACGGGTGCCACGATGCGCTCGACGGCGCCGACACCGCGCTGCTTGACCACGGCGATGTCGCAGGGTCGCTCGCGGATGACCTCGTCGATGGTGGGGCTGAAGACGGGCCGGAACTCTTCCTGGTCGGCGATGCTGTGATGGCGCCGCTCAGGTCCACCCCAGCCGAAAAGGATCAGGTCGGCCTCTTCCTCGGCCGCGACCTCCACGATGCCCTCGTCGGCGCGGCGGCCGATGCGAACGACGGTGCGAAGCTCGATGCCCTCCGGCGTGAACTCCAGCACTCGCTGCAGCAGGCGACGAGCCTGGCGCGCCCGTGTGGCGCCCTCGGAGAGGGCGACCCCTTCCGGTACCTCGACGACCGAGAGCGCGGTGATGGCGCCGCCGTCCTGCAGCAGCGCCGCACCGATGCGGACCAGGTCGGCGGCGGTACGCGGGTTGGCGAGGGGGATGACGATGGAGGTGGGGAGCTTGCCGCCGCTGGTCATGCCTGCTTCCTGCCCTTCGTCGCCGATGAGCCGGCTTTGGCCGAACCCCCGGTCGCACGCTTGGCGGTCGCTTTGCGGGTTGCTCGACGTGGCCGCGCTCTTGCTGCGGGTCCGTGGGGCCTTGCGGCCGCTGAGGCCCTCGCCGGCCCGCCAGCGCTCGACGAAGCTGGGTTTGGCCTGCTCGTAGGCACGAGCCTGGCGGTCCACCAGCGACTCGGCCTGCTGCGTCGTCATGTCGCGCGCCTCGATGACCAGGCTCGCGACACGCGCGAAGTAGATGGGTACCAGCGCCGCGATCATGTGATCCATCTGCATGGCCGTCGCCGCGTGCGGCGATGGCGAGGTCATAGATGATGCGCGCCCAGAGGTCGTCGCTGAAGTGGAACTCGGCGTCGTCGGCACTGCTGGGCGTGTCGGCCCGCGTGATCTCGTCCAGAGTCGCCGCAGCCTCGGTGGCGAGCAGGTCCAGCGCTTCCATGCGTGCCGGCGCGACCAGCGCCTGCCAGGCATCGCCGACGGTCACGCGACCGCGTGCGAAGGCCGCCAGCAGCCGCGTCACATCCACGTCCAGCGGGGGTGGGTCGGCGTAGCGCTCGAAGCCGTAGGTCGGCACGGCATGCGAGCCGCGCACATTGAGCCACTGCTCCGCATGCTCCACGGTCAGGCGCAGCATGGTGGAGACGACCTGGCTGAACATGGGCCCGAGGTCGGCGCCGGGATCCTTGGGGTCGTGGATCTTGGCGCCCAGGCGCGTCTGGCTCACGGCGAAGCCACCAGTGATGGCCTTGGTCGTCATCCAGATGTCGATGCCGAACTTGGAGATGTCCGGCGTCCAGTCGTCCTGGTCGAGGTAGTGCCTGACGAGGTCGCCGCTGACGCCGAAGTCGCCGCCGATGGGCTGGCGGATACGCAGGCCGTACAGGGCCCGGGTGAACGGATACGTGACGGTGTTGGTGATGGTGCCGTCGTACTTGTAGCGCTGGTAGAGCGGGGTGACGTAGTCGAAGCCGCCTTTCAGGATGGGTCCGGCCAGCAGCTCGATCCATTCGGGCACGATCGAGCGCAGGTCGGAGTCAACGACCACCAGCGCCTCGACGTTCAGGGCCTCGGCGATCTGGAAGATCGTCCGCAGCGCGGCGCCCTTGCCGCCGACACCGTCGACCTCCGGGTAGGTCAGCGACAGTCGCTGCAGGCGGTTGCGCGGACGGACCAGCAGGATGCGCTCGACATAGTCGGGTGGCTGCGTCTCGATGACGACGCGGCCGGTGCCGTCGGGTGAACCGGCATCGGCATTGACCAGGACCGGCTTGCTGTCGGGGAAATACTGCACCAGGCCGGCCTGCGCGGCACGCGTGACGTGGCCGATGGTGGCGGCGTTCTTGAAGCTGGGGATGCCGACCATGATGTCGGCTGGACCAAGCCGCTTGACCTCTTCGGCCAGCGCTTCCGGTAGAGCTCGATCGGGCATGCGCTGAGACTAGCCCAAGCCGGCGTCGGGGGCATCCCGGGAACGTTTGGGTGCCGGCGCCTCGATAGCCCGCGCTCAGCGCCGTTGGTTGAGGCGCTCCAGGACGCTCCACTCGACCGTGTCGTCGTTGGGGTGATAGCGGCTGTTGGCGGCCTTGAGCACGCCGCCGCGCAACCCGATCGCCTTCCACGTCGCGAGCCAGGTGTCGATGGGCGGCCGCACGTGCTGGGAGATGCGCACCAGCCGGCTGGGCCTGATGACGCTCTCCAGCAACCGCTTGCGCTCCAGGAGCGGCACGTCCAGCAGGTTGCTGCCATCCACTCGCAAGAGGTCGACCGCGATGAAGCCGTCGATCGGTTCGGCCTCGGCGGCAGCATCCACGAGGGGGCCGCGCGCGGTGACGTCGAAATCGATGCTGCTGCGCACGAACATCTGGGTGGGTCGGCCGCGGACCTCCGGGATGGCGGAGGCACCCACCCCATCGAGCGTGATCTGGCGGCTGATGACGCCGTCCAGGACGGCCTCGAGCGCCATGAACGAGGCCCCCATGCTCTGGCTGAGGTCGGGCAGCTCGGGCGCCAGGTCGGCGCCAAGCTCCTCGATGAGCTCGACGGCCACCCGCGGCTCCGGCCCCTGCACCACGCGCAGATGGGCCAGCACGCGCGTCCCGCTCCACAGCGGCTCCAGCACCGGGTCGCTGATCTCGAAGACGCGCCGGCCGCGATAGGCGCGCATCGGGGCCCAGTCGCGCGGGTCGTCCGTGACCGCCGGGGGCTCGCGCTCGGCCAAGGTCTAGTCGTGCCCCTGGCTTGCCGCACCGGACTTGCCGCGTTCCAGCAGGCGCCATGCGGAGCCGATCATCTCGTGCATCGAGCCGCGCTGCGGCACCCAGCCCAGCAGCTCGGCGGCGCGGTCGTTGGAAGCGACCAGCGCGGGAGGGTCGCCGACACGGCGTGGGCCGTACGTGTGCGGGATCTCCGCGCCCACCACGGCCCGGGCCGTGGCGAGCACCTGCTTGACGCTGAAGCCGCTGCCGGAACCGAGGTTGCAGATCGCCTGGCCGGGCTCCATCCGCTCGGTCAGCTCAAGGGCCGCGATGTGGGCATCGGCGAGGTCGAGCACGTGGATGTAGTCGCGGATGGCAGTGCCGTCGGCGGTGGGATAGTCAGAGCCGTAGACCGTCAGCTCGGGACCGCCACGGGCCGCCCGCAGGATGTTGGGGATGAGGTGGGTCTCGGGATCGTGGCGTTCGCCATAGTGCTCACTGGCGCCGGCGACGTTGAAGTAGCGCAACGAGACCGAGCGCAGGCCATAGGCAGCGTACCAACCCATGGCGCTCTCGAAGGCCAGCTTGGAGGCGCCGTAGGGGTTGACCGGCCGGGTCGGGGCGTTCTCGCGGATGGGTACACGCTCCGGCTCGCCGTAGACGGCAGCGGTAGAGCTGAAGACGATGCGGTCCACGCCGCCCTCGCGGATGGCGTCGAGCAAGGCGATGCCACCGACGACGTTCTCGCTGAAGTAGAGCCCCGGATCGAGCATCGACTGGCCCACCAGCGAGCGCGCGGCACAGTGGAGCACGGCCTCGATGTGGTGCTCGCGCAACAAGGCCACCAGGGCGCCCTTGTCGGCGACCGAGTGGACAGACAGCTCAGCACCCGGGGCGACCGATTCACGATGCCCCGTCACGAGTGTGTCGAGCACGACCACCGTGTGGCCGGAGAGGATGAGCTGCTCCACGGTGATGGCGCCGATGTAGCCGGCACCACCGGTGACGAGGACGCGCATCAGCGTCCCAGCAGTCGGTCGAAAAGGGACTTGCGCACAGGGGGCTCCTTCCTGGGGGCAGGCGAGGGCGATGCTGCGCCCGGGGTCGGCGGCTGCGGGCGAGCTCGAACAGCGTCCGCCGGCTCGGTCACGACCGCGCGCATGTCGTGGGGGTTCGGAGTGGCCGCCGCGGCCGGCCTCGCGACCGCCTCGCCGCGCGTGGCCATGATCTCCGAGAGCCGCGCCTCCATGCGCCGGGCCATCTCGTTCTCCGGGTCGATGACCAGGGCGCGTGCCGCCAGCTCGTAGGCCCCGTGGTCATCGCCGTCGGCAAGGGCACAGCGCGCCAGGCCCACCACCGCGATGGCATTGCCGGGGTCCAGGTCGACCACCCGCGCGTAGATGTCCCTGGCCTTGTCGACCTGGTCCACCTGCAGGTGCCTGTCGGCCACGAGGATCTGTTCGATCACGCTCTGGAGCCTACCTGATGGCTGGAGGTGTGGCGCCGCGCTCCACCTCGCTGCTGCCACCCAGGGCGAGCTTGTCGAGGAGAAGGCTGGCGCGCGTCAGCAGGGTCACGCGCGTATTCAGTGCCGGCTCCTCGAGGACGTCGGCGAGCAGGCGCTCGAGGATGGTGCCGATCACAGGCCCCTCCGGGATGCCGAGTGTCTCGCGCAGATCGCGCCCGTCGATGGCGAGCGCGGCCAGTGTCAACGGGACTCGCGCGGCACGCTGGGCGGTGACGCGCCCACGCAGCTGCGCCTCGCGCCCGCGGGCAACTTCATCAGCTGCGCGTGCGGCGCGTAGCCGTAGCAGGTCGTCCAGCAGCTCATCGGGCACGCGCCCCATGTAGCGGCGCACATCGGCATCGCTCCAGGCGGGGTCATACGCCGGTGGCACAGCGGAGATGAGCGCTGTCACCGCCTCGACCACGCGACCACCCACGCGCAGGTGGTCAAGGACGGCCCGCGCGGCAGCCGGCCCGAGCGCGGTGAGCAGCGCCGCCAGGGCCAAACGCTCGTCGCCCCGGCTGGCGACGGCGACGGCATCCAGCGTGTCCAGGGTTCGCTCCAGCTCCGCCGGCGGCAGAGCCTCGATCTCAGGCAGGGTGGTGGCGAGGATGCCGCCTTGCCGCATCAGCTCCACAGCACGCGAGGGTGGCTGCGTCGCCAGCATGCGGCGCAGCTCGCCCCCGATGCGCTCCTCCGAGACCCACTCCACGTCGCCGGCGTGATGGCGCATGGCCTCGAGCGTCACCTGTTCGATGTTGAAGTCCAGGCGGGCTGCGATGCGCACCGCTCGCAGCAGCCGCAGTGCGTCCTCATCGAAGCGCCGGCCGGGATCGCCGACCGCCCGCACCAGCCGGGCATCGAGGTCGCCCCGGCCGTCGGCCGGGTCCACCATCCTCGCCGCCGCGTCCGGTCCGCGGCGCCCCCAGGCGATGGCGTTGATGGTGAAGTCGCGGCGGGCGAGGTCCTCGAAGATATCCATGCTGAAGGTGACGCTGTCGGGGCGTCGATGATCGGCGTAACGATGGTCGCGACGAAACGTCGTGATCTCCGTCTCTCGCGCGAGGACCGTGCCGAAGCGGTTCTGGTAGCTGCTGCCGGGGAACACGCGCAGGATCTGCTCCGGGCGTGCATCGGTGGCCACATCCCAGTCGCTCACCGGCAGATGCAGCAGCGCATCCCGCACACTGCCACCGACAAGGTAGGCGCCGTAGCCTGCGTGCCATAGCGTCGCCAGCACGGCCATCACGCCCGGGTCGATGGGGAAGGGCGGAGCGTCGTCGCCCATGTGCCGCCCGCTGCTCAGCGGTTGAGGGTCAGGTAGTCCCGCCAGGCTTCGTTGCGGGGATCGGTCAGGTAGCCCGAGTACAGGGAATAGAGGTCACAGTGGGGTTCACGCGGAGGCTTGCGCAGGCGCATGCCCGCTTCTTCCGGCAGCCGGCCGCCCTTGCGGTGATTGCAGGCGCTGCAGGCCGCGACCAGGTTGTCCCAGCTGTGGCTTCCGCCGCGGTGGCGGGGCACGACGTGGTCCAGCGTCAGCTTGGGCGAGCGGTCTCCGCAGTACATGCAGATGTGGCCGTCGCGAGCGAAGACCTCCCGGCGCGAGAGGCGTACGCGCGGTCGTGGGCGCTTCACCCGGTACTGCAGCTTGATCACCGAGGGAGCGCGCAACACCTCCGTCGGCGTCCGCACCTCGGTGTGGTCGTACTTGATGACTTCCGCCTTCTCGCCGAACACGAGCCGGAACGCCCTGCGGAGGTCGCAGACGTTGAGCGGCTCGTAGTCGGCGTTCAGAAGAAGGACGACGCTATCCACCGGGTACCTCGGGTCGGCGTGACTGACACGCTGCAGCCGCATCGTAGCGCACCCTCCGGCTGCCCTACCTCAGGGCTCCCGCAGGCAGTACCAAATCTCCATCCGCTCTAGACCCCTGCCTGCACACCTGACCACACCCGACGGAACGCCTCCGCCCAGAGCGTGGGACGACCGGGTGATGGAGACAGGACCGTCGTCATCGATAGGGTTCGGGATGTCATCGATCCGAGCGCAGGAACCAACAGGAAGCCAACAGCATCGAGGAACAGGACGGATCATGAACGCCTACTGCCCAGAGTGTGAGACCGAACTCGACCAGAACACCGGCATCTGCCCCGCATGCCGCTGGGACCCCACCGCCGTCGCACTGTCCGTCGAGAACAAGACTGACGATCGCGAAGTGTCGCTGACCGAGCGCTACCGCGGAACCCAGTACGACATCTCGCTGGAGCAGGCGGCCTTCAATGACGCCACTGCCGTCTCGCGCGGGCGTGCCTTCGTCCTCGTCGGCCTGGTCGCCGGCGTCGCGCTCTATGGCGTCGCCATGAGCGCCATGGGCATCTTCTAGGACAAGGTCAGCGCCGGCCGCGCCAGCAGGATGATGCGGTAGGCGATCCGACCCCGGGACCTGCGCCCCGGAACACAGACGGCCGGAGAGGCATAGACCTCCCGGCCGTTCTTCATGCCCGTCTTCTACCCTTCGCCGCCCTGCGCGGTCAGGCCCGGCGTCCCTTCCGCTCCCACGCAGATGGGCGACGAGCTTTGGGCCCAGGTCTTCTTCGAGTCGCTGATCCAGCGCGAGAGCGTTCCACGCGCCGCCGGTTTCCCCAGGGTGGTGCCACAGATGATCGGGTCACTGCGCGGGATCAAGGCCTCCTTCGATGGGCTTGACGACGATCCATTGGACCCGCGTACGAGCATCACGGACGCTGAGCTCGTGGCGATGGAGGTCTACGCGAAGTCGGTCGGCGCGCTCTCGATCGGCTTTGCCGAGGTCCCACCGCGGCTCGTCTTCCAGGACAAGGCCATCCTCCATTCGCGTGCCGTCGTGATCACGATGGAGATGGACAAGGCCCGCATCGACACCGCCCCCAGCAATGCCGCCGGAGTGGCCGTGCATGAGACCTACGACCGCCTGGGGCAGGTCTCGAACAAGATCGCGCGGTACCTCCGTGACAAGGGCTTCTCAGCCCACGCCGGGCACCCGCTCAACGGACTGGCGCTGTATCCACCGCTGGCTGAAGTGACCCATCTCGGGGGACGGGGGATGCACGGCTTGCTCATCACGCCCGAGATGGGGCCCACGGTGCGCCTTGCCGCGGTCTTCACCAGCATCGAGAACCTGCCGCTCCCCCAGGGCCACAACCCCCACGCCTGGGTGACGGAGTCCTGCGACCACTGCCGGCATCGCGTGCGCGAGGGCCCGCTCGATGCCATCTACACCGAGCCCATCGAGCACCAGGACGGGCGCCTGACCTGCGTGAGCGACCAGAGATGCCTGCCCTTCTTCGCGATCAACGACGGCTGCTCCATCTGTGTCGCGGTCTGCCCCTTCGACAGGGCCGGCTACGAGCGGCTGCACCAGTCGGTCCTCGCGAGTGGCCACCACAAGGCCGTCGCAGAGCACGTCGGCGCCGAGCAAGCGTGATCGACCGCCAGAGCTGACGAGGTCAGAGGATGCAACGACGACTACTTCTCTCCGATCGGTTCGGCTCCGCGCCATGGTTCCTGACGTTCGAGCAGTACGTCAGCCCGGAGGATCGACCCATCGCGGCCGACCCCAACACCTCATCCGGGGGAGGACCATGAAGGTGGAGCCCCGCGACGCCTCATGGTGCCGGAGCGCGGGACCGCCACGCGGGACCAGGCTCCGCCGGATCGGGGAGAGGGAGGTCTAGCGCAGCGTGGTCGGTGCCGTGACGCGACCGCGCGCCAGGAGTGTGCCGATGCCCTCAGAGCCGAGCGGCTTGGAGTAGAGGTAGCCCTGCGCCATGTCGCAGCCGATGACGGCCAGCTTGCGAGCCTGATCGCGCGTCTCCACACCCTTGCCGATGGTTGCCAGGCCGCGGGTACGACAGAGCGCCAGCAGGCTTTCGGCGAACGAGGAGTCATCGTCGCTGCCGGCGGCCATGGTGGCGAAGCTTGGATGCAGCTTGACGATGGTCAGCGGCATCGTGCGCACCTCGTCGAGTGACGAGCCCTGCCCGAAGTCCTCAAGGGCCAGGCCGACGCCGACCTCGGCCAGGGCCGCGATGGCCTCGGGATGCTCGCTGCAGCCGGCGCCCAGCTCCAGCGTCAGGGAGGCCGGGTCCAGGTCCGACCGCTGCAGCACCGTCTGGATGTGCCCGAGCAGATCGGGGTGACTCAACTGCCGCGGCGAGATGTTCACGTTCATCTTCAGTGCCTGCATCCGCGCGAAGCCGAGGTGCCACGTACGCAGCTGTCGCGTCGCAGCGTCCAGCACACGCTCGCCGATGGGCACGATGTGGCCGGTCTCCTCTGCCAGGGGCAGGTAGTCGGCTGGGGCGATGGTGCCCATGAGTGGATGCCGCCAGCGCAAGAGTGCCTCGACCGCGGCGATGGACCCGGAGCCCAGATCGATGATCGGCTGGTACTCGAGTCCGAACTCGTTGCGTTCGACGGCCCGCTCGAGCTCCTCGGCAAGATCGATCGGTGGACGTTTGGTCCGCTGGCGTTCCGGCATGTCAGGCACGCTAGCAGTTCTTCAGCGGGGTGGCCCTCCCTACGGTGGTGCCCCCCAGCACCGGGACCATCAGTACCACACCCCATCTGAACGACCGCCCCTGCCGCGCGTGCCCAAGCCGTCATCGGGGGCGAACAGGAGCGCGTGCGATAATCGGCGTGTCGTCGTGGCAACCAGCCGGTTCCGTGCGGGCGACGACCCCGCTGCCGAGCCACTGGCAAGCGCCACGAGAACCCAACTTCGATCGAGGCATGTAAGTGAACGTCGACACGTCCACCTGGGCGACCAAGAAGGGCCTGGCCCAGATGCTCAAGGGCGGCGTCATCATGGACGTCGTCACCCCCGACCAGGCGCGCATCGCCGAGGAAGCCGGTGCCGTCGCGGTCATGGCGCTGGAGCGGGTCCCGGCCGATATCCGCGCGACCGGTGGCGTGGCCCGCATGAGCGACCCGGCGCTCGTGGCCGGCATCATGGATGCCGTCACCATCCCGGTCATGGCGAAGGCGCGCATCGGACACTTCGTGGAGGCGCAGGTGCTGGAGGCGCTCGGCGTCGACTACATCGACGAGTCCGAGGTGCTGACCCCTGCGGACGAGGACAACCACATCGACAAGCACCAGTTCAAGGTGCCCTTCGTCTGCGGCGCCCGCGACCTGGGCGAGGCGCTGCGTCGCATCAACGAGGGCGCCGCCATGATGCGCACCAAGGGTGAGGCCGGCACCGGCGACATCGTCGAGGCCGTGCGCCACATCCGTGCCGTCAACGCCGGCATCCGCCGGCTGGCGGGCATGCGCGAGGACGAGCTCTTCGCCGCGGCCAAGGAGCTGGGTGCACCGTACGACCTGGTCAAGGACGTGGCGGCTGCCGGGCGGCTGCCGGTGGTCAACTTCGTGGCCGGTGGCATCGCCACCCCTTCGGACGCGGCCCTGGCCATGCAGCTTGGGGCCGAGGGCGTCTTCGTCGGCTCGGGCATCTTCAAATCGGAAGACCCGGCCACCACCGCTAACGCCATCGTGCAGGCTACCACCCACTTCGACGACCCCAGGATCATCGCCGAGGTCTCCCACGGGCTGGGCGAGCCCATGCGCGGCATCCATGCCGCCGCCGTTCCCGAGGAGGAGCGTCTCGCGGTCCGCGGCTGGTAGGCAAGCCATCGCGGCTCTGCGGGCAGGACGAAGGTGAAGATCGGTGTCCTCACGGTGCAGGGTGCCTTCGCCGAACACGAAGCGGTGCTTCGTGGCCTCGGCGTGGAGGCGGTGCCCGTGCGTCTACCGGAGCACGTCGACGGGCTTGCCGGGCTGATCCTGCCCGGTGGTGAATCGACGACCATGCGCAAGCTCATCGAGCGCTGGGGTCTGCGGGCTCCCATCCTTGAGCTGGCCGCGCGGGGTGCACCCATCCTCGGCACCTGTGCCGGCATGATCCTGCTGGCGCGCGAGATCGTCGACGGAGACGAGGCCGTGTTCCCGCTGCTGGATGTCTCGGTCAAGCGCAACGCCTTCGGCCGTCAGCTGGACTCCTTCGAGGCCGACCTGCCGGTGCCCGTGCTGGGTGACACGCCGGTCCACGCCGTGTTCATCCGCGCCCCCATCGTGGAGCGCGTGGGCGACGCGGTGGACGTGCTGGCGCGGCTCGAAAACGGTAGCGTGGTGGCCGTGCGGGAACGCAACGTCATCGCCACCGCCTTCCATCCAGAGCTGGCCGGAGAGACACGCTTCCACCGGCTGTTGACCACCATGGCCGGTGCCTACCAGGAGCCGGCTGAGGGGAGTGGGCGCCGGCCCCACCCCACGCGCAGGGGACACCAGGAGGCAGCGCGATGATCAGCCCATGCAGCGCGCCGGGGAGCCGCTGATGCCGGCCTCGTCTCGCACGGGCCGCGTCAGGTCCGCCCGACTGACCGACCTTGCCGCCGTGGGTGAGCTCTCACGCCTGGCGCATCCCAGCATCGAGATCGATCGCCACGGCGTCCACCCGCATGGTGGCCAGGCAACTCATCCCATGCGCTCGCTGGGCCTGCCGGTCACCGCCAGCCATGTCTCGGTGTTCAGTCTGTTCCGCATGCCGCTGGGCGCCTTTCGTCCGAACGACCAACTGTACGTCTACGAGGATGGCAACCGCCTCGCCGGACTGGCGCGCGTCGAGCGGGATACCAACCGTGACGAGTGGACCATCGTCGAGCTGGACGCGTTCGACCAGGGTGCCGCGGGTGACATCCGCTACCGTCTCATCCAGCATCTGATGCGCGACGGCTCCCGTCGCGGTGCCACCAGGTTCCATGTGGCCTGTGCTGAGGCCGACGGCAACGTGGAGTTGTTCATGCAGGCCGGTTTCGCCCGCTATGGCGAGGAGACCATCCTGTTCCGCGACCCCCGGCGGCGCTTCCCCAGCCTGCGCAACATCGATGCCGCGGCGCGGCGCATCCGGCCGGCGACACACCTCGATTCGGTCGAGCTGGCACGCTTGTACAAGCGGGTCACGCCGGCACCGGTCGCACGCCTGGAGGGTTACCGACTACCCGACTGGGAGCATCTGCTGGGGCGCTCGTCGGTACCCCGTACCTCGCTCACGCCGCTGCTCCGCTTCGCTGACGTGGAGGCCTACGTGCAGGAGGCCGAGGATGGCCAGGGCCTCATGGCGATGCTGCAGCTGGGTGTGGCCAAGGAGCAGCAGCCGCACTACATGCGCGTGATGGCGCTGCCCGAGCAGGACACCGGCACCCTTATCCGCTACGGACTCGGCATCATCGGCAAACGCAGTGGCGCCAACAAGCGCTCCTCCAACCCGTCCCACCAGCACGGGGTCATGGCCTGTGTGCGGACCTATGAGTCTCCGATCGACCGCCGCTTCGAGGACCACGGCATGGAGGCCATCGCCACCGTCTCTCTGCTGGTCAAGGAAGCACTCGTGCGGGTGGCTGAACCGTCACTCGTGCCCGCCATCTGATGACTACCCCGCCATCGGAGGAAACCATGTCCGCCGCCAACCGACCCGTGACCACCGACGACCTCGACGCGCTGCTCGACGCGCTGCCGCCGGAGATCGGCCGGCGCATGCGTTCGCTGGAGCGGGTCGGCTCCGTCATCGAGGTCGTCATGGATCTCGGCCGCAGGCCGGAGGCCCGCTTCGGCGGCGGTGGCGAAGAGATCCTGCTCGACCGCGAGATCGGGCCCGAGGATATCCAGTTCGTGGTCGAGCACGTGGGCTCGTTCGGCGAGGACAACCGTGCCGGCATCGAGCGCACGCTCCACCGCATCAGCGCCATCCGCAATCGCAACGGCAAGATCGTGGGGTTGACCTGTCGCGTCGGCCGCGCTGTCTTCGGCACCATCGAGATCATCGATGACCTCGTCGAATCGGGGCAGTCGATCCTGATCATGGGTCGTCCCGGCATCGGCAAGACGACGATGCTACGCGAGGCCGCCCGTGTCCTGGCTGACGATCTCGACAAGCGCGTCGTCATCGTCGACACCAGCAACGAGATCGCCGGCGACGGGGATATCCCGCACCCCGGCATCGGGCGCGCCCGGCGCATGCAGGTGCGTACGCCGGACCTGCAGCACGCGGTGATGATCGAAGCCGTCGAGAACCACATGCCGGAAGTCATCGTCATCGACGAGATCGGCACCGAGCTGGAGGCGCTGGCCGCCCGCACCATCGCTGAGCGCGGCGTCCAGCTCATCGGCACCGCGCACGGCAACAACCTCGACAACCTGATGCTGAACCCCACGCTGTCCGACCTCATCGGCGGCATCCAGACCGTCACCCTGGGCGACGACGAGGCGCGCCGCCGGCGCACGCAGAAGTCGGTGCTGGAGCGCAAGGCCCCGCCGACGTTCGACGTCGTGGTGGAGATCCAGGACCGCGATCGGGTAGCCGTACACGCCGATGTGGCCGAGACCATCGATGCCATGCTGCGAGGCGATGCCTTGGCACCGGAGATGCGCTGGCGCGATGAGGGCGGCGTCCACCGTTCGCAGGCACGGCCACGCCCCGGCCCCCGCGACCGCATGCCCGGCGAGCGCTTCGGCGGGCTCGTGGGTGGCGGGCCGGCCAGCTTCGGCGTCGACGCCGGACTGCGCGGCGAGCGTCGCGGGGCTGCCGGCGAGACCTACGGGCGTGTCGGATCCAGCCCGCGCGGGCGTACTCGAGGTCGGCGCAGCACCGAGGGCTGGCCGGGTGATCCGACTCGCCCCCGGCCGGGCGAACCTGCCGTCTTCCGGGCCGGCGCCATCGCCGACCGCGGCCCGCTGGAGCGTGGCTCGGTGGCGCCGGAGCCGCGCGCGCGTGATGCCCGCGAGTTGGAGCGCCAGGCGGAATGGCGGGCCTCGGCCAACCGCGCCATGACCGAGTTGATGGCCGATGAGCTCGAGAGTGGGGAGATGGGCGGCGAGCTGCCCGATGCGGCGCCTGCCACGCTGGCCGTGGGTGTGGATGCACCCGGCCTGGCGCCGGCGGCCGACACCGACGAGCCCGACGCGACCGCCGAGGTGCGCGACGAGGAGACGTCCCTCATCCGGCTCTCGGAGCGCAACGACGACGCCATGCAGCTGCAGCCCATGAGCGTGCTGGGCTTCGGCATCAGCCGCAAGCGCCTGGAGCAGGCCATCAAGGACCTGCAGCTGCCGGTGGTCGTCGTGCGTGAACCCGACGAGGCCGATGTCGTCATCACGCTGCGCAGTGCCTACAAGCAGAAATCGCCGCTCATCCGTGAGGCCGAGGCGCGCGGCATCCCAATCTACGTGCTGAAGTCCAACACCATCGTCCAGATGCAGGCCATCCTGACGAGCCTGTACGTGCTCGACACCGATCCCCAGGATGTCGCCATGCGCGAGCTGGAAGAGGCCATCGGCCTTGTCCGCACGGAGTCCAAGCCGGTCGAGCTATCGCCCCAGAACGCCTACCTGCGCAAGCTGCAGCACCGTGCCGCTGAGGCTGCCAACCTGGTCTCGCGCTCACGCGGTCGCGAACCCTTCCGGCGCGTTCGCGTCTATCCCGAGAAGGTGCGGGCCTTCCGTTGAGCTCGCTGCAGGCACATCGCGAGGGTCTCTTCATCGTGTTGGAGGGGCCCGATGGAGCCGGCAAGTCGGTGCAGGCACGTCGCCTGGCCGAACACTTGCGCCAGCGCGGATCGAGCGTGATCGAGACGCGCGAGCCTGGCGGCACGCCCCTGGGCGAGCAGATACGACAGATCCTGCTCGACCCGGCCGACGTGCCGCGCGGTCCGGTGGCCGATGCGCTGCTCTTCAACGCCGCGCGCTCACAGCTGGTGGCCGACGTCATTCGGCCGGCACTGGCGCGCGGGGAGATCGTCGTCCTCGACCGCTACGCCACCTCCAGCATGGCCTATCAGGGGTACGGCAGTGGCGTCGACCGGGAGATGCTTGGTGTCATCGCCCAGCTTTCGACCGGTGGCCTCCAGCCCGACCTGGTGGTGGTGCTGGACGTGCCGGTAGAGGTCGGACTGGCGCGTCGGGATTCCGGTCATGTCGCGGAGCTCACCCGCTTCGAGGACGAGTCGCGCCACGACCTGGCCTTTCACCAGCGGGTTCGCGCTGCCTACCACGAGATGGCGGCCGCCGATCCTGAGCGCTGGGTGGTGCTCGACGGCAGCGCCAGCGTGGACACGGTGGCCGAGGGTGTCAGTCGTGCCGTGGATGCCGTGCTGGAGCAGCCGAGGTCGTAGCCGGCGACGCGCCCGCGTTCACCCCGGGGCACGAGTGGCCGAACCCATGGTTCGCCAGCGCGTCGCCGCTCTCCAGCCGGTCAGCCACTCTCCAACAGGCAGCGACTCCCGGCAGGTCAGTCTGCGCGTCGGCAGATCCGCGGGCGGCAGATCCGCGGGCGGCTCAGGCCGTGGCTTCCTGGACCCCGAAGATGGTTCCGGGGCCCTTGGCCTTGGCCTCGGCCAGCGCAGCTTCCGAGGCAGCCACCAGCTCAGCACCGCTGGCGCCGTCGGCTGGGTGGTGGACGACCGCCGCGCTGACGCTGATGTCGGTGTCGCCGACCGGTGGCAGCTCGGCGATGGCGTCGCGCAGACGCAGAGCCACGATGCCGCCGGCATCGCCGGGCGCGATGACCACGAACTCGTCTTCGCCGAAGCGGGCCACGGTGTCGAGCAGACGAACGCGGTCGGCGATGGCGCTGGCCACGTGCCGCAACACCTCGTCGGCCACACGCGCTCCCTTTCGTTCGGCGATCGCGCTCAGGCCATCGACATCGAGGACGGCGACGGCCAGCGGTGTGCCCTGGCGCGTCGCCCGCGCGATCTCCAGCTCCAGCATGCGCTCGAAGGTGACGCGGTTGGCGAGGCCGGTGAGGCGGTCGGTATGGGAGAGGCGATCGGCGTGATCGGATTGCTCCCAGGCCGTGTTGCGCAGGCGAGCCTGGCGAATGGTCACTGCAGCCAGATCGGCGATGGCCAGGATGGCGTCAGGTGCCTCGTCGATGGGTGGCACGGCAGCCTTCCAACCCACCGCCAGGAGGCCTTCCAGGAACGAGCCGTCCTCGTCTTCGATGACCAGGGGCGTGAGCAGGCAGGAGCTGGCGCCGGGCAAGGCCGATGCGAGGGCCCTGGGGACCTTGCCCGCAAGGACGGTCTGGCGATCGGAGACCGCCTGCGTGATGGCCGCATCGGCGGCGCTGACGGGCAACGCCAACTCGCCGTCCATCGAGAGCAGCACATCCGCATCAGCGTCGTGGAGCAGGATGCTCACGGCCACCGCGTCGGTGACGGTCTGGGCTTGTGCTGACAGGGCGGCCAGCTTGCTATCGAAGGTGCCGCCCCGGGCCACCACGCGGGCAGCATCGAGGAGGCTGAAGGTCACAGGTCGCTCGGGCATGTTGGGGATGATAGTGGCAGCGTCCACCTCTGCCATCAACGGGGTCCGCCGCGTGCCCGGGCAGTGGCGCGTCCACGCACCACTTTGGCCGGGCAACCTTCAGCCGGCGGCGGCGTCTGCGAGCAGTGCCCGATACACCTCCGGGTCGACGTTGCCGCCGCTGACGACGATGACCGTGTCGCCATCGTCGGCGTGGGGCAGGTCCGGGCCGTAGCGCAGCCAGGCCGCGATGGACACGGCGCCCGACGGCTCGGCCACGATGCGCGCCCGCGTGGCTGCCTCCTGCATGGCGCGCTTGATCTCGTCTTCGCTGACCGTGACCACGTCGTCGATGAGGCGGCGCAGCTGGGCGAAGGGGATGCGGCCGACCGCGCTGGTGCGGACGCCGTCGGCGATGGTGCGCCCGGTGAGCTCCGGCGCCCAGCGCACGATGCGGTCGAGGCGGATCGATTCGGCGGCATCGGCAGCCAGCTCCGGCTCCACGCCGATGACGGCCGCATCGGGCCGCAGTCCCTTGACCGCGACGCACACGCCCGACGAGAGCCCGCCACCGCCGATGGGCACCAGCACCGTCAGTGGTTCGTTGGCCCGGCCCAGCTCGGCCAGCTGTTCGACGATCTCCAGGCCGACCGTGCCCTGTCCGGCCACGATGCGGGCATCGTCATAGGAGGGGATGAGCACGAGGCCACGTTCGGCCGCCAGCTCGTCGGCGCGGCGGACGCGTTCCTCGTTGTCGGCACCCACGAACTCGATCTCAGCCCCGTCGGCCCGCACTCCGGCGACCTTGATGGCGGGGGCATCGTCGGGCATGACGATGACCGCCTTCAGGCCCAGCATCCGGGCCGCACGGGCGACGCCCTGGGCATGATTGCCGCTGGAGTGCGTGACCACCCCGCGCTCCCGCTCCGCGGGCGAGAGCGTGGCCAGGGCGTTGTAGGCGCCGCGGATCTTGAAGGCGCCGATGGGCTGCAGGTTTTCCGGTTTGAGCCACACGCGCGGCGCACCGATCTCATCGTCGAAGGGTCCGAACGCCAGCAAGGGGGTGCGCAGCGCCACCCCGGTCAGGCAGTCGGCCGCAGCCTGGACATCAGCCAGCGTGACCTGGTCGGGCTCGGTCTGGTGGGTCGTCACCTCGGTATACTGCCGCCACCGTCAGCGCCGTGCAGGAGGAGTCCATCGATCGTGACCATCAAGGTCGGCAGCACCCATCTTCCAGACACCGGCACTACCTTGGTCCAGCCCGCCGAACCTCGAAGGTCGCGAACCTCCGCCACGCCTACGGCTTCGATGATGTCTCCCTGGCTCCGGGCACACGCACGATCGAGCCCGACGACGTCGACACCTCCGTCGAGCTGGCAGGACTCTCGCTGCGGATCCCGGTGCTGGCCGCGTCCATGGACGCTGTCGTGGACGTCCGCTCTGCCGCCACGCTCGCCGGTTTGGGTGGTCTCGCCGTGCTGAACCTCGAGGGGGTGCAGGCGCGCTACGCGGACCCGGCAGCGGTGCTGCAGCGTATCGCCACGGCCCCTGGCGACGAGGTCCAGGAGGTCCTTTCGTCAGCCTACGAGCCGCCCATCCAGCAGGAGCTGGTGGCCCGACGCATCGCCGAGCTGCACGCGGCGGGATCGCCCGCGGTCATCTCCGCCACGCCTGCGGCGGCACGTCACTGGGGTCCCATCTGTGCTGAGCTTGGAGCCGACGTCTTCCTCGTGCAGTCGCAGGTCTCCTCGCCGCAGCACCTCGCGGCCGCCTACCAGCCACTCGAGCTGGGCGAGTTCACGCGGCTGATGGGCATTCCCGTGGCGGTCGGCAACACGACCTCGTACGACGCCGCCGCGGCGCTGATGGAGCAGGGTATCGCCGCCATCTTCGTCGGTGTCGGACCGGGTGCCGCCTGTACCACCCGCGAGGTGCTCGGCATCGGCGTCCCCCAGGTGACGGCGATCTCCGATGTTGCCGCGGCCCGAGACGACTACTTCGAGCGCACCGGACGCTACGTGCCGGTGGTGGGCGACGGCGGCATGCGCCGCGGCGGGGAGATGGCCAAGGCCATCGCCGCCGGTGCCGATGCGCTCATGCTCGGCTCACCCCTGGCGAGAGCAGAGGAGGCGCCCGGTCACGGCACCAACTGGGGCATGGCCGCACCCTCGCCGACGCTGCCCCGTGGCACACGCATTCGCGTCGGCACGGTCGGATCCATGGAGCGCATCCTCTTCGGCCCCTCACGCGTCACCGACGGGACCGAGAACCTGATGGGCGCCCTGCGCCAGTCGATGGCGGCCCTGGGGGCGCCCGACATCCGGGCCATGCAGCAGGTGGAGATGGTCTACGCCCCGGCCGTGGCGGTCGAGGGCAAGTCCTGGCAGCAGCGCGGGTAGGTCGCCGGCGGGTCTCGCCAGCATGATCCGTGGAGGCGAGATCCCCGCCGGCTCTCGCGTGCTCTTTACGCATCTCGGTGGCCCAGCCGGGGCTGTCGGCCTGCGCCGGCGTGCCCAGCCTGGCATAGCCCCCACGCTCGCCTGGGGCGCGGCTGCGCGTCGGCCGGGCGTACCCGGGACGAGAGGCGCCGAAGGTCATATGCGTACGCACGTACTCGGTGGCTATTTCCGGTGCGCCGGTGCACCGCGGACAATGGCGCCGTGATGACCTTCCATCGCAGGGTCGGCAGTCGTGCGCCGCTCATCGGTCTCACCGCTGTCGTGCTTGCCCTGCTTCTGCTGCCATCCCTCGTGCTCGCCGGAGACTGGACCTCCCCGAGCCGGGTGAGTGCCGTTGGTGGCTCGCGCCTCGATTCGCTGCACCAGCTCGCCGCTGATCGCGGAAGCTGGCACGTGGTGCATCCACGGATCGGCCCCAACGCGACCGATGACCGCGTGGTGTACCAGTCCTCGAGTAACGCGGGTGCGTCGTGGTCGAAGGAGCAAACGCTCTTCTCGGCCACGTTGCAGCGTCGCAATGTCGTGCCCAACCTTGCCATCGCGGCCAAGGGCGACATCGTCGCGGTCGCCTGGCGCGTGGATGGACCCACTGACAACGTCCTCTTCGTCCGTGTCAGCCGCGACCGCGGCAAGACGTTCGGTGTCAAGGACGAGATCTTCTCGACCACCAAGGCTCACGGGGTGGGTGTGCCGGCCGTGGCCGTGGGCAACGACGTGGTCGCGGTCGCCTGGACCAATCGTGCCAACGGCAAGATCAAGCTGCGTGTCAGCCGCGACGACGGCCGGACCTTCAAGCCTGCCAAGACGCTGGGGCGGACCAGCCTGTCGATCGACTGCAAGAAGCGCCTGACCGATGGGCTCGTCGGGCTGGCCATCAACGATCGCTCTGTCCACGTGGCGTGGTCGCATGCCCCGACGCGAGCGTGCCTGGCCAAGGCCATCAAGGTGCGCTCGTCGCTCGATCAGGGGTCGACGTGGAGCCCCCGGCGCACCATCACCGACCGGCGCAGCTACGGCTGGCCCGAGCTCGACGCGCGTGGCAAGACCGTGGTCGCCACTGTCCAGTCACCCGGCGGCGGCGTCATCGTCTCGCGCTCCGGGAAGAATGGTCGCAAGTGGCAGGATCGCCTCTTCAAGCCTGCCAAGGGGCACAGCCTGAGTGCGGCCGATATCGAGCTGCTGCCGAACAAGAAGGCGCTCATCACCTACGTCGACGAACGCATCAAGAACCGACGTCTGCTCACCACCAAGGTGGTCTCGCGGCGCAGTCCGGACGACGGCCGCACGTGGAAGGCCACGCAGACCGTGGCCCCGCGTGCGCGACTGCTGCGGATGGCGCCCAATGCCGCCGCCAACGGCACGAAGCCGGTCATCGTGCTGCAGTCGGGGCAGATGGACGGCTCGCCCCGCAACATCTTCGCCACTCGTCCGAACTAGGGCTGCGCTAGGGTCGGTGGCGATGCGTGCGCGCGACCTTGGCATCTCCATCGGGCTCCTGACACCCGGGCCCCTCAATGCCATCACCGACGTGGCCGGGGTGCGAGTGGGCCACTCGACGCTGATCGCAGGTGAGGCGGGGCCGCTGGTGGTGGGGCAGGGGCCCGTCCGCACGGGCGTGACCGTGGTCCTGCCACATGACGGCGATCCCTTCGGCGAGGCCGTCTACGCGGGCGCCCACCGGCTCAACGGCAACGGCGAGCTGACCGGTCTCGAATGGATCCGCGAGGCGGGACTGCTTGCCGGTCCCATCGGCATCACCAACACCCACTCGGTGGGTGTCGTGCGCGATGCCATCGTGGCGGCAGCGTCGCGCAGCGCTGCGCGGGCCGAGTCGGCATGGTCGTTGCCGGTCGTGGGTGAGACGTGGGACGGCTGGCTCAATGACATCGACGGCCAGCACGTGCGGGCGGAGCATCTCGACGCGGCTCTTGACGGGGCTGCGGGCGGGCCGGTCGCCGAGGGTGCTGTCGGCGGCGGCACCGGCATGATCTGTCACCGCTTCAAGGGTGGCATCGGCACGGCGTCGCGGCAGATGCCTGACACGGACGGCGGCTTCAGGGTAGGCGCGCTGGTACAGGCCAACTATGGCCGACGCGAGCGGCTGGCTATCGACGGCGTGCCCGTGGGGCGTGAGATCGGATTCGACGTGGTGCCGTCCGATCGAGAGGACGAGGCGCCCAACCCGGCCGACGCCGATGCCGGATCGATCATCGTCGTGCTGGCTACCGACGCGCCGCTGCTGCCGCACCAGTGCGAGCGCCTGGCGCAGCGAGCAGGCCTGGGGGTGGCGCGGACCGGCGGTGCCGGAGAGCATTCAAGCGGCGACCTGTTCATCGCCTTTGCCACGGGCAACCGCGGGCTGGTCGCCGAGGACCGGGGGGTCGGTCGGCCCTTCAGCCGCGAGGTGCGGACGCTTGACGACGCCTGGATCAGTGGGCTCTTCTGGGCCGCCATCGAGTCGACCGAGGAGGCCATCGTCAACGCCCTCGTGGCTGCCGAGACCATGCGCGGCCAGGGTGGCCATGTCGCGTACCGCCTCCCACACGACCGTCTCGTCGAGGTGTGGCAGCGCTATCGCAGCTAGGGCGGGCTCGAAACGGGCTCGTGTTCCACGCATCGCGTCACACCCGCTCCCGCGCCACGCACGCCGGGCCGTCCGGCCCTTGACCCGCTGACCCGGGCGCGGACGATGGGCATACCCGCCAATGGGGATAGCCATGGTCAGGGCCATGAAGTTCGGCCCGAACTCGGATCAGGTCGAGGACTACTTCGAACGGGTCGCGGGTCTCGAGGCCGATGATTGGGCGGCACTGGCACTCGCGCTGCAGGACGGCGCCGGGCCTTCGGCCGCCACCGCGAACGCTCTCGACGTTGCTCGCTCCAGGGCAAGAAAGCACGGAGTCCTGGGCGAAGTCGATACCGCCGTCCAGAACGCACACGAACGCCTGGGCACCATCCTCGATACCAGCGGTGGATTGCGGCTGCTCGTCGCCCGCACCGTCGCTCGCATCGGTCCCGACGACCCGGACCTCGCCGCGACGGTCCCGGGCGTGGGTGTCGCCGCACTCAGGACAGCTGCCACCTCGGGCGCCACGTTGCTGGTGCTGCGGCCCCTCCTCGACAAACATGAGTTCACCGCGGCGTGGCCGGTACCCATCCTCGATGAACGGAGCCTGCCTGACCACGTGTCCGTCCCGCGTATCGGGGCCACCGCCTTCTGAGCGCGCCGGACGTGCATCGGGTCAGGTCAGGTCAGCGGCGTGGCTGATCCACCGGGACACGCCCACCCACACACGGCGACCCCGTTGTGCAGTCGGACCCGGCCGTGCTATCGCGGGTGTCTGCGGCGGCTCACCGCGCGCGAATCGCTTGACCCGTCGAGCGGAGTGTGCGGCATCCATCCGAACGAGTCGGTGTCTGAGGCGCTGACCGATGCGCAGGGCCTGCCTTAGGCCCAGTCTCGTGATCGACCGAGACCGCATGGGGGACGCCTGATGGAACGCTCGCTGGAGTCGCGGAGACGCTGGGTGCTGGTACCACGGCCGATGCGCGTGGCGGCCATCCTCCTGGGTCTCTGGGGCACGCAGACCCTGATGTACGGCTACTGGTCCGGCATCACCCTGCTACCTCCGCCGCTCGACGCACGGGTGGTCTCGTTGGCTGCCGGTATCGCGGCCATCGCGGCGGCCGTCGGCATCCTGCGCGCGGAAGCCTTGGCTCGCGCGGTGGGCCTGGTCGTCATGGCCGTGTGGGCACTCGAACTGCTGGTGGCCATCGCTCGATCAGTCACGGCGCCCACCGATCCCCTGGTGGCGAACGTGCCCGCCGTGGCGTCCTGGGCCCTCGGCCTCATCCTGTTCGGGTTCGTGGGATTCGAGCTCGTGTCGAGGTGGCCGGCGGCGCACCCCCGAGACCCATCCGCCAGGGGGCGGACGCTCGTGCTGCTGGCCATCGTGCTCGTACCGCTCGTGGCTGTCAGTGTGGCATTCCGGCCGGCTGGACCCGCGCCCTCCGAACCGGCGATGCCATTGGGACCTGCCCGCGGTGGCGGGCACGTCGAACTTGCGAGCACGGGCTTCGCCATCGACCTGCCGGCCGAATGGTCGGTCGAGGTCCTGTCACCGCAGCGCGACCCGGCAGGCGCCCAGCCGGGCGAGGCCTGGGAGGCCCTCCGAGCCTACGACTCATCCCGACGCCAGACGTGCTCCGTCACCATCGCGGTCTCACCGAGCTCGGCATCGCTCGATGGCTATGGTTTCGGCTCCATGAGCGGCGACGACCGGGCACCGAGGTGGAGTGGCTCCGCGCACGAACCGACGCTCATGATCCCCGACTCGAGCGACCGGGTCGACCCCCGTGGTGGACCCTCCGCCAGCCACATCTCCGGCCAGGTGCGATACGCAGGGCTGTCGGGCGGGCCCGACATCCTCTACGCCATCGGATGTGGGGGCGATACCGGATCCGCGTACGGTGACATCACGGAGTCGCTGACGCTTCTGCCCGTCGGCTGAGCGATGCCGACTGGCCCTCGGTCGCAGAGGCCATCGAGCGACTCCCGGTGGCAGAGCGGTCGGCAGGGTCGTCAGACGATCGCCACGCCGATCGTCAGCGCTGGCACACTTGCTGTCGCAGCCAGAGCAGTGCGTGGCCGACTTCGCCGTTCGGCGCCAAGGACCCCGCGAGAACGACAGGAGCGGCCGATGATCAATGCCGTCATCTTCGACATGGATGGCCTGCTGGTCGATAGCGAGCCGGCCTGGTATCGAGCCCGCGTCGATCTGCTCGAGCGACACGGCAAGACCTGGACCGAGACCGACCAGCTCGCCATGGCCGGCGTCCACACCGACGTCTGGGTGACCGCGCTGTATGACAAGCTCGATGGCGGGCTGGACCGCGCACAGGTCCTCGACGAGATCCTCGGTCGCATGGCTGCGTACTACGAGCGTGGCGAGGTGCCGATCCTGCCCGGGGCGGCAGAGGCGCTCGCAGCCTGCGCGGAGCGGTATCGCGTCGGCCTCGCATCGGGCTCGCCGCTGCGGCTGATCGAGGCCTGCCTGGCGGGTGCTGGCTGGGGTGGCTTCTTCGATGCCCTCATCTCCAGCGATGAGCTCGAGCACGGCAAGCCCGCTCCCGACATCTACCTCGAGATGATGAGACGGATGGACCTCGGCCCGACGACCACCGCGGTCATCGAGGATTCCGGGGCCGGCATCAGATCCGGAAAGGCGGCAGGCGCCCTGGTCGTCGCCGTTCCCAACCCGAGCACCGATCCGGGGCCCGACGTCCTGGGCCTCGCCGACGCCCGGATCGGCTCCTTGCACGATCTGGCAGGGGTGCTCGCCGGCCTGGGCTGAACGACGACCTGCGCGGTCCAGCAGCAAGCCGCGCCGACGTCCGCGCCTCCGGGCCGGACGGCACTTGACCCGCAGCCTGCTGGACCGACCATCGGGAGTACGCAGCGGAGACCGCCTTGCGCCTCTCGATGAGCCGACGCGAACTGACCGTGCTCCTGGCCATGGTCGTGATCGCCGCCGGCGTCGTGTCGATCACCATGGGCTCGGTCAGCCCGGACCCAGACGAGGTGTCCTGCTGGCGCTACGACCTCGGACTCATGTATGCGGGCGCACTGTCCAGCCTGCTGGTCACGTTCCTCGGCGCGACGATCCTGGCCGCCCTGGGGTCATCCTTCAGCGCGTATGCCCTCCTCGTCGTCGCCGCGTCGCTTGTGGCGGGGTTCGGATATGCACAGGGCATGGAGGCCGAGTGTGGAGGTGGCGCGTCACTCGGGCGCGCTCTCAGTGCAGCTGGCCTGGGCCTCATACCCGCGCTCGCCGGCCTGGTGCCGGGATACATCCTGGGGCGTCTCGTCCGCGCGCTTGGGGGAGGAGGGCGATGAGCCGCGCAGGTTGATCCCGGTGGCGCTCGGCATCGTCGTCGCCTCGTGGGTGGCCCGATCGAGACCTACCCAGGTGGCCGCCGGTCTGCCACCACTGTCCCGCACCAACCTGAGCACCAACCTGCCTCGGACGAGCTGATCCAGGGAACCCTTGGCCGGCCCAGACGGCCCATGTCTTACACAAGGGTGCAGCAGGCGGAAGGAGGTGCGTGTGCGACCTGCTGCCCCGGCGCTTGGGGCCCGCGCTGCCCGACTCTGGCGCGCGGGCTCGAACGGCAAGGAGGGCGCAATGCGCAGACTACTGGGACTGTCCCTGGCCATCGCACTCGGGCTGACTGCCGTGGTGGCAGCGCCGATCGCGGCTGGCTCATCCAACGACGACTGCACGGTCGTCATGACCTCGCAGGGTCGAACGTGCCTCTCCGACCGAGACCTGCGACTCTTCGACCGCCGCGACGAGATCTCCGACCGAGACCTACGTCTCTTCGACCGCCGCGACGAGATCTCCGACCGAGACCTACGCTCGATGGTCTCGTGCGGCTGCCTGTCTGTTCGGGAGCAGCGACGCCTCGAGCAGATCCTTGATGACCCTGACCGCACAACGGTCGGCCGCGTCGTCCGCATCCTGGCGGCTCAGGACTGTTTCTCCGACTCGGACCTTCAGCGTCTCCGCCGTGGAGCCGTGAGGCTCGACCGAGACGACCTGGAGAAGCTGGTTGAGTACGGTGGTGCTTGTGAACGCACCACGAACCGACTCTTCGGGCGCTTCGGCTGGCGTGCTCTGCTGCAAGACCGAGAGCTGTGGCGGCGCAACGACACCGGGTGCGTCACCGATACCGACATCCGACGCCTCGATCGTCGCGCGACAGACCTCGACATGTGGGACATCCGCGACATCCTCGGGTACAGCGACCGTCGTGACTGCGTCACTGCCCGGGATGTGCGACGCCTCGACCGCAACACCGACGACCTGGATCTCATGGACATCATGTGGTTCCTGGGGGGACGCGACCTGCGGTAAACAGGTTCGCACCACGCCGGCACTGGCCGATGGATGCACGAGGACCGCGGACGATGAGCCGCGGCCCTCCTGCATCAGGCCCCTCCGCTCCAGGGCTGCCGGGCCGTCCGACTCTTGACGTGGCGACCGGGATGTCGAGGATGGGCCCGAAAGGAGGTGCTCAGATGCGGCGTCTGCCGCTCGCGCTCCTGTTGTGCGGTCTCCTCGGTATCGTCGGCGTGTGGCCCGTGGTCGCGCAGTCGACGTCGCCATCCCCTGCGCTGTTCCCTGGGGCTCCACCCTGGCTGGGAGGGCGTGCCGAGATGCCCGAGTATGGCTTTGCGGTGACGGTGCCCGACGGCTGGATCGCGTTCGACCTGACCGGAGACATCGACGCGCAGGCGCGGAGCGCCCTGGCCGTGCTTGCCCCCACTGCTCCCGAGGAGGAGATCCAGGCATACGTCGACGGCTGGCGTGCCTACCAGGAGCAGTCGCGAGGGCAGGTCGTGGTCACCGACGACCGCTCCTCCTGCACCTTCGTGGTCGGTCCGGCGAGTGACGACCTGGACCTCGACTCGGTCGCCAACCAGTTCTACGTCCGTCAGACGAGCGACGACTCGGTGACCCACGCGGAGCCTCCGGTCCTCATCATCCTGACCGCCGGACCGACCCGCCTCCTGACGTACGGGAGGTCAGCCGAGGAAGTGGCCCTCTACCTCGCTCAAGGGAACGGCCTGCTGGTCAACGCCGCCTGCTTCGGCGAAGAGCGCCCGGACGATGACTGGGTGTCCGTCGTCGACACGTTCGAGTGGCTGGCCGAGGGCGGGTAGGCGCTATCCGCGGAACACCATGGCCAACGCCGCGAGGACCGGCCGTCGGCCGGCGTGCCGACTTCCGCCCAGGATCCCCCGGAGCAGGCCAGTCGCATCGGGAGAGCCGAGTCGGGCTTCATGACCGCTGGCTTCCGCCACGAACCGCTGCGTCGCGGATGCTGTGCGTGGCGGGATGACGATGGTCAGTGAGACATCGCCCGGATCCCTCGCCAGCTCATCGCGTCGTGCTTCGCACCACGTCCAGAGGGCAGCCTGTGCCGCCGAGAAGTCACCCAGACCGGCGAGCCCGAGGCGGGCGTTCTGCGGGACGAGTACGCCGATGCGGCCCGTGCCGCGATCACGCATCGCCATGACGACGGACTCGATGAGAGCTGCCGGAGCCAGGTAGTCGGCTGTCGCAAGCGCCGCCAGGTCACCGCGGGTGGAGACCGCCGCATGGACCAGCACGTCCGGTGTGCCGGCGGGCAGCGATGGCGTGAGATCGGTCAGGTCGAAGGGCGCGAAGGTCCAACGTCGACCCAGCCCTCTGGCCCGGTCGGCCAGCTCGGGCGCATCCCGGCGGCCCAGCGCGACGACGTCATAGCCCGCGTCGAGCAGCCCACTGGCGAGCGCACCGCCCCAGGCACCGGTCGCGCCGGTGATCCAGGCTGTCCTCATGACGTCACCTCCCTGGCGTTCGTGACCCGCTCCAGGGTCAGCACGCCGAACTGTCCCAGCGGTTCGTGCTCCACCGTCAGCGCCCTCCAACCGAGCGACTCGGCCTCTGCGATGACCTCGTCGGCGCTGCGGGTCACCGCCATCCACGATCCGCCGTCCCAGTCGACCAGCACGTCGCTGAGCAGCTTGAGATCGGGGTGTCCCTCCATCACCGACAGCACCCAGCGTGCACCGGGCCGAGTGCGCACGGCGCCGGCGGCCAACAGGCGCCGGACGTCCGCCACGTCCACGAGCAGGTCGAAGAAGCCGGACGCCACCAGGATGTCGAAGTCACCCCCTGGCCACGTCGCGGGGTCGAAGGCGTCGGCCGGCACGAACTCGATGTCGTCTCGTCCTTCCGCTCGTGCCCGAGCCGACCCACGCTCGCGCTCGGCAGCGTGGATGTCGCCGGCGTAGTAGTCGGCCGCACCCCTGGGGAGCTCGAAGAGGTAGGAGCCGGGCCCGGCGGCGACGTCGAACAGCCGCTGTCGGGGGCGTTCGGCGATGGCGGCCCGCAGCTGTCCGACCAGCAGTTCCCGCCGCGCCCGCACACCGCGCCAGACCGGGTGATCGAGCATCACGCGGTCCACGTAGCGCCCCAGCGGGGTCATGCCGTGGGCCTCGTTGGCGTAGACGTAGTCGATCATGCTCCCCGAGTTGAAGCCCGTGCGGAAGCCGAGACGGATGCCGTCCGAGAGTCGGCCACCCGTCCGCATCAGCACTCGCAAGGTGGGGTGGTACAGATCCATCAGGGGCCTCCTCACTCGGTCGGGCTGAGCTCGCGGACGCTGCGCGAGATCCGCAGCAGGACCGTGGGCACGGACAGGACCACGATCAGCACGCAGACCCACGTCCAGTCGATGGCCACGAACATGGAGATCACCGAGGCCACCAGCACGATGGCGATGCGGTCCGGCTGGCCGGCGGGACCGACCGGCTGCGGCGAGCCACCAGCGATGGCCGGGAGCACGCCGATGACGTTGACCAGCCAGGCCGAGCCCAGCAGCAGTGCCACCCAGGGCGCGTCGGCCCATGGGATCAGCGCCAGGAAGAGCGCGATGTCGCCGATCTCCTGCGGCAAGCGGTTGAGGTAGGGCCCGATCCGTGTCCTCTTGTCGTATGCCTCCGCCAGCAGACCGTCCATGACGGTCAGGAGCATGCGGCCGGCGATGCCGACCACGACCAGCGGCCACCAGCCGAACCAGAGGCTCACCGCGGCCAGGGCCGAGGGGACGAGCGAGGCCACCGAGACGTGATTGGGGGCAAGACGCTGGACGCCCGGGATGCGGTCGAGCCAGCGTCGCAGGGCGTATTTCGTCTGGTAGAGGCCGATGTCCGGGCTCATGCGCGCACCTCCGTCGCCTGTCCGAGCTGGCCGTGCGCCTGCCAGAAGGCCAGTAGCCGGGCCGGGAGTTCATGCTCATCGGCGGCCGTGATGGGATCACCGAAGGTGACGCGCACGCGACGGAAGGGTCGCCACAGGGCCTGCCCCACTGGCCATGCCTCGGCCGTCCCCGCCAGCGCCACCGGCAGCACCGCCCAGCCACTGCGGGCCAGCACGCCGGCCAGGCCCGAGTGCGGCTCGATCCGCTTGCGACTGCCGCTGGGGTAGATGAGGAACCAGCCGGACTCGATCTGTGGCAGCAAGTTGGCCCAGCGCCGCAGCTCGGCCAGCTCGGATCCACGGTCGAAGGCCACCGCTTGGCCAAAGAGGTTGGCCGCCACGGCACTGCAGGCGTGCTCGAAGAAATAGTCGCGCGCGGCCAGGACCGTCACCCGGCGGCGATACCGCTCGGGCAATGCGGCCAGGATGGCGAGCGTATCCAGATGACTCTGGTGGTTGGCCATGATGGCGACGCGCGGCAGGTTCGGCGGCGCACCCACGACCTCCAGCCGGTACTGGAGCCGGAACAGGCCGGCAGCGACCGTCCGGGCGACCACCCGCGCGGCATCGAAGAACAGGTCGGGCTGGCGCGGGTACTGCCCCAACCGGGCGGCCAGCGGCAGGTCCAGGTCGGGAAAGGGTCGGTACTCGAAGCGGCGGCGCCTCATGACGGGAAACCCCCGTAGAAGTAGCCCATGATGTGGGCGAAGGCGGGTGCGGTGACCATCAGCGAGTTGAGCCGGTCGGTGAGACCACCGTGGCCGGGGAGGGCCGAGCCGAAGTCCTTCACGCCTGCATTGCGCTTGACGTTGGCCATCGTGAGGTCGCCCACCTGGCCGCCGATGGTGATGACGAGTCCGGCTGCGAGGATGCCGGCCGGCGGAACGTGGGGGAACGCGACGGGGGCTTGCAGGAATGTCAGCACCACGATGGTGATGCCTGCCAGCACGGAGCCTTCGACCGTCTTGTTGGGGCTGATGGGCGTCCAGTGGTGTCGTCCGACAGCCTTGCCGTAGATGTACTGGAGGGCGTCGTTGAGCTGCGTCATCAGCACCACGAAGAGGAGGTAGCCGAGCCCTGCGGGTGAGGCATAGAGGTAGCTCAGGTGGGCCAGGAAGAAGCCATAGAAGACGGCGCCGACGATGGCCAGGGCGAACCACTGCAGCATGTCGTCGGTCCGGCGCAGCACGATGGGCACCAGCGCCAGGGCCAGGATCGCCCACGTCGGCGTGGCCATGAAGAAGTCGTAGCGTCCGATGAAGGCGAAGGCGTTCTCCGCCACGATCGCCCCGTAGACGACCAGCACGAAGAGCGTCTGGCGATAGAGGCCGGTGACACGGGCGAACTCCTTGAACGCCACCAGCGAGATGAGTGTCACGAAGACCGTCCAGGCCGGCTGGCCCAGCCACATCGCGCCGAGGGCGATGGGAAGGATCACGAACCAGGTCCGTAGCGGCACCCACGCACCGGGCAGCCGCAGGACGGCCAGCAGCGCCATCGTCAGCACGACCGTGACCGCGGTGGCGAGCGTGTAGAAGAGCAGCGGCTCGCTGCCGATCCCTTCGAGGCCGAGGGCTCCAAGCGCTTCTGTCATGTCTGCACCCTCGGCCTAAGAGGCAGGCCCGCCATCGGGTCCAGCCTTAGCCCTCGCCTCAAACTCGGGTGCTCGCTGCCGTCGCGTCGCCCGCAGCTTCGACTACTCACCAGAGATGAACGACCACGCCGCCACGGGCAGGGCCAGCCGGCTCCGGGCAGGGGGCAGCCGCCACGGGCAGGGCCAGCCGGCTCCGGGCAGGGGCCAGCCGGCGAGGGGCTCTCACGACGCGAAGACGCCCGCTCACGGGGGAGACGCTGCGCGCGCGGACCACGACGAACCGCCAGGGCCGGTCGATCAGGCCTGCGTGAAGTCCGCGCAAAGTGCCGCTCCGTTCAATAGCCGTGAGATGGCGTCACGAACCCCCATGCAGCGCCCGACACCAGCCGCGCAGGCGGCGGCCGACCATGCCGCTTTACGGCTCGGTGCAGCCGTCCTGGAGGAGCGGCAACGACGGGGGTGGTCGACGCGCGAACTGGCCGCTCGAGCGCGCGTCGCCGCCTCGACGGTCAGCAACATCGAGGCCGGCCGGCGAGCCTCGCTCGACGTCTACGCTCGACTGGCCGTGGCGCTCGGGCTCGCGCTGACCATGACCTTGAGCGACCGGACGCGTCGCTCATCAAGGGAACCATCTGACCTGGTTCACGCCGCCATGGGCGAGGTCGAGGCTCGCTGGCTCGCCGCGCATGGCTACCAGCTGGCTATCGACCATCCCTATCAGCATTACCAGTTCGCCGGACGCGCCGATGTGCTGGCATGGACACGACAGCCCCTGGCGCTGCTGCACATCGAGAACCGCACGCGCTTCCCGGACCTGCAGCAGGCCGTCGGCAGCTACAACGCCAAGCGCCAGTACCTTGCTCGCACCCTGGCGCAGCAACTCGGCATCCCGGGTTTCGCGTCGGAGACGCACGTCATGGTGGGACTCTGGTCCGCCGAGGTCATCCACAGCGTCCGCCTGCGCGCCACCACGTTCCGCGCCATCTGTCCCGATCACGAGGAGCGCCTCCAGGCGTGGCTTGGCGGTGCACCGCCACCGCGTGGCCGCAGCAGTTCGTTGCTGCTGCTCGACCCGTTCGCAGAAGGGCGACGGGCTCCGATGGTTGGCCTCGAGCGCGTCCTCAGCGGCGTCAGGCCCCGGATACGCGGCTATCGCGAGGCTGCCGACCGGCTCCGATAGACTCGCTCGAGGTGGCGAGCAGGCGAGCAGGCGAGGGAGACTCCATTGACAGAGACGGCTGACCAGCACCCGGCCGGGGCCGGGGCGCCCGAAGCGGATGGCGGGGCGCCCGCCGAGCAGCCGGTGGTCAAGCCGGAGAAGGAGCGTGGCAAGACCGTCCACGGCGAGATCGCCAACGCCGGCCATCGTGTCCTCACCTCCGACGACGCCGAGGTCGAGGCCTACCTCGAGGTCGCGCTCGACGCGCCCGCGCCCGAGCGCGCGCCCGAGGACGATCGGCCTACGATCAGCCGCCCGCCGGAACCGCCCGACAGCGTCGTCGTGCTCGACTTCGGCAGTCAGTTCGCCCAGCTCATCGCCCGCCGCGTGCGCGAGCTTGACGTCTACGCCGAGCTGCTCCCGTTCGACACGCCCGCTCGAGGAGCTGCTGCGTCGAGAGGTCAAGGGCGTGATCCTCAGCGGTGGCCCCATGTCCGTCTATGACGAAGGCGCCCCGCGCCCCGACCCGGCCATCTGGTCGGGCCGCATCCCCGTGCTGGGCATCTGCTACGGCGCCCAGCTGATGGCCCTCGAGCTGGGTGGCGACGTCCTGCCCGAGCGACCACCGCGAGTACGGCCCGGCGTCGATCGCCATCACCGCCGAGGGCGATGCGCTGCTCGGGGACCTCGGCTCGGAGCAGCCGGTCTGGATGAGCCACGGCGATTCGATCACGCGCCTCCCGAGCGGCTTCGAGGCCACCGCCCAGACCGACTCGACCCCCTACGCCGGCCTGGCCGATCCTGACCGCAGGCTCTACGGGATCCAGTTCCACCCCGAGGTCGTGCATACGCCGCGCGGCAAGGACGTCCTCGCCAACTTCGTCCACGGCATCGCCGGGGCCGAACCCAACTGGACCTCCGCCAACTTCATCGAGTTCGACCGTGGAGCGCATCCGCGAGCGTGTCGACAAGCACGCCGCGGCCACCGGCTCCGAGGGCAAGGTCATCTGCGCGCTGTCCGGCGGCGTCGACTCCTCGGTCGCGGCCGCCCTCGTCCACCGGGCCGTCGGCGATCGTCTGACCTGCATCTACGTCGACCACGGCCTCATGCGCAAGCGCGAGTCGGAGCTGCTGCGCGACACGTTCGAAGCCAACCTCGGCATGAACCTGGTCGATGGTCGACGCTCGCCAGCGCTTCCTGGCACGCCTCGCCGGCGTCGAGGACCCCGAGCAGAAGCGTCGCATCATCGGCGACGAGTTCATCCGCGTCTTCGAGGAGGAGGCCGACCAGGCTCGGCCGCATCGACTTCCTGACCCAGGGCACGCTCTACCCCGACGTCATCGAGTCGACTGCGCCCGAGACCAAGGCAGCCCAGAAGATCAAGACCCACCACAACGTCGGCGGTCTGCCCGATCGGACCTGCGCTTCCAGCTCATCGAGCCGCTGCGCTACCTCTTCAAGGACGAGGTCGCGCAAGGTCGGCCTCGCCCTCGAGCTGCCCGAGCAGATGGTCATGCGCCAGCCCTTCCCCGGCCCCGGCCTGGCCATCCGCATCATCGGCGAGGTCACGCGCGAGCGGCTCGACACGCTGCGCGAGGCCGACTGGATCGTCATCGACGAGATCAAGGCCGCCGGCCTCTACCGCAAGTGTGGCAGTCCTTCGCCATCCTCACCCCCGTCCGCAGCGTCGGCGTCATGGGCGACGGCCGCACCTACGCCAACGTCGTCGCTATCCGCGCGGTCACCAGCGAGGACGGCATGACGGCCGACTGGGCCAAGCTGCCCTACGACGTCCTGGCCAGGATCTCCGCCCGCATCGTCAACGAGGTGCCCGGCGTGAACCGCGTCGTCTACGACATCAGCAGCAAGCCACCGGCCACCATCGAATGGGAATGAGCCTGACCCCGGCACGTCGCCGATGAGTACCGGACGCCTGCCCTCGCCCGGTCCCTCCTTCGCTCGCGCCGAGCCCCTGCGCCTGCGCGGCCCCGCCGGCGCACTGGGCCCGCGCGTCCGTCTGGGCATGACCAAGCCCAATGTCATGGAGGACGACTGGTGGGTCTTCACGCTGTGGGTCGAGGACGACGACGGTGTGCTCGAGGCGCGCACGGTGGCGCCGCCGGCGGGCCCGCCCCGGCCCCGCCGCTGCAGGTCATCGGGCCCACGCTGTCCAACGCGCTCATGGGCTTGCTCGACCAGGAGGACGGTCGTCAGCTCATCCGCATGCGCATGGGCGATGCCGAGGACGAGGCCGAGCCCTGGCGACGGCCGCTGATGATCCTCACGGCGCTGCGCTGGGACCCAGTGCGCAAGGCCACGCTGCGCGACGACGAGCTGGTCGCAGAGGTGATGCGCGCCTTCCGTCGAGCCATCGATGTCGCCGGTGCGCCCGGACTGCACGGTTGAGACGGCCGCAGACCGCGCCACGCTCGTGTG
This sequence comes from uncultured Chloroflexia bacterium, assembly GCA_963715295.1. Lineage (GTDB taxonomy): Bacteria > Chloroflexota > Limnocylindria > Limnocylindrales > CSP1-4 > JAFMJV01. The sequence goes on from CAVQRP010000006.1 coordinate 78,072, forward strand.
GGCCGACTCCCCGGTCCGCTGCTACACTCGGCGCGCCGTGGCCGGCGAGGGGTGCCGTCCGATTTCCCGAAGTGCTGAGGCCATCCATTCATGCTCGAAACTCTGGGCCTACAGGACCTGGACAAGCAGATCGCCGACATCGTCGAGAGCGACGTCTTCCAGGCCGTCATCTACGTCATCGTGGCCTACATCGTGCTCATCTGGCTGGCCAGCGCGTTCTGGGCCTACCGGGACATGCGCCTGCGCTCGGCGAGCGCCATCACGCCCGTACGTGGCGGCGCTTTCCATCGTCGTCTTCACCCCGGTCTTCTTCCTCTTCGGCCTGCTGGTCTACCGCATCGTGCGGCCCAAGGAGACCATCGCCGAGGTGAACGAACGCGCCCTGGCCGAAGAGGCGATGCTGGCCGAGGTCGCTTCCCACGCTCATTGCGCCAACTGCTCGCGACCGGTCCACGAGGAGTGGATCATCTGCCCCACCTGCCGCAACCGACTGCGTCGCGTCTGCCCCAACTGCGAGCACCTCATCGAGCTCGACTGGACGCTGTGCGCCTGGTGCGGCAAGGACTTCGAGCGAGCCGAGGCTCCGGGGACGACCGCATTCATGCCCTCCGCCCGTCCGATGCCGCAACCACAGCAGCCGCAACCACAGCAGCAGCAGCCCCAGCAACAGCCGCAGAAGCCGGCACCGCGCATGCCAGCGCCGCCGCCTGCCCAGGCCCCGAGCCGCGCGGCGTCCGCGCCCGCCGCACCGCAGTCCAGCGAAGCGTCGGCGTCGAGCCAGCCGCGCCCGAACTCTCAGGCACGTTCGAATCCGCAGCCGCCGACGCAGCCGCAGGGCGCACCATCGCCCGCACCGCGCAGCTCGGGCGCGTCGGCGTCGAGCTCAGCTTCGTCGTCGGCCGGAACGCAGCCGACCACCGGGAAGCGCGAACCCGCTCCGTGACGGCCCCGGACCTGACGGGACACCACGCGGTCCCGATCCGGAGCTGGACGCCGACAGCGAGACCACCCCGGCGGAGGGACCACCCGGCAGCCGCGTCTTCACGCTCGAGGGACGTCGCGCACCTGGGCTCTATCTGGCCGCGTGGATCGTCACGGGTGTCGGCCTCGGGCCTGTTCTTCATCGGCGCCCTGGCCAGCTCCGCGACGCGGCGGTGGTGCTGCTCTCGCTGGGCGCACTCCTCCTGACCCTCGGCTTCGCCACTGCGTGGCTACCAGGCGCTGGAGCGACGGGAGCGCGACCCGGCTGCCTACCGCGGGCCGGCTCCGCTGCTCGTGTTCGGCACCTACTTCTTCGCCATGTCCCTCCTTGGGTTCCTGGTAACGCTGGCCGGCTGGCTCGACCACGGTGATCCGGTCGGCTTCTTCGTCATCGGCTCGATGCAGGCGTCGGGTATGCGGTGGTGGTGTGGCTCTTCGTCGTACGCACCGGCTCCCTGACCTGGCCGCAGATGGGCTGGCCCACGCAGGCAGGTCCCGGTCAGGGCGTGCTGCGCGCCATCGGTATCGCGGTGGCAGTGATGCTGCCGGTCACCTTCGCGCTGCTCGTCCTCGGCGGCATCATCGGTGCGTTCCTGGGGACGGAGGCGCCCGATGTCCTGCCCACCTCGAACACATCGCTGGACGCGTTGATGGTGGCCATGACGGCCGGACTCATCATCCCCATCGGCGAGGAGCTCTTCTTCCGCGGCTTCGTGCTGACGGCGTGGCTGCGCGACCTGGGGGAGCGGACGGCGCTCGTCCGCAGCTCGCTCTTCTTCGCCCTCATCCACATCGTCAACATCAGCACCGACACCTTCGGCGAGGGCCGCGCAGGCGCTGCTGCAGACGGCGGTCATCCTGCCGGTCGGTTTCGTGCTCGGCTGGCTCTTCCTGCGCTACGGCATGGCTGCCGCCATCGCCGGCCACGTCACCTACAACTCCCTGCTGCTCTTCCTGGCCTACCTTGCCACCAGCCTGCCCCAGTCGATGTAGTCCACCGCTCGCAGAAGCGCTCGCCAAGCGCCGACCAAGTAGCGGTGAAGCCGGGCTTCCTAGGCTGCGCAGTGCCTTCGGGATCGGACGGCGGGGGAATCGGCGGGCTTCGTCGTCCGGACCCGGAGGCGCCAGCAGCGGCCTGCGGTCCGGCCGCCAGACTCGCACCCCGCCCAGGGAGGAGCAGGATGGTGAGCACGCCCAGGCGATCGGCGCCACGGTCGGTGCGGGAGCTGCCGCTGGCGGAACGGCCCCGCGAACGATTGGTCGCACGTGGCGCCTCGGGCCTGTCCTCGGCGGAGCTGATCGGCCTGCTCTGGGCGACCGGTTCACGGCAGGCGTCGGCAGCGGCCATGGCGGAGGACGCGCTGGTGCGCTGTGACGGACTGTCCGGGCTCGCGACAGCCTCGCCACGCGAGCTGGAGCGCGTGCCCGGCGTGGGACCGGCACGAGCAGCTCAGCTGACCGCCGCCTTCGAGCTGGGTCGTCGTGCCGTCATCGACTGGCCCAGCGGCCGCTGGACCATCCGCGGTCCGCGGGACCTGGCGGCGCGTCTGACCGCGGACCTGGGCCACCTGCAGCGCGAGGAGCTGCGCGTCGTCCTGCTGGACACGCGCAACGGCGTGCTGGCCATGCCCACGGTCTACCGCGGCAATGTCTCAGCCGCGCTGGTGCGCATCGCCGAGCTCTTCCGCGACGCGGTCCGCCTCCACGCAGCGCGCCTCATCCTGGTCCACAACCATCCCTCCGGCGACCCCACGCCCAGCCCGGACGACCTGCACATGACCGCGGAGGCGGTGGCCGCCGGGCGCCTGCTCGATATCGCGGTCCTCGACCACCTCGTCATCGGCCACGGCACCTGGGTCAGCCTGCGCGACCGGGGCGTGGCCTTCGAGCGTGCCTGACCCGACGCCCGGAGGCGTTGGCAGCCGGGACTCGTCGGGCCGTGAGGCCCGGAGCCGGGGAGCCATCCGGCAATCGGGAAAGCGAATGGCCCGCGTATACTCTCCGGCACTGGAGTCGGGAGTCGAGGAGGGCTCCCGCCCGGGTCGCCGTGGCCCGCTCCGGACGCGCACGCCACGCCCCGCCGTGTGGGCGTGGACGTCCCGTCGGTGCCAGCACGCTCGTGGTCGCTGTCGGCCACCGATGGAGGCTGCCGCTCGCACGAGATGATCGACGCATTCTTCGGTGCCTTCTCCCGCGACATCGGGATGGACCTCGGTACGGCCAACACGCTCGTCCACGTGCGCGGCCGCGGCATCGTCATCAGCGAGCCCAGCATCGTGGCGGTCGATACCAAGACGCGCAAGGTGCTGGAGATCGGCGCCGAGGCCAAGCGCATGCTGGGCCGCACACCCAGCCAGCATCACCGTCGTGCGGCCCCTGCGCGACGGCGTCATCAGCGACTTCGACGTCACCGAGCAGATGATCAAGTACTTCGTCCAGCGGGTGCACGACCGGGTCGGCCTGGTGCCGCGACCGCGCATGCTGCTGGGCATCCCCAGCGGTGTGACCGAGGTCGAACGACGTGCCGTGCGCGACGCCGCCCTCAACGCCGGCGCGCGCTGGGCGCGGCTCATCGAGGAGCCCATGGCGGCGGCCATCGGAGCCGGCCTGCCCATCAGCGAGCCCAGCGGCAACCTCATCGTCGATATCGGCGGCGGCACCACCGAGGTGGCCGTCATCTCGCTCGGCGGCATCGTCGTCAGCCGCAGCGTCCGCGTCGGTGGTGACGAGCTGGACGAGGACGTCATCGCCTACGCTCGGCGCGAATACAACCTGCTGGTGGGGGAGCGGACCGCCGAGGACATCAAGATCGCCATCGGCTCCGCCTATCCGGGCGCGCACGACAAGCAGCACGTGAGCATGCGTGGCCGTGATCTGCTGACCGGCCTGCCGCGGTTCGTCGAGATCACCGCGGAACAGGTGCGCGAAGCCATCGATGCCTCGCTGGCGCAGATCGTGAGCACCATCAAGGACACCATCGAGGAGACGCCGCCGGAGCTGGTGGCCGACATCGTCGACCAGGGCATCGTGCTGGCCGGCGGCGGCGCTCTGCTGCAGGGCCTGGACCGGCGCATCGCCGAGGCGACGCAGATGCCGGTGCACATCGCCGACGACCCGCTGACCTGCGTCGCCCGCGGCACCGGCATCGTGCTCGAGTCCATCGACGACCCGTTCATGGAGCGGGCGCTGGTGGCCGAGACGTACTCGAGGCCGTTGCGCTAGGCCGCCCATGCTGCGCGACCGTCACGCTCGCCGCCGCTTCATCGCCTTCGTGGTACTGGTGGGGGTGTGCGCGGTCATGCTGGTCGTCAGCGACAGCGCTCCGGTGCAGGAGCTTCGCCGTGGCGTCAAGTTCGCCATGGCCCCGGTGCAGGACACGCTCTCTGAGGGCACACGCTCGGTGACATCGGTGCTCGACGCCTTCAGCGAGGTGGACACGCTGCGCCGCGAGAACCAGGACCTGCGCACATCCGTGGATGTGCTCGAGGACCAGGTCGCCACGCTGGAGAGCCTGAAGTCGGAGAACGAGCGGCTCAACAAGCTGCTCAAGACGAAGAACAATCTGCGCTTCGGCACCATCGCCGCCAGGGTCAGCACACGCTACGCCTCGCAGTTCGAGCGGATCGTCACGCTCGACCGAGGCAGCGAGTCGGAGATCGTCGACGGCGCGCCGGTGGTGTCCGAGGGCGGGGCCCTGGTCGGCCGTGTCACCGATGTCGGTGAGGGCTGGGCCGACGTCACGCTCATCAACGACACCAGCTCCCTGGTAGCGGGACGCGATGACCGCACCGAGGCCACCGGCAACGTGGTGGGCCGGTTGGCTGCGCCCCTGGCCATGGAGGAGATCCCGCGCACGGACAAGGTCTCCATCAACGATCGCATCGTCACCCTCGGTGCGAAGCTGGGCAAGAGGTTCCGTTCGGTCTACCCGCAAGGCATCCCCATCGGCCGTGTCGTTGACGTGCTCGAGGAGCCCGGCGACGTCGTCAAGACCGCGCTCATCCAGCCCGAGGCCGACCTTGACCACCTCGAGTACGTGCTGGTGCTGGAGCGCGGTGAGTTCACGCCCCCCAAGCGCGCTGGCAGCGCGGACGCGGAGGCGTCACTGGAGTGAGCCACGAACTGCCCACGCCCGCAGCGCCGGCGCCGCTGGGACCATCCGGGCGCTGGGGCGGTGACCTTCTCGGCATGGCCCGTGGGCTCGCGCGTGCCCACCCTTGGCGCTACATGCCCACACACCACCGCACTGCCGCCCAGCCGACCCGTTCGCGGGGGTCCGCCAGGCGCCGCGATGCCATCCGCCTGGCCGCCGTGGTCCTGGCCGTCGTGGCCCTGATCCTGACCAGCTCGGCCCTGAACTGGGTCTCGCGGGTAAGTGCGGCCGACGAGATCCCAGCGCCCAAGAAGGCCGTCATCGTGTCGGGCCCCGTGCACAGCCTCACCGACCGCTACAAGGACTACGCCAGGGCCATCGCCGATGCGGCGGAGGCGCAAGGCATGGACGTGCGCCGCATCTTCCACCCCAATGCCACCAAGGCGCGGGTCAAGAAGCACGCCAACGGCGCCGACCTGTTCGTCTACGTCGGCCACGGCAACGGCTGGCCCAGCCCCTACGGCCCCTTCCAGGAGGACACCAAGAACGGCCTCGGGCTGAACCCCGACGATCCGGCGAAGCGCACCACCTCCAACGTGGTCTACAAGGGCGCCGACTGGCTGCGCGCGAACATCGAGCTGGCGCCGAACGCGGTGGTCATCCTGTCGCACCTCTCGTATGCCTCGGGCAACGCCTCTTCGGGCATGCCCATCCCGACCCGGGACGTGGCCGTCCAGCGCGTCGACAACTTCGCCAACGGCTTCCTGTCCATCGGCGCTCGCGTCGTCTGGGCGCTGGGCTGGCAGCCCGGTGCCGATGTCGTCGATGCCCTGTACGAGGAGGACGCCACCATGGACGCCGTCTTCATGACGCGCTACCGCAGCGGCGTCAACCCGCTCAACGGCTGGATCGGCCACGACCCCGGCTACTACGCCTCGGCGCGCATCCCCGGCGCGACCGTCCACATCGACCCCGATCCCGGCTACGGCTACCTGCGCGGCATCACCGGCGACCTCGACTTCACCACCACCGAGTGGCGCGATGCGGCGGCTCTTCCGGCCGACTCGAGCCGCCGGTCATCAGCGACGTCAGCGCCAGCCAGGCCGCCGTCACGGTGGCCACGGCCGATTCGAGCGAGCCGGTCTTCACGCCCAACGGCGACGGCCTCAGCGACACCATCGCGATCTCGCACCGGCTCTCCGAGGACGCCTTCATGGAGATGGTCGTCAAGAAGGACGGCAACGTCGTGCGCCAGACCTCCACCTGGGCCCTGGCGGGCAAGGGCAGCCTCACCTGGGACGGGCGTCGCGATGACGGCCAGCTCGTGGGCGAAGGCCCGTTCAAGGTCATCCTCACGCCGACCGATCGCGCCGGCAACCGGGTGAGCCGGCCGAGGTCAAGGTGCGCGTGCTCAACTCGATGAAGAACCCCGCCGTCAATCCGGGCTGTTCTATCCTGCCGACGGTGACGAGCTGGCGCCGTCGGCCGCGTTCAAGGCGCGCATCACGCGGGATGCCACGGTCAGCTGGATCATCCGCGACGCTGCCGGCGACGTCGTGCGCCGCGGCCTCGACGAGGCCGCCTTCGATGCCCCCGGCGACGCGCGTTTCGTGTGGGATGGCACCGATGACGGCGGCGCACTGCTGCCGGAGGGTCGCTACACCGCGCGCATCCGCGTGACTCGTCCGCAAGGCACCTACGCCCATGACGTCAAGGTGCAGATGATGCCCTTCAAGATCTGGACCAAGCGCTGGTCGGTCCAGCGTGGCGACAAGATCACGCTCACGCTTTACTCGGCCGAGCCGCTGCAGGGCAAGCCCGTCGTCACCGCTAATCAGCCTGGCATCAAGAAGTACAAGGTCCCCGGCTGGAAGATCACGCGCCTGAGTGACACGAAGTTCAAGGTCGTGCTGAAGACGAGGGCCGCCGGCAAGGCCGGCGACATGAAGGTCCGCGTCTACGGCACCGACACCGGAGACGGCCTGCAATCGCGCGCCTTCACCCTCATGGTGCGCTGACGAGGCACGCGTCCCGCCACGCCCGTCGCGCCGACCACTTCGACACCTAGACTTGTACGACCCATGACCGAGCACACCAACGTCGATCGCTACGCCGGCACCTGGGTGGTGCTGCCCACCTATGACGAGGCCGAGAACCTGGCCGGCATCGCCGCTGCCATCCTTGACGCCCTGCCCGGTGCGTCGCTGTTGATCGTCGACGATGCCTCCCCCGACGGCACCGGCGAGCTGGCCGATGAGCTGGCCGCCAAGGACCCGCGCGTCGAGGTCCTGCACCGCGCCGGCAAGGAGGGCCTGGGCAAGGCCTACATCGACGGCTTCCGCATCGCGCTCAAGGGCGGCGCCAGCCACGTCATCCAGATGGACGCCGACTGGTCGCACTCACCCGACTACCTGCCCGCCCTGATGGCTGCCATCGAGGCCGGTGCCGACCTCGTCATCGGCTCGCGCTACACGCGCGGCGGCGGAGTCCGCGACTGGGGCATCCTGCGCCGGATCGTGTCACGTGGCGGCTCGCTCTTCGCCAAGCTGGTGCTGCGCCTGTCGCCCAACGATCTGACAGGCGGCTTCAAGGCCTGGCGTCGGACGGCGCTCGATGCGGTGGACTGGGATCGCGTGCACTCGGGCGGCTACGTCTTCCAGATCGAGACGACATACCTGGCCACCCGGGCGGGGGCGAAGGTGGCAGAGGTGCCCATCGTCTTCAAGGACCGCGAGGTCGGCACCAGCAAGATGTCCAAGTCGATCATCGTGGAAGCCCTGCTGGTCGTGCTGCAGCTGCGCTGGGACGAGCTGCGCGGCCGTGGGCCCACGGCCCGTATGGAGCGTGGCGGCGATCCGCGCTAGGGCGCCCGCTGCTCATACGCGCGGTCCGCGCTAGGCTGGGCCTTTAGCCCACGTTCGCCATCCACGGGCCCATCCCAGGAGCATCCCCACCGTTGAGTGTCGCAGCGCCCGATCCGGGCCGGCTGAACATCACCATCGTCGCGGCCAACCCCTTCGAGTTCGACTCGCGCTTCCTGCGCTCGGCGACCTCCCTGGCGGCCGATGGTCACCGCCTGCGCATCCTGGGCTGGTCGGCACCGGGCCTGCCGGCCGAGGAAGAGCTGGCCCCTGGTGTCGCCCTGACGCGTCTCGACATCGACCGTCGCATCAGCAACGCACTGCGGCCGCTGCCCGGGCGCTTGCGGCGTGCCATCTGCCGCGTCATCCGTCTCGACGTGGACGCCCAGGTGCTGCCGCCCGATGCGCCCACGGGTTTCGACCGCCTGCTGCATCCACTCCGCCGCACGCTGGAGATGGTCGCCAACGCCCGACGCGCGCGGCCCTGGGCCGACGCCGTCGTGGAGGCAGCGCCGGAGACCGACGTCTTCCACGCCCAATCACTGGTGGTGCTGCCGGTGGTGCGCGACGCCGCCCGCCGGCTGGGCGGCCGCTTCGTCTACGACATCGCCGACTACCACACCGAGGCCGCGCGCCTCGCCCGCATGCCCTGGATCGTGCGCGAGGTCGTGCGTCGTCGCGAGCGCGACTGGGCGCGCGACGGCTCCGCCTTCCTCGCCGTGAGCGACCCCGTGGCCGACCTCGTGGTGCGCCGTTGGGGAGTGCCACGGCCGACCGTCCTGTGGAACTGTCCGCCCGCGTGGCGCCCCGACCAGCCGGGCAGCGTGGAGTCGAGCCGCATCCGTGACGCGCTCGGCATCGAGGCGGAGCGCCCCGTGGTCCTCTACCAGGGAGGCTTCTCGGTCGACCGGGGAGTGGAGGAGCTGGTCGCCGCCGCGACCGAGCCACGGCTCATGGAGCTGGGTGCCGCGGTCGTATTCATGGGCTACGGCCGACTGGAGTCATTCATCGCGGCCGCCGTGGCCGAGCATCCTGGACGCCTCTATCTCCTGCCCGCCGTGCGCCCGGATGACCTCATGCCCTGGACGGCCAGCGCTGACGTCGCCTTCGTGGGACAGCCGCCGCGCACGCTGAACCAGAAGATGAACCTGCCCAACAAGCTCTTCGAGTCGATCATGGCGGGCGTTCCCGTCGTCGTGAGCGAAGGCAACGAGCAGTGTCGCCTGACCTCCGCCGAGGCGGTCGGTGTGTGTGTCGACATCGATGATCCAGCCGCCATCGCTGCCGCCTGTGCGGACCTGATCACGGCATCGCCGGACGAGCGCCGGGCGATGCGCGCCCACTGTCGGGACGTGGCCTTGAGCACGTACACCTGGGATCGCACTGCAGTCGGCCTGCTCGAGCTCTATCGGAAGCTGGGACGCGACGGCGCTCCCGGCTCGGCGGGTCAGTCCATCCGCGAGGGCGGCTCCCCGCGCGGCGGGGGTGTGGCCTGATGCGCTGGTTGGGGCGAGTGCTGCTGCCCCTGGCGATCGCCTTGCTCACCGTCGGCTCGGGGCTGAGCGGCGCGGCCGCCGCGGAGGTCGACGGTGGCATCGTCGATGCCTCCCGCTTGACCGAACGTCCGTATCGCGGTCTGGCCCTGGTGACCATCGCCGATCGCATCGCTTGCACCGGCTTCATCGTGGCTCCACGCAAGGTCGTCACCGCGGCCCACTGCCTCGTCCGCGACGCATCCGCCGGCCGCTACAAGTTCCGCAAGGGCCTGCCCGGCAACGTGCGCATCTACCGTGCCTACAGCGACGCCGCGGGCGGCACCACCTACCGCGCCTGTGACGTGGCCGAGGTGTGGGCGCATTCCAAGTTCATCAAGCGAGACTCGGCCGACAGCGAGTACGGCAGCCGTGCCCACGACTACGCGGTGCTCACCACCAGCAAGGGCTGCTCATATCCCAGCAACGCTGTCATGCGCCTGTGGGCGACCGAGGCCAACGACGGCCAGCTCGACACCGGCCGCAAGGTCAAGGTCGGTGGCTACCCCGCCGACCCCCGTTTCGAGGGCATGAACGCATTCAACCTCTGGCGCACCAACGGTGATGTCTGGCCTGCCGAAGCGGCCGAGCCGCGGCTTCTGAACGTGAACGCGTTCGTCGCCCAGGGCATGAGCGGTGGCCCGGTGTGGCGCTCGTTCGGCAAGGGTTCGCCGTGCGGCCGCAGCCAGTGCGTCGTCGGCATCGTGGTCGAGTGCGAGGTCAACGGCCGCGGCCTGTGTCGCGCCGGCGACAGCGCCCGCCTTGCGGTCCGCATCACGCCCCAGGTCAAGCAGTCGATCAGGAAGCGCTAGCCGCTGGGAAGCGCCGGCCGCGCCGGCCGCGCCGGCGGCGCCAGTGGGACAGGCAGCGCCCCCGAAGCGTTGCACACAGGCGCGTCCAAGGTCCCCTGCTCTATGACCCGGTGCGCAGGATCTCCTCGGTGACCTCGTCGGCGATGGCCTCGAAGTCCGGTCCTACCGGCTGCCGCTTGGCGATGACGATGTCCTCTGCCCGCTCCAGCACGCGCATGCGACCCTGCTCCACCAGCTGCCGGTCGATCGCGCCCAGCGCCCCGGCGAAGGTGGTCCAGGTGGGCACGCCCAGCACGGCCGCCTCCCGGTTCATCGTGCCACCAGCGCTGACGACGGCATCGGCGGCCCACACCAGCGACGGCCCATCCACGGGACGTACGGGGATGATGACGCCGGGTGTGTCGGCGAACGAGGCTCCCTGCTGCGGCGTTCGCGGCAGCAGCACCACTTGCGCGTCGCTCTGCAGAAGTCGCGCCAGCACGTCGTCGAACACCGTGTTCTCGATACCGCGGTGGTACAGGCTCATGGTGGCCGGCGGACGCAGCACGACGACGGGACGCCCACGATCGAGGCCCAGTTCCGCGTAGACGCTCTCGTCAGGTACGAAGTCGGCCAACGCCACCTGCTCCTTGAGCCCGTGATAGGGGCGGTAGCGTGCCTCGGAGAGTCCGTAGCCCGAGAGTGCGGAATAGGGGATGATGTCGGGCAGCATGACCTTGCTGGCGAGGCGGAAGTTGATGCGGTGCATGCCGGCGGCACCTTCATAGTCGTGGAGCACGGTGCTGTGGAGTCGCAGCACGCGGGCGGCGATGGCGAGGTCGTTGGAGCCGTGGCTGACCGCCTGCGTGATGCCCCGCCCTCGCCCGAAGCGGACCAGCGCGCCGGAGCGCCGCAGCAGGCCCAGGCCCTTGCCGGTCACCGAGGCACCGCCATGACGGCCGATGACGGTGTGGGCGATGCCGAAGCGCTGCAACAGGCCCAGCGTCTGGGCGAAATCGCGCGCCGTGACGACCGTTTCCACCCCCGCTTCGTCCAGCCGCCGCAGGATGGGTCGGAAGAAGAGCACGTGCGGGGAGTTGGTGAGGTCGATCCAGACTTTCCGTCGTCGCGCGGTCACAGCCGAGCGACTCTAGCATCGGGCGCGCTCTGAACGCGGGGATGTCATCCTTGCGCTCATGCCCGGACTCATCCATATCGTCGGCGCGCGACCCAACTTCATCAAGGCGGCCCCCGTCGTCGCCGCGCTCGCCGCGCTCGGTGTGGAGCAACAGCTGGTGCACACGGGCCAGCACTACGACCGTGCCCTGTCAGAGGTCTTCTTCGAGGAGCTGGGCCTGCCCGAGCCGGACCTCAACCTGGGCGTGGGTTCCGGTTCGCATGCTGCCCAGACCGCGGCGCTGCTGGTAGCGCTGGAGGATGCCTTCACGGCGCAGCGGCCCGACCGCGTCGTCGTCTACGGCGACGTCAACTCCACCCTGGCTGCCGCTCTCGTATGCGCCAAGCTGCTGATCCCGGTGGCTCACGTCGAGGCGGGCCTGCGCTCCTTCGACGACGGCATGCCCGAGGAGATCAATCGTCGCGTCACCGATCTGCTGAGCGACCCGTTGTTCGTGACCGCGCCCGAAGGCGAGCAGAACCTGGCCGCGGAGGGCATCACTGGCGAGCGCGTCGTCTTCGTGGGCAACCCCATGATCGACACGCTGCTGGCGCATCTCGATCGCTTCCAGCCTGCGCCGGTGATGCAGCGGCTGGGCGTAGCAGCGCCCTACGGGGTGGCCACGCTGCACCGACCGGCCAATGTCGACTCCGCCGCGGCCGCCACGGCCCTGGTGGGGGCGCTCCGTGAGGCCACGGCGCGCCTGCCCCTGGTGTTGCCACTGCACCCGCGCGGGCGCGCCTCGCTGAACGCCGCGGGCCTGGACCGTGTGCCTGGCCTGACAGTGGTCGACCCGTTGGGCTACATCGACTTCGTTTCGCTGGTGCGCGGTGCCGCCGTCGTCATCACCGACTCCGGTGGCATCCAGGAAGAGACGACCGTGCTGGACGTGCCGTGCCTCACGCTGCGACCCAACACGGAACGCCCCATCACGCTCACTGCCGGCACCAATCGGCTCGTCTCGCCTGGCATGTTGGGTGTCGCGCTCGACGCTGCGCTGGCGGGGGCCCAGGCGCGTCCCGGTGATGGACCTCCCGGCTGGGACGGCCATGCCGGCGAACGCATCGCGGCGGTACTGGCAGCGCTGTGAGCGGACCGCTGCGGGCCATGCTCATGCCCACCTACGCCTGGAACCCGTACCTGCGCATGCTCGCCGCGGAGCTGACTGCCGCCGGCATCGAATCGACGGTGGTGAGCGAGTGGCCGCGGCGCATGCCCATCCTCGGGGCGTGGCGCGCGCAAGGCCGGCCGGGCGTGGTCCATCTCCATTGGATCCACGACTTCCTCGGCGGCAGCAAGGGCGCCCCGACCCGACGCAACGTGCTCTGGTTCGACTGGCAGCTGCGGCTGCTCAAGGCTCGTGGCGTCCGCATCGTCTGGACCGTGCACAACCTCAAGGGCCATGAGGCCGGGACCGACAAGCGCGATATCGACGCGCATCGCCGCCTCATCGAGCGCGCCGACGCCATCATCCTGCACTGCCATATGGCGCGCGAGGCGCTCATCGAGCGCTACCAGCCCAGTGCCGCCGCCCGGGACCGGATGCATGTGCTGCCGCACGGCAACTACGCGCGCCACTACGATGTCGGCGCTGATGCCGCCGAGGCGCGCCGTTCGCTGGGCCTGCCGCCATCGGGCCGGGTCTTTGCCTTCGTGGGTGCTATCCGCGGCTACAAGAACGTGGGCGAGCTGCTCGATGCCTTCAGTGGCGTGGCCCAGCTCGGCCCGCAGGACCGCCTGCTGATCTGCGGCAAGCCACTGCCCAGGAAGCTCGGACGTGAGCTGGAAGAGCGTGCCGCGGCCGACCCCCGCATCGTGCTGCGCCTCGATCGCATCCCCGACGAGGACCTCTCCGCCATCCTGCGCGCGGCCGATGCCGCGGTGCTGCCCTTCCGCGACATCCTGACCTCCGGCAGCGCCATCCTGGCGATGAGCCACGGACGGCCCGTGATCGCGCCGGCCATGGGCTGTCTACCCGAAACGCTCCCGGCTGATGCCACCATCCTCTACGACCCGGTCCCGCGCCATGCTCTGCGCGACGCGTTGCGAACAGCCGCCCGAGCGGACCTTGGCGCCATGGGCGAGCGAGCGCGTGCCTGGGCCGACACGCTCGACTGGGGGCCGATCGCCGCCGAGACGGCAAAGCTCTATCGCGGCCAGTAGCCGCCCCGGTCACCGGGACGTGGGTGAGACGGTCTCCGCCTGTTCCGATGGGACGGCGCCATCGGGCAAGGTCGTGTCGGGCACATCAGCGGCCCCGGGCTCATCGGCGCCTGGCTCGGCGACTGCGGCGGCCGCCGCGGCCTTGGCGGCCTGCCTGGCCTCGCGTCGCCTGGCTTTCTCGGCCTTGATGGAGGCGAGCGCATCCTCGTTCGCGTCGACCAGCTCCTCGATGGTGCCCTCGCGAATGGACTGCTTGACGGCGTCCGTCTCCAGGACGCCGTGCTTGACCAACTGCTTGGCGTGGCGCTTCGCTATCTTGCGCTTCTCGGCACCGTGCTCATGCAGCTCGACGATCTCCAGCGGGTCACCATCGGCCACGATCTGGCCCCGGTCCATGAGGATGGCTCGAGTGCAGAACGTCTTGATCCAGCTCATGTCGTGGGTCACCATGACGACGGCCTTGGCTGAGCGGAGCACCTCGGCGATACGCTTCTTCGACTTCTTCTTGAACTTGTTGTCTCCGGTACCCAGCACCTCGTCGAGCAGCAGGATGTCGGGATCGACCGCGGTGGCGATGGCGAACCCGACGCGGGCGCGCATGCCCGAGGAGTAGGTCTTCATGGGCGCGTTGATGAAGGCGCCGATGTTGGCGAAGCGGACGATATCGGGCGTGATCTGACGCATCGTCTCGTGGTCGATGCCCATGAGTGCGCCAGCGAGGGTGATGTTCTCGCGGCCGGTCAACTCGGCATCGAAGCCTGCCTGGAGGCTCAGCAGCGTGGACACATGACCATCGATCTCGACCAGGCCTTCGGAGGGCTGGAGGATCCCGGCCAGGGCCATCAGGATGGTCGACTTGCCCGAGCCGTTGGGACCGATGATGCCGACGGCCTCGCCGCGTCTGACCTCCAGGTCTACGCCTCGCAGGGCCCAGAAGTGACCCCTGCGACGACGACGCGGGTCGAGCATGTTGGCGAACGTCGTATGCAGTTTCGTCTTCTTGCTGAAGTTGAGGTTGTAGCGGATGCCCAGGTTCGTGGCGCGAAGGGCCACCTCACCGGCGGGAGCCGGCACGTGCAGGCCGAACTCCCTGGGATCGGGCGCCGCGGCCTCGTCCTCCCCGAGCGCATCGAGCATCTCCGCATCGAGCAGCCCGTCGAACCGGGGGTCAAGCGGCTTGGCGGCAGCCTTGCGGCGCACGATGGTCTCCCCGTCGGTCATCACAGGACCTTGGCGAAGGCCGGCGCGAGCCGCTGGAAGATCACGGTGCCGATGATGGTGATGACCACGCCGACGACGAAGATGACCCCCAGGACCTGGAAGTCAGGCAGGGTGGCAGGCGTCCAGGTGAGCTGGTCGGTCAGCGGGTCGGTGGTGAGGTGGCCGTAGACGACCTTGCGGTATGACTCCATCAGGATGGACATGGGGTTGAGCGAGATGAGGCCGAAGAGGACGCCCTGCGGCAGGCCCAGCGCGTTCTCCACTCCCGCGAGTCCGTCCTGCAGGCGCCGGCCGCGACCCGCGACCTCCATGAACGACCACAGGATGGGCGAGATCCAGAAGAGCAGGCGCATGAAGTGGCCGATGATGATGCCAACGTCGCGATAGAACACGGTGATGGCCGAGACCATGAAGGTGAGGCCCAGCACGAAGACGTACTGCACCACCGCGATCAGCGGGATCCAGACCACCTGCCAGGTGACGTGGTTGGTATAGACGAAGAGCCAGACGAACAGCAGCACGGCCATGCCGAACAGGAAGCTCACGATCTGGCTCAGCGTCATGGTGACCGGCAGGATGATCTTGGGGAAGTTGACCTGCTTGATGAGCCCTTCGCTGCCGACGACGGCCTTGGTGGAGCTGCCCACGGTCGCGGTGAACCACTTGAAGGGCACCATCGCGCTGAGCAGGAAGAGTGGGAAGTCCGGTGTGGAGCGCTGGAAGATGACCGTCATGACGAGCACGTAGATGAGCATCGTGATGAGCGGATCGAGCACCCACCAGACGTTGCCCAGCACGGTGTTGACACCACGCTTCTTGACGTCGGCGCGGACCATATAGCGAATCAGCCGACGGCGTGACCAGACGTCGGTGACCGCGTTGCGGATGAGGGCGATCGGACCTGGCCGATCGTTGCTGCTGCGGAACGCAGCAGGTGCCTCGTTGACGACTCCCATGAACGGCTGAACGGTAGCAGAAGCGACGCCTTTTCCCCACGCCGCTCGCGCCATCGCGCCCGCTCCGGCCCTGATAGAGTCGCCTCGGTGACCGACCCGACCTCTCAGCCCGTGTTCGTCGTGGGTGGCCCGCGCTCCGGGACCACGCTGTTGTCGGCCATGCTGGCAGCACATTCGGCTTTCGACTGCGGCCCTGAGACCCACTTCCTCTCGCGCTGGGCGCGCCTGTCCCGGCGTGAGCGCCGGCGCATCCTCGATCCCGCCGACTGGCCCGTCCGGGCGACCGCCTACGTGACCACGCTGGCGCTGGGCAAACGACCCATCTACCCCATGTACGGCCTCACACGCGAGGAGGTCGGCTCGTGGCTGGGCGCGCGCACACCTTCCCTCGCCACGATGCTCGAGTCGCTCACGGCCCAGCGGGCGCAGCGTGCCGGTGCGCCCCGCTGGGTGGAGAAGACGCCGCGCCACCTGGAGGTGCCGGAGCTGATCACCGAGACATGGCCGGGGGCACGCATCGTGCGCATCGTGCGCGACCCGCGCGACGCAGCCGTCTCGCTGACGAAGGTGCCCTTCGGTACGCCCTCGCTGCTGACGAACCTGTCGGTGCTGGCGCGCATGAACGAGGCTGCGGCCGACTTCTATCGCGAACCAGGCCAGGCGCTCACCGTGCGCTATGAGGACCTCGTCGCCACGCCCGACGACGAGCTGCGCCGCATCTGTGGCTTCGTCGGCGTCGCGTACGAACCCGGCATGGTCTCCGATCGCGGAGGTGCCACCGGAGTCGCGGCCGAGCATGAGTGGTGGAAGGGCGACGCTACCGGACCGCTCGATCCCTCCCGCTCCGGTCGCTGGGCCGAGGAGATGCCCCCGGCCGTGCAGCACTACGCCGCGCTGAACCTTGGACCCATGCTCGCCGAGCACGGCTACGGCGAGCCGGTGCCACCCGCGCGGAAGCTGGCCATCGTGCCCGCGGGCGACGCGCTCAACGCCCGCTACGACGACGTGCTGTTGCGGCTCGCCGCTGCTGACGTCGCCGTGCGCCGGCCGGTCCCCGGCACCATCGAGGAGCTGCATCTGCAGCATCCACTGGTGTTCTTTGGCGTCGTCGGCCAGCTCGATCCGGGTCGCGGGAGACCGGCCAGCCAACGCGCCATCGACATCGGCCGACTGGCCCTGCTCCTGCTGACGCGTCGGCTGCAGGGCCGGCCGGTGGTGTGGGTGCGCCGCCTCAGCCTGATCCGCCGGCATCCCCGTGACGGTGGCGAACGCTTCCTGGCGCGCCTGCTGCAGCTGCTGGCGGTGTCGATGGAGGCGGAGGACCTGCCCGGCTTGGTGGGGGCAGGCGTTCCACAGGCCATTCCCGCTCCCGATGCGCATGACTGAGGCGCCAGTCTTCATCGTCGGCGTGGCCCGTTCGGGCACCACCTTGCTGGCGGCCATGCTGTCGGCGCACTCGCGGCTGGACTGTGGGCCGGAGTCGCGCTTCTTCGCTCGCTACCGCCATCTCGATGCCAAGGCACGAATGCGCTTGCTCGACCCGGTCACCTGGCCCCGCCCGGCGGTCGAGTTCCTCGCCTCGCTGCGTAACCAGGGGCATCCTGTCACCGAGCTCTTCGGCCTGACGCTGCCGGCCATCGGCAGCTTCCTCGCCGAGAGGCCGCCATCGCTGGCAGCCATGCTCGAATTGCTCACCGTGCTGCATGCGCGCGCGGCGGGCAAGTCGCGCTGGCTGGAGAAGACGCCGCGCCACCTGCTGATGACCGACGCACTGTGGCGTCACTGGCCCGATGCGCGGGTCATCCGTATCGTGCGCGATCCGCGAGACGTGGCGTTGTCGTTGGCAGGCATGCCCTTCGCCAAGGATTCGGTGATCGGGAACCTGGTCCGCATCGATCACGATGACCGCACCTCGCGCGGGCCGATCGAGGCCGACCCGCGTGCCATGACGTTGCGCTACGAGGACCTCGTGACGCAGCCCGAACACGAGTTGCGCCGCATCTGCAGCTTCATCGGCGAGGGCTACGAACCGGGCATGCTCGACTCGCGCACCACGGCCGGGAGCGTAGCGGCGGCGCATGAATGGTGGAAGGAGGGCGTTTCCGGCCCTTTGAACAGCAGCAGTGTCGGTCGCTGGCAGCGCCAGATGTCAGCCGACGCTCGACGCTTCGCGGACCTGCACCTGGCCGGCTACCTGCGCCAGCACCGCTACGACGGAGCCCGCACTGCCCGGGCCGAGATCGCGCTGCTGCCGGGTGCTGATGCCGTCGGTCCCAGCAACGAAGGGCTGCTGCTGGAGCTGGCCCGGCGCGGCCTGGTGGTCGCGCGCCCGGCGCCTTCCACGCCTCGCGAGCAGCACCGCCAGCGCCACCTCGTCTTCCTCGGCGTCAAGGGCCAGCTCGACCCGGGTCGCGAGCAGTCTCCCGCTCGCCGTGTCATCAGCAGCGGCATGCTGGCCGCCGGTCTGCTGACGCGCCGGCTGGACGGTCGGCCCATCCTCTGGATCCGCCAGGCCACGCTACGCGAGCGGCGCTCTCACGATCCCGCCGAGCGGCTGCTCGTGCTGCTGCTGCGTCTACTCGCCCGTGACGTCGCGCTGGCCGATGTGCCGGCGCTGGTCGACGACGCTCCGGCGCTGGTCGACGACGCGCCGGCGCCCAAGCACGACGACGACGTCGAGCGCGCCTAGGTGGACGACATCCTCACCACGGCCGATCTCTTCGAGGCGGCCGGCCGCTTCGGCTACCTGCATCCGGGATATGCCGAGTCACATATCGAGGCCGGCGAGGTTCGTCACCTGCGGCGCAGCGGGGCCTGGCTGCTCAACCGACCCATCCCGGGGAGCGACCGCTTCGATGCGCGGGTCGGTCAGCCGTTGCTCGTCTGCCGTGACTGGGGCGCCCTGCCCGATGACCTCGCCGAGACCGCCGCGCTGGCCGACGTGGTCACGGTCAGCGCGCTCAGCGATCCACTCGCGCCCGTGACCGAAGCAGCGCTTCGGGATGCCTTCACCGACGTCGTCCGCGTGCATGCGCAGCACTTCATCGTGGACCTGCCCTCGTTCTGGCCGTCGCGCGACCACCGCCGGGCGGCACGCCGGGCACTGCGACTGGTCGAGATCGACATCGAGGAGGCGCCGGGCCGCGGTCTCAGCCAGTGGCCCGGGTTGACGGCGCGGCCGGGCGGCGTGATGCCGGCCATCGAGGCCCCCGGTCTGTCCCGCGCCGCTCTGACGCGTCAGCTGGGCGTGCCGGGATGCGTGTCGATCACCGCGCTCGACGAGGACGGCCCCGTGGCCATGGCCATCGTCTTCCTTGCCGGGGAGGACGCGCATCTCCACCTCGTGGTCGGCAACGCGCGGGGTGATGCGCTGGCCGCGTCGTACGCGCTCTATGCCGCGACGGCAGAGGACATGGCCGGGCGCGGCCTGCATCGGCTCGACCTCGGTACTGCAGCCGCCGCCGACCCGGAGTCGGCCGAAGACGCGGTCCGCTTCCTGGCCGGCTGGACGGACCAGATCCGACCCTCGTATCGCTGCGGTCGCATCGTGGACCGCGTCGCCTACGATGAGCTCACAGCGGAGGCAGGTGCGACCGGCAGCCCAGCCTTCCCCGCCTACCGCCAGGGAGGTTCGGAATGAGGATCATGGTCACCGGCGGGGCCGGCTTCATCGGCTCCACCTTCGTGCGACGGCGGCTGGCTGCGGGTGATGACGAAATCGTCGTGGTGGACAAGCTCACCTACGCCGGCAATCCTGCCAACCTCGCCGGGCTGGCTGATGCTCCAGCCAGCCGGGACCGCTACCGTTTCGTGGAGGCTGACATCGCCGACGAGGCACGCATGCGGGAACTGGCAGCCGAATGTGACGCCATCGTCAACTTCGCAGCCGAGTCACACGTGGACCGCTCCATCCTGGAGCCCTCGGCCTTCCTGCGCACAGGCGTGATGGGCGTGTACGCCCTGTTGGAGGCGGCACGGGCGGAGCACGAGCGGCGGGGCGGTGCCTTCCGCCTGTTGCAGGTCTCCACCGATGAGGTCTACGGGCCCGTCCCCGAGGGCCTGTCGACGGAGTCCGATGCCATCCGGCCGAGCAGTCCCTACAGCGCCGCCAAGGCTGCCGGCGAGCACCTGGTGGCGGCCTATCACGAAACACATGGCCTGGACACGGTCATCACGCGTGGCGCCAACACCTACGGACCCAATCAGTACCCAGAGAAGCTCATCCCGCTCTTCGTCACCAATGCCCTCGATGACGAGCCGCTGCCGATGTACGGCGACGGTATGCAGCGTCGCGACTGGCTCTTCGTCACCGACCATGCCGACGGTGTCGGCGTGGTGCTCGATCGCGGTCAGGCCGGGACGGCGTACAACATCCCCGGAGACGGCGTGGAGCGGTCCAATCGTGCGGTTACCGAGGCCATCCTGGACCGGCTGGACAAGCCCTGGTCGCTGGTGCGCACGGTGCCCGACCGGCCGGGCCACGACCGCCGCTACGCGCTCGATGGGTCGAGCCTCGCGACGCTGGGCTGGCGACCGCACGTGCCGTTCGACGAGGGCATCGCGCAGACGGTCGACTGGTACGCCGAGCATCGCGACTGGTGGGAACCCATCAAGAGTGGTGCCTGGCACGATTACTACCGGCAGCAGTACGCCTGGCGCCTGGAGCAGTCCACCGACGCCTGACCCTGCTGGGCCGGCGCCCCACGTTGGGTGTCACGTCCGTTGGTGCCACATCGGCGCCGCCACTCCCGTCGGCATTGGTGCCGCCACTCCCGTCGGCGTTGGTGCCACGACTCCTCACCAGAGATGAACGATCGCAGCCTACCGCCGCGTTTTCGATTGCCCGGCGCAGTCATATCCGGTCGCGAACGACCGATCCGAGCTCAGCCGCGGCACGATCCGAGCTCAGCCGGGGCACGATCGGGCGCATCTCGGGCACGATCCGGCGCATCTGGGGCCCGCAGCGGCCCGCTGAACGCCGAAACCCCCCGGTGCGTTCAACTCTCGTGAGGAACCGCTGCGGTGGGCGCGTCGGTCGCCGTCGCCACGTCGTGGTCCGCGCAAAGGCCCCCACCAACCGCGCGTAGGCCGCCGACCACGTGAGCGCACCACCCACCGCCCGCGCGGACCACCCACCGCGCGGCACGTCGGCCCCCCACGACTCCAAGCGTGGGCGCGTGACTCGGCCGTGACGCGCTAGACTGCGGCGGCGCGCAGCAGCGATGGGATGCCCCCACCCAGCGTCGCCTTCCGACGTGCACACGCGACATCTGCAACAGCCGGAGAACCGTCCCCGCATGACCTCGCCGACGCAACCACCCAAGGAGTCCCTCCGCGGCCGCATCTCGACCCGCCTCTCGACGGATCGGAACGGCCGTCTCATCGACGAGGAAGCGCGCCACGCGCGCAACGTCACCTGGCTCTTCTACGGGCTGATCGTGGTCGTGGTCACCATCGCTGTGGCAGGTCTCGCCTACGGCTTCTGGGAGAACAACCTCAAACCGCTCGCCAGCGTCGGCGGCACCGACGTCGGTCGCGGCGAGTGGGAGGAACGCCAGAAGCTGGAGACCTTCCGAGCCGACCGTGCCGAGTCGCAGGTCCGCGCCGCACTGGCCGCCGGCACCATCGATTCCAGTCTTGCCAATCGGCGCCTCACCAACATCGCCAACGAGAGCCCGCAGAGCCCTGGTGAGGTCATGAGCGACCTCGTCGACCTCATCTTCCAGGGCCAGCTGGCCCAGGAGATGGGCGTGGAGCTCAGCGGTGACGAGCTGGATGCCGCCGTGGCAGCCGACGGCGACGCGGCCGAGGCTCGGCTGGTGGAGGCCATCATCGTCATCACTCCCGAGCAGGAAGCGGGCCAGGCTGCGACCGATGCCGGCATCGCCGATGCGCGTGAGCGTGCGAAGGCGGCCGTCGCCGACCTTCGCGCGGGCGGCGATGCCGAGGCCCTTGCCGAGACCTACGGGCCGGCCACCTACGACACCGGCTACGTCACCGAGGGCGACATCGGCGATGCCGCCTGGGAGGACGCCCTCTTCCAGCTGGAAGAGGGTGGTGTGGCCGACCCGGTGGAGGCTGCCTCGGGTGAGCAGCTCATCGGCAAGGTCACCAAGATCGTGCCGGCCGAGCAGGACGAGGGCTTCGTGGAGGCCGTCGACGACGAGGTCGGGGAGAGCATCCACCGCCGCAACGTGGGCTTGGAGGCTACCGCCGCGAAGCTCGAGAGCGCGATCACCGACGAGGCCCTCGCGGCGGAGTACGAGCAGGTCAAGCTGGCTGAGATCTACGTCGAGGGCAACCCCTACGTCGATCCCGAGACTGACGAGGGCGATGTGCGCGCCAGCCACATCCTGTACCAGCCGGAGACGCCGCTGGACGCGGATGGCAACCCCACCGATCTCGCCGACCTGCCCGCCGACGACCCCGCCTGGGAGGCCGCCCGCCAAGAGGCTGAGGCCGTGGCGCGCCTCGCCCGCAGCATCGAGGACGTCGACGCCCGCGTGGAGGCGTTCGGCAAGCGTGCCCAGCTTGATAGCGATGACACCGTCAGTGGCGCGCGTGGTGGCGACCTGGGCTACTTCACGCGGGACAGCATGGTGCCCGAGTTCTCGGCTGCCATCTTCGATGGCGGCGACCTCCAGCACGGCGAGATCATCGGCCCGGTGCGTACCGACTTTGGCTGGCACGTGATCATGTTCGACCAGTACCGCGCCCCGCTGGCCGAGCGGCTGGCGGCGGTGCAGGCGGCTCTGGCCGAGGACGGCGCCGACTTCGCCACCGTGGCGGCCGAGTATTCCGACGGTCCCGAGGCCGCCGAGGGTGGCGACATCGGCTGGCAGCGAACCGACCAGCTGGACGACATCACCCTGCTCGCGCTCACCGCCATCGATCCCGGCGACATCAGCGAGCCGGTGGACACCGGCGACGGCTATCGCATCTATCAGCTCCTCGATGAGGGCACGAGGCCGCTAGAGCCTGCCGCGGCCGCCGTGGTCGAGCAGACGGCCTTCGCCGACTGGTACGACGAGCGTCGTTCGGCTGCAGAGGCCGACGGCAGCATCAGCATCGACGACTCGGTGTATGCGCAGTAGCGGACCGGCGGCCACGCCGCGAGGCGCCTGCATCTGGTTCACCGGACTGTCGGGCTCGGGCAAGTCGACGACGGCGGAGGCGCTCGTGCCGCTGCTGGAAGCGCGCGCGCGGACGGTCACCTTGCTCGACGGCGACGTCGTGCGTACGCACCTGACGCGCGAGCTGGGCTTCTCCAAGGAGGACCGCGATACCAACGTGCGGCGGGTCGGCTATGTGGCGGCTGAGATCGTGCGCCACGGCGGCCTGGCCGTCGCCGCGCTGGTGAGCCCCTATCGCGCCACCCGCGCCGAGGTCCGCGAGATGGTCGGCGACGACTACATCGAGGTCTTCGTGGACACGCCGCTCGACGTCGTCGAGGAGCGCGATGTCAAGGGCTGGTACGCCAAGGCGCGCGCGGGCGACGTCAAGGAGTTCACCGGCGTTTCCGATCCCTACGAGCCGCCGCTGGACGCGGAGCTGACGCTGCACACGACTGACACCACGCCTGCCGCCAATGCCCAGCGGGTGCTGGAGTATCTCGAGTCACGGGGCATCCTGGCGCCGGCTTAGGCGGACGCCGGACGCTCTCATGTCATCCATGTTGACCGACCCCACCGTTACGGCGCTGCTGCAGCACGCTGGCGTGGATGCCGCGGAGGGGCTGCAGGTCGTGGCGCTGGACCGGCTGGTGGCGCGGCCGTTCGACGCCGGCATGGCGCTGCTGCTGCTGCCACCGATCGGCGGCGACCGCGACGCGGACGACATGCTCACACCACTTCCGGGACGCCACGGCCATGGCCGCGACCCGCTGGCCCTGCTGCGTCGTTTCTACCCTGCCGGCCACCCCGTGCTGAGCGCTGGAGGCGACTCGACCGTGGGCGAGGTGGACGCCGCGGCCCTCGCTGCCCGCCCGCATCTTCTGCCCTCGTTGGATCCGGCCGCCAATCACGCCGGTGCCTTCGGACTGGCATGGCTGGCCGACCGCCTGCGCCAACCCGACGGCTGCCCCTGGGACCGCGAGCAGGACCACCAGACCCTGAAGCCGTTCCTGCTGGAGGAGACCTACGAGGTCTACGACGCCCTCGACGACGGCGCCACGCCCGACCTGGCCGAGGAGCTGGGCGACCTGCTGCTGCAGATCGTGCTGCATTCGCAGTACGCCGCGGAAGCCGGCATCTTCGACCTCTCTGATGTGCAGCGGGGCATCACGGCCAAGATCATCAGCCGCCACCCGCACGTCTTCGGCGACGTCAAGGCCGACACGCCGGCGGAGGTCATGCGCAACTGGGAGCAGCTCAAGGCCGACGAACGTGCCGTCAACGGCGGCGCCAAGGTGCGCGACCCGGAGATGCCCGCGGCCTTCAAGGGACTGTCCACGTCGCTGCCCGCGCTGGCGTATGCGGATGAGATGCAGGGACGGGCCGCCAGCCTCGGCTACGACTGGCCCGACCTTGAGGGTGTCATCGACAAGGTCGCCGAGGAGGCATCCGAGCTCCTGGCCGCCACCACCGACGAGGATCGCCGGGAGGAATTCGGTGACCTCCTGTTCGTCCTCGTCAACATGGGCCGCAAACTCGGTATCGACCCTGAAGCCGCGCTACGGTCAGCCAGTCGCAAGTTCGCCTCGCGTTTCGCACGCGTGGAACGACTGGCCGATGAGCAGGGCATGCAGCTCAAGGCACTGGGACTCGACGCGCTCGACGACCTGTGGCAACTGGCCAAACGTGAAGAGACGATCGAGAAGGAGGGCCGATGAGCATCGGTGGAGGGCGCTTCCGCGCCGATGGACGAACGCCGGGCCAGATGCGCCCCGTGTCGATCGAGATGAACGTGCAGAAGTGGGCGGCCGCTTCGCTCATCTACAAGCAGGGCGATACCCACGTCATCTGCTCGGCGACCGTCGAGGACCGTGTGCCGCCGCACCTGCGCGGCAAAGGCACCGGTTGGGTCACCGCGGAGTACGCCATGCTTCCCGCGGCCACCTCGGAGCGGATGCAGCGCAAATCGGTGCGCGGCAAGCTGGGCGGGCGCACCTACGAGATCCAGCGGCTGGTGGGTCGCTCGCTGCGCGGGGTCGTCAACACCTCCGTCATGGGCGAGAAGACCGTGGTGGTCGACTGCGACGTGCTCCAGGCCGACGGCGGCACTCGCTGCGCCTCGATCACCGGCGGCTACATCGCCCTGGTGTTGGCGCTGCGCAAGGCCAAGCTGGAGCGTGCCATCGCCGGCAAGATCGCGGCCATCAGCGTGGGTATCGTCGACGACGGTGCGCTCCTGGACCTCGAGTACCGCGAAGACTCCAGCGCCGAGGTCGACTTCAACGTCATCGGCACCGATGCCGGCACGTACGTCGAGCTGCAGGGCACCGCCGAAGGCAAGCCCTTCGATCGCGCCCAGATGGACCAGCTACTCGACCTCGCCGATGGCGGCCTCAGGAAGCTCTTCGAGATCCAGGAGGCCGTGCTCACGGGCGAGGCGGCAAAGGCCTCCGCGTGACCCGGCGGCTGCTGCTGGCCACGCGTGCCCGTCACAAGGTGGCTGAGCTGCAGGAGCTGCTCGATCTCGACGGTGTCGTGCTGGTCACACCCGACGAGGTCGGCATCGAGGGCGAGCCGGTGGAGGACGCCGACACCTTCGAGGGCAATGCCGCCATCAAGGCGCGCTACTACGCGGAACGGTCAGGCCTGCCCACGCTGGCCGATGATTCGGGCCTGGAGGTCGATGCACTCGACGGGCGACCGGGCGTGTTCACGCGCCGCTATGCCGGCGATGATCCGACCGACCTGGAGAACAATGCCAAGCTCCTGCACGAGCTCGATGGCCTGCCGGCCGAACGACGGGGTGCGCGCTACCAGTGCGTGCTGGCCTTCATCGATCCGGCGGCCGGCGGCGAAGCGGTGTTCCGCAGCGGCGCCTTCGAGGGTCGCATCGCGATGGGACCGCGGGGCTCGGGCGGTTTCGGCTACGACCCCATCTTCGAGCCCGAGTCGGAGGCACCTGGAGCGCGTACAGTCGGCCAGATGAGCGCGCAGGAGAAGCATGCGCTGTCGCATCGTGGCAAGGCTGCCCGGGCGATGGCCGAGTACCTCAAGGAGGAGGGCTGGTAGATGGACGTGGT
This sequence comes from uncultured Chloroflexia bacterium, assembly GCA_963715295.1. Classification (GTDB taxonomy): domain Bacteria; phylum Chloroflexota; class Limnocylindria; order Limnocylindrales; family CSP1-4; genus JAFMJV01. The sequence goes on from CAVQRP010000006.1 coordinate 104,039, forward strand.
GCGGCCCAGGATCGTCATCGGCGGGGAGGCGCTCATCGACCTCCTCATCAGCCAGGACGGCGCCGTCACCCCCGCTGCCGGCGGGGGCCAATACAACGCCGCCCGTGCTGTTGCCCGGCTTGGCGGGGATGTGCAGTTTCTCGGGCGCCTCAGCGACGACTGGTTCGGCGGTCTGCTCCGCAGCCGGCTGGAAGAGGATGGCGTCGGCACTGAGCTGGTGGTCGACACCACCGACCCCACGACGCTGGTGCTCGCGGAGATCGATGAGGCCGGCGTGGCCCACTACCACTGGTACATCGAGCGGACGACGGTGCCGGGCCTGGAGCTGGCCGACGCGCGCCGGGCGCTGGAGCCCGCGCCCGATGCGCTGCACGTGGGCACGCTGGGGCTGGCCATGGAACCGATCGCGGACTCGCTCGCGGCCGTGGTGGCGGAGGTACCCGCCGAGACGTTCGTGATGGTCGATCCCAACTGCCGGCCCACTGCGACGCCCGACTTCGAGCGCTACCAGGCGCGCATGCGGCGCGTGCTGGCACGGGCGGACGTGGTGAAGGGGAGTGATGAGGACTTCGCCTATCTCGCCCTCGCCGACACACCCGAGGCCAGCGCCCGTCTGCTGCTGGAGCAGGGCGTGGGTGCCGTGCTGGTGACACAGGGCGGTGATGACGCCCGTGGCTTCTGCGCCGGTGGCGATTTCAGCGTGCCGGTGCCGAAGGTGAAGGTCCTTGACACCGTCGGTGCCGGAGACACCTTCGGCGGCGCCTTCCTCGCCATCTGGCTGGAGCACGGTTTCGGCCGCCGCGAGCTGGCCGACCCGCACCTGCTCGAGGATGCCGTCCACTTCGCTGCTCGCGCTGCTGCCATCACCTGCACCCGCGCCGGCGCCGAGCCACCCACCCGTTCGGAGATGGGCCTGGAGTAGCGCCCAGCCACGACAGGTGCTGCCGGGTTCGGGCACAGCCATTCGGTGCCCGGGTGCGGCGACTTTCAGGTGATGTCTGCCCCGTCTGGGTGAGGTGCAGTGTCGTTGACGATCGCCGGACTTCGGTGGTCGCCGGCCGACTTGCCCTGGAGCTGGAGTATGCCCCGCCTCACGAACCGGGTCTTCACCGACCTGGCCATCTGGATGGCCGGTTTCGGCCTGTTCGTCGGCCTGCTCTTCCCTCCGTTCTGCGTCATCCTGGGCCTGCCCCAGGACAAGGTCATCAGCCCACCATTCTTCGCGGCCACGTTGCTGGCCGGCTTGCTCGTGGGCGCCGCCAACTTCGCCCTGGCACACGGCGTGGTGGGGATGCGCCTCAAGCGACTGACCACGCACATGTCGCGCGTGCAGCGGCAGCTGGTGGCGGCCACCAAGTCCGGCGACTGGAGCGGCTGTAACCCGCTCGAGTGCGCGCTTCCGGTCGATTCGGAGGATGAGATCGGCAAGAGTGCCGTGGCCTTCAACGCGCTCATCGGGACGCTCGCCCGCTCACACGCCATCGAGAGTGCCACCCGCGGCTTCACGCAGGTGGTCGCCAGCCACCTCGACCTGGACTCACTCGCCCGCGAGTCATTGGCGACCATCCTCGCAGACACCGGTGCCACGGCGGGCCTCTTGCTGGTCGAAGAGGAGCAGGGCCTGAAGCCGCTCGCCACGGTCGGGATCAGTGACCCGGGACGGGTCGCTGCCAACGCCCAGGTGACGGCAGCCCTGCGGTCCCGACAGGTGCGCCGCCTCGATGTCGCTACCGAGCAGGTGGTCGTCGACAGCGTGCTCCTGGAACAGACCGCGCGAGAGGTGGTGGTGGTGCCACTGAGCTTCAAGGACGTCCCGCTCGGTGCGCTGGTCCTGGCCTCGGTCAACCAGTTCTCACCGTCGACGGAGCTGCTCATCGGGCACTTCCAGACCGACCTTGGGTTGGCGCTCAGCAACGCGCTCTCGCATCATCGCCTGGAGCGCCTGGCCGCGCTCGACCCGCTGACCGACGCCTACAACCGGCGCTTCGGCCTGGTCCGGCTGCAGGAGGAGTTCGGACGGGCCCTGCGAGTGTCAAGCCCGCTGGGCGTCCTGATGATCGACCTCGACCACTTCAAGGGCATCAACGATACCTATGGGCACTTGGTCGGCGACCGCATCCTGCGCGCCACCGCTGCCTCCATCCGTCGTGTCTGCCGCGAGGGTGACATCCTCATGCGCTACGGGGGAGAGGAGTTCCTGGTGGTGGTACCGGGGGCGGCCGAGGTCGATCTGCTGGATATCGCTGAGCGCATCCGGCGCGTCATCGCCGCCACGGAGGTGATGGACGCAGACCGACGCGTTGCGGTGACCGCCAGCATCGGCGCAGTCACCTACCCAGCGCATGATGTCGCCTCCGCCGCCGACCTGGTCAAGGCGGCAGACACAGCCCTGTATGCCTCCAAGGAGATGGGGCGCGACCGCGTCACGCTCACCTGACCAGCCGACGGTGGACGTCCGACCGTGTCTGACCGAGAGGGACGGTCAGTCGATCTGGAAGGAACGCTTGGCCAGTCCGTAGAAGAAGCCATCCACCGTGAAGGTGGGCTCGTCATCCGCGACTGTCGCCGCTCCCAGCGTCACGAACAGCGGCGCGAAGTGTTCCACGGTCGGATGCGCATAGGGCATGCCCGGCGCGCGCTCGCGGAAGGCGAAGAGTTCGTCGAGGTCGCCGCGCTGCAGGGCCTCCGCCGCCCACCGGTCGAACTCGACGGACCAGCTTGGAGCGCCGGGCTTACCGGCCATGTAGTCACGCACGTATGGCAGCCCGTGGGTCAGGAACCCGCTGCCCAAGACCAGCACGCCCTCATCTCGAAGCGGAGCGAGCGCCCGGCCCAGCTCGAAGAGGTGTGCCGGGTCCAGGTCGGGCATCGACATCTGCAGCACCGGGATGTCGGCCTCGGGGTACATCGCCAGCAGCGGCACGTAGGCACCGTGATCGAGACCCCGCTGCGGCTCATCCGCGACCGACTCCCCGCGTGGCATCAGGGCGCGGACCTTGGCCGCGAGCTCGGGTGCGCCCGGCGAGTCGTAGCGTGTCCGGTAGTAGCGCTCCGGGAAGCCGTAGAAGTCGTAGGTCAGGGGCACAGGTCGGGTGGCGCCGAGCGTCACGGGAGCCGACTGCCAATGTGCACTCACGACGAGGATGGACCGGGGTCGCGGCAGCGCCATGGCCCAGGTCTCGAGCTGGCTCACCCACAGGGCGTCGTCCAGCAGCGTCGGGGCGCCGTGGCCAAGATAGACGGCGGGCAATCTGACCTGCGGCTCAGTTGCCGCCGGCTCTCGTTCCGTGTCCTCCCGTGGTCCGAACCCCATCGCTTCGGTGTACCTCCCACCTGACCGGGCGTCACCTCGAACTCGACGGTCGATCGCCGGCCTGGCGCTCTTGCCGGCTCGTCGGCTGGGCACCGCTGCGGCCTCGCTCCCAGTGTCGCTCAACTCGGCGGAGGCGGCTAGAGTCGGCCCATGCCGCAGCTCTACCCGGCGATCGAGATCAGTGCCAGCGGACGTCTCGGCGTCGGTGACGGGCACTCCCTGTATTGGGAGAGCTGTGGCAACGCACGCGGCAAGTCAGCGCTCGTCATCCACGGCGGCCCCGGCTCCGGCATCGCACCCTGGCAGCGCCGGGTGTTCGACACTGACCGCTACCGTGTGGTGCTCTACGACCAACGCAACTGCGGTCGAAGCACGCCGCACGCGAGCGACCCGGACGTCGACCTGGGCACCAACACGACCGGGCACCTGGTGGCGGACATCGAGCGCCTGCGCGAGCACCTGGCCATCGACCGCTGGCTCATCCTGGGCGGCTCCTGGGGCAGCATGCTTGCCTTGGCCTACGCTGAAGCCCACCCGGCCAGGGTCACCGAGCTCATCCTCTTCGGCGTCACCGCCGGCCTGCACCGTGAGTTCGACAGCATGTTCCGGGGTGGCCTGTCCGAACTGTTCCCGGCGCAATGGCAGCGGCTGTGCGAATGGGTTCTGGCTCACCGCAGCACTGATCCCGCGCCCGGCGGCGACATGGCCGAGGCTGGTTCCGCGGCCGACGTCGATGTCCTCGAGTCGGTGCATGAGCTGCTCTTCGATCCCGATCCGGGCATCCGGCGAGACATGGCGTACGAGTGGTGCCTGTGGGAGTCGGCGACGCCGCAGTGGCCGCCCACGGCCGAGCTTCAGCCGCGCTTCCGCGATCCAGACTATGCGCTGGCTTTCGCTCGGATCGTGACCCACTACGCTCGCCACGACGGCTGGCTGGATGATGGCGTCCTGCTCGACGGGCTCATGCGTCTGGTGGCCAAGCCCATGATCCTGATCGACGGTCGGCACGATCCCCAGTCGACAGAAGCCGCCGCGGAGATCAGCCGGCGCCTGCCCCTGGCCACTCACATCGTGGTCGACGATGCCAGCTACACATCCGGCAACGAGGGCATCGCGGCGGAGCTCGTTCGCGCCACGGACCGGTTCGCGTCCCGCTAGCGACAGCGGGAAGGCTGGACGTCTCCCTTGACAAGGTCGCCCCGACTCGGGCAGTATCGATTTACTGAAACGATTGAGTGAGTGAACTGCAGCGGTCAGGGAGGATCGCGGTAGTACTCGATCGCCCGGAGGAGAGGGACGTTGACCCAGGACCGAACGGTCGCCAAGGGAGACGATTACCCCGGCCATGTGGCGATGTCGCGGCCTGCTCCGCGCCGACGTCGGGCACGCATGGCAGACGTCGCCAGCGCTGCCGGTGTCTCCACCACGACCGTCTCACTCGTGCTCAGCGGCAAGGCCGGCTCGTCCATCCCCGACGTGACCAAGGAACGAGTCTTCGAGGCCAGCCGGGCGCTGGGCTATCGCGCCAACACCATCGCTCGCAACCTGCGTGCGCAGACGAGCGACACCATCGGCCTCATCTCCGACACCATCGCCTCCACGCCCTTCGCCGGTCTCATGATCCACGGCGCCGACCAGGTCGCCGCGGCGGCCGGGATGACGCTCATGATCGTCAACACGGAGCGCGACCCCGACGTCGAGGCACGGGCGATCGAGACGATGCTGGCGCGGCAACTGGACGCGATCATCTACGCCACCATGTGGCACCAGATCGTGGAGTTGCCACCGGCGCTCAAGGAAGCCCACACGGTCGTGCTCGACTCGCGCACCGATGACCCCAACGACTCCTGGGTCGTACCGGCAGAAGAGGACGGTGGCTACGCCGCCACGCGCTACCTCATCGAGCAGGGTCACCGGCGCATCGGATACCTGCGCGAAGCCAACCCGTACCCGGCCGACGGCGAGCGCTTCGCCGGCTACCAGCATGCCCTCCACGATCACGGCGTCGACTATGACGAGAGCCTTGTCGCGGTCGACCAGAACGATCCCTTCGGCGGTCACGCCGCTGCCGCCCGGCTGCTCGAGCTCGACCGGCCGCCGACGGCCATCCAGTGCTACACCGACCGCATGGCCATGGGTGCGTACCGTGCCATCCGACGTGCGGGACTACGCATCCCTGACGACATCTCTGTCATCGGGTTCGACAACCAGGACCAGATCGCGCCCTGGCTCGACCCGCCGCTCACCACCGTGCAGCTGCCCCATGAGGCCATGGGTCGCTGGGCGGTAGAGCACCTACTTCGAGTCCTCAGCGGTGAGGCCGAGGGACCACAGCAACGGCGGATGGAGTGTCCGCTGGTGGTTCGTGACTCGGTCGCACCGCCCCGCAACGGGGCGGGAGTGCCGCCCCGTCCCAAGCGGGGGACGTCGTGATCGCGAGCGCCCCGCGGCGATCACGGATGGTTTGCACGGGGCAAGGAGGAAGGATATGACCCACTCCAGAACCAGCCGCCGCGTGGCACTGCTCGCCACAGGCGCACTGGTGGGCGCCGCCTTCACCGTCACCCCGGTGGCGGCACAGGGCGACCCCAACGTCTGTGACGGCGTCATCGATGGTCCGTTGACCTTGCAGATGACGATGCACACGGGCTCCAACCCGGGTGCGGAAATGGCGACCGTCGAGGCCTTCAACGCAGGGCCGGGCGCCGAACTGGGTGTGACCGTCGATGTCATCCCCATCGGCGAGACGGCCTATGAAACGGCCATCACCAGCGCTGCGGCGGCCGGCGAGATGCCGGACCTCGTGGACATGGATGGACCGACCCTCTACCCGTTCGCCTTCAATGGCCTGCTGCGACCCATCACCAGCTGTGCCGACGCTGAGAAGCTGGGCTATTTCCTCAACTCGATCATCGAGCAGGGGACCTACAACGACGAGCTCTACTCGCTGGGCAGCTTCGAGTCCGGCATGGGCATCTGGGCCCACAAGAGCATGCTCGAGGACATCGGGGCTCGGATCCCCACCGGCATCGACGATGCCTGGACGGGTGAGGAGTTCGACCAGGTCCTGCGTGACCTCCAGGCGGCCGGCTACGGCGCCAATGGTCCGCTCGACATCAAGTGGCACTACGGTGCCGGCGAGTGGCGCGCCTACGGCTTCGCGCCCATCATCCAGTCGGCCGGCGGTGACCTCATCGACCGCTCCACCATGAAGACCTCCAGCGGCGTGCTCAACGGCCCCGAGTCCGTGGGCGCCCTGACCCAGTTCCAGACGTGGGTCAACGATGGCTTGATCGACCTCATCGCCGAGGACGACAACAACTTCACCGTTGGTCCCGACGGCGCGCCCAACACCGGCGACGAGACGCCGCTCTCGTGGGTGGGTCACTGGATGTTCACGCTCTACGACGAGAACCTCGGAGATGACCTCATCCTTCTGCCGCTGCCGGACTTCGGCACTGGCAGCAAGGGCGCCATGGGTTCCTGGAACTGGGCTGTCTCCAGCGGTCCTGACGGCGTTCCCGGCAGTGGTGACGAAATCGACCTCGACGCCGCCTGGGCGTTCATCGACTACGCGACCAGCCCCGAGTCTGTGCTGCGCTTCGTGAATGGCTACGGCGCTGTTCCACCGACGCCCGACCTGACCGACTTCCCCGGCTTCGAGCCGGGCGCAGAGCGGGCCACGTACATCGATTACCTGACCAACGCGATGTCCGACCCGCAAGCCACGGCGAACGGGTCGGTGGCGCGACCGGCGACGGCCGCGTACCTCTACATCCGTGACCGCTTCTCGGAGGCCCTCGCGGACATCGTGGCGGGCGCTGATGTGCAGTCCACGCTGGACAACATCGCCATGCAGATCGATCGGGAGATCGAGGACGTCGGCTACTAGCCGATAGCGTTTCATCGGGTGCGGGGCATGTCCATGCTCCGCACCCGATCCAGAAAGAGAAGGGTGAGGGAGCGATGAGCGTGGTACCAAGTGGGGCTGCCCGCGCAACGGGCACGGGTCCTCCCGAGCGAGGATGGTCCAGGTTCGGCGGGGATTCGGTCGCCGGCTGGCTGTTCTCAGCGCCGGCACTCATCCTCATCACCTGCTTCATCATCCTGCCGTTCTTGCTGGCGTTCTACTTCTCGTTCACCAACGAGCGGCTGCTATCGCCGCCGGGCCGGGAGACCCAGTGGATCGGCTTCGACAACTACGCGCGCGTCTTCAACGACCCGCGTTTCTGGACCTCCCTGACCAACAACGTCGCCTTCAGCCTCGTCGTGGTCCCATTGCAGACCTTCTTCGCCCTCTTCCTGGCCATCCTCGTGAACCAGAAGCTGCGGGGCGTGGTCGTGTTCCGCACGATCTTCTTCATCCCTATCACGGTGGTGATGGCAGCGACCGCGGTCATCTGGATCGTGCTCTTGAACCCGCAGGGCCTCATCAACGCCTTCTTCGAGATCATCACCTTCGGCAACTTCTCACCCGACTGGCTGGGTGACCCGGCATACGCACTTGCCGGCATCATCATGGTGTCCATCTGGGCCAGCGTCGGCTTCCAGATGGTCATCCTCCTCGCGGCACTGCAGGACGTGCCGGAGTCACTCTACGAGGCGGCACGCCTGGACGGCGCCAACAACTGGCAGCAGTTCCTGCACGTGACCTTGCCCGGCATCCGCAACCCGCTGCTCTTCGTGCTGACCATCACCACGATCCTGGCCTTCCGCCTGTTCGATCAGGTCTGGATCATGCCCGACAGGCCGGGTGGACCGCTTGATGCCACGCGCACCCTGATGGTCGACATCGTCGACACCGGGCTCAATCAACAGGCCGTCGGCCGCGGCTCCGCACTCTCGGTCATCTTCCTGTTCATCGTGCTTACTGTGACCATCGTCCAGCGACGGCTGGTCAAGCAGGAAGGAGAGGTCCGGTGAGCGCCGTCACGAAACGTGCCCCGGCCGGCCAGGGCGCCACGCTCAAGGATGCCAACGCCTCCATCCGCCGTCAGCATCTCCGCCACTATGCCTTGGGGTATGGGGTCCTGATCCTGTTGGCGCTGTTCTTCATCTTTCCCATCGCCTTCATGATCGTGGGCTCGTTCAAGGCCGATACGTCCGTCATCGCCGACAGCGGCAGCCTCAAGGCCTTCGTCCCGCAGCCGTTCGTGGGGCTGGAGAACTTCCAGCAAGCGGCCGAACGCGGCAACTTCTGGATCTCGTTCCGCAACTCCGCCATCATCTCGGCGGGCATCGTCTTCGGTGGGCTGCTCGTCAACAGCCTCTTCGGTTACGCGCTCGCGCGCGTGCCCTTCCGAGGCAAGAGAGTGATCCTCCTGCTCGTCGTGGCGCTGATCATCGTGCCGTTCGAGACGCTGGCGGTACCGCTGTTGTTGATGATGGCTGAGCTCGGCTGGACCGACACGCTGCACGCCCAGATCATCCCGTTCCTCGCGCAGCCGTTGTACGTCTTCCTGTTCTACTCGTTCTTCCTGGGCATCCCCAGGGAACTCGAGGAGGCTGCCAAGATCGATGGCGCCGGGGCGATCACGACGTTCTTCCGCATCGCAGCGCCGCTGGCCAAGCCCGCCTACGCGGCAGCCGGCATCCTCATGTTCCTGGCCTCGTGGGGTCAGTACCTGTGGCCGGTCATGATCACGCGCAGCATCGAGGCGCGACCCTTGCCCATGGGCATCGCCGAATTCCAGGGACTGCCGCCCCGCGACTGGGGCGACATCATGGCCTACGCCGCCATGATGGTGGTGCCGCTGCTCATCGTGTTCATCATCTTCCAGCGGCAGTTCGTCCGGGGCGTGGCGACGAGCGGCCTCAAGGGCTGAGCCGTGCTGCGACTCCCCGACAAGTGGGTGTGGGACTTCTGGCTGGCTGATACCGGCTCGGAGTTCCACATCTTCTTCCTGCAAGCGCCCCGGGCACTCGGCGACCAGATCGCCCGTCACTGGAACGCCAGCGTAGGCCACGCCGTCTCCACCGACCTTCGTGAGTGGCAGGTCGAGGGAACCGCGCTCGAGCCAGGCCCCACGGGTTCGTGGGAAGACATGGCCACCTGGACGGGCTCGATGATCGAGGAGCGTGGCACGTGGCACCTGTTCTACACGGGCACGAAACGGACCCCGTCGGGGGTCGACCAGCGTATCGCCCTGGCAACCTCGACGGACCTGTTGACGTGGACCAGGCATCCCGCCAACCCGGTCATCGAGTTGGACCCTCGCTGGTACGAGCGCGTGGAACACGATGCCTGGCGCGACCCGTGGGTCCTTCGCGATGCGGACGGTGACGGCTTTCACGCGCTGATCACGGCCCGCGCGAAGACAGGCCCCGCGGACGCCCGCGGTGTCATCGGTCATGCCTGGTCGGCCGACCTGATCGAGTGGGAGGTCCGTGCACCCTTGTCCGAGCCCGGCGAATTCGGGCATCTCGAGGTGCCGCAGGTCGAGCTCATCGACGGCGTCCCAGTCCTGCTGTTCTCCGCCGGGACCATGCGCATCAGCCAGGCTCGGCGCATTCGGCATCCCGGGGAGCCATCAGGCACGTTCGTGGCACTGGGCGAGTCCCTGCTGGGACCGTGGGACATCGCCGGCGCCCGCGTGATACCAGTGCCCGACCTCTACTCAGCCCGACTCGTGCGCGACCGGGCCGGTGAGTGGCAGGTGATCGGCTTCCTCGACGGCAGCGAGCACGGCGAGTTCATGGGAGAGATCAGCGATCCCATCCCACTGCGGAGCCTCGGCCTGCTCTAGCGCCTATCCCGTGTAGCGGAAGTGCTCGGACTCCGGGCTCGCCAGCCACTGCGCCAACGACTGCGCCGAGCTGTCACGCGCCGACAGCATGGGATCCTTGACGGGCCAGTCGATGCCGATGTCGGGGTCGTCCCAGGCGATGCCTGATTCCGCCTCGCCGTTGTAGGCGCCGGTGGTGAGGTATTCGACGTCCGCGACCTCGGAGAGCGTGCAGAGGCCGCGCGCGAAGGAGGCCGGTGCCCACAGTTGCAGGTGGTTCTCGTCAGTGGCCACGATCGACTCGTAGCGTCCCAGCGTCGGTGAACCGGGCCGGACGTCGACGGCCACGATGAAGGCCTCGCCACGGGCGACGCGCATGAGCTTGGCCATGGGTGGGTCCCACTGGAAGTGCAGGCCGCGGGTGACGCCACGCGTGCTGCGGCTGTGGTTGAGCTGTACGAACGAGGTGGGGAGGCCCAGGTCGGCGTACTCCGCGAAGTGGCCGGCATGGAAGGCCTCCATGAAGAAGCCGCGCTCGTCCTGGAATGTCTCGTGCTCCACGACCAGGACCTCGGGGATGGACGTGCGGCGAACGTGGATCTTCATCTTGTCTCTCCGCTGCGCGCGAGGTAGTCGTCGAGGGCCTCCTGCCACGGTCGCATGACGACGCCGCCAGCGGCTGCCCTGGACGTGTCCAGCACACCCCACGCTGGTGGGCTCGATGGTCGTTCGAACTCGTCCCGACCGATGGGACGTAGCTGGTGCCCTGGACGACGCACGTCGAGCACGGCACGCGCCCAGTCGAAGCGCGAGGCACGGCCGCTGTTGACGAGATGGTAGGTGCCGCCACTGGTGCTCGCGGTCAGCGCGTGGATGGCGCGGGCCAGGTCGAGCGAATAGGTGGGCGAGCCGAACTCGTCGGCCACCACCGGCAGGGGGGCGTCGCCCAGCCTGTCTGCAGCCGTCGTGATCTTGTCAGGAAAGTCGGAGCCGGGTGGCCCGAAGAGCCAGGATGTGCGTACGATCCAGAGCCCATCGTGGCCGGCGTAGGCTTCCTGGGCGAGCAGCTCGCCGGCCAGCTTGCTGGCGCCATAGGGATTGCCCGGGGCGGTGCGGTCGTCCTCGGTGTAGCCGAGGCCATCGCTGCGCTGGCCATCGAAGACCTCGTTGGTGGAGAGCAGCACGAACCCGGCGCCGCCATGCCGGCAGGCCTTCGCCAGCGCGCTGACAGCGGTGGCGTTTCGACGCATGGCAGCATCGGGATCAAGGGCAGCCTCATCCACCGCGGTCATGGCGGCAGCGTGGATGACGAGCGATGGACGGTCGCGGTCTACCAGGGCGACACCGCTGGCCGGATCATCGAGGTCCAGCAGCGGTCGGTCCCAGCCGCTGACCGGTGTCTGTGCCGTGGCCAGCAGCGCCCGGCCCAGGCGTCCTCGCGAGCCGGTGACGATGAGGCTGGCATCGGCAGCGTCCGGCACGATCAGCACGCGATCAATCGCCGCGCCCGCCGGCCGCCATCGCTCCGGCGTCGAGCAGCGACTCGATGGTGCCCGCGTCGTGCCACTCGCCTTCATAGTGGGCGCTGTAGAGCCCGTCCTCGGCGATGTAGTGATTGAGCACGTCGGTGATCTCGAACTCACCCCGACCCGATGGTGTCAGTTGCTCGATGACATCGAAGGCGCCAGGGCGCAGGAAGTAGACACCGATGGGGATCGAGTCGCTCTTGGGTTCTGACGGCTTCTCCTCGAAGCCGATGACGTTGCCGGCGGCGTCGAACTCGGCCACGCCGAAGCGCTCGGGATCGGGCACGCGGTAGAGGAGGGAGCCGGCACCCCACGTCCCTGCTTCGAACTCGGCGGCGATCTCGGACAGGGGCGCGCCGCGCAGGATGTTGTCACCCAGGACCACGCAGAAGGGCTCGTCGCCCACGAACCCGCGGCACAGGCCGATGGCGTGCGCGATGCCGAGCGAGCCACGCTGGTAGCGGTAGGTCAGGTCCAACCCGTGCTCCTGGCCGTCGGAGAGCAACTCCACGATGTCGCCGATGCTGCGGCCGCCGAGGATGACCATGGCCTCCGTGATCCCCATCCCGGCGAGCGTCTGCAGCGGGTAGTAGATCATCGGCCGGTCGTTGACCGGCAGCAGGTGCTTGTTCGTGACCAGCGTCAGCGGATGCAGTCGCGAGCCGGTGCCTCCAGCGAGGACCACGCCTTTCATCTGTCTCTCCCATGCTCGGACGACCTCGGCCAAGGCCCGACGCCTGGCATCGTATCGGGGGGCCGGGGCACCGACGCACCACCCGTTGGTCCTGCCGCGCGTCGGGACCGCCCGCGCGCTTCGCTATGCTGGCCCGACACCGCTCGCGCGTGACGAAGAAGCGAGCGCGCGCGACGATGAGGAGGCACACGTGGACCTGGGGCTGAGCGGCAAGCGCGCACTGGTGGGCGGCGGTGGCTCCGGCATCGGGGCTGGCATCGCCACGGTCCTGGCCGCGGAGGGCGCGCGCGTCGTGCTCGTCGGGCGCACGGCTGGGCGCCTCGAGGCCACGGCCACGGCCATCGGCGCCGCCACCTGCGTGGCGGACCTGGCCACCGCTGAGGGCCCGGCTGCCGCGGTCGCCTCGGCCGTCGAACAGCTCGGGGGGCTCGATCTCCTCGTGGCCAACTCCGGCGGGCCGCCGGCCGGAGCGTTCGAAGCGCTCGGCGAGGAAGAGTGGGCACGCGCCATCGAGGGCACGCTCCACTCCACACTGCGACTCATCCGCAGCGCGCTGCCACACCTGCGCGCCGGAGTCGACCCGGCCATCGTCGTCAACCTCTCCTCGTCAGTCCGCGAGCCCATCGCCGGACTTACCACCAGCAACGTGCTGCGGCCAGGCCTGGTCGGGCTCATCAAGAGCCTGATCGCGGAGATCGCGCCGGTCCGCATCAACGGCGTGGCGCCGGGGCGCTTCGCGACCGACCGCGTGCGCCAGCTCGATACGACACGAGCGCAGGCGGACGGCCTCACCGTCGAGGCGGTGCGGCTCCGGACCGAGGCCGGCATCCCGCTCGGTCGCTACGGCCGCACCGAGGAGATCGGTCGCGTGGCGGCCTTCCTGCTGTCGCCGGCGGCCTCGTATGTCAGCGGCGCGATCGTGCCAGTCGATGGCGGCATGATCCGCGCTCTTCCATAGCCGTCGACCAGGACCCGACGAGAGGGGATACCGTGCAGGGCATCTTCAACATCACGCCGACGCCGTTCGATGAGTCCGGGGCCGTCGACGAGGCCAGCCTCCGGCGGCTCATCGACTTCGTCATCGGCACCGGCGTGGATGGGCTCACCATCCTCGGGTTCCTGGGCGAGGCCGCCAAGCTGTCAGAGGCGGAGCGTGCGCTGGTCATCGATGTCACGGTGGCCACGGCGAATGACAGGGTGCCGGTGGTCGTGGGCGCGACCCACGCTGCAACCGACGGGAGTGTCACCTTCGCCCGTGATGCCGAGGCTCGCGGAGCGGCCGGGCTGTTGGTGGCGCCGCCACGCCTGGCACGGCCCAACGAGGCGGCCGTCCTGCGGCACTACGAGGCGCTGGCGGACGCGGTGGACATCCCCGTCGTGGTCCAGGACTTCCCCGCCGGCTCAGGCACGTACATGAGTCCCGATCTCATCGGCCGCCTGGCGGAGGACCTGCCGACCTGTCGCTGGCTGAAGCTCGAAGACGATCCCACCGGGCAGAAGGTCACGGCCATCCTGGCGGCTAACCCCGGTGTCGGCGTCTTCGGTGGCCTGGGCGGCAACTTCATGCTCGAGGAGCTGCAGCGCGGCGCCATCGGCATGATGACCGGCTTCGGCTTCCCGGAGATCCTGGTGTCCATCTACCGCGACTACCGCGCCGGTGCCGTAGACAAGGCGCGCGACACGTTCTACCACTACCTGCCGCTCATCCGCTTCGAGAACCAGGCCGGGCTCAACCTGCCGCTGCGCAAGCTCATCTACCAGAAGCGCGGCGCCATCGAGCATGCGTCGCCCCGCCAGCCCTACCCGGCGCTCGACAACATCACGCTGGCCGAGCTCGATGCGCTCATCGAGCATCTCGGGCTGTCGGTACCGGGACCGGTCACGATCGACTGAGTCTGCCTTCGGTCAGATGGCTCCCGACATGGCCGCGAAGACATAGGCGAAGGCGGCCAGGAAGAGGTAGACGATCAAGGCCACGTCTGCTGAGCCGTGGACGTCGGTGCGGGCATGATCGGTGAACCTGGTGTCGCGGTGGTGACCGTTGCCGTTCATCTGACGAGTCTCCGATGCGTCTTCGTGGGTGACTCCACCATCGGCGTAGGGGCCCGCCAGCACATCGGGCGGGGCCTTAGACGGCCCCTCAAGTCTGCTGCCCCAGGTCCTCACGACCGGGAGCGGCTCCTTGTTGCGGCGCGATGCGGCGCTGCTTGATGCGGCCTTCGTCAGCCTTGAACGGGCCCGTGCCCAGCGCGTAGGTCTCCACGAGTGGGAGCATCGCTTCGGGATACTCGTCGAGCGAGGTGCGGTAGTCGCGGCTGAGGGCGGCGATGCCATCACGGATGTCGGCGGCTCGCTCGTCGCGCCAGGCATCGTCGACCGTCACACCCTCATCGAGCTCCAGGAAGACGCCGGGCCGCGGCGTCTGCGACTCGTCCTGCACCACGGCCAGCTGGAACGAGTGGACCGCCCCGGCCACGTCCGGATCACGGTAGATGACCGCCTCCACGTCCTCGGGGTAGATGTTGGCTCCCATCACGCTGATGGTTGCGTCACGGCGCCCGAAGATCCAGAGGAAGGGCAGTGGCACAGGGTCCGTCCAGGGCAACGGTCCACGCGGCCCGTGGGCCGCCGGGTGCTGCGCCAGTCGCTCGAGCTCGTAGCCATGCTCTCGCAGCACCCGGCCGATCTGCCGATAGCGGGCGAGGCCGCCCTCGTCGTGGACGTTGTAGCGGATGCGCGGCGCCAGCAGGTCCAGCCGGCTCACGGTGGCCACTACCTCCGAGTCCGCGTTCACCTCCATGAAATGGATCAGCGGGTTGTACTGGAACACCATCGGCAGCCGCGAGCGCTCGCCGAACAGCGCCGCCCTGATCTCCGGATCAGCCCGCGCGATGCGTCGAACAGCTACGCTGACCGGGGTCTCTGCCGCCATGCCCACCTCCAGGTCGGTCGCGCCATAGCCCGAGTACACCGACACGAAGCGCTCCAGCAGGTAGTCGCGCAGACCTTCGGCCATGCCCTCGCCGCCGACGAGGCCGTGCAGCTCGTAGTCACCCCAGGGGAAGCCATCGGCATCGCCCACGTCCAGCATGCGCTTGAGGAACGGCGGGTAGCCACAGATGGTGAAGCGGTAGTGGGGCCCCAGCAGTCGCAGGGTGGAGAAGATCTTGTCCAGGTCGGGCCCGGTCGACTTGACGATGCCGTGGCGGTTCATGCCCGCCGCGGTGTTGACGCCGGCCGCCCATGCGCCCATGGAGAAGGCGTTGATGGTCACCAGCGGCTGGGCGCCGAAGATGTAGCGCGCGAAGAAGCCGATGTTGCGATGGGCGATGTCCCGCTCGCGCTGGCCGCGGATCCAATCGTAGGGGCGGCCGGTGGAGCCACTCAATTCATCGAGCGTGGTGCCGACGAAGGTGAAACGACCGTCCAGGCAGCGGTCTTCCATGGAGTAGCGATCGATGTAGCTGCGCTTGTCGGTCTCCGGCAGTGAATGCAGGATACCCAGCGGCCAGGCGGAGTCGGCGTGGACGCCGGTGTCGCGCAGCAGGCGCCGGTAGGCCGGCACGCGGCGGATGGCCCTGAAGGCGGCCCGTTCCGCCCGCAGACGGCCCAGGAACTCGAGGGCACCCGGCGGGCAGTAGGTGAAGAGTGCCTTGAGCCAGGCATAGCGCAACCCGAAGATGCGAAAGGCGACGTCGAGCGGGAACAGCCAGGCGGCTCGCAGGAACCCGCCCAGCCAGGCTGAACGCAGGCGGGCTGGGAGCCTTGACGTGTGCTTCCGTGTCGCTGCCAGTGGGTTCATGCCGGTGCCCCTTTCGGACACGATCCATCCTCCGCTTCGCGCTGGCCCCGTCAAGTGTCGTGTGGCATGTCCCAACCATTCGGTCAGCGCCAGTCGGAGCGGCCAGACCGCTTGCGTCGGCTGGTCCGCGGCCATATCGTGTCCGTGACATGTCGCGATCTCGCGGCCTCCTGCTCCTCGCCTTGGCCCTGGCCCTGGCGATGGCGGCTGGCCCGGCGGCCTCTCCGCCCGCGTTGGCCGGCGGATCATCCCTGCATCGACTTCGCACCCCCTCTGGTCTGCCGGTCCAGATCGAGGTCCTCCGGGACGATCACGGACCCCTGGGCGTTCGTAGCCGCATCGCCGGGGACGACTGGCGCCTGCCGCTCGGCGATGCCGTCCTGCTCGATGAGACCTGGTGGACCCCACTCAGGCAGCTGGGCGACGTCAACATCGACCCGCTGAGCCTCGACCCGGCCGTCCTCCGCCGCGTCCGGGAGCAGGTGGCGCCGGCGGCCACCAAGCACCTCCCGGACCGGTTGATCGCGGTCGCCCTGGGTGACGTGACGCTGGACGGCCAGACCGACCTGGTGCTCTCGTTCCGGCGCCCGTTCCGCCGCACGCTGATCAACACCACGCGGCCGCGACGCTACTGGGTCGACGCCGACGGGCAGAGCGCCCACCTAGGGCTCTATCGGCCGGCGGACCTCTCGGAGACCTGGGTCGCGGGCACGCTCGTGGCCCCCATCGTGGAGCTGGCGGCCTGCGATGGCGCGCTGGCGGTGGCCTACGGGCGCATGAGAAAGCCCGGCATCGTCGAGACCGGCGCCTGGCGCTGGGTCGTCTTCGGTTTCCTCCCGACCACACCACTTCCGGGGCCCGGCACCCCCATCTGTGTCGACATCGATGGCGATGGCCTCACTGAGCCCGCCATCATCGAAAGGAGCGACGCGTGATGCGTCTCGCCATCGTGCTGTCAGGCCTGTTGGCCCTGGCGGGCACCGCGCCGGCCACAGCGGCCGATCCAGGCACGAGCGAACCGGCGCTGCCCTCGGTCGCCGCCGGCTTCGGTCCCTACGAGCTGATGTCCCTGCTCGACGACAGCGAGCCCTATGCCGGGCCGTCGACGCCGACCTCGCTCGATGAGGTGTCGCTGTCGGAGCAGGTCGACGAGCTCCTCACCCCGGCGGCCCGTGCCAAGCTGGCCGAGCAGGGGTTCGTGGTGATGCCGGAGCAGTTCCGGCTGTTCCACCACGCCTACGACGAGCAGTACTACGCGGGCACGCCGGTCTACCTCACCACCGACGTCGCCTACAACGCCTGGCACGAGGTCTTCGACAAGACCCTGCGTGACCTCGAGACCAAGCGTCTCACGCCGGTGCTGGGCGAGCTGTTGACGGGCATGCTCAAGAACGCCCGGACGCAGCAGCGGCAGCTTGCCGGGACCGCTCTCGAGGATGACGCCGCGCGGGTGGTGGACCTGCTTGCGGTCGCAGCAGCCGAGCTGGGGGTCGGATCGGGCACGCTCAGCCCCCGTGCCAGGAAGGAGCGGGCGCTCATCGACGAGCACCAGGAGTCGCAGGCGACGTCTCCCATCCTGGGCACCGTGACCGACTACACGCTCTTCAACCCACGCGGCCACTACACGCGCACCAAGGCGCTGACGCGCTACTTCAAGGCCATGTCCGTGCTGGGTCAGTACGCCTTCCGCCTACCCGGCTCGGTGCAGACCGATGCCTCCATCGTGACCGACGTGGACAACCTGCGGCTTGCCCTGCTGGCCTCGCGGACGCTCGTGGGCGACCCGGCGCTCACGGCGTTGTGGCGACAGGTCTTCGAGCCCACCGCCTTCCTCGTGGGCGTCGCGGACGACTACACGCCGTTCGAGCTGAACGAGGCCGTCGAGGCGGTGGTGCCGGGCGGCATGGCCGACCCGCTGACCTCGACCGACGACGAGACGCTCAATGCGATCGCCAGCCAGTTGATGGCGACGCGGCCCGTCCTCATCGACGAGGAGCGCCCGTCCGTGCGACTGATGGGCACGCGCTTCGTGCTCGATTCGTGGATCCTTGACCAGCTCATCGCGCCCTGGGTCAGCGAGGCGCCCGACCTGCGGGTGCTGCCGTCGGTGCTCGACCTGGCCGCGGCCTTTGGCTCCGACTTCGCGCTGGCGATCCAGGACGAGGCCGGCGTGACCGACTACGTCGACTATCCCGAGCAGATGCAGGCGATGCGCGAGGCCGTCGCTGCCCGACCCGACGAGGACTGGGGCGGCACCGTGTACGACGCCTGGCTGGCAGCGCTGGTGCCGATGTGGCTGCCGCACGGCCTGGCCTTTCCCGACTACATGCGCAGCGAAGCGTGGGACGCCAAGGACCACCAGACCGGCTTCGGTTCACACGCCGAGCTGCGCCACGACACCATCCTCTACACCAAGCAGTTCGTGGGCGAGATGGGCTCCGTCGAGCCGGAACTGCCCAAGGTGCGCAACTGGGTCGAGCCGGACCCGGTGGCCTTCGGTCGACTTTCCGCCATGGCCACGCTGACGCGTGACGGTCTGGCGGCTCGCAGCCTGCTGCCGAAGGACATCCGTCGCCTGCTCAACGACTACATCGAGTTCGTCGATCGGCTGGGACGGATCGCGGCCGATGAGCTGGCCGGCTCGCCCATCGAGGCCATCGCCGACCAAAGCGACCCCGATTTCCGGTGGACCGACAACGAGTGGCTGCGATCCATCGGTGGAACGCTGGAGGGCTTCTGGTGGCGCAGCGGTGACCGGCTGAACACCAACCGGCCGATCCGTGACGACGACGCCGCCATCATCGCCGACATCGGCCGCGGCGTAGACCTCATCAAGGGTACCGACGAGGTGCTGGAGGTGGGCACGGGACGCATCGACCGCATCTTCGTCCTCGTGCCCGACGACGATGGCGCCTTCCACGTGGCGACCGGCGGGGTCTACTCCTTCTACGAGTTCCCGTGGCCCACGACCGACCGCCTGACCGACGAGCAGTGGTGGGCCATGTTGCGCCAGGACAAGGCGCCCGATCGCCCTGCGTGGCAGGACCCTCTCTTCCCGTAGGCGCCAGCCGAGCGGGCCGTTCGAGCGGCCGCGTCCCCATCTGGTGGGCCGGCCGCCGGTGCGGTGGTGCGCTGGCGCGCGTGCCGTTTGACCCTTGACGCTGCCCTCGGCCCACGGAGACTGTGGTCGTCGCCGCACACGCCGGGGGAGTTCCGATGACCGTGTCCGATCGATCAGTGATGCGCCTGCTGACAGCTGGCATCGTCGCCTCGCTGCTCGCCATCGCTGCGCTTGCCGCCGTGCCCTTCGCTGCGCGACCGGCGCAGGCCGCGGATCCCGAGTCGTGGTTCTACTACGAGAGCGAGCTGGCCAACTCCTTCGGCCAGGGCACGGCCGACTACATCACCTCCGACGATGTCGACTTCTATGCGGGCCCCTCCACCGTGTACATGGACGGCACCAGCTGGATGGTCGGGGCCGCCGGGCCAGGCGGTGCCAGATTGGTGCCTGGCACGACCTACACGGGCGCTCGTAACTCGCCAGCTGCGACCGCTCCGTGGCTCGACCTCACGTCGCAGCGTCTCTACGGCAACTGCTACGACATCGACGCCGCGTTCACCGTCCATGACGTGGGCTACTACGGCACCTCGTTCTCCAGGCTGTCGCTCTCCTTCAGCGCGACCTGCGAGGGCAACGGCCAGCTCGTTCACGGAGAGTTGCGCTACAAGACGCCCGCCCCGGCCTTCGACGGCGTGACGCTGTCACCGCTCAACAGGCGCTACTGGGACGCCGGCTTCGCGCCGGTCGGGGGGGCCGGGGAGAAGAAGACCGTCACCCTCGAGAACGTGGGCGGCAGCGGCGTGACCGTCGGCGCGGCCTCCATGACCGGCGCCGATGCCGGCGACTTCGAGGTCGTGGACGACACCTGTGCCAGTGTCTCCTCGCTCGCAGCGGGTGCATCGTGCACGTTCGCCGTGCGTTTGGCACCGACGACACACGGCCAACTGGACGCCGTCGCCAGCATCCCCGTCGGGACGACGGTCGCGGCTCGGCAGATCGCCTTCCGCGGCACGGGTCAGCAGGTGACGACGACCACCATCGAGGGTCCGACAGGGTGGCAGTGGGCGCCCGTGGACGTGCGCGTCCTCGTCTCTCCCAGTCCCACGAGCACCGATGGCGGATCGTCCGTCTGGTTTACCTTCCCCGATGCCGATCCGATGGACGGTCCCGTGGGTGGCCCTGAACCGATGATGGCCGACGGCAGCGCGCGCTACCAGGGCACGCTCCCGGGCGGGGTTCATCGCGTGTATGCCGAGTTCAACCGCAACGGCACCGGGACCTGGGCACCCAGCCGCAGCGAGACGATCACGCTCAAGATCATGCAGGCGACCGGGGTCGCGCTCGTCAGCAGCCAGAACCCGACCAACTCGGACGAACCACCGGTCATCACCGCCCGCGTCACGCCGGCCGACGTGACGTTCGATGGGGGCACGCTCGTCGTGCGGGACGTGACGACCGATACCGTCCTGGGCAGCCTCGATGTCACAGCGGGCAGCAAACGGCTCACGATCGAGCCGTTCCTCACTAGCGGGCCCCATCTCATTCGGGCCGAGTACAGCGGCTACGAGGGCGTCGAGGGCTCCAGCTCGGAATTCACCCAGACGATCCGCGCCAACGCCGGCGCCACGATGTTCCCCAACAAGATCTACCCGGTCGTGGACGGCTACCTCGACTCGCTCGAGATCGAAGCCTGGCGCTACCACCCGCTCAAGGTCGACATCACCTTCCGCTCCCTGGCTGATGACAGCGTGGTCCGCACCCAGACGTTCCCGCCCGAGACCGACTGGATCCTGTGGCACTGGGATGGTCGCGACGACGACGGCGCCCTGGTTGCCGCCGGGACGTACGAGGCCAAGGTCAGCTTCAACGACGGGGGCTCCGCTCCCAAGGTCGTCAAGAAGACCATCACCGTCTCGCGCGACCGGGTGGTCTGGCGCACCAGGACGGTAAGCCTGAGCGGTCGCAAGTACGCGCTCGCTTCCAAGTCAGGGAACGCCACCATCAGCGCGGCGGCATCCCGGTACAGCGGCGGGGTCAAGCTCAACTCCGGAAAGGGCGTGGCCGCGGTCTCGTATGCCCTGCCGGTCGCCAGCGCCGACGTCTACGGCCGCATGACCTTCGCCGTCCAGGGCCGCTCCACCAACGGCCACAAGGGACTCATCGCGGTCTGGAACCCGGGCGCGGGCGGGTATCGCGACACCGGCAATTACGACGCCGCCAAGCTGGTGGGGCCCGGCTACAAGTGGTGGAAGACGAGCGTTCCCAGCGATGATGACCGGGTCCGACAGGGCAAGGTCCGGGCCCTCGTCCTGGTCGCCAAGGGCATGGGCAAGAGCGGCCCCGCCACGTTCGATATCGGGAAGGTCAAGCTGACCTACCAGACCGGTACGCTGGTCAAGGCCGCGACCGCGTCGCTCGCCGGCGATGACGGCTTCCTGCCGACACCGTCGAGCAGCAAGGTGGGTCGAAGCGCGGCCGATGTGCTGCGGGTACGCGTGCCGCTGCTACGTGACCGCGCCATCATGCCGCGGCTGCCGGAGCCCACCGATGAAGCCAGCGAAGCTGCCCCGGAGTCGGCGGTGGTGGAAGGACCGGCTCCGCAGTTGGAGGCCGAGCCGACCGAGCCGCCCGAGCCTCCTGCCGAGCCGCCTGCGCCGACCGAGCCGACCCTGGCCCCCACCGAGCCTCCGACCCCCAGGCCTGAGCCACCCCCGACAGCGACGCCCGAGCCCACCCCGGAGCCCGAGCTGTCCTCGGCTGCGGTTCCCGAACAGGAGGCTGACGAGTGATGGCCCTCACACGACACCTCCTGGCCCGGGTCGGCTTGAGCGTGCCGCTGGCCGCGGCGGTGATGCTGACTGCCTCCGCCCTCGCCCCGCCCGCCGCGCAGGGCGCCGATCCCACGTCGGCATTCGCCATCGAGTACTCGCGAGGGGATGCGGGGCTCCTGGCGACACCCGAGTACACCTTTGCCAGTGGAGTCGACTGGTACGCCCCGATCCCCAATCTTCAGATCACCGATGGGGTCAACACCTGGAACTTCGCCGCGACCGGCATCGGCGGTGCGCCGCTCGTGGCCGGGCAGACGTACCAGAATGCCGTCGGCTACAGCACGCCGGACCGTCCCTTCATGAAGCTCGAATTCGTGGGGCGCCTGCAGCATCAGCTGGGCCTCCTACACGCCCTGGGACTTCACCGTCCACGATGTCGCCTACGACAGTGAGAGCTCGTTCAGCCGCCTGTCGCTCTCCTTCGAGATCCCTGGCTCGGTGAGCGGTGAGATCCGCTTCAATACCGCCGCCCCTGCCTTCACGGCCATCCAGCAGGACCCGCTCTGCCAGCCCTGGAGCCCTCCACCGAACGTGCACGTCGGTGAGACCCTCTCCCTCACGAGTCAGACGCTCCGCAACGTCGGCGCCGATCCGGTGACGTTCGGCGAGGCCGGGATCGTCGGTCGCGATGCCGCCGACTACGCCATCGAGACGGACACCTGTTCCAACCTGACGCTCGCGGTCGGGGCTGCCTGCACGCTCACGGCGCAGTTCACGCCGACGGAGCGTGGCTACCGTGGGGCCGAGCTCACCATCAGCATGGACTTCGGAAGCGGCGTGCGATCGATCGGCCTCAACGGCAACGGAACGGTCGCGACCAACACCACCATCACCGGGCCGACCGGGACGACGTGGTCGCCGGTCACGCTGCAGGCCCAGGTGACACCCAATCCGGCCGCGGACCGCTCGCGCGGCTTCACCTTCTGGTTCGAGTTCCCCGACGACCCAAGCCGCAATGTCGACGTCCAGTCCGATCTCGATGGCCACGCCGAAGTCGAAGTCTCGTTGCCGCCGGGGGATCACCGTGTCTACGGCAAGTTCTACGAGAACTCCGACTACGAGACCAGCCAGAGCCCGACGATGATCCTTCATGTGGGAGAGCGCGTCGAGACGAGTCTCGATATCACCACCGACAAGGTCAGCGTGGTGACCACCGAGCGGCCCACGATCACCGCCACCCTGTCACCCGCCGGTGTCACCGGTGGCGTGCTTCGCATCCAGGACGGCGAGACGGGTGAACTGCTGGGCTCGATGGAGGTGAGCCCCGGAGACCAGACGCTGACGATCACGCCGCTGCTGACGAAGATCGGGCGGCACCCCATCGACGCGAGCTACCTTGGACATGAGCAGTTCGCGAGGTCGTGGGCCGAGGTGGACGTCTACGTCCGCGAAGACGAGGATGTGCTCGGATCGGTCAAGGTCGACCCTCCTGTCTTCTACCCGCACGTCGATGCGTTCCGGGACCAGACCGCGGTCACCGTCAAGCGAGACGAGCGGCTCTCCGTCGAGGCGGAGATCGTCTCCGATGCCGACGGATCGATCCTGTATCAGACAAGCGCCCCCAGCGGGACCTCCGACGTGACCTTCTCCTGGAACGGCCAGGTCTCCGGAGGCGGGCTGGCGCCAGCTGGGTACTACACCCTGCGAACGCTCGTCGTGGATGACCGCGCCAACGCCAAGATCATCGAGCGCCGCATCGTCCTCTCGCACGACTGGGTGGACTGGAGCACCAGGTCGGTGTCCCTCGCAGGGGCGAAGTACTCGCTCGTGGGCAAGTCTGCCGACGCCATCATCAGCAAGGCCAAGTCCAAGTACACCTACGGCGTCCGGCTCATCTCGAAGTCGGGCTCGGCGACCGTCGGCTATACCTTCCCGGTGGCCTCATCCAGGCTCTACCGTGACGTCGCCTTCCAGGTCGAGGGCATGTCGCCCAACGGCCACCACGCCGTCATCGCCATCTGGAACCCCGACCTGGGTGGCTACGGCAACCTGGCCCACTACGACGCGGTGGCGGAGGTCGGACCCGAGTTCGCCTGGTGGAGCACCAGCGCCCCCGGCAGCCTGCGCATCAAGGACGGTGTGGCCCGGGCCATCGTGAGCACCTGGCAGGGGCTGGGGGGCCCGTCCTCTGCCACGTTCGACATCAAGAGCGTGCGCCTGGACTACGAAGTCGGAGAGCTGCAGCAGGTCACCGATTGGTCGACGGCGGCACGGGCCACCAAGGCCGACCTGGTCTCCGACTACCTCGCAGATGCTCGAGGCGGGCGTGTCGGTCGAACCGTCAAGGGCATCGGCAAGAGCAGTGTCAAGCCGTGGCTCAAGTCGCGGCGGATCCCACCGCGTCTGCCTCAAGCCGCGGCTGTGGTGCCGGCCGAAGCAGATCCGTCGGCGGCACAGGCCCCGACGGAGCCCACGACGCCGACCGAGGAGCCGACGCCGACCGAGGAGCCGACGCCGACCGATGACTCCGCACTGCCCGAGGCTGCTCTCCCTCCCGACGAGCAACCCCCGGCCGAGGAGGGCACGCCGGAGCCCGAGCCCTCGACCGCGCCTGGGCCCACTCCGCCCAACCGGGCCCCGGCGGCCGACGCCGGAGGACCGTACACGGTCGACGAGGGCGACTCGATCAGGCTCGATGGCAGCGCCTCGACGGACCGTGACGGTGACATCGTCGCCTGGGAGTGGACCAGGCAGCGGTACCTGGATGACGCCAGCCGGAAGCGGCCGCTCTTCACGGCGCTCGACGACGACGACATCGACATCAGCCTGACCGTCACCGACGACGACGGCGCCAGCGACGCTGCCGCCTCGACCATCAAGGTCCGCAACGTCGACCCATCCATCACGGCAACGGCCGAAGCGGTGTCCGCGTCGGCCGAGGTGCTGACGGTCACGGCGCACTTCACGGACCCTGGCATCGCGGACCGGCACACCCTGGCGATCGACTGGGGCGACGGCGCCACGCTGGCCCTCGACGTCATCGAGGACCGCGGCACAGGCGGTGCCTCTGCCAGGCATGTCTACGCGGAGGCCGGCAACTACGTGGTCACCCTCACGCTGGAGGACGACGACGGTGGCTCGGACTCGACAACGCTTGACATCAGCCTAGGAGCGGTCTCGCAGGGCGGTTGACGCGGGCGGTCGATGCGCCGCACCCCACGTGGTGCCTTCAGCCGATCAGCACGGGCCC
This sequence comes from uncultured Chloroflexia bacterium, assembly GCA_963715295.1. GTDB lineage: Bacteria > Chloroflexota > Limnocylindria > Limnocylindrales > CSP1-4 > JAFMJV01. Next base: position 129,181 of record CAVQRP010000006.1, read on the forward strand.
CGCGCCGGGGGCGGCTTCGACGCCGAAGACCGACGGGTCGATGCCGGTCGCCTCGGCATAGGCAGCGGCCACCTGCACGCCGAAGCGGTCGACGCAGTCGCGCTCCACGATGGCTACCAGGCAGCCGCCGAAGCCCGCGCCGGCCTGGCGACGGGCGATGAGTCCGGGTGCGCCCGTCATCGCCGCGTGCATGGTGGCCATCGACGAGGCTCCGATCTCGAAGAGATGCATGGCACCGTCGAAGGAGGCATCGAAGAGCGCTGCCAGGGCGTCCCGGTCGCCGGCAGGCAGCACCGCGGCCAGCTCCAGCACGCGCAGGTTCTCTTCCACGATGAAGCGGCTGCGCCTGGCCACGTCGACCGGCAGCTCTGCCGCGTGTGCGTCGAGCAGCTCGCGGCTGACGTCGCGCAGGGCGGAGATCCGGGGGTCGTATCGGCTGAGATAGCGAGCGCCTGCCTCGCACTGCGCCCGGCGCTCGTCATAGACCCCGTCGGTGAGTTGACGTGGCGCTCGGGTATCGCAGATGACGACTGCCAGGTCGGGCGGGAGGGCGATGCGCCGACTGGTCAGGGCCCGGCAGTCCAACAGCAACGCGTGGCCAGCCGTACCCAGCACCGATGTGTACTGGTCGAGGATGCCGCAGGCGACCCCTACGAACTCGTTCTCCGCGCGCTGCCCCAACAGCGCCAGCTGCAGCGCCTGGTGATGGCTGCCGCTGACCGCGTCGAAGGCCAGTAGGGCGGCGGTCTCGATGGCTGCGGAGGACGAGAGGCCACTGCCGAAGGGCACGGTGCTGTGGAGCAGCCCGTCGAACCCGGCGAGGTCGTCGCCGTCCTGCTGCAACACGGCGGCGACTCCGCGCACGTAGTCGGTCCAGGGCACGTCCGTATCGCGCACCACGGCATCGAGGCTGAAGTCGGCCGTGCCCGCCAGGTTGAGCGAGGCGATGCGAACGCGCCGGTCGGCCCGTGGCCGGATGGCGATCCAGGTGTCGCGATCGACGGTCATGGTGGCTACGTAGCCGTCGTTGTAGTCGGTATGGCTGCCCATCAGGTCGACCCGTCCGGGTGCCCGGAACCAGGCCGTGGGTGCAGCGCCGTAGAGTTTGGTGAACTCCAGCTCGACCGCCTCCCGCCGACGCAGCTGTTCCATCCGATCAGCCCAGCCCTGCCATGACGTCGAGGAGTGCATCGACGTTGGCCATGGGCACGTCGGTCATCAGCCGGTGCGAGGGCGCCAGCATCAACCCCGTACCGCGGGGCGCGAGCGTCTCGACGCACGCGCGAGCCGCGGTCCGTACCGCATCGGGCGTCCCCGACGGCAGCACCGTCTGGGTCGAGACGCCGCCATAGAAGGCCAGCCGGCCGTCGAACTCGGCGTGCAGCCAGTCGTGGTCCATGACCTCCGGTTGCACGGGGTTCAGGGCGGTGAGGCCGATCTCGACGAGGTCGGGAACGATGGGCGCGATATCACCGTCGGAGTGCATCAGCACCGGCAGGCCACGCTCCACGAACGGCGCGAAGAGGCGGGCCAGGCGCGGCTTGATCAGCTCGCGCCAGGAGGCCGGCGAGAGGAGCGTGCCGGTCTGCGCGCCGTAGTCGTCACCGAAGTAGCCGCCATCCACACCCAGCTCCAGGTAGCGCTCGATGAGCACGAGTCGGATGTCCACGATGCGGTCCATCAGCTCGCCGATGTAGGCGGGGTCGAGCGCCAGCTCCAGGAGCGTGTTCTCGAAGCCGCGCAGTGACCAGGCGCGCTCGAACAGGGCCCAGCCGATGTTGGGCACCACGAAGGCACTGTCTCCGACCACGCTCCGCAGCCGCCGGGCGTCGTCGAGCAGGCCTGGATCGTGAGGGTCGGGCCACTCGAAGGCGTCCAGGTCCCGGTCCCCGGCCAGCGGTGCCACCCGGATGTAGTAGCCCTCTTCCTGCGTGTCGTGCCCGGCACCCCACCAATCGAAACGGGCCGTACCGTCCTCGCTGAGGCGCTCGGGGTAGGTCATGTCCAGGCGAACGAGGTGGTTGTCCAGGCGCTGTGGCAGCTCCGGCACACCCACGCCGAAGTGGTCGGCCATGGCTCGGCCCATCGAGGCGGTGTAGTTGAGCTGCGTCGGTAGCCGGTCCACCGGCTGATAGGTGAGGGCCCGGAGCACGCGCTCGCGACGGGTCAGCTGCATGTGTCCTCCTCGTTGACCGGATCCCGTTGACACTACCGGGGAGGGCAGGGAGCTCCAGTGCCAGATGGAGGGAACCGATGGGGTCGAGCGGTCGTCATCTAGCGCATGAACACCACATCCTCCCCCTATCACTCCCTGTCCATGGCCAGCCGCGTCGCCGTCGGCCTGCTGGCTCTCACCACCGTCGTCGGGGTCAGCTCGGCAGCAGTCACGGCGGCCGACGAGACGTCCCCCTGCTGGACGCCCGAGCCCGGAGCTCTCGGCGCCATCGAGCACCCGACCGAGGCGCTCGAAATCGTGCTCCGCATGCAGGTCGGGGGCGGCTTCGTGCCCATGGAGATCGCCTTCATGGAGAGCCCGACCTTCACGCTCTACGGCAACAACGTGGCCATCTTCCGACCGGCCGCCGACTGGGCCGATCTCACCGACCCGCTGGCAGCGTACGCCTGCTCGCGCCTCACGCCCGGGCAGGTCGATGACCTGCTGACGTTCGCCCTCGACGAGGGTGGGTTGCGCGATGCCGACCAGCGCTATGCCAACCCGTTCATCGTCGACACGCCCAACACCTCGTTCGCGGTCGATGCCGACGGGGTGGACAAGATCGTGGTCGTGGAGGCGCTCGGCTTCGACGACCAGGCCCCAGACCCCGAAGCCCGAGCCCGCTTCGAAGCCCTCGCGGCCGTACTGTCCGACTTCGGGTCGCAGGTGGACGTGTCGCGTCCGTACGATGTGCCGCTGTATCGGGCCATGATCACCGAGCCCTGGATCGAGGAGGCGGGCGCGCCGGCGCTGTGGCCCTGGGATGACGAGCCGGCCGACCTGTTCGGCGATGATCTGGACGCCATCGCCACGCTCACCCCGGAGCAGGTGGCGCAGGTCGCGAGCGTGCCCAACGGTGGGCAGGGCTACATCCTGCTCGAGACGCCCGACGGCACGCTGATGAGCCTGGCCATCCGGCCCCTGCTTCCGGACGAGGTGGCGGCGCTGGCGACCCCGGCCCAGGGTCTACTCGGCACCTCCTGACACCAAGGGGTCACCCTCGACCAGCTCGGCGACGGGTGGCCCCGCTTCGTTCGCGTACAGCGCGACCTGCCACACGCCGACCTCGGCATGGCGGTGCAGGCGGAGTCCGTGACGAGCAAGGATGGCCTCCACGTCCGTCGCGCGCGGTGTCGACAGCCGCAGGCCGCTTCGCTTCAGGATCTGGCGAACATCGCTGAGATGCCGCCAACCGTGACGCACCCACCACACGTCTCGTGGGTACACCAGGCCATAGAGCCAGCGGGTCATGGCCGCTGTCTGGTCCACGAGCGTGAGCGGCTCGCGCCAGCAGCACAGCGACCGGTCGAGCGTGACGATGTCGGCCGGCTCGACTCGGTGCGCGACAGAGCCAAAATCGCCGCGCACGTGGACGATCCGGTCAGCGTGGCCCTGGCGCTCGGCTTCTGCACGGCACGCCGCCACGTAGGCCACGGAGGCCTCGACCTCCTGTGCCGAGAGCACGCCCATCCTCAGGAGCTCGTGTTGAACCGCTCCCACGCCGCCCCCGACATCAAGGAGCGTCCTGCCCCGGACATCCTCAGCCAGGATGGCATCGAGGAGCGCACGCGTGCCCGGATCGGGGCCGGTAGCGCGATAGCGAGCGAGCTTCTGGGCGGCGTAGGCCTGGTCGAACTGCGAACTGCACCGGTCGCATGAGCGCATCACCCTGAGCGCCCTCGCGCGCGTCGGACGCTCCAGGGCTGCTCATCGGTGGACGCCGTGCCGCCCTCAGTCGGCTCCGAGGGCCAGGCGACATCTCGCCTCCCCGGGAACCGCCGCCGCCCGGCTGATCGGAACATGAACTCGAGATTCGCGAACGGGTCCCGCTGGGGCATCGCGTCCTCCAAGCCCCCGCCGCAGGCAGACACGATACCTCGCGTGTCCAGTCCTGGTGGGTGGTCCGGAGGCATCACATCCGCGGGCCTCGCGCATACCATGGGGTGCGACAACCAGGCGATCTTCGGCGTCGCCGAGGAAGCGGCAGACGACGAATCGGAGAGAGCATGCGCATCGATCAGTCCCTCACCGCGGCCGAGGTGTCCGCCATCGCCAGGGAGGCATACGTCTATTCGTTTCCCATGCTGATGGGATACCGCTACGCCTATGCCACGTTCCTCCAGCCGGCCTCGCCGGCGTATCGCGGCCCGGCCAACGAGGGACCATACGGCAAGGCCGTGACGCTCGACCATCGCTTCCGCGATGTCATCACTCCCAACGCCGACACCCCCTATTCGTTCAGCCTCCTGGACTTCCGCGCCGGCCCGCTCGTGCTGTCGGTCCCCGCCGTGAACGATCGCTACTACGTCATGCAGTTCGAGGACCTCTACGGCCAGAACGACTTCTACGTCGGCACTCGGTCCACCGGGCCTGAGGCCGGCACCTACCTCCTCGCTGGTCCGAGCTGGCAGGGTCAGGTGCCCGAAGGCTTCAGCGGCTCTCGCCGGTTCGAGACCGACCTGGTGTTCCTCATCGGCCGCTCGCAACTGCGCGGCCCCGCAGACGCCCCGGCGCTCGCGGCGATCATGAAGCAGTATCGCCTGGAGCCATACGCGGTCTTCACTGGCAACCCGGCGCCTGAGCTGCCAGCCTACGAGTGGCCCCACTGGGACGACGGGGCGTCGCGCGACGAGCGCTTCCTCGGCTTCCTCAACGCCTTGCTGCCGCTGTGTCAGCCGCCCCAGCCCGATGAGGTGGAGATGCTTGCCCGTTTCGCCCGGATCGGTATCGGCCCCGGCCTGCCTGCGGACGTCGAGGCGCTCCCCGATGACATCAGAAGCGCTCTCGCGAGCGGCGTGGCCGAGGCTCGGAGCGAGCTCTCCGCCACCGCCAGCCAGCTCGGGACCACCATCAACGGATGGATGTCGATGAACGCCTTCGGCAACCGGGAGGCCTATGCTGGCGACTACGTCCGTCGCGCGGCCGAGTCGATGCTGGGCTGGGGCGGCAACGACCGCATCGAGGCGTCCTACCCCATGGCGCGGGTCGACGCTGACGACAACCCGTTCGACGGCAACGGCAAGTACCAGCTTCGGCTCGAGACCGAGCCGCCGGTGCGGGCGTTCTGGTCGGTGACCATGTATGACACGAGCTACGACGGCACCGCCGGATACCTCGTCGAGAACCCCATCGACCGCTACCTCATCAACGCGGTCACCGAGGGTCTCGTACGCGACGATGACGGCGCGCTCACCATCACCATGCAGCGTGCCGAGCCCACCGACCCGGTCGAGCGAGCCAACTGGCTCCCGACCCCGGACGGACCCTTCTACCTGGCGCTGCGCATGTACTGGCCCGAACCGGAAGCGCTGGATGGCACGTGGGTCGTGCCACCGGTCGTGCGCGTCAGCTGACCGCGCTAGCCGTGCGGTCTACGTGTGTGCCGGCAGCAGATGCTCGAGTCGAGCGACCGTGGCAGCGCCGCGGCTCTCGCCGCGGACGCACACCGGCTGCGGGAGCCTGCGAGAGATCGGCGGTGGAGGCGATCCGGTCCGGCTCAGTCGCTCGACTCGACCGCCTCGATCCGTCCGCTGAGCACGTAGGGCGCGGCGGCTGTGGTGATGCTGCCGACGAAGCGAAGACCCTCGTAGTCGCCGCTTCCGAGCCAGACCGTCTCCATCACATCCCCGGTTCCGGCCCGCGTCGTGCCGGAGAAGACGCCGCCCCAGGCCCCATCCTCGTTGTGCACGGTAGTCGTGCCCCAGCACTCGCCAACGAGGAGCCCAGCCTCGTCCGAGTAGACACAGTCGAGGGTGGTTACGATGTCCCCCGACAGCCGTGCGTCGGACATCTCGCTGGTGCACGTCATGACCATGTTCGACAGGCGGGTGCCGGACGCTTCGTGCACCGCCGGCCCGCTCCACGCTCCGGCGTCGGTCGTGGCGCACGGCGACGTTCCGGAGACGTCCGTGACCCCATCCGCCGGCGCCTCAGAGCCGGTGAACAGGGTGCCGGCAGCTAGAGCGGCGAGCAGCAGTGCCAGGAGCCCGACCCACATGAGCACGCGTGCTGGCGATCCGATGGTCGGCCAGCGGAAGCCCTCGAAGCGGCGCTGTGTGGCAGCCGCTCGCGCCACCGCGGCAGCGTCGACGTCGGTCGGGGCCTCGTCCACGTACCGGCGATAGGCGCGACGGAAGCGTGTCTCGAAGGCGTCGTGCTCAGGCATCGCCGAGCTCCTTTCGCAGCCGTCCCAGCAGCCGAGCCAGCCGTGCGCGGACGCCGGAGGCCGAGAGTCCCAGCAGGGTCCCGATCTCTGTCGAGTCGAGGTCCGCGCCGTAGCGCAATGCGATGAGGGAACGCTCGTCAGGCTTGAGGCGCTGCAGTGCGTTCACCAGGTCCACCCGTCGGATCTCGTCCGACGGATCGGACGCGTCATGGGCGGGCGGGTCGGCGGTGAGCTCCACGAGCTTCCGCCGACCTCGCTTGCGAACGACGTGGCGCGCCTCGTTGGCTGCGACCGCGACCAGCCACGACCGGAGGCGGTCCGGTTCACGGACCGTGTGCAGCTTGCGCCAGGCGATCATCCAGGCCGCCTGGACCGCGTCGAGCGCGAGGTCGCGCTCACCGCAGATGCCGTAGGCGACGCGGACCATGTCAGCGTGGTAGGCCCCGACGATGCGGGTGAACGCGACCTCATCGCCGGCCGCTGCCCGCTGCAGCACGACCGTCATCGACTCGGCCGCTGCCAGTCCGGTCATACCAGAGAGAGGCTCCGTACCCGCCCTCCTGTTGCACCTCGGGGAGAGGTTCGTCCTTGCGCCAGCAGGCTGGTTCGTGGGCGAGTCTCCGGCAAGAGGCCTTGGGCCCCTTTCCGGGGCCGTACGACGTGGTGCAGTCGGCGCGAGGGCGGTCGAAGGCATCATCCCGCCCATCGCTCCCGACCCTTAGTCGACCAATTCGATCCGCCCCGTGACGGTCCAGGGAAAGTCGGTTCCGCTGAACGTCCCCTCGAAGCGGAGGCCCTCGTAGCCACCCGTGCCCAGGTAGACCTGAACCATCTCATGGACGTGAGCTGGCGCGCTGTCGCTCCAGGTGGTCGTTCCGGAGAAGACGCCGGCCCAGGCGCCTCCCTCGTTGTGGATAGCCGACGTGCCCGAGCACTCGCCGAGCGTCGTCTCACCATCCTGGCTGAATTCACAACTGGCCACGGTCTCGACCTCGCCCAACAGCCGAGCGTCGGACACGTCGAAGCTGCAGCTGTAGACGATGAGCTCAGGATCAGCCCAGACCGATGACAGCGCATCAGTGCACATCACCTCGCCGGTCACCTCCGTGGCCGGGTCGGCCGCACCCGCACTGGCTGGGAGTACGGCTCCGGCGATCGCGAGGACGCCCGCGATGGCCAGCATGGATCGGATATCGATCGTCGCACGCATGATTCCACCCCCGCCGCCAGTCAGGTCGGTTTCGCCAGCGGCTCTGCGCAGCCCCGGCGGCTAGCATCTGGGCCCGCTTCGACGCCGCAGCGTCCGTCGTCTTCGTGACGGCCGACGTGCGACCCTCACGCCATAGAGAGGCTCGGGATGAGGCGGTCTGTTGCACGCTCCAGCGGCGACCGCCGGGGCGTCCCCGCTCAGCGCTCGCCGCCGTCTCCGAGGTGCCGGGTGGCAGGCACCGCCCGCGTGGCGTGGTGCAGGTGGTCCAGCTCGGTGGTGATGGTCTGGCAGCGATCGGGATCGGTGCAATCGACCGGGTCCAGCGTCCCGGCGCGAGCGATGAGTGCCGCATAGAGGTCGCGACTCGCACGCAGGCTCGCGATGCGCCGATCGACGTCGTCGAGATGCCGCTCCATGAGCTTGACCGTGTGGTGGCAGGTCGGTTCACCCTGGGCCCGCAGCTCCAGGATCGACTCGATCTCGGCGAGTGTCAGCCCGCTTTCCTGGGCATCACGCACGAAGCGCAGGCGCTCGATGGCCTCGGGTTCGTAGTCACGGTACCCGTTGGCTGCGCGCGCTGGCCGGGGCAGGAGTCCGATGTCCTCGTAGTAGCGGACGGTGGTCGGGGACAACCCGCTCCGCTTCGCGACCTCTCCGATACGCATGTGGCGACGACACCTCTTGACATTCAAGTCGACTTGAAGGTTTAGGGTACTCGCATGAGGCACTCCAACACCAGCGGGGGCGAGGGCGATGCGCGCCGGGCGCGCCACGAGGACACGTCGGCGCGGGCGGGCTCACGCGACGCCCATGCTGAGCATTCGGCCGATGAGCATGGTCACGATCGCCACGAGGGGCACTCGGTGGCGATGTTCCGCGACAAGTTCTGGTTCTCCCTGCTCCTGACCGTCCCGGTGCTTGTCTGGAGCCCCGACATCGAGGAGTGGTTCGGCTACACGGCACCGACGTTCCCGGGGTCCGACTACATCCCCCCGCTCCTGGGCACGATCATCTTCCTGTACGGCGGGCTCGTCTTCCTGCGCGGCGCACGCGGGGAACTCGCCGAGCGCACGCCGGGGATGATGACGCTCATCTCGATGGCCATCGTGACCGCCTTCGTGATCAGCTGGATCGGCACGCTGGGCATCTTCGAGGTCGAGATCTGGTGGGAACTCTCCACCCTCATCGTCATCATGCTGCTGGGCCACTGGTTGGAGATGCGCTCGATCGCCCAGGCCCAGGGCGCGATGCAGGCGCTGGCCGAACTGCTGCCCGACACCGCCGAGCGGGTCACCGACGGCGGCACGGAGGAAGTGCCACTGTCCGAGCTGCGCATCGACGATGTCGTCCTCGTGCGGCCCGGCGCGAGGGTGTCGGCCGACGGCGAGATCGTCGATGGCACCGCGGAGGTCGATGAGTCGATGATCACCGGCGAATCGGTGCCGGTGACGAAGTCCTCCGGAGACAAGGTGGTCGCGGGCACCGTGGCCAGCGGGGGGAGCCTGCGGGTACGGGTCACCGCGGTCGGTGAGGAGACCGCGCTCTCGAGCATCATGCGCATGGTGGCCGAGGCCCAGGCCTCCGGATCCCGGGCCCAGGCGCTTGCCGACCGCGCCGCGGCGGCCCTCTTCTACATCGCGCTCGCCGCCGCTGCGGTCACCTTCATCGTGTGGCTCGTCCTCGGTGAACCGGCCGAGGCATTCGTGCGCACGGCCACCGTGCTCGTCATCGCCTGCCCCCATGCGCTGGGCCTGGCCATCCCGCTGGTCATCGCCATCAGCACCTCGCTCGGCGCCCGCAACGGCCTGCTCATCAAGGACCGCCTGGCGCTCGAGCAGGCTCGCCAGCTCGACGTCGTCATCTTCGACAAGACGGGCACGCTGACCAAAGGCCAGCCCGTGCTGGCCGAGGTGGCAGTCGCCGAGGGAGCCGAGGAGCACGATGTCCTGGCGCTCGCGGCCGCGGTCGAGGCTGACTCAGAACACCCGCTCGCCCGAGCCCTCGTCGAGGGCGCCGCCTCGCGCGAGATCGAGGTCCCCGCCGCGTCCGACTTCGAGGCGCTCGCCGGCCGCGGTGCCCGTGCGCTCGTCGATGGCCGCGAGGTCGCCATCGGCGGCCCTCGCCTGCTCGAGGAGCTCGGGGTCGAGGCCTCCGCGGAGCTGGTCGAACGGGGCGAGGCGTGGGCCGCTGATGGCCGCACCATCCTGCACGTCATCGTCGACGGGCATGTCCTCGGCATCCTCGCGATCGAGGACGAGATCCGGCCCGAGTCGCTCGAGGCGATGCAGGAGCTTCACGCGCTCGGCGTTCGCGTGGCCATGATCACAGGAGACAGCCAGGCCGTCGCCGACTCGGTCGCGCGACGCCTGGGCATCGACGAGGTCGCGGCGCAGGTGCTGCCCGGGGACAAGGCCGCAGCGGTCGCGCGCTTCCAGCAGGGCGGCCAGCGGGTGGCCATGGTCGGCGACGGTGTCAACGATGCGCTTGCCCTCGCCCAGGCCGACGTGGGCATCGCCATCGGCGCCGGCACCGACGTGGCCGTCGAGTCGGCCGGCATCGTGCTCGTGCGTGATGACCCGCGTGACGTCGTGGGTGCCATCGAGCTCTCCCGTGCGACCTACCGAAAGATGGTCGAGAACCTCGTCTGGGCCACCGCCTACAACGTCGTCGCCATCCCACTCGCGGCCGGGATCCTGGCGCCGTGGGGGATCGTCATGCCCATGGCCGTCGGGGCCATCCTCATGAGCGCCTCGACCATCATCGTGGCCGCCAACGCCCAGCTCCTGCGGCGGGTCAGGCTGCGCCACGACGATCCGGCCGGGCCGCCTCGAGCCGAGCCCGACGCCGGCCTGGCGCCCGCATGAGTCCATGCATCGAGGCGATCTCGCACGCTAGGCTGCCGCAATGCCTGACGAAGCGAACCCGACACGCGACCCCGGTGCCATCGGCCGGCTTCGGACGTGGTTCTGGCAGCCGCCGCGCGCACATGGAGAGGTCGAGCCCGACCGGACAGTCAGCTTCCTGGAGCTCTTCTACGATCTTGTCTACGTCGTCGTCGTGGCGCAGGCAGCCCACCACCTGGCCGGTCACGTCTCGCTCCAGGCGGCCATCGAGTTCGCCATCATCTTCGGGCTCGTCTGGAACGCCTGGCTGAACGGCACGCTGTACGTGGACCTGCACGGACAGCAGGACGGCCGCACACGAACCTTCGTCTTCGTGCAGATGGCACTCCTCGCTCTGCTGGCCGTGTTCACCGGCGACGCGGCAGGGGAGAGCGGAGCTGGGTTCGCGCTCGTGTACGCGGCCTTCATCGCGGTCATCGCCTGGCTCTGGTACAGCGTCCGGCGGCGCGACCGCGAGACCGGCCGTGAGGAGTACCTGACGCTCTCCTCCGTCTATCTCACCGGAATGCTGGCGACCCTGGCCACCATGCTCGTCAGCGTGCTGCTACCGGACGACCAGCGCATCCTGGTGTGGGCCGCGGTCGTCGCGGGCTGGCTGGCTCTGACGCTCCTGCTCGGCGCCATGCGGCCTTCGGAGAGCGGGATGGCCCTGGCCTCCCCGACCGACTCGCTCGTCGAGCGTTTCGGGCTGCTCACCATCATCGTCCTGGGCGAGGTGGTCGTTGGTGTCGTCGATGGCATGAGCGAGGTCGAACTGGACGCGGCGACCATGGCCACGGGCCTGTTCGCTCTCGTCGTCGGCTTCGGGCTGTGGTGGCTCTACTTCGACGGTGCGGGTCGACGGCTTCCTCGAGCCGAGCCCGGTCCCTACACGCGCTGGGTGATCGGTCACTACCCGCTCACGCTGTCCATCGCGGCTGCCGGCGCGGCGATGGTGAGCCTCATCGAGCAGGCGCACGAGCCGTCGACGTCGGCCGCGACTGCCTGGTTGCTCGGCGTTTCGGTCGCACTCGCCCTCACGGGTCTCGCCGTCATCATGCGGTCGCTGGTCGACTATCAGCGTCTCGTGCATGTCTACCGACCGGCAGTGTTGGCGCTCGTCATCGGAGCCGCCGTGGCGCTGGTGCTGGCGTACCTCCGGCCGCCACCCTGGCTGCTGTCGCTGGGATTGGTCATCGATCTCACCGTCGTCTGGCTCGTCGCGATCACTCAGTGGCTCCGGGCCCGACAGGCCGACGCTGATGCCGCGGCGGGCTAGCGCCTCATCCAAAGCGGGCGCGTAGCGGCTGTCGCTGCTCGCCACGGGCATCGAGGTCTCCAGGCATCCTTCCGCCCCGGCGCGCGTAGCCGGAGTCTCTCGTCCGCGAAGCAGCTCCTGCCTGATCTGCCGTTCGCTACGACGCAGGGGTAGTACGCTCGACCACGACCTATCGGGACGCGTTGAACCTCAAGGAGCATCGATGACCGCAACGAACAAACACTTCTCCGTCGACGAAGCCCGTCGGATCGGAACCGAGATCGGCATCGATTGGGACACCAGCCCGTTCGATGTCGACCAGTTCCGAGATGGGCTTGACGTGGAGCTGGAGCACGGGCTGCACGACCCGGGGACCGATGTGACCGGAAGCGATCCGGTCGTGACGGGCAAGATCGCGCTTGCGCACCTCAAGGAGTTCCCGGACTACTACACCCGCCTCAAGAAGATGGAGATGGAGGCAGAGCAGTCCCTGGCGCAGCAGGACTGACCTACTGGCGTCGCCATCCCAGGCGTCCTGCGTAGCCCATCTACGCGCGGACTCGTCAGGGTGTAGCGCAGCGGTCCCCTCATAGAGGCTCAGTTCCAACGTCGGGGTGTGGACGGCACCTCCCCTGGGCTGCCGGCAGCGCAGGCCCGGCATCGTCGATCAGGACGATCAGGATGTTCGGCGCATCGACTGTCAGGCGCTGTGGCGCTGGGTCCGATCATCGTGCGGCTCGCGAGCACGCCGAGCGGCTCTTCCTTGCGTTCACACTGTCGACCCTGGCCAAACCCGGTACCGTCGATGTCGAGCAGGTTCAACGACAGCCCAAGGAGACACGAAGATGGCTGAGCGACTACCCGAGCCTTACCAGGGGGTGCCACTGACGACGCAGCCGGTCGTGGTAAAGGACGAGACCGCCCAGCTCCCGACCTATCCCGAGCGGTACGTGCCCGAGACCGAGGAGCTCGCCAGAGACGAGATCCGCGTCACTGCGCTCGGCACGGGCTATCCGGCACGCCGCGGCCAGGGTTGCGCCGGCTGGCTCGTCGAGTGTGGCAACCGACGGAGCTTCATCTTCGACGCCGGCCCGGGCACGAACATGGCGTTCAACACGCTCCGGCTGCCGTACTGGAAGGCGACTCGGTTCTTCATCACCCACTTCCACCTTGACCACATCGCTGACCTGCCCGTCTACTACGACTTCGGCCAGACGAACGGACGCCTCGAGCCCATGCACATCCATGGACCCGATGGCAGCGCAGCGGGCGAGTCGACCGAGGCCGTCGTCGAGGCCATCAAGCGGCTCGCGACCTGGCACGACCGGGCCAAGGCCGGACTGGATCCCCGCGTCTATGACATCACCCCGCACCGCTTCGCCGCCGACTCGGCCGGCGTCGTCTACGAAGAGGACGGCGTCGTCATCCGCTCATTCCCCGTGCCGCACTCTATCTACGGTGCGGTCGGCTACCGCCTCGACTATGCGGGCATGTCCATGGTGTACGCGGGGGACTGCGAGCCTTCGACGTTCACCGTCGAGAACGCCCAGGGGGTCGATCTCCTGATCCACGAGATCTTCAACCCGCCCGAGACGTACATCGAGAAGATGGGCTGGCCCGAACTCATCGCGAGGACCGTGGCCTGGACGATGCACACCGCGCCTCAGGCTGCTGCGAAGGTCTTCGAGGCAACCAAGCCCGGCATGGCCATGGGCTACCACGCGATGGTCGCCCCCGGCACGCCCCAGCCGATCCTTGACGGCGTCCGCACGGGCTATGACGGCCCGTTCACACTGGCCCAGGACTACACGGTCGTGAACATCACGCCGGCGCAGATCGTCACCCGCATGGCCGAGGTCAACGCGTGGGAGTTCATCGTCACCGATCCTGCGTACACGCAGGCGATGGGGGGATCGAACGTCGACCTGTCGGCCGTGGCCGGCTTGCCCGATTGGCTCAGCGAGTCGGTCATCTCGGTCCCCGAGATCGACGAGTTCAAACGCCAGCTCGCACGCCAGATGGGTCGCGGCTGACACCGCTGGCGCCCAGGGCGCCACGGATGACAGGCCGCTGCGGCGACGGGTACCTCGCGGCCTGGAGATGAGCCGTCGCAGGCTGCCAGTCGCGACTCAAGCCTCCTCTACGTCGCCGGTGGTTCCGTCCACGATCGGACCACGCCGCGATCTCGATGCTCTCTGGCGGTAGGGTCGGGACGGTGGCCGCTGTGTCACGTATCCGACTGACCGAACCGGCTGACGACCTGACCCGAGCAGTAGGCAGGCATCGTGCCATTCGAGCGGAGTAGAGGCCCTCTGGTGTCGCTATCGAGGCGCCCTGTGTACTCCATCGAGGCACGACACGTCGGGGTGTAGCGCAGCGGTAGCGCCCATGCTTGGGAGCCTCCGAGGGGTTTGCGGTGAACGCTCCGGGGTCCGGAGCGCGACGGCCGGAGCGGTGAAGGCCTCCTGGTCGAACGTGGCCATGACAGCTCATACGGTGGACCTTCAGGCCTCGATCAGCTGTTCCACCTCCGGCCCCGCGGGGTCGAGATGGGCAAGCCCGCGCACGCTGGCGAAGGCACGGTCGGCGCTCACCAGCGCGTCAGCTCCGGACAGCATCACGGTCGCGGCGAGGACAGCGTCGAACATGCCCAGCCCGTCGTTCTCCTCGAAGAGCCGCAGGGCCAGCGCAAGCTCCGCATCTCCGGGGGCGATCAGCGGGCCCAGGAGTCGCAGCAGTTCCCTTCCTCGGTCGGCGGCATCGTGGCGGTCACGCCGCCGCGCCCGTACGTGAACGAACTCCTGGATGACCTCGACGGTCGTGGTCGCCTCCACTCGGTTCTCTGAGATGGCCTCGATGAGACCTCGACTCGGCTCCTTCAGCGGATGCTCATCACCGACGGCATAGACCAGGACCGTCGTGTCGAGGACGATCATGCTTGGTGCCCGCGGAGCTGGTCGAGCTCGGCGAGCAGATCCTCCACGCTCCCGACCTCCATCGGCGGTGCCGCCAGGAAGCGGCGCCCGGCGGCGCTTCGGTCCAGGGCCGGTGAGCCAAGGTCGCGGTCGATCGCATCGCGCACGACGGTTGCCACCGACACTCGTCGCCTGCGCGCGGCCGCTTCGAGGCGGTGGTAGCGCTTGTCGTCCAGGAGCACTTGAAGTCGCCGTGTCAACATACTCATACTGTAGCATGCACCGGCCGACGGTGGTACCACCTACGCCGGTCCGCAAGCGGCGCCCCTGGGCGTCTATCACGGACGGAACTTGGCCTGTGCCACTCAGCGTCTGTGCCGGACAGGAAGGCTCCCGTCACCTGCGCTCTTGTGCAGCGGCGTCCCGCTCGACTGACGAGATGCCGCACCGCCCAAGGTCCGTTCCAAGCCGGTGATGACTGACCTGGAGCCCGTCGGCCAGAGTCGTGTGCACCGCCCCTCGGAAGTGTAGGATGCTGCGACGCCAGAGGTGCCCTGTGCCACTGCAGACCACAGCGGATCGGCGCCAGGTTACAGACTTCACCACCACACTTGAGGAAATGAGCGATGAACCATGATGTTCGGATCGGGCTGGCCGAAGCCCTCGGCACGGGGGTCCTGGTGTTCGGTGGCGCGGGCACCGCGATCTTCGCGACCGGCGGCTTCAACGACGGCCTCAGTGTCGGGATCCTCGGTGTGTCACTCGCGTTCGGGCTCAGCCTCCTGTGCATGGCCTACCTGATCGGCCACATCTCTGGCTGCCACATCAACCCGGCCGTCACCATCGGCATGCTCGCGACCCGCAAGCTCGCTCCCGCGAAGTCGGCGCCGTACTTCATCGGCCAGTTCGCCGGCGGCATCGTCGGAGCGGGTCTCATCGCGCTCATCCTGATGGGCACTGACGGCTACATGAGCCTGGCACAGGACTCCGGCTTCGCGTCGAACGGCTACGGCGTCCACTCGCCTGCAGGCTTCGACCTGTTCTCCGTTGCGGTCCTCGAGGTCGTCGTCACCGCCGTGTTCGTGCTGATCGTGCTGGGCACGACGAACGAACATGGAGTACCGAAGGGGTTCGGCCCCCTCGCCGCCGGCGTCGGACTCACGCTCGTGCACATGATCTCGATCCCCGTCTCGAACGCGTCAGTCAACCCCGCCCGTTCGCTGGCAACGGCCGTCTTCCAGGGTGACTGGGCCCTGGGCCAGGTCTGGGCGTTCTTCCTGTTCCCGGCGATCGGAGCGCTGCTTGCCGCCGCGATCTGGCTCGTCGTCGCTGCCCGGCCGATCAGCGCCGATGAAGGCGGAGAGTCCCAGCCGGCCTGAAGGTGCTTGCACGGACGTCGGCCGTTCGGCGGGGCGTCGTCGGTCTTCGTGCGGTTCGCGAGTGTGAACCTCGGGAAGAGTCTCTGGTTCACGCGTTCTGATCGGCTCCGAACCGACGCAGCCGATCAGGCGGGCACTCCGGTCCGTTCGGGTTGAGAGAGTTGCTTCTCTCCATGCAGATGGGCCTGCCTGGTGCCGTGCTGGCGACAGGCCGACGAACACGGATGATCTCGCACCCTCCTGGCCTCCCGGCTCCTTGTCGGGAGATTCATCAACCTGCCGTTGGTCTCTTGCCGGCCACTGATGGCCGGCGACAATCAGGCTTGGACAGGTCGCTATCCGAGAGATCGGCGACGCCTCGACGAGGTAGAGGATGTCATGAAGCCAGACCGGCATATAGTGCGCAGGGACCGCGCGCCTTCGCTCATCCTGCTCATCACGATGGCGCTCCTGGCGACGGCGAGTCCCGGGACCACTGCAGCCCCGTCACCGACGATCTCGTTCCGGGCGTGGCTCGACAACACCTGTGTCGGCGGCTGGGCACCCGCATCGTCCAAGGTGTGGGTGGCCTGGAGGGATCGGGACGGGCGCGTCAAGCGCGAGGGAACGGTTCGGGCCAGCAAGAAGGGCAAGTGGTCTCTCTGCGACAGCGCCGAGAGGGTCCAGCCAGGCGACAAGGTACAGGCTCGTGGGAGCGGCGTGAAGCGTACAGCCGAGGTCCCTCACATCGACATCTCCATCGACCGCGACACTGACACCGTGGAGGGCAGGGCACCGGGCGGGGCGAAGGTCATCATCCAGCACTGTTACTGGCGCGAGCGCTTCAGCGACACCTACTGTGATATCCACGAGACCATCTCGACCGGCACGGGTCGATACTGGGTCGATACCGACGCCAGCGTCGTCTCCGTCCAGAACATCCGCGGCGGAGAGCGAGTGACCGTCTTCGTACCTCGTTCCGGAAGGCGCAAGGATCTCTTCGGCCGCGATCAACTGGCGCCATTTGTCGACGTTCGGATCGGCGAGGCCATCGTAGGCGGTGCCTTCCGACCCGCTGATGAGCTTACCTTGCGACTGCTCGATTCCGACAGCCGTGAGAAGGCCACGTGGACTGGTCGAGGTGAGGGGTTCACGAAGGAGTGGTCGAGCGTCTACGAGGGCAAGGTCCGGGTCGGCGGCCTCTTTTCTGGCACCTTCGAGGCCGCTGGCAAGGCGGTCGATGTTGCCGCTGGCGACACGGTCACATCGTCCGCGCTGCCGCCCCCACCAGGACTCCCCATCCTCGATGTCCACGCATCAGTGGATGCGGACACCGACATCATCGGGGGCACCTGCGGCACCGAAGAGCGGTTCGATCTGGCGGTCACGTCCCCTCGCTCCAAGCGGATCTCGCTCACGGCCTTGACCGGACCCGATGGATCGTTCTCGCGGGACCTGAGCGCGAAGCTGGATGTCGTCCCGGGCTCGGTGGTCACCATCACCTGCCATCACTGGACCGGTGACCGGACTAGCGTCCGCGTCGTCGCAACCTGAAGTCGGTCGCTCTGCACCGGTCCTTGCCCCAGTCGGGGCGGTGGCGCTGTCCGCTACGCTGCTGGCAATTCGACCATCATTGGCATCAGGACGGCAGGCTCAGGCAGGCCGACCCTCAGCAGCAGCAGCGGGTCGGGGTCCGCCCTGTCGGTGCCAGGAGGCACGAAGGTCACGATCCGAGACCTCACGATCCGCGGCGGGGCTAGCTCCACCGGCGGCGGCATCGTCATCGCGGGCAGCCTCGACGAGCTCGGTTGCTGGGCCTATCAACCTCGATGAGCGACAACACGGCGGACACCTTCAACCGGCACGGCGGCGGTGTCTATCTCAACGGGGCCACGTTCGACGGTGTGAGCTGTGGACTCGATGAGGGAGCCAACGTGTTCGACGACACTCCCGACGACTGCCAGAGCTACGGACCCCAGATCGCCACGGTGGCATCCCGATGAGGCGTTGCGTCGGCAACAGCAACCACCTGTTGCGCTCGATGCCAATTCGTCGTGCCGCTAGTGTCCAGCCTCGGCCGCCCCCGGGGTCACTTGCAGCGTGCCGAAACTCCTGGCCGGCCGGCACGTCCCTGCTAGATCGAGTCGATCCGGCAATCGTCCGGGGTGTTATCGCGCACGTTGGCACCGCCACCCGGACCACAGCTGACACCGGTGAGGACGCTCTCGGAGACATCGGGGACGTACAGCCCACCGCCCATGTTCGCCGCTGTGTTGTGGCTGATGACGCTGGTCCCGGTCATGGTGAGGTCCCCGCTGTCGACGACGCCTCCGCCCACCTCGGTCGCTGTGTTGGCCGTGATGGCGCTGGATCCGTTCAGCGTGAGTTCGCAGCGTTCGGAGTTATAGAGTCCCCCGCCGTATCGCGCCACGTTCCCGGAGATCGTGCTCGATCCGTTCAGTGTGACGCGCCCCGGGTCAGTGACCGCTCCCCCAGCGTTGTAGACCCCACCGCCTCGTTCAGCCTTGTTGCCTCTGATGCTCGCGGAGTCGTCCAGAGTTAGCACGCTCGAGATGGAGACATACACGCCGCCGCCCATGTAGCTCGCGGTGTTGCCGCTGATGCGAGCGTCGTCCTCCAGGCCGACACGTCCGGTGGTCCCATCGAGCCCTGGTTCGACCGCCACCCCGGCTCCGGAGATGGCCTCGTTGGCAGTGATAAGCGCGCTGCCTCGGACCACGAGGGAGCCTGCCACACGGATCCCGCCGCCGACGTCGGCGACGTTGCGCTTGACGACCGTGTTGCCGTCGAGCACGAGCGTGCCATAGGGATCGCTCCAGACCCCACCGCCGTTCACGGCCTTGTTGTCACGGACCACGACGCTTCGCAAGGTCAAGGTCCCGCGATTCACGATGCCGCCCCCATCCCGCGTCGTCCTGCCTTCGCGGATGGTGACAGCCGTGACCTTCACCGTGGTGCTTCTCCCGACCGTCAGGGCGGTGCCCTTCCCGTCGGCATCGAGGGTCGGCACGCCCGATCGCTTCGTCCGCTGTCCCTGGATCACCAGGTCCTTGAGGATATCCACGCGCCCGTGGCAGGTGCCTCGCACTGTGAGGTGATGACCGGACCTGGCAGCGTTGACCGCCTTCTGAAGCCCGACGAAGGTCCTGCCACTATCGACGTCCTTGACCCGACAGGCAGTCGCCGATGCAGCTGTCACCTGGTCGGCCGGCAGCGTCGCTATCAGGGACATCATGGCCAGCACGGCCGCTCCCAATGCGATCGTCCGCCGCCCCGTGCGTGCCGTATCCATCTTGCCTTCCCTGGGCCCTGCAGCTGGACGCTGTCGAACGTCGACATCCTAGTCCGCGCGGGCGACTTCATCCTCATCGGCCGACCGGGGGATGCAAGTGCCATTCGGCCCGCTTGAGCTCCGGGTCGCTGTGGGGTCCCGGCGCCTCTTCCTGACGGCTTCACCCGGTGTTCGGACCGGCCACCGCCGGGTGCGGTCTACGGGCTCGGTCGTGCGGTTCAGCGTCGTCACCTCCATCAACGCCATGGAGTTCTTCCCCGAACCGGCCGGGGCGCTGCGCGAGATGTATCGAGTCGTTCGACCCGGGGGCCGACTGGCGATCACCATGGGTGAGGCGGAGGACGCCCCGGAGGGGTCGACCGAGGCTGTGGTCGACGGCTTTGGCCAGTGGCAGTGGAACGATGCTGCCGCGCGGTCGGCCATGGAGGAAGCCGGCTTCACTGGCGTCGAGATCTCAGTGCTACCGGTCTTCTCGAAGGCCCTGCTGGCGCGAGGCACGAAGCCCGCCTCACCGATCGTCGAGACGCCTCCCAGGGCCGCCGCAGCGACCGTCGAGTAGGGGCGGCCCCATGCGAGTCGCTCCGGCCCTCCACCGCCTCGGCGAGCCGATCGTCGGCTGCTACCTCCTCGAGGAGGCTGGCGAGGTCACCATCGTCGACGCGGGTGTGCCCGCCTACTACGGCGATCTGACAGCTGAGCTCGCGGCCATGGGTCGCACCATCGAGGACGTCCGGGCAGTCGTCCTGACCCACGGCCACGACGATCACATCGGCTCCGCCGAGCGGCTGCGAGTCGAGCGCGGCGTGCCCGCCAGCATCCACGAGCTCGACGCCGCACTGGCCCGCGGCGAAGTGGCCAACCCGAGCGCCGGCATGGGCGAACGCAGGCTTCGTTCCCTGTTGCACTACATGCTGTGGCTCGCGCGTCACGGTGGGATGCGCACCACGGCGCTGACGGAGGTCAGCACCTTCGACCCGGGTACCGTCACCCACCGGCGCGGCACCTGCATGACACCGGGCCAGCGGGTTCGAATGAGCCGCGATCAGCGACGTTCGTGCGAGCTTGATTCCGCTCGGACGGGTGTCCTCCACGCCGATACGCCGGTCACCGGGAGGACGATCCCGCATGGGGGCGAGGCCATCGGTTGGGAGGGCTGGACCGGGCACGACTCGACACCGCCTGCAGCCGAGCATGCACCTGGAGCGGGTTGCCATCCTGCCCCGCAGCCATCATATTCCCGCGAGACGGTAGGGCTTCAGCCCACCCAGCGACCGAGGAGGATCCTGCGGATGGCTACGGACATCATGGGGCAACTCAAGGGCCTGCTCGACGACCCGCAAGTCGCCGAGCAACTCAAGGGTCTGCTGCCGGAGGGCACTGACATCAACGCGCTGCTCCAGGACCCGGGCAAGCTGCTGGATACCCTCAAGGACAGCCCTGATCTGCTCAACAAGCTCCAGGAGCTCGTGCCCGATGTCGACCTCGAGGGCGCGCTGTCCTCGCTGACCGGTGCTGCGGGGGATGCAGCCAGTGCTGCCGCCGGAGCCGCCGGAGCCGCCGGAGCGGCTGCCGCTGGCGCTGCGGGGGATGCTGCCGGCGCTGCTGGCGACGCCGCGAATGCCGCGACCGACAGCGCCGGCGGGATCGTCGACAGCATCAAGGGGCTGTTCGGCAAGAAGTGACCGCCGCCAGGCGACCGCGCTCGGCATGTCGACGCGGAACACGCCATGGACCAGCGAAGGACGTCATGGCCTAGCGCCCTGGCGTTCACGACTGTCTCCGGGCGGTGAGAACACCCGCGATGTCACGCGACGTTCAAGCCTCGTCATCGAGGCCCTTGGCCTCCTCCGTGATGAGTGCCGGGTCGAGATCGCCATGCTGGTCGTCGGCCTTGACCGCCAGCGCATCCGCACCGCCCAGCTCGGCGATGCGGGCCTCCGCCCTCCTGATTACGAACGAGAGGTGGGTGCGCAGCTGGTAGAGCGTGCCCATCTTGCCGGCCGGCACGCGCCGCTGACGAGCGAGCTGTTCGTCGAGGCTCACGAGGAACTGATGCTGCGCCATGAGCTCATCGAGGCTCGCTGTCTCCAGGTTGCGCTCGATGGCGTTGATGCGTGGATACCACGAGTTGACGCGGCTGTTGTTGAACCACTCCCAGCCGGCCTTGGCCAGGGTGTAGACCGGAAACAGGAGCACGAGCAGTGGCAGCAGGATGAGGTAGACCCGCGACAGGGGTGACGCGATCTCGAAGGGCAGGAACGACTCCAGCGGTGTCGGCCCCTCATCGAGGTACTTCCGGGCGTCCTCGTTGACCGGGAACTGTGTCTGGCGCAACGAGGGGAAGGCATCGAGCTCACCGACGTAGGGCACGGGCAGGACCTCCGGCAGATCGCGCACGATGAGCCGGGCCAGGTCGGGATTGAGTCCATCGCGGCCCATGAGCGTAGCCCGGGCGGCGAGCATGGCCATGTCCTCGGGCGGCACCGGGGTCGCACTCGGGTCGAGGACACCGCGGAACAGCGTCACCGGCGAGAGAAACGGCAGCCGGCGCGCAAGGCCCTCCGTGTTCGGGACGGGCAGGAGCTCAAGGTCGGGGATGGCCGCCAACTGGGCCACGAGCGGCGCATTAGCGGCCACCACGAAGAAGGCGGCGTCGATGGTCCCGTCCGCCAGGCCCGCGATGGCCTCGTCCGTTGTCCACTCGAGAGCGATGGCTGTCGAGCCGGTCTGATCGATGAGGGCCCGGGCGGTCGCGTTCGTGCCGCTTCCCGCGGGACCGATGGCCAGGCGCTTGCCGGCCAGGACCGGGATGCCATCCACGACCTCGACGGCTCCCTCTCGCGCGAAGATCCAGAAGGGCTCGTAGAACACCTCCGCCAGGGCGGTGGATCCGCCGATGTCGGTCAGGAACTCGGTGCCGCTCTGGATGAGCCCGACATCGGCCTCACCGCTGCGCAGCAGCTCGGCGTTCTCGATGGACCCGGCGGTCTCGAGGACCTCGACGGTGATGCCCTCGGTCGCCAGGACCTCCTGTAGCGAGGTGGCGAAGGCCGCGTACATCCCGCCCGGCTGCCCCGCAGCGAGCGTGAACGTCTTGGGCGGGCGCCCGAGCAGGACGACCGCCAGCGTGGCTGCGAGCAGCGCCACGATGACGCCGAGCACGAGGGATGCCAACAGCTTGCGGCCGAGACCGTTCCTCATGGCTTTCCCTCTGCGACGAGCCAGTCCTGTTCCGAGGACATGAAGGCATCATGCGAGCGATACCGCAACGAGCATACCTAGCCGACGACGTCGACGAGGATGCACAGTGCAACCGGTGCGGGTCGTCCTGCGCGAAGATGCCGATGCCCGACGACGGGCTGGAGCTCCTCGCTCCGGCGTGTTCCCCGATGGAGCACCGGGCCCGCGGGACGCCGCGATCAAGCTGGACGCACCACCACGAGACATCCCCGTCCAGCCTGACTTGGCAGCAGCGCGATGATCATGAGTAGCGCGAGGCAACGACCCGCGACGCCAAGTCGTCGCCGTGGCGCTCAGCCACCGGCGAAGTCCAGCGCCTCCTCGAGATAGGGTCGCCAGTCCTCGGTGGCGGCGATCTCGACCCACTCCTTGAAGACCTTGCCGGCGGGCGCCACCGGTGTGCCCTTGCCCGACGCGAGGAGCTCGCTGACTCGCGCTGCCGGCAGCTTGACCACCATGCCGTCGGAGGCGTGACCGGGCATGGCCACGAAGGCCTTGCCGGCGCGGACACAGCGGAACCCGAACATCGTTCCTTCGTCGAGTCGACCGGCCGCCTGCAGCGGAGCCACCTCGTCCCAGAATCGATCAGTCATCGTCGTTCCTCCGGCTTCCTTCGCGCGGTCCTTGCCACAGCCACAGCGTACTCAGCTGAGCCGCAAGATGGAGCCGAACAGCAGGGAGCGATGGTGTCGACGCGTCGGTAGGCCAGGTGTCCGGGTGTCGTCCGGTCAGGCCTTGACGCACACCGCCGCCCACTCCTCGGCGGACTGCCGGACGATCGCGATGCGGCCCATGGACCCGTCACCAAGACGGCATGTGGCCTGGGTCAGTTCGTGCCCGTCGGGAGTAAGCGAGAGCGGAAGACCCATTTGGGGTCGTCGACGTCCACGCAGGGCCGTGATGCGACCCTTGATCGCGACTCGGCGTTGTCGTCTTGGCTTCAGTCTCGCACCCTCCTCCAGCGCACGCGCATGTTCATGGTGACGCTTGAGGTTGGAGGCCTCGCCTTCGCGGAGCACCTTGTGATAGTGGAATCCGAAGCCCATGGTGTCCTCCAAGCGGCATGGCCCCCGCCATTCGTCGGGCCGGCCGACGGATCCCCGACTGTCCTCGTTGTCCCCTTGGTCGCTTCCAAACAACACAACTGGCTGACGGTGACGAACTGCCGCCTCTGCGTCAACACAGTAGAGAATTCGTAATCCGTGACATCGACCTGTCCGGGCACTCGCCGCCTTCCAGACAGCACCTCGCGGCGGCGAGCATGGGCAGCCGCAGCCAGGGCCCGTGGTGGACCACCGCATGCAGTCGGTATCCAGCGCTCGGGGCGCGAAGCATCGCCACAGTGTCACTCTGCATACCTGGTCACGTACGGACTCCGTCGAGGCGTGGCGCACATGCCTTGGGCCCACGAGGGGACCGCGGTGAAGGCCTCGATCGTCGTGCGGTTCACGAACGTGATCCGGCGGTCTCCTGCGCGATGCCGGCGCTTGCGGCCGCGCTGACAGGCACGCGGACGCCTCGTGCGCTTGGCGGCCGCGCGAAAATGGGTCGCACAGGACGGCTCCGACGCATGGTCCGTGACCCTGGTCGCCGCGGACTGCGCCGAGCCACCGGCGAACCCGGCCCGCGCCAAGGGGGGACGTGCGATGGGACTGCGTGAGTGGTACAGCTACTCCGTCTTCGGGATACCGCATGGGCCGCTCGGCTGGATCGGCGCCCGGATGATGGCGTCGATGAAGGGCACGTACGACCGCTCGATGGCTGCCGAGCTCGACCTCCAGCCCGACGACGAGTTGCTCGACATCGGCTGTGGCTCCGGCAGGCTCTTCGTCGAGCATGCCGGCCACGTCCGCTACGTGGCCGGGCTCGATGCGTCGGAGCTCCAGATCGAGATGGCGCGTCGCATCCTCGCCGGGCGTATCGCTGCCGGTACGGCCGAGATCGTCCTCGGTGATGCCGCCGCACTGCCCTGGGAGGACGGCCGCTTCAGCGCCGTCACATCGATCGACGCCATGAAGTTCGTGCCAGACCCACCGGTGGTCCTGGCAGAGATGCACCGCGTGCTGCGACCCGGCGGCCGGGTCGTCATCACCATGGGCGACAACGCGAAGGCTCTTGGCGGGCGGGCCGACAAGTCGGATGCGCGCGACGCCTGGGGTGTCTGGCGCTGGACCGATGCCGACGCGCAGCACCTGGTGGAGGAGGCAGGCTTCACCGAGGTCAGCGTCTCGGTCTTGCCTGTGTTCTCCAAGTCTCAGCTCGTCCGGGCCGCCAAGCCGGCATCCAGGGTCGCAGCGAACGATCCTGAGCGCGCTGATGCTGTCGGGAAGACCGCGGCATGAGCGCACGCGTGACGGCCGACGACTGCGCCCTGATCCGACGCGTTGCCTGTGACGTACAGGTCCAGGCTCGTGCACGCCCCGGCCGATCCTCGACCGTGTCCGCACGGGCTGTGGCGGCCCTTTCGTAAGCGAAGGCGCGAGTATGTGTCAGCCTGCGCTCGACCTTCCGGAAGGGGCCCATCATCGTGCCGCTCGCGCGTCAAGACTCGACGGCTACCACCGGAACGACGAGATCCCCGATCGGCCCCTCGGCATCGACGGCGGCGATGGCCGTGTCGTTGATGTACAGCAGGGTGCCGTCCGCAGATTCGATGCGTACGAGGATCGTGATGTCGAGCGGCTCGAGCGCCGGGTGCGCCTCGAGCGCGACCGGGAGCACCGACAGCGCGAAGGGGATCGGCGAGCTCGCGCCCGGAGCCTGCATCTCCAGGCGAGAGAGTGTCACTGCCGCTGCGTCGGCGCGGCTCGTGTCGTCGACCGTCACGAGGATGGTGGCACCGTCGGGCAGGATCGAGCCTTCGGGCAGGACGATGCTTCCACCGACCACCGATGAGGTCGGCGTGTCCTGGGCGTCCGCGGGAAGCGCGGTGAACGGGATGGCGAGGGTGGCGAGAAGGAAGATGAGCCTGAGTCTTGACATACGGTGACCTGCTCCTCGAGGCGTGGTTCCGCGACGGCCTCGATGACCGCCGCTGCCGGAGAGACGTCGCACTGCCGCTCCCGGTTCCCGAGTTCGCGAGCGCGACCCGCGGCGAACTGCAGACGCTGGTGGCCTTGGCTGCTCGAGCGGGCCGCCTGACCGCTACTCGTGACTTGGCAGCCGCGAGAGAATCATCTGTAGCGGGAGGCGACGACGCGCGGCCCACACCATGGCCGCCCAGACCGCGCCGAGCCACTGGCGGACCCGGCCCGCGAGCGAGGGGGATGCGACGATGCGTGGAACCGTGATCGTCGGTGCGGCAGCAGCCGCGGCTGGCGCAATAGCTCTGGCTCCCAGGGCACGCGGTGCGACCTGGAGGGAGTGGCTCACCAAGGTCGCCTGGTCGTGGGCGGGCATTCCCAGTGGTCCGCTCGGCTGGGTCAGCACCCACTGGGTGATGCCGCGCCTCCACGGCCCCATCTACCCGGTGATGGCCGAGGCCCTTGACCTGCGACCGGAGGATGAGCTGCTCGAGGTCGCCTGTGGCTCGGGCGTCTTCCTCGCGCAGCACGCCGCCGAGGCGGGCTACGTGGCCGGTCTCGACCTCTCGGACCTCCAGGTCGACCTGGCCCGACAGCGGCTGGCCGAGCGTGTCGCTGCAGGGAAGGCGGAGATCGTCAAGGGGGATGCCGCCGAGCTCCCCTGGGAGGACGCACGCTTCAGCGTGGTGACGTGCATGGGTTCGATGGAGGCCATCCACGAGCCATCCCGTGCACTGGCTGAGATGTTCCGCGTGCTTCGGCCCGGCGGGCGGGCCGTCCTGGAGATGGGCTGGCGGGTGCCCGAGGGCACCGAGACCCACCAGGCCTTCGGCGGGATGTGGATCTGGAACGAGGCCGACGCACGTCGCCTCGTCGAGGACGCGGGCTTCGTTGATGTCTCGGTCACCTATGACGACGTTCGCGGCGAGTGGACTGGACCGGTCAGCCTCCTCAACCGCCTGATGACGCTGGAGGGCATGCGCATCGTGCGGGGTACGAAGTCGGGGTAGGCCGCGCCGCTCGGACGACGCGCGCGGTGTCGGAAACCGCCATCGACGGTACCGACGAAAGGAGACCAGGCATGGAGACCGAGAACTGGTATCTCGAGCACAAGTCGGGGCTCATGCGACAGGTGAGGTTCGCTCTCCGGCACTACAGGAAGCACCTCGTCGCGACCTACGGCAAGGCGGAAGGGGAGGCGATCGCACGGGAATCGCTCCAGGGCTTCGAGGTCCTGCTTCCGGAGATCCCGTACATCGGCGGTGATGAGAACCGCTACACGAAGAACCTGTACCTCACCGCAGCCATGCTGGCGATGTATCGATCGCTCCAGGCACGCGGGACATCCGTCGAGGAAGCCGCCCGGCTCATCTATCTCGGGACGGCGAGCTTCTTCAACAGCTTCCCGACGCGCTGGCTCATGCGCTGGCAGGGCCGACGGATGCTCGGTCCGAAACGCATCGAGCAGCTACGACGCGATGCCGCCCGCAGCCAGGAGCGCCGCTATCCCGACGACTGGGTGTTCGAGTTCGTCGAAGGGGACGGACACGACTGCGAGATGAGGATGGACTTCAGCGAGTGTGGGATCGTCAAGTACCTCGACCGTGAAGGCGCCCCCGAGCTCGCTCCGTACCTCTGCTGGATCGACTATCCCCAGTTCGCCGCGCTGCGCCTGCGGCTCGACCGGACCGAGACGCTCGCCCAGGGTGGGCGGTGTTGCGACTTCCGGGTGAGCCGAGGGCAGCCGGTGCACGTCGAGCCGGAGTTCCTGCATGCCTGACCCCGGTGCGGCAGGGACTCTGGGCGGCGGCTCGATCACCGTCGAGGAGATCAAGCAGTCGGACGCACGCGAGGCGGTCCACGTGCTGGCGCTGAGCTTCGCGGACGAACCTGCGCTGAGCCACATCCTGGGGAGCTCGACACGGCGACGCTACCGCGTGCTCGTCCCGTTCATGTGGGCTGGGCTACGCAGCTATCCCGGTTCGACCGAGATCCACGGCGCATGGCTCGGCGGTCGACTCGTCGGCGTCGGTCTGCGCATGCCACCAGGCGCCTGGCCGCTCCGTCGGTCGCAGGAGCTGCGGGGCATGGTCTGGGGACTCCTCGGGTCGCTGCCGATGCTCGTCGCGTTCCCGCAAGCGATGCGGGTGTTCCCTCGCATGGCGGAGCAGCAGCGCCGACACCCGACCGACCGACCGCACTGGTATCTCTGGTGTGTGGGTGTGCACCCCTCGTTCCGGCGTCGTGGTGTTGCCTCGGCGCTGGCCCGGTTCGTCATCGACAAGGCCGATGCCGACGGCGTGGGCTGCTACCTCGAGACGTACGGCGACGGGACCGAGGCCCTGTACCGTCGCTTGGGCTTCGATGTGCGGGACCGCTGGGAGATCGGCCCGGGAGCACCGCCGGCCCGCACGATGTGGCGAGAGCCCTCGTCGGCCAAAGCGGACTTGACGTAGCGTTCACTGCTTCCGTCGATGGGGGACATCGCATGAGGCCAGGGGTCTCAGACGTCGTGCCAGGTGCGTGTCGGGGCTATCGTGCGATCGGAGCGCTGTAGGCTTTCTTTCTGAGCGTGATGTCCGAAGCGGCGAAGGCCTCGGTCATTGTGCGGTTCGCGAGCACGAAATCGTCCGACGCAGGCCTTGCCCAGCTGGCGCCCATGGTGCAGGGGTAGCGCAGCCTGCCACTTGTATCCGATCGCTGGGGTCCGGTGTATCAGTCCCGTGTCGCCTTCTCGAAGGCCGTCAGGAAGACCTCCCAGCCGGCATCGTCCAGGGGCGTGTGCGCGAGCATCGGGTACGTATGGCTTGCGATGC
Source organism: uncultured Chloroflexia bacterium (assembly GCA_963715295.1). Taxonomy (GTDB): domain Bacteria; phylum Chloroflexota; class Limnocylindria; order Limnocylindrales; family CSP1-4; genus JAFMJV01. The sequence continues at coordinate 157,576 of CAVQRP010000006.1, forward strand.
TGCCAATTGGTGCTAGCATATCGCGATGGCATCGACAAGAAGCACGTTCACCATCGACCGAGCACTGGCCCAGCGTGCGCGCCACCTCGGGGTCAATGTCTCCGCGGCTGCTCGTGACGGCGTCGAGGCGGCGGTGCGAACGGCGATGGCGCGAGCAGACCGGGATGCCTACCGCAAACGACCCGAGCGACCGGATCCGTTCTGGTCTGATGTCGAAGCCTGGAGCGAGGAGTGATACGGGGCGAGATCTGGTACGCGGAGGTCGGACGCAAGCGGCGGCCCGTGCTGATCTTGACTCGGACGGAGGTCATCGACGTCCGTGCATTGGTGACCGTGGCGGAGGTGACCACGTCCATCCGCGGCATCGCCGCGGAAGTCGAGTTCGACGACGAGGAGGCCGGCCTCGACCGATCATCGGTCGTCAACTGCGATGGACTGCACACGATCACCAGGACCTCGCTGACGACGTACGTCGGCTCGGTCAGCGAAGCGACGATGGAGCGCGTCTGTTCGGCGATCGGCTACGCCCTGGGTTGTTGAGCGGCCAGCAGCACCGGCGGCGGACTTGGAGCATTGGTCCGTGGCAGATGGCATCTGCAACGGGTCGTACCTCGGGAGTCCATCGAGCGTGTCGGTTGTGATACGAGCGCTGCAGGCCCATCGGTGTCGCTATCGAAGCGGGCTGTGCACCCCATCCACGCAGGGACTTCGTCGGGGTGTAGCGCGGCGGTAGCGCACATGCTTTGGGAGCCCACGAGGGGTTTGCGGTGAAGGCTCAGGGGTCCCACGCACGATGGGCTGAGCGGCGAAGGCCTCGATCATCGTGCGGTTCGCGAGCGTCGTCCGCCCTCCTGCATGCAGCCATCGTGCGGTGCGAGGACCTTCGACTCACTGTCGTCAGCTCACAGATACTGTGAGACTGCGTTACTGTGACACGATGAAGAACATCACTGTCTCTGTACCTGACGACGTCTATCGCGCCGCTCGCATCCGAGCCGCGGAGGAGGGCCGATCAGTCAGTGGCATGGTCGCGACCTACCTGCGCTCGCTTTCCTACGATGACGCCGAGTTCTCGCGGTTGGAAGCGCAGCAGCGTCGCATCCAAGGTCAGATCACGCGCTTCCGAGCGATGGACCGCCTGACGCGCGATGAGGTTCACGAACGTGCGCTTCGTTGACACGAACATCCTCTTGTACGCGATCTCACGCGACCCGGCGGAGGAGGGCAAAGCGATGATCGCGAACGAGATCATCGACGGTGGTGAGATCGGCCTGTCGGTGCAGGTCCTGCAGGAGTTCTACGTCCAAGCGACCCGGGCAACTCGAGAAGACGCCATCACCCACGATGAGGCAGCCGGACTGGTCGAGGCTTGGTGTCGGTTCCCGGCGCAGGTCACGAGTCTCGATGTGATGCGAGCGGCGCTGTCGACTCGGAGTCGCTTCGGCATCTCCTACTGGGACGCGGCGATCCTCGAGGCCGCTCGTGCCCTTGGATGTTCAGTGGTGTTGTCCGAAGATCTCGACGATGCCACCGACTACGAGGGCATCCGCGTGGAGGACCCCTTCCGACACGCTGCCTGAAGGCCGTCGATCACCACCCCTCGAGCGGTCGCACCGAGCGCATGGCGGCGGTCGCCTCGTCCATGTCGAAGACTGTCGGGTCGAAGTCCAGCGGCGCCCATTCGCGCAGGTGGTCGAGCTCGGGATGTGCGGGATCCGACAGCGCGTCAAGCAGGTCCTCGTAGCCCATTGGCCCCCCGCAATCCTCGGGCGGGCAAGCCATGCTTCCGGCCAGGCAGTTCGGACCATTGAAGTCCGACCGCTGCGGGCTGATTTCCTCGACCACGACGTCGTGCTCCCAGCCATCGCCGAAGTCGTAGTCCCATCGCAGCTTCGAGCCCACGCCGGGCAGTACATCATGTAGCTGAAACGCGCGTTCGTCGAGGTCATCGTCGGGCCACTCGGGGTCGGGCATCGCGTACTTGGCATCAGCGCCTTCGAAGGCGTGCAGGTGTCCACCGAGCCAGCCCATCGCTGCCTCCAGGATGGCTGCCAGCTCAGCCAGGTCGATGTCGGAGCGAACCGTGATCCGTCGCCACACCGGCGGCTTCACCGACCTCAGGGTGATCTTCAGCTGGTAGACGGTGTCCTCCATGTCGTCTCCTGGTCGGCGATGGCTACTCAGCCTGACTGATCGACTGTGTCGTCCCGCGCCATTGTGGCTGCTCGACGCAACCCGACCAGCGTATGCTCGTCGCTCAGCGCTTGGCTTAGTAGCCGCGTCACAGCGGCATTCGAGCGCTGTAGGCCCCTCTGTGTCGCTATCGGGACGCCCGCCGCAGAGTGTTCCGGGAGCCCTTCGAGCCACGCCACCTGGTCACTCGCGAGGGAACACCTCTACCGAAGCCGCGTGACCGGGCTCGCGAGCGAGTCGGGCATCGCAGGTGACCAGCGGTGCACCGAGGGCCTCCGCGAGTGCCAGGAACGCCGCGTCATAGGCCGTCACGTTGTGGCGAAGCTCCCACATGCGGTCCGCGAGAGAGACGTGTGGGTAGCGCACGATCGTCAGATTCCCGAAGTCCATCCGTGCGTCGGCGGCGCGATCGTCATTGATCGCTCCGGCGACCACGAGGCGACGCAGCGCATGCTGGAACTCCACATCGATCAGGTGCGGAGCATGCAGGTCGCCGTCGTTGATGACACGGTCGACAAGACGTGCAACTCGGGGCTGGCCCGCCAGAACGCCGATGACGGCCGACGTATCGACCACGATCACGGGCGATCGCGACCCGAGCGTACGGCTCCAACGATGAGGTCGATATCGGCGCCGCCCGAGCGGGATCCCGCGCGAACGATCACATCAGCGACAGGCGGACGCTCCGCCAGGCGCGTGATGTCCCTGAGCAGGTAATCCGACAGTGACGTCCCAGCCGCGGCCGCCCGGGCACGCAGGGTCCGGTGGACATCGTCAGGCACGTTGCGAATCTGTATCGAGTGACTCATGCGGGTGATGATACACCCGAGTTGGGTGTATGACATGGTATCCGCATGCACGTGCGTACATGCGGCGCCTCCGCACTTAAATCAGCGGCGGCTGACGATGCGCTCTGGTCGGTCATCTAGACGATCGCTACTTCGACAAGCTCCGATCGGCGTCCCCGTGAGTCTCCTGCTCGTCCGGGGCTGATGCTGCTCGAGGCCATGCCGCAGGCCCTCGGCGTCGCCAGCTGACCATCCTCCGTGAGCGCCAGGGCAGCGACCGCGCCGAGGTCGCGGGCATCGATGAACGCTCATCGATCTCCCTTCTGTCATGCGTCTTCCGCTGAAGTGGCAGGTTATCGTGCGGTTCGAGCGCCGTAGGTCCATCTGTGTCGCTATCGGGGCGCCCGTGTGTACCCTAGTCCACGCACGGATACCGTCGGGGTGTAGCGCAGAGGTAGCGCACATGCTTTGGGAGCCTACGACCGGTTTGCGGTGCAGGCTCCGGGGTCTCGAGCGTGGACCGCGAAGCGGCGAAGGCGTCGATCATCGTGCGGTTCACGAATGTGAGCGTGTTCGGTGATCACCGCTGCGCGGCCGCACGTCACCGGGTTCGCCAACTCGGCCGATTCGAGCTCAGTCTCACGGGTACAGACCACTGAGGTGCTGACGTGTTCGGGCACGCTCGGCCCCGGCCATCCTTGAGTTCGGCAAACGGCAGGTCCTCGGTCCAGATCCGAGTGTCGGCTCCAGCGACTTGAACGAAGAAGCCGGCCGCTAGGCCGGCTTCTTTCATCGAGATGCGCTGGCGGAAGGCCTGCGCATCGGTGTTGGCCGATCAGGCCTCGGCGGGAGCCTCGGTCTCCTCCGGAGCTGCCTCGGCAACAGCATCCAGGGCCTCGTCGGTCACGTCGATGGCTTCTACCGAGCCACCGAGCTCAGCGAGCTTGCCGGTGATCGCACCAGCCTCTGCGGCGGTCGCCAGGACCCCGACGGCTGCCTTGCCGCCGGTCAGCTCCGCGCCGATACGGGCCTTGTCCGCATCGCTCATGCCCAGACCCTTGTGATGGAAGGCGCCAAGGATCCCGCCGCCGACCACGCCAGCCAGCAACGCCGGGGGCGCCACGACCGCGAGGAGGAGGCCGATGCCGGCGCCCTTTGCCTTGCTGCGCGAGCCCATCTTGTGGGTCTTCAGCCCACCCTTGTCGTCAAGGACGAGCACGCCGATCGAGGTGAGCTTCACCTCGTCGCTTGCCTTGTCCCACGCCTTCAGCGACTCGACCGCCGCGTCCGCAGCAGCCTCGTCCGCAAAGACCCCTAAGACCACCTGGTTCTCAGCCATGTTTGTTGCTCCTTCGATATGTCGTTAGTGCGACGGAGGATATTTCCGTTGCGCGACTCGACCGGCGGCCGAGGCGCTGTGCGCGATGAGCTGATCCCAATCGAGCGGAACCTCAAGACTACCCCCTGCGCCGCGATGACGACGCCAGGTGCCAGCAGACGGATCGTGCTGACTACTCTTCTGGTCGGAGGCTCTGGCAGGTCTCGTCGTTCTTGATCGCGGTGCTGAGCTCGTTGGCAGGCTCGAGTTGCCGGATTTGGTGGAACGTTTGCTTGGCATCCTTGAGCAACCCCTCGATGTCGCCCTTGATCTCATCGACACCGGTCGCGATCCCTTCGGCACCCGAGCCGCCGAGTGCTTCGGCTGCGCTCTTGATGTCCCCAACGCCGACTTGAACGTCGCTGGTCAGTTGCACGAGGTCATCTTTCGCCTTGTTGCCGTCGTCCGTCTCGGGTGCGCCGATGGCTCCGAGCTGATCGGCGAGGTCCTTGGTCGCTTGCTCGGCGTCAGCGAACCCTTGTGACAGCGCGTCCCTTGAGATGCCGTTCTTGATATCGGCCGCGATGGTCTTGACCGAGTCTTCCCACGTCGCGATGGCACCGCACACATCGCTTGCCCACACGGCCGCCGTGGTGGCCTCCTGGGTCGCGGCGGGCTGAGTCGTGGTCGCAGCAGTCGTGGCCGCCGCCGCCTGCGTCGCCTCGCTGTCAACACCGCTGCATGCCACGATCAGCAGCGTGGCGCTCGCGGCCAGAGCCAGCAACTGCACCGGAAGGCGCACTCGTACTCGTTGTGTCATCTCCACCCCTCCTCATCATCTTCCTACAGGCGCAGCGCGCTCTCACTGGCCTCGTTGACGATGGGACTTGGAGGACCACGTGTCGATGGGCCGGCCAGCCCCTACCGCGGAGAGCTTTCATGGACGCGGCCGGAATGCAGTCCAGGAAGACCTCCACGCAGCGCATCAGGTCGAGGTTGCCGAAGAGCTTCTGCGACGTCTCTGACGATGGCACACCACCGCTGAAGTCAAACGTACCCAGGCTGGTCTCCACACGATCTGGGGTCGTGATCCTGGACGGGATCGGCGTGTTGCAGCCCTTGGGGATGTCGACGTTGCTCATGGGGTCCTTCCAGCTCGTGCGCGTGCCGGCAGGGTGCTGCTTCGGGTTTCTGAGGGGCCGGAGAGCGAGGCGCAACCCTTCATCGCATCTTGCCAGAGCCCGTCTCGTCGCTTTGGTCCAGCTGGCGAGCCACAGAGATCGCGCGATCGGGCCCCGGCACTCGGCCGACGGGCCAGGTGTGTCGAGGACGGCGTCGATCGGCGGCGGTTCACCTTCGAGCGCTGCAGGCCCCCTGCTATCGCTTGAGGGCCGCGCTGTGTACCCTAGTCACGCACGACCTCGTCGGGGTGTAGCGCAGAGGTAGCGCACATGCTTTGGGAGCCTTCGGGGGGTACGGCGCAGGCTCCGGGGTCCTGAGCGTGGTGGATGGAGCGGCGAAGGCGTCGATTATTGTGTGGTTCGTGAGCGTGCGAGCCCAGAGATCTGCCTCGCACAGATCTATGGTCCTGTACGCTCGTCCCCTGTGCTAAGGTGACTACCTTGGTGACCACTTAGGCATGAGGTACGACATGGCGGAGATCGGTATCAAGGAACTGAAGGCGACCACCTCATCGGTCATCGACGAGGTCGAAAGCGGCTCTGCCTACGTCGTCACACGGCGCGGCCGACCTGCCGCGGTTCTCTTGCCGGTCGACGAGGCCGAGGACCTCGTTCTTGCCAATGCCGACGAGTTTGTCCGCCAGCGTCGACTCGCCCGCGCTGACTACGCCAAGCGGCGGACGGTCAGGCTGGAGGACATCGACTGACTGCCTATGAGGTCCGGCTCTCGCGGTCGGCGGCCCGGCAGTTCAAGAAGCTCGGTGACGCTGATCGTGATCGCATCCGCCGAGCCCTCGAGCGACTCGCGCATGACGTCGCCCGCCCCGGACGCGTCGCAGGCAAGTCCGTGAAGACCATCCGTGGTGCCGACGACACCTTCCACCGGTTGCGCATCGGCGACTACCGCGTGATGTACGACGTCATCGACGCCGACCACGCGGTCCTGGTGCTCGGCATCGTCGACCGAGCCGATCTGGAGCGCTGGCTCCGTAGCAGATAGCACTTGGCAAAGCGGTCGCGACTAGGCAAACAGATCGAATGTGCATGTGAGCGCAGAGGTGGCGCTCAGCCGTCGGGAGCCCAGGCGGGGTTTGGGCGAAGCCACGATCATCGTGCGGTTCGAGCGCTGTAGGCCCCTGGAATCGCCATCGAGCGCGGGCTGTGTACCCTATCCACGCACGAACGCCGTCGGGGTGTAGCGCAGCGGTAGCGCACATGCTTTGGGAGCCTATCAGGGGTGAGCGGTGAAGGCTCCGCGGTCCCGAGCGTGGCGGGCCGAGCGGTGAAGGCCTCGATTATTGTGCGGTTCGCGAGCGTGATCCACCCAGCTGGAGGTCCGGGCAGAGTCAAGGCTGCCCGGCCCGGCCTACAGGGTCGGCGGGTCTCCCGGAGAAGATGAAGCCCTGGATCGTCCAAGGGTCCCTGTCCGGCCACTGCTCGAAGCACGACAACTCAGCTTAGCCGCCGGTCCTCCTGTACCAGATCACGATGATGTCGCCGACCGAAACGCGCGCTTGTTGAGGTCATTCTCCAGCCGCTCGGGATCGGGCATCGCGTATCTGGCCTGCGAGCCCGCTTCCGCGCCATCACGGCATTTCCCAGAATGTTTAGCGGTGAGGTAGACATTCGAGACCACGAGCCCCAGTATGCCCATCCTCGGATGAGTGTTGTCGGTGAGCCACCGGGGTTCGACCAAACCGGCCTGATGGAGGTGTTCCCATGCGGGGAACCGACAGGGGGATTGCGATGGGGGTCGCTTTGGTGGTTGCGGTGGCTGCGCCAGTGGCGGCACAGGGACCGGCGATCACCGAAGTCATCGGCGGCTTGAATTCGCCCCGCGGTGTCGCCATCGGCGCCGACGGCACGATCTATGTCGCCGAGGCAGGGGTTGGTGGCACCGAGCCGTGTGCGACGCATGCGGAGCTCGGCGACATGTGTTTCGGGGCCAGTGGCGCCATCACGGCTGTCGCGGGTGGTGAGGCTTCGACCCTCGTCGACGGTCTTGCTTCGGGGCTCACCGCCACCGGAGAGGCCATCGGGCCATCGGATGTGACGGTGGGTGCAGATGGGACCGTTTGGTTCCTGGTCGGAGGCCCCGCTGCTGGATCTGCAGAGTTCCGCGCAGTCCATCCCCGACGGCGCCGCTGCCGGCATGGGCCAGCTCTATCGCGTCGATGCTGATGGTGTGGCCCAGAGCGTGGCCGACTTCGCTGATTACGAGACGACCGTCAACCCCGATGCTGACCAGCCGGGCAATGCCGAACCTGATTCGAATGCCCACGGATTGGTGGAGACGCCAGAGGGTGCCGCGATCGCGGACGCGGGCGCGAACACCCTGCTACTCGTTGATGCCGGGGGTGTCATCTCTACCCTCGCTGTCTTCCCTGTCGTGATGCAGCCCGCTCCGCCAGACCCGGAAGCCGAGCCTGACCCGGACGCAGAGCCGCCCATGATCCCGATGGATCCGGTTCCGACAGGCGTGGCGCTCGGCGATGATGGCGCGCTGTACGTGGGAGAACTGACCGGCTTCCCATTCCCGCCCGGTGGCGCCGCCGTGTATCGCGTCGCACCCGGGGAGGAGCCTTCGGTGTACGCCGATGGCTTCACCAACGTGATCGACGTCGAGTTCGCGCTCGATGGCACGCTCTACGTGCTCGAGCTCGCTCATGAAGGGCTCTTGAGTGCGGGAGAAGACGGACCTCCCATGGGTGGGCTGTGGAAGGTTCCCCCCGGTGGTGGCACTGCAGAGCTCATCACCAGTGATGGCCTACCGATGCCCGGCGGTCTGGCCGTCTCCGCCGATGGCACGGTCTACATCTCGACCTGCACCGGCTGCCCACCCGGCGCGGGTGGGCTCGTCAGCATCCAGCCGTAACGATCGGACCGCCCTGAGTGGAAGCGCGTCGGCATACGGCCGGCGCGCTTTCTTTCAGCTCTCAGGATGTGAGGGCCCAGCGCACCATCACTGGACGGTGAGCGTGCCCACCATGCCGGCCTCCCGATGTCCGGAGATCGAGCAGTAGTACGCTGTACGTGCCGGGCTCGATATCGGTCACGGTGGCTTCGCCCACCTCGCCCGCGGCCACGACGATCACGATCCCCAGCTCGTCCACCGTCAGGTTGTGCACGACACGCCCGGCGTTCTTGAGCCTGATCGTCCAGTGCTCCGAGCTGGAGACCGTTAGCGCAGCCGGTGTGAACCACAGGTCCCGAGCTTCCACCTCGACCGTCGCGAGCGGAGGCTCATCGGCGGCTTGCGCGCACTGCGGTCGTCCCTTGCTGGGCGGTAGCGCACGCCTCGGACGCTGACGCTGGGACCGCGTCGATCGCGCCTGTCGACATCGACCGAGGGTCCCGAAGGGGAGGGTGGCTCTGTTTCGACTCGCACGTCGTCCGCGGTGCCATCTTGCAGGAGCGCCGTTCGACCACCGGAGATGTCCCGCTCTTCGGACGCGCAGCTCTGGTCGTCCGACATCGGCACCGCGTTCCGGACGAGCGCACTGGCTTCATCGGACAGCCCCCGTTCCTGTGGATGGCCGGCCGCCACGGTAGATCCGAGGGCGAGGACGAGCACGACGGCGGCTGATATCGAGCGGAGCAAGGTCGGACGGTGCGGCAAAGTGAGTCTCCCGCGATAATCACCCCCACGGACGATACATCCTACGCTACGTGGCGCGCCAAGGGCAGACCGCGGATCGTGGACGCTCGTGGCTGGCTCTTGCTATCGCCACAGAGCCTCGCTGTGTACCCTAGTCACGCACGAACTCGTCGGGGTGTAGCGCAGAGGTAGCGCACATGCTTTGGGAGCCTTTGAGGCTCAAGCGGCGAAGGCTCGGGGTCCTGAGCATGGCGGGCCGAGCGGCGAAGGCCTCGATTATTGTGTGGTTCGCGAGCGTGATTCGCGGCGAACTCCAGATGCTGATGGCCTGGCTGTCCGAGCGAGCCGCCTGACTCTGACTCCCGGCTTGGCGGCCACGGGATAATCGTCAGTAGCGGGAGGCGACGACGCGTGGCCCGCCGACCATGGCCGCTGAGGACCACGCCGAGCCACTGGCGAACCCGGCCCGCATTCGGGGGGACGTGTGATGGGTCTGCGCCGAAGCTGGTGGATCTCATTCTTCGGGGTACCGCACGGCCTGCCTGGACGGCTCGGCGTCAGGCTGATGCCGAGGAGCAGCCGGCCGTTCCACAACGTGATCGCCGCGGAGCTGGACCTCCAGCCGGAGGATGAGCTGCTCGACGTCGGCTGTGGCTCGGCGACCCTGTTCGTCGACCACGCGGGGCACGTGCGCTACGTCGCCGGCCTCGACGCCTCCGAGCTGCAGCTCGAGATGGCCCGCCGCCGGCTGGCCGAGCGCATCGCGGCGGGCACCGCGGAGATCGTCGAGGGCGATGCCGACCACTCTGCCCTGGGAGGACGGCCGCTTCAGCGTCGCCACGTCGGTCAATGCCCTGAAGTTCTTCCCCGACCCGTTGGCAGCGCTGCGGGAGATGCACCGGGTCCTGCGCCCGGGTGGTCGGATGGCGGTCACGATGGGCGAGGCGGGGACGCCCGAAGGCGCGACCGAGGCCGTGGTCGACGGTTGGGCCAGTGGCAGTGGACCGACGACGCCGCGCAGGCGGCTGGTGGAGGAGGCCGGCTTCACCGATGTCGACGTCTCGGTGATGCCGGTGTTCTCGAAGGCGCTGCTGGCCCGCGGCATGAAGCGGCGGCAGCAGCGGTGAAGCGGACGCCGAGCGGCAGACCAGCCGCTGGATCGGCGTGTGAGGGCGATCCGATGCGACTGGCACCATCCCTGCATCGACTCGGCGAGGCGATCGTCAGCTGCTACCTCCTCGAGGAGGCCGGCGAGGTCACCATCATCGACGCGGGCGTGCCCGCCTACTACGGCGACCTGACGGCCGAGCTCGCGGCCATGGGCCGCACGATCGAGGACGTCCGCGCGCTCGTGCTGACCCACGGCCACGACGACCACATCGGCTTCGCCGAGCGACTGCGTGCCGAGCGCGACGTGCCCGTCAGCATCCACGAGCTCGACGCGGCCCTCGCGCGCGGCCAGGTCGGCAACCCGAGCGCCGGCATGGGCGAGCGCAGGCTCCGTTCCCTGCTGCACTACATGCTGTGGCTCATGCGTCACGGCGGGATGCGGACCACGGCGCTGACGGAGGTCGGCACCTTCGACCCGGGCACGACGCTGGACGTGCCGGGCGCGCTGCGCGTCATCCACACACCCGGACACACGCACGGCAGCGTCACCTTCCATGCGCCGGGGCACGACGCCCTCTTCGTGGGTGACGCGCTGGCCACGGACGCGGTCATCACCGAGCGCCGTGGTCCGCAGGTCTGTCCCTTCGCTGCCGATCCCGACGAAGCGCTGGCCTCGCTGGCGAGCATCGAGGAGATCGAGGCGCGCTGGCTGCTGCCCGGCCACGGGGAGCCCTGGACCGATGGCGTCGCGGCCGCGGTGGCCGCCGCGCGCGAGGTCGGCATCGGCCACCTCGCTCGGCCGAAACGGTGAAGCCCATGTTCGTGTCTGTTCAAGGAGGTGACGAGATGAGTGAGCAGCGTTCTCCTGATGGCCTGTATGTCGAGGAGTCCGGGACCCCGGGCTCGCCGGCCATCGTCTTCATCCATGGAGCCGGCCAGAGCAGCCGCGAGTGGCGTCAGCACATGGACAGGCTCCCTGGCTTCCACTGCCTGGCGCCAGACCTGCCCGGGTTCGGGCGAAGCAACCATCTCGGGTCCGCGACCAAGGAGCGCGTGGCGGACCTGCTGGCCGCCTCATCGAGGAGCGCGTCCCGACGCAAGCGCGCCAGCGTCGTGGGCATCTCCTCGGGCGGGCTGCACATCCACGCCCTGCTCGATCGCCACCCCGACCGCGTCGAGCGGGCTGTCATCGACGGCTCACCCCCCTTTGGCACGCCGCGCATCGGCCGCGCGATCATGCGTCTGTGCATGCTTGCCATGGCGCCATTCATCCACACTCGCCCGCTCCTGGCGCTGTTCCGCGACACCCACGACCCGGAGGACCTGCGGGTCGCATCACGCCTGGAGTTCGGGCGCGTCGTCGGGGAGTGCTTCGGGGAGTTCGCAGCCCTCGATGCGCCGAGCCCCGCCCTGCTCATCGCCGGCGAGAAGGAGAGCATCGTCCGATCGATGAACGCCGCCCTGGCCGAGGTCATGCCCCGGGGCGAGGCCTGGTACGTCCCCGGCCTCGGACACTGCTGGCAGAAGGCGGATCCCGACCTGCACATCCGCACGGTCGAGGCCTGGGTCAGCGGACAGGAGCTGCCGTCCGAGCTCCGTCGAGAAGCCGCTCCCTCGCCGGCCAAGGTCGAGCAGGTCCGGCGCATGGGCCCGGAGTTCTGGTACGTCAGGCACAAGGGTCGGCTCATGCGCTTGGCGAGGTTCTACTTCCGGCCCTTCCGGAAGCCTCTCGCCGAGGCCTACGGCAAGGCGGCAGGGGAGGCCATCGCCAGGGACGCGCTCGGGCGCTTCGAGGTCCTGCTGCCGGACATCCCCTACATCGGCGGTGGCGAGAACAGCATGACCATCACCCTCGTCAAGGTCGCGGCCAAGCTGGCGATGTACCGAGCACTCCGGGCCCGCGGGGCATCGGAGGAGGAAGCGGCCCGCCTCATCCACCTCGGGGAGGTGGCCTTCTACAAGAGCGTTCCGATGCGCTGGGTGATGCGCTTGCAGGGTCGAGGCTTCCTCAGCCGCAGAGGCGTGGATATGTGGAGACGCATCGCTGCCACCAGCCAGGAACGCCGCTACCCGGACGACTGGGTGTACGAGATCGTCGAAGGCGACGGAAGCGACTCCGGGATGCGGCTGGACTGTATCGAGTGCGGGGCCGTCAAGTACCTCGACCGCGAAGGTGCCTCCGAGTACGCCCCGTATCTCTGCTGGATCGACTATCCCCAGTTCGCCGCGATGGGCCTGCGGCTCGACCGCACCGAGACCATCGCGCAAGGCGGCCAGCGCTGCGACTTCCGGGTGAGTCGGGGTGAACCAACTCACGTCGAGCCCGAGTTCCTGCACGTCTGAGTCCGCTCGTCGCACGGGAGACCTGGATCCGCGACGGTGAGGCCCGTCACGGTGTACGACCTCGAACGCCCAAGGGTTATCGTGCGGTTCGAGCGCTGTAGGTCCCTCGGCGTCGCTATCGGGGCGCCGTGTGTACCCTAGTCAGGCACGAACACTCGTCGGGGTGTAGCGCAGCGGTAGCGCACATGCTTTGGGAGCCGCTGAGCGCTCTGCGGCGAAGGCTCCGGGGTCCTGAGCGCGATGGCCGGAGCGGTGAAGGCCTCGATTATTGTGCGGTTCGCGAGCACGACCGGCTCGACTGGCGTCGCGCACGACCGTCGCCACCGATACACCCCGACGGTGCGCAGCCGCCTCGAGTCCTCGGTAGGCGGCTACAGGCTGGCCTGGAGCTCGTGGACCCGCTGGAGGTGGGCGGTCGCGCCGAGCTCGTCGAGGACGGTCGCAGCCCTGGAGAGGTCCTCGACGGCCGCTTCTGTCTGCCCAGCCGCGATGCGGTCGCTAGCCCGCTGCTCGTAGAGCTCAGCCTCGGCCAGCCGGTCACCGAACTGGCGGGCCAGCTCGAGGGCGCGCTCGTAGCGCTCGAACTCGACGCGGCCGACGCCCGACCGGGCCCGGGCCGTCTGCAGCAGTAGCTCGGTCTGCTCGATCTTGACCGGCATGAACTGGCAGAACACGGCCAGGTCCGCGCTGGCCTCGAAGGCGATGGCCGCCTGGGCCGCGTCGCCATCGCGCAGGTGCTGCTCGCCGATGACGCCGTGGCCGACCATGGCGCAGGCCTTGTTGCCGACCCGGTCGGCGACCGAGATGGCCTTGGTGGCGTACTCGATGGCGGCGGTCGAATCGCCCCGGATGCCCTCGACGATCCCGCGCGCCAGGTCGGCGTCGAGGCTGGCGTTGGGATCGCCGCTGAGAACGCCGAGCTCGTAGCCTCGGTCCGTCCACTCGACGGCCTTCTCGAACTCGCCCAGATGGCCGTAGGCCGTACCCAGTTGTCCCGCGGCCACCGAGGCGATGTAGGGCTGGCCGGACTCGATGAGGGTCGGGATGGCCCGCTCCCATGACTCGATGGCCTCGGCGAACTCGCCGGACGCATAGTGGGCCTGCCCGGTGGCCGCGACGGCCATGGCTATCAACTCGGGTGACCCGCTCGCCTCGGCAAGTTCGGTGGCTCGCCGCAGCGCCGTCGCCAGCTCTGGACTGGAGCGATACTGTTCGCCACTGAGCGCGCGAGTCACGCCGATCTCAAGGTAGGCCCGTGCCGACATCGCCGGGTCTTCCAGGATCTCGCCATCGGCGATCACCGCTTCGAGAAGCGCCACGGTCTGATCGAGCGGCACGAAGTCGCCACCGGCTTCGGCCTGAAGGTAGCGAAGCTCGGCCCGCAGGCGCCGGGCCGGCGTGTCGATGGAGTCGTCGTCGGCCAGCAGGGCAAGCGCCCGCCGTGCGAAGTCGACGGCCTCGTGCCGGGCGAACCGTGAGCGGGCATGGCGAGCGGCGAGCGCCAGGTATTCGATGGCTCGGGCGCGATCCTCGGCTCGCTCGAAGTGGTGAGCGAGCACGGGCGCCATGTCGTCGCGGTGGTCCCCATACAGCGCCAGCAGCGTCTCCGCGACCTGGATGTGCAGCGAGCGCCGCTCCTGCTTGAGCAGTGACTCGTAGGCCGCGTCCTGGATGAGGGCATGACGGAAGAGGTACTCGAGTTCAGGCATCGAGGCGGCCAGCGCGATGAGCCCGGCGCCCTCGAGAAGACTCAGCTCACGCCCGATGCCCCCGCCTGACCCGGTCGTCACGATGGCTCCTTCACGATCTGGTCGAGCACGCTGACGGGGAAGGTGCGGCCGATGACCGAGGCTACGCGCAGGACCCGGCGTGCCTCGCTGGGCAGGCGATCGATGCGGGCAAGGAGCAGGCCGTGCAGCGTCTCGGGGATCTCGACATCGACGACCTTGGCGGTCGCGGTCCAGCGGCCGTCCCGCAACTCGATAGCCTCGCGGTCGATGAGCATGCGCACGATCTCCTCGACGAAGAGCGGGTTGCCCTCGGCCCGCGCCAGGATCATGGCCCGGGTGGCGGCCGGCAGGGAATCGATGGCCAGCAGGTTCGCCACCAGGCGCTCGCCGTCCTCGGCCCCCAGCGGCTTGAGGCGAAGGTCGACCAGGGCCTCGCCGAATGCGTCCCCGGCTGCCCCGATGAGCTGCCAGCCCGGCACCTCGCGCTCTGCGCGACTGGCCACCACCCACAGCACGGGCATGGTAGACAGCGCCGGGACGAGCGGCAGCAGGAGTGCCACCGAGGCGTCATCGGTCCAGTGCACGTCGTCGCAGACCATGACCACGGGCTGGGTCCGCGCCGCACCCGCGATGAGACTCGAGATGGACTCCGTGTAGCGGAGCTGCAGCGTGCGCGGCTCCATGTTCGCCAGCCGTTCCTCGCCGGCCGCGTCCAGCGGCAGCGAGAGGAGGTGGCTGAGGATGGGACCGAACTCCGCGGCGTCTCCGCCCACCAGATCGTCGAGTCGGCGTGCCAGCTTCTCGCTGGCCTCGTCGGCGGGGATGCTCTCGAGCGGTTCGGGCAGGCCCAGCAGCGCGCGGACCAGGTCGATGGCCAGGTGCAGCGGCAGGTTGCGGCCGTAGCTGACCGTGCGGGCCTCGACCCAGCCGAAGCCGTCGGCCTCCGCGACATCGCGCAACTCCCGCAGCAGGCGGCTCTTGCCGATGCCCGGCTCGCCCACGACCAGAGCCATGCGGCCGATGCCGCCACGCACGGGGGCGAGGGTGGCTACGAGCTGCGCCAGCTCGGCATCCCGCCCCACCATTCGACTGCTGAGACCGGCCACGCCGCGTACCGATCTGAGGATGCCCGTACGGCCCAGGACCTCGTAGGCCTCGACCGGTTCGGCTTTGCCCTTGACGCTCACGGGGCCGACGTGGCGGCTCTCGATCGCGCCGCTCACCCGGCTGTACGTCTCGCCGGTGATCATGATGCCGCCGGGCCGGGCCTCCGACTGCATCCGCGCGGCCACGTTCAGCGTGTCGCCGTAGATGCGTGAGTCCCGGGTGGTGCCGCCCGCGGCGGTGTCGCGCACCACGACCTCGCCGCTGTTGATGCCGACCCGGATCTGGAATTCGATGCCCTGGGGTCGCAGCTCCGCGGCGAACGTGTCGATGCTGCCGACCATCTCGATGGCGGAGCTGACCGCCCGGGCGGGGTCGTCCTCGTGGGCCGAGGGCAGACCGAACAGGGCCATGAAGCCATCGCCGGTGTGCGACGCGACCCAGCCCTCGTAGCGCTCCACAGCGCTGGTCATGATGGCCATGGCGCGTTCCATGGTCATGGCCCAGTCCTCGGGGTCCATCGCCTCTGCGAGGCTCGTCGAGCCGACGACGTCGACGAACAAGGCCGTGACCGGACGACGTTCACCCGTTACATGATCAGGCTGCACCACATGGATGCTAGCGGACGGTGCCTGCACCAGTCCATCGGACACTGGACGGGTGCCACGCCGGCGACGGGCGTGCTGGAGCTCCACGTTGAGGAGATGCGCATCCTCGGCCGGTTCCCGGTCGCCACAGGCTACCTAGGCCACCCGGGCCATGTCGGCGTGGTAGGTCGCGACCAGTCGTGCGAAGGCCGCCTCGTCGCCGGCCCCCGCGAGCGCGATCGTGGAGGCGACGACCTGACCGCCCATCGCCTGAGGGTTCATGTCCTATAGATGCGTCGCGAGTAGATGCGTCGCGAGGCCGTTGTGCTACAGAGTTTCCGCAGATGGGCCGCGAAGGCGCGTACCCCCTCGCTACTCCAACACGAGTCTCCCAGCGGCGCCAGAGGAGAACGGCCCGTGTCGCGTTATCGTGCTATTCGAGCGCTGTAGGCCCTCCGCTACCGGCTCGAGAGCCGCGCTGTGTACCCTATCCACGCACGAACCTCGTCGGGGTGTAGCGCAGAGGTAGCGCACATGCTTTGGGAGCATGAGGTCGCGGGTTCGATCCCCGCCACCCCGACCATCTTCTTCGACTCTTGCCGCCCGCTCACTCTGTCGTGCCGCGCCTCGAGCTGCTCGCGGTAGCATCGCGAACGTGGACGAGACTGAAGCCAGGAGGCCGGTGAGTGCGCACGCCGAGACCGAGGTCGCCGCGAGCGACCGTGATGTCTGGGCCGTGCTGGCCGACGTCGGAGGCTGGCCCAGTTGGAATCCCGGCGTCCGCGATGCGGTCATCGATGGCGCGCTGGAGGTCGGCGCGCACCTCCGTTTCGCGACGGGCCCGGGGACGATGTCCTGCCTCCTGCTCGACGTGGATGCGCCACGCAGGCTGACCTGGTCGGGTCGACTGCTGGGTCTTGGGCATCGGCAGGTCTGGCGCATCGAGCCACGACCGGACGGTTGCCTGGTCACGGTCGACGGTGCGATGACCGGCCCTATCGCCTGGCTCTTCAGGCGCCGACTTCGGCCGCCAGCTGCGGCGGGATGTGCACGCCTGGCTGCGACTGCTCAAGCTTGAGGCAGAGAGCCGGGCTTCCGAAGCCCGCGAGGGAGCGGGGGGCAGCGCCCCATGAACGAGCGCTCGATGCGCAACCTCAACCTGGTGTTTCGCTTCATCCTCGAGCTCGTCGTGCTGGTGGCACTCTTCCTGTGGGGGGTCGCGACATCGGGTGAGCTGCTCGTCCGGGTCGTGATGGGCCTCGCGGCACCGGCCGCCGCCATCGCCATCTGGGGGCTCTTCGTGGCGCCCAAGGCCTCACGTCGCCTGCCTGACCCGCAGCGGCTGGCGGTGGAGACCGTCGTCTTCGGGGCCGGCGTGCTCGCCTTCGCGTCCCGGGGCGAATGGCTGCTCGCCGTCCTGCTCGCCGCCGCCGCCACCATCAGCCTGGTGCTGATGTCCTACTGGGGCCAGCGCGGCCGCTGACCACCACCGCCGACGGGAGCGGTCCAGGCCGCACGGTGTACCGAACGGTTCGAACGTGAAGCACGGACCGGCTCGGTGGACAGCCCGCCGAGGCTGCCGAGATCGTGGCGGCCACCGAACAGGCTCCGCCCGAAGGGTGTCGATCGGTTCCGTTCGGCAGGGCGCCGTGCCGGATCCCCCGACCCCAGAAGGGGATTCGTGCCTCAGTCGGCGTCGTCACCATCCTCGCCGTCGTCAGACGGGGTGCCCTCGGGCCCCAGCTGGTCCAGGCCGTCGATCCCCGCAGCCTCGGCCTCGGGTTCCGGATCGCCGCGGTCGAAGGCAGCCTTGTCCCGCCAGCGAGTGCCGCAGTTCAGGCAGACGATCCCGACCGTTCCCTCCTGTCTCAGGTCACCCATGCCCACGATGTCCGAGTAGAGCTGGATGCCCATGACATCGATGCGCGGGGGCTCGTCGATGGCCAGCGTGTGCTGCAGGCAGACCGGGCAGGCCTGCTCGGAACGGGTGATCTCGCTCATGGCTACCTCGTTGGGGCTGACGTTGCCTGCCGTCCACACTAGCAGTCACGAGCAGGGGCGGCGGGGTAGGGCAGGGCAGTACCATTCGGCCAGCGTGAGCGAGTACTTGTGGTGCAAGAACCTGCCGCACCACGGCCGCACCTGCCAGCGCGGGTCATGGGGTAGCGCGTGTCCGTAGACCAGATCGTCCTGCTCATCGTCGGGCTCATCGTCATCGCCGCCGTGGCAGTGACGGTGGCCTATGCGACGGCGTACACGGGCCGCCGGGAGGGGTCGGGAGCAGCGGGCGAGATCGCCACGACCGGCCTGCGCGACCACGATGATGGCCCCCCGGACCTGCCCCGTGCCAACACCGCCGCCGCTGCGCCCGCCGGGACGCACCGCGCCGTGACAGCCGGTGGTGGCAACCCGCGGGCCTCGTCCGCTCTCATCTCGCCCACCAGTACCCGCCAGGTGGCGCGCGTGGTGGCCTTCCTCTATCTCGCTGCCGTGGCCGTGGTGGTGGCGCTTACTGACGCCTGGGCAGACACCGAGCCGGCCATCTTCACGCTGCTCGCGGTGGGCACCCTGCTGGTGGTCCTCTTCATGGACCTGGTCCCGCCCGCCGCACTGGGGCGCTGGCGCCGGCCGGTCGAGGGCATCGGCGCGGTCGTCTTCCTGGGCCTGCTCACGGCGCTCACGGGCGGAGCCGGCAGCCCCTTCTTCGTGGGCTACTTCCTGGTCGTGGCCGGCACGGCGCTCTCGACCGAGGGTCGAGCTCCACTGGCCATCGCGCTGCTGGCCTCGGCCACCGTGGCGCTGGTCGGGATCGTCGATGCCATCGCGTCGCCCATCGATGCCCAGGCGCTGGCCTGGGTCGGCTTCAACGCCGTCGCGCTGGTGCTGCTGGCGGACATCGCTACCGCAGCATCGCGGGCCCAGCGGCACGCCCGGGATGAGGCCCTGCGAGCGTCCCGGTTCGACGGCCTGACGGGCCTCTACAACCGGGCCTTCTTCTTCACCACCATGGAGCAGGAGATCCGCCGCTCCGATCGCATGGGTCGCGGCTTCACCATGCTGATGCTGGACCTGGACGATCTGAAGCCGGTCAACGACACCTTCGGCCACCAGTGGGGCGACCGACTCCTGCGCGCCGTCGCGGACACCATCCGTCAGACCATCCGCTTCACCGACGCAGCGGCTCGCTACGGCGGTGACGAGTTCGTCATCCTGCTGCCGGAGACCGATGCTGCGGGCGGCTACGTGGTGGGCGAGAAGCTGCGCCGCGATATCGCCGCCGTGACACTGCGCGCGGCGGACCGCAACGTCCGTTCGACCGTCTCGGTGGGGCTGGTGACGTATCCGGACGATGGCCGGACGATCGAGCAACTGGTCGCCGCCGCGGACGTGGCCATGTACGAATCCAAGCGCCGTGGCAAGAACCGCATCGTGGGCTACCAGACGCGCACCGAGCGGATAGCCACGGCCATCGACATCGAGGTCGAGGGCGATGCCATCGCGGAGCTGCCGACCGCTCCGGCCCAGGACGTGCGGACCGGTGGCGACCCAGCGCCGTGGGGTGCGGTGCCCGTCACCATCGAGCCGACGACCGAAGGGACCCGGGCACCGTCACCCGCTCCGGGCCCGCCCCGCAGCTCCATCCCGCCCCGTAGCCCCGAGTCTCAAGGGACCCCGGCCGTCGAGGCGCCGGCCACCCGTGCGGACGCCATGCCGCCCGACCGACCCTGGCTGACCCGGACCGGTGATGTCGCGCCAGCGCCACCGCGACGCCCTGCGTTCGAACCCGGTCAGGCGGCTGAGCCCCGTCCGCCCGAAGCGCCACAGCAGCGACCTGCGGCCGATCTCCGGGCGAGTGGCGGCAACCCCGGCCGCTCTCCCAGCCGCAGCGAAGAGATCCGCAGCAGCGGCGAGCGTCCCTGGATCGCGCTGCCCATCGAGCCCTGGGAGCCCCCGGAGCGACCGAACAGCTAGAGAGGCCCAGCCGTCCACGGACGCCCACAGACGGCTCGCCGCGTCGGCCGATGTACAGTCTGGCGATGGCCCACCACGAGCAGCAGTCCGGCCAGCCGCAGCGCGGCTTCGGGACGCGTGCCATCAAGGCCGCCACGCGGGTGCCCAGGGTGGAGCAGGGGCCGGCGGCGGTCCCCATCTACCAGTCGGCCACCTTCCACGCCCAGGACGTGGACGACTACGCCGAGCTGGTCGGCTTCCGCAAGGCGGGCTACACCTACGCGCGCATCGAGAACCCCACCGCCGATGCCCTCGGCGCCGCGTTCGCGGAGCTCCACGGTGCTGAGGCGGGCTTCGCGTTCGGCTCCGGGATGGCGGCCATCCACGCCGCCATCCTCTCGCTGGTCCGCGCCGGTGACCGCATCGTCTGCACGCGGGCCGTGTACGGCAGCACGCGTGCGCTCATGAGCAACGTCTTCGCGCGCCTCGGGGTGGAGGTCGTGTACGTCGATCCCACCGACCTCGGGGCGGTCGAGGCCGCGCTGGCTGCCGCCCCCACGCGCCTGCTCTATGCCGAGACCATCTCCAATCCGACCATCGTGGTGGCTGACCTGTCGCGCCTGGCGGAGCTTGGGCATGCGCACGGCGCCACGTTCGTGGTCGACAACACGTTCGCCTCGCCGTACCTCTGCCGGCCCCTGGAGCTGGGCGTGGACGTGGTCGTCGAATCGGCGACCAAGTGGTTGAGCGGCCATTCGGACGTCATCGCCGGTGTGGTGGCCGGGCGGCGCGGACTCATCGAGGCCATCCGCGGGGTGAGCATCGACACCGGCGGAATCGCCGCGCCCTTCAGCGCCTTCCTGGTGTTGCGCGGCCTGCAGACGCTGCATGTGCGCATGGACCGGCACAGCCAGTCGGCGCTGACGCTGGCCAGGGGGCTGGCGGCGCATTCGGCTGTCCGCTCGGTGACCTACCCGGGCCTGCCCAGTCACCCCCAGGCAGAGGTGGCGGCGCGGCAGCTGCGAGCCGGCGGCGGCATGCTGGCCATCGACCTGAGGGCGCGGGAGGCGGCTGCCGCCTTCATCGATGCGCTGCGCATCCCGCCGGTCACGGCCACGCTCGGCAGCGTCGTCACCTACGCGGTCCATCCGCCCACGGCCACGCATCGGCAGCTGAGCGAGGAGGAGCTGGCGGCGACGGGCATCCCGCCGGGCCTGGTGCGCATCTCCGTGGGGCTGGAGGACATCGACGACCTGGTGGTGGACGTGGACCAGGCGCTGTCCGCGGCCGTGGAGGCCGGCGTCACCGCCTAGGAGATGGTGCTGGCACGGATGGGCGCCGCTGCCTGGCGGCTGCTGACCGATGTGCGCTTCGCCGTCATCCTCATCCTGCTCCTGGCGCTGGCCGGCCTGGTGGGCACGCTGCGTGCGCCAGTTCCCGGTGACCGCTGCCGACGACCCGGCGCGCTATGCCGCCGAGCTGGCGGCCATGCACCGCGCCTGGGACCCCATCGCGCCGCTGGGCCTGCCCCTCGGCTCGTTCCTGGTGGACGCCTTCGATAGGCTCGGACTCTTCAGCGTCTTCTCCGCGCCCTGGTTCCTGCTGCTCATGGCGGTACTCGTCATCAGCATCATCTGCTGCACCTTGGACCGGACGCCACGCCTGTGGCGAGGGGCGCACGAGGTCCGCGTGGAGCAGCCGGAGGCCTTCTTCGATCCGGGCCGTGACCACCGCGGGCATATCGACCTGGTGGCGGCCAGTGGCGGGTCGGCCAGGCCTGATCCTCGGTCACCGAGGCCGCGGTGCAGCGGGCCTTTCGCGCCCGTCACTTCCGCCGCCAGCGGGTGGTCCAGGCCGACGGCGCCACCTTCGTCTACGGCGATCGCAACCAGTACATGAAGCTGGCCACGCTGCTGACACATGCCGGACTGGTGCTCTTCCTGGCGGGCGGCGCCGTCACGGTGGCGGCCGGCTTCGAGACCGTGGTCTTCGTGGGCGAGGGCCAGACTGCCCCGGTCAAGCCCATCGGCACGCCGGGCAACCTGCTGGTCAAGAACCGGGAATTCTCCGCGCCGCAGCGGGCCGATGGTTCGTTCGTCGACTTCAGCACCGACCTGTCCGTCTACCGCGATGGCCAGGAAGTGGCGCGCAAGACCATCCGCGTCAACGACCCGCTCACGGTGGACGGCTACGTCTTCCACCAGAACACCTTCGGGCCCGCGGCGGAGCTGACCATCCATGACGCCGCCGGTGCGCTCGTCTGGGATGGCCCGCTGCTGCTCGATGATGAGCTGCTGGGCCGTCCGCAGGGCTTCATGACCATTCCCGGGGCGCCGGTGGGCCTCGTGGCGGTGCTCAATGAAGGGGCCGATGGGGCCTCGCAGCTGGTCCTGCAGGGCGTGGGGTCGGCGGATCCGGTCAGCGGCGAGAACGCGACGCTCTTCCTCGCCACCATCCCCGTCGGTGTCACCACGGACCCGGAGGTGACGGCGGGGCACAGCATCAGCTGGGCCGGCATCGGCGCGTGGACGGGCATGGTCATCAAGAACGACCCGGGTCAGCCCATCATCTGGCTGGCTTTCGGGCTGCTTATCGCGGGCCTGGTGCTGACCTTCTACTTCCCGCGCCGACGCGCGTGGGCGCGCTCGAGGGTGACCGGGTCGGCCTGGCCTTCCTGGCCGACCGCTACGTGGACCGCGATGGCGAATTCGAGCGCCTGCGCGACGCCGTGCTCCGGGCCACCGGCGGCAGTCGACGAGTGGATCGGGTCCACCGGGCCGCTGACACCTGATCGGTGCGGCACGAGCCGCGCTGCCTCAGGCCGGGCGAACCTGGACCGGCCAGGCCGAGGAGACCGGCAGCCCTGACCGGGAGGCGTACAGTCGCCCTGCCGCAGAGCTTCGCCCGGAACTGGCCGCGGACTGCACTCGCATGCACACGGCCGGCCATACGCGTGCGGTGTCTTGCTTCCCAGTGCAGCGACCGACGGTCTGTCGCGCCCTC
Organism: uncultured Chloroflexia bacterium; assembly: GCA_963715295.1. GTDB lineage: Bacteria > Chloroflexota > Limnocylindria > Limnocylindrales > CSP1-4 > JAFMJV01. The sequence goes on from CAVQRP010000006.1 coordinate 180,482, forward strand.
GACGGTCACGGACCGGCGTGCCGGGCGGTTCGTGGGCGCTGGCTGGACAAGCGCGAGAATCGGGCTGCAAGATGGACAACAGGACCTCTGAGCAGCGTCATCTGGGTGTGAAGCGTCGCAGGGCGACGCGAAACGGATGACGCGGAGACCGAAGTGGGGATGGATACGTCGCTGGTGGTTCGTGCGCAGGGCGGTGACCGGGAAGCCTTCTCGGCGCTGGCGTCGTCGAGCTACAGCCGGTTGCATCGGGTCGCGCAGAACATCCTGGCCGACCTGGACCTGGCCGAGGACGCCACCCAGCAGGCCGTCGTGAGCATGTGGCGCAACCTGCCCCAGCTGCGCGAGCCGGCGCGCTTCGAGGCCTGGTCCTATCGCATCCTCGTCAACTGCTGCTATGGCGAGGCCCGCAAGACCCGGCGCTGGCTGCCCGGCCTGGAGGCCGACCACGACCCCGACGCTGGCGCTGCGGCTCGCGCTCTCCGGGGTCATCTATCGCGACCAGCTGGAACGCGGCTTCCGCAGGCTACCCATGGAGCAGCGGGCCGTGGTGGTCTTGCACCACTACCTCGATCTGCCACTCGAGAAGGTGGCCGAGGTGCTGGGCATCCCCACCGGGACGGCCCATTCGCGACTCCATCGGGCCATGTCGGCGCTGCGTGCCGCGCTGGAGGCTGATGCCCGCGTCCCCGACAGCCACGCTTCAGCGGAGAGCGCGCGATGAACACGAACAAGGAGCTCGACCGCATCGTCCGCACCTGGCTGGACGACCGCGCTGTGGAACCGACGCGCGCCAGCCTGGAGGTGGCGCTCGATCGAGTCGCCGAGACCCCCAGCAGCGACACCGGTGGCTGGGGCGGTGGTTCGGCCGCGGTGGCGGCGCGATGCGCAGCGCCGATGACCGCGGCGGTCCGTCTGACACCGTACCGGGAGGAACCGACTCATGTTCAGCCTCACCACCGTCGCCGCGAGCCTGGCCGCGCTGGCGCTCGCCGCGACCCTCGTCGTCCCGCGGGGCGATCCCGGAGCAGGGGTCGTTCCCGGTGCGCCGGCCGGTGCCACCCACGTGGTGGCCGCCGACGGCTCGGGCGACTTCAGCACCATCGGCGAGGCCGTCGCCGCTGCTTCCGACGGCGACACCGTGCTCGTCAAGCCCGGCGAGTACGCCGAGGCCCTCGTCATCGACAAGGACATCACCGTCGCGGGCGATGGTCCCCGCGAGGACATCGTCATCACCTTCCAGGAGGGCGGACCGCACCGAGGACCTCGACGGAGAGTCCTCGTCTACGTGACCGATCAGGTCCGAGAGACACCGACGCGACCCTCAGGGCCTGAGCCTGTGCCGTCCGGCGCCCCGGTCGACTCCGTCGCCGTTCTGGTGACGGGCGGTGCCCCGCAGCTCGAGGACCTGGCCATCGCTGGCGCCGCGGAGGCTGACGTGGACGATCGCGATGCGCCGAAGGTCGCAGCCGGCCGTGCCTGCCAGGCGTAGCTGCGATGGGCGGTGACCTGTTCACCGATAGCACGGGTACGGTCACCCACCTTCGAGGGCAACACCATCACGGCGTGGACCTGACGCTCGGAGGCCCCGGCTGAGGCCACCGTCCGGGACAACACCTTCCTCGAGGCGAGTAGCGATCAATCGCGTCGGGCGGGATCACCGCCCTCATCGAGGGCAACGTCTTCACGGCCGGTGGCATCGAGCATCGCCACGGACATGGCCATCACGGCAGCGACTCCGCCAGCACCGTCGTGGCCGGGCAACACCATCACCGACTACGGACATCGGCGTCTCGGTCATGTGGGCCGGCTCGACGGCCATCGTCGAGGACAACGAGTTCGTCGACACGGCATGGCCGTCGTCTGGGGCACGACCCAGGGTGGCGCCATCGAGGGCAACAGCATTCGCGGAGGGTTCGCTGGCATCACGGTGAGCGGCGGTTCGCCATCTGATCACCGGCAACACCATCGAGGATGTCACCGGTCGCGGCATCGCCGTCGGGAGCCAGGCCACGCCGTCGTCGAGGGCAACACCGTCTGTGGCTGCGGCACCAACCTGTCCGTGGCCGAGGACGCCGGCTCGCAGGTCGGCGAGAACGACATCTGTCCGGACGAGGCCACTGAGTAAGCGCTCGCGCTTCGTTCGATTCGGAGACTGCCCGGGTCGGCCACGACGGCCGGCCCGGGCACTCGCGTGGGCGAGCGCCTCGTCACGGATGCTGCGCATCGAGCGGCCTGCCTTGCAAATCGTCCGGGGACCGCACCCCACGTGTAACCGTGGGGCAACCTACCGGGCCGAGTCGGGTCCTAGACTCGGAGATGGCCGTGCAGTCCGTTTCTGTGCGCCCGCACCCACGTCACAGGCGGGCCTGTCGCACGCCAGGAGAGGAGCCACCATTGGTCATCGAAGTCGCATCGAACGATCCGCTCGACAAGATCCAGGTCGCCAGGGAGCGCGACATCCGCTTCGTCGAGCTGCAGTTCACCGATCTGCTCGGCATCGTCAAGGGCATCACCATCCCGCTCTACCGGCTCGAGGAATCGCTGGAGCACGGGACCTGGTTCGACGGCTCCTCCATCGAGGGCTTCACCCGTATCGCCGAGTCCGATCAGTGGCTGGCTCCGGACATGAGCACGTTCGCTGAGATCCCGTGGCAGCAGGGCGAGATGGGTGTCGGGCCGCTGGGCAGCCGCGGCACGGCGCGCGTCATCTGCGATGTCATGACGCCCGACGGACAGCCCTTCGTGGGCGACCCCCGCGGCGTGCTCAAGCGCCAGCTGGCCCGCGCCAGGGACATGGGCTACATCTGGAACGCCGGCCCGGAGCTGGAGTTCTTCCTCTTCCGAAAGGACGCCGAGGGCAGGATCCGACCGCTGCCGCACGATACCGGCGGCTACTTCGACTTCAGCACCGACCTCGCCCAGGCCGTGCGCCGCGACATGGTCAACGCCCTGGAGGCGTTCGGGATCCGCGTGGAGGCCGCTCACCACGAGGTCGCCTACGGCCAGCACGAGATCGACTTCCAGTACAGCGACGGCCTGACCACCGCGGACAACGCCATCACCTTCAAGTTCACCCTGAAGGCCATCGCCAACCTGCACGGCCTCTACGCCACGTTCATGCCCAAGCCCATCGAGGGCATCAACGGCTCCGGCATGCACACGCACCAGAGCCTGTGGTCCATCGAGGAGCAGAAGAACGCCTTCGCCGAGCCGCGCAGCAAGTACGGCCTCTCCAAGCTGGCGCAGTCCTACATGGCCGGCGTGCTGGCTCACGCCCGCGCCATGAGCGCCATCCTCGCGCCGCTGGTCAACTCCTACAAACGGCTGGTGCCCGGCTACGAGGCGCCCACCTATCTGACCTGGGGCCGCACCAACCGTTCCGCGCTCATCCGCGTGCCCAAGGTGTCGCCCGGCCGCTCCATCGAAGCCACGCGCATCGAGGTGCGCTGCCCGGACCCCACCGCGAATCCGTACCTGGCCTTCTCGGCCATGCTCGCGGCCGGCCTGGACGGCATCGAAAAGGGCATGAAGCTGGCCGACCCGGTCGAGGAGAGCCTCTTCGAGATGACGCCCGAGCGGGTCCTCGAGAAGGGCATCACCGAGCTGCCCGGCTCGCTGGGCGAGGCCATCGAGGAGCTGGAGAAGGACGAGGTCATCGCCGAGGCGCTCGGTGACCACGTCTTCAGCCACTACATCGAGGCCAAGCGCGAGGAGTGGGACGAGTACCGCACCCAGGTCACCGGCTGGGAGCTCGACCGCTACCTGGAGGCCTACTAGCGAACACGGTTCCCACGGGCATCGCACTTCCGGGGATGTGAGGCTCCCTGGAAGCTCACGAACACGGGCGGCGGAGTGGTTCCGTCGCCCGTTTCGAAATCCGCCTGGGGCCGTGGCGGGCGGCGACCCGGGCTGGCGTGGCTGGTGGCTGCCCTCAGCCAGGCCGGCCATGTGGCCAGATGCCACTCCGGGTAGCGCCGGGCCGACTTCCTGGGGCGGCAGGCTCTGGCAGCGATGCGCGTTCGTGCTCGGCCGGCGCAGGGCCGACCTGCCGTTTGCCGTCGCGGCTGGTCTCCGACCCGCGGATCTCACCCGCCACATCGCCCCGTGCTACCCGGGTTGGCATCTGGCCAAGTCCGCAGCGGCCGTGGGAAGGGCTGCTGCTGGTGCAGGCGCCGGTGGCTGGCCACCGCTGGTGCCGGTGCCGGCGCCGGTACTTGCGCCGGTGACCGATGCTGCGATCGACCCCCGTCTCGTTCCCTCGGACGGAGCCTTGACTCGACCGTGACGGCTGGCCATCATCGTCGGCGATGAGGACCATGACCGCCGGACTGCGTCCTCGGCCGCAACGGCTGGCGCGAGCGCGCGCCAGATGAGCCCGGCGCCGATGGCGGCCGAGATGAGCCCGCGCGGGCGCCAGTTCGAGAGCGCTCATGAAAGCCATCGCCATCCGGCCGGGCGTGGCCGGCTCCATCCATCTGCGCGACGTGCCCCGGCCGCGCCTGGAGGACGTGCCTGGCGGTCGCGGCGTGCGCGTGCGCATCATCCGCACCGGCCTGTGCGGCACGGATGCCGACCTCGCCGCCGGCGAGTACGGCCGCGCCCCCGAAGGCGCCGACCACCTCATCCTCGGCCACGAATCGCTGGGGCGCGTCCTGGAGGTCGGCCCGGGCGCGACCGGGGAGGTGGCGCCGGGCCAGCTGGTCGTCATCACCATCCGCCGCCCCGGCGACAGCGCCTACGATCGCATCGGCCGCCCCGACCTCTCCAGCGATGACATCTTCATCGAGACCGGCATCAGCCGTGCCCACGGCTTCATGACCGAGGAGGTCGTGGTCGAGGCACGCTACCTGGTCCCGGTGCCCGACGACCTGGAGGCGGTGGCCATCCTCACCGAGCCACTCTCCTGCATCACCAAGTCGTTGCGCCAGGCGGACCAGGTGCAGGCGCGACTGGGACTGTGGGAGCCGCGCCGGGCCCTGGTCACCGGGGCCGGCACCATCGGCCTGCTGGCCTCGCTCGCGCTGCGCCTGCGCGGCCTGGACGTGACCACCTATGCTCGCCGTCGTGCGCCGTACCGGAACAGCCAGCTCGTCGAGCGCATCGGCGCCCGCTACAGCAGTGCCTCCGACGCGGACCTGGCCGAGCTGACCAGGCGGTCCGGCCCATTCGACATCGTGTTCGAGGGCTCCGGGGCGCCGCAGCTGGTCGAGCCGGCCGTCGCGGCCCTGGCACCCAACGGGGTGCTGGCGCTCTTCAGCGTCACTCCCGGGAGCCATGCCGCTGCAGGTGGACATGGCCCGCCTCAACCAGGCCGTGGTGCTCTACAACCGCGTCATCGTCGGCAGCGCCGCGGCCGCCTGGGACGACTATGCCGCGGCAGTGGCGACCATCGCGCGGGCGGAGGCGGAGGCGAGCACGCGCGGCTGGCTGGCCGAGCTCATCACCGATCGCATCCACGGCTTCGATGCTGGCGCCATCGCGCGGCACCTGGCCGGCAGGACCGATGCCATCAAGGCCACCGTGGAGCTGGCCGCGGGCGAGTAGACCTGCCAGGTCGGGCCGGTCGGCTCGATGCCTGATGGCTGGAGCGGCGTAGAGTGGGTGCATTCCATGTCAGGCACGCCCGCTACTCCAGCCGAGCCGGCGCTGACGGACGCGACGGGACCGGGGGAGTCGCCGCAGAGCGAGCCGTCACGCCCCGTCCGCGCCGATCCGTGGGCGCCTGCGTGGCTTCCGGGCCCTTCGCTACCCCGGCTTTCGGATCTACTTCGTGGGCATGCTCCTGCGCGGGCTGGCCATGTGGATGCCCCTCGTGGCCATCCCGTGGCTGGCCGTGGAGCTCGGGGCCAGCGCTGCCGAAGATCGGCATCGTCAGCGCTGCCTTCTACCTGCCCACGCTCTTCGTCGGCCCACTGGGCGGGGTCATGGCCGACCGCGTGGACCGCCGCAACGTGCTCGTCGGCGCGCAGCTCTTCGCGGCAGGGCTGGCCGTTCTCGTCGCCACCCTTGTCGTCCTGGACCTCCAGACGCTGCCCATCGTGGCCTCCGCCTCGCTCAGCCTGGGACTCGTCATCGCCATCGAGGTCCCCGTCCGGCAGGCGTACATGACCGAGCTGGTCCCTGTACGGGATGTCTCCAGCGCCGCCTCCCTCCATGCCACGGCCTGGAACAGCACGCGCCTGGTCGGCCCGCTGGTGGCTGGCATCATGATCGCAACCATCGGCGCTGCATCCCCCTTCGTCTTCGCTGGCCTGGCCTCACTGGTCGTGGTGCTCTCCTTCCTGTGGATGGACCGCTACCGCGAGCACGGCCGCCAGCGAGTCGATCGCAGCCACAGCATCCTCGCCGACCTGCGTGGTGGGGCGGCCTTCGCGCTGGGTGAGCCGGTGGTGCTGTGGTGCCTGCTGCTCATCCTGGCCGCCGGCATGTTCGGCATGTCCACCTTCTCGACGCTCGCGCCCATCTACGCCAGGGATGAGCTCGGTGTCGGGGCCGAGGGGTACGGTGCCTTCCTGGGGGCTGCCGGCGCGGGCGCCCTCACGGCGGCACTGCTGGTGACCACCTTCGCCCACGGCGACCGGCGACCCTGGCTCATCGTCGGTGCCCTGGCCATGGCCGGCCTGGTCGGAGGCATCGCCTTGGCCGGCTCGGCGGCCGTGGTCTTCGTGCTCGCCTTCCTGCTGGGGGCTGCTCAGATCGACCCTTGCCCAGAACGCGCTGGTGTCGGTCCACTCGGCGACCCCGGACGCCCTGCGCGGGCGGGTGATGGGCCTGTGGGTCACGGTCTTCCAGGGTTCCGGCCTCTTCGGCTCACTCCTCTCCGGCGGGCTTGCCGACGCGCTCGGCGTCAGGCCAGCCATGCTCGTCAGCGCGCTGGCGCTGGCCGGGGTCGGACTCGTGGCCTTCGTCGGCATCCGACGAGCCAGCTGGCGGTTGGCGCCGGCCGCAGCCGGCTGACGCGGCAGGACTACCGCGGTCGGCTGCGGTCCTCCGTGACGCGCCGGTCGACCGTGCAGCGCTCGACATAGTCGGCGTCCAGGCTGATGCCGAACCCTGGCCGATCGGGGAGTCGCAGCCAACCATCGTGCAGGAACGAGGAGAGGTCCGAGAGCTGCCAGAAGAAGGGGTCGCGCTCCTCGTCAAAGCACTCCACGAAGGTGTGGCGCGGCACGCTGGCCAGCAGGTGCGATGCGACCTGGGGTTCCTCGTGGTGACCCATCTCCACGCCGAACGCCGCGCACAGGCCGGCGGCGCGCCGCCAGATGGTGGGACCGCCCGACCACGACGCATCGAAGTTGCTGACGTCGATGGCGGACTCGACAACGAGGTCGCGCAATCCACCGAGCGTCACCTCGCTCTGCCCGGCCGCGACCGGCAGGCCGGTCTGATAGCGCACGTCACGCATCCAGCGGCGGTCGTTCGTCCAGCGGCAGGGCTCCTCGAACCAGCGGATGTCCAGATCGGCGACGCGCCTGCCGAACTCCACGGCCTCGGCGCGCTCATAGCCCTGGTTGGCATCGACCATGATCGCGAAGCCCGGCCCGGCCGCCTCGCGGGCGGCCCGCACGCGCTGCGCATCCTCCGCCGGTGAGCGCCCGCCGACCTTGAACTTCATGCCCGCAAAGCGCGCCGCATACCCGGCCACGACGTCGCGCGTCTGGGCGGCATCGAGGTGGTAGTAGCCGCCGATGACGCTCATGGGCAGGGTGTCGGTGACCGAGCCCCAGAGGCGGTGAAGGGGTACCTCGAGGGCGCGGGCAAGGGCATCCCAGATGGCCGTGTCCAGGCAGGCGATGGCCTGCAGCGCCAGGCCTCGGTCACGCAGGATGTCATTGGTCGACGGTTCCATGGCTGCCCACGCACCTTCGGGGTCCGTGGCACTGCGGCCGAGCACGCGAGGTGCCAGCTCCTCGTGGATGATGTCGAGGATGATCGGCTGCTCCACGTCGGTATCGCCGTTGTAGACCTCGGCCACCACGCCGTCGGCAGTGGACAGCCGCGTGATGATGGTCGCCCGATTGACCATCGAGTAGCCACTGCCCTCGAAGCGTCGCGCCAGCGGCGCGCGGACGGCGATGGTCTCGATGCGCTCGATGCGCAGGGAATCCCGACCCAGTCGCCGGGTCACCGACTGCGGTCCGCCATCGGCGGGGCGTTCTGCGCTCACGCTCGGACCCCATCGCGCATCAGCTGCGCGATGCGCTCGACTGATCTGTCAGGCATCGGCTTCTCCATGAGGCACGTCTCCACTCATCAGGTCGGTCACGAGTCGATGGCCTCGAGCCTGCCGCTCTCGGCGGAGCGGTAGGCAGCGGCGAGGATCTCCACGGTACGGGCTCCCAGCTCGGCCGGAGAGTTGTTGGTCGGAGCCCTGCCCAGCGCCGCGTCCACGACGGCATCGATGGGTCCGATGCAGTCATAGCGCCCGGCATCCGCGTCCAGCGGCACACGGATGTCATCTCCCGGACCGCGGTAGCGCCACAAGACGTTGTCGCGCAGGTCCACGTGCAGGATGCCGCGATGGCCGACCACGTGGACCTCCACACCGTGCCGGTTGTCGGCCGCGCCAACGTGCGAGGACGCGCCACCCATCGACCCGATCGCTCCGCCGGTGAAGCGCATCGCGACCGCGTCATGGAGTTCCACCTGGGCGCCCAGCGGCTGCGTCATCAGGGCAAAGACCGCCGCTCCCCGCAACTCGGTCAGCCACAGTGTCATCCCCAGCAGGTGTGTCAGCTGCGCCTGGCCGTAGCCGCCGCCGGCCGTCTCCGGTCGCGACCACGTGTCCGGGTGCGGCGCCAGCTCGGCCGCCGCGTCGTGGTAGGAGCCACGCTCGGAGAGCAGCTCCCGGGTGGGCGAGTCCATGCGCATGGCGACATGCTCGATCTCGCCGATGCCGCCATCTTCGCGCATGAGCCGGTGCGCCGTGATGACCATCGGTCGGTAGTTCCAGCCGTAGGCGATGAAGAGCTGGCGCCCCGTCCGTCTCACCGTCTCCTCGAGGTCCCAGGCATCGGCCGGGTCGATGGTGAACGGCTTCTCGCACATCACGTGGGCGCCCGCCTCCAGCGCTGCCCTGGCCTGTTCGTGGTGCAGCCGCGGCGGACTGGCCACCACGACCACGTCCGGCGCCGCGGCGATGACCTCTCGCCAGTCCGTGGTGGCGTGCTCGATGTCGAAGGCCTCCCGGATGCGCTCCAGCTTCTGCGCATCGCGACGGTTCACGATGGTGAGCTCGATCTCGCCGGCATCGCGCCGCCGCGCCAGGTTGGGCAGGTGGGAGCTCACGGCCCACGAGCCTGCTCCGATGATGCCCACGCGCAGCCTGGCCATGCCTCCTACCTCCCCTGGTCGACCGCCGGATGATAGCCCGGAGTCGGGCAGCGATGGATGCGTGCCGGCCCCGGACGGCGCGGCACTCCCGGTACACTGGCTGGGCAGCTCGCGACACGGTTGGGCAGTTCGGGCGCCCAGGGTCACACAGGAGGATCGGAACCCGGTGCACCAGATCGCCCGTGTCGAGGCCATCCCCGTCTCCTACCCGGAGCGCAACGACTTCGGCGCCCTGCGAACCCTCTGCCTGGTGCGCATCTCGACCACCGACGGCGTCGTCGGCTGGGGCGAGGCGGTGACGCTGTGGCCGGAGGCCGCCTTCGCCACCCGGGCACTCGTCGAGGGCATGGCCGACCTGGTGGTGGGACGCGACCCGCTCGACGATGTGGCCATCTGGCACGCGCTCCATGACCGCGCCTGGTGGTACGGCTACAACGGCGGCATCGCCTCGTTCGCCATCGCGGCCATCGACATCGCGCTGTGGGACCTCAAGGGCAAGCTGTTGGGTCTCCCGGTCGTGCAGCTCCTGGGTGGCGCGGTTCACGATCGCCTGCCCGCGGTGGCGTCATGCCACGCCCAGCATGCGGACATCGGCCGGATGGTCGAGGAGGCCCAGGCCTGGATGGCCACGGGCCTGCACGGTATCAAGGTCGGCTTCGGCAAGCGCGGCGATGCGCACCTGGGCTACGAGCACGACCGCGACGTGGAATACGTGCGCCGTCTGCGCGAGGGCCTGGGGCCGGACAGGCTCATCATGATCGACTGTGGCTGGCGCACCAGCTGGGACGTCATGACCGCGATTCGCCGCATCCGCGCCTTCGAGGAGTGGGGACTCCACTGGATCGAAGAACCGTTGGGAGCCTGGGACCCGCAGGGCTACGCGGATCTGCGCGCGCGGACGAGCACGCTCATCGCCTACGGCGAGAAGGAGTGGGATGTCGCCGGCTACGAGCGCATCCTCGCCACCGGGACCGTCGACGTCGTGGGTATCGACCCCGGTCGTGCCGAGGGCATCACCGGGTTCCGCAAGGTCAGCGACCGCGTGGAGCAGCACCGCCGCCAGTCCAACGCCCACGCCTGGTCCTCGGCCATCGTGACCGCCGCCAGCCTGAACCTCAGCTTCGCCACTGCCAGCGCCAGGCTCATCGAGGTCAAGCCGCTGCGCGACCCGATGCAGCACGAGCTGCTCGCGGAGCCGCTGGTCCACCAGGGCGGCTGGTTCGAGGCACCGACCCGGCCGGGGCTTGGCATCGAGATCATCGAGGACGTCGTCGAGCGCTATCGATCGGAGCGGGTGCTGGCCGACCCGGCCTCGGTGGGAGCGAGGCCGTAGGGGAGGGGTCGAGGATGACGTGGAGTGTGGGCGCCGGCCTGGAGGGCAGGGGCGTCATCGTCACCGGGGCTGCCGGGGGCATCGGCCGGGCCGTGGCGGGGGCCTTCGCCACCACGGGCGCCCGGGTCCTGGCGGTCGATCTCGAGCAGGGCAGCGTCGATGACGTCGTAGCCGGCCTGGAGGGCACGGGGCATGTCGCCGTGGGCGCCGATGTGCGCGACCTGGCCAGCCACGCAGCGCTCGTCGAGCGAGCGCGGCGGGAGCTGGGCGACCTGTACGTGCTGGCCAACCTGGCCGCCGTGCTGCGACGCCGCGGCAGCGTGGCCGAGGTGACCGAGGACGACTGGGACGTCCAGCACGACGTCAACCTCAAGGCCGCCTTCTTCCTCAGTCGCGAGGTGGCCGAGGCCATGGTCGAGGCCGGCCGGGGTGGCCGCATCATCCTGTTCACGTCGCAAGGCTGGTGGACGGGCGGTTTCGGCGGTTCGGTCGTCTATGCCTCCACCAAGGGCGGCGTGACCTCGATGTGCCGGGGCCTGGCGCGCACGTACGGCCCCCACGGCATCACCGTCAACGCGGTCTCGCCCGGACAGGTGGAGACGCCCATGCTCCTGACGGACCTGGACCCCGAGATCTACGAGTCGATGCGTCGGGCCACGCCGCTGGGCTACGTGGCCCGGCCGGAGGAGCTGGCCGGCCCGGTCGTGTTCCTGGCCTCGGACCATGCCAGCTACATCACCGGGGCGACCATCAACGTCTCCGGTGGCTTCCTGATGTACTGAGGCGGACGGATGGATCCCAGCACCAGGCGACCGCTGGGCCGCAGCGGCGTGGAGGTGACCCAGCTGGGGTTGGGCGGGGCGACATACGGCTCGATCTACCGGGAGGTGTCCGAGCGGGACGCCCTTGATGCCATCGACGCCGCCTGGGATGCCGGCATCCGCTACTTCGACACCTCGCCGTGGTATGGCCGTGGCCTGTCCGAGCTGCGCACCGGCGCCGGGCTGCGCTACCGGCCGCGTGAGGAGTACGTCCTCTCATCGAAGGTCGGCCGCTGCTTCGATGCCGCCCGGCCGGGAACCGAACCCGACCTGTCGCCGTGGGTGGCGCCGGCGCCGTTCCTGCATTACCACGACTACACCTACGACGGCATCATGCGCAGCTACGAGCAGAGCCAGCTGCGCCTGGGCATGGCCTGGTACGACGTCGGCGTCATCCACGACCTTGACTTCTGGACGCATCAGACCGAGCAGATGGTCCAGCACTACCTCGACCAGCTGCAGTCGAGCGGCTGGCGGGCGCTGGAGGAGCTGCGCCGGAACGGACTGCTCAAGGCCATCGGCGCGGGCATCAACGAGTTGGGCATGATGCGGCGCTTCCTGGCTTTCTGCGAGCCGGACTTCTGGCTCGTCGCGATGCCCTACACGTTGCTGCGCCAGGAGATGCTCGACGAGGAGTTCGACATCTGCGCGAAGCGGGGCATCAGCGTGGTCATCGGGGCACCCTTCCAGTCGGGCATCCTGGCCACCGGCGCTGTGCCCGGGGCGCGCTCGGACTACCGGCCCGCGGACGAAGCCACGCTGGCGAAGGTGCGGCGCATCGAGGCGGTCTGCGCCCGCCACGAGGTGCCGCTGGCAGCGGCGGCGCTGCAGTTCGTGATGGGTCACCCGGTGGTGGCCGCGGTCATCCCGGGGGCGGCGTCGCGGGCACAGGTGGAGCGCAACGTGGCCACCTTCCGCCACCCCATCCCGGTCGATCTGTGGGCCCAGCTGAAGGCGGAGGGCCTGCTGCGCGAGGACGCGCCCGTGCCCGACTGATCGGCCTGCCGCGGCATCTACCCGCGCGGCGGCGGGGTGTTACAGCATGACTCTCCTACTCTCCGAGAGGTCGAGATGCTCGTCAAGCTGCGTCACAAGGGCCAGATCGACCCTCCCCGACGAGATCCGTCGCGCGGTCCGGCTGGCTGAGGGCGACTACCTGGCGGTCTCGGTGCGTGGCGACGCCATCGTGCTGGAGCCCAAGGCCGTCGTCGATGCCTCGCAGGCGTGGTTCTGGCAGCGGGATTGGCAGGCTGGCGAGCGCGAGGCATCCGCGCCTGCAGGGCACCCATGACGTCTTCGAGATGACCTGGTCCGCGGACGGCAGGGCGACCTTCCAGTACGGCCCACGGGGAGCCTCGGGGGCCCACGTCATCTGGGCGACGGATCGGTCGCCACGACGTCCTGCACCGGCCGTAGGGAGGCCTGGTCGGGCCCTCCGTGCGTATCTGGGGCCGAACCCCATCGGTCGCAGGACCGACCACTCATTCCACGTGGTAGATCTCGCGCGCGGTGAGGTTGCGCCCATCGGCTCCGGTGAAGGTGGTGATGACGCCATCGAAGGCACGACCCCAACGTGCGGCCACGTCGGTGGCGTTGATGCGCGCGATGACCGTGTCGAAGTCGGGGAAGTAGTCACCCACGTACACGACATGCGCACCACGGCGGAAGCCGGTGTAGTCGCGGTAGCCGGCCTCGGCGATGGCGGCCAGCATCTCCGGCCAGGGCTCGGCGTGGAGCCGGTCGTAGTGGTCCGCTCGCTCCGGGTCGATGACGAGGCTGAAGCAGCCACGCTCGAAGGGACCCTCCGGCCGCGGTGCGTCGGTATGGAAGACCTCGTCGTACCAGATCAGTCCGCCACCCGGTGACTCGAGGTCAGCCAGCACGTCTCGCAGCTCGTGCCGCCGCTCGCGGCTGATGGGTGCCTCCAGGTAGCGCCGATAGGCGGTCTCGCGGTCGGGCTCGGCCTCGGCGTAGCGCCAGGCGTCGGTGCCGCGTCGGAAGACCGTCACATTGCGCAGGCCGGCCTCGGCCATGGCCGCCGCGACCTCCCGGGGGACCTCCTGGTGCATCCGGTCGAAGCGATCCTCCGTGCCGGGGAAGAGGCGGAAGTAGTGCAGGCAGCGCTCCATGGTGCTCCTCAGATGCGGAAGTAGCGCTCGGCGTTGCCGCTGAACATGGCGGTCTGCTCGGCGGGTGTGAAGGTGCTGCTGATCTGGGCGTAGGCGTCGACGACGTCGGGGTACGACGAGAAGAGGCGGTCGACCGGCCAGTTGGTGCCGAAGATGGTGCGCTCCACGCCGAAGGTGTCGATGCAGAACAGCACCATGGGTCGCAGCGACTGGAGCGTCCAGCGCGGGTCGCCCATGCCCAGGGCCGAGATCTTGATGATGACGTTGGGTGCCTCCGCGAGGTTGGCCAGCTCGCGCCGCCAGAGGTCCAGGTACTCGGCATCGCGCCGCAGCGGCAGGCCGGCGTGGTCAAGGCAGATGCGCGTGTCGGGGAAGGCACGCGCCAGGTCCTTCACCTTGGCGTAGCGCTCTGGCCGCGAGTCCATGCAGGCGACCAGGTCGTGCGCGCGCAGATGGGCGAAGCCACGCCTCCAGGCGGGATCGAGCTCGTAGTCGCCCTCGCCGAAGTCGCGCACGCCGCGCAGGTTCGGGAACGCCAGGTGCGCCTCGATGACGGCCTCGGCGTCGGGTTGGGCCAGGTGCACCTCGGCCACGATGCCGTGGGGGTGACCGAGGCGATCGGCGAAGGCCTGCAGCCAGCGTGTCTCCTCCACCGGGTCCGGCGTGCCCACCGCGCACTCGACGTGGATGGACTTGACCACGTTGGCGAAGCGGGACTCGGCGATCCAGTCGTCGGCCCAGTAGCGCTGGGCCTGGATGGCCTCCACGGCTTCGAGGATGTGGTGCTTGACACCCGGCTGCAGCCAGCCGTACTGCAGCGTCGGATGCCCCAGGTCGTAGAAGTGGACGTGCGTGTCGATGAACGGGATCGCTGCCACGGGCTCATCGTAGCCACTCGGGGCCGGCTCTGGGAACGTCGCTGACCAGCTCGGAGGTGTCGTTCAGCCCATCGGTCCTGCCACGCAGGGCTGTCCGACCGCCTCTCCGGCGATCGGCCGCTCAGCTATCCTCCGACGATGGCTGAGCGCGATGAGGAGGCGACGCAGCAGCCTCCATCGGCCCTGGATGACGGGACAGCGGCTGGACCGGCGATCGATCCTGCCGTAGCTGCAGCTGTGCGCGGCCCGGTGCTGGAGATGCGCGGTATCTCGAAGCGCTTCGGTGAGATCCAGGCGCTCGATGACGTCTCGCTCGGCCTTGTGCCGGGCGAGATCCACGCGCTCCTCGGCGAGAACGGCGCGGGCAAGTCGACCCTCATCAAGGTCATGACCGGTGTCGTGCAGCCGGACGTCGGCGACATCCGCATCGATGGTCAGCCCGTCCACATCGGCAGCGCCTTCGACGCACAGACCTACGCGGTCGCGGCCATCTACCAGGAGCCCATGGTCTTCCCCGACCTGACCGTGGCCGAGAACATCTTCATCGGCCACCGCGACCGCGGGCGCATCGTCAACCGCCGCCGGATGCGCGAGGAGGCGAAGGCGGTCCTGGCGCGACTGGGCGTCGATTTCGATGTCATGCAGCAGGCGCGCGGGATCACGCTGGCCCAGCAGCAGACGGTGGAGATCGCGAAAGCGCTCTCGCTCGACGTGCGGGTCCTGGTCATGGACGAGCCGACCGCCTCGCTGAGCGCGCACGAAGTCGCCCAGCTGTTCGGCATCGTCTCGAGGCTGCGCAGCCAGGGCGTGGCCATCCTCTTCATCTCGCACCGGCTCGAGGAGGTCTTCCGGGTCGCCGACCGCATCACCGTCATGCGCGACGGTCGCTGGATCTCGACGACTGCGCGGCACGAGCTGACACCCGGCGAGGCCATCCGGCAGATGGTCGGCCGGGAGGTGACCGAGTTCTTCACGAGATCCCCATCCGCGCCTGGGGAGGTCCTGCTCGAGGTCCGTGACCTGGGCCGCGAGGGCGCGTTCGAGGGCGTGTCCTTCGATCTGCGCCAGGGCGAGGTGCTGGGATTCGCCGGCCTCGTCGGGGCTCGCCGCACGGATGTCGGCCTGGCCCTCTTCGGCATCGCCCCGGCTGACAGTGGAGAGATCCGACTGGAGGGCGAGGCCGTCCGCATCAGGAACCCGCAGGATGCGCTCGGTCTCGGTATCGCCTACGCCACGGAAGACCGTCGCGGCCTTGGTCTGATCTTCTCCCAGTCGATCGCGTCAAACATCACCCTGCCGTCGCTGGGCAAGTACCTGTCACGGATCGGCATCACCCAGCGTACAGCTGAACGGGCGATCGCGGAGACGTTCCGGGAGCGCCTGTCCATCCGGGCGCCCTCCGTGGATACGCCGGCTTCGTCCCTGTCCGGCGGCAACCAGCAGAAGGTGGTGCTCTCCAAGTGGCTGGCGACCACGCCCAAGGTCCTCATCCTCGATGAGCCCACAAGAGGTATCGACGTGGGTTCCAAGGTTGAGGTCCACCACCTCATCGACGAGCTGGTTGCGCAGGGCATCGCCATCATCATGATCAGCTCGGACCTGCCGGAACTGCTGCCCATGAGCGACCGCATCCTGGTCATGCGCGAGGGACGCCAGATGGCCATCCTCGACGCCAAGGAGGCGACCCAGGAATCCGTCCTGTCGATGGCCATGGGCCAGCTGGAGCCGGCGACGTGAGGAGCGCGCTCTTCCGGCACGTGCGGCCTGAGCAGGTCCGGGAGATCACGCTCCTGATCATCATCGTCCTGCTGCTGCTGTTCTTCGCCACGCAGGTCCCCAACTTCCTGTCGGGCCGGACCTTCACCCGGGTCACGACAGCCATCCCCGTCACCGTCGTGCTCGGTGTCGGGCTGACGCTCGTCGTGCTGACGCGCAATATCGACCTGTCCATCGGTGCCATCGTGGCCGTGGTCGCCTACGGGGTCGGTACCCTCCTGGCCAACGATCCGGGCATGAGTCCCGTCATCGTGATCGCGCTGAGCGTCGCCATCGGGGTGGGCCTCGGCGTCATCAACGGTCTCATCGTCGCCTACGGGGGCGTTCCAGCCATCGTCGCCACCCTGGGGACGATGGCCCTGTTCCGCTCCGTTCTGGTGACCATCACCGACTCCAGGCCGGTCACGACGGCACGCCTACCAGACTGGATCGTGGACCTCAACGGCATCAGGCTCATCTCGCTCGATGACCTTGACGTGCGGGTCCTGCCGGTCATCGCGTTGGCCGTGGTCATCGTCTTCCAGCTCCTGCTCCGCTACGCGAGCTATGGTCGGCGCCTCTTCGCCATCGGCTCGAATCCCGATGCCGCGCAGGTCGCCGGCCTGCCCATGAAGCGAGATGTCTTCGTGGCCTTCGTGCTGTGCGGCGCGCTTGCCGGGCTCGGCGGGTTCATGTACATGGCGCGCTTCGGGAACATCGACACACAGTCCGCCGTCGGGCTGGAGCTGGTGGTCGTGGCCGCCGTGGTGGTCGGCGGCGTCAATATCTTCGGCGGATCGGGCTCGATGATCGGGGTCATGCTCGGTGCCATCCTCATCGTTCTCGTCGATCAGGGCCTCATCCGCTGGGCAGCCATCAGCGAGTTCCTCCGCGACGCCCTGCTCGGCCTCCTCATCCTGTTGGCCGTCGCCTCGGACACGGTCATCCTGGAGAGGCTGCGTGTCATCTGGGCCCGGGCGAGACGCGCCGAACAGGAGAGCTCGAGGGAGCCACCAGCAGCGGCCGGCGGTGAGCAGCCATGACGACCAGGCTCGGCCCCTACCTGCGACGCTGGGAGACGTTCCTCTTCGCGTTGCTTGTGGGGGTCATGGCCACGAACGCCCTCGCGGCCCCTGGCTACCTCGGACTCCAGAACCAGTCGAACCTCCTCGAGCTGAGCCTGGAGAGGGCCATCGTCGCGCTGGCCATGGCCTTCGTGATCATCAGCGGTGAGATCGACCTTTCCGTGGCGTCCGTGATGGGCCTGTGCGCCGTGATCATGGGCGTGCTCTGGCAGGCCGGCCTGCCCATCGAGCTTGCTGTCATCGTCGCCATCATCAGCGGTGCCGCATGCGGGCTTTTCAACGGCTTCTGGGTCGCCGTCGTGGGTCTTCCCTCGCTGGCCGTGACGCTGGCCGGGCTGATCGGCTTCCGGGGTCTGGCCTACTTCCTTGTCGAAGGCGAGTTCATCACCGGCCTGCCCGACCAGTTCAAGGCCATCGCGCAGCAAGACCTGGTCGGCCCTGTCCCGGCCTCGGTCTTCGTCTACGCCATCTTCGTCGTCATCGCCGTCGTGCTCCTCCATGGGTCCGGGTTCGGTCGCTACGTGTATGCGATCGGCAACAGCAAGGCTGCGGCGACCTACTCCGGTGTCAGGGTCGTGCGGGTGAAGCTGGCCGTGTTCACGATGTCCGGCATCGTGGCGGCCATCGGTGGGCTCATCATCGCGTCACGCTTCGGGGCCGTGCGGGGTGGCACGGCAGAAGGCTTCGAGCTGGAGATCATCACCATGGTGCTGCTGGGCGGTGTCAGCATCTTCGGTGGGTCCGGGACGATGATCGGGGTGATCCTGGCCACCCTCCTGGTCCTGAACCTGCGCAACGGCATGGACCTGGCGACCATCAGCGGCAATACCCAGCTGGGCGTGATCGGCCTGCTGCTCGATCTTCTCGGTGCTGCTCCCGAACCTCGGGTCGAGAATGCGCGATCGATACCGCGCGCGGCAAGCCCGATCGGCGCAAGCAGCAGCCTCGACCCCCGAGTGACCCAGCCACAAGGGGTGGTCCACCTCCACCGGGGTGCTTGGTAGGGTTACCATTCGGTAGGTGACGAGTCCCCGCCGGGCGCGCCTCGCGCTCGGGAACCAAAAGACAGGGATCTCGCAGAGCAGGAGGAGGATCGCATGAGACTGCCTCGTAGCGCCGTAGTTGCGGCCATGTCTGTCGCGCTCACGGTCTCTGGCCTGGGCGGCGCCACGCTCGCCCAGGATGGTGAGCCCGCGGTGGCGACCCCTGGGCAGGACGTCAAGATGATGCTGCTGCCCAAGTTCCTCGACAACGAGGTGTTCGTGCAGGCGAACGACGGCGCCCTTGAGGCTGCGGCAGAGCTGCAGAACCCCACGCCACACGACTTCGTCGGCCCGGCTTCCACGGATCCCGGCTCGGAGCAGATCTCGTACATGGTCAACGCCCCGGTCCAGGAATACGACGTGGTCATGCTCTCGAACAACGTCGGTGAGGACATCGCCGATGCCGCCGCCGAGGCGCAGGCCGCCGGCGTCAAGGTCGTGACCTGGGACTCGGGCATCCCGTCGGGCATCGGTGAGGATGTCTTCGTCGCGCAGGTCGATTTCGATCAGACCGGTGTCGTCATGGCCGACATGGCCCTGAGCATCCTGCCCGAAGGCGGGCAGTTCGCGATCCTGTCAGCCCGGCCCGAATCACCCAATCAGAACGCCTGGATCGCTGCCATGGAGGCCGCGCTCGAGGATCCCAAGTACGACGGCCTCGAGCTCGTCGAGACCGTCTACGGCAACGACAACTCGGAAGACAGCGAAGCTGCGGCGACCGGCCTGGTCGACAAGTGGCCGGACCTCAAGCTGATCATGTCCCCCACCACGATCGGCATCAAGGCAGCTGCCAAGGTCCTGACGGACGATGGTATCTGCGACGAGGTCAAGATCTCCGGCCTCGGACTCCCGTCCGAGATGGCCGCCTACACGCTGAGTGGCTGTGCTCCCGAGTTCGCGCTGTGGTCGTTCGTCGACCTCGGCTACCTCACCTACTACCTGTCCTACATGCTCGCGACCGGTGACCTGGAGGCTGTCGAGGGCGCGACCTTCGAGGTCGGACGCCCGGTCAGCGGCAACACGGTGTTCGAGATCACCGCTGACCCGACCCGGCCGGACGTCGAGGGTGCGCTCCGTGTCCTGATGGGCCCCTTCACCGTCTACACCGCTGAGAACGTCGAGGCTGCCGCTGGCTGACCCGCCGCAAGCGTCGAAGTGACGACCCCCGGTCCGCCTCGGCGGGCCGGGGGTCTTGTTCTGCGCGAGAAGGGCGCCCTTCCCGCCTCAGGTGTAGGCGCCGTGGCGCCTGACGGCCTCGATGAAGGCCTCGACGTTCTCGACGGGCGTGTCGCCCTGGAGGATGTGCGCCGGCGCCACCATGTAGCCACCACCCGGGCCGAGGGCCTCGATCTTGGCCTTGATGTCGGCCTCGATCTCAGCCGGCGTGCCCTTGGGTAGCAGGTGCTGCTGGTCGATGGCGCCCCAGAACGAGAGGCGATCCCCGAACCTGGCCTTGAGCTCGTGCGGCTCGTGGCCGGGGACGTTGGGCTGGACCGGGTTGAAGACGTCCAGTCCGATCTCGACAAGGTCGTCGAGGATGGGTGCGATGGCCCCGTCGCAGTGGTACATGACCATGACGTCGGGGTTGACGGAGCGAAACTCGCGGAAGACCTCGGCGAAGCGGGGCTTGAAGATGCGCCGCCACATGTCCGGCGAGATCATCATGCCGTTCTGGGACCCGAAGTCGTCACCCGTCCAGATGCCGTCGACACCCAGCTCCACGAGCCGCCGGCCGATGGCGACGCTGAACTCCATGGTGCGGTCGATGAGCGCCTCGATGTAGGGCTCGCCCATGGCCATGTCGGTCATGAACTTCTGCAGGCCGGTCATATGCCAGGCCATCTCGAACATCGTCAGCTCGACGTCGCCGATGATGAAGTACTCGCCCCGGTAGCGATCGATGGTGCGCCGGGCGTCCTCGAAGCGAGCCTCGTCGGTGGGGTCGGGGAAGGGCAGGTGCCGGACCTCCGCGACGGTGCCGGCCTGCTCCAGGGGACCCTCGACGACGTCGTACCAGGCGACGCCCATCCGCATCTTCATGCCGAACTCGTTGACGATGCAGCCGTCGTCGGTCTGCTCCGGCTCGAAGCCGGTCGGCACGCCGCCGCCGACGAGCACGCAATCGCTGCCCATGGCCACCCGGATCTCATTGCCGGAGGTGCGGTACTTGAGGTCCTCGTAGTAGTTGGCCTGCCAGCCGATGGGGATGTCCAGCTTCTGGCTGAAGGCCTCCAGCAGGGGGCGCGACAGGTCGAACTGCAGTGGGACTCGGTCCGGCAGGCCGTCGCGACGCAGGGCTCGCAGGACGCGCTCTCGTGAGTTCATGGTTCGACTCCACTGGCGGATGGGGCAGCACGGGGACCGTTCCGAATCTAGCAGCCCGGGCCGCCTCGGCAGAGTGAGAGAGGCACGATGCCGATCGACGTGGCAGCCCGCGGCTGGAGGTGCGCAAACGTATGCAAGCGCAGCCCGGAGATTGGTATCGTAGGAGCCGACGAGTCGCGAACTCTCGGGCCGCATCCCGGACCGGAGACAGTGCACACGGAGGAGGCTGGACCGGGGCCGCATGACAGCGCTGCTCGAGCTTGAGGGCATCTCCAAGTCGTTCCCCGGCGTGAAGGCGCTCCAGGATGTGCACTTCGCGACGAGTGCGGGCGAGGTGCATGCGCTGGTGGGCGAGAACGGCGCCGGCAAGTCCACGCTCATCAAGGTCGTCTCCGGCGTGCACAGGCCGGACGCCGGAATCATCCGCATGGACGGCCGGGAGGTCGTCTTCCACAGCCCGCATGAGGCACAGGCGGCCGGCATCGCCACGATGTACCAGGAGCTGAGCCTGTACCCCGAGCTTTCGGTGGCCGAGAACATGTTCATGGGCCACGCACCCATGCGCAAGGCCGGACGCATCCAGGTCGTCGACTGGAAGGCCATGAACGATCGGGCCGAGGAGGTCCTGGCCTCGCTGAATATCCACGACATGGATGTCCGCCGCAAGGTCGGCACCATGAGCGTGGGCAACCGGCAGCGCGTCGAGATCGCCAAGGCCCTGTCCATCAACGCCAAGGTCCTGATCATGGATGAGCCCACGGCGGCGCTCACCGAATCGGACGTCGAGCAGCTCTTCGACATCGTGCGCCTCCTCAAGGAGCGCGGCGTGGCCGTCATCTACATCAGCCACCGCCTGGTGGAGGTGTTCCAGCTGGCAGACAGGGTCACCGTGCTGCGCGATGGCAAGTACGTCGATTCCAGGCCCGTGGCGGAGACGAACGAGGACGACCTCATCCGCATGATGGTCGGCCGCACCATCTCCGAGCTGTTCCCCAAGCTGCCCAGCGAGATCAGGGGTGACGTCCTGGAGGTGCGCGACCTGACCCGCCGGCCACAGCCGGAGGACGTCAGCTTCACGGTCCGGGGCGGGGAGATCGTGGGCA
This sequence comes from uncultured Chloroflexia bacterium, assembly GCA_963715295.1. Lineage (GTDB taxonomy): Bacteria > Chloroflexota > Limnocylindria > Limnocylindrales > CSP1-4 > JAFMJV01. Next base: position 202,287 of record CAVQRP010000006.1, read on the forward strand.
TGGCCGGGCCTGGTCGGCTCCGGTCGCAGCGAGACGGCGCAGGTCATCTTCGGCATCCTGTCCGCCGACTCGGGCGAGATCCTGCTCGAGGGCCAGAAGGTCGACATCACGCTCACCCGGACAGGCCATGAAGCTGGGCATCGCCTACGTGCCGGAGGATCGCGGCACGCAGGGACTGGTGCGCGAGATGCGCATCCGCGAGAACATCTCCATGGCCATCCTGGGTTCCCTGACCCGCCTCGGGCTTCGTCGACCGCCGGGCCGAGCGCCGCATCGGCGAGGACATGATCGCTCAGCTCAACATCATCGCCACCAGCGGGGAGCAGGTCGTCAACAAGCTCTCCGGTGGCAACCAGCAGAAGGTCGTCGTCGGCAAGTGGCTGGCCAGCAAGCCCAAGCTGCTCATCGTGGATGAGCCCACGCGCGGCGTGGACGTGGGCGCCAAGGCGGAGATCCACCGCCTCATGAGCGAGCTGGCCCAGCAGGGCCTCGGCATCCTCATGATCTCCAGCGAGCTGCCCGAGGTGCTGGGCATGAGCGACCGCATCCTGGTCATGCGCCAGGGCCGCATCGTCGCCGAGTTCAGCCGCGCCGAGGCCACCCAGGAGAACGTGGGCGCCGCGATGATGCGCGACTCCGACGGCGGCACCGACGGCGCCAGCCCTGCGCCGAGGATCCGCCTGGCAGGGCAGCGCGGCGTGAGCGCCGCGGGCGCCAGCCGCAGGCGCGCAGGGCAGCCGCGTCATCGGCACCGCCCGGCGGCTCCTGGGCACGCAGGAGGGCATCCTGCTCATCCTGCTCGTCGTCCTGTTCCTGGGCGTCGGGCTCTACAACCAGCGGTTCCTGGCCTGGAACAACGTCACGGACCTCTTCAGCGTCAACGCCTACATCGCCGTGGCGGCCATCGGCATGTCCATGGTCATCATCACCGGCAACATCGACATCTCGGTCGGGCTCGGCCATCGGCGTGCTGGTGACGCTGTCGGGCTACGTGGCCCTGGGGCTTGGCCGATGCCGGGTTGCCGCTGCCGCTGGTGAACCTGGTCGCCTGGGTCGTGCCCATCCTCGGGGGCATGCTCATCGGCGCCATCAACGGCTTCTTCGTGGCCTACCTGCAAGATCCCGGCCATCGTCGTGACGCTGGGCATGTTCAGCATCCTGAAGGGTGGCCTCATCCTGGTGGCCGGCGGCGATCACCGCTCTACGATCTGCCGCGCCGGCTACACCTTCGCCATGCAGGACTGGCTGGGCATCCCGTCGCCGGTCTGGATCATGGTCGCCCTGACCATCGTGGCCTTCCTGTGGATGCGCTACAGCCGCACCGGCCGCTCCCAGTACGCCGTCGGCGGCAACGCCGAGGCGGCGCGCCTGTCCGGTCTCGACACCCGTCGGATCCTGATGACCACCTTCATCCTCGCCGGGCTCTTCGCCGGCATCGCCAGCGTCATGTTCGCGACCCAGTTCAACACCATCCAGGCCGTGGCCACGCCGGGCCTGGAGCTCCAGGTCATCACCGCCTCGGTGGTGGGCGGCGTCTCCATCCTGGGCGGCGTCGGGACCGTCATCGGCTCGACGCTGGCGGCCATCCTCATCCGCTTCATCGGCTCGGCGCTGGTCTTCGTCAACATCTCGCCGTTCTGGGTGAAGGCCATCCTCGGCGTGCTCATCCTCGTGACCGTGCTCGCCGACGTCGTGCGCCGCCGGCGCCAGGAACGGATGTAGGGGGTAGCGACGATGACGACTGCGACGCCCGCCCGGTCCGGCTCCCAGATCGCTCGGTCCGCCTGCAGGGCATCCTGCTGCGCCAGGAGACGATCCTCTTCTTCATCCTCATCGTGGGCGATGGTCCTGATGTCGTTCCAGTCGAGCGTGTTCCTGACGCCGGAGAACCTGCTCAACCAGGGCCGCCTGGCCACCGAGATCGCGCTCATCGCGCTGCCCATGACGCTGATCATCATCACCGGCGGCATCGACCTCTCGGTCGGCTCGATCATGGGCCTCACGCGCCATCATGCTCGGCGTCGCCTGGCAGAACTGGGGCCTGCCGCTCGAGCTGGCCATCGTGGTGGCGCTGCTCGTCGGCACCGCTTGCGGCCTCTTCAACGGCCTCTTCATCACCCGCGTGGGCCTGCCGCCGCTCATCACGACGCTGGCCACGCTGGCGCTCTTCCGAGGACTCGCGGAGGGCATCGCCCAGGCGCGCTCGGTGCGCGGCTACCCGGAGTGGTTCTACATCCTGGGGCAGGAGAACTTCCTCGGCGACGCCGACGGCCTTCCCCAACCAGCTCTTCCTGGTGGTCATCGCCATCATCGCCATCGGCGCCGCCCTGGCCTGGACGCCCTTCGGCCGATCGCTCTACGCCATCGGCAACAACGAGACCGGGGCACGCTTCAGCGGCATGCCGGTGCTCCGCAACAAGCTCATCATCTACACGCTGTCGGGCTTCATGTCCGGCCTGGCCGGCTGGGTCTTCGTCTCGCGTGTCAGCACGACCCGCTCGGACATGGGCAACGGCTTCGAGCTCACCGCCATCACCGCGGTCGTCGTCGGCGGCACCAGCATCTTCGGCGGCAGCGGCACGATCATCGGGACCGTGCTCGGCCTGGCGCTCATCCAGCTCATGAAGAACGGCCTGGCGCTTTCCGGCGCCAAGGGCGACTCCACGACCATCGTGGTGGGCGTCGTGCTCATCCTGGCCGTGCTCGTCAACGCGCTCATCCAGAACCCGCCGGAGCAGCTGAAGAGGCTTCTCCCCGGACGACGCTAGGGCTACCATGCCCAACGAGAGGAGGTGACACGGACTCCCCAGTCACATGTAGGTCGGTCCTCAGGGACCAGTACGGATACCAGCTCGGATGACACGAGGAGATGGACTGAGCAACATGCGCAAGACTGATCGTTCGTACTCACCACGATCACCCTGGCCCTTGGGTCGGTCGCGTCGGCGACCGCGCAGGACCGCTGGGACGGCGGCGACGACCTGCCGACCAACCCGCTGCGCGTGCTGGCATCGGATGAGCCCGAGCCCATGACCGGCGAGATGCCGGCCTATGACGGCGGCCAGCCGATCGAACCCGCCCGACCTGGCCGGCCAGCCGATCACCCTCGTCGACATCCCCAAGCTCATCGGCATCGGCTACTTCAACGCCACTGCCCAGGGCATGCAGCAGGCAGCCGCAGAGCTCGGCAACGTCGACGGTCATCAACGACGGCCCGACCAGCGCCAACATCGACGAGCAGATCACGCTTCATCGACAACTACATCACCCAGGGCGTGGACGGCGTCCTCTTCGCCGCCAACGACCCGGTGGCCATCGGCCCGGTCCTGACCAAGGCGCCTCGAGGCCGGCATCCATGTCGTCGGCTACGACGCCAACTCCGAGCCCGAGGCCCGCGAGTGGTTCGTCAACCAGGCCGAGTTCAACGGCATCGCCAAGGCCATGATCGACAGCCTCGTCGCCGAGCAGGGCGAGGACGCCTCCTTCGGCATCGTCACCAGCACCTTCACCACGCCCAACCAGGCGCGCTGGATCGCCGAGATGGAGGCCTATGCCGCGAAGTGCTATCCCGAACCTGACCTGGCTCGAGACCCTCGAGGCCCAGGAGGATGCGCCGCTGTCCTTCAGCCAGGCCCAGACGCTGCTCAACAAGTACGGCGACGGCATCCAGGGCATCCTCGGCATGACCAGCGTGGCCACCCCGGCCGCGGCTGACGCCGTCACCCAGGCCGGTGCCTGTGGCTAGGTCGCGGTCGTCGGCCTGGCTACCCCGAACGCGATGAAGCCGTTCGTCAACGACGGCTGCGTCAAGTCGGTCGTGCTGTGGAACCCGATCGACCTGGGCTACGCCGCCGTGTACGTCACTCGCGCCGTCGTGGACGGCGAGTTCGCTCCTGGCGATACCTCCGTGATGGCCGGTCGCCTTGGCGAGCTGCAGGTCGTCAACGGCAGCGAAGTGCTGCTTGGCCCACCCTTCATCTACACGGCTGAGAACATCAACGACTTCGACTTCTAGATCGTGATGCAGGCTCCGCGCCAGCCGACGGGGGCCTGAGCACTCGGAAGCTCAGAACGGCGGAGTGCCTCAAGGCACCCCGCCGTTGCGTATCCAGCGGCCGACCGGGGCAGCGGCACGACCGGGGCAGCGGCATGACCGGGCGAGATCCGCCGTGTCAGGTGACCTGCCCGTCGGTTCCTGTCACCCAGTCCTGGGGGGACTGGTAGGCAGGGTCAGGCCGGGCTTGCCTGCGTCAGGCGCGCCGCGATCCAGGCTGGCAGGTCGTCTCCACGCTCGCGCCGAGCGCCCACGAGCCTGTCCCCGGCTACGTCGTGGCTTCGGGGGCGCCACCATTCCGTCTACCAGTCCTCCGGTGCATAGGTGACGGGAACTGGCCGGCATCGCGCCAGCTCGATGCGGTCTGGCATCGCGCCAGCGTGGCTGGGATGAGGCCATCGAGGCATGGTCGGACGGCCGAGGCGAGGCACGGCGGGAGGCGGGTCGAGCCGCGCCGATCGGGATGGCCGACAAGGCCGCGCCGATTCAGGATGGCCGACAAGGCCGAGACGCGCCGGGCAGTCTGGTGCGCCGAGGCGAGTGCTCCTGCGCCAGCGCGGATCAGCCCTTCGCCGCAGCGGCGGCGGCCGCGATCGCCATCTGCTCGCCGATGTAGCGGCGTGCCTGGACCGCGAGGTCCATGCTGTCGTCCCACATGTTGCGCCAGATGCGCAGGGTCGTGGTCAGAAGCTCATCGACCACCTTGGAGCTGAACGACTCGAAGGTGATGACGCCCTCGTAGTCGACATCCGCAAGGGCCTGGAAGAGCTCGGGGAAGTTGACGTGTCCCTGGCCCAGGTAGCCGCGGTGGTTCTCGCCGATGTGGACGTAGCCGAGCAGGTCGCCCGCGTCGAAGACCGGGTCGCGGAAGTTGGCTTCCTCGATGTTCATGTGGTACGAGTCGAGGTGCACGACGAGGTTGTCCGAGCCGATCTCACGGATGTACTCGACCGTCTGGGCCGACGTATTGAGCAGGTTCGACTCGTAGCGGTTGACGAACTCGAGGCCGACGCTGATGCCCGAGGCCTTGGCGTTGTCGGCGAGCCGGGCGATGACGGCCTGGCTGTTGGCGCGGCTCCTGGCCGTGGACGGGTGCGTGTAGGGCCCGAGGGCGCTGAAGATGACGCCGCCGAGGTAGGTGGCGCCGATATCGCGCGCCATCGAGAGGGCATCGTTGAGCGTCTGCTCGCCGCGGGCCACGCTGTCGGGGTCCTCGCTGTTGATGTCGTTGTCGAAGCCCAGGCCCAGCGAGCACGTGGCCTCCGACGCCGTGCGCCTCGAGCGCGCGCTGGATGGCGGCGATGTCCATCGAGGCAGGCTCGAAGGCGGGGAACTCGATGAGGTCGTAGCCGGCCTCTGCGGTGCTGGCGACGGCATAGTCGCACTGCCTGGCTGTCCCAGCTGCCCGACCATACCAGCCCGTGGACCCCGATCTTGTTCATCGATCTGCTCCTTCCCCTCCGGGCCCCGCGTCGCGGAGCCATGACTCCTTGATGGTACGCCCGGGGCGCGCCGCGTCAGCGTGCCGCGAGCATGGCCGCGAATCGCGCCCGACCCTCGGACCAGTCGCCCGTGGGCTCGTAGGTGCTTGTCGGGAAGGACCGCGCGATGAGCTCGCGTGCCTGGTCGATGCCGGTCAGCTCGCCGGCGCTGATGGCCTGGATGGCGATGTTGCCGATGGCGGTGGCCTCCACGGGGCCGGCCACGACCTCGCGCCCGCTGACGTCCGCGGTCAGCTGGCAGAGCAGCGCGTGGTTGACGCCACCGCCCACGATGTGGATCTGCTCGATGGCCTGGCCGGTGCTGCTCGCGAGCTCATCGAAGACGGCGGTGTACTTCAGGGCCAACGACTCGAGGATGACTCGCAGCAGCGTGGGCGTATCGGCCGGGACAGGCTGGCCGGTCTCGGCGCAGAACTCGCGGATGCGAGCCGGCATGTCCCCCGGCCACAGGAAGCGCTGGTCGGTCGGATCGATGAAGGCGGTCCCCGACGGAGCCTCCGTCGCCATCGTCGAGAGCTCCTCGTAGGATGGTCGCCGATCCGGGTCCCACAGCGCGCTGCGGCACTGCTGGATGAGCCACATGCCCATGACGTTCTTGAGCAGCGTGATGGTGTCGCCGTAGCCGCCCTCGTTGGTGATGTTGGCCGCCAGCGTGCGCTCGTCGATCACGGGCTCTGGCACCTCCAGCCCCACCAGCGACCACGTGCCCGACGAGATGTACGCCGTGGAGGACCCGGCCAGCGGCGTCCCGGCCACGGCCGAGGCGGTGTCATGGGCGGCCGTGGCCACGACCCTGGTCCCGGACAACCCGGTCTGTGCGGCGACCTCCGGCAGCAGCTCGCCCAGCACGGTCCCGGGCGGCACCACCTCGGGCAGGAAGTGGGTGGGGATGCCCAGGCGCTCGAACAGCGGCCGTGCCCAGTCGCGGGTCCAGGGATCCAGGCACTGGCTGGTGGTGGCCTCGGTGTATTCGGCCACGACGCTGCCGCTGAGGAAGTGGTTGAAGAGGTCCGGCATCATCAGCAGCCGCTCTGCCTGGTCCAGGATGGGGTCGTTGGAGCGAGCCTCGCTCAGCAACTGGAAGAGCGTGTTGATGGACATGATCTGGATGCCCGTGGCGGCGTAGATCTCCGCCTTCGGGACGATCTGGAAGGCGATCTCGGGCAGGCCCTCATGGCGAGCGTCGCGGTAGTGGACGGGGTTGGCCAGGAGGCGGCCGCGCGCATCGATGAAGCCGTAGTCCACGCCCCAGGTATCGACCGCGACCGAGGCCACCGGCCCGTCCACGGCCGCCCGCTGCAGTCCGGCGAGGAGATCCCCGAACTGGCGCGGGAAGTCCCAGTAGAGCGTGCCCGCCATGCGCACCGGGGTGTTGGGGTAGCGATGGACCGGCTCGATGGAAAGCTGGTCACCGTCGAAGCGCCCCACGATGGTCCGGCCGCTCTCGGCGCCGAAGTCGAGGGCGACGTAGCGAAGGCCGCGGCGCTCAGGCATCGGTACCCTCCGGCTCGCCCTTCGTGCCCCCGGCAGCCGCCAGCAGCGCCTCCTCGGCCGCCCGGCCCCAGTGGCCGTCCTCCATCGCCGCTGCGACGTCCGGGAAGTGCTCCGCCATCACGCTCGAGCGGGATGAGCCCCATCGTCGTCAGCTGTGGGTAGATGACGATCTTGCCGGAGGTCGTGCGTGCCTTGACGGCCTCCAGTGCCTCGATGACGCCTTCCAGGCCGGACACCGCGTAGACGCTGATATCGCTGTCCAGCTGGCCGGACTCCAGCCGCTTCACGACGGTCTGCATGTCCGGGATGATCGAGCCGCTCGTCCCGAACAGGAAGATCCGCCTGGCGAGGAGTGCATCCACGTCGACAGGGACGCGCGTCCCCACGGCGAACCCGGCGAAGAGGTCGATGACTGCGCCGTTGGCCGCCGCCGCCATCGCCGCCGCCACGACGGCCGGGATGGGCACCATCACCCCGATGTGGCTGAAGCCGGAGCCGGGATCGGCGGAGTTGCTGTCGATGGTCCTGAGGTCCACGCCACGGGCCTCTGCGAGCGGAGCAGCCACGGATGCGAGGTGCTCCAGGCGCGCGACATCGATGTCTGCGGCCACGACGGAGAGGTCCCGCCGGCCCGTCGTCAGGGCGCGGATGACGTGCATGAAGCCCATCGGCCCGGCGGCGCCGATGACCAGGACCCGGTCGCCGTCGCGCAGCTCGGTACTCGTCGGCGCCCAGGCATAGCCGTCGGCCGCGGACGAGCCTGGTGTGCCCACCCAGCGCACGAGGTCGTAGTGGATGCGCCCGACGTCGATCTCGACGGCACCGCCCAGCCGTTCGCCCCCGAGCACGACATCGAGGATGCCCTGGTAGGCCAGGAGCGCCTGGAGTCGCTCGAGGTGGGCACCGTCCGCACCGAAGTAGATGATGTCGTCGAAGGCCAGGGCTGGCAGGCTCCCCGTCTCCGCGATGACGTCCGCTCTGAGGCCCGCCGCCTCGGCGATCGTGCGGAGCACGGCGGCCTGGGTGGGATCCTCGACGACGACGGTCAGGGACGCCGGGACGGCCGTCTTCAGCAGCGTGTCCAGGCCGTCGATGACATGGCCGGCTTCGACCACGACCAGCAGCGATCCGCCGGGCTGCAGGGTGTCGCGCTCGGCCGAGGCGTAGGCGCGCTCGACGCAGGCCCACGGTTCCAGGAGCGCCACGGACGACGCACTGGGCTCCTCCGACACCGGGATGAGGAAGCGCTCCCCGGTGCCGGGCTCGATGATCATGCGCTCGTCCATGACCACGTATTCCTGCAGCCCGCCTTCGAAGTCGTAGCCGAAGGCGGCATTGGCCTGGTCGGTCATGAGGGTGCGGTAGTCGGTCTGGACGAGGACGCGTTCACCGACGCGATGTCGCCTGACCTCGCTGCCGACGGCGACGATGCGGGCACAGGTCTCGTGGCCCGGGACCGTGGGCTGCTCGCCGGGCACGTAGTTGGGCATCTCGGCCAGGACGGCCTGGTCGATGCCGGTGATGACGGCACCCTTGCGTGGATGGCTCGTCCAGGCGTGCAGGAGCTTCGTATCACTGAAGCAGATCCCGACCGCCTCGACCCGCGCCAGCACCTGCGTGGGGCCCATCGGGCCGACCGGCTTGGAGCGGTTGAGGCGGACCTCGTCGGGGCCAACGAACTGGATGGCGTGCTGGGTCTCCGGGATCCGTGTCATGACAGCATCACCTGGCCTCCCGTGACCGGCAGGGCCTGGCCGGTCTCATACTGCTGCGCCACGAGGTAGAAGATGGCCTCCAGCACGTCAGCCGGGGTGCAGCCCCGGCCCATCGGCACCTTGGCCTCGTAGGCGTGGCGGACGTCCGCCACGGACCGGGCCCCGGGGACCTTGCCCTCGCGCAGGTACTGGACGAAGAGGCCGTTCTCGGGGTCCGACCACAACGGACCCTCGAAGTAGTTGCCGGGGCAGATGGCGTTGACCTTGATGCCGTCCTCGATGAGCTCAAGCGCGAACGACTGTGTCAGGCCGATGCCGCCGAACTTGCGAACCGGCGTAGGCGAAGTTGCGCTTCGAGCCCACCAGGCCCGACTTGGAGTTGATCTCGATGATGTCGGCACGATAGTCCGGCCTGGCGGCGTGCTGGCGCGCCATGACCGGTGCCACGGCGCGGACCGCCAGGTAGTAGCCGCGGTAGTTGACCTGCGTGACGAGGTCGAACTCCGTCACCGTCTGGGTGCTGATGGAACCAGCTTTCAGGATGCCGGCGTTGGAGACCAGCAGGTCCAGCCCGCCGTATCGCTCCACCGCCGCCTGCACGCCCGCGCGGACGGAGGTCTCGTCGGTGACGTCCATGGCGACGGACCAGGCACGTCCGCGGCCGTGATTCGCCTCCAGCTCCGCTGCCCGGGTGGCTGCCAGCTCCGCATTGAGATCGGCCAGCACCACGTGACCGCCGTCGGCCACGAGACCGCGCGCGATCTCCAGTCCGAAGCCCTGGGCGGCCCCGGTCACCAGCGCGATGCGCCCCCCGAACCGTCCCCGGTCACGGCTGAACGCGGCGGCATTGCGGCGGTAGGCCTCCACTTCCCAGGTCTCGATGAAGGTGCGCTCCTCATCGGAGAGGGCCCGAAAGTGGCCGAGGGCATCCGCCCCTTCGTAGACGCGCAGGGAATCGAGGTAGATGTGCTGCGCCGTGTCTGCCTCCTTCCAGGTCTCGCCCGTGGCGAAGATCCCCAGGCCGGGCACGACCGTGATGACCGGTGCTACGCCTCGCTCCGAGATGAGTGCATCGAGGTCCTGGCGCAGCAACTGGGGCACTTCTTCAGGCGTGGCGTCGCGCGGTGGATCGAAGAGCAGCGGGAAGGAGCCCGCGTAGACGATCTGGTCGGGCGTCATCGGCCCGCCCGCGACGGCAGCACGGCCTGCGTCGGACTCGAGATACTCGGCGGCGCGAGGCGCCGGATCGTACGCCACGACCCTGGGTGCTCCCGCTCCGGCCAGCAGCGCGCGCAGCGTGGGCGCGATGGTCGCGACCAGGCCGCTGGCCGCCTCGGCAGCCCCGGCGACCCGGCTGGGCGTCCGGCTGGGACTATCGACGGCGATGCCGAACCGTCCCAGCTCAGCGCTGACGGTGGCCATGACGTGCTCACAGAGCCGGGCTACCTCAGCGGTCGTATCGGCCGAGACGATGATGCCGTGGTTGCCCATGAGCGTGATGCGCGGTGCCGGTTTGCCGGTGCGCTCCTCGAACGCCGTCCGCAGTTGGTGGATGGTGCGCGCCAGCGGCAGTCCCGGATCGGTGTAGGGCACCCAGAGGGCGTCATCCCCGAAGATGCGCGCTGCGATGGCCTCGCCGTCCCGGTTGCAGGTCACGGCGTTGGGCACGATGGGGTGGGTGTGGAGTACGTAGCGCTCGGGCAGGAGCGAGTGGAACATCAGCTCCACCGAGGGGCGGCGGCCCTTGGCCTCGGCCAGGCGGACCTTGGCTGCGGCGCGCATGACCGGATCGGGCGCGTCCGGCAAGCGTGCCTCATCCGCTTCGTCACCGCCCTCGAGCAGCAGATCCAGCAGCGGGCCGGTGGCCAGGGGCACCAGGTCCTCGGCCTCCAGCGTGGCCAGGGGCACGCCGCTGGGCTTGATGTAGACCACGCCCCCGGCCTTGACGGAGGAGTTGCCCCCGCCACCGCGGGAGTACTCCGGATCGCGGCCGAAGCGCTGGGATAGGTCGATGACCCCGCGGATGAGCTCATCATCCGGCTCGAGAAGAGGCGGAGTGGTGGTCGGGTCGGTCATCGGGCTGCCCCCGTGGTTTCGACGAGTGATCCTCCTCGCCGAGCTCGGCGAAGTAGCGCATGCGGGACTCACCATCAGGGAAGGTGGGGTTGAGCCGGCCCTCGCCATCGACATAGCCGGCCTTGCCCTCGCGACGAAGCTGCTGGTGCGCGGCCACGATGCAGGTGCCTTCCCAGCAGATGTCCTTCACCATCGGGGACAGCGGGATGCCTCCCCGGCATCTGGGCTCTACCGGGATCCGTTCGAGGGTGTTGTGCTCCGTGCCGACCATGGTGAAGATGCCGGCGTCCCGCCAGGCCCTGACGTACGCGTCGACGGTCTCGGGCGAGTTGCGCAGTGGGATGAGCTCCGCGCCGTAGATCTCGTAGCCGAGCATGCGCTCGATGAGCGCATCGACCGGGTCCTCGAAGCCGCAGATGGGGATGATCCCGTCTGCCACGGTGGGATAGACAGGGATGGCGTCCAGGCCGAGCACGTAGGCGAGACCATCGGTGAAGGGGATGGGCGTCTCTTCGACGAACGCGGGGCAGCCGGCCTTCATGAGCCGCGAGCGCAGCTCGCCCTGCGTGCCCACGGCGTCATCGACGGTGGCCCGGGCCGGCTGTCCGTAGACCTTCCCGAGGAGGGCGCCCCGCCGCTCGGCCGGGACCTGCTCGAACAGGGCCAGCTGGAATCCCAGCGCGACATGCCGTTCCTGGAGCACGACCCACTCGGCCGGGACCTGGGCGCGCGCTGCGACAGCGGCGACGATGCTGCCGTAGCCGACCTCGAGATCGACCCCGGCCTCCGAGAAGAGGCCAACGATGAGCTCGACCATCTGCCGGGTGCGGGCCTCGTTGGAGGCCCTGGCGCCGTCCATGAAGCGTTTCGTCGCCGCGCTGGGTGAGGTCGGTGCCGGGATGCCCTTGCCGCAGATATAGGCACGACCCGGGTTGTCCGGGTCGTTGATCTTGACGCCGTTGCGCTGCTCCTCCGCCAGGACCGAGATGAACTCGAGTCCGAAGAGCGGCGCGATGCCGTGCTTCCTGGCCGCGGCCTCGAAGCGGTCATACACGCCGAAGTCGTGGAAGTTGGAGGAGCCGATGACGCGGACGTCCTCGCGCGCGGCTGTCTCGATGGCGTCCTCGACGGTCTCGAAGGCCGAGAAGTTGGGTGGCAGGTGGACATGGGTGTTGAAGGCGGGCCGCTTCTCCACCGGGAGGCGGCCGTACCGGGTCGGGCTGGTCATCGCCTTCGAGTCTAGCCACCTCGGTCCTCCCGAGTGCCGTCACGGAGGTCGCCTCCAGACGGTCCGTTCGGCAGGTTCGCTGCGATCCTGCCAGCCGGCCGATGATTCCGAGCGGCCATGACCCCACGCCCGCCGCAGGCTACCCTCTGCCGATGCGCGCATCCACAGCGCCCGACACGGGCCACCGCAGACCCCGCGTCGCCATCGGCGATGACGTCGAGCTCAGCGTCATCGAGCACGACGCCATGTCCGGGGTCGACAGCGCGCCCCGGGATCCGGTCTTCGTGCTGGTCCACGGACTCGCCTCCAACGCGCGGACCTGGGATGGTGTCGCTGTGGCCCTGGCCGCCAGGGGGCGTCGCAGCTATGCCGTGGACCTGCGCGGCCACGGCCGGTCATCCAAGCCCGACGCGGGCTATGACGTGCCCGGCGTGGCGGCCGACCTGGACCGACTCATCGCCAGGCTGTCGGACGCTCCGGTCGTGCTCGCCGGCCAGTCCTGGGGCGGCAACGTGGTCATCGAGGCCGCGGCGCGGTTCCCGCAGCGGATCGGCGCGGTGTGCGGCGTGGACGGCGGCGCCATCCGCCTGGCCGCTGTCTTCCCGCAGTGGGAGCGCTGTGCGGAGGAGCTGGCGCCGCCACCGCTCGCGGGGATGGCCGGCGACGTCTTCGAGCGGCACATCCGCAGGGCCCATCCAGACTGGCCCGAGCCCGGCATCGTGGGTACCCTGGCCAACGTGGAGTGGCGCGCGGACGGCACGGTGGCCCCGTGGCTCACTCGCGCGCGCCACATGCTGGTGCTGCGCGGTCTCTGGGAGCACGACCCTCGCTCGGCCTATCCGCACATCCGCGGGCCGGCGCTGCTCATCGCCGTGCGCGACGCTGGCTCCGGCCGCAGGACGGACCATCACACTGGGACCTGGGAGCGGCATCGCGAGCGCGCGCTGGCTGAGGCCATGGCGGCCCTGCCTGACGGCGAGCTGGTGTGGTTCGATGGGGCCGATCATGACGTCCACGCCCAGCATCCCGAACGGGTCGCTGAACTGCTGCTGGGTCTGTCCGGCCGGATGATCGCCGCAGGCCGCGCCGCCGGATGATCGCCGCGGGACGCGGCCGCGGGCCCGAGCAGGCCGAAGCCTGATCAGCCGGTGTTCTGGAGACCGGCCGCGACACCGCTGACGGTCAGCTGCACGAGGCGTCGCAGGTGCGGCCGGCCCGGATCGTCGTGGCGCATGGCGCGGAGACGGCCAAGGAGCATGACCTGGAGCTCGGAAAGGGAGTCGATGTAGGGGTTGCGCAGCTGGATGGAGCGCTGCAGTGAGAGCGCGGCATCGAGGAGGTGCTCCCGGCCGGTGATGCGCAGCACAGCCGCCACGGTCCGCTCGTACTCGGCGCGGATGTCCGCCCAGATGCGATCGCCGTCAGGCTTGGGGGCCAGGCCCGCGTAGCGCATGGCCACCGCCAGGTCGACCTTCGCGAGGGCCATCTCCATGACGTCGATGACGCCGGTGAAGAAGGGCGACTCCAGGTACAGCGCCTGGAGCTCCTGCGGTGGCACCAGCGCCATGGGCGGCCTCGTACTCCTCGACGGCGGAGCCCAGTCCGAACCAGGCCGGCAGGAAGGCACGCGCCTGGGCCCACGAGAACACCCAGGGGATGGCGCGCAGCGTCGGCAACGAGACCGTTCCGCCACCGCGGGCCGCCGGCCGGGATCCCAGCGCCAACTCGGAGAGCTCGGCGATGGGCGTGGCCGCGACATAGAAGGCCTCGAAGGCGGGGTCTTCCCAGACCAGGGCGCGGTAGGCACGCGACGAACGCTCGGCAAGCTCCGCGATGATGGCGCTGCCGCGATCCTGCGCGGCCTTGACCTGTCGTTCGTGGCTTCGGGAGGACGCCATCAACACGGCGTTGGTGAGCTGCTCCAGGTGGCGCAGGGCGATGTCACGGTTGGCGTAGCGGTTGGCCACCACCTCGCCCTGTTCGGTGATCTTGAGGTGACCTCCCAGCGAATGCGGGGCGCTCGCCAGGATGGCCCGGTTCATGGGTCCGCCACCACGACCGATCGCGCCGCCGCGCCCGTGGAACAGGGTCAGGCGGACGCCATGGCGCTGTGCGGCCACAGCCAGCTTGGATTCGGCTCCGTGGAGCAGCCAGGCGGCGGCCAGGGCGCCCGACTCCTTGGTGGAATCGGAGTAGCCCAGCATGACCTCCTGGTGATCGCCCCGGCGATGGATGTGCCCACGATACTTAGGGTTGCTAAGTAGTTCATCCAGCAGCCGGTCCGCCCGTTCGAGGGCATCCGCTGATTCCAGCAGCGGTACGACGTCCAAGGTGTGCTCGTCCAGCCCGGCCTCGCGTGCCAGGGTGAGCACGTCATAGATGTCCTGCGGCGTGCGCGTGAAGCTGATGACATAGCGTTGGCAGGCTGCCGGCCCGAAGCGCTTCTGGATGTCGTCGATGGCGCGGAAGGTCTCCAGCACCTCATGGGCCGTCACGCCGTCCGCGACCAGGTGTTCATCGAGGTCGGCGCCGACCGCGATGGCCTCGAGCGTGGCGCTGTGGACCTCGCTGTGCTGGCGGACCTCGAGCGAGAGGGCATGGAACCCGAACGTCTCCACCTGCCAGCGCAGGTGCTGGACCTCACCGTAGGCGACGCGGGCCATGCCAGCGGTGACGAGCGATGCCTGGAGCTCGGCTACCTCGGCGAGCAGCTGTGCCGGCGAGGTGTACCCGGCGCCGACCCCGCGGCCGTCCACGAGGTGGTGGCGTGTCTGTCGGAGGCGCTCGGCGATGGCGCCGAAGCGGCGTCGGTAGGGCTCCCTGGGGAAGTGGCGCTCCAGCTCCCGGTAGGCACCGGCGAGTTCCGTGCGATCCTGCTCGAGGCGTGCGGCGAGGCGAGGGTCGATGCCGTCATCGGCGTGGGTCGGCGAGACCGTCTGCATCAGCCGCGTGGCCACCGCTTCCAGTCCGTGCAGGACGTGATCGGCACCGATGGCGGCGGCCTGGCGGGTCGTGGCCGCGGTGACCCGCGGATGCCCGTCGCGATCCGACCCGACCCAGGAGCCCCAGCGCAGGAAGGGCTTGATGGCCGACGGACGAGTCCCGCTGCGGCCGGTGTCACGGGCAGGAACGCTGCTCGGCGTGGTTTCCGGGCCGAGACCGGTCCACGGCGCCAGATCGAGCGCCCGGTCGAGTGTCCGATAGAGCCGTGGGGTGACCACGAACAGCGATTCGTCGAAGAAGAGCAGCGCATTGCGCACCTCGTCCAACGGTGAAGGGCGCTCCAGGCGCAGGGCCGAGGTGCGCCACAGCAGCGAGATCTCCTCCCGCAGGCGCCTGCGGATCTCGGCGTCCTCGTCGGGGGTGATGCGCGAGTCGTCCAGCCGGTCGATGAGGGCGAAGACCCGGCGCAGGGCCACCAGCACGGTGCGCCGACGCGCTTCGGTGGGGTGGGCGGTCAGGACCAGGCCGATGGAGAGCTCGCTCATCAGCGCCTGGTTGCGCTCTGGCTCGTCCTCGCGAAGGAGCCGGATGATGGCCTCCTCGACCGAGCCCTCCGGACCGCCGGCCTTGGCGGTGCGGGCGCGCTGGCGTACCCGCCTCACCCGATGCTTCTCCTCGGCCAGGTTGGTCAGGTGGAAGTAGAGGCTGAAGGCCTTGATGAGGTCCTCCACCTGCTCGATCGACAGTCCTTCGAGGATGGCTCGCAGGCCGCGCTGCCGGGTCACGCTGCCGGTGGCGCGGATGTCGCCGGTGAGCTTGCGGACCCGCTCGACGATGTGGAGGAGGTCCTCCCCGGCTTGCTCGGCGATGACCTGGCCGAGGAGCGAGCCGAGCAACTTGACCTCGCGCGACAGTGGGTCCCGGGCCCGCGACGAGCCGATGCCGGCCGGCTCGGCGAGCACCGCCGGATTGGCGGTGCCGGTGCGCTGGGCGGATCTCGGTATGGTCACGTCAGTCAGCGTAGCGCCGAGTGGCAGTCGGGTCGTCGGGTCCGCAAGATGGTGAAGCCGCCTAGCGGATCTCGGCCGTCTCGCGGGAGCCCATGACCTCGCCGCCGTCCACGCCGATGACGTTGCCCGTCATCCAGTGCGTCTGCGGCGTCGCCAGGGCCACGAGCGCATCGGCGACATCCTCCGGCCGACCCATCCTCCCGTGCGGGTTGCGTGTGGTGGCGGCCTCCACGAGCTGCTCCCAGCCGGGGATGCGACGCAGCGCCGGCGTGTCCGTGACGCCGGCACGGATGGCATTGACGGTGATGCCGGCAGGGGCCAGTTCGAGCGCCAGCTGGCGCACGTGCGCCTCCAGTGCGGCCTTGGCCGCGCTAACGGCGCCGTAGGTGGGCACCGCCAGGATGGCCCCCTCGCTGGACATGGCGTAGATGCGGCTACCGCGGCCCAGCAATCCCGCGTGATAGAGGTCGCGCGTCCAGTAGAGCAGGGAATGGGCCATGACGTCGGCGGTCATCTCCATCTGCCTGCGCGAGAGCTCCTTGCGGCCGGGATCGTCGCTGATGTAGTGCAGCGTGGCGCCGAAGGCGAGTGAGTGGAGCATCGCGCCGACGAAGGGATCGTTTCCGGCGGCGCGGCGCTGCTCGAAGAGCTCCCCGATGGTCCCGATGACAGCGGCGCGCTTCCCATCATCGGCGGCATTGACGTTGTAAAAGACGACCGGCACGCCGAGGCGTTCGATCTCCTCGCGCACCGCGTTGGCGGTCGCGATCGATGCCGCGCAGGTCGAGGTGGACGCCGATGATGCCGAATCCGGCACGCGCCCAGGCCCGCGCAGTAGCTGCGCCGAACCCGCTGCTGGCGCCGAGCACCAGGGCCCAGCACTCGCGCCCACCCCACTTCAACGACATGGTCACCTCCCGCTCGCAGTGTACCGGCGCCTCGGCCCAGCGTGGCCGGGGCGCTCTCGAGTGGGCGGGTCTGTGGCCGACGAAGGTCCGGCTCCAGCGTGAGCCGGAGCCGGGTTCGACTTGACGGCTACTCGCCGTCTTCCAGCTCGGCCTCGGCCCGCATGGCCGCACCCAGGCTGACCAGCTCCTGGACGCCGATCCACTCGTTGGCCAGCATGACCCCACCGGCATCCACGACAGCATCCCGGAACGGCACCGCCCAGGCGTGTTCGATGATGAGCAGGACCCCCGCGCTGCCGTCCGGCAGCTCGTCGATGAGGTCCTCGGTGATGTCCTCGACCAGCCCGAAGCCGCCCTCGTTGGCGATCTCGGCGCCGGCCTCGGCGCCGGCCAGGAAGCCGTCGAGACCAGCGGCCCCGAGGCCTACGAGCGCACCGATGTGGGCGCCGAGCTCTTCGCGCTGCTCATCATCGAGATCGGAGACACGCAGGATCTTCCACCTCATCGCCGTCAGGCATGACAGCCAGCGCGTCGATGATGCGGATGGTACCGGCATCGCTGAGCTTGATGAGCTCGTCTGCGATGCGACCCTCGAAGCGATCCGTGGTGGGGAAGCCGAAGGCGAAGATCTGGATAGGTCCGATAGCCATGGTGTGCTCCTCGTCAGTGCCGATGTCCTGGGGAAAGGTGATCCGTCGCAGGCCCGGAGGCTCCCATCGCTGGCGACCACGCCATGGTAGGGCATCGACCAGTCCGGGTCGCCCGACCCAGTCCGTTCACGGCCGATCGGTCCGATCCGGACCGCTCGTCTCCCATGCCCTGCCGCCGCCGTGTAGTCTGCAAGGTAATGGCAGAACCGGTGAAGGACATCGTCAGCTGGGAGGACCTGGAGCGCCTGGTCGGTGCACTCGCGGAGCAGCTCGCTGCCGAACCAGCCCCGGATGTCGTGCTGGCCATCTCCCGCGGGGGTCTGGTGCCGGCAGGCATGTTGGGCTATCGGCTGGGCTGGCGGGACATGCTCCTGGCTGCCGTCGTGGTCTATGACGACGAGCACGGCTTCCGCGGTCAGGCCGAGTTCCTGCAGTTCCCGCCCGACGAGCTGTTGCGCGGCAAGCGCGTCGTCATCGTCGACGAGGTGTGGGACTCCGGCACCACCATCGCCGCGGTGAGCGAGCGCGTCAGGGCCGCCGGCGGGCAGCCCATCACTGCTGTGCTCCACTACAAGCCGGCGCGTTCGCGCGTGGATCTCGTGCCCGATCACTACATCGTCGAGACGGACGCCTGGGTGGTCTATCCCTTCAAGGCCGGCAAGTGATGCCGATCAAGGCCGGCAAGTGATGCCGAGCCGTCGTCGCTCCATCTGACGAGCGCCCGGATCCGCCCGTGACGCCCCGCCTGGCCACCCTGGTGCTGTTCTTCGTGAACGGCGTCGTCGTCGGCACCTGGGTCGCCAGCATCCCCGGCGTGCAGACCTCGCTCCGTGCCTCGGCGACCGAACTCGGCCTGGTCCTCCTGGTGGCGGCCTTCGGGTCGCTCCTGGCCCAGCAGGTTACCGGCCAGCTGCTCATGCGGGTGTCCAGCCGGCGCATCGTCATGGTCTCGTCGCTGGTCTTCCCCCTGCTGGCGCCGCTACCCCTGCTGGCGCCGAGCGCGCTGCTTCTGGCCGTCGCCCTCTTCCTCTTCGGCTACCTCAACGCCACCATGGATCTCTCCATGAACGCGCACGGGGTGGCCATCGAGGCGCGCGGCGAGCGGTCCATCTTCTCCGGCCTGCACGCGGGCTGGTCGCTGGGAGCGTTCAGCGGTGCCCTCGGCGTGGCCACGGCCGCCGCACTGGGCATCGAGCCGGCCGTGGAGGCAGCCGCCGTGGGTGTGGTCCTGTGGCTGGCCGTCGTCATGGTCGTCCGCTCGCTCGGGATGGGCTCGCGACGGACCGAGGGCACCGGCGGCATCCACCTGCCATCGCGCCGCACGCTGCCCGTGGCCCTGCTCATCATCCCGGCCGCGTTCGTGGCCGGGGCCATGGCCGACTGGGGTGGCGTGTATCTGCGCCAGGGGGCCGGCTCGAGCATCCAGCTCGCGGCCTTCGCTTTCGCCGCCTACTCGCTGGGCCTGTTCCTTGGCCGCAGCGGCGGGGACGTCGTCAAGGACCGCATCGGCTCGGCGCGGTTGATGCAGGCGGGCAGCCTCGCCGCGGTCATCTCGACCGCAGCCTTCCTGATCGTGGGCAACCCCTACCTGGCGCTGGCCGGCATGACCATCGCCGGCATCGGCCTGGCCAACAACATCCCGCAGCTCTTCGGAGCTGCCGGACGCATCGCCCCGGTGGGTCCGTCGCTCTCGGCGGTCTTCACCTTCGCAACGCTCTCCTTCATGCTCGAGCCGGCGATCATGGGCGTCGCGTCCGATGCGCTGGGTATCGGGATGGCCATGTTCCTGCCGGTCGCGGCGTCACTGCTCCTGGTCATCGCGGTGACGCGCGTCCCGGCTGCCGAGACCAGTCCGCGCTTCGCGGTCCAGCTGACCCCGGAGCCCTCGAGCCAGGCCGCCGGATGAGCATGACCCCGCGCCTGGCCACCTTCCTGATGTTCGTCGTCAACGGGGCCGTGGTGGGAACCTGGATCGCCTCCATCCCGGGGGTGAAGAGCGACCTCGATGCCTCGGCGACGCAGATGGGCTTCGTGCTGCTCTGCGCCGCCTTCGGAGCGCTCCTGGCGCAGCAGATCACGGGTCAGCTGCTGGTCCGGGTCTCAAGTCGCCGCCTGCTCACGGCCACGAGCCTGATCTTCCCACTCCTGACCGTGCTGCCGTTGCTGGCGCCCGATCCGTTGGTGCTGGCCGGGGTGATGGTCGTCTTCGGGGCCTTCAACACGGCCATGGACGTGACCATGAACGCGCACGGCGTGGCACTCGAGTCGGCCGGCGGCCAATCCATCTTCTCGGGCCTGCACGCGGGCTGGTCCCTCGGCGGGATCATCGCCTCGCTCGGCGTGGGGGCCGCCGTGGCGATGGGCGTGGACATGGCCGCCGAGGCGCTGCTGGCCGGTGCGGTGCTGTGGCTGGTGGCCCTGGTGGCCAGCCGCTCCCTGGGCGTGGGTTCGGTTCGGGCGGAAGGTGCCAGCGGTATCCATCTGCCGTCACGTGCCGTGCTGCCCATCGCTGTGCTTATCGTGCTGCTCGCCTTCGTCGAGGGCGGCCTCACCGACTGGGGCGGCATCTTCCTGCAGCAGGGTGTCGGGGCATCCAGCGAGATCGCAGCGCTCGCCTATGCAGCCTTCTCGCTGGGGCTGTTCGCCGGTCGCATCGGCGGCGACTGGGCCAAGGACCGTATCGGCTCCGTGCGTCTCATCCAGTGGGGGATGCTGGTGGCCGCGCTGGCCATCGCCGCCTTCCTCGTCGTCGGCAACGCAGGGGTGGCGCTGCTGGGCATGGTGGCGGCTGGCATCGGCATCGCCAATGCCATCCCACAACTGTTCGGGGCAGCCGGCCGGATCCCGCCCCACGGGCCATCGCTGTCGGCGGTGTTCACGTTCCTGACGCTCACGTTCATGGCCGGGCCGGCCATCATCGGGGTCACCTCGGATGCGCTGGGCATCTCTGCCGCCTTGGGGCTGCTGGTCGTCGCCTCGCTCGCGGTGGTCGTGGGCGTGCCCCGTGTCCCGCGTGCCGAGACGAACCCAAGGTTCGCCGCGGAGCGGGCGGCAGGCGCGGTCAGGCCGCGGCTGACTGATCGCAGGCCGCCACTCGCATCGCGCTGGGACGTTGGCCTATACTCCACCCGGCCCCACAGGCGCGTGACGCCGCGGGCTCCTCGGTCGGGGCGTGGCGCAGTTTGGCAGCGCGCAGCGTTCGGGACGCTGAGGTCGGAGGTTCAAATCCTCTCGCCCCGACCATCCGTACCTATTGCGTCCGCAACCATCTCCACGGGGATGAGGTGCGGCATGGAGCCGAACGCCTCGCACCAGCCGTGCGCGTCGGCCTCGGGCGTGGGGTGGATGGTCACGGACTTCACCCCCAGCACCTCGACCTTCTCGAAGAGCGCCTCCGTGAGCAGTCGCCTGCCCGAGTCGTCCGCCGCAGCCCAGAGGGACGGGAGGTCGCGGAGCAAGGCGACGGCCTGTGCCGCCGAGATGACCTGTGTCGATGCCTGGGCCTCGCGCTCCTCGTCATCGAGCCGCTTCATCGTGCGCGGACGCCCAGGTCGATGCCCTTGGGGTACCCCGGGTCAGCGCCCGTCTCAACGCCGCCGCTGGCACCGCCTGAGCATGTGCGGACGCGTCGAAGCCGCCTCTGCAGACAGAAGGCCGACCCCACGCATGTTTATGGTATGGGGGCGATGACGCGGACGGCTGGTCGGCAGGGGGCAGGGGTGCTCGCATCCGCGGCTGCCGGCGACGAGATCGCCTTTCGCGATCTCATCGCTGCGTACCACGAGGACATGCGACGGGTCGCCCATACGTGGCGGGTGACCACCACCGCCGAGGAGGCCACGCAGGCCGCGTGGGTCGTCGCGTGGAGGAGCTCGGCGACGTACGCGAGCGAGCCCACCTTCGGCCATGGCTCGTGACCGTCGCCGCGAACGAGGCCAAGCAGCTCCTGCGCAAGCGCCGTCGCGGGCGCGGTTCGAGGGTGCACGCCGATGCGTCCAGGAGCCGGGAGGCATCGACCCCGCGACCGATGTGTCGGGGCTCGATCTGCGCGGCGATGTCGCAGCTCGATCCCGACGACCGCGCTCTGCTGGCGATGCGCTTCATCGCGGGCTTCGACTCCAACGAACTCGCCGCGCGACGGGGATCAGCCCGTCCGGCACCCGTAGCCGCATCGAACGGCTGCTAGGCGACTCCGTGAGGACCTGCGTGATGGCTGACATGACCGCCTTCGAGCGCCAGGTCGGGGACGGAGTATCTTCCGCATCGTCGGTCCTGCTCGCCCGGTCGATGACCTCGCGGTTTATGACGCCGTCATCGCCGCGAGCCGCTCACAGAGATGGGGGTTCACGATGTTCTCCGCACTCAAGTTCATCGCCGCCAGCGTCATCGTGGCGCTGTTCGGCGGCTTCCTGCTCGCTGGCATCCTCACCACGCAGCAGGGGGATGAGGTCATCCCGGCGGCGGTGACCGAGTCGCCCTCGCCGATGACGACCGAGGAGTTGCTCTCGGGCATGGTCACCGAGGAGGTCGAGCCGGGGGTGTACCGGGTCGTCAACGACGGCGCGCGGGAGCTGGCCGTCCCGGTCGGAGGCCCCGGCTACTCCGTGGAGGTAGGCCCCGATAGCAGCGTCTGGCTGTCACGCGAAGTCGATGGTCCGGAGGTGTTCCGCTTGGGAGATGAGTCAGCGTTCGATATCCCGGACGACCCGACCTCGTTGGAGCCACCCATCCGGGTCGCACCGGACGGCACGCTCTGGGTCATGACCGCATTCCCGGACGGCCAGATGGGCATCCTCTCGTTCGATGGGGAAGGCTGGACGAGCGGGCGAGTACGACCGAACTGCTGGCGGAGTCTGAGCATCGGGCGCGACGGCACGGTCTGGGTGACGACGTACGAGAGCGACGACTGCCGCGACTCCGAGGGAGGCGAGTGTCCCGACACCCTGCTCATGCGGTTGGAGGACGATGGCTCCCTGACCATCATCGACGGCTGGGCCGACGTACACGATGGCGACATCTCCATGTGGTCATCGACGGTGTCACCCGACGGTGACGTGTGGCTCATCGGTACGGGACACACGGGGGCGCGCCCGGAGGCGAGGTGCTCCTGCGCTTCGATGGCAGTACCTGGGAAGTCCTCCCGCTTCCCGAGGGGTTCGTGAACCACCCGCTGGACACCGCGCTGCGCTTCAAACGGCGACGGCACGCTGTGGGTGCACGCCGGCGGCTTCGCCCGTTGGGACGTGCCCGACCTCGCCCGCTTCGATGACCCCGGTTGGACACTGTTCACCGTGCCTGGTGGGCAGCGAAGCAGCGTACCGAGCCGGGATACGCTCACCATCGCCGCCGACGGCACCTTCTGGCTCCCAGGCAAGTCGTTCGGCAGTGGGTGCGCGGGCGTGGCGCATTACGATGGCACGACTGCAATCCCGTTCCTGGATGGCTCCTGCGTCACCGACCTGGCTCTCGCCCCCGATGGGAGTGCGTGGCTGTACGGCGAAGTAGGGAGCCAGGGCCACTTCTACGTCATCACCCCCGAGGCCGTGGCAGCTCGCGAGTAAGGGACTGGACCCTCTCACCGCCGCCGCTGGCCCAACCCCTTCCGCGCGTTGCAGCTCGCGCAGAGCACGCCGGGTCGAGCCGGCAGTGGCTCGCCACCGAGGACGAGTGGCACCGGATGGTCGGCCGCGAGCCCGC
>CAVQRP010000007.1:0-122914 GCA_963715295.1 uncultured Chloroflexia bacterium
CCTGGGCTGGACGAGAACGGCGATCGTCTCTGCCACTACGTCCTCTTCCTACAATCCCGGCATCCCCAGGGCGCGAGTCGACCCGAGAGCCGGCGCCAGACGATCCGTCATGCCGATCCGGTCGTGGTCCGCCACCTCGCGCCGGGTCCGTGGTCGTGCACGATCATGGCCCCGGGTTATCCGGAGCGGGAGAAGACCCTCGACGTCGCCGCCGGTGCCACGGTGAGCTGGCACGCGCGCCTGAGCCCGTGATCTACGGCTTCGAGTCTGGCGGAGGGGGCGTCCGCGTTCGGCCGCGGCCGAAGGAGCGGAGGCCGGCTGGAATCAGCGCGAAGAGGCGAACCAGGAAGCGGGAGTTCTCCCAGCGGTAGAGGTTGGGTCGGAAGCGGACCTCGATGAGGAGGAAGGTGGCGACCGAGACCGCGAGGGTGATCGGGACCAGGATTCCGAACTGGACGAAGTGGTAGGCCAGGACCTGGTGCCAGCGGGCGCCATCGGTGCCCACCCACCCCAGCAAAGCATGGGCGATCCGCTGCACGTGCTGCTCGCCGAGCTGCTGGAAGGGCCAGTGCCAGAGGTAGACGCCGTAGGAGATGATGCCGGTCCAGGTCAGGAAGCGGTGGAAGAAGAGCCGCCCGGTACCGTAGGACTCGTAGGGTGGAGGCGACTCGGGGTCCCGCCGCGGGAGCTCCAGCAGGTAGATCGCAAACGCCGAGAAGAAGCCGACCACCACCCGGCCCGGAGCTTCGTGCCCCTGGTTCGCGAAGAGGTAGAAGATGCCGTTGCCGACGAAGAGGCCCGCGGTCCAGGCCATGACCGTCGATCCCCGAAACTTCGTCTGTCCGCCCCGGCGCAGGGCGATGTTCACCGCGAAGCCGAGGAGGAAGTACAGGAAGAACTCGGTGGGGAGATCGATGCCGACCCACGAGAAGGCATCGAAGCAGAGCCCCAGCCCGACCAGGACGAGCAGGTTCCGCATCGTCACCTGGCGGAAGAGCAGGAACACGAAGGGAGCGATCAGGTAGTACTGCATCTCCCAGGACATGCTCCAGGTCGGGCCGTTGATCCCCCTTCCGGTGACGTTGTTGAGGAAGGTGAAGTCCCCCAGAGCCTGGACCAGGGTGGGCTGCGCGCTCGGCAGGATGGCGAGGCAGACCAGGAGGTTGAAGTAGAGCAGCGGGGCGATGCGCAGGAACCTCCCCTTCAGGTAGCGCAGGAGCCCCGGGCGGTCCACGACGTAGCGCCCCATGAAGTAGACCTTGCCCATGAGATAGCCACTGTGGACGAAGAAGAGCAGGATCAGGTTCTTGCCCAGTGACGGCCAGATGAGCTGCATGAACGCCCGCGACCCTTCACCCAACTCCCAATCGTGGCGGAGGTACATCCCGAAGGAGTAGGGCGACCAGTTCGTGAAGTGGATGAAGATGACCGCCAGACAGCTCACGCCGCGCAGGGCCAGCAGGGAGTCCAGGTAGCCGGGTTGTTCCTTGTAGGACATCGCATCGGGCCCGAGGGGTGCGCTTCGCGTGGGCGAGCCTAGGCTCCGCTCGGGGGGCGTCAACCTCCTCGACCTCCACGATCGGCGGTGCCCACCACCTCCGCTCATCACGGAGGTGACATGCCGATCCGCTGGATCGAGTCATCCCCGGCCCATCAAAGTGGTGCGCGGCGTCGCGCTCCGGTGTCGACGGGAACCTGCTGCCTCACGCGGGAGCGTCGACGCGGTTCAAGATGGTGGCACCGGCCGTTGGCGGCGAACTTTGCCCTGGCTCCGTATATCCGGATCAGGACTCGCCGGGCTTGGGCTTGACGTAGGGCAGGAAGTCCTTGCCGCGGACGATGAGGAAGGCCACGGTGAGAATCGCGGCGTAGAAGAGAGCGAGGGCCAGCCACGCCGTGGACTTCTCGACCGAGAACGCCTGGGCCCAGGTCGAGTTGGTCTCGAGCTCGGCGAGGCGGGCCCGGGTGACGAAGTGATCCTGGAGGAGGACCTCCAGGTATCCCGAGGGGGACAAGGCTCGCGGAGGACCCGGGAGGAAGCCCAGCACCCACTCGAAGATCCCCACGTAGACCACCCCGATGATCGTCGGCCAGCGAAACACCAGCCCGAAGAGGAGGTAGAGCGCGGAGTAGAAGACTCCCCCGAGGGCGAAGACCCACAGCATGTTGAGCAAGGCGGCGTTCGCGGCGGGATCGCCGAAGAGCCCCCCGGGGAGCCCTGCGCGGCAGGCCACGAAGGAAGCGAAGGCCGAGAGCAGGATCAGGGGGAGCACCACCGCGAGCATGCCGAGGTAGAAGCCCAGCAGCAGCCGGGGGCGGCCCACCGGACGGGTGAGCAGGAACTGGAGGGTGCGCTCTTCCATGCCGTCCCGGATCAGGTTCGCGCCATAGAAGAGGCACACCACCTGGAGGAGGAAGACGACGTAGACGTTGGGGATGAACCGGGAGAAGAACTCGGTGCCCGGCTCGGCGACCCGCCGGACCACGATGCCCAGCACCGGGGGAACCATGAGCAGGATCACCAGGAACAGGGTCTTGCGGGTCTCGGTGATCTGGCGGGCGGCGTAGGCTCCCACCAGGGCGACGCTTCTCCACTTTCCTCCGCTCATTGCACCAGCTTCTTGAACAGCGACTCCAGGTTCTCCTCGGGGCAGGTCATCCGGGAGACGCCGAGATCGAGATCGAGGATGATCCCCGGAAGCTCCAGGACGAGCTGCCGGGCGGAGTCGGTGGCCACCCGGAGGGTGCTCTCGCCGGCGAAGCTCACCGAGACCACGTGGGGGTGGCCTACCAGCTCGGCGGCGAGTCTGCGGGGATCGGAGCACACGATCTCCATGGTGAATGCGTAGTCCGAGAGGCTCGCTTCGAGATGGGCCATGGAGCCTTCGGCGAGCACCATCCCCCGGTTCATGACCACCACGTAGCGGGCCACCGCCTCGACCTCGTAGAGGATGTGACTCGCGAAGATCACGCTGCGTCCCTCGTCGGCGAGACTCTCGATCAGGTCCACCACTGCGCGTCGGCCCACCGGGTCGAGCCCGGTCATCGGCTCGTCGAGGAGGAGGAGTGCGGGATCATGGACCAGGGCTCCGGCCAGCCGGGTGCGCTGGCGCATCCCCTTCGAGAAGCCCCCGACCCGGCGGTGGGCGGCGTGCTGGATACCGCAGCGCTCGAGGGAGCGTTCGCTGCGTTCGCGGGCGTCGGCGCCGCGGTAGCCGGAGAGCTTCGCCAGGTAGGTCACGAACTCCGTCGCGGTCCAGCCCTCGAAGAGGCTGTCGTCCTCGGAGACGAAGCCCAGGTGGCGGTAGAGCTCGGGATCGGAGACCGGGTTTCTCCCGAGGACCCGGACCGAGCCCTGGCTGGGCCAGATCTGCCCGGTGAGAAGGCGCATGAGCGTGCTCTTGCCGGCGCCGTTGGGACCGAGCAGGCCGATGATGCCCGCGGGGATGTCCACGGTCATCGTTGATGTCACGGTCAGGGACTTGCCCTCTGCGAGGCTGCGGCCCCAGGCGCGGCTGGTCCGCTTCAGCTCGGCGGTGAGCCAGGTCCCGAGGGCGAGCAGGGTCCCAAGGGCGAGCAGGGTCCCAAGGGCGAGCAGGGTCCCAAGGGCGAGCAGGGTCCCAAGGGCGAGCAGGGTCCCCAGGGCGAGCAGGGTCCCAAGGGTGAGACCGGTGCCCGCGGCCAGCAAGGCGAGCAGGGCCCCGTCGGCCCCATGGGTCTGCGTGAGGTCCCCAGGGTCCCAAGGGTGAGCAGGGTCCCAAGGGTGAGCTCGGTGCCGCGGCCAGCAAGGCGAGCAGGGCCCCGTCGGCCCCATGGGTCTCGTCGGTCCCCAGGGCCCCAAGGGCGAGCAGGGTCCCAAGGGTGAGACCGGTGCCGTTGGCCCCCAGGGCCCAGTCGGTCCCGTCGGCCCGATCGGCCCGCAGGGTGAGACCGGTGCCGTTGGCCCGCAGGGCGAGCAGGGCCCCGTCGGCCCCATGGGTCTCGTCGGTCCGCAGGGTCCCAAGGGTGAGCCGGGTCCCAAGGGCGAGACCGGTGCCGTTGGCCCCCAGGGCCCAGTCGGTCCCGTCGGCCCGATCGGCCCGCAGGGTGAGACCGGTGCCGTTGGCCCCCAGGGCGAGCAGGGTCCCGTCGGCCCCATGGGTCTCGTCGGCCCCCAGGGTCCCAAGGGTGCGACCGGTGCCCGCGGTCTGCAGGGTCCCAGGGGCGCGACCGGCGCCGTGGGTCCCAAGGGCGCGAACGGTGCCCGCGGCCCGCAGGGTGAGACGGGCGCACAGGGCCCCCAGGGCGTGCCTGGTGTGCTGAGCGTCTACGTCAATGTCAGCGAACCCAGGTACGTCACTCCTGGCCAGAGCTTCCCGGTCACCGTTGACTGCAGCGACGGTGACGTTGCCACCGGCGGCGGCCACTTCCTCTGGTCGGGTGTCGTGTCTGAGGTAGAGAGCAGTCGCCCGCTCGGCGGCACGAACCCGACCAGCTGGACGACGGAGTTCCACAACGCCTCGAGCGAAGAATCCGTCATGACAGCCATGGTCGTATGCCTCGACCTCGCACAGTAGCTACCAGCCCCTCGATGCCCCGAGTTGGGTAGGGCGCCGCATCGGCGGCGTTGACGGAGAACGACGAGCACCCGGACCACTCGCGGTCCGGGTGCTCTGCTGCGGACCATCAGAGCCACGGTCCGCGGCATCTTGGTCGTTCGCTATCGGCGCGAGGATGCCCCGACCCCGCGAGGCCCTGGCATCCTCCGCCACATCGATCAGGAGATGCGCTCGACCACGATCACGGCAGGGGACTCAGCCACGGCGTGTGCTGCCGCCTCCAGGTCAGCCTGACCGCTGATGCCGGGGTGAGGCGCGACGACGCCGCCCTCTGCGAGGTCAGGGTTGGACATGCCCGTCCCCTCCGCCTCGCCGGTCACACCGACCAGGCCCTGGCACGGCGGCACCAGATCGGCGAAGGCCTCGGTGTTGACCTCCGTCCCGGCGTCGTAGGCGTGCGAGAAGAACGCCACGCTGTCACCCACCTTCCTGGGCAGCTTCTGGTCGTGCACGATCGAGAAGCCGTCGTTGGTGCAGATGAGCATGGAGGCTACGCTGATGCGGGTGGCCTTTCGCTCGGCGCTCACCTCCAGGGTGGCAACGCTGGGGAACTCCGCCGCAGCCGGGATTCCACCCGACACGACTGGCTGGGCCCCCGCGGCCACGCCGCCCACGGCCTGCGTTGCCGCTGAGAGCGTCGACGAGGACTTGCGCATCGCCGTTCTCGGCGAGTTGCTGCAGCCCCTCGCTCGCGGGCGCACCCGCCTCCACGATCGAGATCGAGGGCTGGTGCAGCACCACCAGCGGTGGCGTCAGCGGCTGGCCTGGCGCCAGGTTGGCGACCGTCACGCGATACGTCGCGTCACCACCTGACTGGGCCGCCACGACCGGCGCCAAGCCTGCCAAGGCGGTCGCGGCCAGGAGGCTGCTGCCGAGCACGAGCGCGGGGATCCTTCGATTCGCTGCCATCTGTCGCCTGTGTTCCATATCCGGGGTCTCCTTGTCCTCTGCTGCCGATGCCTCGACCGGCGGTCGTCCGACCGATGACTCGGCCGCTGGAGTGACCCTAGGAACCACCCATGAAGCCCACGTCTCGGCGCCGTGACGGACCAGTGACGGGGATGACGATGAGGTGACGGCTGCCGGGCTCCCTGGACCCCCCGCCAACGGCTGCGTGATACCGTCCGGGCATGGAGCTCAAGGTCGAGTGGCTCGGCCGCATGGACTACCGTCAGGCGTGGGACCGCCAGCGCGCGACCCACGCTGCCCGGGACACCGGCGACGCGCCGGACACGTTGCTGCTGGTGGAGCACACACCAGTGCTGACGCTGGGTCGTCACGCTCACGAGGAGCACGTCCGGGCGGCACCAGCCGAGCTCGAGCATCGCGGTATCGAGGTCATTCGTGTCGAGCGTGGCGGCGAGGTCACCTATCACGGCCCCGGCCAGCTGGTTGCCTACCCTGTGGTCCGCCTGCGCGAGCTGCCGGTCTTGTTGCGACCCTTCGTGCGGGCCCTCGAGCTGAGCATGGCCGACGTGGCCGCACGCTACGGCGTGACGTCAGCGCCACGCCCGGGCTTCCCCGGCGTCTGGGTCGATGCCGGCGGATCGCCCCCGCGCAAGCTGGGAGCCCTGGGGCTACGCGTGGAGCGGGGCATCACGTACCACGGCATCGCGCTCAACATCAGCACGCGCCTGACCGACTTCGATCTCATCGATCCCTGTGGCATGGCCGGACTCGACGTCACCTCGATCGCCCGTGAGCTGGGCTGGCAGGGGGAGGCAGCGCAGCCTTCGACGGACAGCGTGATCGAGGCCGGCGCCTGGTTCGCGGACGCCTTCAGGGTGCGCCTCGACGAGGGCGTCGCCACATCGGCCCAGCAGCGTGCGAGCGCGCCTGCGACGGCCGCCGCGGCCACGACGGTGTGACGATGGCTGGAGCGGCATAGCCATGGCCGGCGGTCTGTTCGAACTGCGGCGCGACGACATCACCGGCTGGTGGGTGGCGGTGGTCGTGGATCGCGAGTTCAACCGTTCCCGCTTCGCTCGCGAGGCTGCGCCGGTCCGCGACGTGGGCGGCCACTGCCAGAACTGTCAGCCGCCGCCCCATGACGTCACTCGCCTGCGCACGCTCAAGCCCAAGGCCTTCACGGTCGCCGGCAGCGAGCTGGAGCGGCACCGACGCGAAGAAGGCAGAAGCGACGAGGGTGATGACGATGAGGCGCTGCGGCTGGGCCTGGTCGGTGATGTCGGCTCG
Source organism: uncultured Chloroflexia bacterium (assembly GCA_963715295.1). Taxonomy (GTDB): domain Bacteria; phylum Chloroflexota; class Limnocylindria; order Limnocylindrales; family CSP1-4; genus JAFMJV01. The sequence goes on from CAVQRP010000007.1 coordinate 6,795, forward strand.
TGGGAGACGATCGTGGCACCGCGTGAGCACCATGCCGCCCTCGGCGAGGAACGCGAGAGCGTCGTCATCGAGATGCTGCGCCTGGCGCGGGACCGTATCCGGCAGGCCCGCGAGACCGGTGGCACGCAGTACCTGCAGGTGGTGCAGAACTGGGGCAAACAGGCGGGTGCCATGACCGATCATCTCTGCTTCGACATCTACGACCTGCCGCAGATCCCGCATCGCATCGGCGAGGAGCTCGGTGGCGCCGCCCGCTATGTCATCAAGGAAGGCGCCTGCCCGTGGTGCCGGCTGGTGCGCGACGAGGTGGCCAGCCGGGAGCGGCTGGTGTTCGACGACGCCGCCAGCGTCTGTTTCGCGCCCTATGCCTCTCGCTCACCTTTCGAGCTGTGGGTGGTACCCCGTCACCACGAGCCCGACTTCGGCAACGCCGGCGACGAGCAGCTGACCTCGGCCGCGGAAGCCTTGCAGAAGGTCATCCGGCTGCTCGGCATCCTCGACGGGCCGCCGTACAACCTGGTGCTCCATACCGCGCCGCTTCACGAGAACGTGCGCGAGACATACCACTGGCACTGGGAGATCCACCCGCGCCTGCGCGATATCGCCGGGCTCGAGCTGGGCACGGGCCTTCCCGTGAACCCCATCAGCCCCGAAGAAGCCGTCGATGAGCTGACCGCGGCCACCCGTGCAGCCTCCGGTCAATCGGCGCCCCACGATGAGCCCGACACCGGGCGCTCCTGGGACGACTTCCCGCGTCGAGGAGGATCACGATGAATGCTCGCCAGATCATGTCGGCAGATGACATGCGCCGGTCGCTCGTGCGCATCGGCCATGAGATCGTGGAGAAGCGCAGTGGCGCCGGTGGGCTGGTGCTGGTGGGCATCGAGCGACGAGGGCCGATCCTCGCCGAGCGCATCGCCACGGCCATCGAGGCACGCGAGGGCTCACGACCGACGGTGATGGCGCTCGATGTGACGGCCTATCGCGACGACCGCGACGGTGTCCTCGACGCCGATGCCGCGGCCGCCATCCCAGTCTCGCCGCTGGACCGGGGGGTCCTCGCCGCCAACACCGTCGTGCTGGTCGACGATGTGCTCTTCACCGGTCGGACCGTGCGGGCAGCGCTCGATGCACTGATGCATCACGGCCGTCCTCGAGCCGTGCGCCTGGCTGTGCTCGTCGACCGTGGCCATCGTGAGCTGCCCATCCGCGCCGATCACGTGGGCAAGAACGTGCCTACCGCACACCGTGAGCGCATCGAGATCCGACTGCGCGAAGACGGCGCCGATGACGACGCGGTATTGCTGCTGGGCTAGCCTGCCTGCGGCGGCTCAGCCCAGCTCGCGCGTGTAGCGCACCTCCTCCACGAGAGCGCCCTCGCACTCTTCAAGCCGGGTGGTGCCGTCGGTGTGCCAGCCGACGTACTCGGCGAAGGCACGCATGGTGCTGTCGGCCGCGAGGATCCAGAAGGTGACACGATCGAAATCGTGCTTGCGCAGGTCCCGTAGCAGGTGCTCCATGAGATTGGTGCGGATACCCTTCTCCCAGCACTCGGGCGCGACGACGAGCTGGTAGACCTCAGCGGTGCCACGGTCCGCCTCTTGGTCGCGAGCCATGCCGGCGCTGGCGAAGCCGATGATGCGATCGTCGAGGAGCGCGATCCAGGGTGTGCGGTCGGGCGCTTCCAGCCGCAGCTCCTCACGCCAGAACTCCTGGCGGCCCTCCGAGCTCCGACAGGCCAGGTATTCGGCCGGCACGATGCCTTCGTGGGCGCGCTGCCAGCCATCGACATGGACCTGGGCGATCCCGGCCGCATCATCGATGGTGGCGCGGCGCAGATGGACGGGACCTTCGCAGGGCATGGACCCTTCCCCCGATGCGACTTGTCTGTCGCCATCGTCCACTTGTCGACGGGCCGCGTCCAGAGCCGTGCGACCGGCACAGTGGGGCCATCTGACCCGCGCGGCGGCTGCGACGCCCTCGGCGTACGATGAGAGACGTGCCCAACGCCGTCCTCGATCCCCTGTCCTCAGCGCACGCCCCCAGGCCATGAGCGCCCCGCAAGAGCCGCCCCAGTACAAGGGTGAGCCGCTCGACTCGGAGCGCGGGCCCGGGCTGGGCTGCTTCTGGGTCCAGATCGCACTGCTGACGTTCTTCCTCGTCTTCACACCGTTGACCGTGACCTGGGGGTGGGATCCGTTCATCAGTGGAGCCCTGCTGATCTTCACGCTGATCCTTCTGCTGTTCAGCGGTCAGACGATCATCTTCCTGCTCCGCCTGGTCGCCGCCGACCGCCGCACCCGGCGGACCCCGCTCGATCCATCGGCCAAGCCGACGGTCGGCCAGATGGAGGACGTACCGGGGTTGGCAGAGGTGGAGCCGACCGACGCTCCGAACGAAGCAGGGCCGACCGCGGCCCCCGAGGCGTCAGAGCCCGGCGAAACGCCCCCCGACAGGTCACGTGACGATGGCTGACGCACCCTCCCGCTCGCGGGTCAGCGCCGGGATCCTGCTGTTCCGCCAGAACGAGGCAGGGGTGGAAGTGCTGCTGGGCCACCCCGGCGGCCCCTACTTCCAGGGCAAGGACGTCGGCACCTGGTCCATCCCCAAGGGTCAGGCTGAGGACGGCGAGCAGCTGCTGGCCGTGGCCAAGCGCGAGTTCGGAGAGGAGACGGGGCACGTCGTCGGCAGCAACGCGCGCATGATCGAGCTGGGCAGCATCCGGCAGCGCGGTGGCAAGACCGTCCACGCCTGGGCCGTGGAAGGCGACATGGACCCGGCCGATGCGTGGTCCAACACCTTTGCCATGGAGTGGCCGCCACGCTCTGGCATCGTCATCGAGGTGCCGGAGCTCGATCGCGTGGCCTGGTTCACGCCGGAAGCCGCGCGCGTCGTGATGAACCCGGCGCAGGTCACCCTCATCGACGCGCTCCTTGAGGCGCTGGCCCGCTGACCTTCGGCCCTCCGTCGAGACCAGCCGCTCCCGCATCCCGGCCCGGCGCTCCCGAGTCACCTGTGCCGCGTGACGACCAGCCCGTGGCCGGCGCCGTGCCGCATGCGACAATGCGCCTCACTCGCAAGTGGAGACACCGTTGCCGGTCCTGGCCACCTTCTTCTCGGTACGTCGCGGTCGCGACCCGTTCTTCAAGTTCTTCATGCAGAAGCTCTTCCCCAAGCAGGTGGAGCGCTACGAGAAGGACTTCGGGATGCGCTTCCTGGGCTGGTACAACGTGGCCTACGGTTGGGACTTCGACAACGTCATGCTCCTGGAGATCCCCGATTTCGAGACCATCGACAAGCTCGAGGGCGACCCCCGCTCACGCGCCATCGGCCACCGGGCCGGTGAGTGGATGTTCGAGCGGCACCACGTGATGATCCTGCGCGAACGCATGACCACCGACCTGGAATTCATCCCCTAGCGCACATCCACGAGGAGCGAACGATGGACGAGCAGCGACGCGTATCGGCCCTGACGGATCTGGCCGAGGAGGCCAATCGGAAACGCGAGGCCTTCCTCGACGACGCCGGACGTCAGTTCGTTCGCTTCCTCGATGCCAACAAGTACCGCCTGGAGCAGCTGGGCGGGCTCGTGCTCATCGACGAGGAGCCGGAGTACCTCTCCGTCGCCGACGATGGCACCTTCCGCTCGCGTACGCGCTACCAGGACGAGTCAGGCACGTGGGTGACCGAGACGGAGGAGATCGAGGACGCCGCCGAGCTGGTGGAGATCTACAATCCCGCCGACCTGTACGCCGCCTTTGCCGACGCCGCTCGCGACGAGGCCGGCCTGGCGGGCGAGGATGACGCCGGGTCTGACGAGGACGAGCCCGCCTCCGACGTCGAGGGCGAGGCCCAGGCTGAGGGGGCCAGCACGTCCGAGAGCGATACCAGCGACGATGATGACTGGGTCTACGACGTGCCCACCCCACGCGACGAGCCCGACGCGGCGCGCCTCCTGTATGACCTGGCCCTGACGTTCCAGGAGCGCAGCCAGCTCGACCAGGCGCAGCTGCTTGATGACTTCCAGGACGCGGCGCAGCAGGTGGCCGCGATGCTCGGCGACAGCAAGGTCGTTGACGACGAAGACGAGCGCATCTGGTTCCGCGGCACGGGCGCCTTCGAAGGTGAGGTCATGCCCGAGCACGATGACGATAGCGACACTGAACCGGAGTGGCAGGCGCTGACCACGCCCGACGACCTGGTGCAGTTCTACGATCCCACCGACCTCTTCGGCGACCTTGCCGAGGCCATCGCCACGGTCTGGCCGCAGGTGGCCCCCGAGCTCGATGAGGGTGACCTTGATGCGGCCGACGACACGCCCGGTGGCGAACGCGACGAGTCCTAGCCGCGGCGAGGAGGTCCGCCTCCTCGAGATCCGCGAGGTGCTGCCCGGCCGGCACCTGCTGACCCTTGCGGCACCGGCCATCGCCCGGCGGGTGCAGCCGGGGCAGTTCGTGCACGTCCTGGCACCGCCGACCGGCAGGCCTGCTGCTGCCGGCAGTGCCGGTGGCGGGCTTCGATCGGGTAAGCGGACAGCATCCGGCTGCTCCTTGCCGGCGACACGCGTGGCCTGAACGGCAGCCTGTTGCAGCTGCGAGTCGGACGACCTGCTGACGCTCGAGGGTCCGCTGGGCCGCGGTTTCGAGATGGACGCGCGCAGCCGCTTCATGCTGGTCGTGGCCGATGGCGGCGGCCTCGCTCGCGTGCGTGCCTGTGTCGACGAGGCCGTGGCCAGCAGACGCCAGGTGACGCTGCTCCTCGGCGTGCCCGGCGCGGCCGACGTGCTGCCCTCCTCGCTGCTGCCCGACGAGGCCGAGTACGTCGTCGCCACCGAGGATGGCTCGCTCGGACACCACGGCTCGGTCATCGACCTGGTGACGGAGTACGAAGCCTGGGCCGACCAGTGTTTCGCCGCCGGCTCGGAGGCGTTGCTGGCCCGAATGGCCCGCCTCGCCAACGGACGCGAGGCGCGCATGGGGGTGGCGCGCCTGGGTCGCAAACGAGGTCGGCGGCCGGACCCGCCCAGGACAGCCTCTCGGCGACGGGCCTGGCTGCAGGTCGCCTTGTCGCATCCGGCCGGCTGCGCACTCGGCGTCTGCCTGGGCTGTGCGGCCGAGGGCACGCAAGGGACCCCTGCGCGTGTGCCGCGAGGGACCGGCGTTCGCCGCCGGCGAGCTGCGCTGGGAGCCGGAACGGTGACGGTCGAGCTTGGCCCCGCAGCGTCCCGGCGGCCTGCGACTGCGCCACCCGGTGCTGGTGGCGGCCGGCGGGGCCGGCTACGGCAACGAGCTGCTCGACGCGGTCGGCGCAACAGACGCCGGGCGCCATCGTCACTCGCAGCGTCACGCGTGAGGCCCGACCCGGGAACCGACCGCCGCGCATGGTGGCGTTGCCGGAGGCCCTCCTGAGCTCGGTCGGGCTGCAGAACCCGGGGCTGGAGGCGATCCTGCCGCGGCAGGCACCGCGCTGGGCCGCGGCGACCGTGCCCATCGTCGTCAGCTCTGCGCCGACAACGCCGAGGACATCGCCGCCCTGGCGCGCGCGCTGGACATGCAGCCCGAGATCGCCGGCGTCGAGCTGAACCTGGCCTGCCCCGACCGCGGTCGCGGCGGCGAGCCCATCGGCCTCGATGTGGCGGCAGCCGAGACGGCGACCGTGGCTGCGCGCGCCGCCACCGACCTGCCGCTCATCGTCAAGCTCACCGCCGGTGGCGCCGGACGTCCGGGCCATCGCCCGCGCCGTGGCGGCCGCCGGCGCCGACGCCATCAGCGCCATCGCGCCGCTGCCGGCGCTCGCTCTCGCTCCCGGATCGCCGCGCGCCAGCTGGGCACGGCCTACGGGGGCCTGTCTGGTCCGGCCATCAAGCCGGTGGGCCTGCGCGTCGTCTACGAGATCGCCCAGGTCGTGCGCGTGCCGGTCATCGGCTGTCGGCGGGGTCACCAGCCTCGACGACGTGCTCGACTACCTCGCCGCAGGCGCCACCGCCGTCGGCCTCGCCACCGCAGCGCTGGCGGACCCGTTCCTGCCGGGACGACTGGGCGAGGAGCTGGCGGCGTGGTGCAGCCGGCACGGCATCGCCGATCCGCGCGAGCTGACCGGGCGCGCCCTCCCCCGCTCGCGCGATCGCGGCAGCCTGCGCAGCGGACCGTTCGGCGCGCTGAATCGTTCGCCGGCTGGGGACCTTCGGCGGTCCCAGAGGACGCGCCGCGTCAGGCGGAGAGCACGTCCTCGATGGCGGCCCGCAGCTCGTCGCCACCCACGATGCCCTCGAACTTGGCGAAGGCGTTGCCCTCGGCATCGACCACGAAGAGGTAGGGCTCCACGGGGATGCCGTAGTCGAGTGCCGCCTGCACCGGCTGCAGCTGACCGGCCTCGTCGAGCAGCGGCTGCAGGCCGTTCTCGGTCATGTGCAGCTCGTACGGCTCGACGTTGACGAACTCGACCGCACCCTCGTGCTCGCGCGCGACCGACTTGACCAGCTCCACGGTGGGCCCGCAGAAGCCGGTCTGGCAGAAGGCCGGGGTGGCGAAGAACACCAGCGAGGGTCGACCGGAGGTGACGGTCTCGGCAACGGTCTTGTCGTAGGCCGCGAGATAGGGATTCTGGTCGGTCGAGATGACCGGCGACCTCCTCCGGCGTGGCCGCGGTGAGGCTGTCCGATAAGGGCACAGGGGCGCCGATGGCAGGCGTGCTGCCGAGGGGGTAGACCGTCGAAGCGCAGCCGTTCGCTGACGCTGGAGCCGTCGGGCAGCTCGATGGAGACCTCCGCCCCCCACTCACCGACGCAGTCGAAGTCGATCGTGGCGCGATAGAGCCCGCGCCCCAGGCCGGAGCTCAGGTAGGCGGCCTCCACGCGCTCGGTCGGTGTATGCAGTGTCCCGCTCGATGCGCGTAGAACTCGACGCTGCTGACGACGTCCGGCGCGGCCAGCTGCCGATAGGCCGGGTCGAGCACGTTGTAAAGGAAGCGGTTCGGTCCGGCGGTGACGAGCGACGACATCACGACGGGCAGGAATCTGCGCGTCGGCGCGCGCCGACGAGGGGCCAACCGGGCATGTCTCCGGCCACGCCGGCGTCGTCGGCGCAACGTGGCATCGCAGCCTGCGCGACGCTGCCGCTGGCGGCTTCGGACCCAGATGCGGGACTGGGCGATGGGGTCGACTCTGTAGAGCAGGCAGCGACGACCAACAGCACGGCCGCAAGGGGCGTCGCGAGTCGCAGCATCGAGGAACGCATCGCTCTCACGGTACCGCGGTTGGGCCGACTTCGCGTCCGGCCCCATCCCACTCACCACGATCACGACCAAGCCTTGGTACGATCGCGCTGCTCCATGAACCTCCGCCTTACCAGCTTCCAGAAGCTGGCGCTCGCTTCTGTCATCGCGACTTGGGTCATGGTCGTGATCGGCGTCATCGTCCGCAGCACCGGCTCGGGCATGGGCTGCCCGGACTGGCCGCTCTGCTACGGGCAGGTCATCCCGCCAGGTCGGCGACACGGCGGCATGGCTCGAGTCGATCCATCGCTGGTGGGGCGTGATCATCGGGTTCCTGGTGCTGGGCCTGGTCGTCTGGCCTGGCGCACCCAGCGCGCCACGCGCTCGATCGTGGTGGGATCGGTGGTGGCCCTCGGCATCGTCGGCTTCCAGGCCTACCTGGGCAAGGTCACCGTGGACATGAACAACTCGGCCGAGACCGTGCTGGCCCACCTCGCCACCGCGATGATCCTGCTGGGGACCTTCCTGTTCGTGCTCATCCGCTCGCGTTTCCCGGCCGAGCTGCCCACGCGCGGAGCCTCGCTGCGCATCCCGCTGCTGGTCGGCTTTGCGGCCATCTCGGTGTTCACGGTGCTGCTGTTCGGCGCCGAGACCACCTGTCCCGGCGTCGACCGGGGCGCGGCCGGCTGCGCCGCGCTGATCTTCCCCGACTGGCCCCTCTTCGATGGCCAGCTCATCCCGACCTTCTCGGACGACCCCGCCGTCGCCAACCTGCAGATGCGCCAGTTCTCGCACCGCATCGTGGCCGCCATCGCCGGCGATCATCCTGCTGATCACCACGCTGGTGCTGTGGCGCGTGGTGCGTCGCCGCGAGATCGACGGCGAGGTGCGCGGCGCCGACACGATGCTGGGCCTCGTCGGTACCGCCGCCGCGCTGTACGCGGTGCAGGTCGTGGTGGGTGCGCTCCAGATCTGGACCACGCTGGCGCCGTGGGCGGTGTCCCTGCACCTCTCGCTCGGCTCGCTCATCTGGGCGCTCATGCTGCCGGCGCGGCCCTGTACGGCTGGTACAGCGCCCGTGTCGCCGTGGCCGAGGTGGCCGCCGGCCCCGGCACCCCCGAGATTACGCCTGAGACTGTCCCGGGCGCGACCGCATCGTCCGGGACCGGAACGGCACCCGTGTCGCACGCCGTGCCCGGCGTGCGAAGGCCCGCGCCTACGTGGCCCTGACCAAGCCGCGCATCATCGAGCTGCTGCTGGTCACGACCGTGCCGGCGATGGTGCTGGCCTGGCGCTTCACCGACGACCTCGACCCGGCGCACTTCGCCTGGCTGGTGGTGGCCACGCTCATCGGCGGCTCGCTCGCGGCGGGTGCCGCCAATGCCATCAACAACTACATCGACCGCGACATCGACCAGGTCATGGTGCGGACCCAACGGCGTCCGCTGCCGGCCCACGCCATCGCGCCCGAGGACGCGCTGATGTTCGGGCTTGATCCTGACGGTCATCTCGTTCGCGTGGCTGGCCTTCAGCACCAACCTCGTGGCGGCCTACCTGACGCTGCTGGCGGTGGCCTTCTACGTCGTCGTCTACACCATCGTGCTGAAGCGCTCGACACCGCAGAACATCGTCATCGGCGGAGCGGCCGGGGCATTGCCCCCGCTGATCGGCTGGGCCGCCGTCACCGGCGACATCTCGCTGCCGGCGTTGTTCCTGTTCGCCATCGTGTTCTACTGGACGCCGCCGCACTTCTGGGCACTGGCGCTGCGTATCCGCGGCGACTATGCCGCCGCCAACGTGCCCATGCTGCCCGTGACCCACGGCGTTCGCGAGACGACTCACCAGATCGCGCTGTACTCGGTGTTGATGGTGGCCCTGACGATGGTCTTCTTCGCGGTCGCGGAGATGGGCTTGCTGTTCCTCGCCGGCGCGCTCGTACTGGGCGGGTTGTTCCTGTTCCAGGCCTTCGCCATGGCTCGCGAGGGTACCGATGCGCGCGCGGTGCGTCTCTACAAGTACTCGATCACCTACCTGACCGCGCTCTTCGCCCTGATCATCCTCGACGTCGCCGTCTTCATCCCGCTGTAGTGGCGGCGGGGGTGAGCGGTCGACGCTTCGCCGCTGCACTGGCGCCACTTCTACTGCTGGCCAGCCTGGTGCTGCCGCTGCTGGCTGCCTGCGAGCCCGCGCTGCGACAGGAGGTAGGCATCGTCGTTGGGGTCGAGTCACCCGGCCTGGGACGCGTCGACAGCTTCCAGCTGCTCACCCGCGCCGGCGAGAGGCTGACCTTCGAGACCAGCTCGTTGCAGTTCCGCTCGGAGTTCCCCGCATCGCACCTGGCAGAGCACCAGGTGATCGGAGACCTCATCGTGGTGACCTACAGGCAGGAGGGTGATCGGCTGATCGTGACCCAGCTCGATGACCGCGGTGGACCCGGGCACTAGCGAACGAGTCCGGCGGGGCCGGAGCGTGTCGATAGGCCGCCACGCCGCTGCCCGTGGCCAGAGGACGGCAAGCGCGCCACCGCGCGCGCGTCACTCCCTGGGCTTGCCGCCGCCGAGTGCCACGGTGGCCGGCGGCGCTGCGCCTGCGGAGAGCGCGGCCGCCGTCGGCGCGCTCGGAGCGCTCGGAGCGCTCGGAGCAGGGGCCGTTGTCGCCGCGGCCGCCTTGCGTCGCGCCAGCCGCGCGTCCTCGCGGACGGCCTCGCGTTCCTCGTGCCGCATCCAGGCGGCCACGGTGAGCAATAGCGCCAGCACGAACGCGGCGTCACCGGCCCCCCACATGATGCCACCGGCCACCTGCTGATCCACCAGCGCCGTCGGCCCCCAGCTGCGCTCGAGGGTGGCGTAGTGCGGATAGAGCACCGTGGGCGCTGAGAAGATCACCAGGCCGAGGAACGAGGAGAGCGGCATGCCCACCGCCAGGTACAGGACGCGGGCCCCGTACCCCAGGCGGTGGGGACTGGGGTCGGCACCGATGACCGGCCACCAGAACAGCAGGGCCGTGACCAGGAACAGGGCGTGCTCCAGCCGATGCAGCGTGAAGTCCTCGAGGGCAGCGTCGAAGAGCGGCGAGAAATGCGTGAACCACATCACGCCCGCGAACAGCACCCATGCCACCAGCGGCTGCGAGATGACCCCGACCACGCGCGAGTTGAGCAGCGGCAGGATCCACCTGCGACGAGCCTCCGGCGACGCCACGCGCAGCAGCAGGGTGATGGGCGCGGCGAGCACCAGCAGCGGCGCCGCCACGAACGACAGCAGCAGGTGCTGGACCATGTGCACCGAGAACAGCGTGGTGTCGTAGAACTCGATGGGCGAAGCCAGCGCCAGGATGATCGCGCCCAGGCCTGCCAGCCAGGACCACAGCCGCCAGCGCGGGACCGGGTTGCCGGGGTGACGGCGGTTGACCATGCTGCGGGCCTGCCAGTAGACCAGCGCCAGCAGGATGACCGGCAGCCAGACGTCGGCGAGGAACGACCAGCCCTCGATGAGGATCGAGGGCGTGGGCTCCACTGGTACCTGCCCGTGTGCCGCCACGACCGTCGGCACCAGCGCCACGGCCGCGGCGGCGGCGAGCGGCGAGAGGAGTCGGGGACCGAGACGGGGGATCTCTCGGCGTCGGCCCGCGGACCGTTCACCGGAGTCCCGGTTCGGCGCACGCAAATCTGCATTCGACCGCTATAGTATCCCGGTCCTGAGAAGGGAACACAGATACGGGGGAGAGTACTTGCGCATCCAGGCATCCGGCGGTCGTGCGTGGTCGCCTTGCCAAGTTCGCCATGCTCCCCGCTGTCGGCCTTGTACTGGCAGCGTGCGGGCGAGCAGCGCGAACAACAACCCGACCAGCGACGCGGGTGGCCCGGGCCTGATCGGCGAGACGTCAACGGATCGGCTTCCCGCACGACGTCGTCACCACCGAGGGCATCGCGTCGGCGGGGCTGTACCTGCCGATCTTCCTCATCGCCGTCGTCATCTTCGTCCTGATCGAAGGCCTGCTGCTGTACATGGCCTGGCGCTTCCGCCGCAGGGACAAGGACGCCGAGCATGCCCGAGCAGGTCCACGGCAACAACAAGCTCGAGATCATCTGGACCGCCATCCCTGCGCTCATCGTGACCGTGCTCTTCATCGGCTCGGCGATGGTGCTGGCCGATATCGAGTCGACCAGCGACGATCCCGCCGTCGTCGTGGACGTGGATGCCTTCCAGTTCGGCTGGACCTTCAAGTACATGGACCCGGCGGTCTACGATGCCGAGACCCAGAAGTACGGCGAGACCGGCGTCGTCGTTCCCTTCAGCCCGTCGCTGGCCTCGACCGAAGAGGTGAACGAGCTCAAGCAGGAAGCCGTGCTGCCCGTGGATGTGCCCATCCGCTTCCGCCTGCAGGCGCTTGATGTCATCCACTCCTTCTACGTGCCGGCGTTCTTCTTCAAGCGTGATGCCATCCCGGGGCGCATCAACGAGTTCGAGATCACCATCGAGGAGCCCGGCGTCTACGGCGGCCAGTGCGCCGAGTTCTGTGGCTTGAGCCACGGACGCATGTTCTTCACCATCCGCGCCGTCGAGCAGGCCGAGTACGACGCCTGGCTGGCTGAGAGAGTCCGGCGGCGCGCCTGCGACTGCAGAAGCCGAGCCGGCAGCCGCCGATGCGGCGACCGACACCGATGCCACCGACGAGACGAGCGAGGAGGCCGCCTGATGGGCACCGCCACAGCCCACGCGGGCACGCACGCGAGTCGCCGTTCCACGGTCCTCGAGTGGCTGACCACCACCGATCACAAGAAGATCGGCGTGATGTACATCGTCACGGCCTTCACCTTCTTCATGCTCGGCGGCGTGCTCGCGCTGGTCATCCGCACCGAGCTGGCGGTGCCGGGCCTGCAGTTCATCGACGAGGCCACCTACAACCAGCTCTTCGGCATGCACGCGGTGATGATGATCTTCCTGTTCGTCATGCCCATGACGACCGGGCCTGGCGAACTACATCGTGCCGCTCCAGCTGGGCGCGGCGGACATGGCGTTCCCGCGCATCAACGCCCTGTCCTTCTGGATGCTGGTGGTGGGCGCCATCCTCATCGTCAGCGCCTTCGCCTTCGGCGGCGCGCCCACCGGCTGGACGCTGTACGTGCCGCTCTCGGTGAAGGTGCAAGCCACCGGCGTGGACCTGCTGCTGCTGGGCCTCGTGGTCCTCGGCTTCAGCTCCATCTTCGGCGCCATCAACTTCCTGGTCACCATCTTCAAGATGCGCGCGCCCGGCATGGGCCTGCTGCGCATGCCCATGTTCACCTGGACCACGCTGGTGACCGCGGTCCTGCTGCTGTTCTCGCTGCCGGTCGTCGCGGCCGGCCTGATCATGATCTTCATCGACCGCAACTACGGCGGCGGCTTCTTCGACCCCGCGGCCGGGCGGCAGCCCCATCCTGTGGCAGCACGTCTTCTGGTTCTTCGGCCACCCCGAGGTCTACATCCTGATCCTGCCGGCCTTCGGCGTCATCAGCGAGATCCTGCCGGTCTTCAGCCGCAAGCCGCTGTTCGGCTACAAGGCCTTCGTCATCGCCACCGCGTCGATCGGCGCCCTCGGCTTCACCGTCTGGGCGCACCACATGTTCACCACGGGCGCGGTGTACCTGCCTTTCTTCAGCTTCTTCACCTTCCTCATCGCCGTCCCCACGGGCGTCAAGTTCTTCAACTGGCTGGCCACGATGTGGGGCGGCCACCTGCGCTTCGACACGCCGATGCTCTACGCGGTCGGCTTCATCGCGCTGTTCCTCATCGGTGGCCTCGACGGCGCCTTCCTCGCCGTCGTGCCCTTCGACTTCATGGTCCAGGACACCTACTGGGTCGTCTCGCACATCCACTACGTGCTGGTGGCCGGCGCGGTGTTCGCGCATCTTCGCGGCGCTCTTCTACTGGTTCCCCAAGATGGCCGGTCGGCGCCTGGACGAGCGCCTGGGCAAGGTCCAGTTCTGGATCCTCTTCGTCGGCACCAACCTGGCCTTCTTCCCGCAGCACATGCTCGGCCTCGACGGCATGATCCGGCGCATCGCCGACTACTCCGGCAACGCCGGCTGGACGGAGCTCAACTTCCTCTCCACGATCGGCGCCTTCCTCATCGCCATCAGCGTGCTGCCCTTCCTGTGGAACGTCTTCATCACGCTGCGCAAGCCGATGGAGCACGAGAGCGACCCGTGGGATGGCAACTCGCTGGAGTGGGCGACCACCAGCCCGCCGCCGCCGTGGAACTTCGACTCGCTGCCGGAGATCCGCTCCGAGCGCCCGTGGTTCGATCAGAAGTACCCCGGTGTAGGCCATGGCCGACGCCCGAGGTGAAGCCGGAGACCGAGGGAGCGGCGTCATGACGGCCAACTCCGACGTGCTCGATCCGGCCAGCTGACCGAGGACGACTCCGGTCACGACACCAGGCGCGGCGGCATGGACCCCGCGCTGCTGGGGATGATGCTGTTCATCGCCAGCGAGGTGATGTTCTTCGCGGCGCTGTTCGCGGCCTACTTCAACGCACGGCCACGCTGCCCGTCTTCCCGCCCGAGGGCTTCGAGTTCATCGATGCCTTCAAGTTCCCCTTCCTGCCCATCCTCATGACCATCATCCTGCTGAGTCAGCTCGTTGACCATGCAGTGGGCCACCATGCGCATCCGCAAGGGCGACCGCACCGGCATGAACCGGGGCATCGCGCTCACGCTCATCCTGGGCCTCGCCTTCCTGGTGCTGTGGGCGACGGAGTACGCGGTCCTCATCACCGAGGACGATTTCGGCATCAACAGCGGCATCTACGGCACGCTGTTCTACACCCTGACCGGTTTCCACGGCGCACACGTCATCGGCGGCGTCATCGGCCTGGCGGTGATCCTCTCGCGCGGCATCGCCGGGCAGTTCACCAAGCAGCACCACGTGGCTGTCGAGGCTGTGCACTACTACTGGCACTTCGTCGACGTGGTCTGGGTGCTGCTGGTACTCGTCATCTACATTCTCTAGGCAGGAGGAGCCAGCACGGTGAGCGGTATCAAGCAGGCCTTGTTCCTTGGCGCCTTCCCCATCGCGGTCGCGCTGCTCTACATCATCTGGCCCTTGGTCGCGACCGGGACTGCCTCCGAGGAGGCGGCAGGCTTCGTCATGCTGCTGGCGCTGGGTCTCTCGATGGGCTTCGGCATGCTCGTCATCCTGCGCGGCGCACGCGACCTGTAGCGCGGCCACTAGGATTGCGGCAGCAACACAGCCCTAGCGGACGGAACGCCTGATGATCACCGAGCTCTGGAGCGGCATCCTCGAGGTCATCGCGCGGGTCATCATCCCGGTATGGAATGACCTGATCGACCTCATCCCGCTGCTCCTGGCCCTTGGCCTGCTTGCCATCGTCGGCCTCATCGTCCGGATGTGGCTGCGCAACGCCGACAGCAACCGCTCACGCGTGCCGAAGCCCATCCCGGCCGGCCGCAAGCCCGAGGACATGCACCTGCCGGGTCCATCGCTGTGGCCCTTCGTGGCACCCGTGGGCCTGCTCTTCATCCTCTTCAGCCTGGCCCTGGATCCGTTCGCTTCCGTCATCAACATGGCCATCCTGGGCCTCGGCTTGACGATCGCGGTCGTCGGCCTCGTGGGCTGGTATCTCGAGGCCGGTCGCGAGTACGTGCAGGTGGAGGCTGGCGGCCATGGAGCTGCCGGCGAAGCTGCGGGCGAGCTGCCCGGCTGGGCCCTCAAGCCGCCTCCGGACATGCACCTGCCGGGTCCATCGGCGTGGCCGCTGCTGGCGCCGGCCGGCCTGCTCTTCCTCGCCTCAGGCTTGATCTTCGGTCCGGCCATGTTCATCGGCGGCGCCATCATGGCCGGCATCGCCGTCATCGGCTGGCTGCTCGATGCCAACAAGGAGCTCGACGACATCGAGGCACACGGTCATCCCTCGGAGGCCGATCGCGACCCGGAGAAGGCCTGGCCACATCGGCTCATCCCGGTCTACTTCGTCGTCGGAGGCGCGGCTATCGCGTTGACGCTGCTGCCGTGGCTGATCTCGCTCCTGCCGGGCAGCGGTGGCTGACGTCCCCGACCGCCGAGCCCGGCGCGCGATCCTCCTGGTCGGGGTCGCGGTCGTCGCCATCATCGCCATCTCCGTGCTGTTCCTGGTCCCCCTCGGTGGCGGCGACGATGACGCTGACTCGATCGTCGTGGGTGGCCACCCGCTGTACGGCAAGCCGGCACCGGATATCGGCCTCGCCACCCTCGATGGTGAGCAGGTGACACTGTCGTCCTTGCGCGGGCGACCGGTGCTGGTCAACTTCTGGGCCTCCTGGTGCGTCCCGTGCCGCGAGGAGTTCCCGCTGATGGTCGAGGCCTATGCCGAGCACGCTGACGACGGCCTGGAGATCCTGGGGGTCATCCACGACGACAGTGCCGATGGGGCCCGCAGGTTCGCTTCGGACAACGGCGCCACATGGCCGCTGGTGATGGACGCCGATGATGTCGCTGCCAACGACTACGGCGTTCTCTTCAAGCCGACCTCGTTCTTCGTGGACGCCGAGGGAATCGTGCGGGCGTTCAGCCTGGGTGCCTTCACCGAGGACGGCCTGGACGCGCAACTGGCGACGATCCTGCCGGGGGGTTGAGCCCGCGGGCAGCCAGCGCGGCCTGCCACTCCCCTACGGCCACGGGCCACCAGCGCTCGATGATCGCGGCATCGCCGTACCACGGTCCATAGACCAACCCGTGCAGGACGTCGTCGAACTCGAGGTGTCGGGCGCCCTCGAGCCGGCAGCGGTCGCTGCCCACGAGGCCGTCGCCGCTGACGCCCGGCGTCTCCCCCACCAGCGCCCGCAGCACGCGGTTGAGCACGATCAGCGGTGAGCTGGTAGGCGGCCGGCGAGCCGGGCGCACGAGCGTCGACCCCAGCGTGAGGTAGCCCGTCGTCGGCCTGAATGCTGCCCCAGGGCTGACGCGATCCAGGTGCTCGGCTGCGCGCTGCCCGGGGTGACGCCAGCGGATACGGGGCGAGAAGCGGTGCGGCGTGCCCAGCGTGACCAGGCAGCCCACGTCATCAGCGACGCCCGCACACCGACCATCGAGTCCCTCCGGCGCCAGCGCCAGTCGCGCGATGATGCCGCCCATGGAGTGACCGACCACCATCACCGGCTCGTCCGCCGCTCGCCGCGCCTCGCGGATGGCCCGGGCGCCGCGGAGCAGCAGCGGCCCCATGCCGGCGAAGCCCATGACCGCCCAGTCGGGCAGGTGGATGGGCGCGATCGTGACCCCTCCGGCGCCCTGGTCCAGCAATCGTGCTCGCATGGGCCGGTACTGGGCAGCTTCGGTAAGGAAGCCGCCGATGACGACCACATGCGGACGCGGAGAACCGGGCATCGGCCACAGCCTAGCCCGATTGCGCGACACTGCGCCGATGGAGATGACCGTCCTGGCGTTGGCGCTGCTGTCCCTGGCGGGCGTGCTGGTGGTGGTCGGCATCGCCGGCGTGGCGCAACGGCTGCCGCGCCGGGACGTCGACCTTGCGAGGGGCGCCGACCAGCGAGCCGCGGGGGCCATCCTGCTGGCTGCCGCCGGCCCGCCGCTGCTGCTGGCTGCTGCACTCATGGCTCGTCCGCCCGCTGCGCTGGCCGACTGGTTCCTCGTCTACGCTCTGGTCGGTGTCATCTGTGGCGGACTCATCGCGCTGGCGCGTCGCCGTGCCCAGGGCATCGACGAGAACGACGACGCCTGACCAAGCCGAGGAACACCCCGATGCCCGACCGCTCCCCCAGCCTGCCCGAACCCTCGCCCAGCCCCGCCGACTCGGTCGCGGGCAACATCCGGCACTGGACGCGCCACAACCGCGAGTACGGTGACGCCAAGGCGGAAGCGAGCTGGAACAGCCCGCACATGACGTGGGGCCAGTTCGGCGTCACCGACGATGCCATCGGGTCACCCCTGGGCGACGTGGCGGGCAAGGACGTGCTGGAGCTCGGCTGTGGCGTGGCCTACTTCTCCGCCTGGCTGGCGCGGCGTGGTGCACGCGTGGTGGGCCTTGACCCGACCCCGGCACAGCTTGCCACCGCCCGCCGGCTGCAGGGCATCACCGGTCTGGACTTCCGGCTCGTGGAAGCGACGGCCGAGCAGGTGCCCCTCCCCGATGAAGCCTTCGACCTCATCCTGTCCGAGTACGGAGCATCCCTCTGGGCCGATCCGCAGCGCTGGATCCCGGAGGCTGCGCGGCTGCTGCGTCCCGGCGGCAAGCTGGTGTTCCTGACGAACTCGGTGCTGGTCTACCTCTGCCTGCCCGACACCGGACCCGTCACCGAGCGTCTCCAGCGCTCCCAGTTCGGCATGTATCGCATCCAGTGGCCGGGTGACGAAGGCACCGAGTACAACCTCGCCCATGGCGACTGGATCCGGCTGCTGCGTCGGCACGGCTTCGAGATCGAGGACCTGATCGAGCCGCCGGTCCCGCCGGGCGCAGAGACGCACGAGTACTATGAGTTCATCAGCGCCGAATGGGCACGCGAGTGGCCGGCCGAGGAGATCTGGGTGGCGCGACGACGCCATCGAACGTAGCCCTTGGGGGCGCGCCGCCAGCGACGGCGGCGCACAGAGGAGGACTGAGATGGGCGACTACCGACCGACCCCGGCTGACAAGTTCAGCTTCGGGCTGTGGACCGTCGGCTACCAGGCTCGCGATCCCTTCGGGGACGCCACGCGCCCGCCGCTCGACCCGGTCGAGGCCGTCTACCGGCTCGCCGACCTGGGCGCCTGGGGCATCACCTTCCACGACGACGACCTCATCCCCTTCGGCTCCGAGTCGGCCGCTCGCGAGGAGCACATCCGCCGCTTCAAGGATGCCCTCGACAAGACCGGCATGGTGGCGCCGATGCTGACAACCAACCTGTTCACGCACCCGGTGTTCAAGGACGGCGCCTTCACCGCCAACGACCGCGAGGTACGTCGCTTCGCACTCCAGAAGGTCATGCGCAACCTGGACCTGGCCGCCGAGCTGGGCGCACAGACGTACGTCTTCTGGGGTGGCCGCGAAGGCGCCGAGGTGGACGGCAGCAAGGACCTCAAGGCCGCGCTCGACCGCTTCAAGGAAGCCTTCGACATCCTCTGCGGGTACGCCATCGACCAGGGCTACGACATCCGCTTCGCGCTGGAGCCCAAGCCCAACGAGCCCCGTGGCGACATGTTCCTGCCGACGATCGGCCACGCCATGGCCTTCATCGAGACGCTCGAGCACAGCGAGATGGTGGGCCTCAACCCGGAGGTCGGCCACGAGCAGATGGCGGGCCTGAACTTCGTGCACGGCGTCGCCCAGGCGTTGTGGCAGGGCAAGCTCTTCCACATCGACCTCAACGGCCAGCACGGCATCAAGTACGACCAGGACCTCGTCTTCGGCCACGGCGACCTGCAGGGCGCGTTCTACCTCGTCGACCTGCTGGAGAACGGTGGCTACGACGGTCCACGCCACTTCGACTACAAGCCGCTGCGGACGGACATCGGCGATGACGTCTGGGTCACCGCCGAGTCGAACATGCGCACCTACCTGATCCTGAAGGAGCGCGCCGCCGCGTTCCGGGCAGACCCCGAGGTGCAGGAGGCGCTGAAGGCTGCTCGCGTGGATGAGCTGAACACGCCCACCATGAGCGACGGCGAGACCATCGAGGCGCTGCGTGCCGAGGAGATCGACGCGGTCTCAGCGGGCAAGCGCTCGATGTCCTACGGGCGCATCGACCAGCTGGCCATCGAGCACATCCTGGGCGCCCGCTGAGTCGCTTCCTGCCTGGTCCGTGTAGCTAGCGGATCTCGCTGTACCAGATGGCGGGGCGGTAGCGCTGGTCGCGGCCCAGCATGAAGACCATGCCGCCGTCGGCCGACGCACCACCGCCGGCGAGGGCGTAGCCGTCTCCGGTGCCCTTGGCAGGGGGCTTCCCCGTCTTGAGAGCCGCGAGGTCATCACCCCACAGCACCACCGGCTTCTCGCCGTTGGCGCTGAAGCGGCCACCCAGGACGAGCACGATCTCGCCGCTGCTGACCACGGCGGTGGGCACGACGTCGCGCTCCAGCCGGGGCGACGCGACGGGCTGCCACGCCTCACCATCGGCGGAGGTGTAGAGCAGCCCGCGGTCTCCCTCCCCGTCCGACGTACGCAATGAACCCGTAGCCACCAACTGCTCTCCGTGGAGCGTGACGTCGCCGAGCAGCGACTCCCGCTCGGCAAGTGGCGCCGGGGTGGACCAGGTGATGCCGTCCGCGCTGCTGCTGACGACGGCCTGTCCGGTCGAACCCACGCCGAACTCCTCGCTTCCAGCGACCACGATGGTGCTTCCGCCCGCGACGACAGCTTGCGGGATCATCTGCAGCTCAGCCGCGAGCTGCCAGTCGAGGCCGTCACTCGACCGCCACACGCGACCGGTCCCGCACTCGCCGCCAGCCTGGCAGCCGACGGCCACGACGCCATCGACGGTCCCCGCCACGTCGAACATCAGCGAGCGGCTGAAGGATTCGGCAGCGGGGATGCGAGTCCAGCTGATGCCGTCGGCCGATCGCCACACCAGCGCGTTCACCTCTGGCAAGCCATCGTTGACGAGGAGCTCGCGACCCACCGCCACGAACGACCCATCGGGCGCCTGCGTGACCGCCTCGATGAGACCGTTGGCCGCATCGCCGAAGAGCGGCACCGACTGCCAGCGCCGGCCATCCTCGGAGACCCAGATGAGCGCCTTCAGGTCGATGCCATTGCCCGATCCGCCACCGACAGCTACGAGACCCGGGCCGCCGGCGACGACATCGCGCACCTCCACACCGACCTCGCCCCGCGGGACATCAGCAGGGCGGAAGCGTCCGGGCTTGAAAGTCGTCGCCGCACTCGGCGACTCAGCACTGGCGGCCGGCGCGGTGCTGGCTTCCGGCTCAGCCTGGGCCAGCGTGGCACCGGGCAGCGACAGCGAGAGCAGCAGCACGCTGGCCAATGCGGCGCCCATGCGTGCCAGAGGGCTTGGGAGGGCGTACATGCGCGGCAGTCTAGGACCCCGCGCCGCCGATGGCTACAGGGGCAGCAGCGCGAAGGCGATACCGGCAGCCAGCCCTCCGGCGAAGGTGGCGGCGTGGATGCGCAGGGCCTTGCGGCGATCGGCCGCCCGGGACTCCGCGTCCTCGACCGACTCCTGCTGACCCATCTCGCCGAGGTTGCGCAGCCCGGCCATGCCGTAGCCGGCACAGAAGTGCGACCGTGCCTGGATCAGGCCCGAGAGCCCGATCGCGACCGGTGCAGCCACCAGCAGACGAAGGAAGGCAGGCGCATCCACGACGACCAGGCCTGCGGCGAGCACCAGCGCGCCGGCCAGCCCGGCATAGCCGATGAGCCGCCGTCGCCGGATCTCTGCCGGCCCGATGTTGCAGACTCCCGGCTGATATGACACCGCCGGCGTGTCCATGTATTCGATCATGCCCCAAGTATAGGGTATGTACAGGGTTTGTCCAGTCTGCGATCAGGCGCGCAGCAGCTCCAGGGCGTTGGGTCCACCTCGGACGCTCGTCTGGACCATGACGATGGCATCGTCCGGCTGCAGTCCCAGCTCGATCCTGCCGGCCCTGAGGGCCTTGATGACCGCCTCGTTGATGGAGACCGGGTCGTCGGGCTCCACCTCCATGACGATCGGGTGGACGGCTCGCTGCAGCGTCAGGCTGCGAGCACAGGCGGCAGTCGGGGTGAAGGCCACGATGGGCATGCCCGGCCGCAGCGACGACAGCCGGCGTGGCGTCCGCCCGGAGTGCGTGTAGCAGGCCATGCCGATGACATCGGGATCCGAATCGGCCATGGCCACCGCGGCCACGGCGAGAGCACGCGCATCCACGTCAGGTCCGAACGAGGGCGTGCCCGCCGGCGGCCGCGTGGGCGCCTTGTAGGCATCGGTGCGCTCGGCGATACGGACCGCCGCGACGAGCGATTCGAGCGGGTACGCCCCCACGGCGGTCTCGCCCGAGAGCATGACCGCGTCGGCGCCATCGATGATGGCGTTGGCGACGTCGCTGGCCTCGGCCCGCGTCGGTCGTGGCGCGTTCACCATGGACTCCAGCATCTGCGTCGCCACGATGCTGGGCTTGCCCGCCATCAGTGCCGCGCGAACCAGATCCTTCTGTGCCAACGGCACCTGCTCGAACGGCAGCTCCACGCCAAGGTCACCGCGGGCGACCATGATGGCGTCGGCGGCCTCGAGGATGGCTTCGACGTCCTCCAGTGCCGGGCGCGTCTCGATCTTGGCGACGATGCGGATGTCGTCGGGAAGCTGTGCTCGCAGCCTCCGGACATCGGTGCCCGAGCGCACGAACGACTGGCCGGCGAAGTCGGGGTGGAGCTCCAACAGGTGCGGGATGACCGCCTCGTCGGCACGACCGAGCGCGTCGAAGGGCATGCGCTCGGCGGGGACGCTGACCCCCTGGCGCGAGCGAACGGCACCCCCACGCACCACCTCGGTGATAGCGGTCTCGTTGCGCGAGCCCACCACGCGCAGCTCGGCCGCGCCGTCGGCCAGCAGGATGCGATCGCCGATCTGCAGCTGCGGCGCGACCGTCGCGTCGGCCAGGGGCAGTGAGGCATCCGCCGCCGGTACGCCCGGTCCCGTCAGCGTCACGATGGCACCCGACTCCAGCTCGACGGGTTCGGCATGCAATCGAGCCAGGCGCAGCTTGGGCCCTGGCAGATCGACAAGGATGCCGACGGTACGCCCGACGGCTGCGGCTGCGGCGCGGACGGCTGCGGCCGTTCGCAGGTGATCTGCCTCGCTACCGTGCGAGAAGTTGATGCGGGCGATGTCCAGCCCGGCCTCCACCAGGCGGTCGATGATGTCGATGCTGGCGGGGCCGATGGTGGCGACGATCTTGGTGCGGCGGATGGAGCGGGCGGTGGAAGCGGTGGTCATGCCCTGATGATGCCCAACTCGAGCCGCCGGTTACAGGCGTTCCGACCCCGGACCTCGGGCCGGACGGCCCATGCGCTCGTGACCCATGGCTCAGACATTGATTGGACAACTCGAAATGGATGGTCCGAAGCAGGGGGAGATGCGAGTGGATCCGACACCCGAGCAGGCCCAGGAGGGCCTGGAAGCGCCGCAGGGAGAGGGAGATACCAGGCCGGCCGAGGGCAAGTACTGGTCGCCCTTCAGCACCCGGGCCGCCAAGTGGTCCTGGGGCCTGATGGCCCTGTTCACGGCCATCTACTTCATCGTCGCGATCTTCACCTCCAAGGAGTTCGCCACCGTCGCGGCGACCATGGTCTTCGGTCTGCCACTCGGGTTCATCCTCGGCATCGGCCTGATCATCGCCGGACTCATCATCACCCGCATCTACCTTGCCAAGGTCGAGGCGTAGGCCGTGGACAACATCGTTGCCATCTCGATCCTCGCGGTCGGCATGGCCACCTTCTTCTTCATCGGCATCTATAGCCGGCGCTGGACCAAGAGCACAGCCGAGTTCTACGTCGCCGGCGGCCAGATCCCGTGGAAGCTCAACGGCGTGGCCATGTTCAGCAACTACGCCAGCGCGGCCAGCTTCCTCGGCGTGGCCGGCGCCATCGCCCTCTTCGGCATCGACAACTGGTGGCTGGCCCTGGGCTTCTTCGCCGCCTGGGTCGTGGTGGTCCTCATCCTCGCCAGCCCCCTGCGACGCTCGGGCAAGTACACCGTGGCCGATGCGCTCTACGAGCGCTTCTCCGGCAGGGAGATCCGGCTGCTCACGATCATCGCCGGCATCACCATCGGCACGCTCTACCTGGTGCCACAGCTGGTAGGAGCGGGGCACCTGTTCAACCTCCTGGTGCCGGAGCTCGACTACTTCATCTGGGTCGGGATCGCGGGTGGCTTCACGGCCATCATCGTGGTCATGGGCGGCATGCGCGGCACGTCCTACAACCAGGCCTTCCAGGGCATCATCATCTTCGGCGCCATGACGCTGCTGCTGGTGCTGGCCGTGGTCATGTACTTCAACTGGAACCCGCTCAGCATCCTGACCGAGTCCGACTCCGTGGTGACGCCCACGCAGGTCGTCAACAACGAGGCCGCCGAGCAGATCCTGGCCCAGTACCCCATCGACAGCGACGGGACCGCCGGCATGGCGGCATCCAAGGCGTCGATGGAGATCCTGCCCGATGAGCCCAGCGCCCTGACGCCGGGCGTCGACGTCAAGGACATGCTCAACCAGCTGAGCCTGGTGCTGGGCCTCTTCCTGGGTGTGGTCGGGCTGCCGCACGTCCTCATCCGCCTGTACACGGTCAAGGACGCGGTGGCGGCGCGGAAGTCCACCGAGCTGACCATCATCAGCCTGGCCATCTTCTACACCATGACCCTCTTCGTTGGCCTGGCAGGCGATGATGCTGCTGTACCCGCTCCTGACCGACCTCATCAACCAGGGCGAGATCGGCAAGGCCACCAATACGGCGGTGGCGGAGCTGGGCAGGTTACTCGGCGGCGAGGTGCTGCTGGGCATCGTCCTCGCCGGCGCCATGGCCGCCATCCTGAGCTCGGCCGTGGGCCTGCTCATCCAGATGACGACGACGGTGGCCCACGATGGCTACACCATCCTGCTGCGCCCGGAGTCCTCGGAGGAGCAGCGCGTCCGCGTGGCCCAGATCACGGGCATCGTGCTGACCGTCATCGCGGTCGGGCTGTCGATCGTGCTCAAGGAAGAGAACGTCGCCCAGCTGGTGGGTCTGACCTTCGGCATCGCCGCCAGCACCTTCGCTCCGGTGCTGCTGATGACGGTGTGGTGGACGCGCTACACGCGGCAGGGCGTGGTCGCCACCTTCGTGGTCGGCCTGATCGTGTCGCTCGTGTTCACGTTCGCCAAGTACTCCAGCATGGAGCGATCTCTTCGGGCATCCCGGTGCTGGTGAACCCGGCGCTCTACGGTGTGCCGGCCGCCTTCGCTGCCGGCTTCATCGCCAGCCTGCTGACCAAGGACGTCGGCGCGCGTCGATCACTTCATGCACCTCGCGCATGACCGCGACGGCCTCGAGCGCAACGGGGGCCAGAAGCCGGCCAGCACCTGACCCAACCCTGACCGGCCCGCCGTAGCGCAAGACCCCCGGCTGGACACCGGGGGTCTTGTCTTGAGGGGCTACTCCGGGGTGATGAATCCGTCGCCGGCCCGTCGGCGCCGGTCGGATCCGAGCCTGGGTGCTCCCCTATTCCCCGCAGTCGGCCGGTCTCGGGGTCGTAGGCCCCGGCCAGCTCGTCTGGCCTGGTGGCGGCCGCCAGGGGCACCCCGGTGAGGTACGCAGCACGCCCGATGACATGGGCCGCCACCGGCGCGGTCAGGAACAGGAACACCACCACCAGCAGCGCGCGGATGGTGACGCTGAGCGCGTCGAAGTGTGCCGCCACGCCCAGCATCAGCAGCGCGATCCCCAGCGAGGAGGCCTTGCTGGCGACCTGCAGGCGGATGTAGACGTCCGGCATGCGCAGGATGCCGACGGCGCTCAGCACGCCCAGCACCGTGCCCAACACGACCGCGAGCGTGGCGATGATGTCGGTCATGCTCGCAACGCTCGTTCGGCGTAGCGTGCGAAGGCCACCGCGCCCAGGAATGCCACCAGTGCCAGGACGATGGCGACATCGATGAGCGTCGGGTGCGTCGGTGCCGATGGCGTAGACCGCCACGATGCCGGCAACCAGGCTGGCGATGAGCTCGAGGGCCACCACGCGGTCCATCAGGCTGGGACCGCGCACCAGGCGCACGAACGTCAGCGCCAGGGCGACTGCCAGTGCCACCAGGGCCAGCTCGATGACGGTGTCGGGCACGCCGTCCATGGGCACCCTCATCGCAGCAGCTCCAGCACGCGCCGTTCCAGGTCGTCCTTGATGGTGCGCCGGAACTCGTCGGGGTCGTCCACGAACATCGAGTGCACGTAGATGACGCTGCGATCGTCGGCGACGTCGATCGTGAGAGAGCCCGGCGTCATCGTGATGAGGTTGGACAGGAGGGTGATCTCCGCGTCGGTGCTGCGCGTCGAGCGGCACGGCGACCACCGCCGGATTGGCGCGCGATGTCGGCGTGGCCACGTCGACCGCGACCTCGATGTTGGCGCGCACGATCTCGCCCACGTAGAAGGCGACGAACCTTCACCAGCACCGCCGACTTGCGGAAGTAGGTGGAGCTGCCGACCACGCGTTGCAGCAGGAAGAGCACCAGGTAGCCGAAGGCGAACCCAAGCACCAGGTTCAGCACGTCGAAGTGGCCGCTCATGGCGACCCACACCAACGCCAGGCTGAGGTTGGCAGCGAACATCGCCGCAGCAGAGAGGCCGCGCCGAGGTCGGGATCCGGGCTGTGGGGTGCTCACGGGTTCCCTCCCAGGACGGCCTCGATGTAGCCGGCCGGCTCCATCAGCTGCACTGCCGCGGCGTCGACCAGCTCGAAGGCCGGCCCGGCCGCCACCGCCAGAGCCACCGAGCACGCGACCAGCAGCACGATCGGCGCCACCATGGCGATCGCCAGCCGGGTCTGGGCCACGCGCTCCGGCGTCACCGCGGCGGCACCGTCGGCGAACGGCTCCAGGTCGGTCGGCAGCGGCTTCCAGAAGGCCGCATTCCAGATCTTGAGCATCGAGTACAAGGTCAACAGGCTGACTCCCAGGGCGATCAGCACGATGAGCACATGGTCGACTGCCAGGCCGGCCTCGATGAGTGCCAGCTTGGCCAGGAAGCCGCTGAAGGGCGGGATGCCTGCCAGCGACATGGCGGCGATGCCGAAGAGCACCGCCAGGCCCGGCTTCAGCACCCACAGGCCACCGGTCTTGGACAGCTCGAAGGACCCGGTCAGGTGCTTCACCGAACCGGCCACCAGGAAGAGCGTGGACTTGGCCAGCGCCACGTGGACGAGGAAGTAGATGAGTCCGGCCATGGCTGAGACCGTGAACAGCGCCAGGCCCATCACCAGGTAGCCGATCTGGCTGATGATGTGGAACGAGAGCAGGCGTCGCATCTCGTGCTGCGCCACCGCGCCCAGCACGCCGATGATCATCGTCAGCGCCGCCACCAGCAGCAGCAAAGGCTGGAAATCGGCCGCCTGCTCCGCGAAGAGCAGCGTGAAGACGCGGACGAGCGCGTAGATGCCGACCTTGGTGAGCAAGCCGCTGAACAGCGCCGACACTGCCACCGGCGGCGTGTGGTACGAGGCCGGCAGCCAGAAGAACAGCGGCACCAGCGCGGCCTTGATGCCGAAGGCGATGAGCAGCATCGCCGCCACGGCCGCCACCAGCCCGTCCGGCTCCACCTCGGCGAAGCGCACTGACAGGTCGGCCAGGTTGACCGTGCCGGTCAGACCGTAGACCACGCCGATGGTCACCAGCAGCGTCGCCGAGGCCACCAGGTTCAGGGCCACGTACTTCAGCGCACCTTCCAGCTGCGCGCGCTCACCACCCAGGGCCAGCAGCACGAAGGAGGCGATGAGCAGCACCTCGAACCAGACATAGAGGTTGAAGAGGTCACCCGTGAGGAAGGTGCCCGTGACGCCTGCCAGCAGCACCATCGTCAAGGGGTAGTAGGCGAAGCGCTCCCGCCCACCGTCGATGGTGGCGGTGGAGTAGAGCACGACGGCGACGGCCAGCACCCCGGCCAGCACGACCAGGATGGCGCTGAAGAGGTCGGCCACCATGGTGATGCCGAAGGGGGCCTGCCAACCGCCGACCTGGATCGACTGGATGCCGTCGCGCTCGACCACGATGAGCAGCACGATGGCAACGGCCAGCAGCACCCCCGAGCCGGCGAGGGCGATGAGCCGCTGGGCCCTGCCTGAACGCCACGCCAGCAGGCCCAGGGCCGCCGCAAAGAGCGGTACCAGCACCGGCAGCAGCAGGATGATGCTCATTGGATGTCCGCCTCGGAGAGGTCGTCGACATCGTCGGAGCCACCCTCCTGGTAGACGCGATGCATCAGCGTCAAGGTGAAGGCGAGGACGCTGAAGCCGATGACGATGGCGGTGAGCACCATCGCCTGCGGCAGGGGGTCGGCTGCGCCCGGCGGCGGCGCGGTGGCGCCATCAGCCACCAGCGGTGGCTCGCCACGAGTCAGGCCGGCGGCCACGAAGATGACCAGGTTGGCAGCGTTGGCCAACAGCGACAGGCCCAACGCCAGCTTCAGCACCGACCGACGCAACATGAGGTAGATGGCCGCCGCGAAGAGCACGCCCGCCACGATCGCCAGCAGCACCGTCATGTCCCCTCCTCCTCGAGCGAGAAGGTGATGAGCAGGATGGTGCCGGCCACACCGAGGTAGACGCCGATGTCGAACAGCAGCGGCGTACCCACCGAGACGTCGTAGCTGCCCACCGCGAAGATCCACCAGTGCGCGGTCAGGTACGGCTCGCCGTACACCAGCGGGGCTACCGCCCCGCTCACGAGCATCAGCAGCAGGCCCCCGCCCACGAGCGTACGGGGGTCGATCGCCAGCGCTCGACGAGCGACCGCGACACCGCTGGCGATCGAGAGCAGCACGAAGGCGGCTGCCGCCACCAGGCCACCGGCGAAGCCACCACCGGGCTCGTTGTGCCCACGCAGCAGCAGGAACAGCGAGAACAGCAGCAACACCGGCATGAGGTAGGTGGTGGCCGTGGGCAGGATGAGGCCTCTCACGTGCCGTCCCCCGCGTCCTGACGCCTCGCTCGCAGCTTCAGCAGGGCGTAGACGCCGAAGCCGGCGATGGCCAGCACTGCCACCTCGGCCAGGGTGTCGAGCGAACGGAAGTCGACGATGATGGTGTTGACCACGTTCTGGCCCTTGGCCAGCGGCTGGCTGTTCTCCAGGAAGAATGTCGAGATGGGGTCGGTAGGCGTGCTTGTGGCAGCCAGCACGAAGACCGTCATGAGCAGCCCGGCCGCGATGGCGATGGTGCCGTCACGCAGCCGCGAGCCGCGATCGGTATCGGCGCCGAACTTGGGCATGTGATAGAAGACCAGCACGAACAGCAGCACCGTCAGCGTCTCGACCAGGATCTGGGCGATGGCCAGGTCGGGCGCGCTGAAGAGGACGTACACCAGCGAGATCCCGTAGCCGACCACCCCGAGCGCGGTCACCGCACCCAGCCTCGAACGCGACGTCACCGCCACCACCGCGCCGCCCGCGATGAGCGCTGCGATGATGGCCTCCCATGGGTAGATGTCCCAGTCGGGATCGATCGCCGGGATACCGCCGGCCCACAGCAGGATGAGCCACACGAGCGCTGCCAGCGTGGACACGACGATGAGCAGGTAGCGGCGCAGCTGCCCGTTCTGTAGCAGCCCGGTGAGGCGCTTGGCGAAGTGCAGCATGGCCAGCTCCAGCGACACGTAGGCCTTCTCCGGTCCGATGCGGTAGCCCATGTCGAGCCAGCCGACGGCGCCACGCACGTCGAGTCGGCGCCAGAAGACGACGGCTCCCGCGACGATGCTGAGCACGCTCAGCAGCAGCGCCAGGTCCACGCCGTACCACGGCTCCACGCCGTACTTGGCGGCGCCGCTGCCGATGACATCACCCGCGGCTGCAACCAGCGGTCCTGAGCCGAGCGCGGGGGCAAGCCCCGCCAGCACGCCCACGCCGCCGAGGGCCACGGGGCCCAGCCACATGGCCCAGTCCGGATCGTGGCCACCCTCGCGCGCCGTGCGCAGCGGGCCTGAGAACGGCCCCAGGCTGGCGATGGCTGCGACACCCACGGTGGCTGCGCCCGCGACGACCAGGGCCGCGGTCACGAACAACGTGGCCTCGTCGGCTGCCAGACCGGACTTCAGGCCCAGCTCCTTGGCGGCGAAGCCGATCAGCGGCGGGATGCCGGCCATCGAGAGGGCCCCCAGGGCCGCCGCGGCCGCGGTGATGGGCATGATGCGTGCCAGACCGCTGAAGCGGTCCAGCTCGCGCGTGCCCATCTCGTGGTCGACGATGCCGGTCACGAGGAAGAGCCCGGCCTTGTACAGCGCGTGGGCCAGCAGCAGGGCCATCGCCGCCACGAAGGCCGTGTCGGAGCCGAGGCCCAGGAGCAGCACCATCGTGCCCAGGGCACCCACCGTGGAATAGGCCAGCACCAGCTTCAGATCATGCTGCCGCAGGGCCAGGATATTGCCGATAAGCATCGTCAGCCCACCGCTGACGACGAGGATCAGCGTCCACACCTCGGTCCCACCCAGGACCGGTGTCAGTCGTGAGACGAGGTAGACCCCCGCCGTGACCATGGTCGCCGAATGGAGATAGGCGCTGACCGGCGTCGGCGCGGCCATGGCGTTGGGCAGCCAGAAGTGGAAGGGGAACTGGGCCGACTTGCTGAGCGCGCCCAGCAGGATGAGCACGACGATGAGCCCGTAGTTGGCGCCGTCGCGGATGGCGCTGCCGGACTGGCCCAGCCCGGAGATGGTGAACGTGTCAGCCGCGAAGCCCAGCAGCACCAGGCCCGCCAGCATCGCCAGCTCGCCCGAAACGGTGACGATGAGCGCCTGCTGGGCAGAGAGGCGGGACGTGCCAACGGTGTGCTCGAAACCGATGAGCAGGTAGGAGGTGACGCCCGTCAAGCCCCAGAAGACGACCAGCAGGAGCAGGTTGTCAGCCAGGACCAGCCCCAGCATGGACGCCATGAAGGCAAGGGCAAGCGCGTGGAAGCGGTCGATCTCGGGGTGACCGTGAAGGTAGCGCTCGGCGTAGAGGATCACGGCCGCGCCGACGCCGCTGATGAGCAGGCTGAAGAGCAGCGAGAGACCGTCCAGCGAGAACGCCAGCGAGAGGTGGAGCTGCGGCACCCAGCTGTGCTCCCAGCGCAGCGGCGTGCCGTCGATGACAGCGCCCGCCTGGCTCGCGAACGTCAGCGCCAGGACGGCCGGCAGCGCCACGAAGACCACGATGGCGTAGCGGCCGAGCAGGCGCCGAACGAGTGGGACCAGCAGCGCCAGGAGGAATCCGGACGCCACCGTGATGACAAGCAGCACGCGCAGAGGTTATCGCGTTCGGCGGCTGCACTCCGGCTGACCGTTCCGGGCAAGCGCGTTATCATCCCCCGCGGACGGGGGCCGGCCACACCAGACAGGTGCACATACGTGGCGATCATCGAGGCCGAAGGCCTGGTCAAGATCTACAAGTCGCGCAAGAGCGAGGTGCGCGCGCTCGACGGCCTTGACCTCAGTGTGCCCGAGGGCAACGTACTGGGTCTCCTCGGTCCCAATGGCGCGGGCAAGACGACCACCGTGCGTATCATCGCCACCCTGTTGCGTCCCGATGCCGGACGCGCCACGGTGGCGGGCTTCGACGTCGTCAAGCAGGCCCAGGAGCTGCGACACGTCATCGGCCTGTCGGGCCAGTACGCGGCTGTCGACGAGAACCTCACCGGTCGCGAGAACCTGTGGCTCTTCGGCCGCCTCTACCAGCTGCCTTCGGTGGAAGCGAAGCGCCGCGCCAGCGACCTGCTGGAGCAGTTCGACCTTGTCGATGCCGCTGACCGCACCATCAAGACCTACTCGGGCGGCATGCGCCGCCGCCTGGACCTCGCCAGCGCCATCATCGGCCGGCCGCGCCTGTTCATCCTGGATGAGCCGACCACGGGCCTCGATCCGCGCAGCCGCCTGGGCATGTGGGAGGTCATCCGCGGCCTGGTCAAGGAAGGCACCACGCTCTTGCTCACGACCCAGTATCTCGAGGAGGCGGACGAGCTGGCCGACACCATCGCCGTCGTGGACCACGGCAAGATCATCGCCGAGGGCACGGCCAGAGAGCTCAAGCGACAGATCGGCGGCGAACGCATCGAGGTCCATCTCCATCGCACTGAGGACATCCCCTTCGTGGAGGCGGTGCTGGCGCGACACGGTGAGGGTGACATCACCGTCGAGGAGGCCACGCGTCACGTCAGCATCGCCGCCGGAGGTGGAGCCGAGCGCCTCTTCGGTGTCTTCCGCGAGCTGGACGAGGCCAAGATCGCCGTCGATGACATCGGCCTGCGACGTCCTACGCTCGACGACGTCTTCCTCACGCTCACCGGCCACGTCGCCGAGGAGGCCAGCGACGAGGATACGGCGCACGTCATCCATGCCGAGGACATCGAGGAAGTAGCCAGATGAGCTCGAGCGCACGCACCGCCGGGGGCGGATCCGCCAAGCCTGGGACGACGGGCTCATCGTGACGTGGCGCTACCTCAAGCGCATCCCGCGTATCCCGGAGCTGGCCATCTTCGCCATCCTCCAGTCGATCATGTTCGTGCTGCTGTTCACGTTCGTGTTCGGCGGCGCCATCCCCTTGCCTGGTGGGGCCATCTATGCCGAGTACCTGATGCCCGGCATCTTCGTGCAGTCGCTCACGTTCGCATCGGCGACCACTGCCATCGGCATGACCGAGGACCTCAACAAGGGCATCATCGACCGCTTCCGCTCCTTGCCCATGGCCCGCTCAGCCGTCCTCTTCGGCCGCTCGGTGTCGGACGTCGTCTACAACGGCGGCATCCTCCTGGTGCTGATGATCAGCGGACTGTTCGTGGGCTGGTCGGTCAACAACGGCATCCCAGCGTTTCTCCTGGGCGTCGCGCTCGCGCTGGCGTACGCCTTCGTGATGTCGTGGGTGGGCGTTTGGTTGGGACTGCGGCTGCCCAGCGTCGAGGTGGCCCAGCAGGTCTCCTTCATCGTGATCCTGCCGCTGACGTTCATCTCCAACGTCTTCGTGCCCATCGGGACGCTGCCCGACTGGCTGCAGCCTGTCGCCGCCTGGAACCCCGTCAGCACGCTGACCTCTTCGCTGCGCGAGCTGTGGGGCAACCCCAATCCCTTCCCTGCCAGCGGCTTGCCGGGAGAGATGCCCATCCTCGTCACGTTGGCCTGGTTCGTCGTGCTGCTGGCGGTCTTCGCTCCACTGGGCGTGCGCCGCTACCGCTCCATCAGCCGCTAGCCGGGCGACCGGCGAGCGCCGGGGCTGGAGCGCTCACCGCGCGGGCGCTGAGGCCCAGGGCGATGCCGACCCCCACGGTGACCGATCCGCCGATGACCACCGGCGTGAGCGTGGTCAGGCCGGGGATGATGCCGGTCAGCGCCGCGGCGATGGGCATGACACCCGCGAACAGGCCGGCGACGGCCGCGCCCAGGATGCCGACGGCGCCGTACCAGAGCGAGAAGGCGATGGCTGTCTGGACGACCGCCAGGTAGGCCAGGGCCATGATGGCGCCGTCATGCATCGGCGGCAGCGACGCGGGACCATCGATGACGACGGCCAGCAGCGCCAGCATCAGGGCCGCGATCCAGCAAGTGTGGATGGAGACACCGACGGCGCCCAGCCGGCCCAGCACCGGCACCGCCAGCAGCGTGAACGCAGCCTCGCACAGGAGCGCCACCGTCGCCCAGCCGAAGCCCTCGAGCGTCGAGCGGCCACCACCCTGGACCAGGGCGGCACCGATGACCACGAGGAGGGCGCCGGTGACCAACGTGCGCGGGGGTCGGCGACGCAAGCGGATGGCATCAGCCCCCAGGAGCACCAGCGGCACGGCACCGATGAGGATCGCCACGGCCGCGGGCTCCGAGTGCTCCACGGAGCGGATGACCGCGATGTTGAAGAGCACCAGGCCGGTCGCAGCCACGCCGGCCAGCCACAGCCAATCACGTCCGTGCGGCCGTGGCAGCGGACGGCGGAGGAACAGCACAGCCGCGACGAGGATGGCTGCAGCCACGCCGTAGCGCACAGCCTGGGTGGCGAAGACGGGATAGTCGACCAGCTCGGCCGAGACGGTGACGCCGGCTCCGACAGCGAACATCGCGGCGAAGGCACCGAAGATACCGAAGCCGCGCGCATGCATCCCACGACGGTAGCGCCTGTCGCCCTTGATGGGGCCGCCCTGTTGACAGCATGTATATGCTATTAGCATATGGAGGCTATCGACAGTGCTGCGCGGACGAGCGACAGGACCACCCCGACGGGTTTGGGCTGGAGCACGCGAGGACATCATCACGGCGCGCATCACGGTGCACGACGAGGTCGCTGGATCGAGCCGTTCGTGTTGCTGCTGGTGGCTGAGGGACCCACGTACGGCTACAAGATCATCGGTGAGCTCAATGAGCTCGACGTGGCGCCGGAGGGCATCGATGTCGGCATGGTCTATCGCACGCTCAGGAGCATGGATGCCGAGGGCCTCGTGGCGACGGAATGGGGCCCGCAGAGCGACCAGCCCCGGCGGGAGTACCGCATCACCGACGAGGGGGCGTGCGCCCTCGCGGACTGGCTGGACGTCATGAGTGAACGAAAGCGCCTGATCGAGCACTTCCTCGATCGCGGCAAGGACATCACAAGACGACAGGGGGAATGACATGAGCTGCTATCACCGCTACTACCCGCACGGCTGCGAGCCGCTACCTGCGCCACTCGAGTGGTACGACGCCTACGGCTATCGCCCGCGGCGGTACCGCGACGATCCCATCGAGATCCGCGGCGAAGACCTCGAGGACGAGGACGAGTGGCCGCGGCGCCGGCGTGGATCAGGTCGTGGACGCCGGGGCATGACCGGTGACCCGTCCGGCCAGGAGGAGGTGACTGCAGCGTCCCTGCAGGCACAGGCGGCGGCGCTACGGGAGCAGCTCACCAGGATCGAGGAGGATCTGAAGAAGCTTGCCGCGGCGCCGGCTGTCGAAACGGCACCCTGAGCGACCACGACCACCCCGCGGAAGACCCCCGGAGCATCCCCCGGGGGT
Organism: uncultured Chloroflexia bacterium; assembly: GCA_963715295.1. Lineage (GTDB taxonomy): Bacteria > Chloroflexota > Limnocylindria > Limnocylindrales > CSP1-4 > JAFMJV01. The sequence goes on from CAVQRP010000007.1 coordinate 40,654, forward strand.
CTTCTCCTGTGTCAGCCGGAGGGGCGAAGCGGCGAGGCGCCAGGTTGGCGGAGCTGGGTCCCGAAGGCGCGGCAGCGACCTGCGAACGCTGACTACGAGCGGGCGGGAGCGGCCGAGTGGGTGCCGCCGCTGCCGTGGCGCAAACGCTGCCAGGCAAACCAGCCGGGGCCAGCCGTGACCCACAGCAGCGCCAACATGACGATGGCTGACGTGATGCACCACATGCAGGTAGCCCCGATGACGAAGGGCTCCAGGAAGGTCAGGTAGGCCGAGAAGAGCGTGCCCCCGAAGGCACCTGCTGCCATCAGCACCAGCGCCCAGTCGGCGGCGCTGCCTTTGGCCACGCGCGACACGACCCAGAGTCCGCCGATGAGGACATAGCCGAAGACACCGAGCACCCCGATGGGGATGCCGAACAACTGCGCGTACTCGCTCTGCTGGACCGCATTGCAGTCACCCACCGGCCCGCAGACTGCGCGACTGCCGCTGCTCTCGATGGTGGCGAGGTAGGCCGCTACGCCCATCCCGATGACGACCAACAGCATGACCAGCCAGGACGGGAACGCAGGTAGCGATGCGCGCGATGCGAGGACGGGTGCAGCGATGAGCGTCGCCAGGAGAACCAGCAGCACCAGGATTGAGATGCCGTTGCCGACCGGATCACGGCCGATGCGATCGAGCGGCGAATCGTCGCTGGCGACGGGCAGAACGGTCGCGTCGCTCTCGTCGTCGCCGCTACCGGGCTCGGCGGCGGCCACGCTGCCGTCCAGCAGGAACGGGGCGAGAGCGACATCGAGACCCGGCGCGGGTGGCCACGCGACGCCCTCCCCCGCCAGGCCGGCCTCGACGATGCCGGGCAGGTTGTCAGGGATCTCGCCCGAGCCGAGGTACCACTCATCTGCGATGTGCAGCAGCGGCACGCCGGGGGCCTCATCGAACCCCAGCGCCTCCGAATCCGCGATGTACATGGCCTGGCCATCAGGGTGGCTGATGTCGACCATCAACAGCTGGATACGTCCGTTGCTGATCAGGTAGAAGGCCGGTTCTTCGGGCAGCAAGGACTCGTCGAAGTTGACGACCCACTCGCCGCCGTTGGCAGCGAAGATGCCCGGCAGCACCTCGGTGATGACGCGGTGGCAGTGGCCGCAGGTGGGCGAGAAGTAGAAGACGCCCTGCACGACCGGGCCGCCATCGGCAGGGATGGCGGTGGGCAGCGGCGAGGATGTCACGGCCGGCGCCGTTCCCGCCGGCACCGACCCCGCAGGCACCGCTGCGAGCGAGGCAGCTGGCTCCGCCGATGGCACGGTCGATGCCTCGTCCTGGGCCAGGGCGGGCGCCGCCAGCAGCGCGAACAGGGCAAGCACGGTCAGCAGGAGAGTCGTGGTTCGTCGCATCGTGCCCTAGAGAGTACGTCCCACATCCCCGCTCGGCGATGAGCCACCTGTCGCGATTCCGGACGCCAGCCGGACCTATACGGCACCTCGCGCCCGGGCACGCAGGGTACCGCCACGAGCAGCGTCGTGATGCAGCAGCAACTTCCGGCGCGACTCGCGGTCGTCGATCGCTCGCGTGTATCCACTCGCCCACCCGCACGCGGCCAGACGCGCGACAAATGGAAGAAGGCGCGACAAATGGAAAACCCCGGGGGCGGGACCCGGGGTCTTCACGTCAGGAGTCGTTGGTTGCGAGGGACGGATTCGAACCGCCGACCTTCGGGTTATGAGCCCGATGAGCTACCACTGCTCCACCTCGCCGAAGCACTATAGCAAAGACCGCAAGACTTGGCCACTGTCTGTCCGCCACGCCGGGCGGATCGGGAGGGTGCCCGGGCTCGAGCCATGCTTACGCGGCCCTTACACCGTCATCGGCTGTGACATACCAGGGAAGGCCATCGTCATCCTCGCCGGACCACTCGGACGGCTGGCGCCCCTCCAGGCGCGCCGACCCCAGACACGAGGTCAACCATACGATGAAGAACAACAGGATCCGCCTCGCCGCCATCAGCGGCGCCACACTCGCCCTCGCCGTCGCCGGCACTGCCGGCGTGGCGGCCCACGGCCCGCGCGACGACGACCGCGGCTTCGGACCCGGCATGGGCGGCCGGATCGAGCGCGGCATGGCCGACATGGGCTTCATGGGTGGCCCGATGCGCGGCCAGATGGGGGCCGCGTTCAACGACTTCGAGCGCCGCGAGGTCACGCTCCAGACTGCCACTGGCACCACTGTCCAGCGCGTGGAGAATGGCGTGGTCGACGTCGCGACCGACTCCAGCCTGGAGTTCTCATTGGGCAGCGGCGAGGTCGTCAGCGTCACGCTTGCCGATGACACCGAGATCGTGGCCTTCAGCGAAGAGACGGTGGAGCGCGGCGGCTGGAGCCGCCAGCGCATGGTCCCGACCGAGGTTGCGGCCGCCGACATCGCGGCGGGTGCGCAGGTCGTCGTCTGGTCCGCGTCCGAGGACGGCAGCGACTTCGTCGCCGAGCGCATCGTGATCCAGCCGATGACCGACACCGCGACCGATGATGCCGCACCCGCCGAGGAGCAGGCCACCGACGATTCCGGAGCGACATCGACCACCGACGCCTAGCCGAACACCCCTCCCCCTCACCACGCGACCGCCGGGCCCCTTCCCGGCGGTCGCGCCCTCATGTCTGGCGCGACCGGGTGAGACCCTTCACCTCCAATGGTGCGAAGCCATCGGCCAGCTCGAAGCCGAAGACCTGCGCGTAGAACGACAGCTCGGCTCCCAGCGCGCGTTGCTGGTTGGCCGCCTGGCGGAAGCCGTGGCCCTCGCCCTCGAAGAGGATGTAGGCGTGCGGCAGACCGTTCTTCTCCAGCGCCGCCACGATGCCCTCGGCCTGGGACGGCGGCACGATCCTGTCGTCGGCGCCCTGCATCACCAGGACCGGGCAGGAGATCCGGTCGGCATGGTTGTTGGGGGAACGCTGACGATAGCGTTCTGCCTCCTCCGGGTACGGTCCCAGGAGATAGCGGTCGTACTGCGACTCGAATTTGTGGGTCACCGCGGCGAATCCCTCCAGGTCACCCAGGCCATAGAACGACGTCCCGGCGGCGAAGACGTCCTTGAAGCACAACGTCGCCAGGGTGGTATAGCCGCCGGCGCTGCCGCCGCGGATGGCCATGCGCTTCTCGTCGGCCAGGCCACGCTCGGCCAGCCATGTGGCGACCGCGGAGCAGTCGTCTACGTCGACGATGCCCCAGTTCTCACGCAGCTGATCACGGAAGGCACGGCCGTAGCCGGTGGAGCCCCCGTAGTCGACGTCGACCACCGCGAAGCCACGGCTCGTGAAGGCCTGCTTCTCGAGGCTTAGCGACGTCCGGGCCTTGCTGGTGGGACCGCCGTGCGACATCACGACCAGGGGTGGTCGCTCCCCGTCGGGCGCTGCCACGTCGCGGTTGGCCGGCGGGTAGTACCAGGCATAGGCGGTGCGATCACCCGACGTCGGGAACTCGATGAGCTGCGGCGACGACAGGTAGGCAGCATCGACCTCGAGCTGACTGGCCTCGCGCAGGCGCGCCTCCTCGCCACTCCCAAGGTCGATGCGAACCAGCGCGGTGTGCCGCGTGGGGCTGCCGGCGATGGCAGTCAGCACCCCGTCACGCACGCGCAGGTAGGCCAGACCGGACTCGGCGAACTCGATCGCCCGTGGCGCCTGGCCGTCCGAAAGTGACACCAGGCTGGCGCCACCCGGGCCCGCTGGCGAAGGCGAGGATGCTGCCATCGCGGTCGATGTCGTAGTCGGACAGGCCGAAGACCCACTGCGGACCGCCGATCTCCGCCTCCATCGGCGCCAGCGGCGGTGGCCTCCGAGGCGCCCTCACGCCAGCGATACAGGTTCCACCAGTCGCTGCGGTCGGAGACTGAAGAGCAGCGAGCCATCCGGAGCCCACGCGGCTGCAGGATCGACTCTTCAGCGCCGCCGGCGACGTGCGAGCGGCAGCGGCCAATGAGCCGTCGGCTGCGATCGTGGCGACCCATAGGTCCGTGCCATCCCAGGGCATGCGCGGGAAGTCCCACGTCAGCCAGGCCAGACGTGGAGCCGTCGGCGCTCAGGACGGGGTCGGAGTAGAAGTCGTGGCCGCCGGCGAGCTCCACCAGCCCACGGCCGTCAACGGAGACCGCGACGAGCAGGTTGCGCGCCTTGAGTGGCCGATCCGTGCTGGTCCTCGACCACCGCGATGACGCGCTCCGCGGGCGGCGTCGATGACCATGTCGGCGAAGCGCAGTGCCGGGTCGGTGACCAGCTCCTCGATGGCGGCGTCCGGCACTGCGCTTGAGCAGGAGCCGGTTGTCCTCGAACTCGGAGAAGACGATCACGCCATCGCGCACGGTGTAGGCGCCACCGCCGTACTCGTGGACGCGGGTGCGCACGTTGAGTCCGGGCGCCATGTCGGTGAACGTGCCGTCGGGCGTACGCCGCAGCAGCACGACGCGGCCGGACTCCTCGGGTCGCGACTCGAGAAGGTAGATGTCGGCGCCATCGGGCCGTGGCTCGGACAGACCGCGCGCGGAGCCGACGGCCATGTCGACGCTGATCGGAGACGGCCAGGAGCCGTAGGGAAGTGTCTGCGAATGGCTCCATCGGGCGATGGTACGGCGCCAAGGCGCGATACTTGTGGCCGCATGACCGACGTCGTCATCGCACCGGAGCCCGCGGACAGCCCCGACGTGCGCTGGTGCTTCGGCCAGTACTACGCCGAGCTGGGTCGACGCTTCGGCTACGCCGTCGAGGAGGCCCTGCCGCTGGGGCTCGACGAGCTGACGCCGCCGCACGGGCTCGTGCTCATCGCCCGCGAGGCCGGGACGCAGGCCGTCGGCTGCGGCGCCGTGAAGCTCCAGCTGCAGACATCGCCGAGATCAAGCGCATGTGGGTCGCGCCACGGGTGCGCGGACGCGGTCTCGGCGGCCAGCTGCTGGAGGCCCTCGAGGCCAGCGGTCTGTCAGGCCGGCAAGTCCGTGGCACGCTTCGAGACGAACGAGGGGCTGGAAGTCGCACTGGCCATGTATCGCGCCCGCGGTTACCGCGACATCGAGCCCTTCAACGACGAGCCCTTCGCCACCCACTGGCTGGAGAAGGACCTGCTGGCGCGACCGCGCCAGCCTGATGCCAGCCGCGGGTCGAGTTGCCCGGGCAGCCGATGAAGCGCCTGGCCCGACTGACGCTCTTCGCCGTCGCCGTCCTGGCGGTCCTGCTGGGGGGTGCGTGGGTCCTGCGTGAGCCGCTGCTGGGCCTGGCCGGCATCAGCTTCGACAGCGGCACACCGGGAGAGACCGTGCTCAGGCTGCGCGACGGTTTCGAGGCGGACGTGTATGCGTCGGGCCTGGACCGGCCCCGCTTCATGGCCGTGGGGCCCGATGGCACCCTCTTCGTGGCGGAACAGGGCGAGGATCGCGTGCTGGCGCTGCCTGATGGCGATGGCAACGGCGCGGCCGACGAGACGATCGTGGTGGGCACCGGATACGACCAGGCACACTCGCTGGCCTTCACCGACGACGGCTCGCTGCTGGTGGCCGGCAGCGGCACGCTCTTCCGGGTGACGCTTGACGAGAAGCTGCACGAGGTCGGGCGGGAACCGCTCCTGACCTATCCGCGTGGCGGCCAACACTCGACACGCACGATCGTGGTGGCGCCAGATGGCTCGCTGCTGGTGAGCGTGGGCTCCAGCTGCAACGTCTGTTGGGAGCAGGACGAGGAGCGTGCCGCCATCATCAGCGCACCCGCCGAGGGCGGGACCACGCGCGTGCTCATGCGGGGCCTGCGCAACGCGGTCGGCGTCGCCGTCGATCCCGCCACCGGCGAGCTCTGGGCCACCAACCACGGTCGGGACCTGATGGGCGACGACCTGCCGCCAGAGACTGTCTATCGCGTGGTCACCGGCGCCGATGCCGGCTGGCCACGCTGCCACGCCGCGATCATCGTCGACCCCGACTTCGGGACTGAGCCTGATCCGTCGACCGGTCTCAGCGGCTGCGAGGGCGTGGCAGAGCCCGCGCTCACCTACCAGGCGCATGCCGCGCCGCTGGGGATCGACTTCTGGCGCGATCACGCCGTCATCGCCTTCCATGGTTCGTGGAACCGTTCGGAGAAGGTGGGCTACGAGGTGGTGTGGGTGCCCTGGGACGACGGACCTACCGGCCCGCCGGAGGTGCTGGTGGGCGGTTTCCTCGACCGCGACAGCGGCGATGCCAGCGGACGCCCGGCTGGCATCATCGTCGGTGCAGATGGTGCGCTCTACATCTCCGACGACAAGGGCGGCTTCATCTACCGCGTCGACGCCCGGACCTGACCGACGGTGCGGGTCTCACTCGGCGTCGAGCGGGGCCTCGTAGTCGAAGTCGGAGCGTCCGCGGCGCCAGTAGCCGGTGACCTTGACGGTGTCCGCCGTCAGGCCCGGCTTGTCCAGCAGCACCCGCCGCAGCTCGCGCATCGCCAGCGCCTCGCCGGCGGCCCAGGCCCAGGTGTCGTTGGCGTAGAGCTCAAGGGCCTGCACGGCTGGGACGAGCTGGTCGGCCTCGGGGTAGCCGCCCTCGGTCAGCCAGCGAACGGAGATGGGCTGGGCGCATCGCAGCTCGATGAGGTCGTCTTCGCTACCGGCAGCGATCACGACCTGCGCGGTCGCCCCTTCGGGCAGCACGGAGAGCCAGCGCGCGATCGCCGGCACCGCCGTGAGATCACCGGCGAGCAGGTAGTTGGGATAGCCGTCGGGCATGACCTTGGAGACTGAGCGGGCCGACGACACCGACGCGGTCCCCGGGCCGGGCGCTGGCGGCCCAGCCGGAAACGGGACCGCCTCCGTGGAGCAGGAAGCGGATATCCAGCTCCCCCGACACAGGGTCGAAGCGCCGCACCGTGTACTCGCGCATGGGCGGTCGAGGCTCAGCCCAACGCAGGCGGCCGTCGACGACCTGCGGCAGGACGAGCTTCCCGCTGGTACCCGGGGGGATGATGCCGACGTGGTCGGTCGGACTGGGCGTCTCGAAGCCTGCCAGGTCATCGCCGCCCAGCGTCACGAGCTGGTAGCGCGGCGCCGGCCGGGCGGTGCGCACCACCTCCAGCACGCGGACGTGCGCTGGGTGCTTGATCAGCTGGATGGAACGTGACGACATGAGCCCCTCCTCGTTCGGAAGCATAGCCACCACGGTGTAGGCTCGGGCTCCATCCAGCCTTTGAGGAGCGCACAGTGGCGACCGTCCGACCGACCATCCAGGACCTGCGCGAGCCCGTCGAGGTTCCGGCCGACGGCATCCTCAGCCGCGCCATCCACAACGACGACGATGCACGCGTCGTGCTGTTCTCCTTCGCCGCGGGCCAACAGCTCTCCGACCACACCGCGGCCGTTCCGGTCACGCTGGAGATCGTCGATGGCGAGGCCGACATCACGCTCGACGCCGAGTCGGTCGAGGGTCGGCCGGGGACCTGGATCCACCTGCCTGCAGACACGCCACACAGCGTCGTGGCCCGCACGCCCGTGACCATGCTGCTGACGTTGCTCAAGCGTGGACGCTGACGACATCCGGCGACTCCGCCGGGCGGTCCAGGTCGCCGGCCACGCTCGCGAAACGGGAAATCACCCCTTCGGTGCCGTGCTGGTCGGGGCCACCGGCGAGGTCCTGGCCGAGGCCGGCAATACGGTCGTGACCGAGCGCGACGTCACCGGCCACGCCGAACTGAACCTGGTGCGGCTGGCGTCGCGCGCGTACCCCGACGATGTGCTCGCTGGTTGCACCCTCTACAGCAGCGCGGAGCCCTGCGCCATGTGCGCCGGCGCTATCTACTGGAGCGGTATCGGACGCGTGGTCTATGCCCTTGCTGAACACGACCTGCGCCGCATCACGGGAGCGGATGCGGAGAACCCCACCATGAGCATGCCCGTCCGTGCGGTACTGGCGGCGGGACAACGCCCCATCGAGGTGGCTGGCCCGGCCCACCTGCCGGAGGCGACCGCCGTCCACGACGGCTTCTGGGATCCCGAGCGCGAGGCCCGGAGCGGGGGGCGCTAGCCGTCGAAGGATGCGTTCGACAACGCTTCCACCAGCTGCCGGTCGGTTTCATCGATGACGCGGTCGGCGTTGAGGTCGAAGCCTACGGCCGATGCGGGCGATGCCGGCGCCAGACTACCTGAGGCGATCCGCTCGCTGATCGCCGCGGCGTCATCGCCGTCTACGTCTCGGTCCCCGTCGATGTCGCCCAGGAGCGGCCCGGTCCATGGCTCATTGCGGACATACAGATAGGGCACGTGAAGCTCGCGTGGGGTGACGCTGTCGTATCGGACCACCACGCCGGTCGCGTTCAGGTTTCCGCCCAGGTCAACGAACGAGTCAACGCGAAGCAGCGCGCTGGGCCCGTAGGTACCCAGGAAGCTGAGGCCGGAGCCCGGTAGTGGACCGGCGCTGGTGATGGGCGAAACGACGCAGTCGTCATCAGTCGTCCCCGGCTCCGCGTCCGCTCCATAGCCGTCCCCGTTGGCTGCCGGGCAACGCCAGCCGGTGAGCACCACGTGCTGCCTCAGGCGCAGTACCTGCACATCCGGGAAGACCGACGAGTCGCCACCATGGCGACGGCGCCAGTCGCGGGTGGCATCTCGCGGGCGTGGGCGAACCTCGACCGAGGTCGCGTGGTTCGCCGCGATGACCGTACCGTCCGGGTCCTTGCCCCAGAGCCCCTTGACACGGATCTCCATGCCGCCGATCTTCGGCTTCGCGGTCACCCGGACCCGATCTCCGCGCGGGGGCGAGATGAGATCGCGGTACTGCTCGGAATTGACCACCCAGCGCGGGTTCCACGCCGGGCGGCAGACCCCGCCGGAGCAGATCGACGCCGTCGCGGTGAGCGTCTGGCCGGGTAGCGCCAGCACGGACTCGAAATCGACCACCGTCTCCGGTTGGTGAGGGAACCCGATGCGTGGCGGCGGCGGCGATACGGCAACCGACGGCGATACGGGAGTAGCCGATGCGGTCGACGTGACCGCAGCGGGGGCGACAGGCTCAGCCGGATCGCCGCTGCCAACCGAAGGCAGGAAGGTAGCGATAGCGACGAGGGCGAAAGCCAGGACAGCCAGGCTTGCAGCAACGAAGATCCCGGGCCTCGGCCATGACCCGCGCGTCGTCGGCCGATGTGGCGCCACAGGCGTACGCTTGATACTCGCGGCAACATCGGCGTAGATGCCAACCGGGTCGGGCACGCCCGCAGCTGTCTGCTGCAGCCAGGCACGAACGATCGGTGTGACATCCTGGCTCATCCGCTCACCTCCGGTGCGGCGGAGCGGCGAAGGGGCCGCTCGGCTCTGATGGCAAGACGCAGCTTCTGCATGGCCCGGCCGAGCCTCGAATGGACCGTACCCTCGCGGATCCCAAGGGTACGGGCGACCTCCGGGATCGACAGCCCAGCGTAGTGGTGAAGCACCACGACAGCGCGCTGGTCGACCGACAGGCGCCGGAAGGCGCGTTCCAGCTCATCACGGTCATGTACCGGCCCAAGGGCGTCTGCGGCCACGTCTTCGTGCTCACCGAACAGCTGTGGCAGCGTTCTTCTCGACCGGCGCGCCTCGGCATAGCAGGCGTGAACGACGATGCGGTACGCCCAGGCCTCGAACCGGGCCGGATCTCGCAGCGTCCGCAGCTGGCGCCAGATCTCGATGAGGGCCTGCTGCGTGGCGTCCTGCGCCAAGCCTCGATCGCGGAGGATGGAGAAGGCGACACGATTGAGACGCCCGCCCACGGCTACCGTCAGTCGGGCGAATGCATCCTCGTCCCCTCGCTGTGCCCGGATGACCAACTCTGGATCCATGCTCTCCACACATCGGACGCCCGTGGGTCGGGCACCTTCAATGGTACGAGGGCGTTCAGCCCCCGAACCTGTCCCGCGATTCGCGATCTAGAGCGCGGCGTAGTCGACAGGCGGCTCGATCCGCGGCAGATCGGCCGCCATGGCCTCCACGTACTTCTGGGCCGCACCGGTGTTGAAGAGGACGACCTGCTCAGCCGGGCCGACCTCGCCACTCCCGACCAGCCGCTCGAGCACGTCAAGACAGGCGGCGGCCTCGGGGCAGAGCGCGATGCCTTCCAGGCGATCGGCAAGCCGCATCCAGCCCACGATCCGGTCCTCCCTGGCCGCCAGCGCCGCACCGCCTGATTCGCGGACCGCGTCGAGGATCATGAAGTCCCCGACCGCCGCCGGCACCCGGATGCCGCTGGCCACGGTGTAGGCGTCGACGGCGGGGTCGGCAAACCGCTTGCCGGCGCTCCAGGCGTCGGCGATGGGCGCACAACCGTCCGACTGGCAGGCATAGAAGCGGGGCTTGCCCGGTGCATCCAGCCAGCCCAGCGCGTCGAGCTCGCGGAAGGCCTTCCACATGCCGATGAGCCCGGTGCCGCCGCCGGTCGGATAGAGGATGACGTCGGGCAGATGCCAGTCGAGCTGGTCCGCCAGCTCCAGGCCCATCGTCTTCTTGCCCTCGATGCGATAGGGCTCCTTGAGCGTGCTCATGTCGAACCAGCGCATAGCCTGCACGCCATCGCGGACGATGGCGCCACAGTCGTTGATGAGGCCATCCACGAGATAGGTGTGTGCGCCGTAGAGCGCGGCCTCGTAACGGTTGACCAGGGGTGTGTCGGACGGCATGAAGACCCAGGCTTCCATGCCGGCCCGCGCGGCGTAGGCGGAGAGTGCACCCCCGGCGTTGCCCGCGGTGGGGGCCGCGACCCGGTCGATGCCCAGCTCGTGGGCCATGGAGACGGCCATGGCCATGCCACGCGCCTTGAAGGAGCCGGTCGGCAGACGCGATTCGTCCTTGATGCGCAGGTTGGCGAGGCCCAGCTGGGCGCCGAGGCGAGGGGCATCCAGCAGCGGCGTCATGGTCTCGTCGAGCGAGATGCGATGGGCCTGGTCGGCCAGTGGCAGGAGCTCGGCGTAGCGCCACATGTCGGCCGGGCGCTCGCGCAGGGCATCGCGGTCGACCGAGGCGCGAATGGCATCGAGGTCATAACGCACCCACAGCGGGCGACCGGCATGCGTCGTCTGTACCACCCCCGCGGGCAGCTGCGTGCCGTCGATGGCGGACTCGAGGTGGCTGACGAAGCAGCGCGAGTCGTTGGTCAGCATCTCACCCAGTATCGCCCCCAGCCCGCCTGACCGACCGGCGCCCTCGCGGCAGCATGGAGTCTGAATGTCCCGTCGCAGCGTGGCCGGCGGCCCTCGCGGCGGGCAGCGGTATGGCCTCACGCTTGCGGTCCACCCCTGGGCTGCAAGGAATGCGTCGGAACGTGAGACAGATGGCCATGTCACTGCGCCGCCATCCAGTCCTGGCCGCGCTGCAGCTCGTGGTCGGGGTGGATCTCGTGGTCCTGGCCATCACCTCCGACGTCAGCACCGCGGCGCGGCTCGTGGGTGCTGCGGTCGCCATCGCCCTGACCGCCGTCCTCGTCGCGCTCGTGGCCAACGAACGGCCGGTACGCCGGGGCTCGGCGGCCCTCGTCGGCGGCCTCATCGGCTTCAGCCTCGGTGCCGGCATCGGACCGGTGTGGCTGACCACGACGGGTCTATCGATCGTGGCTATCGCCTCGACGGCGGCACTCGTGGCAGGGCTGGCGCTCCTTGTCGCGGCCGGATGGATCCTTATCCGGGCGACCCCACGCTGGTGGCGCCTGGCCGCGCTGCCGGTCGCCTTCGTGCTGCTCCAGTTCGTGGTCATCCCGCTCGCCGGTGCTGCCTATGGCACGCACCCACCGCAGACACCGGTGGAAGAGCCCAAGCCCCCGGCCGCCAGCCTGGTCACCTTCGACACTGCCGACGGAGTCGCCTTGGGGGCCTGGTTCACGCCGGGCGACAACGGCGCCACCATCATCCTGCTCCCCGGGTCAGGCGGGGCGAAGGGGTCGACGGTCGAACACGCGGCCCGCCTCAACGAGCACGGCTACGCGACGCTGGCGCTGGATTCCCGCGGGACAGGCGACAGTGGCGGGATCGGCAACGCCTGGGGCTGGCACGGCGTGACCGACGTGGCCGCTGCGCTCTCGTGGCTCCACGCCCGGCCGGAGGTCGATCCCCAGCGCATCGGCGTCCTCGGCCTCTCGATGGGCGGCGAGGTAGCCATCACCGCGGCCGCCACCGACGAGCGTCTGCAGGCCGTGGTGGCCGAGGGCGTGAGCGCACGTGTCCCCGCCGACATGGGCTATCTGCCGAACGACGTGACCGGCATCATCCAACGCTGGGATGGCGAGCTGATGTGGGCGCTGGCGGGTGTCATGACATCGGCGTCTCCCCCCATCCCCCTGAGCGAGGCCGTGGCCCTCGCGACTCGCGTTCCGGTGCTGCTCATCGTTGGCAGTGCCGCGGATGAGGCAGCGGCCGCTCCCCGGTTCGAGCGCGCCGCTCCCGCGCTGGAGACCTGGAAGCTCGCAGATACACCGCACATCCAGTCGCTGGCCCTCCACCCCGACGAGTGGGATGAGCGGGTCGTCGGCTTCCTGGACGAAGCCCTGGGCACCTGAAACCGGGGCCTCGCGGCGAGGCAGGGCGCGTGGACCGGCTCAGCCGGGACCCGCTGCCAGCGGGTCGCCGCTCGAGCGGCGGATGACGAGCTCGGTCGGCAGCACGACCTCTCGTGTCTCACCGTTGGGGTCGGCGGTTCGCTCCAGCAGGAGGGCCACGGCACGGCGGCCGATCTCGACCGCCGGTTGCGCCGCCACCGTCAGGAACGGGAAGGTGACCATCGCCTGTGGCAGGTCGTCGAAGCCCACCACCGCCACATCATCGGGCACGCGCAGCCCCAGCTCTTCGAGAGCGTGCAGGACGCCGATGGCGATGAAGTTATTGGCTGCGAAGATCGCTGTCGGGCGCGGCTCGGCCTCCATCAGCGCCAGTGTCATCTCGTGCCCGCTGTCGATGGTGAACGCCCCCTGTCGCACCTGCGGGGCCGGCAGCCTGGCCTCCGCGAGCGCACGGCTGAACCCGACCAGGCGGTCCGTCGCAGTCGGGACCGAGGAGGGACCGGTGAGCGCCGCCATGCGACGGTGACCCAGCGCGGCAAGCAGGCGCCCCAGGCCCAGGGCACCGGCCTCCGAGTCGGCCCGCACCACGTCCACACCGGCCGTTTCCGGTCGACGGTCGACGACGACGAGCGGCACCCCTTGTTCGCGGCACAACGCGGCAGCGTCGGCGCAGCTGCCTGCCGGGATGAGGAGCAGGCCGTCGATCTGGCGCTGAAGCAGTGTGCGCACGAGCCGGCGTTCTTCGTCTTCGCGCTGGTCGGTGTTGGCCAGCAGCAGCGAGATGCCCGCCTCGCGCGCAGCCGTCTCCACCCCCTGGGCCAACAGCGTGAAGAAGGGGTTGGTCATATCCGGCATCAGCAGCGCGATGGTGTCGGTGCGCCTGGCACGGAGGTTCCGCGCCACGGTATTGGGCACGTAGCCCGTGACGGCCAACGCCTCCACGACACGGGCCCGCGTGGCGGCGCTGACGGGTCCGGAGTCGTTCACCACCCGCGACACCGTCATGGGTGAGACCCCGGCACGTTTGGCGACGTCGAGCAGCGTGGGCACGGCCGTTACCGTCGCAGATCGGGCACGTCAGAACCCGCGCAGGTCGGTGCTGGAGCGGGCCGGCAGGCCCGCGTGTGGGATGCGCCGGAGGACCACGTACTCGATGCCATGGTCGACGCAGAACTCGCGCTTCTCAGGCTTGTCGCCATCCTCGTTGACGACGTAGTAGCGGGGTCGGATGTGGTCGATCTCGGGTTCCGCGTCCATCCAACCGGAACCGGACGATACGAGGCAGGTATGCACCGCGCGCATCGACCCGATCATGTAACGGCGCTCTTCTTCGCGCTGCAGGGGGTGGCCCTCCCCTTTGAGCAGCGCCACGTTGTGATCGCTTCCGACCACCGCGTACAGCGCTCCGTAGGCGGCAGCATCCATGAAGAAGCGGACGTGGCCCGAGTGCAGCCAGTCGAAGCAGCCGGTGACGACGACGCGCGGCTCACCAGCCGGCGGCGGAGGCGGGTCCCAGATCGGGAACCCCGCACGCTCGGCCGGACCGACGGTCTGGCAGGGCAGGCCTGCGGCCACGGCGGCGTCACGGACAGCCGTCTCCGCATCCTCTTCACGCACCACGAGCGTGGTGTGTTCAGCCGCCAGGGTGGCGAGATCTGCGGCCACGGGCCGCTCGACGATGGCCGCGCCGGTCACCCAGCGGATCGATCGGGCCAGGAACAGGCGCTCGGCGGCTGGGAACGTGGGCCTCGATCCGGTGAGCTCGGCGACCAGGTCGTCGGACGGGACCCGGACCTGCAGCGGCCCGTGACGGGACGCCGCCTGCAGGAAGCGCACATCGTCGGATCGAAGATCGTCGAGCGTGGCCTCCACGACGGCCGTGGGCCGGGTGGTCATACGCGAATGGAGATGGAGGTCGAGCCGGGCGGCGGGTCCTCGGACACGACGATGACGTAGCCGCCGCCACAGCCGGAGAACATCGCGCCACGGTAGGCGGCGGCGTAGCCTGCCAAGAGGCCCCGCAGGTCCACGCTGATGGCGGGATGCTCATAGACCTGGGGCAGGATGGCGCCCCAGGCACGCGAGCACTCGTTGAGCGACGTACCGAGCGCATCAACGTCCATCGCCACGATGGCCTCGTAGCAGTCGCGCCCACTGGCACCCAGTCGCGCGATCCAGGCGGGGTCGAGATGCTTCACACCCAGTGGGTCGTAGCCGGCGGGTCGCCCTCCGACGGGCAGCAGGTGGATGACGCGTTCGAGCCACTCGACGACGGCAGGGTCGGAGGTGGACTCCACGTGTGACGGAAACCAGCCGCCCTCCACGCCGGCGTCGTAGTCGAGCCGGTTGACGCCGGGATAGATCATCCCGCACATGTCCTGCGAACCGGACGGGTCGGTCCGACCCTCGTTCTCGGCACGGTAGAGCTCGCGCACGAGGTCGGCCGGCGGCCGATCGGGCAGTGTGTCCCCCCACAGCCTCATGGCCACCTTGCGCGTGCCGGTGGCCATGCCGCAGCGGTCCATGAAGCGGCACGGTCGGGCAGCAGCGAACCACCACCATCGAGCCCGGCGGCTCCGGGTTGTGCCGGGACACGAACGGCTGGTCGATCCAGCCGCCGCCAGCTGCAGGCGGTACGGGAGCCGCCGATCGTGTCCTGTAGTGGCGAGCGCGCCGTGCCGGCTCCGCCGGTCATCGGATCTAGCCCTCGACGACGCGCTTGCCGGCCTTGCGATCGGCATACTGCTGCTCGATCCAGGCGTAGGTCTCGGCCAGGCCCTCGCGGAGCGGCGTGCTGGGCTCCCAGCCCAGGACCTGCTGGATGAAGGTGTTGTCGCTGTTGCGGCCGGCCACACCCTGGGGCGCGTCGAGGTCGTACTCGCGCTCGAGCTTCACGCCGGCGATCTCCTCGACGATCGCTGACCAGGTCGTTGATCGAGACCAGCTCGCTCGAGCCCAGGTTGATGGGCGTGGCGATCAGGTCGTCGCAGTGCATGATCATGTCGATGCCCTTGACGCAGTCGTCGATGTACATGAAGCTGCGGGTCTGGTCGCCGTCGCCCCAGATGTCGATGCGCATGTCGCCGGTGTCCTTGGCCTCGATCACCTTGCGGC
Organism: uncultured Chloroflexia bacterium; assembly: GCA_963715295.1. GTDB lineage: Bacteria > Chloroflexota > Limnocylindria > Limnocylindrales > CSP1-4 > JAFMJV01. Next base: position 56,279 of record CAVQRP010000007.1, read on the forward strand.
AGATGGCGGCCGGCGCCTTCTCGCGGCCGCCGTCCCAGGTGCCGATGCGGACCGTAGACGTTGTGGAAGCGGGCGATGGCGGTCTTCAGCCGCGCTCGGCCCAGTACTCCTGGCAGAACATCTCGCGACATCAGCTTCTCCCAGCCGTAGCCGCGCTCGGCCATGGCCGGGTAGGCATCGGATTCCTTGAGCGCGCGGACGTCGGGGTCCTTCTGCAGGTCGGTGTTGTAGGCGCAGGCCGACGAGGAGAAGAAGTAGCGCTGGGCGCCGGCCCGGTAGGCGGCCTCGATCATGTGGGTGTTGATGAGGATGCTGCGCAGGCACTCGACGCGGAAGTGCTCGATGAAGCCCATGCCGCCCATGTCGGCCGCCAGGTTGTAGACCTCCACCGCGCCCTCGCACGGCCTCGATGGCAGTTGGCCTCCTCGCTCAGGTCCAGGCAGAGGCTCTCCACGCCGGGCACGCGCTGATACCACTCGGGCAGCGGCTTCTTGTCGATGGCGCGGATGTTGGTGAAGCCCTGCTCGTGGAAGTAGCGCGTCAGCGCCCCGGCGATGAAGCCGCCCGCGCCGGCGATGACGATCAGGTCGTCCTTGTTGAGGCCCCGCTTGACGTCGCTACCGGGGATGGTGTCGGTGAACTCCATGGCGTGCGATGTACCTCTCTCTGTGCGGGACCGACCGGTCCGGGCTGTGGCTTGGAGGTTGGCTGGTGCGCTCGTGTGGGCGAAGCGCACGTAGGCGTGGGGTGGCATTCGATCAGGTCAGGTGGTAACGCTACCACTCTGGTCGCTGTTAAGGTTATCACCGCCTGTCAAGGGCTGCCGAGGCCACCCGTCGTCGACCCACTGGACCGCGAGGCAGACTCCTGTCACAGCGGACCTCGCGGTGGCGGGGCAGGCAGACTGGGGACATGCTCAGGCCCGTCAGTGTCCGTTACGTACGTGACAGTCGAACGCCACGTCGACGCTGCGGTCCATCGTCGTTTGGCCCTGCCAACCGCAATACCATCGAAGAGGAGCCGGCTGATGGCTGATGCGCTCGTGGAACTGCTCGAAACACTGGCCCTGCCCTACGAGATCATCCCCTGTGATCCCGCGCTGGCCGATACAGCCGCCTTCTGCGAGAGCTACGGCTACGAGCTCGCCGACTCGGCCAACACCATCATCGTGGCCGGCAAGTCGGAACCTCCGGTCTACGCCGCCTGCGTGGTCCTGGCCACGACTCGACTCGATGTCAACCGGGCCGTCCGGGCGCGACTGGGGACCCGACGAGCCTCGTTCGCGGGCGGCGAGGAGACGAAACGGATCACGGGCATGGAGATCGGAGGCGTCACGCCCTTCGGCCTGCCCGCTGATCTGCCCCTGTGGATCGATGCCCAGGTGATGGACCGCAGCCAGATCATCCTTGGCGGCGGAAGCCGGGAGCGCAAGGTGCTGGGCCCACCGCAGATGCTGACGGCACTTGGCGGGGTCGTGGTGAAAGGTCTGGCCAGGGACGCGGAGTGACAGACGGGTCGCAGCGGCGTCCAGGCGCACGAGCAGGACCAAGTACCATCGGACGACGGTCCGGAAATCGCGGGCACACATCCAAGAGGCAGCGGTGAGCAAGAAACAGAAGCACCATACCGAGAGCAGCAAGTCCCACAACGCGCGACGGGAGCACGACCGCAAGGCGCGCGCTCACAACGACAACGTCTACGCCAGCAGTGGTGGCGTTGGTGGTGGCCGATCGAAGGCGGTCCGCTGGGTCCTGCTGGGCATCGCCGTCGTGATCGTGGCCTCTCTGACCCTGATGTTCATGGCCGGCTGGATCGAATGGTGACTCGGAGCTGCCACCAGGCAGCGGTGTAGCGACGACTTCAGCCGTCAGCCCCCGGGCAGGCGGAGGCCCTCAGCCCAGACCGACGTTGGGCGGCAGGCTGAGCATGAACAGCAGTCCCCCCGCGAAGAGGACGAGCGCGCCCAGGATCATCGCGACCCGTACGCGCCGCCCCCGGAACTTGGTCCCCACCCCGGCGAAGAAGAGGACCGACGCCATGATGACCGCGACGAGGACGAAGTTGTCCCCGGTCTGGTTGGCATCGCCGGCCTTGGCGGTCGCAGCATCGGCATCCAGGTTCAGCTGGCGTGCCTCAGCGCGGGCGACGCCGGCCGAGGCGTCATATTCGGCCAGGTCAAAGGGGGTTCCCGGCGGGATCTCGCCAGCTGGGGCTGATGCCAGCCAGGAGTCGAAGGCGGGCCTGAACTCGGGCCTGAGGCGATCCTCGAGCACGACCATGCCGCGGGTGTTGCTTTCGGCCGCCATGATCAGCCAGGTCGCCAGGAACTCCGAATCGACCTCCACGCCCTCGGCGTAGACCGTGGTGGCCTCCGCCGCCTCGGTGCGCAGCGCCAGCGCCTGATTGGCGGCCTTGGCCTGCTCGCCGCTCCAGCGGGTGGACTGGTATGCGGACCACGCGGCGATGATCGTGGCGAGGGCCAGGATGGTCGCTGCGAGCAGCTCTACCCAGTCGGTCTTGTCGAAGCGCGTGGCCAGCTCGTCGAGCCGGCCCTCGACGCGGCTGACCAGCGTCGCCGGGTCGTCGTCGGTGACAACGGGCTGAGGAGCGGGACTATCGTTGGTCATGTTGAGGGGCCTGTCGCGCGATGGGGTCGATCGCTGCAGCGTAGCTTGAGCGGATGGCATCCTGTTCGCCGCCTGGAGCACTGCGTCACGCATGTCGCTGCCGGCCCACTCCCGATGGCTATCACACGCGGAGCGACGGACTGACGCGGAAAGACATGCCGCTTGGCCGAGCGCAACCTCGTCAAGGCCCAGCGCGGGTGTCTCCCGTCCCGAACGCCGATCGCCTTGCGCGACGGGTTAGGCTGGGCGTGTGGGCTCCGCCGTGGGAGCCCAGACAGGAGATGCGGCCCATGCGCTTCGGTGAACTTCGGGGCCTGACGAGCCTGCCCATCCATCGGCTCCGAGACCAGTTCCGATACGAGGATGTGCTCACCGTCCTGCCGGTGCGAGACGCAGCCACCTCCAGCGAGTCACTCTTCGTCGCCACTCGCGCGGTGCTTGCCATCCTGACCACGGTGCGCGTGCCGCGTGGGCATTGGATGACCCGCTGGGCGCCATGGGGCTCGGTCCAGATCGTGGATCAGTCCGGCCCGCCGGGACCGGACGATGATGTGTACCGTCTCAGGGTGCTCGTGGGCGGCCAGATGTTCCACGCTCAGCTGACCGGTGAGACTGGACGCCTTGCGCTACGGGACTTCGTGATCGCGGTCCGCTCGTCGCGCTCGACGAACGTCGCGCCGCGGTGACCCCCCGATGATCCGTCCGATGCTCCTTCGAGCCGCCCACTATGCTCAAGGGCGACTTCTATCAAAGGTGGCGATATGCGGATGACGGACTTTCGAGCAGGCTGGGCCGTGCTGGGCAATGACGGTCGTCAGGTAGGGACCGTCAAGAGCGTGGGGCAGAACTACATCCTGACGTCACGGCACGGCTTCTCCGCCGACCTGTACGTCCCCGTTTCGTCGATCGCCAACGTGGAGAACGAGACCATCCACCTGAACATCACGCAGCGCGACACTGAGCAGATGGGATGGGAGCAGGCTCCGAGAGACGACGAGCTCGAGGCCGGTCCGGAGAGCGACCTGCACCGGCACGTCTGAACCATCAGGCTGACCCATACGCGTGTAGACACTGACTACGCCGCCTCGCATCAGGTGAGATCCCCACCCGCGGGGTCGGGCTTCGACCCGGCGAGGGTGCATCCGGTCACCACCATCGAGCTCCAGGCCTCGACATCGATGCGTCTCCGGCTCATGGTCATCGCTGCCGGGAGGGTCGACGACGACGCTCACCAAGGGAGACCGGCACTCCCGGCGCCATCTCCTCCCGTCCGGACCGACGACCGCTGTCGCACGATCGATGTGCCGGCGCTGGGTTCTCTTCGATGCCACCTCCGTCCGAACGCGGCACGAGCCGACCGCCACCAGGGATGAGTCAGGATCGACGCCGACGCATCGTGGCAACTCCTCTTGGCCCCGTGGCGTATCGTGATGTCGCCAGCGTCGCCGTGGCGCCGGCAACGGAGGTGTCGTCTTGCAGTTCATGCAGCTCCGAGGCCTTACCAGCCTGCCCATCGATCGGATCGTCAACCAGTTCAGGAACGAGGACGTGCGTGCGGTCCTGCCGGCCCTTGTCAGGGCCCGCACCGCCGACGTGCTGCTCGTGGCCACCACCCCGGCGCTCGCCATCGTCATCGCCGACCCACGCGGCCGCGAGGGGCCCTGGATGACCCGGTGGGCCCCGTGGGACACCGTCCGCTTGAGCGATGGGGCCGATCCCTGGACCGAGCAGCTCGACGACGAGTACCAGCTGTTCGTCGATGTCGGGCGGGTGCGGTTCGAGTCACGGCTGATCGGCGAGAAGGGCCGCAAGGCCCTGCGGGACTTCGTGGTCGCAGCCACGGCCCGACCCGCTCGCGAGACGGCGACACTCCTCGAGTGAGACGGTGCGTCAGCCGCGCTTCGCCTCTGACTCCGTGAACGCCTGTCAGCGCGCCATGGCCGTCGGCGCGTCGTGGAGGTCGAGCTTGACGGACAGCACGCGCTCTGGATCAGCCCAAACAGGGCCGGACGAACGCGACGCTTGGCCCGACGGTGCCTAGGCCTCGACCAGTTCCGGCTCTTGCTCCAGCGCGCCAGCATCGTCGGTCGACGACGCCTCGGCGCGCTCCTTGACGCCGAGCATGTGTTTGCGGGTCATGGCGAAGACGCCGAGCCCCATCATCGGCATGCTCAGCCTCTGCGGCAGACCGGCATCGGCCGTCCAGATGCGGAATCGCTCGATGAGGCGGGTCTTGCCACCGCTCGCGGGTTCCAGGATGAACGCCCAGGTCCCACGGAACTCCGGCATCGTCATGTCGCCCATGACGCCGGCCACCCGCAGGCCAGCGGGAGTGTCCGCATCGATGTCGGCGAGCGCTTCGCCGCCCTTCTCCGGGACGGCTGCGTCCATCTGGCTCTGGACCAGTTCGGTGTCCAGGTAGAGGACGAGGGTCTTCTCAGGCTCCACGACCTTGGCCACGAAGCCGCCACCTGGGTGGGTGGGCACGATATCGCCTTCCACGAGGTCTTGGAACTCCTCGAGGACGGTATCGGCGCTGCTGCCTTTCACGTCGAGCTTGTCGTAGCTATACCAGCCGCCGCGCCCATAGCCCATCTGGACGAGCCAGGGCCAGACCTTGGACGGAGCCGCGTCGAGGACGAGGCTACGGGTCTCCACGATGCCGGGATCCTCGATGAGCTCGTCGCCGGGCAGCGACTTCGCGACATCCGTGGGCACCACACCCCAGGACTTCTGCTGCTCACGGAGCTGCACGTAGAGGGCTACGGCAAGGCCGGCCAGGAAGGAGAACGCGACGACCTTGAGCCTCATGATGAGCTTGAACCCGAACTTGATGGGCCAAAGCATGCGGTGATCTCCTCAGCACGGGACAGGATGCGTGACGAGCGTACGCCTCGGAACGAGACCAGTCAGGTGCTGTTCGGGGCCCACCGTTAGGGCCGGAAGGTGTCACTTCGTCGCCACTGGGCAGGGTCAGCGGACTGGATCGTGCGGAGTCCGTTGCCGGAGGCCTTTCAGGCCCGGCCGCGGTCGCGCCACGCGGCGTCCGTCGCGAAACACCGGCATCACTCGGGGGTCATCAGATGTCGCTTTCTGCGTCTCGCGATCGACGGTCTCGATCACGGCGCTATCCCACCAGGCGAGCAGGACCCGTCAGAGGTCCACGCGTCCCACCTCGAAGAGACCGCTCGGCTCTTCGGACGGTGGCAACGGTGTCGGCAGCATCAGGTGGCGCGGTCATCGGCCTCCCGACGTGAGACGCCGGGCCGTGCCACGCCTGGGGAGGGTTCATGATCGCGAATGCCGCTCGGACCTGGCTCCTGCTCTCGATCGGCGCCGCCGCGCTCGCGATGCTGGGCAGCGCGGTGGCGCTGGCGGACCAGCAGGTCTACGACCAGCTGACGACGGCCTTCCTCTCGCAGGCCCTCGCCCAGGACCTCGTCAACCTCTTCGTCGTCTCGCCGGCGATCATGGTCCTTGCCGCCCTCGCGCTGCGCCGATCGGTCCGTGCGTATCCGCTGTGGCTGGGCACGCTGCTCTTCACGGTTTACAACTACGTCATCTACGCGGTCGCGATCCCCTTCGGCTCCCTCTTCCTGCTCTGGGTCGCGGTGCTCGGCGCGGCGCTCTTCGGGCTACTTGGGGGAGCCGCGGCCATCGACCGTGCCGAGGTCCTGGCGCACTATCGCGACCTGCGGACTCCCCGCATCGTCGGGTGGGCCCTCATCGTGATCGCACTGCTGTTCGGGGCGCTGTGGCTCTCGGAGGACGTGCCCGCGCTGCTGGCTGGGACGCCACCTGCCAGCCTCGCCGAACAGGGGGTCATCACGAACCCAGTCCACGTCCTGGACCTGGCCTTCTTCCTGCCCGCTACGCTCCTGGTCGGCGCCGCCTGGCTGCGTGGCAGCGCACGGGCGGGCACGTTCGCTCCGGCGTTCCTGGTCTTCCTGCTCCTCACAGGCCTTCCGATCATCGTGACGCCGGCGGTGCAAGCGGTGCGTGGCGACGACGCAGCCTGGGGCGTCATCGTCCCCATCGGGATCATCACGGCTATCGTCGTGGTGCTCCTCGGCTGGCTGATCTCATCGATGGTTCCAGAGGCGACCACGGAGGGCGCCCGTCAGGATTGACGTGGACGTTCCTCGTATGCGTGAAACCTGACGGCCTTCACGGTCCGCCTCTGTCGCGCCAGCATGCGCCCTGTTCGATGCGGTGGCGGCAGCCTCAGCCCGGGCGCGACAACGCAGGCTCCGATGATTACCGCGGCAAGATCCAGCCATCCATCCGACAGCACCGCGGTCATGCCATCCCTCTGACGTGGCTGTCAGCGGTCGGCCAAAGGCCGCACCGTGCGAGCTAGAACCTCGCATCCACGCACGAATACCGGGAACTGTGGTGAGCCGGCTGGGATTCGAACCCAGGACACGAGGATTAAAAGTCCCCTGCTCTGACCGCTGAGCTACCGGCCCGTCTTTCGGACTCAAGCAGAACAGTAGCGCCGTCGGGGAACCGCCGCGGCGCCACCCTCAGGAGCAGGCGTCGATCCAGTCGATGTCGAGGGCGAAGTCGCCGTCGATCCCATCGGCGATGATGATGCCGAACTCGCGAGCTGTAGCGGGATCGAACGGCGGCGCGTCGACGAGTAGTCCGAACACCGAGGGCACGAGCTGGTCGTACTCCACGGTGGCGATCGCCCAGCCGTCGCTGTCGACAGGACCGATGTCGAGATCGGCCCGGTGCGACACCAGTCGTCCACGAAACTCGGCAGCATCCTCGAGGGTCAGGCCGTAGGTACGTCCGTCAGGGCGCACGCGCATCTCGATACGGCTGGTGTCGACCAGTTCGTCGCCCTCCAGGCGCAGCCTGCCACTCGTGAATCCGCCCCCAGCAGTCACGACGCTACCCTCGAACCGCAGCCGCGACTCATCGATGAACCCACCGCCGTCGGAGCGGCCACCCATGACGCCGTCGTTCACGACGAACCACGTACCGGTGTCGTCGGCGGTGAAGTCCGTGAGGCGCCGGCATTCGGCGCTGTCGGTCGCGGCGGGCTGGGTCGACCCCGGGCCGGCTGTCTCCGCTGGTCCGGCCGTGGGGGATGGTGGTGCGGTCGACGGCTCGGCGCTGGCACCGACGGAGGCGGAGCCGGGGTCAAAGTGAGGGCGGCCAGTGCCACCATCACGACTACACCGCGGGCGAGACGGTTCATCCGCATAGGGAAACGGTCATAAGCGAGCGTTCGGACATGGAAACCTCGGACTGATCGATCGGTCAGCCAACGATACCGCTGACGCCTGCTGCGGTGCGAGAAGGCGCGCCCTGCCCACATACGAGGCTGCAGCGCTCAGCCGGAACGGCTCAAAGAGTGCCCTGTCCTGACCGCCGAGCTAGCGGCCCAGTGATGTCGGCCAGGTCCATGGCTGCAAAGGGCCGACGACCGGCTCCAGCGGCGGCACCGGCCCCGATCCTACTCGGTGGCCGCCGCGGCCTCGGGGGTGATGACGTACGTGCCGACCTCCTGGCTCATCGGGTCAAGGGCCACGACCCAGGCGCTGCCGTCAGGCGCGAAGTCGAGGTCCGAGATGCAGCTGCCGGCGAGGAACGGCTGCCACGTCTCACCGTCGAAGCGGGCCACGCCATCACAGGTGCGTCTCCCAGTCCCGGTTGACGGGTCTGTCCCGCTGGCCGCGACGATGGTGGCATTGACCCAGGCGCTGCCGTCGGGCGCGGCCCTGAGCATGTCGGTGGGGGAGTTCCACTCCCCCCTCTGGCCGCCCCACGTGCCGACCCCGTCGGCTGCCGTGAACGTCGTCCAGCCCTGCTCGTCGAGTCGGGTGAGGCTCTGGTGCTGCACGAACGGGTCGCCGGCCGTCCACACCGTGCCACCGTCGGGTGTCAAGCCGACCGGATGAGTGAGCGGCGTGGGATCCCCGGGGTAGTCAGCGGGGGCGGGAAGGACCTGCCACTCCGTGCCGTCGAAGCGCAGGAACGAGACGGACCCGTCCTTGTCCGCCAGGGCCGTGAGCCAGACGATGCCGTCGTCCGTCACCACGGGTCCGGCCACCCCATGGTTTCCGCCGTCGAAGACATCAGGCCAACTGGTGCACCCGGCCGAGGTCTCGTCGGTCCAGCAGAGCTCGTGCGACTTGAGCCAGACCCTGCCATCAGCCTGCACCGCGATGGCGTCGAAGTCGCCCTCGACCCGGTGCTCGGCAGGCTCCCACGCGCCATCCTCGAAGACTCTGGGAGCGCCGTTCGCGAGGGCCCAGAGCCGACCATCCAGACCGGCGTCGATCTGGCCATCCCAGAACGACACGGGAACGGGGTCGACGTCCCACGCACGCTCCTGTCCGACTCTATAGAGCCGCAGGCACCTCGACTCGGGGGCGGGCGCGACGCACGCTGCGGTGCGCCAGACGTTGCCGGCATCGCCCACGATGACGGCTCGCAGCCCGGGGTAGAGATAGTCCGCCCTTGCTGCGCCGAAAGTGAATCGCCTCATCGGGTCCGTCGATGTCGTCAGGTCGCGGTATCCGTCGTTGATGACCCGGAGGACGCCGGGCTCGACCTCCTCGGTGACCATCGTGGAGAGGAACGCCTTGGTCGTCACCGGGGAGGGTGGCTCGGTCACCGCCGCCGGGGCCATCTGGTCGCCCCGCTGTGTCGTGAGGATGCCAGCGAGAAGGAAGCCGCCGAACAGCGCCACGATGACGCTGGCGGCGATGAACTTGACTGCGGAGAACACGGTGAACCCCCCTGTGTCGAAGTGAGGCAGCCAGGAACGCTGCTGCGGGGTGTCGAGGTCCGGGATCGCCAGCACCTCGTCGAGGAGTGCCGGCGGCTCGGGGATGCGGCTGCGCGCCTCATAGGTCGCCCGGAGCGCAGTGTCGAGGTCGTTCATCGTCGTGTTCCCCGTGTGTCCGCCTCGTCCAGCACGGAGCGGAGGCGACGCTGAGCGTTGTGAAGACGCGACATGACGGTGCCGGAAGGGACTCCCAGCAGGGTCGCGATGTCATCGACCTTCAAGTCGCGGTAGTAGCGGAGCGCGAGGACGACCTGGTCGTCGGCCTTCAGTCGGGCCAGACCTGCCTCGATGCGCAACCGCTCAGGTATCGGTGCGATCAGGTCCGCTGCGGGTATCGACTCGGCGAGCGCGCCATCGTCGGTGATCAGCCTGGAGCCACGGCGGAGGCGATCACGACAGGTGTTGACGACGATACGTCCGAACCAGGACTCGAACCGCTGCTGGTCACGCAGCGTGCCCCATTTCCGCCATGCAGTGACGAATGCATCGTGGACGGCATCCCTGGCCTCGCTGGGGTCACCCAGGATGGCGCTGGCGAGCCGGTAGCTGTCCGAGAGCTGGCGTGTGGCGAGCCGCCTGAAGGCGACCGCCTTCTCGTCGGCTCGCACGCCCTGCGCCCGATGGCCAGCGACTTGATCGTCCAGAGCCTGCCTCGTCGTCATGGTGACCGGGTGCGTCGGCACCCGTCGTTCGGCTTCCACAATGACATGACGATCGGCGAACCGAAAACATTCATCCGCAGCTGGAGGAGATGAAACGCGAATACGGTGACGCCCCGGTCTCGATCGTCGCTATCCCAACGCGTGGCGCGCCCTGGGAGCCAAACCGCTCGAAGACCCATTGCGACCAAGCGCCTTGTCGAACCCCGTTGACCGGGGAAGTGGGGGCATGGAAGATAGCCACATGGACGAAAGGCTGGGCGGCCGGTCGACGATCTGGACCCGTCGCCGCTCGCGCCTCGTGGTGGGCGCGTTGATCTTCGCGCTGGCGCCATCGACCGCACTCCCCTTCCTGGTGCCCGACCTCGCCGCCGTCGCTCGCGCGGACGAGACGTCCGGTCTCTGCGCCGCCAAGCTCGGGCCCTTGCGCCTGGAAGAGGACGCCATGGGCGGTGAGGACGGCCCCGGAGGTTGGTCGTGGGTGCGCTGCAGGTATGACGATCCGAGGAAGGGCATCGCCGACTACGCCTCGATCCACGTCACGTGGGTCGAGCCGGGCAATCCGAAGCTCGAGTCCGAAATCCACGTGGCGGTACTACTGCCAGACGGGTGACAATCGTGCAGCTGGCCGGCACGACCCTGACGGGTGGGACAAGGTCGACTACTCGCTCGTAGGCGAGCGGCACATCGTGGCCTACTGGAGGGCCACCGAGGAGAAGGCCCGCAAACCTGCCAAGAAGCTGGCCGGGCGATTGCATGCCGCGTTCAAGGACCGTGCCGCCCCGTGTCCGGAGCGTCTGGAGCCGGGGGCGCCGCGGGCGGGCCAGACGGTGACGATCGTGCTGGTGGGCGACCGCGTCGACGCGCTCAGCGCCGGCGGTGGCGTGGGTGCCGTCATCGACCTCGAGCCCGATGAACGCAATAACCTCGTCGTCTGGGGCAACGGCGAGGTCATCACCGACGAATACGTCGGCGCGCGCGGGGTCGTGACCGAGATCGGCCCAGTGGCGACGGGACGGGATGGCGAACGGGCCGTGCTGGTAACGGTCGAGGTCTGGCCGGATGGCTCGGACGCTGTGCCGGAGCCCGAGGCGACCGCTGTGCCGGAGCCCGAGGCGACCGCTGTGCCGGAGCCCGAGGCGACCGCTGTGCCGGAGCCCGAGGCGACCGCTGTGCCGGAGCCCGAGGCGACCGCCTGTGCCGGAGCCCGAGGCGACCGCCGTGCCGGAGCCCGAGGCGACCGCCGTGCCGGAGCCCGAGGCGACCGCCGTGCCGGAGCCCGAAGCGACCGCCGTGCCGGAGCCCGAGCGACCGCCGTGCCGGTGGACGTCGACGGAGTCATCCGCGACATCACCTCACAGGTGGAGGCTGCCGGGCGTGCCGGAAGTGGGACCGTCGAGGTGAGTGCCGAGGTCATCGCGGGGTTGGCGCGCCTGGTCCCGGACACCGTCACGTGGGTCCAGCTGCGCGAAGGCAACGCCGAGATCGGCCTCCGGGGTGCCAAGTGGCCGAGCGTCATCCTCGCCCCGCGCATCGACCCGACGACAGGCCAGGTGTCGGTCGCGGTCGTCGTCGAGGTGAACCTGCCCGTCGTAGGGTCGACGGAGCTGAACGTCAGGCCTCTGCTCGACACGGCCGAGCCGGAGATGTCGAAGCTTCTGCGTGACGCCGAGGAGGTGATCAACTCGATGGCAGCGGATGTCGGGCTACGGGTCTCCGAGATCAGCATCACGGCCGAGGGCGTGCGAGCGATAGCGTCTACCGACTGAGGTAGCCCCATGAGACTGGTGCGTCCGACATCGCCTTGATCGCGGGCGGCGCGACTGGCAGCTGACGAGCCCGCCACCGCCCGCTGACGCCCCGCCAGGGGGCGTAGGGTCTCCCCACGACAACCCCATGAGGTCAGAGTCCCACCATGACGGTCGAGGTCACCAGCAAGCTGACGGGGGAATGGATGACGCCCCGCCGACGGTTCCTGTCGGCGTTGTTCCGAGGCCACGTCGATCGAGGTGCCGGCCTGCAGCCTGAGCTCTGTCGCGACGGTGGAGCTGATGGACCTCGTGCGACGCCCCCTTCCCGGAGGCGCACCTCGACCCAGAGATGATGGCGCGCCTCGCCGCCACCTCCCACGAGGTGCTGGGCATGGACACGATCATGCCGGTGTGGCACTCGCAGCTCGAATCGGACGCCCTGGGCGGCGCCACCGACTGGGCCGCGAAGGACAACTGGCCATCGCCCTCGAAGTTCATGATCAGCCGAGCCCGACCAGGTCAACGTGCCCGACGACTTCGTCGAGCAGCCCACGATCAGGACCGTCACGGGCGCGATGCGCATCCTCCGCCGCCGCTTCCCTGACGTCGCCATCGTGGGCAAGGTCTACGGACCCTGGTCGGTCGCCTACCAGATGGTCGGGATCGAACCGTTCCTCATGGATACGATCCTGGATCCTGACAAGGTGCGCCGCTACCTGGATGCGTTCCTGCCGGCCTGCATCGCAGTCCGCGCACGCCCAGTTCGAGGCCGGTGCTGACGCCGTGATGTGGGCCGACCACACCACCGGCGACCTGTGCAGCGCGGAGACCTACCGCGACTTCCTGCTCGAGATGCACCAACGGATCACCCAGGAGATCGGTGGGCCCGGCGTCTTCCACTGCTGCGGCAAGACCATCGACCGCGTGCATCTCTTCGCCAACGCCGGTTGGGACTGCTTCCACTTCGAGTCGCAGGTCGACGCGCGCGAGGCGCGGGCGGCCGCCGGGGAGCGGATGTCCCTGTTCGGCAACCTCAACAACCCAACGCTCCTGTACAAGGGCACGGCCGACGATGTCTACCAGGCCTGCTGGGATCTCATGGACGCGGGCGTCGACGGCCTGGCGCCGGAAGGATCCGTGCCACTGATGACGAGGAAGGAGCCACTGCAGGCTATCGCCAGAGCGGCCAGCGATTGGGCCGCCCAGCATCGCCATGGTGGTCAGTTCGTGGTGAAAGCGGAGCAGCCTGCTGCCGAGGTCGCCGCCGGCGGGCGAAGGGCGGACGAGAAGACGTAGGGGTAACAGTCCCGCCGCCGCAGCGCGGGCTTGCTGGCCCGTGCCTCCGCCCGGGACACTCAGGGCCTAGCCGGCGTACCGTCCATGTTCGCGCACCGTCTCGTACAGAGCGATGATGTTCTCGAGGGGCGTTTCGGGCAGGACGTAGTCGTGGCTGGGGGACGCGATGTAGCCACCACCCGGCATCATGATGTCGAGCACCTCGCGGGTCCTGGTCCTCACCAGGTCGGGCGTGCCCTGGATCAGGACGAACTGGGTGTCGATGCAGCCGTTCAGACGATCTTGTCGCCGAACGCAGCCTTGAGCTCGGACGGGTCCATGCCCCTGGCCGATGGCTGGAGGGCCTGCAGACCATCCAGCCCGATCTCGATCATGGCCGGGATGAGGGGCACGAAGCCGCCGCAGCAGTGCATCATCACCTTCAGCCCGTAGTCATGGCCGAGGTCGACCAGCCGCTTCAGGTGCGGCAGGTAGAACCGCCGGAACATGGCTTCGCCCATCAGCGGCCCGTTCATGCCGCCGAAGTCGTTGCCGATGAAGAAGATGTCCATGAGGTCGGCGGCGGCGTCGAAGATGCGCTGGCTGACGCCGAAGTAGTAGTCGACGATGTGCCCGAGCAGGGCATCGACCAGCTCCGGCTCCTCGTACGTCTTGACGATGAGGTTCTCCATGTCGAGCAGGTCGAAGGCGTCGTGCCAGAACGGCGACCAGTCGCCGCCGAGGATGGCGTACTCGCCCTGCCAGCGCTCGATCTCGGCCCTGATGCCGGACACGCTCATCCAGGCGGGATCGGGCCAGGCGTAGTCGTGGATCTCGCTCGAGCGTGGCGCCGGCCAAGGGGTGTTCACGGGGCATGCCGTAGCCGTAGCCGTGCCGCTCCACGCCGAACGGCGTCCGATACGTCGAGCCCGGGGCCAGGTCGGCATCCGGACCGAACTCCGGCGGGCCCGCATAGGTCGCGTACACACGTCGGAAGTCATCACCCAGGAAGACCGACAGCGCTTCGTCATCCTCCAGTCCCAGGTGATCGATCAACGAGCTGCCGGGTCTCAGGGGCAGCGCCCAGCCATGCCGGCACACGATCCGGTTCCTCGAAGGCGAACGCAGCCAGCACGCGTTCCCTGGAAGTCATCGGCCGAGCGTGCGACATTGCGCCTCCTTGCTTCAGAGCATCATCGCCCCGACCTCACGACGTCAGGCCGAGCGGCACCTCATCACGCAGCCACACGCGAGGCTCCAGCATGCCCGAAGACCTGGGTCACGAACGGCGAGGTCATGGCCCTGACCAGGGCACTGTAGCCCAGGTGGAACCGGAGCTGGGCTCCCACGAGCGGCGATGTCGACCCGCAATCCAGGACGAGGTGGTCGCTGCTGGCGCCGATGATCGCGGTCCCTGGTGGCGCGACCAGACTGCTGCAGTCGGTGTCCTGCTCTCCGATCGCGAGGATCGCCTGCATCCTCTCTCCGTTGCGCTCGGGTCGCGCAGCCGTGACGAGGGACAGGGCGCGCTCAGCCACCCGGCCATCCCCGGTCCGAGCAGGCGGGCCTGCTAGGCACGTACTCGGCGGCGATGTAGCATGCATAGGCCAAACAGACGCTGGACAAGCGCGTGACACGCGCGAAAAGCATCCAGCCGCGCAGGCAAGCATCCCCGCGCGTCCAGCGAAGGCACTCGTAGAGGAGGTCCAGATGTCAACACCGATCATCCGTGGGGCGGCCGTGCTCGCTTCGACGGTGGCACTGGTGGCGCTCATGGCGCTACCCGTTGCCACGGCAGCACAGGACGAGAACGCCAAGGTTCGCGTCCTGCATGGCTCCGGCGATGCCCCGGCCGTCGATGTCTACGCCGGCAAGAACCGCGTCGTGGAAGGCCTCGAGTTCGCCTCCATCACGCCGTACCTGGAGGTTCCCGGCGGCGAGTACCGCATCCGGGTCGTGCCGGCCGGCGCATCGCTGGAGGAAGGCCCCGTCGTCATCGACGCCAAGCTCGCCTTCGACGGTGGGACCGCGACCACCGTGGCCGCCACCGGCAGCCTGGCCGAGGGCATCATCCCGCAGGTCCTGCTCGATGACCCCAGCCCCAGCGTGGAGAACGCTCAGGCTCGCGTCGTCCACTTCGCCTACGACGCCCCGGCAGTAGACATCGTGCCCGTCGACGGCGACCCCCTTGTCACCGACCTGGCCTACCCGGACAACTCAGGGTATGCCGACGTGCCCCCGGGCAGCTACACGCTGGAGGTCCGCGCCGCCGGCAGCCCCGACGCGGTGGTCACGCTACCGCCCCATCGACGTCGCGGCCGGCACCAGTTCGAGCGCCTTCGCGGTGGGCAGCCTGGAGGCTGGAACCTTCACCGTCGTCCCGGCGCTCGACGCGTCGATCCCGACCACGGCCACGCTGCGGGTGCTGCACGCGTCGCCCGACGCACCGCCGGTCGACGTCGTCCTCAACGGCGTGCGTGTCTTCGGCAACCTGCCGTTCGGCCAGAGCTCCATCGTACTCACGGTCCCGGTCGGTGAGAACCAGCTCCAGATCATCCCCTCCGGTGGCTTGCTCGAGGACAGCCCCGTGGTCATCGATGCCACGCTGCCCTTCGAGGGCGGCACGCAGACGACCGTCATCGCCAGCAACAGCCTGGAGAACATCGAGGCCACCGTCGTAGCCGACGACCTCGAGACCAAGGCCAAGCGGGCCCAGATCCGGGTGGGCCACCTCAGCGCCGATGCTCCCAACGTGGACATCGCCCCCGACGGCTCCAAGTCCAAGGACGCCCTGCTCAAGGGCGTCGCCTACGGCACGGTGTCGGACTACCTGACCGTCAAGGGCGGCGAGTACGACCTCGATGTTCGGGAACCGGGCACCAGGAACGTCATCGCCGACCTGGCCGCCCTCCAGCTCGAGAAGGGCACGAACTACAGCGCCTACGCCATCGGCTCCCCAGCCGACGGCAGCTTCCAGGTCGTGCTGCTGGTGGACGCCACCTCCTAGCCAGCCACCCTCGAACGCGCCACAGGACCCCGGTCGATGGCCGGGGTCCTTGTTTGCCTGGTGCCGGCGTCCAACCGTTGGTCACCGCCCGGTTGGCCGAAACGTCCTAGTGACCCCACACGACCACACGCCCGATGATGCATCAGGCCCGAAGTTCATCCGGGACCGCACTCATCGAACGCCCGTAGCCTGCCTGTCGGGCCACGTACCGGCAACGGAGACAACCGTCGTGATCGATTCCCTCACGGTCCCTCCCGGCACCGCCCACCTGGGCAAGACCGCCGCCGCCCTTGACCTGGGCAGCGCGCGCATCCTGGTAGCCGATCGCGACGTGATGAGCCATCGCGTGATCGCGTCGATGCTGGAACAAGCGGGCTACGACACCGTCATCCAGTCGGACGGCGCTGCCGTCCTGAACGCCCTCGAGGCACACGCCATCGATGTGGTGCTGCTCGACATCGGCATCGCCGATGCCGATGGTGGCGACCTGATGCAACGCATCCACCGGGATCGACGCTACGTCGACCTGCCCATCGTCGTACTCAGCAGCCCCAGCCATCACGATGCCGCGATGGCTTCGCTGGGACGCGGCGCGGACGACGTCATCAGCAAGCCCATCGACCCCCACTTCCTGCTGGCACGCATCAAGGCCGCGCTGCGTACTCGGCGAGCCCTCCTGGGCATGGAGGCGGCGCACCAGGTCATCAGCACGCTGGCCAACGAGATGAACGCGCGCGACACCGACATCCAGCGCCACACCGAGCGCATCGGGAAGTACGCGTCGGAGCTGGGACACCGGCTCGGCCTGTCAGCGGCCGATCTCCACGCTGTCGCCTACAGCATCCTGCTGCATGATCTGGGTCGCATCGGCATCTCCGAGTCCATCCTGCTCAAGCAGGGACCCCTGACCAACGACGAGCGTGATGCGGTACGTCGCCACACCGAGATCGGTGAGCGCATCGCCGCGCCACTGCACGGCGCCGACCGCTTCGGGCCCATCATCCGCCACCATCACGAGCGCTGGGACGGCATGGGCTACCCGGATGGGCTCGTGGGCGAGCAGATCCCCACCGGCGCACGCATCATCGCCGTCGTCGACGCCTTCGACGCCATGACACAGTACCGACCCTACCGCGATGCGCTCTCGATCTCAGAGGCCATCGAGGAGCTGCGCCGTGAGCGCGGTCGCCAGTTCGACGGTCAGCTGGTCGATGAGTTCGTGCGCGTGATCGAATGGGACGGCTTGGCCTGATCCGACCCAGCCCCCGGGCCTGAGCGACGCCCCTCGGTCCTCACCTGGTCCCGCGCCAGCGGTGGCCTGGTCCCGCGCCGGAAGCATGCTATCCTTGTGCTTGGCGCACCCTGCGCCGTTAGCACGCGCGGCAACACTGACTCCCTCTCATCGGCCACGGCGAGATAGTTTCGCTGGGTCGCTCGAGAAGGAGTCTTTTCAATGGATACGATGACCGACAAGGCGCTGACCTGCGCCGACTGCAACAGTGAGTTCATGTTCACCGCGAGTGAGCAGGACTTCTACGCTGAGCGACAGTTCAGCGAACCCCGCCGCTGTCCCTCCTGCCGGGCCTCGCGCAAGCTGGCCCGCGGTGGCTCAGGCGATCCCGACCGCGCCGGGGGCTACTCCGGCGGTGGTGGCTCTCGCGAGATGTTCAGCACCACCTGCTCCAGCTGCGGCCGAGAAGCCCGCGTCCCGTTCCAGCCGACCGGGTCCAAGCCCGTCTACTGCAGCGATTGCTTCACGTCCCAGCGCCAAAGCTACCGATAAGGAGCCGGCGGCCATGTTCTCGCTTACCTCGAACGCCACGACCGAGCTCAAGGCCGCCCGTATCGCGTCAGGCATCCCGGACACCTGGGGCATCCGCTTCTTCGCGCCCATCGCGGGGAAAGCGGGTGTCACCTTCGCGTTCGTCGACTCACCCCAGCCGAACGACATCGTGGGTGGCTCGGTCCAGCTCAGAACGTACGTCGCCACCGACGTCAACGAGCGCATCGGTGACGCCACGGTCGACTTCAAGACGATCGACGGTCGTCCCAACATGACGATCCGGCCCTACCTCGCGGGTCGCGCCCGCAAGTAGCTTCGCGCGTCGCCGGAACGCGACCGCCGCGACCGCGCGACTGTGGCATCGTGTCCGCATGGACGAGCTGCTAGCGCTGCCCCTTCGACTGCCACCCAACCGCGTGTACCGCTTCTACCGTGGCGGCGCACTCATCGACCGCTTCCGTGGCGCGCCCGCGCCCAGGGACGACGTCTTCCCCGAGGACTGGGTCGGCTCGACCACGGCAGCCATCAATCCGCCTGAGCACACCTACGCCGGCGAAGGTCTCAGCAGCGTCGACGTCGGCGGGCGCTCCGTGCTGATCTCTGAGCTGCTCCGCGAGCGCCCCGAGGAGGTGGCCGGAGCCGCCATCGTCGAGCGCTACGGCCCCACCACGGCCCTGCTGGTCAAGCTCCTGGACGCCGGTTCGCGACTGCCCGTCCACGTCCATCCTACGCGTGACCTGGCGCGCCAGATCTTCGACTCGCAGTTCGGCAAGGCGGAAGCCTGGGCCATCGTCGCCACGCGCCACATCGAGGGCCAGCTGTCACCACGCGTCTGGCTCGGCTTCCGCGAGGACGTCTCGCGCGAGCAGCTGCTGGCCTGGATCGAGCAGCAGGACACCGACGCCATCCGGGGCGCCATGAACGAGGTGGAGGTGAAGCCCGGCGACGCGGTCTTCGTGCGGCCCGGCCTGCTCCACGCCACCGGCGCCGGTGTCTTCCTCGTCGAGGCCCAGGAGCCGACCGACTTCTCCATCGTGGCCGAGTACAAGGGCTACCCCATCGCGCCCGACGAGGCCCACATGTTCCAGGGCTGGGAGACGATGATCGACATCATCGACCGCGGCATCGTCGATGCCGCCGAGCTGGATCGGCTCATGCCGACACCGCGACGTGTGGCCGGCAACGACACCGAAGGCTGGTCCGAAGACGATGTCTGGGGCGCGCAGAGCGACCCCTACTTCAAGGCCTTCAGGCTCGTCGTCGATGGCGCTGTGGCGTGGCCGCATGCGGGCGTCTACTCGGTCGTCATCGTGACCGAGGGCGCGGGCGTGGCCGAGACCGCACACGGGAGCCTGGAACTCCGAGCCGGTGACACGTTCGCGATGCTGGCGGCCACGGTACCGACCACCATCAGCGGCAACCTGCAGCTGCTGGTGACCACACCCTCCTTCGCCTAGTTCCCGACGCCGCCGGTACCTGCCGGTAGTACGGCCGGCGTGGGTGAGGTGCGGTGGTTCCATGACCAAAGGGTTAGTACGACGGTCGCCTTCGGCCCGCTACAGTCACCACATGGCTGAGCGGACGCTGTACGAAGTGCTGATGCTGCATCCGACCGCGACGATCGAGGTGATCAACGCGGTCTATCGCGCACTGGCCAAGCAGCACCATCCTGACTACGCGGGGCCCGAGGGCGCCACCATGATGGCGCAGATCAATGAGGCCTACGCCATCCTCAGCAACCCGGAGAAACGCACCCGCTACGACGAGATCATCGGCAAGTCGAAGGATGGCCAGCTGGTGGGTCATGCGCGCCAGTCGATGCCCGGCGCCACCAACCTCAAGTACGAGGGTGGTTCCTGGGCCGTGCGTCCCAAGACCGAGCCCACGCCGGCGTCAGCCTCATATGGCGAAGCCGGTCCCCCTCCGGCCTATCCACCGGCCTCCGGGAGCGTGCTCTCCTTCGGTCGCTACCGCGGGTGGGCGCTGGCGCAGGTGGCCGCCTACGACCGCAACTATGTCGAATGGCTGAGCCGCACCATGGCCGGCCGCACGTACACACACGAGCTCAAGCGGGTCTTGAGCCAGGTCAGCCAGCAGCCGCAGCAGTACCAGTCCTCGGCCTCGAGTCGCTAGGACCGCGGCGCGAGCTGCGCCAGGCGCTACGAGGCGGTCGCCTCGCTCCGGCGGTAGACGACCCCTTCGCCATCCTCGAACCGCAGCTCCCAGCCCGGGTCGGCCTCGATGAAGGGCCGCAACTGCTCGTCGGCCGCACTGATAGCGACAAGCGTCACCTCCCAGCGGTCGAGGATGTCGGTCCAGTCGGCCCGGCCCCCGATGACGTGCAGGTAGTCGCCCCAGATCTGGGCATCGAACAGCTCGATGCGCGTGTCCACCATGACCGGCACACCTGGTACCGCCAGCTCGAACCACGAGCCCCACTTCTGCTCGGCGAAGAGGCGGTCAGCCGGCGTGGCCTCAGCCAGGAGCGTCTCGGTCACACCGCGAGGCGCGTAGCGCACCACGTCCTCTGGCCCGTAGAGTGGATGCATGGGCTTCCAGAAGGGCAGCACCGCCACGGCCAGCACGCCCGCCAGCAGGGCGATGGCCGTGTAGCCGACGCCACGCGGCCGATCGAGCCTCGCCTCGCCCAGGCGGTGACCACGCACGACCAGACCGTCCACGAGGATGGCCACGATGGGTGCCGCGCCGATGGCCCACCAGATCGAGTTGCGCACAGCCATCAGGCCGAGCAAGGCCAGCCCGGCCAGCCACAGCAGCTGCAGCCACGAGATGACGCGGCCGCGGATAGAGCAGCAACCCCAGCACGAGCGCCACCGAGACGAAGAAGAAGATCCCGGTGGGCGTCTGCAGCGTGGGCGCCTGCCACTCGGTGACGAGCTTGGCGATGAGCGGGTTGCTGGAGAGCTCCACGACGTAGGCCCACATGTCCAGGCCCCAGGGATGGACGAGCGTGGCCAGCACGCTCAGCACGCCCACGCTCAGGGTGATCGCGGCGAGGCGCGACCGAGCGACCAGATCCTCGAGGAAGGCCAAGCCGATGGCGGCCCAGCCGATGAAGAAGGAGCCGTGGGTGTTGCCCCAGGCGATCATGAGCAGCGGCAGGAGCCACAGCAGCAGCGGGTGCTTGCGCCGCCAGGCGAGGATCGCCATGAGCGCCGCGAAACAGAGCACGCCGAAGGTCTGCGACCGTAGCGCCAGGTTGGTGGCCGCCACCACGAAGCTGCCCAGCGTCACCAGCGAGGCGATGACCTGGCTGGTGCCGCTCGCTCGGCAGGCGGCGTAGACGAGCCCGAAGGTGAGCCCGATGAGCGCAGCGCGCAACAGGAGCAGCCCGGCCCAGCCACTGGCGTCGAAGACAGCAGCGAAGATGATGCTGGCGCCCCACTGCTGGTTGACCCAGGGCTCGCCCAGGACGGTGAAGGTGAACGGATCGCTCTCGACGATGCCGCCGGCTTCGAACATCAGCCGGCCGGCCTGGACCTGGTAGGCGATGTCGCCGGTGATGACGGGCGCGAGCATGGAGGCGACGGCGGGCAGACAGATCGCCAACAGCAGGAATAGCTGCCCGCGGCTGATGGCCCAACGCGACGATGGGGCCGGCGGAGAGGAGTCGGCGGGGTCGGTGGGGACCGGTCGCCGGGCGCGGGCAGACGTGTCCGGCATCTCGTGCTGAGCCATCGACGGCACCGTACGACGTGACCAACCCTACCGGACCGGACCCGAAGGTACCGCCACGACCCTGACGAGCAGGGCCGCTGGGCATCGCCGGCCTCGCGGTCGCTAGCCGGCCGGGCGGAAGATCAGGCGCAAGACGAAGAGCGTGAACCAGGCGGCGACGCCCCAGAAGAGCATCGCCACCAGCACCACCGGCTCGAACTCCTCGGGCCCGCTGATGCTGCTGTCACCTACTTGCGCGAGGTCCTGCGCCAGGCCAGTGATCTCGAACCGCTCCGCGATGGCCTCGACCGGCAACAGCCACACATCGGTGATGTCCAGCAGCGTGGGCACGTACTCGAGGAGGCCCTCCGGCACCTCCACGAACGGCAGCACCAGTCGCATCACGAGTGTGATCTGGACGAAGGCGAAGAAGAGGCCGGCGAGGCGGATGACGAGCACGCGCCCAGTCTACGCACCGGGCTGGCCGGCGTTCGCGGCGCGGCCATCGTAGAGTCGACCGATGCCGAGCTCCACCTCCACCATCGTGCTCGTGGGCATGATGGGCAGCGGCAAGACGTCGGTGGGACGGGCGCTCGCGGAACGCAGCGGCTGGCACTACCTGGACAATGACGAGCTGGTCCGCTCGGTCAGCGGGCGTGCCCCCGAGGTGATCGACGCGAACGAGGGTGCGGACGCGCTGCATCAAGCCGAAGCTGCTGCCCTGCGGCACGCTCTGGCGATGCCGCCACCGCTCATCGTCGGAGCCGCCGCCTGGGTCGTGATGGACCCCGCGTCGGCGGCGCTGCTGCGCGCGGCGCCGGCGGTGGTCTACCTGCGCGCGCGGCCGGAGACGCTGCGGGCACGCATCGGGACCGGAGCGGGTCGGCGTGACGATGCCACCGACCTCGCCTGGCTACGCGCCCGTCACGGCGAGCGTGATGCCGCGTACCGGGCGCTTGCGGACCTGACCGTCGATACCGATGCCCTGGGGGCTGCGGCCGTCGCCGGGCGCATCCTGGAGGCATTGGAGCTCGGCAGCGGCTAGCCCGGCGGCGGGTCGGCGGCGCTCAGGCGCTCGCCCTGGCCGCTCGTCAGGAAGTCGGCCATCCGGTCCAGCGCCGTGGAAAGGTTGGCTTCCGAGTTCGCGTACGACACGCGTAGATGCCCGCTGGCGACGCGCCCGAAGGCAGTGCCAGCCAGGACGCAGACGCCGGCTTCGTCGAGCAATCGGGCAGCCAGCGTGGCGCCATCCATGCCTGTGCCGCTGACGTCGGGGAATGCGTAGAAGGCGCCGTGCGGCATCGGCGCGGTCACGCCGGGGAGCGCGTCGAGGCCCTCCACCATGAGCGCCCGCCGCGTGCGGAACTCGGCCGCCATGGCATCGACCGGATCTTGTGGCCCGCTCAGCGCCTCGACACCAGCCAGCTGTGCGTAGGTGGCGGTGCAGGAGACGGTGTTGATGAGCAGGCGCTCGAAAGCCGCTACCAACGGAGCCGGCACGATGCCCCAGCCCAGGCGCCAGCCGGTCATGGCGTAGGCCTTGGAGAGGCCATCGAGAACGATGGTGCGCTCCGCCATGCCGTCGATGGCAAGGATGGAGTGGTGGTCGCTCTCATAGACGAGCCGCGAGTAGATCTCATCGCTCAGCACGACCAGGTCGTTGGCGATGGCGACTGCGGCGATGCCCTCCAGGTCGTGCCGGGTGAGCACGGAGCCGGTGGGGTTCTGGGGGCTGTTGATGACCAGCAGTCGCGTGCGAGGCGTCACCAGCGCGCGCAGCTCGTCGAGGTCAAGCCGGAAATCGTTGCACATCCGGAGCGGGATCGGGACCGGGGTGGCACCCAGGAAACGGGTCATCGACTCATAGATGGGGAACCCCGGATCGGGCACGATGACCTCGTCGCCGGGACCTGCGAGCGCCATCAGCGCGAACGCCACGACGGGCTTGGCGCCCGGCGTGACCACGACACGATCAGGGCTGACCTCCACACCTCGTCGCCGGCTGAAGTCGGCGGCGATGGCTTCACGGAAGTCGGGCACGCCCAGTGGTGGCGCATAGTGCGTGTGGCCATCGGCCATGGCGCGGTGGGCGACCTCGACCACGTTGGGCGGCGTGCGGAAGTCGGGCTCCCCGATGTGCAGGCTGATGATGTCGCGGCCGGCAGCTGCCAGGACGCGAGCGCGGGCCCCCGCCTCGAACGCCGACTCGGTGCCGATGTCCTGCATGCGCCCGGCCAATCTCATGGCGCCGACTCTAGCGCCCGTGCGAGGTCGTGTCCGGCGCACACCGGCGCGTTCGCACGCCGTAGCCGTCGTGCATGCGAGAATCGGGACGTGACCAGCTATTACGATCTCGCTGCCGCCAACGGGCGGCTGGAAGACCTGCGCTCGATGCTGTCGGATCTGCGCGATGATCGCGATGCCATCGCCTCGGCCCAGCTGCGCATCGGGCAGTTGGTGGTCGAGGACGATCGCGCTGCTGTCGAACGCGAGCAGGAGCAGATGGCCCAGACCGTGCGACGGATGGAGCGGACGGTACGCCAGCTCGATGCCTGGGGCGTCGCCCTGCGGGACATCGCTACCGGCCTGGTCGACTTCCCTGCCCTCGCCTCCGGCCGGCCCATCTGGCTGTGCTGGCGACTGGGCGAGGATGACATCGCCTTCTGGCATGAGCTTGACGCCGGTATCGCCGGCCGCAAACCCCTGATCGAGTTGGAGTAGCAATGTCCTTCCTTCGCAGCCTGATGGGCGGCGGTGTCCCCGCCGTGACCGTGCAGCAAGCCGCCGAGATGCAAGGCACCGATGGCGTCGGCGCCCTGATCATCGACGTGCGCGAGCCCAACGAATACACGCAGATCCGCGCCAAGGGTGCCGTGCTGCTGCCGCTGGGCCGCCTCAACAGCTTCGTCAAGGAGCTGCCTCGCGACCGCGAGCTGCTGATGATGTGCCGTACCGGTGGCCGCAGCCAGAACGCGACCCAGTTCCTGCAGGCGCAGGGGTTCGAGAACGTGACCAACGTCAGCGGCGGCATCGTGGCCTGGCACGCCGCCGGCTTGCCCACCACCTCGGGCGATCCAGAGCCGGGCGAAGGCGCCTTCTAGGAGCGACCCACCGCCGTCGAGCCGGGCCGACTCCTGGAGCGGGGCGGCATCCTGCTTCGGCGTGGCCTCAGCGGGCGCGAGCCTCAGCTGCGCACGCTGATGGCCGATGACACCGCTGACCCAGCCTTCGCGATCTACCGTCGCGAACCGTAGAGGCAGCGGGATGGTGCCACCGGCCAGCCCGTGGGCGAGGACGCAGGGGCTGTCGCCCGGCGCTGCGAAGAGGAGGAAAGGAGCCTGCAGGTCCGCTGAGCGACGGTCCGGGGCTCAGCGGGCGGATAGCTACGAGCGGTAGCGCTCCTCCGGTGGCATGGGCAGCCGGCCACGTGAGAGCTTCGACAGCACGCGCTTGCTCGACTCGGGCCGCGAGAGCGCGATGCCGATGATGATCAGGATGACGAAGTTGGTCATACCCACGCCCATGGCGTTGAGGTAGCCCAGCTGCTGGCCGACCTCACCCTGGATCGCCAGTGCCGGGATGGTGGCGCCGGCGATCCCCAGCTGGAAGAAGGGCGGGCGCGGGGAGATGGCTGCGCGCAGCGACCCATCGGTGGGTCCATCGGGTGTCTCTCCGCCGAACACGAAGGCCTGTGACCCCACACCGGCGATCGGCGCGTCGGCGGTCGCGACCGGCAGGTCGGTCTGCTCGAGGCTCTGCCAGCCGTCGTAGTTGCCGGTGGTCGTGTCGGGCACGGCCCACAGGACCGACGTCTGCGGCAGACCCTCGGCATCGAAGCCACCGATGACATAGATGGCACCGTTGGCGTTGAAGACGCTAGCGTCGGTGAGCGCCTGCGGCAGAGCCTGGTCCGCGGGGGCGACGCCCCAACCGACCAGCTGCCCGGCTTCGTCGGTGGCCGGCTCGCCGTCGACCAGCTCCAGGCGGAAGACGGTGTCGGTGGCGCCATCGGGGCCCTCGCCGCCGACCACGTACATGAAGTCAGCGATGGACGAGGCCACCATGCCCGCGCG
Source organism: uncultured Chloroflexia bacterium (assembly GCA_963715295.1). Lineage (GTDB taxonomy): Bacteria > Chloroflexota > Limnocylindria > Limnocylindrales > CSP1-4 > JAFMJV01. The sequence continues at coordinate 81,937 of CAVQRP010000007.1, forward strand.
CGGCTCCGGCAGGGCCAGGCCTTCCAGCGGCGCCCATGGCTGCAGGGTGTCACCGGCTCCTTCGACCCAGGCGATGTAGGCGCCGTCGGTGGGCTCGCCGTTGACGTCCCGGCCACCCACCAGCACGAAGCCGCCGGTACCGAGGATGACCCCGGCGCCACTCAACGGCTGCGGCAAGGTCAGCTCTTCGGTGCGGTTCTCGCCGTCGGCAAGCACCCAGCCGGTGAGCACGCCTTCTTCGATGACGCCCTCGTAGACGGTGTCGGTCGGGGCACCGGCGCCATCGAGGCCGCCGATGAGGTAAGGGACGCCGGAGAACGTGGCCAGGGCGGCGTCCGTGCGCGGCGCCGGTAGTGCCGGTCCGCTGGTCCAGCCGGTCAGGTTCCCCTCCTCGGTCACATTCGTGACAAGGACTTCGTCGCTGGCGCTGCCATCCACGTCGCCGCCGATGACGTACACGGCGGTACCCGACTGGTACACCGCCGAGCCAGCGCGCGCTGAGGGCATCGCCAGCTGCGCCGGCGATGTCTGCCACGGCAGGGTGGCACCAGCAGGTGCGGGACAAGGCAGGTTTTCATTGTCGGCCGGGCACAGGTTGACGATCGAGGCGAAGTTGTAGCCCACCGAGATGGTGGTGCTGGTGGTGAAGTAGTAGGCCCAGTTGGGAACCACGCCGAGCATGAAGATGATGATCAGGAACCAGAAGGCCGCCTTCAGCCCGGCCCAGGTCCAGCCATCGGCGTCGAACAACCCGAAGGCGGCGCGGCGGCGGGTGGCGCCCTGCGGGAGTGCTTGCTGTGCCACGTTCCTCTCCTGCCCCTAGCCCTGGATCACGATGTTGCCGTGCATGGTCGTGTAGTGACCCGGCACCGTGCAGGCGAACTGCAGGTTGGCGCCATCCTCCGGCACCGTCCAGGTGATGGTCTGCTCACCGCTCTGCCAGGTCGGGATGCCGTCGTCCGTCTCGGCATTGGGTGTGCTTAGTGCGTCCGCTGCTCCGATCCAGAAGTTGTGGTCGAAGCCAGCCACGTTGTCGACGACGAACTCGATGGTCTCGCCGGGCACCACGTCGATCTGTGGGACGACGGCGCCCGACTCATCGGTGAACTGCAGGTTGGACGTGGCCTGGAGGCGGATCACACGCGGCGCATCGGTGGACCCGCCATCGATGGCCACCGGCGTGGCAGCGGGGTCGACCGGTGGTGGCGTAGCGGCCGTGGCATCACCGCCGCCGCTGACACCACCGGGGTTCTTCCAGCAGTCAGGCACGGGCGTGTCCTCGGGGCCGGGCTGCCAGTTCGGATCACGCCAGCCAGCGACCTGCTCCGGCGGCGGGGCCTCTGCCGCCGCTTCGCCATGCGACGCCGGCGCGTGTTCGAAGATGATGTCGTTGCTCGCATTCAGCCAGACGATGAGCTCCTCGACCTGGCGATAGTTGAGCGGGCCGTTGGGCTGCAGCCAGGGCGCCATCAGGCTGTTGGGGTCGCCACACACGTAGCGGCCGCCGACGGTGAGCACGTTCTCGAGGTAGCCGGGGTTGAGGTGACCCGTCCCGGAATCGCCCGCAGGCGTGAGCACGTTGTACAGCTTGGCCTGGTCGTTGAGTCGCGGGCCGATCCCACCCTGGCCTTCAGCGCCGTGGCAGGTGGCGCAGTTGGCGATGTAGAGCTCGTAGCCGCGCGCGACATCGGTGACGTACTGGGCGTCGGCCTCCGCCGCCAGGCGGCCCTCGGTGCCGAGGGCCGGCACGCCGCTTTCGTAGAACCAGTAGACCGGGATGAAGAGCGCCACGACCAGGATGGCCAGGAAGACCACGTTGCGAGCGTTGGCGCTTTGGCGAACGATCTGCGCGGAGCGCTCCTCGGTCAGCTCGACGCTGTGCGCGCGTGGCCCGGCGGAGAAGCGCTCGACGTCGCGGCTCTCACCCTCGACCGGGACCAGGGGCGATTCCGGCCGTCCGACCTCGTCAGACCCCCGGGGCGCGAGCTCCTTGCCGCCCTTGTCCTCGCTCATATGCAGCCCGTCGGCGACTTGGCCGGGATGAGACCAGGCTGGCCCAGCGCCACCGGCAGCGAGCCGAGCGAGATCGTGCTGGTATCGACGACGAGCTGACCATCCTGCACGCTATGCGGGAAGCGATCGAGACCGCGCGGCGCAGGGCCCAGCTCCTTGACCTTGGTGCCCAAGCGGTCGTAGCGCGAACCGTGGCAGGGGCATTCGAACCAGTAGTTCGACTCGCAGAAGTTGGGCTTGCAGCCCAGGTGTGGGCACTTCTGGTACATCGTCCACACGTTGGTGACGTCGCCCTTGCCGTCAGACGACTCACCGTTCAGGAAGCCCAGGTTGGGGTCCTGGAGGACGACGAAGGTGCGTGCGGCGGGGAAGTACGAGGGCGCACCGTCCTTGAGCGTGAGACCCGCGACCTCCGGGTTATCGGAGACGGTCTGGAAGTCGCCCAGGTTGATCTGGCCACCGAAGCCGCGGGCAAGGTTGGGCCAGAGGAAGCCCAGGGTGCCGGCACCGACCTCGAGCAGCCATAGCGCGACCGCCGCACCGATGGAGCGACGGATAAGCTGCCGACGCGTCAAGCCACCGGTCCTGCCGCTGCGCATCTCACGCAGGACGGGCTCGGTCAGTGCTCCGGGCTCTTGCGAACGAGTCAGCTTCCAGTTGCCCATCGTGCCCCTACAGTGCGAAGAAGAAGCCCTCCCACGGCATCGTCCAGGCGTAGCCCGGGCCGCGGAAGAAGGCGCCCAAGAAGGTGATGGTCAGGCCAGCACCCATGATGATGGTGAAGAGCATCACGCTGGTCTTGCGGTCGGACGGACGAGGCGAGCCGCCGTCGCCCCGGGGGCCGCGATCGATGAACGGGATCAGTGCCGCACCCACGAGGATGACCGTCGGGGCCAGTACGCCGGCGACGGTGGGGTGGAAGTAGGCCAGCAGCTCCTGCAGGCCCACGAAGTACCAGGGTGCCTTGGCCACGGCGGGAGTGACGTTGCCGTTGGCCAGCTCCTCCAGCGGCGCGTTGATGAAGATGCCCATGAGGATCAGGAAGATGCTCATCATGGCCGCGGCGAAGAACTCGATCGAGAGCAGGTGCGGCCACGTCATGACCGTATCGTCCGGTTCCTTCTGGACGCGGACGACGGCGTCCTGTTTGACCAGGGCCAGCAGCCGGTAGGGCTTGGCGGCCATGGGCACGCGCTGCTTGTCGATCTCCGTCGTGCGCCGCTCCGGCGGCGACGCAGGCAGCGTGCTCCGTCGCTCCGGCGTTGACGTCGGGGCTGAGGCGGGGACCTGGGGGTGCTTGGTCTCTTCGCTCATGGGTGCTCGTTCGGTCTACAGCGGACCGCTGATACCTCCGTCCTTGCGAATGCGCCAGAAGTGCACGGCCAGGAACAGGGCCGCCACCAGCGGCATGAGGATCACGTGCAGGACGTAGAAGCGTAGGAGGGTGTTCTGACCCACCTCGATGCCACCCAGCAGCAGCAGCTGGCTGGGCGTGTTGAACAGCGGCGCGAAGGTGGCCATGTTGGTGCCGATGGTGATGGCCCAGAAGGCGATCTGGTCCCACGGCAGCAGGTAGCCGGTGAAGGAGAGGAAGACGGTCAGCAACAGCAGCACCACGCCGACCACCCAGTTGAACTCACGCGGTGGCTTGTAGGCGCCGTGGTAGAAGACACGCATCATGTGCAGGAAGACGAAGAACACCATCAGGTGGGCGGCCCATCGGTGGATGTTGCGAGCCAGCAACCCGAAGGGAACCTCTGCCTGGATGCGCAGGATGTCCGAGTAGGCCTGGGTGGCCGAGGGCACATAGAAGAACATCAGGTAGACGCCCGTCACGGTCAGCACCAGGAAGAAGAAGAAGGAGAGCCCGCCCAGGCAGAAGGTATAGGCGAACTTGACCGCGTGCTGCCGCACTCGCACCGGGTGCAGGTGCAGGAACACGTTGTTCATCACGGCCATGGCGCGCGATCGCTCGTCGTTGGGGTAGGGCTGTCGGAAGATCGACCGGAACGCCGCGCTACGGCGGATCGACTGATCGACGCGCTCGAGGAAGCTCAACGCCGTGTCACCGTCATCGAGGAATGACCCCCTGCCTCTGCCTGGTTACCGACACCAGCCAAGCCCAGCTGGGTGTCCCGGTACGACTCCTTGTAGAGCCTACCGTCCTCACTGATCTCCTGCATCTCGAAGCGTTCCATGGTGATGGCATCGTAGGGGCAACGCTTCACGCAAAGCGCACAGCGGATGCAACGTTCCTCGTCGAGGACCATGGCCGCGCCCTGGGTCCAGCCGTAGCCGTCGACCAGCTCGGGCAGCGCTCCCTCGGATCTCATCTGGTTCACGTCGATCATGTGGATGACGCCTTCGGGGCACACGTCCGCACAGGCGCCGCAAAGCACGCAGCGGAAACCATCGAACCAGATGTTGTAGTTGCACATCAGGCAGCGCGTGGACTCGGTGACGGCCTGGTCGGTGGTGTAGCCCAGCTCGGAGATGGTGCTGAAGTTCACCTTGGGGTCAGCCGAAGGCAGGCGCGCGTCCACTGGCAGGACGGGGATGTGCTGACGCGGCAGGACGTCATACAGCTCGGGCATGTCGTGGCGCCAGGAGCTGACGATGCGCACGTTGGCGTCCACCGCCACCGTCGAGCGACCCGACAGGTAGCGGTCGATGGCATAGGCGCACTTCTTGCCGTGGCCGGCCGATTCGATGAGCGTCGTGGGGCCGGTCACGAAGTCGCCGCAGGCGAAGACGCCGCGCACGTTGGTGGCGTAGGTGCCGGGATCGACACGCATGCGGCCACGATTGATCTGGAAGCTGGCATCGACGGGCAGGAACGTGTTGTCGGCGGCCTGGCTGACCGCGGGGATGACGGTCTGCGCCGGCACCACGTACTCGGAACCCTCGATGGGCACCGGGCGGCGGCGACCGCTGGCGTCAGGCTCGCCCAGCTTGTTGCGCACGAACCGGACGCCGCTGATGTTGCCGTTCTCATCCCCGATGATCTCCACCGGACTGACGAGGAACTCCATGCTCACACCTTCGCGCTCGGTCTCGCCCAGCTCCTCCTCGTCCACGACCAGCTCGGAGCGCGTGCGGCGGTAGGCGATGGTGACGTTCCTGGCGCCGTGCCGCAGGCTCGTACGCGAGCAGTCCATGGCCGTGTAGCCGCCGCCGATGATGACGACGTCGGTGCCGACCGCGACCTCCTCACCGAGGTTGGCGCGCTTCATGAAGTCGACGCCGTACTGGATGCCGTTGAGATCGTTGCCGGGGACGTCGAGTGGCACCGCGTTCATGGCGCCGGCGCAGATGGCCACCGCGTCGTACTGCGCCTGCAGCTCCTCGAAGGTGATGTCGCGTCCCACGCGGACGTTGAAGCGGAACTCCACCCCCAGGCGCTCGACGAGCCGGAAGTCCATCTCGATGGCTTCGCGCGGAAGACGGAACGCCGGCACGCCCACCAGCAGCGTGCCGCCGGCCATGGGCAGCTCGTCGAAGACGGTGACCTGGTGGCCGGCCACGGCCAGCTCGCGCGCGACCGCCAGGCCGGCGGGCCCGGCACCCACGACCGCCACGCTGGTGTCGCGGGGGGTGATGAGCGGCATCTCGTCGGGGATGCCCGACTGGGCGTGCCATTCGACGAGGAAGCGCTTCATCGCGCGGATGGCCAGGGGCCGATCGATGTCGCCACGCCGGCAGGCGCGTTCGCACGGTGCCGAGCACACGTAGGCGCACATGGCGGCGACCGGGTTGGGTTCACGCGAGAGGATGTAGCCCTCCTCGAAGCGACCCTCCGCCGCGAGGTTCAGGTAGCCGCGACAGTTGGTGCCCACCGGACACGCTTCCTGGCACTCGATGTTGCACTGCAGCCAGGACGCGTCCACAGGCTGGACGAGGAACTCCTGGCCGGTGTCGATGACCACGCTGGATCGAACCCCCTCACGACGGGTGTTGGGACTGACTGGTCGGCCTCATGGCCCGAGTGCGAGCGAATTTACCATCCGAGGGCCGAGCCGTGCGTGATCGATGAGCGCAGATATACGACTTTGGCCGCGGCCGTTCGCTTCCGGGCGCCGCCGCAGCCAGCGATCTCCAGCCGGGACCTTCTGCCTGTTGACCACGCCCCTGCTGCCCCGTATGTTCCTGCTCATGAGCACACCTGCGGGGGTGTCCGAAGCGCATCCTGCCGACGGCTGTGCCGAGATGCGGGCCGAGGTCGGCCGGACCTGTCGCGAGGCGCACGAAGCCAGGGCCGCGCATGAGGCCGCCGCTGCCAACACACACGAGCTGCGGCGGGAGCTCGTCGCCAGCCAGCACCGGCAAGCGGAGGCGGCTGTCGCGGCCGACCCCCAGTTCCGTAGCGCCGACAAGAAGGCCGCTCGTGACACCTACCAGCTGGCGCGATACGCGGCCCAGTCGGAAGACGAGATCCGCGAGGCCACGGCAGCCTGGGCCCAGGCCGTCGATCGCATCAACCGTGCCGGTCGACTGGCCCAGCGCGCGGCGGCGCAGGCCAAGGCTGCCGTCGCCAGCGTGGAATCATCGCTGCACGAGGCCGAGCAGGCGGAGCGAAGTGCGCGCATCACGGCCGAGCGGGCTGAAGGCGACTGCCTCGATGCTCGCGTTCGCCTGGCCGCGTGCGAGGAAGAAGCGGCCGCTCCGGCGGAGGCAGCCAGCGCGACCGTGTTCGAGCCGCACGCGGCTACCGGAGGCCACGCCATCGCCGTCAGCCCCACCGAGCGCATGTCACCCCTGGTCATCGAATTGATGGTCAGCGCCGACCGACGCGCGCTCGAGCTGGCGGCGAACGATGTCGCGGCACGCACCGGCTGCTCGCCGGCGGAGGCGCAGCTGCAGCTGCAGGAGCTGGTCGATGCCATCGTCTCGGCCGCGGCCGAGGAGGGCTTCCTCATCTTCGACAGCGACCATCGCTTCTGGGCCACGCTCACCTTCGAAGAGGCGCGCGATGTCATCGCCGCGCTGGCGCGGCTCGGCTTCAGCTTCGCCCCCAGCGAGGGCTGGTACGCGGGACGCGCGCCGGCGCCGGCGGACCTGTCGATGGCACTGGCCTACGCCGGACTGGACGCGCGCAACATGCGCGACCTGCCCGACAGCGAGGATCTGCGCCAGTTGCCCGGCTCCATCGGTGTCGATGGGCGAGCCTACCTCGCGGCCCGGGCACCATCCCTGGCCATGGACCAGCTGGTGAGCGCCCTGGGCGTCGCGCCGAGCCGCTCGAGCTGCTGTGGAACGAGTGGGGCCAGGTGCGTCCGGTGCTGTTGACCGACCGGCACGACCTCGGCAGCCTGCCCGGCTGAGCTCGTCGAGAGGGTTCCGAGCCGCAGCTAGCGGAAGATCGACGACGGCGAAGTCTTCTCCAGCAGTGGCGCCGATGGCTGCGCCCGAGATGCGGGCGCGTTCACGCACCTCATCGGCCATGCGCTCGGGCTCGACCAGCTGGCTGGCATGGGCGGACAGTGCGCGCAGCTTGGCCGGCAGCGTCTCGCTGATGTCGACGACGACGTTGGGTTGGTCGCTCCAGAAGAGATACAAGCGGCCGACCCGGTGTGGCTGGAGCCCCTCCGCTATGACCAGGTGCGGAAAGGCCATGGGGTTGCGCGCGGCCGGGTAGACCGCGTCGATAGCGGCTGCACCGGCCGCACGATGGTCGACGTGGTTCACGCTGCCGTCCGGGTGGATCAGCACCCGCGGGTCAAGGGTGACGACGGCATCGGGAGCGAAGGTACGGATGATGCGCACGAGCTGCTCACGCAACGCCAGGTCGTTGGCGAGGGCACCATCGGGGCGATGCAAGAACGTCACCGCCTCGTAGCCGACGATGCCGGCAGCGGCACGCTGCTCTGCTTCGCGCATGGCGGCGACGGCCAGCGGGTCGGCTGACGCATCGTCGGCGCCGGCATCGCCGCTGGTACAACACACCAGCTGGGCCACACTACCCTCAGCGACCCAACGGGCCACGCTGCCGGCGGCCGCGAAGTCAGCATCGTCAGGGTGCGCCACGATGACCAGCGGTCGCCGGGGCCGCTCGACATGGGCGCGAAGGTCGGCCGTCATCGAGCCCTGCGCGACGGGGCCGCGCAACCTGTCGTGGCGCCGCTGCGGAAACGAACACTAAAAAAGTGCTTGATTCCTGCGGCAGGCGCGCTATGCTCTCTCGATGGCGTCGCTCGTCTCCCCCCACGAGCGACGTCTTTTCCTGTCCCGGGGACTCCCGCGCCGACCCGCCGCATCAGGCTGAGGCTGCCGAGCGGAGGGTCGCCAGGACCTCGGCGGCGTGGCCCTCCACCTTGACCCTGGGCCACACGTGCGCGACGCGGCCCTGGGGATCGATGAGGAACGTGCTGCGGCCGATGCCGAAGTACGTCTTGCCGTAGTTCTTCTTCTCGACCCAGACCCCGTACCGCTCTGCCACGGCATGATCAGGATCGGCCAGCAGGGGGAAGGTCAGCCCGTGCTCGGCCTTGAACCTGGCCTTGGAGTCGGCGTCGAGGACACTGACGGACCAGACCGTGGCCCCTGCGGCCTCGAAGTCGGATGTCAGGTCGCGGAACTCGCAGACCTCGGTGGTGCAGCCAGAGGTGAAGTCCTTGGGATAGAAGAACAGCACCACCCAGCGGCCGCGCTCGGCGGCCAGCTCGCGGACGGTGCCGGCGTCGTCGGTGAGCGAGAACGCCGGAGCAGGCTCGCCGACGGCGGGGAGGGTGGGAGCGTTATCGGTCATGCACGGAAGGGTAGCGCTGTCGCGTCGCGGATGACGTGGGCACTGCCCGGCTGCACGCTCAGTCCGGATCGGCTCCCCCGGCGCCGGGAGCTCGCCCTCGCGGGCTTCCACGTGGAGGCGGGGGGCATCGGGGACGTCCACCACGAGCAGGACGTGATCGCCGCGGAAGCGTCGCGCGGATACGTGCCCCGCGATGGGACCGGCCGGATCGGCCACCAGGCCGGCGGGACGCAGCACGACCAACACCTCTTCCCCGGTCCTGGTGGCGCGCGGGGCCGGATCGGCCACCTCGGCGGGCAGGTCACCCCAGGGCGTGTGCAGCACACGCTGGTCCAGCACACCCGACGTGATGTTGCGAAAGCCCAGGAAGCGGGCCGTCCACTCGTTGGGCGGTCGCGTCCAGAGCTCCTCGGGCGTGCCGTCGGCAAGGGTCCGCCCGGCTCGCAGCAGGACCACGCGGTCGGCCACCGACAGGGCCTCGTCCTGATCGTGGGTGACGTAGATGACCGTGAGGCCCAGCTCACGGAAGATCCTCGCAGCTCATCGGGCAGGCGCTCGCGCAGGGCCCGGTCGAGCGACCCCATGGGCTCGTCCAGCATCAACAGCCGCGGTCGCGGGGCCAGGGCGCGTGCCAGTGCCACCCGCTGCTGCTCGCCACCGGACAGCTGGGAGACCGGGCGCCGTTCAGCGCCGGACAGCCCCACCAGCTCGAGCAGCTCGGCTACCCGACGCCGGACAGCCGCACCGCCCTCCCCTTGCATCCGTAGGCCGAAGGCGATGTTCTGGCCCACGTCCCGGTGCGGGAACAGGGCGTAGTCCTGGAACATCAGCCCGACCCCACGCTCGTGTGGCGGCACTCCAGCCAGGTCGCGGCCGGCGAGCCGGATCGAGCCGCTGCGTGGCACCTCCAACCCGGCGACCACCCGTAGCAGCGTCGACTTGCCGCCGCCGCTGGGACCCAGCACGCACAGCAGCTCAGCGCTCGACACCGCCAGGCTGACGTCCTGCAGCACATCGACCTCGGCGTAACCGGCGCTCAGACCCTCGACCTCGAGCATGTGCCTCCTAGAACGGCTGTGGCCCGCTGCCGCGCAGGCGCTCGATGAGCAGGACCGCGGTCGCGGTGAGCAGCATCAGCACGACCGCCAGCGCCATGGCCGTGGCGAAGCTGGCGGCACCGGGCTGGCCCAGCAAACGGTAGATGGCCACAGGGATGGTGACGCTGTCGGGCCGCGCGATGAAGAGCGTGGCGCCGAACTCGCCCAGCGACACCGCGAAGGCGAAGCCGGCCCCGACCAGGGCGGCGCGGGCAAGGATGGGCCCATCGACCTCGCGCCAGGCTCGCGCCGGCGGCGCGCCCAGGACCGCCGCGGCCTCGCGCAGGCGGTCGTCGATGGAGCGGATGACGGGCACCACCGCGCGCAGCACGAAGGGCAAGGCGATGAGCGCGTGGGCGATGGGGATGAGCAGCACCGAGGTGCGCAGGTCCAGTGGCGGCGAGTCGAGCGAGACCAGGAAGCCGAAGCCGACGATGACCGCCGACGTGCCCAGCGGCAGCATGATGAGAGCATCCAGCCCGCGCGCCAGCCAGCCGCGCCGGTAGCCCACCGCCGCCGCCGCGAGCAGGCCCAGCGTGCCGGCGATGAGCGTGGTGATGGCGGCGAAGGTGAGCGAATCGGCCACGGCCTGCAGCGGCGCAGCCGACAGGCGCAGGCGCGGATCGGCCTGCAGCAGGGCCGCGTATGCCCCGACGCCGTAGCCCCCGGGTCCGGCCAGCGAGCGCTCCAGCAGCATCAGCAGAGGCGTCAGCATGAAGACCAGCGTGGCGCCCAGGATGAGCCAGACCACGTTGCGCTCGCGGCCGGGACGCGGCGGGCGAGCGGTCTCGGCCGAGGCGCGCAGACGCTGCTGGAACGCGAGGTGCTCCTGCGCGCGAGCGCTGCCGAGCAACAGCACGAAGACGCCCACCATCTGCAGGATGGTCAGCGCCGCTGCCGTGGGCAGGTCCAGCAGGATGGCCGTCTGGCGGTAGATCTCCACTTCCAGCGTGGTATCGCGCGGACCGCCCAGCAGCAGCACCACGCCGAAGGAGGTGACGGTGAACAGGAACACGATCGAGGCGGCCGAGATGACCGCCGGGCGCAGTAGCGGCCAGGTGACCTCGCGGAAGGCACGCCAACCGCTGGCACCCAGCATGCGCGCCGCCTCTTCCGTGCGTGGATCGACGTGCGCCCATATGCCGCCGACGAGCCGGATGATGACCGAGACGTTGTAGAAGACATGCGCCACCAGGATGGCCCCGACCGATCCGTCGAGGCGCACCTGCGGGATGTCGGGCCCGAAGATGACCTCGGCCAGGGCGTTGACGGGGCTGCGGGGGCCCAGCAGCGCCAGGAAGGCGGAGCCGACCACGACCGTGGGCAGCACGAACGGCACCACCGTCAATGCGCGCATGACACGCTTGCCGCGGAACTCGAAGCGAGCGAACACCCACGCCACCGGCAGCCCCAGCAGCAGCGTGAGCAGCGTGGAGAGGCTTGCCAGCGCCAGCGTGAAGATGACCGTGTCCAGCACGAACGGCTGCTGCCACGCCTCCACCAGGCCGCCGGGCGCGACGGCACCGTCGGGCGCGATGCCGAGCGCCAGGATGTTGGCCACCGGCCACAGGAAGAAGAGCCCCAGGAACGCCAGCGGCCCCAGCGCCAGCAGCAGGGCCCAGCGACGGCTCAGCGCAGGACGATGTCGGTCCACTCGCGGATCCACTCCTCGCGCCCGGCGTCGATGGCCGCAGGCTGGAGGCTCAAAGGCGCCGAGGGCACCAGCGCGTGCTGTTCGAAGACCTCCGGCAGGGCCACGTCGGACCGCGCCGGGTACACGTACATGGCCAGCGGCAGCTCGGCCTGCACCTCCGGCGACAGCAGGTAGTCGATCAGCGCAGCGGCCAGCTCCGGTTCTCTGGTGCCGCGCAGGATGCCGGCGAACTCGACCTGGCGAAAGCAGCCCGCGTCGATCGCCGCCGTCGGGGATTCGGTCGCATCCGGGCCGGCCCCCAGGAATTCGGCGGCCGGACTGGAGGCATACGACACCACGATGGGCAGGTCGCCCTCGCCGGAGCCGCCGGAGAAGCGTGAGAAGTACGCCCCTTCCCAGTCGGCCGCAACCGCCACGTCGTTGGCACGCAGGTCGGCCCAGTACGCGGCCCAGCCGGTCTCGGGATCCTCGCCGAAGTGCGCCACCGTCGCCAGCAGGAAGGCCAGGCCGGGTGACGAGGTCGCCGGATTCTCGACCACCAGCTGACCGGCCAGCGCCGGGTCGGCCAGGTCTTCCAGGCTCGTCGGAAGGGGCAGACCGTCCTCACCGAAGGCGGAACGATCGATGTTGAGACAGACATCGCCGAAGTCGATGGGCGTCACGCGGTGCTGCGGGTCCAGCTGCAGCTCGGGGGGCACGCTGGCCAGCGCCTCCGATCTATACGGCTCGAACAGGTCGGCCTCCAGGGCGCGTGAGAGGAAGGTGTTGTCGACGCCGTAAAGGACGTCGGCCAGCGGCCGGTCGGCAGTGAGGATGGCCTGGTTGACGACGGCGCCGGCATCGCCCGCCGGCAGCAGCTTGACGTCAACGTCGTGTGCCGCCTCGAACGCCTCCATCACCCCGGGTGGCAGCAGGAACGAGTCGTGCGTCAGCAGCGTCAAGGTGCGCTCCTGTGCCGCCAGCGGTGAGGCGCTCAGCAGCACCAGCCCGGCGGCGAGCGTGGCGACGATGCGGGTGCGGATCATGCCTGGTCCTCCTGTCGCTCTGCGTTGCGGTCGGTGTGGACCAGCAAGAGTCGGCCACGTCGGCTGGACACCCGGGCGCTGCGCCCGAGCAGCTCATTGGAAAGGCCTCGCGATGGACCCAGGCTGAGGGTCTCGTCTCGGAGCGCGAAACGAAGCCCCTCGGTGCTGACGCCGGTCACGTTGCGGTCGAGCGCGAAGAGAGAGACGAAATCACCCGGCTGGCCCTCGATGCCTGCCTCGGCGGGGCCGTCGTGGCTGCCACTGCGCCAGATGCGCGAACCGTGCCCGGCGATGACCACCTCGACCCCGTCCAGGCGCGGATCGGCCAGCAGCAGCAGGTTGGCCAGACTGTGCTCGGGCCGCGTCTCGCCGAGGGCGCCCAGGATGGTGAGGCGATGGTGCCCAGCCTCGAGCGCCGTGAGCAGGCACAGCTCCATGTCGCTCTCGTCCTTGTCCGGCGACGCCACCCGCAACTCCACGCCCATCGATTCGAGCCGCGCACGGTCGGCGCTGCTCAACGAGTCGAAGTCGCCCACGACCACATCGGGAACGAGGCCGGCCTGGAGGACCCGCGCGGCGCCGCCATCGGCCGCGATCAGGCTGGGACTGGAACCGGCCCCGGCGACCAGCTCGGCGAGCAGCGCCTGGTCCACGTCACCGTCGGCGATGATCAACGCGTGAGTGGGCCTGGCCATGGACGTCGAAGCCTCCGTCTGGACGGGACGGAGGCTGCGTCATCGACTCCCTTCGCCGGTACGAACCGGATCAGGTTCCGAGGGTCTGCGGCTGTCCCGCACTCTCAGCGCCGCGAGGGCGCTCCCCTGTCCCATCTGTGGTTGTATCGAGGATGCTACACCACGGGCCGAGCAGGCCCGATGTCATAGACTCCGGGTGCCATGCCCGACCCCGCCCATCCAGCCCACCAACGCGTCATCGACGCGGCCCGCCAACGCGGTGTCGAGATCGAGATCGTCACGTTCGACGAGTCCACGCACACCGCCCAGGAAGCGGCCGCTGCCATCGGCGTGCAGCTGGGCCAGATCGTCAAGAGCCTGGTCTTCATGGCGCCCATCGATCCCGCTCGCGACGATGGCGAGCAGGAGCCGGTCATCGCCCTGGTGCGCGGCTCCGACCGAGTGGACATCGCCAAGCTGGCCACCGTCAGCGCCCGACCGCGCATGCGCCGGGCCAACGCCGACGAGGCCAACGCGGCCACCGGCTTCGCCATCGGCGGCATCCCGCCCTTCGGTCACCGCCGGCGCATCGCCGTGGTGATGGATCCCGCCCTCGATGGCTACGAGGAGGTGTGGGCCGCGGCCGGCACCGCGACAGCCGTCTTCGCCATCGCGCCCGCCACGCTGGCGATGCTGTCCGATGCCCTCGTCGCACCCTGCGCCGAGGAACCGGCGGCGGCCGACCCAGGCGCGAGCCCGTCGTGAGCGAGGTGCAGCGCGCCAACATCGGCTATCCCGGCGGCCTGGCGGCGCGCTATCGCTGGGGCAGCTCGGGATCGGCCGCAGACGTGTTCGCGCTTTCCGAGAGCGGCGGCGTGTTGACTGATCATGCCGGTCTCGCCGGTGGCGATCCGGTCCGCATGTGTCGCGCCGAGCTGCGGGTGGAGGGTCCGCTGGGCACGTGGACGGCGCGCCTCGCCTCGCCCGTGTTCGACGAGCCCGGGGGGCTGCTGTGGGACACGGAGGCGCAGCTGGTCGTCAAGTACGGCTTCCGTGTCTACGGCCTGGCCAGCCGCACCGGCGAGCTGCGCTGGACGCACCTCTCCGGGACACCCATCGTGGCCGTCCTGGGCTCGCCGCGCCTGCCCCATGTCATCGTGCAGAGCGAGGTGGAGACCCTGGCCCTGGGTCCTGTGGGCGAGGTGCGCTGGCGCGTGGCCCACAGCGACGTCATCGCCGCTGCCGAGCTGGTGGCTGGAACGCTGACGGTGACCAGTTACGGAGGCGACGTCGTGGCCTTCGAACCGGGCACTGGACGAGCCCTGCGGTGAGGCCTGTGGACGAACGGTGGAAAGGTCGGTGCGTACTGACACCACATACCCCCTGGGTACCGTTGACCAGCGGCTACGTCGGCGCCTACGGTCGGCCTCGACCCGAAGGGGCCCAGGAACCGACTAACGGCCAAGATGACATCACGGCCCACGTCGTGTGGCAGGTTCCTTCGGGTCGTTGCCTGTCTGCCGCATCCGCCCCGCGCGCATGATCGGATCCCTCTTCCTGGTGGCCGGCCTGGTCGCCGCCGTGGTCGGCTGGCTCCTGTTGCGACGAAGCGGCTCCGGCTGGCGAGTCGGACGGCTCCTCTCCGCGGCGCCGCAGCGCAGCCTGGCGGAGGCGGCCGAGATCGCCGCACGTGGTGAGCCTGCCTACATCCGTCTGCATGGCCGCGTCGACAGCGACGAGGAGTTCCCCGGCGACGACGACAAGCCCATCGTCTTTCGGCGCCGACGGCTGCAGGCGCGGAGCGGCCGCTCAGGCTGGCAGACGTTCGACGACGAGCGACTGGCGGTGCCGTTCGGGCTGGCTGCGCGAGGCGACCGCGTGGTCATCGACAG
This sequence comes from uncultured Chloroflexia bacterium, assembly GCA_963715295.1. Lineage (GTDB taxonomy): Bacteria > Chloroflexota > Limnocylindria > Limnocylindrales > CSP1-4 > JAFMJV01. Next base: position 97,037 of record CAVQRP010000007.1, read on the forward strand.
CGACGCACTCGGCCGACGGCCTCGTGGTCGTGCCACGCGAGTCGGTGGGTGTCGCGGCCGACCTGACCGAGGACGCCGTCAGCGGGCCCCTGCCGGCGCTGGCGCCCGACACGCCGGTGCGTCTGCGCATCGAGCAGGTGTCGACGGTCGACCACGCCACCGCCGCGGGCGTGCCTGCCCTCTCGGCAGACGGCTCGGTCGTGCTGGGCCCGGGGCTCGGACGACCCCTGCTGCTGACCACGCTCGAGCTCGACGAGGCCATGCGCGTGCTGGCGTCCGAGCGGCGGCGAGAGCTGCTCCTGGCGTCGGGCCTGCTCGTGACTGCTCCGGGCCTGGTCGCGATCGGGCTCATCCTTCTCGTGCTGGTTCAGTGAGGACGCGCTCACGGGTGCCGGTGGACGGCCTCCTCATCGCCCTTGCCGCGGTCATCCTGCTGGCCGCCCTGGCGATCGCCGTGGAGCCCACGGCACTGCCACCGACACTGCCGCCGGTGCTCGAAGGCGGTGACCTGCGCTCGGAAGGGGCCGGTCCCGGACTGGTCGGCAATCCGCTGCTGATCCTCGGCGCGGTCGTGGTGCTGGGCATTGGCACGGTCCTGGTCACGCTCGTCGTGGCCCGTCTGGCGCGCCGGGTCTAAGCCGACGGTGCCGCCTGGCACCACGGTCGGCCCTCCCGGTACGGAACTCCCATATGAGGAGTTGTGAGGTTCACACACCATCACAGCAGCGGACCTCCCGCCTTCGGTTGCGTTGACTTGCCAGCATGATGAATCACCCGCCGCCTCCACCTCGCTACCCATCACCAAGGCCGCCCGCCTGCTTGGTGTGCACCCCAATACCCTGCGTGCGTGGGCCGATGAGGGGCGCGTGCGCTGCTTGCGCGTCAACAGCCGCGGCGATCGACGTTTCCTCGTCGACGACCTGCGGGCCTTCATGGCGGCCAGGGAGAACGCGCCCTCGCCCCAGGATCGATCGCGAAGCCCAGATCGAATCCATCGCCAAGCTGGGCACTCGGCTCAACCATCTGAGCAGCGTGACCGAGATCGGTGCAGCCATCTGCCTGGAGCTGCGCCAGCTCATCGAATATCACAACGTGCGCGTCTACCGCGTCGAGGGCAAGGAGGTCGTGCCGGTCGCCTGGCGCGGTGAGCTCAGCGCCTACACCGGCGAGGACGGGGAGCAGCTGCGGCTGCGCGTGGGTGAGGGCATCACCGGCTGGGTCGCCGAGCACGGTGTGGCCCAGTACCTGCCTGATGCCGCGCGTGATGCCCGTGGCGCCCAGGTGCCCGGTACCGAGGCGGACCTGCCTGAGTCCATGCTGGTGGCGCCCATGACCTACGAGGACGAGACGATCGGCGTCATCGTCCTGTCCAAGCTGGGACTCGACCGGTTCGCGCCCGATGACCTGCGCTACCTGGGCATCTACGCCGCCATCGCCGCCCAGGCCATGGTCAACGCCGACATCAGTGAACGGCTGCAGGCGCAGGCGGGCGCGCTCGACCGGCAGCTGCGCAGCCAGGCCGAGCTGCTGCGCGTCACCGAACGGATCCTCACCAACCTGGATCCGGCCGCCGTGGTGGCAGAGATCGCCGACAGCCTGGCGGGACTCATCCCGGTGGACACGCTCGGTATCTACGTGCACGAGCCGGCGCAGCGCAGACTGACCCCGCTGCTCGCGCGGGGCGTGGGAGCGACAGAGTTCATGGCGCGACGCCTGCCCGACTCGGGTGCGGTGGTGTCGGAGGTGCTGGCCACGGGAGAGGCTCGCAGCGTCAGCCGCGGTGGTCGCGGCAGCCGCAGTGGCGTCAAGCCGGCGGCACTCATCCTGGCGCCCTTGCGCGGGCGGGAGCGAGCGCTCGGGATCCTGCACCTCAAGCGCCTCGGTGAAGGCGCCGTCTTCGATCCACGCGAGCTGGACCTGGTGCGTCTGTTCGCGGCTCACGTATCGATCGCGCTGCAGAACGCGCTCGTCCATCGGATGGTCGAGCTGCGCGCACAGACCGACGCACTGACCGGGCTGCGGAACCAGGGCACCTTCCGCGATGACCTGCTGCTGAGCGTGGCTCGCGGACAGCCCTTCGCACTGCTCATGCTCGACCTCGACGACTTCAAGTCCTACAACGACCGTCACGGGCACGAGGCCGGCAACGCCCTGCTGAAGGACATCGCCAGGGCCATCGGGGGAGCCTGCCGTGAGACCGACCGCGTCTACCGCTACGGCGGCGACGAGTTCTGCCTGATCCTGCCAAGGACGTCCGTGGACGCTGCCGTCGACGTGGCCGAGCGCGTCCGCGGCGCCATCCGCGAGGTGCCCGGCAGCGGCGGCTCTGAGGCTCGATTGCGCTGCTCGATCGGCGTCGCCGCCTATCCCGACGACGCCGTCGATCGCGAGGAGCTGCTGCTGGCGGCCGACCGCGCGCTCTACGCTGCCAAGCGTGCCGGCCGCGACCGGGTCGGCACCGCTGCAGATGGGCTGGCGTTGGCGGCCGAGTTCGTGCCCCCCCGCACACCGGTCGACGGTCCCGATCCCGAGGCGCTGGCAGCGGGAGCAGCACCTGCCGTGGCGCTGGCGGAGGCCACTCTAAATGCCAACGGGCCCATCAGCGATGCCGTCGGGCAGGTGGCGGCATCGGCGGTGGCGGAGGCATCCCTGGTGGCGGAGGTGTCGGGCGCACGATCGTGATGATCGAGTCGAGCGTCACCCCGTAGCGCTCCACGGCCGAACCCTGGTGGACCGAGAGCGCGACCCGGCCATACGAATCGGCGGTGAGCAGCGGAGCGCCCTCGGGCACATCACCGAAGGTACGCGCCCACGTGGCCGACACCTCGCGCATGGCCGAGCCCTCGCCCAGCTGCAGCAGGATGTGCTCGCCAAGGCGCAGATCCGGTAGCGCCGCCAGCAGGTCATCGGCCAGGGCCGAGAGCTTGACGTTGCCGAAGCTGTCGAGGTAGATGGCCTGCGCTCGCAGCCGCCCGGCACGGATGTCGGGACGCGGCCACTCCAGGTCCAGCAGCCGTCGAGGATCGACGGCCCGACCCAGCTCCTCGATGGGCACGCCGTCGGCCAGGTGCGCGGCGGCAGGGGCGAAGACGTCGCGTCCGTGGAAGGAGCTGGAGACGTCAGGCAGCGCGTAGCGCGCGTTCTCCAGCAGGTGCACGTGGGTGATGCCGCCGAGGCGGGCGGCGGCCGGCATCAGCAGGCCGTTGTCGGGGCCGACGAGGTAGTCGCCGCGTAGCGTCTCGATGGCGATGCCCTCGCGCGCGGTGCCGACACCGGGATCGACCACCGCCACGTGAGCGCCGATGGGCAGGTAGGGCACCGCGCTCCAGAGCAGCAGCGCACCATCGCGGATGGCGAACTTGTCGACGTCGTGCGCAAGGTCCACCACGGTGGCCCGGGGACAGATGCCGGCCACGACCGCGCGCATGATGCCGGCCGAGGGGTCGCGCGTCCCGAAGTCGCTGAGCAGGCTCACGAAGGGCGGGCGCCGAGGCCCGTCGAGCATCGGCCGCGCCGGCGTGGTGACGGTGTGGGTGTAGGTGGGTGCCATGGCTCCCGATGGTACGCGGGCGGCGAGAAGCACGGCGGCGGTATGCTGCCGTGTGGATGACCGAGCATGCCACCGACCGCCGCCTGATGCGCCTGCTGGCGGTGGTCCTGGTGGTCCTGTGGGCCGCCATCGCCATCGCCATCGCCACCGCCTATCGGCCGGGCGGACCGATCGACATCGTGGTCGCCCTGGCCTGCTTCGTGCCCGTGCTCGTCGCCGATGCCGGCGTCGTCTGGCCCGCCGGCGGCCTGTCCTCACGTCATCGCGCCGCGCTGGTGTGGGTCTGGATCGCGAGCCGTGCTCTTCGCCATCCCCGTCCTCTACGGCGTCGCCAGCACGCTCGCAGCAGATGGGCCGCAGAGCCTGGTGCCGTCGTTCGAGGAGGCCTACGCGGCGGTGCTGGCGCTGGCGCCGATGGCGTTCTTCAGCGTCGTCGGCCTGGTCCACCAGCGGCGCAGCGTCCAGCCGCTGGAGCGACGCGCGACGTGGGCGACGGCGGGCCTGGCCGTGCTCCTGACGGCAGTCGTCGGGCTCGCCTTCGTCTTCGTGGCCGTGGTCAACGACCAGACGCTGCGGCAGGCGGAGCCCAGCGGCTCGCGCTTCGGGCCCACCGACCCCGACCTGGAGCCACCCTTCTGCGACGAGCGCGTCGCCCTGGGCCCGGCTGCGGTCATCACCATGGAGGCGGAGTCGAGCCTCGACAACGAGCCGCGGGACGCGCCCTCCTGAACGGTCAGCGGAGCGGCCGGGACGAGAGCTGGGGCGGCTCCTGGGAGGGCCCTGACGGCAACGGCCGGCTGGCCTACGTGCGCGTCGGGCCGCGAGCCTGGCTCAACGACGCGAGCGACGATCCGGGCGCCCCCGGCACGACCTGGCAGGAGACAGGACCCGATCCCTTCGCGCTCGCTCGGCAGCGGCCAGCTGACGATGGATGGCCCACCCCACGCTGTCGCCAACGCGCCGCGCGGCAGCATCGTGGCCGAGGACCTGGGCCTGGAGCGTCATCGAGGGCGCGCGCGCTCGGCATTGCCGCACCTTCATCGATGGCCACACCGCGCTCGACACGTTCCTGCCCCTGCGCTGGCTGCTCTACGACGGCTCGGCATCCGCTGGACGACCCCATCGGTCGCTGGCGCGGTGAGCTGGACTGGTGGGTCTTCGCCGACGGCCAGCTGGGGCTGGCGTCGGTGGAGGTGTCCGGTTCACGCGCCGAGACGCAACTGGGACGCGGAGGGCGTGCGCGTGGTGCTGCAGGCTCGACTGGAGGCGACCCGGCCGCGACTCGCCCGGTAGGACCTGTGTCGGCTCCGGCCACGGCGGGTGCGACGCCCGCGGCCCACGCTACAGTCGGCAGCACCATGAGCACGTTCGACGAGCGCGGCGGGTCCAAGTGGGACCGCGCCGCCCGCTACCTCAAGATCGCCCAGGTCCTGCGCGCACACGGTGAGGCCGGCATCTCGGCGGTGGCGCTCGCCGACCAGGTCGGGGTCTCCAAGCGCACTGTCTACCGCGACCTCGAGGCCATGGACCTCGACGCCGGCCTGCCGATCTGGAACGATCGCGGCAAGTTCGGCCTGGACGCGGACGCCTTCCTGCCGCCGCTGGCGCTGACGCTGCACGAGGCCATGGCCTTCTTCCTGGCCGCGCGCCTGCTGACCAAGGCCACCGACGAGCTCGACACCGAGATCATCGGCGCCTTCGTGAAGCTGGCGCAGGTGCTGCCGCCGGTGCTGGCGGAGCAACTGCACGAGACCGCCGACGCCTTCGCCGACACGCCGCGCGACGAGGCCTTCACGCGCGTGCTGCGCGGCCTCACCGAGGCGCTGGCCGAGCGCCGCATCGTGGAGATGGAGTACGAGGCCGGGGTCTACGACGCCAGCCGGCCCGTCCGCCGCGTGCGCCTGCATCCCTATGCCATCGAGCCCTCGGCGCAGACCCGCGCGCTCTACGTCATCGGCTACGACGAGGAGCGGCAGGACCGACGCACCTTCAAGGTCGAGCGCATCCAGTCGGTAGCTGCTGACACCGGACACGTTCCCGGCGCCGGGAGCGTCGGTGGCGCGCGAGATGCGCGATGCCTGGGACGTCATCGGCGACGACACGCCCGTCGAGATCGTCATCCGCTTCGACCCGGCCGGTGAGCCAGCGCGTCCACGAGACTCGCTGGCACCCCAGCCAGGTCGAGGAGCTGGAGGACGACGGCATCGCTGCTGTGGCGGGCGCGCGTCTCAGGCGTGCTGGAGATCCGCTCCTGGATCCTGGGCTGGGGCCCGACGGCCGAGGTGCTGGAGCCGGCCGAGCTGCGCACCTGGGTCGCGCAGCAGCACGCCGCGGCCGCGGCTCGCTACGAGGGATAGACCCAGGAACGTCAGGCGCAGGGTGGGGTCGGACCCGGCAGCCGCGACGGCATGGCCGGGCAGCCGCGAGCGGATCGATCAGCGGGCCCGTGCCCGGCCCCGCTGAGTCGGCCACGGACGAGGCCCTCGATCTGGCTGATCAAGGGCCTCTGGGCGGCTGCGTGACGTCCGGCGTGGCGCGCCGGGGCGGGTCGGGCTAGAGCGCCTTGACCGCTGCGATGAGCTCCTCGAGGCCGGTCTTGGCGTCGGCGAAGAGCATGCCCGTCTTGGGGTCGGTGTAGAGGCTGTTGTCGATGCCCGCGTAGCCGCGGCCCATCGAGCGCTTGATGACGATGATGGACTTGGCCTCGTCGACGTCGAGGATGGGCATGCCGTAGATGGGCGACGAGGGATCGGTCCGCGCCACCGGGTTGGTGACGTCGTTGGCGCCGATGACCAGGGCCACGTCGCAGCGCGGGAACTCGGGGTTGATGTCCTCCATCTCCTTGAGCTGCGGGTAGGGCACGTTGGCCTCCGCCAGCAGCACGTTCATGTGACCGGGCATGCGGCCGGCCACCGGATGGATGGCGTAGTTGACGTTGACGCCACGCTCCTCGAGCACGTCGCCCAGCTCGCGACAGGCGTGCTGCGCCTGCGCCACCGCCAGGCCGTAGCCGGGCACGATGATGACGTTCTGGGCATAGGCCAGCTGGATGGCGGCATCGTCGACGCCGACCTGGCGCACCGTGCCGCCGGACGCCGCCGGGTCGGCCTGCGTCCCTTCGGCACCGCCGAAGCCGCCGACCATGATGTTCAGCAGCGAGCGGTTCATGGCGTCGGCCATGAGCTTGGTGAGGATGCCGCCGGCCGCGCCGACGAGGGCACCGGCGATGATGAGCAGCGGGGAGTCGAGCACGAAACCGGACATCGCCGCGGCGGTACCGGTGAACGAGTTGAGCAGGCTGATGACGACCGGCATGTCGGCGCCGCCGATGGGCAGCACCATGGTCACGCCGAAGGTCAGCGCCGAGCCCAGGAGCACCAGCAGCAGGACCGTCTTGATCTCGCTGCCGAGATCGAGGATGGGCGAGTCACCGGCGCTCAGCACGAGCAGGATGGTCGTGACCAGGGCCACGATGCCAAGGGCCGCCGTGGTGTAGGTGCCACCGGGCACGGCGATGGGCTTGCCGGGCAGAAGGCCCTGCAGCTTGCCCGAGGCGATGAGTGAGCCGGTGAAGGTGACCGAGCCGATGACCACGCCGAGGATGACGAAGATGACCGTGGAGACCTCTTCCTTGGGCCACCCACGATGTTGAGGTAGTCGAAGATCGCCACCAGGGCGGCCGCGCCGCCGCCGACGGCGTTGAAGAGCGAGACCAGCTGGGGCATGGCCGTCATGGCCACGCGCAGGGCCAGGAACAGGCCGGCGGCGCCACCGATGACGAAGCCGCCGATGATGATCACCAGCGCCGGTGTCGTCAGGCCGCCGACGGCGCACGCAGCGCCCTCGTGGCAGTCGCGCAGGAGCAGGTAGATGAAGGTGGCGATGACAGCCACGGTCATGCCGCCGGCCGGAGATGAGGTTGCCGTTTCGCGCCGTCGCGGGGCTGTTCATGAAGTGGAGGCCGATGACGAAGCTGCCCGCGGCGAGGGCCCCGATGAGGATGAAGATCGTGCTCAGTGCTGCCTGGTCCACCGCTTAGGCCTCCTTACCGTCGGCCTTGGGGGCAGTGGGCTTCTTCCTGAACATCTGCAGCATGCGGTCGGTGACCACGTAGCCACCGACGACGTTCATGGCACCGAAGACGACGGCGATGGCCGCCAGCAGGTAGCCCAGCGGATCGTTGGCCTCGGCGGCGATGATCATGCCGCCGATGAGCACGATGCCGTGGATCGAGTTGGCGCCCGACATGAGCGGCGTGTGCAGGGTCGCGGGGACCTTGCTGATGACCTCGAAGCCGACGAGGACGGCGAGGATGAAGATGACAAGTGAGCCCAGAAGGCTGATCTCACCGCTCATGCGGCACCGCCGTCGGAGAGCAGCTTGGCGGTCGGCGCATGCACGACCTTGCCGCCGTGGGTGATGACGGTGCCTGCGGTGATCTCATCGTCGAAGTCGAACGTCATCTCCCCTTCCTTGATGAAATGCGTCAGCAGCGCGGTGATGTTGCGGGCGTAGAAGCCGCTCGCGCCGCCGGGCATCGTGGCCGGCAGGTTGGTCGGCGCGATGATGGTGACGCCGTTGTCGGTCACGATGCGTGTCGTCCGGCTCCGACAGCTCGACGTTGCCACCGAGTGCGCTGGCGGCCATGTCGACGATGACCGAGCCGGCCTTCATGTTGGCGACGGCCTCGGCGGTGACCAGCAGCGGCGGTCGGCGGCCGGGCACCTGGGCCGTGGTGATGACCACGTCCATCGAGCTGATGTGATCGTTGAGCTCGGCCTGCTGGGCCTTCTTCTCGTCGTCGCTGAGCTCGCGGGCGTAGCCGCCGGAGCCGGTGGCATCGGCGACCGACTCCAGCTTCAGGAACTTGGCACCCAGCGACTCGGCCTGCTCCTTGGTCTCGGAGCGCACGTCGTAGGCCTTGACCAGCGCGCCCAGGCGCCTGGCGGTGGCGATGGCCTGCAGACCGGCCACGCCGACACCGAGGATGAGCACGTTGGCCGGCTTGGCCGTGCCCGCCGCGGTGGTGAGCAGGGGGAAGTAGCGGCCGTATGCATCGGCGGCGATGATGACCGCCTTGTAGCCGCCCACGTTGGCCTGGCTGGAGAGCGCGTCCATCGTCTGCGCGCGCGAGAGCGTGCGCGGCAGCGTGTCCAGGCTGACCGCGGTGACGCCGGCCTTGGCCAGCGACTGTGCGTTCTGGGGGTCGATGAGCGGCTGCAGCAGGCCGATGACGACCTGGCCGCTGTGCAGCTTGCCGATCTCTTCGGGCGTCGGCTTCTGCACGCGCAGGACCACGTCGGCCTCGGCGTAGAGCGCAGCCTCAGCGCACGACGGTGGCCCCGGCCGCGGTGTAGTCCGCGTCCGGGATGGCTGCGCCGTCTCCGGCGCCGGCCTGGACCAGGACCTCGTGCCCAGCGGCAGTCAGCTTGCCGATGGCCTCAGGCACGAGGGCGACGCGCCGTTCGTTGGGCGCAGTCTCCTTGACGATGGCGACCTTCATCCAGGAACCCCGAGTGTCGAACGTGATGGGTAAGGCGCGCGACGGCGGGAAAGCCGGGCACCAGTAGGCGCAAGTGTAATGCGAAAGGCGGACCTCCGGACTGATCGCTCCGTCGCGGATGGAACGGCGGGCGGTCAGTGGCGCTCGCGACTCCTGCGCCCGGGGGTCTGCCGTCGTACCACTGACCGACGACGCCAGCGAGATGCGCGGCCTTCCACGGGGTGCCGCATGGCTCTGCTGGTGATGACACATGGCTCATGGCTTATATATGTCCTAACCATATATTCACTTTAGAAACCTAGTCTCCAGACCCGGGACAGCACGTCGCCGGCGATGCGGCGATCACGACAGGGGGCCCGCGATGACAAGCACGATGTCGGACATCGAGGAGTTGCAGGCATCGCTGCTTCGGTCGCTCGCGAGCGCCCACCGGCTGCGCATCCTCCATCTGCTTGGCGAGCGATCCTCCTGCGAGGTCAACGAGTTGAGTCGGGAGCTGGAGCTGAGCCAGGCGGCGACATCGCAGCACCTTGGGGCGATGCGGCGCGCCGGTCTCGTCGAATCCGTCCGTGATGGCCGCAGCCATCGGTACCACGTGGCCGACCCCCAGATCCTGGCGGCCTGCGGCCTGATGCGGCAGGTGCTCGTGCGCCGGCTGTCGCGCCTGGGTGAGCTGGCGGCAGCGGCGAGCACACCACAACCGGACCCTGTTGCCGGCAGCAAGCGAGGCCAGTCATGAGTGACAACCTGTCGATCGTCCTGTTCTCCGGCACCGACGACAAGCTCCATGCCGCAGCGACCATCGCCGCCGGCGCGGCTGCGATGGGCATGCCGGTGAATGTGCTGCTGATGTACTGGGCCCTGGACGCGTTCCGGGCCGATCGCATCAGCAACGAGCATGGTCTCGCCTACGACGCTGCCCGACCCCGCTGGAAGGAGCCGGTCGAGCATGTCGGCGACATCCCGTGGCTGGAGACCTTCCGGCAGGCCAAGGAGCTCGGGGACGTCTCCATCCGTGCCTGCGCAGGGTCTCTCTCGACCCTCGGGCTCGACGCCGCCACGCTCGATCCGCTCGTCGACGATGCCGGGGGTATCGCCGCCTTCCTGGCCGCGGCTGGCGACGGCCAGATCCTGTTCATCTGATGTGGGGCATGACGCCTGAGGAGTGACAGCACTGCCGATCGACCGCAGGACCAGCGACCAACCCGCCACCGAGGCCACCCACGCCGCCGGGCGCTCGCCCGGACCGGCCCAGCACCAAGGAGATCGCTACCGATGACCACCACCACGACCCCGCTCAGCGACAGCGAGCTCATGCAGATCACGGCCGCCAAGGTCGTCGATGCCCGCGGCAGCGCCTGCCCCGGCCCGCTTCTCGAAGCCAAGAAGGCCATGCCGACGATCTCGGTCGGCGAGACCATCGAGCTGTGGTCGACGGACCCTGCGACCAAGACCGACGTCAGTGCCTGGTCGGGCAAGATCGGCCACTCGTACCTGGGCACGCTTCCTGCCGAGGGCTACGAACGCACGTTCGTGGTCCGGCAGAAGTAGCCAGCACCACAGCTCGGCCACAGGCTGGCAGGGCAGGACGCGATGACCACGCTCGTTCCGCAGAGACCGCGAGGGGCTGACGGGACCCGAGCCCCACGCATCCTCGTGTTCTCGACCAACAACATCTCCGACCCCGGCATCGACCTGGCCGGAAGCTCGCACATGTCCTACTCCCCGGGCGTGATGGTCATCAGCCTGCCCTGCACCAGCGGCATCCGGCCAAGCTGGATCGCGCATGCCATCGATGGCGGCTTCGATGGCGTCTTCATCGCCTCCGACGGCGACGAGTGCGCCTACCTGCCTGACTGCTCCAAGCGCGCCTCATATATCGTGGCGCAGGCGCAGGAGCTGCTCAAGCAGGCTGGTCACGACTCGTCCCGCCTGCGCATGGCGGCGATCTGCTCGGTCTGCGCGGAACCGTTCACCAGGCATGTCAGGCAGTTCAGCGAAGCGCTCGCGGCATTAGGCGGCCAGGCGGTGGCGTCATGAACGACTACGACGTTCTCGTCGTCGGCGCCGGCATCGGCGGCATGGAATCCGCGCTCAAGCTGGGCGACATGGGCTACCGCGTCCTGCTCGTCGAGAAGGAAGCCAGCGTAGGCGGAAAGATGATCCTGCTGAGCAAGGTCTTCCCGACCCTCGACTGCGCCAGCTGCATCTCGACACCGAAGATGGCGGCCTCGATCCACCACCCCAACGTGACGACCATGACCTACACGCGAGGTCGAGGGCATCGAGCGTCTGGGTGACGGCCACTTTGGCGCGACCATCAAGCGCAAGGCGCGGTTCGTGGACGAAGTGGCGTGCACGGGCTGCCAGAAGTGCGAGACCGCCTGCACGGTCTCCGTGCCCGACCAGTTCAATGCCGACATGGTGGCTCGCCATGCGGCCTACATCGCCTTCCCCCAGGCGGTGCCCAAGAAGGCTGTCGTAGAGCGTGCCGGCTCCTCACCCTGCTCCTTCACCTGCCCCGCCGGCATCCAGGCCCACGGCTACGTCTCGCTCATCCGCAGCGGCGAGTACGAGAAGGCCTTCCAGCTGGTGCTCGAGGCGACGCCCCTGGTCGGCACCCTCGGGCGAGCCTGCTATGCACCTTGCGAGGTCGACTGCTCACGCGCCGAGCTCGAAGGACCGCTGCCGATCCGGCGGCTGAAGCGCTTCGTCGCCGACGAGCACTACGCCCGCGACGACGGCCCCGGGATCGACGCTCGCCGAGCCGAACGGTCATCGGGTCGCGGTGGTGGGCTCGGGACCGGCTGGGCTGACCGCGGCGTGGCAGCTGGCCCGCAAGGGGTACAGCGTGAAGATCTTCGAGGCAGCGCCCAAGGCCGGCGGCTTCCTGCGCCTGGCCATCCCTTCCTATCGACTGCCCAGCGAGGTGGTCGAGCGCGATATCGCCAACGTCACCGCCCTCGGCGTCGAGATCGCTGTGGATACGCCTGTCGAGGATCTCACGGCGCTCCACGACGACGGCTACGAAGCCGTGCTGGTAGCCACCGGCACGCCCATCTCGACACGCCTGGGCGTGCCCGGCGATGACCTCGACGGAGTCCTCAGCGGGACCGGTTTCCTGCGTGCCGTCAAGCTCGACGACGATGTCGACCTGAGCGACCGACGAGTGGTCGTCATCGGCGGCGGCAACGTGGCCATGGACACGGCCCGCACGGCGCGGCGTCTCGGGGCGCGCTCGGTGACGGTCGTCTACCGGCGGACCCGCGCCGAGATGCCGGCCCACCATGTCGAGGCCGGCGACACCGAGAAGGAAGGTGTGAGCTTCGTCTTCCAGGCCGCCCCAGCTGAGGTGCTCGGTACCGACCAGGGCAGCGTGCGCGGACTCCGTTGCACGAAGATGGCGTCGGGTGCCCCCGACGCGTCGGGCCGGCGGCGACCGCAGCCGGTCTCGGGCAGCGAGTTCGAGCTGGAGTGCGATGCGGTCATCTCCGCCATCGGCATGAGGCCCGACACCGCTGCCTTCGAGGGCCAGGTAGCGACCGCCGCGAGCGGAGCGGTCGAGGCCGACGAGCGCACGTTGCAGACCGCGGTGCCGTGGCTCTTCGCTGCCGGTGACGTGGTCTCCGGGGCCTCGGACATCACCCGCGCCACTGGCCAGGGCCAGCGGGCCGCATTCATGATCGACCGCTGGATCCAGGATCAGACCCTGGAGGGCTTCGACCTGCGCCTGCCCGTGGTCGACAAGGGCGAGGTGCTCGCGCGCCAGAAGACCTACCGGCTGGCCCAGCCCGCCGCTCCCAGTGAGGTCATCAGCTCGGCGCCGACCGACTTCAGCGAGGTCGAGCTGCCCATGACCGAGGCAGAGGCGCGCTACGGCGCCGGCCTGTGCCTCGACTGCGGCGTCTGCTCCGAGTGCGGAGAGTGTGTCGCTGCGTGCCCGGTAGAGGACTGCATCGATCTGCGCGCCCGGGACGAGACCAGCCAGGTCGAGGTCGGCGCGGTCGTGGTGGCCACCGGCTTCAAGCTGTTCGCCGCCGACCTCAAGCCGCAGTACGGCTACGGCACCTTCAGGAATGTCATCACCGGGATGCAGATGGATCGGCTGCTGGCACCCACGCGACCGTTCAACACCATCCTGCGTCCGGGCGACGGCAAGGTGCCCGAACGCATCGCCTATGTGATGTGCACCGGCTCGCGGGATGAGACCGTGGGCAACCCGCTCTGCTCCCGCTTCTGCTGCATGTACTCCATCAAGCAGAACCAGCTCATCATGGGCGCCCTGCCCATCGCCGACGTGACGGTCCACTACATGGACATGCGCGCGGCAGGCAAACGCTACGACGAGTTCTACGAGCAGGCCAAGGCCATGGGTGCGTCCTACATCAAGGGTCGCGTCGCCCAGATCACCGAAAGGGACGACGGCGACCTGGTCCTGCGTTATGAGGACGTCGAGAACGGCGGCACGCTGGTCGAGGCGGAGTACGACCTGGTCGTGCTGGCCGTCGGAGTCCAGCCCAACAGCGATGCCGGGACCCTGTTCCCCGAGGGCGGCCTCTCGCTCGACGAGTTCCGCTACGTGGCGGAGCTTGACGAAGACACCAACCCGGGCCAGACCAGCATCCCCGGTGTCTACGTGGCCGGTGCCGCCTCGGGCGTCAAGGACATCGCCGACTCCATCCTCCACGCCGGCTCGACCGTGGCCCAGGTGGCGGCCTACCTCGAACAGCAGGAGGTGGCGTCATGACCCAGAAGGCACGCCGCGTGGGCGTCTACGTCTGCCATTGCGGCGGCAACATCTCCGACTACGTGGATGTCGACCAGGTCGTCGCCGCGGCGCAGGGGGAGCCCGGCGTGGTGGTCGCGCGCCAGATGACGTTCGCCTGCTCCGATGCCGGCCAACAGGACATGGAGCGCGACATCGCCGAACAGGAGCTGGACGGCCTGGTCGTCGCATCCTGCTCGCCCAAGCTCCACGTCACCACCTTCCGCGGTGTCGCCAAGCGGGCCGGGCTCAACCCCTACGAGTACACCCAGGTCAACGTTCGCGAGCAGGCCTCGTGGATCCACTCCGATGACGCCCAGGGCACGACCGACAAGGCCATCCACCTGGTCAAGGCCGGTATCGCCCGCACGCTGCTGACCGAGCCCCTTGAGCCCGTCGTGGTCGAGACCACGCCGCGAACGCTCGTCATCGGCGGCGGCGTAGCCGGCCTGCGTGCAGCTATCGGCCTGGCCGACATCGGTATCGGCGTCGTTCTCATCGAGCGTGAGGCGGAGCTGGGCGGATGGGTGGGCAGCTTCGGTGCGCTGTATCCCAACGGGAAGGACGGTCGCAAGCTCGTCGCGAGCTCACCGACGCCATCGCACAGCGTCCCGCCATCCGCGTCTTCACACAGGCCGAGATGGTCAGCAAGGCCGGCACGTTCGGCAACTACCAGGTGGGCCTCCGGGTCGGCGGTGCGGAGCCCCAGGAGCTGGCCGTCGAGGTCGGCTCCATCGTGGTCACCACCGGCGTCGACACCTATACGCCGGAGGTCGGCGAGCACGGCTACGGCATCGATGGGGTCGTCACGCTGCCCGAGTTCAAGCGGCTCATCGACACCGGGGATGGTCCCCTGTCGCATGCGGGGCGGCGAGTGCGCAGCGTCGCCTACGTGTATTGCGTCGGCAACCGACAGCCCGGAGCACGGGGAGTACTGCTCCCGATACTGCTGCTCAGCTACGGTCGCAGCCTCCGTGCAGCTGGCCACCCGCGACCGCGACAGTCCACCAGTACCACCTCTACCGCGACATGCGCACGTACGGCAAGTACGAGACGATGTACACCGAGTCTCGCAAGCGCGGATCGGTCTACGTCAAGTTCGCCTGACGACGCCCCGCCGACCGTCGCCGCCGCGATGACGGCGGCCTGCTCGTGAGCGTCCGTGACCAGCTCACCCGGGAGCCGAGCTGGACATCCCCGTCGACCTGGTGGTCCTCGTCACGGCCATGGTCCCGCGCCAGAACAAGGAGCTGGTCGAGCGTCCTCAAGCTGCCGGTCGACAAGGACGGCTTCTTCAACGAGATCCACCCCAAGCTGCGTCCGGTCGAGACCGTGGTCGACGGCGTCTTCATCGCCGGCGCGTGCCAGGCCCCGAGGAACTCGAGCGAGAGCGTCGCGTCGGGGCTGGCGGCAGTGACCCAGAGCGCGGTCATCCTGAAGAAGGGCTATGCGGAGCTCGACCCGCTGGTGGCCGTCGTGGACCCGCCTGGCCTGCACCGACTGCGGGGCCTGCCTGGAGGCCTGTCCCTACGGCGCCATCGCCATGCAGGCCGTCGACGGGCACAAGGTGGCCGTCATCAGCGAGAGCGGCTGCAAGGGCTGTGGTGGATGCGTGCCCATCTGCCCTGAGAACGCCATCGATCTGCGCGGATATACCGATGCCCAGGTCACCGCCATGATCGACAAGCTGCTGGAGGTCCCGGTCGCATGAACGCAGTGCAACGCGAAGTCCGCGAGGTGGTCCGGGAGGAGCCCATCATGCGGGCCCGGATCCTCGAGCTGCTCGGCAACGGGCCGCTGACCGTGCCTGAGCTCGCTGCAGCCATGGACTGCCCCACCCGCGAAGTCCTCTTCTGGGTCATGGGCATGCGCCGCTACGGGCGGGTACACGAGGTCGGCGGCGCCGATGGTGACGGGTACTTCCGCTACGAAGCGATCGCGGGAGCAGGCGCGTGAGCACGCTCGTCGATACCGAGCTGCTCACCGACATCAAGCGCTACGGTGCCGCCGACGTCTCCGCCTGCTTCAGCTGCGGCACCTGCACCGCGATCGTGCCCGCTCGTCAGCGACGACGCGACCTTCCCTCGCCGCATCATCCGCTACGCCCAGGTGGGCATGCGCGACGAGCTGCTCGGAAGCAAGGAGCTGTGGACCTGCTACGCCTGTGGCGAGTGCTCCGAGACATGTCCGACCCACGCCGAGCCGAGCGAGTTCATGGCTGCTGCGCGGCGCTACGCCATCGGCCACTACGACCGCACCGGGCTCGCTCGCACGATGTACACGCGACCGATCATCGGGACTCTCATCGCCGTGGCCCTGGCGGCCTTCTTCGCGCTCTTCATGTTGGCGGGACGCGGCGAGCAGAGCACCGAGTCGCTGGACATCTTCGGGTTCATCCCCGAGGCGCTCATCCACGACCTCGGGGTGGTGGCCATGATCCTCGTCTTCCTCGGCCGGCCTGGCCGGCATCGCCAGGATGGCGCGGGCCGTCAGTCGGGCCGAGCACGTGACCCTGCCCTCCATGGTCGCCGGGCGCTCGGCACTGCGTCGCACGGCCGGTGCCCTGTGGGCCGCGCTCGCGGTCGAGTCGCTGGGCCAGCGGCGCTACCGCCGCGACTGCGACGACGAAGTGGACGCACGACCCTGGTACCGCCAGCGCTGGTTCCTGCATGCAGCCACCATGTGGGGCTTCCTCGGCCTGCTCGCGGCGACCATCCTGGACTACGGGTTGGCGCTGGCCGGCATCAAGGAAACCGGGACGCCGGTACCCATCTGGTACCCCGTGCGTCTGCTCGGAACGATCGCCGGGCTCCTGCTCGTGTACGGCGCGACGATGCTCATCGTGCGTCGGCTCCGCGCCGACGAGCCCTCCGTCCAGCACTCGAGCGCGGCCGACTGGACGCTGTTGGCCCTCGTCTGGATCACCGGCGTGACCGGCTTCGCCCTCGAGTTGGCGCTGTACCTGCCGGCGGCACCGGCCTGGGGCTACTGGGTCTTCCTCTTCCATGTCGCGGTAGCCATGGAGCTGGTGATCCTGGCTCCGTTCATGAAGCTGGCGCACGCGGTCTACCGACCGCTGGCCCTGTTCTTCCAAGCCCTTGGGCGCGAGGTGACCAGCGCCGGACGCGGGGAGGTGTGAGTGGTCGACAGCCAACCATCCAGCGCCAAGCCACACAAGGAGGTCTGACATGACCGCGACTCTCACCCAGGTCTCGCACGAGCACCACGAACGGCTCATCGGGCATATCGATACCTTGCCCGAGGTCGGCGACATGATCGGACACGTGCCGGTGGCCGAGCTCCGGCCCCGAGTCATCGAGGTCGTCGATTTCCTCGAGGGGCTGCTCCTCCCGCACATGGAGGCATCCGAACGAGCCCTCTATCCGGAGCTCGAGCGGATGATGCAGAACCGCCACTCGATGGCCACGATGCGACGTGAGCACGAGGAGATCCGACAGCTCGTGGCGGCTCTCACAGCGATGCGGCCGAAGCTGGCCGACGGGTGCCACCACACCGGCGACTGCGTCGCCCTGCGTCGGATCATCTTCCGGCTGTACGCGATGCTCAAGACGCATCTCGCCGAGGAGGAGCTGTACCTCGCGATCGTCGAGCGCGGTGGAGTCAGAGGAGGATGCGGAGAAGCTGGCGGCGGCGATGGATCACGCGGGCATGACGGCCTTCTAGCCGACGTCCACGCATCGCCGTTGGCGGCCCGTCCGCGGCCGGCGGCAGCAACAGGCCAGTGCAGGCTCGCGCGCCCGTCGGTCGCGCCGCCTCGAGCGTCTATGCTCTCGACGCACATGGATGTGTCGAGCAAGGGAGTCGCCGATCGCGCGACCACGACCCCGGGCGACCTCGCCTCCGATCGCGACGAGGCCGGGGTCCCGGTCCATCGTGGCTGGGCGCCGGCCGCAGGACGCCACCGCTGGATGGAGCCGTTCGTGCTCGTCCTGCTGGCAGACGGTGGCGCCCACGGCTACGCCATCACGGCCCAGCTCGAGGAGATGGGCATCACGGGCGGCCCCGTGGACATCGGTCAGGTGTATCGGACCTTGCGCGACCTGGAGGCCGCCGCCATGGTCACCTCGGCCTGGTCGGCTGACCCCGTGGGGCCCCAACGTCGCGACTACGAGCTCACGGAGGCGGGCTATGCCGCCATCGATGCGTGGGCGGCGGTGATGAGGGAACGCGCCAGGCTCATCGGCGAGTTCAACGCCCGCTATCTCGAGTCGGTGGTGTCGCCGCGCGGGAGCTCCTAGCGTTCTGCAGCGCCTGGCGTTCCGCAGCTCGTGGCGTTCCGCAGCGCCTAGAGCCGCTCCCCCGCCAGGTGGTCGAGGGCCCTGGCCAACGCTGCCTCCTGACCCGGGGTCAAGCGGTCCTCGAGGATGGGGATATAGAGCTCCTCCTCCGCGAGGTGCGTCTTGAGCAATGCGTGGAGGCGCAGCAGCTTGCGTCGCAGGACCAGGATCGCAGACCGGTCGGCATGGGCAGCGGGGTCTTCGATGAATGCGCCGAGGCCGGCGACCAGGCGGCGGATCTGCTGGTGTTCCTCGGCCATGGTTATGGTGATGCCGTGATCCGCCACGATCCGCTCGAGCGTGGGGTACACGGCGGTCTCCACGGCTTCCATGTGGGGAAGCAGCTGGAGTCTCAGGCTGTCATGGATCTCCAGCAGTTGCGGCAGCCGCGCGATGAGCTCAGCACGGTCCAGACAGTCGCAATCCAGGCACTCCGCCAGATCGCTCAGCCGGTCCACCGCTCGCCAGAGGACGTCGTGGTGCTCGTGCGAGATGCCACCCAGCGTCTGCATCATGCCCCCCAGGTTCGCCAGTCAGCCTGGCTTCACGCCCGTGGCGCGGACGCCTTTCGTTCATTCTACATGGTTGAAGCATCTAGACAACGGACGGACGGCCCGTTTGCGAGGGGAAGATGGACCGGCATCGACCGGCGGCGTATCGTGTCCGGCAACGACATCAGGAGGGCCAGGTTCTTTGACAGCGGTGACTGACGCCGGGCACGAGCATCACGAGCGCATCGTCGAGGCGCTCGATCGACTGCCGGAGCTCGCGGACATGCTCGCCGAGCGGCCGCGTCCGGCTGCCTTCGAAGGCGGGCTCGCAGCGCTCTACCGGTTCGTGACGGAGACCCTGGAGCCGCACATGGAAGCCGTGGAGACGAGCCTCTACCCTGCGCTCGAACGGCTCATGCAGAACCGCCATTCGATGCTACAGATGCGTCGAGAGCACGAGGATCTCAAGGGCCTCATCACGCGGCTCGGCATCTTCCTCGAGGCCGTCGAGGCAGATGCGCTGGGGCCAGCCGGCACGATCGGCCTGCGACGCGTCCTCTACCGCCTGTACGCGCTGCTCAAGGTGCACCTCGCCGAGGAGGAGGAGTACCTGCGCGTCCTTGCGCGCAACGTCTCCGCAGCTGAGCAAGCCGAGTTGGTCAAGGGTCTCGGACACGCCATGGCGGAGCCCATCTAGCGGCTCCTGGGTCGCACCGCGCTCACGACCTCCAGGTAGTCGGCGTTGAACTCGCCGATCAATCGCGCGCGCTCGCGCATCACCACGGCCCAGTCATCGAGCGCCTGGAAGCCGGCATCGGTGAGCTGGTAGGCGCGCCGGCGGGGACCCGCCGACTTGTCCGCCCACGATGAGCTGACCAGTCCGATGCGCTCGAGATCGCGCAGCGTCCGATACACCAGCCCCACATCGAGGGGGCCGTTGGAGATGCGCATCTCCTCGAGCCGCCCGAGGACCGCGTAACCGTATGTATCCCGGCGCGCCAGCATGGCCAGGACGAAGGGTTCGATCCAGCGGCGGCGGGCGGCCTGGGGCATCCAGCCGCGGTGGGTCGGCGCACCGTCGGCATCGCGCGACACGATACGCTCGACCACTTCAGACATATGTCTCAGGCCGGATGCTCATACGCCCAGTCTAGCTACCGTATCCGCTCCACGGCGAGCCGGCCTCAGTACAGGCTCGGGAAGCGGCTGTGGTACCGCTTCAGGACGCGGTCGCCCATGCGGGTGCGCAGGGCTTCCAGCAGCCGCGAGTTGCTGCCGATGCCGAAGCGGTTGTCCTGGGTGTAGTCCCTGATGGCAGCCTTGAACGCCCCGCCGCCGAAGTCCTTGCGCAGCTTGTCAAGGAACCGCGCGCCCTGGATGTAGATGACCTCGTAGTAGCAGGTCCCAGAGTAGGAGCGGATCTCGCGATCCAGGCGGTCCGTGGCGCAGCGGGAGGCGCGGATGGAGAGGTGGGCCTTGCGCGAGAAGTAGTCGGCGAGGGCCTCGTCCGCGAAGGCGCTGGTGGACTGGTCGTTGCCCACGGTCGAGTACCACCACTGATGGGCGGTCTCATGCGAGACGAGGTAGGGATGGTCCGACGCCGGCCGCGACGCCGGGATCCAGATGAGGGCCGGTGATTCCATGGCCAGGCCGCCACCGGTCTCGGCCACGCGGTACGTGTCATGCGGATAGGGCACGCCCGTCTTGGCCTGGTAGCGCGCCAGTTCCTCGCGCGCAAGCCTCAGCAGTCGCCGCCCGTCGTGCCGGCGCGTGTGCGCGAAGATGACTGTCCGGCCGTCCTTGGAGGTGCCGCGCGCAGTGGACCAGCCGGGACTGGCGGCGATGTTGAAATCGCGCACGTTGTTGGCCACGTAGCGGAATGACCTGGGGCTGATCTTGGCGACACGGCGGCCACTGGTGGCCCACACCAGCTTGCGATCGGCGCTGACGGTGACCTCCACGTGTGGACTCACCGGCGTCAGGAAGGGCTCACCGTGGTTGCCGGAACCGAAGGGGATGCGGCGGCTGAGCCAGGGGATGAAGCGGTACAGCTGGGCGACGCCGTTGAGCTTGGCGAAGAAGTACCCGCGCCCCGCGGCGCTGGTGCCTAACCGGGCCTTGTAGGCGACCCATACGTTGGCCGAGTCACCCATGGCCAGCGTCTTCCCGAGCGGGACGATGATGGTCTGACCGCTGATGGTCGCCGGAACGCGCGCACCATCCACCTTGACGCGGAGGTCCTTGAGGTCGCCCAGCTTGGCCGGGGAGCTGTTGAGCTGGAGACGGTCGATGGGCCCGCTGCTGGTGTTGCGCAGGCCGATGGCGGTCCCGACCCTGACGCGACGCGTGTCCCAGTCGAGATGGACGTCGACCTCGTAGCGCGCTTCGAGGTCATAGCCGGTGGCGCCGCGAACAGAAGGGGCCGGCAGCACGAGCAGCACCAGCAGCAGCGTGAGCAGCACGGCCAGCAGCTGTCGAGTTGCGATCGAAGCCGCGGATGGAAGCATGACCAACCCACGGTAGCGCCACCTGCGTGGTCGCGCAGCGTGCCGGTCTGCGTCGACGAGGACCGGCCCCTTCCAGCCGTGGGCCGGGTGCCGGTGGGGGACGTGCTGACCCGCGAGGCCCTGCTCGCCCGGGAGGCCCTGCTGCCCGGGAGGCCGCCGCCCGGGAGGCGGGTCAGACGACAGACGGAGGGGCGTGCTGACCCGGGAGGCGGGTCAGACGACAGACGGAGGGGCGTGACTCTGACGGGTGACCCGTGGGATGGGCGAAGCGGTGGTGGCTCCGCCGTCCGATGCGGACGGTGGGTGAGTCAGCGGACGCGTGGCCTCGGCTCCGTCGGTTGAACCGCGAGGTGGGTAACCGGCCGGTTGCACGGCCTCGACCCTGACGCCTGACCCGCGCCGCGAGAGCGCGACCCGCGCCGCGAGAGCGCACGACCCGCGCCGCAGTAGCGCCACGAACGCCCGCGAGAGCGCGACCTGCGCCGCGAGAGCGCGACCGATGCCGCAGTAACGCCACGAACGCCCACGATAGGACGCGGTGGGGCCAGGCTTCTCCTGGGGTGCGACCTACGGGTCTGACCTCACAGTTCCTGCAGCGGCGGTGCCCGCGGTCACCAATCGGTACCCACGGCCGTCCGTATGTGTGCGGGTGCGCTCCGTGGAGCTACGGAGCCGTATCTCCGTAGCCGGTTCCGTACCAGCACGGATGACCGCGGAGGGCGGCTCCCGGCAATATGCATGCATAACGTCGAATACAGCACTTGCTCCTTGACCCTTCACGGCGGGGTCGAAATGAGCGAGAAGAGAGTCGGACTGCGCTGGGGCGCGTCCGGCTCTCGCATTTTCTGCGGGACCTATCATCGCCTTTATGCAGAGCCCTCGCGCCACCAGGCAGCGACGTCAGACCATCCAGCTCGACGTCCTGCTGTTGGCGACTGCCGGCATCCTGCTGGTCGCCACGCTGCTGCCGCAGATCGATGCCGACCTGAACATCGTGATGAAGGACCGCACGCTCGACGTGGCGTTGTCGGCCCTCACCTTCGTGGCAGTAGCCGGTCTGGCCGTGCTGACATACCTGCGCTATCGCGAGACCGGCCGGCTGGCGTCCTTCGTGCAGTCGTCGGCCTTCGGGCTATGGGCGATGTTCACGCTCATCACGCTGCTGTTCATCGTGTTCCGTCTCGATGTGCGGGTGGGCATGACGCTGGGCGCGCCCGAGCAGCTGCCGGCCTGGGTATCCGGCCTGGTTCGCATCAGCGTGTCGGGCCTGTTCATGGTCAGCGCCATCGCCGCCATGATGGGCGTCTACGGCGGCACCAAGCGACGCTTCCGGGTGGTCTTCCTGCCGGTCGCCGTGATCTTCGTGGTGACGCTCGTCATCTACCCCTTCCGCGACCTGCTGCCCGATCTCATCGAGGCCTCCGGCCTGGCGGCGCTGCTGGCCGAGCCCAGCGAGTTCGGTGTCCTGCCCGGCTTCACCGGCGTGGCCCTGGCCATGGTCGTCGCCACCGTCACAGGCCTCGTGGCGGCCATCGTGCTGTACCGCTTCACCTGGGCTCGTGGCGGGCCGACCAGCGACGCGTTCACCGCGCTCGGCCTGGTCATCCTGGCGGTGGCGGAGGTGCAATACGCGCTGTGGCCCAGCGTCTACACCAACCTCGTGACCATCTCCGACATCATGCGACTGGTGGCCTATACGGTGCTGCTGGCAGGCGCGTTCGCCGACCAGCGCAGCGACCTGCGCGCCCTGCGCTCGGCCTACATGGCCCTCGATCGGATGCGTGTCAACGAGGCCGAGCGCGCCACGCTCGAGGAACGTGCGCGGCTGGCCCGCGAGATCCACGACGGCCTGGCCCAGCACCTCTGGTTCGCCAAGCTCAAGTTCGAGCGGCTCAGCTCCACGCTCTCGGACGACGACCGCCCGCTTGCCGACGAGGTCACGCAGGCGCTCGATGCCGCCATCATCGAAGCTCGCGAAGCGCTCGTGACCATGCGCTCCAGCCTGGAGGGTGACGTGCCCTTCGCCGACATGCTGGTGCGGACGGTAGACGACTTCGAGGACGATTCAGGCCTGCGGACCCAGTTCACCGCCTCCACAGGCATCCCCTCGGCGCTGGCGCCGCGCGTGCAAGTGGAGCTGCTGCGCATCATCAACGAGGCCCTCAACAATGTCCGCAAGCATGCCGACGCCACCCTCGTCCGCGTGACCGCGGAGGTCACCGAGGGTGAGCTGCTCGTCACCGTCACCGACAACGGGCGCGGCTTTGCCCAGGCCGAGGCCTTCGACCGGGGCATGGGCCTGCAGGGTATGCGTGAGCGAGCGCGCCTCATCGGTGGCAGCCTGGCCGTGACCTCGGAGATCTCCGGGGGCACCCGCATCGAGGTCCGGACACCGCTCGTGACGCGCGGCGTCAGCAGCGTGTCGGAGACGAGCGAGCGCACGGCCATGGCACCCTCCGACGAGCCGCCGTTGCCGCTGGAGGCGCCGCTGCCGCCGGTCATGCTGATCCCCGATGATGACGACCCCGGCGCCATCCGCCCGCTGAATGGCACGACGAGTGCTCCCGACGTCAAGCCCACGGGTATGCAAACCTAGCGTCAGGATGACCATCGAGGAGCCGCGCATCGCCGCAACAGCCACCCCCGACGTCGCTGCGCACCGACCCCTGCGCGTGATGCTCGTCGACGATCACGCCCTCGTGCGCTCGGCTGTGCGGCAGGCCATCGATGCGCCGGACGTGGAGATGGTGGGTGAGGCCGCCACCGCAGAAGACGCCTTTGCACTGGCGCTGGCGGTGCGGCCGGACGTGATGCTGCTCGATATCGACCTGCCCGGGATGAACGGCATCCAGATGCTCGAGGAGCTTGCGCCACGCCTGCCGGAGACGAAGATCGTGATGCTGACGGTGTCCGATTCGGAGCGTGACATGATCGAGGCACTGGCGCGCGGTGCGGCCGGTTACCTCACCAAGGACCTGCACCCTGAGGCCCTCCTGCGGGCACTGCGCGGGACACAGAAGGGTGAGCTGGCCATGTCACGCCGCTACGCCGCGCGGGTGATGCGTCACTTCGTCGAAGCCGCGCGCAAGGGTCGAACGGGGCGTACCGGTGCCCTCGAGGGCCTGAGCCCCCGTGAGAACGACGTGCTGCGGATGCTCGCCGACGGTCTGACCGACCGTGAGATCGCGTCCGCGTTGATCATCTCCCCACGCACGGTGGAGACGCACGTCAGCAACATCCTGCACAAGCTCGATGTGCGCAAGCGAGCGGAGGCGGCCCAGCGCTACCGGGAGTCGCGCTAGCACGCCGCCCATCAGCTGAGGAGTCGCCGTGAAGGTCGGAGTCGTCGTTCCGCAGGGCTGGGTGCAGGAGTATCGCGGCTGGGCCGCGGCCGACGCCTGGCAGCGCACCGTCGAGGTGACACTACAGGCCGAGCAGCTGGGCTTCGAGTCGGTCTGGATGTACGACCACTTCCACACCTGGCCGCAGCCGGAGGACATCGTCGTCTTCGAGCCCTTCGTGGCGCTGACGGCGCTGGCGGCGCTGACGCAGCGGGTGCGCATCGGTCACATCGTCATCTGCACCGGTTTCCGCAACCCGGCGCTGGCGGCCAAGATGATCGCCACCCTCGATGTGGTCAGCGGCGGGCGCGCCGAGTTGGGTATCGGGGCCGGCTGGAAGCAGGAGGAGTGGGAGGCCTTCGGCTACGACTACCCCTCCACGCGGGTGCGGCTGGCAGCCCTGCGCGACCACCTCGAGGTCATCACGCGCATGCTGGAGCCGGGGCCCGGTCGGGCGACGTTCGAGGGTCGCTACGCGCGTGTGGCCGGCGCCATCAACCAGCCCAAGCCGCTGCAGCATCCGCGCGTGCCGGTGATGGTCGGCGGCAACGGGCCCGACGTGACCTGGCGGCTCGCGGCACGCTTCGCTGACGAGCTCAACCTCGATGGCCTGACCCCGCCGGAAGTGACTGAGGCGTTGCCGATCGTGCGTGCCCGCTGCGAGGAGATCGGACGCGATCCTGCCTCGCTGGCGGTCTCGGTGCATACGTGGCGTGAATCACCCGGTGTCAGCACGCCCGGCCAGCAGCGTGTGGACCTGTACGGCGACTACGCCGAGCTTGGCATCTCGCGCGTGCAGTCGTTCATCGACGGCATGGTGGACGGACCGGAAGCGCTGGAGGCCTTCGCCGCCGACGTACGCACAGCCGGGGCCACGCTCGACGGCTAGCGCGAGCGCCATGCGGCCCCCGGCGCCGGTGCCCTTCCGGTCGGTGCGCCCGCGCGCCGCGCCAGGCCACATGTCACTTGACCATTCCCGGTCTTGGCGCAGGCTGTAGCGGTGTCGAAGGCGGCTGGGCAGGCGGCCCGAATACCTGAAGGGGGACAGATCGTGGCGACCATCAGCACATCCAGACCGCACGTGACTCTCGCGGCATCGCTGGCGCTGGCGCTGGCCATGCCGCTGCTCCTGCCCGCCGCTCCGACCGATGCGGCCTCGGCCAAGGCCTGCGTGGTGAAGAACACCACGCGCGGCGGCACCTACGGGAGCCTCGCGGCAGCGATCAAGAAGGCAAAGAACAAGGACAAGCTGACGGTGCGCGGCATCTGCCGGGGCCGGGCCAAGATCAGCAACAGGAAGCTGACCATCCTGGGAGTGCGCAACAAGACCTCGGGCCCACCCACACTGAAGGGCACCGGCAACGGACCGGTCCTTTGGATCGCGGGTGACTTCGCCAACGTGACCATCAAGAAGCTCACCCTG